>CAVRMX010000027.1:0-212372 GCA_963722275.1 uncultured Actinomycetes bacterium | reverse complement strand
CCATCATCTGAGTGGTCACCCATAGCGTTGGGACGCCACGAAGGTGAGCTGGCCATCGTGTGGATCGACGCCCACGCCGACTTCAATACCCCTGCGAGCTCTCCCTCAGGAGCGTTCCACGGCATGATGCTTCGCTCCCTGACCAGCGTCGGCCCTGAAGGGCTCACCCCGCCCGTGCCCGCCGTTCTCTCGTCGCTTGTCCTGGCCGGCATGCGGTCCACCGATGCGGCCGAGCAGGACCAGCTCACCGCGGCAGGCGTCAAGCCACTCGGCATGCGCGCGATGGCCGAGCTCGCGTCCGTCGCCGACCAGCTGAACCGCCAGGTCGTATACACCATCATGCTATGGGGCTAAGTGCCGCACTCAAGCGACCACCGCTCGTGGCGAATACACCACCGCAGGCGTCACGCACTGAACACCTATTGGCAAATATCGAGATAGTCGTTCTTCCAGTCACTTATGGAACGAACCGCGAAGGGCCAGAGCCGCTCGTCAAGAACACACAGCTGGTGATTGTAAATCTTCGTGGCGATACTGGCCGCTACCAGATCTGAAGTAGCTTCCAGAAGCTCGCTCTGGTACTCAGCTGGATCGATCCACACTTCAGCCGAGTTCGGCCGTGCAAGACCGGTCATCTCCAGCCCCATGAGAGCCACTTGGTCAACAAAGGGCAGGTTGCGTGCGATGAAATTGCAAGCTCGACAGCACAGGCACGGTATGCCGTTGGACGACGACCCGAAGCTCTACACTCTGCCCCAAGAGAGGCGAGATTGAGTATCCCATGGATCGTCTCTTCGAACGCGCCATCGGCCTGCACGATAAAATCGTGCAAGCCCAGCCTCAGGTGCATAGACAGGAATCCCTACCATAATGTCCTGGAGGCCTACTCCCGCGTAGCGCGGGCAAAGCCGCCATCGGCGAAACGCCTGCCGTTGGACAGCAGGTGCAACTGCAGCCAGGGCGCGGTATCCCGGCAGTGCTCGAGAAGGCCGATAAGGTTATCCGAATGCAAGGTCGGCTCGCCGCCCGTGAGTCCCGAGACTCCGGGCGGTCGGTGGTAGCAGGCTCACTATCCGCTTAGCCCGCTCGAACAGCCAGATGTCATCGCGCGTTTTTGGCGGCTGGGAGCACATCAGGCAGTAGTTGTCACATTGCTCAGTTAGCAAGAGGCTATTATGCACGGCAGCGCTCTTCCAGAGCACGCTTATCCGAGAGCCGTCCGGCGAGATGCCGATGATGTCGTCTTCGCCGAGATGGGATAGCTCGGCAGGCAACTGAATAAGCGGGACCGGAACGGCTACTTCCGGGCGGCAGGTCAGGTAAAGCCTATTCGGTCACCTACGACATCTCTATCCCGTCGACCAGGCAGGCCAAGGCGTCGCCCGTACCGATTCTCACTCGGCCTGGCACACTCGCCAGACGTCAGGCCGAATCTCGACTGTTCAGATCCGGTCGGCGTGGCCCTCCCAGAGCCTGATCATCTCTGCGCCCACCGGCAGAACAGATCCTTGGGCGAACTTGTCGTCGCGCGCCCTTCGAAGAACGGCCTTGAATACCCCCATATTACGACGGCAGAAAGCCGAGATGGCCTTGTGCCCGACAAAATCCCCCATCGGTGGCATGGTGAAATACCGGATCCGCTCCGCAGTACGGCTCGAACGCGCAGCTCTGCACATCGGAGCGCTGAGTGTGAAGGACTCGATGCAGGGGCTGCAGAAGTTGCTCGGACAGCATGATATCTCGTGTAACTGCTCGATCCACGTTGCCGAGGCGGAACGTGTGATCGCGCATCTCGGCGAGCATGCGGCCTTCGTCCGAAGCGTAGATGTCGCCGTCGTAGTTGTAGACCAGCGCCCCAGCCCGATCCCGGCAGGCGACGTTAGGTCGACAAAGCCCGGGATCTTCGTTCGTGAACATCTTCCTGGCGACTATCGCGGCGTAGCTTTCCACAACGGGCAGCCCGCCACGGTTGAAGTCGATGACGTAATCAAGCCCCGTCTCGTAAAACGCTCAGCCACCGCTGTACGTCATAACCGGCGCCACCGCGCGCCGGAGTGCGAAGCCATAGGGGGAGATCGGCCGCAGGAAGACATTGCTGCAGGCCCAATTTCGGCGTAGGTATCGATGATGTCATGAAGCACGGTCCAGGCTTGCTTCCGTGGTGGTCATCAGCGCGCTTACCCGGTCCGGCCCGAGCGTCTCTGTACCTGTCCTGATGCCGCTGACCGTCCGCTGCCAGCTGTCCTGGCCCGGCCGCCTGCCGGTTGTGGTTATGTAGATCCGCTGGGCCGTCGAGCGAGGTAGATAGGTAGACATCTTCCTGGGCGCAGAACTCGAGGACATCGTCGTCAAGCAGGGCCAGGTTGGTGGCTATAACGAACGCCAGTTCCTTCCCGTGATCCTTGTTCATGCGCTTGGCCTCCGCCACGGTCCATCTCACCAGAGGGAAGTTGAGCAGCGGCTCGCCTCCCTGGAACTCCAGCTTCAGGTGCGGCGAGGGCGAGCGGAACGCCAGCATCGAGCGCACGGCGAGCCGTTTCCTGGCTCATGTCGTACTCGCTTTTCGCGGACGATTGCCGGGACACCTGGCAATACCGGCACGTGTGCTCACATCGAAGCGTGAGGACGAACATATGCAATCCGGTTGAGTCTGGGCAGGCGACGCAGGCGGGTCCGGAGCTTGATCGCCAGCAGTTCCGCTGGCAGCCTGTCGCCGGGCACGCTGGATCAGGTGCCTGGCCCGCAAGCGAGCGAGAAGTTCCTGGTCATCACAGGTACCTTCCATCACGGCCAGGAACTGGTCCTGCGACAGAAGAGATGCTCACCAACTAGGTTCGTCAGCAGGATCGACGTCCTGAGTCGAAGCGGTGGAACCGCAGGGCAGCAGTTGCCAGCTTGACGGCGGCAGCGTGGTCGCGTCCCTTAGCAGCCTGAGGTTCATGCGTCCGTTTTCCCGCCTTCAGCAAGGCCAGTCTGCGAGAACGCCAGCGCGAAAATCAGGTTGCGGATTGGCTCTGTCTGTTTCGCGATTCTGAGGCGAAGGGTCTGATCGATGACCTCAGTCCTGATTCGGTGCTTAAGCGCGCCCTCGTAACTTCGGCACGGCGCGGGAACAGGGTGCAGATGTAATCCGTGGCGGATGCCCTGATGTCGACCGTCATCGATCGGCGACGGCGTATGCGGCCCGCTGAAGGGCATCGAGCTCCGTAGTGTTCCTGTCGAAGCTTATCTCCACGGCTTCAGGGTCTTGCGGCATCTGGACTCACCTCGGTCGGCGGGTGCGGCGATACACGACATAGGTCACCCCGCCGACGGTCACCACAAGCACAACAACTGCCACTGCTCCTGCCGCATCGCCGCCGCTCGAATTATTTCCAGTCGGCTGCGAGCTGAAGCTGTCGAGCGGGCTCGGACCCGAGCCCGATGGGGCCGGGGCGGAACCTGAGGAGGCCGGACCGGAGCCTGACCCTCCCCCGGATTGAGGAGAGGTAACTGTAGGCGAACCCGCAGTCTGAGCTGGGGTGGTGGTGCTGGGAGCAGGCGGAGGCGAGGAAGAGGTGGACGAAAAATGCGAAGAGTGCGACACATGGGAGTCGTGTCCGGAGCTGTGCCCACCTGAAACGTGGGATGAATGGCTTTCGTGAGAGACATGATCGTTGAATGAGATAATTCTGTCGCTGGCTTTTAAGGCGAAGAGGGGAAACGCTACTACCTCGCGGTTGCTGCGCTTATCGGGCTCGGCCACGGTGTGGCCCTGGGAAGCACTCAGGGCCACGGCGGCCACGGCCAGGCTAACCGGAAGGATTGGCGACAGCCTCATGTGGCGAGCGTATCAAGGTCGGCGTCTCAACGACGACACTTACTGCGACACCACGGGACACCGCGGCTTGGAGGGCGAGAGTCAAAGGCTGGTGTGGCTTGGCGGAGTAGGTCATCAACAACAGCTCATACTGTTCGACCTAGGCGTCCTGGGCATCACGCAGGACCGGCGGATACGCGTGTCCAGCCTGTACATCGCCAGGAATAAGGCAGGCCCGGGCCGTGGATGAGCTGGCGGGCAAGCCGCTGCTGATCCCCGCGGCCGCGCCAGCCGACGGTGGACGTCGTTTACATCTCCTAGCATCACCGGCAGGTCTTCAAAGGCACCGAGCAGGGCAGATGCGGCGACCCAGGGTTTGAGAGGCCACCTTGAGGGCTACGCGCAGGAAGCAGGCGGGCGCATAACGCTGGGAAGCGCATACGCATGAACGCTGGGCTCATCAATGCAACCGCTCAGTCCTCACATTCGCAGTGAACTGGCGCCATGCGTGCTGGCCGAAGACCAGAACCGGTCCTAGCGCGTCCTTGGAGTCATCGCCTGCCCGGCATCGGCTACCTCGACGCAGTTGCTGCCTCCGCCACCCCTGAAGCTGCTCTTCCGCCACCTGGCGCAGGACACGTCGACGGCGATGCTCACCAGCTTCATGCCGCACCTTCCCATCGGTTCGGGATGTCCCCTAAGCGCTCATGAATCAGGCTAGTTCCATCGCCGAGGAGGCCGGATGAAATCGGCCAACGTCCGGTCATGCCTTGTCGGGCGCTGGAAAGCTCTGGTCGAGCCAGGATTTTAGGGTGGCGGCGGTGCCGATGGCGGCCGTCTTAAGGGTGGCCACGAGATCTGCGCCCGCGATGATGATGATGTGGTGCCCGTCGTCGCGTACCTCTTTGTATGCCTGTTCGTGGACGTAGGAGGTGGTGACGAGCACCCCGAACTCGCGGTGCTTGATCCGGCTGATCAGGCGCGCAAGCTCTTTGACGCCGACAGAGTTGCCGGGCTTGTAGCACTTGGCTTCGAGGGCGAAGTCGAGGCGGATCGGGTCCGCTGCTGGCCCGATGGCGTACTGCCCGATGGCGTCACGGCCACCGTCGCGGCTTGGGCGGGTCACATCGACGTTCTGAACCCCTGGCGCCGCGAGGCGGAACAGCTCGACGGCGCAGCGCTCGAAATCGATGGGCCGGTCTTTGAAGTGCTCCCAGAGCATCTCAAGCAGGACAATATCCCCGGATACGGCAGGTAGCTGCTGTGCACGGTTGCGGTGCTGTGTGGTCGGCGGCGCTAGCAACGCTTTGAAGGCACCGGCGGAAACCCATGCGGACCAGGCTGCCGGCGCATTAGCCAGCGGGGCGCCGAGCAGGACCGAGTCCAGCCAGGTCCGCTTTAGCGGGTTGGCGTCAAGGACCGTAAACGTCGCCCGGTAGTTCTGGAAGCGCTGGCCACCTCGGTTGCGCCAGAGGGCGACGAGTTGCTCGTCCGGCGGTACGAGCGGCGAGCCCGGCGCCATCAGCCCGCGGAACTGAACAGCGCGCCCTTTCGTCGCGGCCCGTTCGAACAGAAGGAATGGCGGGACTCTCGCTCTACTAGGGGAACCGCCCGCTGCTGCGGCGAAGACGGAGCGCAGGATCTGGTTGCCACGCCGGGGCGTGTCATGAAGCTCGTGTCCTGGAGCTCGATTGTCCCCGAAGTAAGTAAAGGTCCCGGTCGCTGGATCAAGGACATCTGGCCAGTCCTCATTTATCCCAGAGGTGTAGAGGACCACGAGCCGGACGGTTCCCTGCGAGGGTGAGCCCGCGTACCGGAAGCCTCCCTGATTACCTACCGGAAGGAGGACAGCTAGAGGATCGTCGCCAACGTGCCCAGCGGTATCACCGAGATAGACCTGCTCGATGAGAAGATCGCTTGTGGACAGCTGATCGAACGCTACCGGTGCTGGCACCTAAGCAAGGTAACTCACAAGTCGTTGCGTTTGGCAACGCGTTGCCAAACGCAACCGCTGGCAATCCTTCGCCGACCGATGAGAGATCATTCCCGCAGGCCGTGGCCGTGGCTCCGGCGCCCCAGGCCGTGTGCGCCTCGATCATCCCCGCCGGATCTGCGCCGGGGCCGGAGCTTGTCGGCCTCCGAAATCTGCGGACGTCGAGAAGTGACAGTCAGCTTGGCGGCCGGGAGGCGTTCAGGCAGAGCGAGGGCGGCGGGCTTCGCGGCCAGCGTCGGGCCGGAGGAAGGACGAGCCTATGCCGGGAGCTTTGCGGCAGACCGTTCTGCCATATCTTGGGAAAGCGCCGGGATAAACCGGCACGGAGGATGAGATGGAAGAGCTCTACGCCGAAGGGCTAGCGACCCACGGCAGCCCCGAGTCATGCGTCGACGTCCCGCAAGAGCGTGGCGAAGCGTTGACAGAGGGCACGCGCAGGCCGGGCTATTGAGCCGCGAAAATCGCAACGGTCGGGGCGCCAACGCTGTCCAAGAGGTGGAAGACTCCTCGTCGCCGACGAGTTCGACAGCATGAGCCAGGAGGCAGCCCAAGAACTACTGGATGTGGACGATCCCTTCGGCATCCTGCTTCAGGTCGTGCTCAAGTACGAAGCGACACCGGAGCAGGCACCCCAACCCCACGAGACGCCGCAGGCCCGCAGACCGAGAGGAGCCCGTGGCGCCGGATGCGATATTTCTTCCAAGGCCCGTCGGTGCGCATGGCCGCGTGCGGATGACCGAGACGCAGGCACGCGTGGCCGCAAACGCCCTGGTGTTCAGCTACTTCGGCGCGCTGGAACAGTGGTACCTAGACGGCGGCATCCACCCCGATCGCGAAATACGAGGAAGCCTGCTGCCACTCCGCAGTATCTGGTCAAAGCGGAAGCCAGGCGAACCGGACAGCTAAGGTTTCGGCACGTGCCGAAGCCGCATGGCGCGTACAGCAGCAGCCCGTCGTATGAGCCATGCAGCCTGACGCCAGGCTCTGCTGGACGAGATGTTCTCACCCGCCATTGCGGCGGATCTGCGCGAACTCGGTCACGACGTGATCGTGGTAGCGGACCGGCTTGACTTGCAAAGTCAGACAAGGAGATATTCGCCTGAGCGAGCGCGGAGATGCGATGGTCCGTCCGCCTCGGCATGGCGTGCAGCACGACCTCGTCAACCAGTCCCGCGGCCACCCTCTCAGCGCTTACTGGGCGATGCTGATCCCGCCGACCGGCAGGACGTCCTTCCCGTCCGCGACCGCACGGGCCTGCTCTACCGTGGCGGCAACACTGCCGGTCACGAACATTTAGCTGGTGCCGCCGCTCATCTCGATCCGCTCCTGGCCGCGGTGGCTCACGACGAAGGCTGGAGCGATCTCATGCGAGGTTCCTCGTTGCTGCTGAGGTGCGTACCTTCCTGAGGAAGGCTCGCCAGGCTTGTGGTCGGACGACTAGCTCGTCTCCATTTGGTTGTCTCGAGTCGCGTACCGCCACGAGCCCTGGCAGGTTGCGGGCCACTTCCACGCAGTTGCCGCCCTGGCCGCTGTAGCTGCTCTTCCGCCACTCGGCGCGGGACAGGTCGATCTCGGTCATCCCGCGCACCTCCTCTACGTGCTGGCCCTACCTCAAGGTGCTGGCCAGCCGTTCGATCATCTGCACGGAGTCGTCTGGGTGCAGCGAGGCGGCCAGCAGCCGTTCAAATGCAAGGGTATAGCGGTTCACATCCGAACGCTCCTCGAGGTAGATGTCCCCGGCCAGCGTCTCGACGTACACCATGGCCGGGTCGGTAGCCTCGGGAAAGTCCAGGATGACGAACGCGCCGATCGTCCCCGCGTGTGCACCTGCACGGTAGGGCACGACCTGGATCGTGGTCTTTCCCTGCTGCGCGGACTCGACCATGTACGTCGCGGAACGAGTGCCACCACCCGGGCTGGCGGGCCTCCCGGGTCAGCTGGATCAGCCCGTCCCGTTCGGCCCCGGTCACGCCGTACAGCTCGAGAAGGGTCCGAACGTTCCCGGGCTGGGGGCGGCTCCGTCCGGTCTCGATGCGGAAGATGGTGGAGGTCGACCACTCCAGCTGCCGCGCTACCTCTTCGCGGCTCATGCCGGTGGCCTCGCGGCGGCGCTGGAGCTCCATAGCCAGGCGGCGGCCGCGCAGGGTCGGGTTCTGTCCTGGGTCACCACGTCGGGCCATACCAGCACACTCCGTGAGGGTCCTGGCAAGCGATCTCGTCGTAGAGTCGGGCGCTGGCCAGGGCGAAGACGTCAATGGCGGCGGACGGGGGAGCGGTGCTGCACCGGCCCCCTTCCAGGATCGGGAACCGGGGATGTTTGCTGGGTCTCGCTGAAGGTGGGCTCCTGGCAGAACAGATCGCGCTCGGAGGTGCGATCTTCTGGGTGCGGGCGGGTGTGGCTGCCGGTTGCGGACCGGGCGGCCGGCTCCTTGCTGCTACTGGTGTCGCTGGCCAAGGCCCGCGTTGACCCGGATACGGGGGCCATGCCGGGTCGCAGGTCCTAGGTCGATCGGCGGCCTGGTCACCGGACTTGTGGCCGTTCCGGCTGGAGGGATATCTGCCTAGCCTCAGGGAGGTCGGACTTGCCCCCGAAGGTATGAAGTGGATGAACATGCAAGTGATTCAGGTGGACAGGTATGGCGGGCCCGAGGTGCTGGAGGTCGCCGGGGTTGCTGATCCGGTCGCCGGGCCGCGGCAGGTCGTGGTCGAGGTGGCGGCGGCCGACGTGCTGTTCCTTGACTGTCAGATTCGTGGCGGGTGGGGCGAGATGTTCGGCGTGGTCCCGCCGTACGTACCGGGGAACGGTGTGGCCGGGGTGGTGGTCTCACTTGGCGATGGAGTCGATCGGAGGTGGCTGGGCAGACAGGTGGTGGCCGTGACCGCTGCGGTCGGCCCGCAGGGCGGCTACGCCGAGCGCGCGGTCGTCAGCGAGTCCGGGCTGGTCGAGGTGCCCGGCGATCCCGAGCTCCTGCGGCAAGGGCTGAGCCTGCTGCACGACGGCCCGACCGCGCTGACCCTGGCCAGGAACGCCGCGATCCGGCCGGGCGAGTGGGTGCTGGTGACCGGGGCGGCCGGAGGGCTGGGCATCCTGCTGGTCCAGCTGGCGATCGCGGCGGGCGGGCATGTCGTGGCTGCGGCCCGCGGCGAGCGCAAGCTGAAACTGCTCCAGAGCCTGGGAGCCGAGGCGGTCGACTACAGCGCACCGCAGTGGACACAGATCGTGCGGCGGGCAACCGGCGGCACCGGGCCTGATGTGATCCTGGACGGGGTCGGTGGACAGATCGGACAGGACGCCTTCACCATCATCGCGCCGGGCGGCCGGTTCTCCGCACACGGGGCGCCGAGTGGTTCCTTTGCCCAGATCGACCCGGCCGAGGCCGAGCGGCGATCGCTGACCCTGCGGGGAATCGAGCAGGTGCAGTTCGACCCGGCCGACCTTCCGCCACTGGTGGAACAGGCCCTGGCCGAGGTATCGGCCGGACGGATCAAGCCGGTCATCGGACAATCGTTCCCGCTGATCGAGGCGGCCCAGGCGCACCGCAGCATCGAGTCCCGCGACACGCTGGGAAAGACACTGCTCCTGCCGTGACGCGGGTGCGTGAAAATCACATGCGCCCAAGATCTTCAGCATTTTAGCGATCATCTTGGGCCGACTGTAGTGGCGAGCCGACAGAACCAGCGCGCCCGGCGGCCGCAGCAGCCGCCTTGGGCGAGGCACGCGCCCGGTCCGTTCGGGCCGTAATCGCGTGACATACCGGTACCCCGAGCTGGATGGATACGCCGAATTTGTGACCGGGACGCGGGGAACCCCGCTGGGCCTGGATGGGACGACGCCGAGTATGGCGCGCATGTACGACTACTACCTCGGCGGATGCTTCTACAGGGCCAAGGGAACGAGGGGAACACGATTCCCACCGCATTCCGAATGGTTACGGGTATACGGTTCGCCGTTTTCGCGCGGCGCCTGCCACCCGGCAGGTTCTCGTTCCAGGTGCGCAACCGTCGTTCCGGTGGCCGGCCTGGTCCGCAACTACAACACGTTGCTGGGCCAGGACGGGATCGCCGGCCTCAAGACCGGCAGCACGCAGGCCGCCGGCGGATGCCTTCTCATCGCGGCCTGGAGCCAGGCGGGCGGGCGCAACACCCTGATCGTGGCCGCCGCTTTCGGCCAGCCCGGCACGGCCGGGACCATCCTGCCGAACGCATTGCAAGCCGGCCACAACCTCGTGCTTGCCCTGGATCGCGCCCTCGGCTCTGGCGTGCAGTCCGGTTCGCGTGATGACTCCGAAGGCCTACGGCACCACCTGCATCATTAGCCCCCCGTGCGCCGGCCGTGAAGGTATGAATGTGGCACTCTGCACACTCTATAGGGCGGGGTGCCAAATGTGTCTCGTCTAGGATCACCAGCGGCGCGTCCCGGAAGAACGTCCGCGCCAGCGCTACCCGCTGCCACTGCCCGGTCGACAGATCTGTCCCGTCGATAAACGCCGGCCCCAGCAGCGTCTCGTACCCCTCAGGCAACCCCGTGATATCCGGTCGGCCCCGACTTCGGTGCTTCAGAGCCAGGAGCCGACGTAGGTCAGGCCGCTTTCGGCAACGATGAGCCGCCATGCGGGCGGCCCCAGGTCGGATCCCGGGGCCGCCCGGTCGCGGTGATCAGGGTTGGATGCGGAGGATCTGGCCCTGTCCGGCGCCGGCGCCGAAGCCATGGTTAGAGACGTAGAACGCGCCGTCGGGACCAATGGTCATGCCGGTCGGGAACGTCAGGCCCGAGACAACCGTCTCGGCGGGACCGTGCGCCTTGACGCGCACGATCGCTCCGGTGCCCGGGGTCGGCCCGCCTGCGGTCGTGCTCATCTCCAGCGCGTACAGCTGGCCGCCGCGGAAGGCGAGCCCGAGCACCTTCTCGACTCCCGTCGCGCGGACCTTGAGCGTCCCGTGGCCGGTGAGCCGCCACACGTGCTCGTCACCCGCCTGGTCGCTGGGATCGAACAGGCCCAGGTTCGCGATGTAGATGGCGCCGTGGTGGTGGACCAGCGCCGTCGGAACCACGTGCCCCTGACTCGCCGAGATGTCGATCACCCGGCTGATCGCACCGTCCCGGGTCACCCGGTCGAGCTCACCGTGGTTGGAGTCCATCGGGTACAGGGCCCGGCCGACGGCGATCATGCTGAACCACGTGCCGTCCGGCGTGAAGTCCCCCGGGTCGGGGTTAGCGACCGGATGCGCCGCCTGGAAGGCGCTCAGGTTCGCGATCAGCTTCCAGCTGCCGTGATGGCCGACCTTGATGACGCCGTTCGGGACGTCAGGCACGCCGTGTGAGCAGCCAGCGCCGGACAGCAGCGCGTAGAGCTGACGGCCGATGAAGGCGACGCTCGAGACGCCGCTGACCAGGCCGCCGCTGGCCGGGCTGGTCTGGCTCGAGGGCAGCGCGTTCACCACTGTGGTGACCACGCCAGACCGGCTGATCTTCGAGATGCGGCCGCCGTTCACCGGGTCATTGGTGCTTCCGGTGTAAGGGGCCGTCGCGCCCGCGGACTGCGGACACTGGCCGACTGTGGAGTGGGAGCCGCCCAGGCCGCCCTCGGCGACATAGAGCTTTCCGTCCGGGCCGAAGGTCAGCCCGCGCGGGTTGTTCAGGCCCGTCGCGAAGACTGAGACAACCGGGGCGTGGTGCCCAGGCTGCTCGTGGCGGGCGGACGCCTGGGCGCCTCCCGCCAAACCGACGCCGCCGAGCGCGACGGCGAGCAACACCGTCAAGAACCGTCTCATCTTGCTTTCCTTTCCCGAGTAGATGGAAGTAAGGGCGAGTCACGCCAGGCAGGCCGTCGAGGCCTTGTTCGCACGCCAGTCAACGCCGCCGGCGCTGGTCCCAGCTGTGGGCGCGAGAAGGGGTGAATGGAGGCGGCGACCATGGACACGTCACCGCTTGAGAGATCAAGAACAAAATCGGACATCCGCGTCCACCCCCCGGCTGACCCATACGGCAAGTGGCCCGTACGACGTGGCAGCCCTCGTGCCTAGCCAGGTCCAGGACCATGCAGAGACGATGGAGATGCTGTGGAGACCAGATGGAGATCAGATGGAGGCCACCGCGATCCGGGTCGTGGCCGCCGGTAACGTCCGGGAGACAGCCGGTCTCACGGTGACCGGCCGTGGACCTGATACACGGGGGATGATCAGGCCAAACTCGCCCGGTTAGATCGTCTCGACCAAGACCGAGCCGCTGCGCCGTCCATGGAGCGCCGCTGTATCAGGGGTCAGGCTTTCTCCTCTGTGTGGTTGAGCGGATGCCTGGCCGCTCGCGGGGGTTACTGTTGTGCGGCGATTTCGCCGTCGCGGTAACGGCGGGAAGAGGGGGACTGGCATGCGGCAGTCATCGTTGGCGCGGGGCCAACCGGTCACTTTGCGGCCGACGGCCCCCGCGGCAGCGCGATAACCCAGTCCGGCAGGGCAGTGGCAGGGGCGAGAGCCCGGGATGGCAAGCGGCACGATCATCGGGTCATTAGCCAGGATGTTCGCGGCGTGGACGTGAACCAGATATCTGCGTAGTCATACTGGGGTTGACGTGACGAACCGTTCGCTCGCGCGGTAGGTGGCGGTGTTACAGCCGCCGGGGGATCAAAGTGGGTACGTTGCTTCGATCCTCAGCCGACGCGCCAGGTTGCCTGGACTGATGCGGGACTTAGACAACATCCCCTATTTTGTGCACGGTGCCACATTCATGCGCAATTCCAGCGGCAGGGATCAATGCCGTGAGAAACGGTACCTGCTTAGCCGGCCGCTAGGCCAGGCTCGCGGTCAAGGTGCAGTCGTCCAGTTATGAGCGATATCCAGCTGTGCGTTATGCAGGGATATCTTCCCGGCGCACACCATCGCGTGAAGCTGGTTCTCTACCTTGTCCTTGGGGTTGGGGATCTTCCCGGCCTCCACCCAGAAGTTCTTCATGTCATTGCTGCCGCCTAGCTCCAGCGGGACCAGGTGGTCAAGTTCGCCGCTGCCGATGCGCTGGTGGTCCCTGCGAGCGGGAGGAGGACAAGGGCCGCGGCGGCCGCTGCCGCGGCCAGGTGCGTCACGCGCCTGATGATCAGGGTCACTTCTTGGTTCTTGCTGATGATGGATTCCTATCCACGGGGGATTTCAGGTCCCCGATGTGCCTGGCGTGGTCGCAGCCGCGCACGGCGAGCGCGGCGAAGTTGGTGTCGGGCAGGCGGCGGTCAAGTCCAGGTCGCGCAGCACGCCAGGCGTACATGCGCAGCAGGGGCTGCGAGCCTCGCGGGGGACCGCTCGCGGCAGCAATGAACCGCCAGTCGCCGGCCCTGATGCGGGCGAGCATCGCGGTATTCCCCCCGCGCTGACGGTACGTCATGCAAGGGGATGCCCGGGCCGCTCAACCGGCTTCTTCGGCGGTTTCGAGCTGCTCGAGCCGGGCCTGGTGCCCAAGCACCGGTGGCGCCCGGTCGCCGGCCAGGGCGCCGCCGACACGCCGAACATCCAGTGGGGCGCGGTAGGCCGCAAACCCTAGCCAGGAGACGGCGAGCTGCGTCTCCCAACTCTGATGCGAGGCGCTGGTAAGGCCGCGCGGGCGGCGAAGATATGGCATTTGTCTGATGCGGCAGCAGCGGGCTTACGGCGAGTCTGGTACCTGACGGCGATCGCTTGTCCCGCTGAGCCCGGGGCGTTCGTCGTACAAGCGGGACCTCGCCGGTACACGGCGGTGACGTTCCGGGGCAATCCGCGTCGGCACGGGGTGAACGAGGCGAAGGCGGACCGGCACCGCTCACCGCCAGAAGGATCGTCTGGGAGGCGATGGTGGTCAATTCCTACTACGGCATCTACCAGGCCGAACGTGGCAAGACCGCGGCCGAGATCCAGGCGGCCGATGCCCAGCTCGGCTCGGCGCTCGCCGCCCCGTCACCGTTGACCACGGTGCCGCGGCCGCGGGAGAAAGGGGAACAAGAGATGATGGCACCGCTGCAGTGGCGCGATGCCACCGTCAGCGGGCAGGACACCACCGGGCTGAGCCTGGATCTGCCGTGCACGAAGGATCCGGAACTGTTCTTCGCCGAGTCTCCGCAGGATGTAGAGGAGGCGAAGGCGATGTGCCGGGGATGCCGGGCCAGGCTGGCCTGCCTGGCCGGCGCGCTGGAACGCAGGGAGCCCTGGGGCGTCTGGGGCGGCGAGTTGCTGATGAGCGGCGCGATCGTGCCACGTAAGCGCCCTCGCGGACGTCCTCGCAAGGACGTCGTCACGATCGGGGCCAACGCCTGAGCCGCTGCCGTCGATCTCGCGCAGCCCGGAGCCTCACCGGTCCCCGGGCAGCCCCTCCCCCCGAGCGGCCAGCATCGAGTCATAGCCGGGATGGCGCATGATGTCATGCAGTTGCCGGCGGCGCACGCCCTGGTTGCCCCCGTCGTAGAGAGGGAACACCATGGCGTCGCGCATGATCTTTTCCAGCGGAGCCAGATCCTTGGTGTAGCTGGCGATGCCGACCACGCGCATGCAGTCGTAGACGGTGTTGACGGCGGCCTCGGAGCAGTAGACCTTGGTCATGATGGCCAGCTCGTCCGCGCGTCCGCCGGTGCGCTCGAAGTCATGGCATGCCTTCCAGGTGAGGTAGCGGCACGCCTCGATCCGCATCTTGATGTCGGCGAGCATGAATCCGACGTTCTGGTGCTCGATGACGGGCACGGTGCCGAGCCTTTTCTCGGTGCGGGCGAAGTCCAGGGCGTACTCGAAGGCCGCGCGCATGGTCCCGACGCAGGCCGCGCCGATCAGCGCCGCTGTCCAGCTGAACGCGCCGGCGACGATCCGCTTGCCGGGTCGGCCGGGCTGGCCGATGAGGTTGGCGGCGGGTACCCGGACCTGATCGAAGTGCACCCGCGGGGTGACCACGCCGCGGTGGCCGATCTTGTCGTACACGTCGGCCACGGTGATGCCCGGGGCCGTGCCCGGCACGGCGATCACGGCGAGCGCGTCGTCCGCGCCCGCGGCGGGGTCGGTGCGGCACACCACGGTGTAGAGCGCGCATCCCGTCTTGTCCCAGCCGGTGCCATTGGTCGTATAGTGCTTCTCGCCGGTGATCACCCACTCATCGCCGTCGCGGCGCGCGATCGTCTGCATCCCGCCAGCCGGGTCGGGGGAATCGAAGTTGGCCCCGCCGGCCACGTCGGTAAAGGCGTAGGAGGCGAGCAGGTCACCCTCGGGGTCGTCGGCGAACGGCCGCAGGAGCCGTTCCTTCTGCTCCGGCGAGCCGTACTGGATCACCGGCTGCAGGCCCAGCCCGGATCCCAGCAGCGTCGTCGGCACGTTGACATCGACACAGGTCAGTTCCTCGGCGGCGATGGCCAGGTCGAGCATAGAGAACCCGGCCCCGCCGTACTCGGCCGGGATGAACGACTTGGTGAAGCCGGCGTGGGCCATCTCCCGGTAGGCCTCCCGGCCGGCCAGGAACGACTCCCATCCGTCGGCCGCGCGGTCGATCTGACCGGCGACCGGACGGAGCACGCCCTCGGCGAAGGCCTTGGCGTTCTTCTGCAGCTCCTGCTGGCTCTCGCTCAGGGTGAAATCGATGGCCACGACAGACACCTTCTTCCTGTCTCGCGTTTCCCTTCTCATGCCCAGTTAGCGCGGCTACGACCGTGTGGGAGGCTGGTCAGATGGCCATCCGGACGCCCTTCACCGAGCTCTTCCAGGTCGATCATCCGCTGGTGCTGGCGCCGATGGGAGGCGTGTCGGGCGGAGCGCTGGCGGCGGCGGTGTCCGAGGCGGGCGGCCTCGGCCTGGTGGGCGGCGGATACGGCGATCCGCGCTGGCTGGAGCGCGAACTGCAGCTGGTGGCCGGCGCCACCGGCAGGCCGTGGGGGGTGGGGGTGATCACCTGGGCCGTCGGCGAGGACATCGTGCGGCTGGCCCTGTCCTACCGGCCCGCGGCCGTGTTCTTGTCCTTCGGGGATCCCGCGCCGTTCGGCGCGCTGGTCAGGGAGGCCGGAATCAGGCTGATCTGCCAGGTGCAGGACGTGGCGGGGGCCCGGCAGGCGGCCGCCGCCGGGGCCGACGTGATCGTGGCTCAGGGCGCCGAGGCGGGCGGGCACGGGAGCCGCCGGGCAACCTTGCCGCTGGTGCCGGCGGTCGCCGACGCCGTCGCCCCGGTACCGGTGCTCGCGGCCGGCGGGATCGCCGACGGGCGGGGCGTCGCGGCCGCGCTGATGCTCGGCGCCCAGGGCGCCGTGCTGGGCACCAGGTTCTGCGCCACCCCCGAGGCTCTCTGGCCGGACTGGGCCAAGGACCGGCTGGTGGCGCACGGCGGGGATCAGACCAGCCGGACCCAGGTGTTCGACATCGCCCGGGGCCTGGACTGGCCGACACCGTACACCGGCCGGGCGTTGCGCAATGCCTTCGTCGACAGCTGGGACGGACGCGAGGCCGAGCTGCGGGCCGACTCCGGCGCCCTCGACCGCTTCGCTCGCGGGCATCAGGCCGGTGATCCCGACGTCGCCCTGGTCTGGGCGGGAGAAGGGACCGACCTCATCACCGCCGTCGAGCCGGCCGGGAACCTGGTGACCCAGATCATGGCGCAGGCCGAGGGCCTGCTACGCGGAGCTCCGCGCCAACTGGGTCACTAGATAGCAGCCCCGGCCGCACCTACCGCAGCGGCCGAGGCAATCAGCTATCGGGGTGGCCGAGTTCCTCCGGTGACGGCCAGTCGCCCGGCAGTTCGGCCAGCTGCCGCAGGTAATCCGCACGGTCGAACGGCCGTTTCTCGGCCAAGGCGCTCCAGACGGCCCCGGTCACCGGACCCATGATCAGGTGCATCACGTTGTGCCAGTCGTAACCGAGCCCGGCGAGCCGCTGGACCGTCTGCCACGTCTCGGGCGGGTCATCGGCCAGGATCTGGTTGGCGATCACCTGATGGAGGGTGACGTGCAGCTGGGGGTTGAACGGCTCGCCGTCGGCGCCCGTCATCTCCTCGTGACGCTCGAGCGCCTCCGCCATATCAAGGTGCTGCGCCTCGAGCAGGAACGTGCGCTCGTCCTCGTCGTCCGGATCCAGTTGCTCCAGGTCGAGGTCGTGATAGCTGCCATGCCCCGGCGGCACCGCCCAGGAACGCCGGTCGCCTGGGAGCGGCTCGTCGAACCAGCAGTCTGTGTCTTCCTCGGCCGCCCACCCGGATATGCTCCCGGCCCGCTGCTGCTTTCCGGCGGGCCGGCGGCCTGATGCCGGACGTCGGCTGCGGCCCCGGCCAGGCGGACGCCCGCGACTCTTCGGACTCATGCCGCGATTGTCCCAGGCGCGGCACCCTTTCGGAGGGCTGGTACCCAGAGTCCGTTCGGCCGAACGAGGTGGGCTGCTTGCCCGGGAAGATGCCGAATTCGACGTTACGGATGAGGTGGTCGATCATGGCGAGCGCGGCTGCCCGTTAAAGCGCATCGCGCCCGCCCGATTGAGTCAGACCGCAACGTGATCCCTGGTCGGCAGCGTCACGCCAAAATCAGGTTGAACCATCTCACCGTCCGGGACGTACCAGCTGCTGAGGGTTCTTTGCGGAGCCCCCGCGCGGGACGTCGCGGCAGGCCGGATCCATCCGAGCCGGCGCGCGCTCACAGTGCGGGTGAGGCGGTGGACACGACAGCTGCGGGTGGGGACGACGACCGGCCTGAGCACGCTCGGCAGCCCGGGCAGCGTCGCCTGTGCCATCAGCAATCCCGGCCTGGTCACCGGATACGCCCGGACACGCGGCGACGCACCCCGAGCGGTCATCTGTACCGGCCGCGCGTTACACGATCTCAGCAGCCTGCTTCTGCGCGCGCCTGCCAGGCGCGCCCGGCTTGCGATCCGACGAATCCGTGCACACACCGAACCCCACAGGGAGGGCTTGTCATGTCCCAACCCATCCGCCGCCTTCGCCTCGTACTGCCGGTGCTGATCGCAGTCGGCACCGCAACCGCGCTAGCAGTCCCCGCGCAGGCGGCCAGCTCGTGGTCGCCGCCGGTCCAGCTGCCCGCCGGATGCGCGTCGTCCGGATCCCTACCCGGGCTGGCGGTCAACGCGGCCGGCACGGAGGCTGCCGCCGGATCCCAGCCGAACGCCGACAACAGCTCTTCCGTACTGGTCTGTACCAGCGCTGACGGGCAGACCTGGCCCGCGCCGGCCACCGTCGGCCAGGGTGCGACCCCCGTCGTGGCGCTCGCCCCGGACGGCCGGGCCGTCACGGCATGGGAAGGCGGGCCATTTACCGCACCGGTCATCCAGGCCAGCGTCCGGCCGCCCGGCGGGACATGGAGCGCCCCGGTCACCGTCGGCACCGACGCCCGCGCGCCCTTGATCGGCATCGACCGGTCAGGCAACGCGATCATCGCCTGGCCGGGGGGCGCCGGCACGATCCATACCGCCAGCCTCCCGGCTGGCGGCAGCTGGACGCCGATGCAGACCCTGGCCACCCATTACGGCAGCGGGCTGGCCATGGCGGTGAACTCCGCCGGATCGGCGGTCCTCACCTGGGCCACGAAGGCCCCGGGCCCCGGCACCTATGCCGACTCCGGGACCATCCTGGGCGGCTTCGCCGCACCGGTCAAGGTGGGCCTTCCTCCCTACCCCGGCGAGAGAACCAGCGTCGCGCTGAACGACGCGGGCCAGGCGGTGATGGTCTGGGCCAGGGGGCTCGGGGCCGCGAACGTGGCGGCTAGCCGCTCCGCGGCCGGGACGTGGAGCGCCGCGGTCCAGCTGTCCCCCGACGAATCCGGGAACCTCAGCGTCGCGATTGACGGCGCCGGAGATGCCGTCGCCACCTTCGAGCAGTACGTGCCGAACACCTCCATCATCGCGCTGTACGCCTCGAAGCTTCCGGCCGGCGGCTCCTGGGGACCGCCGGTCCTGCTGTCCGCGCCCGGGGATTCCGTTTCGAACTCCTGGGGCGGCCGCGTCGTAGCCGACTCCGCCGGGACCTTCGTCCTCGCCTGGGCCGACATGACTACCCGGACCCTGAACGTGCTCACCAGCCCGCCCGGCGGCGGCTTCGGGCCTGCCGTCACCTTGGCCCCCAACGTGGATCACATCAACAACCTCCAGATCGCCCCGGGTCATGCGGTGCTGACCTTCAATTCGGTGGTGACCAGTGAACCGGTGAGCTGACCGCACACCGATCCAGCCTGCCGCTCGTGAACACAAAGCGGTCGCCTTCCCGGCGCTGAGCAAACGCACGCAGGACGCGAGGGGTCGCCGTCGTGACGGCGCCCCCGGTGCGCGTCGCCTCCGGTTCGGCCTGTCCGGGCCGGCCTGGGTGGGCTGGGTCAACGTCGCGGCCGGCTGGCTCGTCCCCTACCTGCTCGGCATCGCCTGGGCGCTGGGGCAGCCGGGACGGGGCTTGACCTCGGCCAGCCGCAGGTAAATCACCCCGCCGCGGGCGGCCAGGCTGACGATGACCCGCTGCAGGTCCGATGGACTGCGCTACCGAGGCGTTCGCCGCTCACCGCAACCTGCTGTTCACCGTCGTCTACGAGCTGCTCGGCTCGGCCGCGGACGCCGAAGACGTGTCATAGGAGACCTAGTTGCGGTGGGCGGGCGTTGGCCCCCGGCTGCCCGAGCCGCTGTTGACCGCGCCCGACGTGGCCGAGGACGTCGAGCTGGCCGACAGCGTATCGATACAGCAGATCAGGAGTGAGCTAGCCGGCAGCCAGACCGTCAACTCGACGGCCATCGTGAAGCAGAGCCAGAACCAGGTCGGGGAAGTGACAGGACTCTCTGGCGCCCAAGGTCAGCGGCCTCCCGCGGGCTTGGGAAGGAGGTGCTCGATTCGCTCAACCAGTGTGTTCGACCAGACAACCTCGAACGGCCAGGACTCCGCAACCGCGCCGTCCGGGTCAAGATGTACGAACATGCCCGCGGGGTCATACCGGGGCAGTCGCAGGCGGTAGTTGGCAAGTAGCTTGCGGCCCTTCTTCCACATGGCGTCGGCATCGAAACGCCGCGATGTGGGCGGCATCACGAAGAGCGTCTTGCCAAGCGCCCGCCGTGCAACGAGTTGCTCGGCCTCCCAGCGCACCCCGTCGCTCTTGTGCGGCACGATCAGCACGAGGATCGATAGGTCGAAGACGATATTGAACACACCCTTCCAGTCGAGGTCGGGCGTCATCAAGATGCGGCTTGGCCCGTACCCTTCGGGCCTCCCCCCGATCGCGATGACGTCGAAATGAGGCGAGAGGACGCGGTTAAGCACTCCTTCGAGCGTCATATGGCCTGGCTCGCGTTCGTACTGGACGGCAAGCGCAGCAGGATCGCGGAACTTGTTCTTGAGCGTGAGCTCCCCCGAGGTGATGAGCGGTCGTAGGTAGGCGACTCCACCGCGCGTTTTGCGCTCGCCGAAGCCGGGCGCGACGATGACCTCGCCCCCACGTATCCGATCGACGTTCTGGATTCCGGTACTCGCGCGGATGACGAGCTCGGCAGCGTTGTCCAAATCGCCGGCGAGCCCGGGATCTTCGACAAAGGAGCGCACCACCTGCGCGTACAGGCCCTCCTTCGTCTTGAGGGGGCGCTCGACGTCCGCGAGTGCCAGCGTCGTCTGAGCCCATGCTTCCGTTCCGCGGGCAAATACGCGGAGCGCCTGTCTGAATGCTGCTGCCGCGTGAGCTGCGTTCGCCGCCGGATCGCCGTCGGCCCTCGCTGAGAACGCCTCGCCGAGTCGTTTCATCGCCCTTGCCCATAGGTCCGGCACCGCCTCGAGCGTGTAGACCTCAAGTGCCTGTCGGTACGCCACTATGGCGTTCTCGAAATCGCCGATGCCGCCTGCGAGGTGGTTTCCGAGGAGGAAGTTCAGGATGGCCCACAACATAGGATCTGCGGGGCGCTCCATCAGAGAGAGCGCTCGCCGGGCCGTACTAATGCATGCGGGTGAGGTTTGGGGATCGAGATCCGGCGTCGCCATGAGCGTATCGAGTGCTACGCGCGCCTTGGCTGGGACCGGCGACGAGGTGCGCGCAGGCGGCGGGCGCCGGTCGAGGGCCGTGGACTCGAGCCGTGGGAGCCACTGCGCACGCGCCGCGGCGGCCTCTGCGAGCGGAGCGCGGATCGCGTAGTGCAGCGAATGCATCGCCGTCGCACCGCGGACTACTCGCACGAGTTCGAGTTGGTCGACTGCGGCGACGTCGTGCTCGATCGTCCAGGAGTAAATCATGTCGTCGTCGCGGCGCAGGAGGATCCGCCAATCGAATTCTCCATCGACGACGACGCGAGCCTCGATGGCCGAGCGCCCGGACTCCACGTAATCGGCGAGCGCAGCGCCGGAAGGGACGCCCAGCGCCCGCACTGTCACCAGTTCGTGCCATTCCGAGTGTCGGTCGCCGTGCGGTACGAACTCTTGAAGAATGGTTTCGGCGGTCGTCCAGGCGTATGCACAGTCCCAACGCCGGTCGTCGAATACCGGAACGAGGCCTTCGACCCGACCTCGCCCCCGCATTAGATTTCCCGACATGAGTCCTCGCTATCGCCATCTCGATTCAGGCTACGCTTCGTCCTGACTTTCCGGAAGGAGTGTCCTCTATGGAGCAGTCCAGTTGACGTGGGACACTGTTGATCCCTACGGTCGGGGGTGGTCGATGATTTCATTGTGTTGTTTGTTATCCGGTGCAGCAGTGCGAAAGCTTCCGGAGAGTTCACCGCACAAGTAAGGGTGTTGAAATACGGTTGGTGCAGACGGAATACGTCCGGTATATCGCCGAAGTTGTTAAATGTCACGATTTTCGTGGCGATCAAGCGCATTAGTTGCATCGGTCACCGGACACATCGAGAGATGCTTGCAGCCCCTCTAGAGACATTCCGCTTATTAGACGCATGCTCGATAGAGTCCTGTCCAGGAGACTGGCGTGCCCCTGGTTCTTCGCTCGGCTTACGGTGGTTGTTGCCGAGGAGCTGCACTTCACCCGGGCCGCGATCCGGGGTCTACGTCGTCCAGTCCAGCCGAACGCGTCCATCCGCGCGCTCGAGTTACGGGTATAGGGTTCGCCGTTTCCGCGCAGCGCCACCTCGCCGTCCGTGGCACCATCAGGGTTCGGACTCGGGCGGGCTTTCGTGGTCCCGGAGGCGGGCCTGGGAATCTGCCCTGCGCTGGCGCTCTTCGGCCGCCAGGTCGGCCAGTCGCGCCGGGTACTGCTCCCACTCGGGATGGCTGTCCACCACCGGATCATCCAGGATGGCGGCATCGACCCGGATCGGCGCACCCGACAGCACCGCGAGGTCAGGTGGCATTGCCGGCACCTCCCTGTTCCCCGGCCCAGGCGACCACCTTGCCAACGGCGGCAGAGTCTAGGCAACCTCGCCGCGCGAGCGGGCAGGCGCACGGGGATCACCGCGAAATCCGGTTGCGCCCCGGGTCGCCGGCGGGTCATCGTGGCCGCGTGCTGATCCGACGCGAGACCGCGCGCGACGCCGATGTCATCCGCGCCATCACGACCGCCGCGTTTGCCCCTCGGCGGCCGCCGGGCCAGATCCCGCCCGAGGCCACGCTGATCGACGAGCTCCGGGCCGGGCCCGGCGTGGCTTCCGGCGTTGTCCCTGGTGGCGGCCACGCCCGCGGGCGAGGTCATCGGCCATGTGCTGGGTACCCGGGGGCACGTCGGCCAGGACCCCGTCGTCGCGCTGGGCCCGCTGGCCGTCCGGCCGGACCACCAGCGGCACGGCGCGGGCAGCGCGCTCGTGCATGCCATCCTGGGCGCGGCTGACGCCCTCGGAGAGCCGCTGGTCGCGCTGCTCGGCGATCCGGGGTACTACCGCCGGTTCGGATTCGAGCTCAGCACCGCCTACCAGATCACGCCGCCCAGGCCGGAATGGCAGCCGCACTTCCAGGTCCGCGTCCTGAGCGGGTACCAGCCCCGGCTGCGCGGCCTGTTCACCTACCCCGGACCCTTCGACCGGACCTGAGCTGCGATGACGCGATCCTGTCTTGCTGCTTAGCGGAACGGGTTGGTGACCCGGACGCCGCCGTAGTCCTGGCCGTCGCTGAGGTCCTCGGACAGGACGTGCGTGCAGCCCATCGCGCGGGATGCCTCGATGATCGCGGCATCCCAGTACGAGAGCTGGAAGCGCTGGCGGGCATCCAGGGCTGCCATCATGATCCCGCTCGTGATGTTCTGGATCGGGAAGCGCCCGAACGACTGGATGAGCAGGACCGCCTGCCGGTGGCCGATGGCATCCGGGCGGCTCGCGCGGGTCGCCTGGACGTAGAACTCCTGCAGCACCTGTACCGACAGCGCCAGGTCACGCTCGGCCAGGATGTCGTTGGCGTGCTTGGCCTTGTCCTGCTCCGCCGGGTCGCGGGAGATCGCGTAGAGCAGGATGTTGGTGTCAACGAACCGCACGGTCGTGCGTCTCGTCACGGCTCAGCCGGTCGGCGGCGCGGAACTGGCCGATCCCGGCCTGGACCTCGCGCTGCAGTGCCTCGAGCCTGGTGAACTCATCCATCCGGCCCGACAACTGCTCAAGGTAGGCGACGACCAGCGCGCTCACCGAGGTGTCACGCTGCGCGGCGGCGACCCTGGCATTGCGGTAGACGTCATCCGGGACGGAAACGGTAATATTCCTCACAGTTTCACAGTAACACAGTTTCTGTGAACTCGGCTCCGGTGATCAGGACGGTTCCGGCCGCTCCACGCAGCTGATTGACCAGCGCGCCCGGCGGCCGCAGCAGCCGCCTTGGCGGGGCACGCGCCCGGTCCGTTCGGGCCTTAATCACGTGACACACCGGTACCCCGGAGGTCGTCGGGGACGGGGTCGGCGGCGGTGATGGTATAGGAGGCGTAACAAGACAGACATTTCGGGGTAAGGAGGAAAGCAGTCATCATGACGACACGCGGACGGGGAAAAGGTCATGAGCGATGAAAGTGCGCCAGACGCCTCGCCGGCCGGCGGGCTGCCCAGCTACCAGCCGACCGCCGGCGGGCCCAGGTGTCGCGGTGCGCGGCCTGCGGAAGAAGTTCGGTGATAAGGAAGCGGTAGCCGGCATCGACCTGGAGATCGCGCCGGGTTCCCTCGCCGGGCTCGTCGGGCCGAACGGAGCCGGGAAGACAACATCACTGTCGATGATGACCGGGTTGCTGCGGCCGGACGAAGGGCAGGTCCTGGTCAACGGGCTGGACGTATGGGCGGACCCGCCCGCGGCCAAGGCAATCATGGGCGTTGTTCCCGCCGAGGTCAGGCTGTTCGAGCGGCTGAGCGGCGAGGAATTGCTGGAATACTCGGGCCGGTTGCGCGGCCTGCCGGCCGCCGAGGCGCGGTCGCGTGCCGCGCAGCTGCTGGACGTGCTGGACCTGACCGAAGACGCCAACCGGCTGGTTGCCGATTACTCCACCGGCATGCGGAAGAAGGCCGCGCTTGGCTGCGCGCTGATCCACAATCCGTCAATGCTGTTCCTGGACGAGCCGCTGGAGGGCGTTGACCCGGTGTCTGCAGACGTGATCCGCCGGCTGCTGACACGGTTTGTCGCGTCCGGCTCGACGGTGCTGTTCTCCAGTCATGTCATGGAACTGGTCGAGCAGGTCTGCGATCACGTGTCGATCATCGACAAGGGCAAGATCGTGGCGAGCGGCACCACGGACCAGGTGCGCGGCGGCAAGACGCTGCAGCGCGCATTCATCGATCTGGTCGGCCCGCGGGCACGCGACAAGGAGGTGCTGTCATGGCTTGGCTCCTCGTCCAGCTGAAACTGCGCCTGCTGCTCAACGCGCTGCGGTCGTCCAGGGGCGCCAAGGTCTCCTTCATCGTCAGCACGATATTCGCCGTGCTGCTGGCGGTCGGCACGTTCCTCGTCCTGGCTTCGTTCCGCGGCAAGAGCACGTCCGTGGACCTGACCGCGGTCATCTTCACCGTGTTCGCGTTCGGCTGGCTGATAGCGCCGATCATGGTCTTCGGCGTGGACAGCACGCTAGACCCGTCCACGCTGGCCCTCTACCCGCTGCGCACCCGCAAGCTCGTCACCGGGCTGCTGGCAGCTTCGGCTACCGGCGCCTGGCCGTTGGCCAACGTGATCGGCCTGCTCGGCGTCACCGTCGGACTGGCCAGCGGCGCGCTCGGCCTGATCGTCGCGGTGATCGCTGTGGGGTTGCAGGTGCTGTTCTGCATCGCCCTATCCCGGTTCGTGACGACCTCCCTGGCCAGCCTGCTGCGCTCGCGTCGCGGCCGGGACCTCGCCGCGTTCATGATCATCCCGCTGTTCGCGCTGTACGAGTTCTTCGCCCAGGTGGTGCCCAAGGCCGCCGGCGAGGGCAAGATCACCGCGGCGAGCTTCACCGGCTTCGACTCATGGATGCGCTGGCTGCCGCCGGGCCTGGCCGCGCACGCGATCCAGGATGCATCGGACGGGCGTCCCGGCATGGCGTTCGCCCGCCTGGGGGCGCTGGCCGCCGTCATAGTCGTATTCGGCTGGCTGTGGGTCAGGGCGCTGAGCCGGGCTCTGGTGACCGCCGACACGACGACCCAGGCAGCACGGGTTCGCGGCGCCAAGCTGCCGCTGGCCGGCCTCGGCATCCGCGGCGCCGTTGCTGCGCGGTTCTGGCTCTACCAGCGCCGCGACCCGACCTCAATCATTTACTGGGCTCTGGTCGCGGTGATCACGGCCGCGGTGTCGGCCAGTTCCATCATCGGCCAGAACCGTCATCCGGGGGTCATCCTGGGGAGCGCGGTATTCGGTGCCGCGTTCGTCGGGATCTTCCACGCCAACTCGGCCGGGCTGACGGGACCGCCGTTTTTCCTCGAGGCAACGGCGCTGAGCAGCCGTCGCGACCTGCGTGCCTACTTCTCCGGCCAGAACCTCGCGCTCTGCGTGATCGGAGCACCGCTGGTCGTCGCGGTCTGCTTCGGGCTGGCCGCCGCGGCCGGCCGGCCGGGATTCGGGATCGAGGCGGGCCCGATTGTGCTGGCCGGGCTCGGCGCGGCCCTGGGTCTGGGCAACCTGTTCACCGCGGTGCTGCCGTACCCGATGGTTAAGCGAACGGGCTTTCCGGTTCTGGTGAACGCACAGGGATACGGCGCCTACCGGGTCGGCGGCACCCTGGGTACTCTCGCGGGCACTGCGGTGGCGGCCACCCCAATGATCATCGCGGTGATGCAGACCGCGACCGATTCGGACGCGATCCGGATCGGGGTTATCTGGCCCTGCGCGGCCGTGTACGGTTTCGCGCTCGCGCTGGCCGGCGTGCGGCTAGCTGCGGTGGCCGCCGCCGGCAAGATGCCTGAGCTGTGCCAGGTCGCGGTGCGCAGCGAAATGACCTGAGTCGACGCCACTCTCGGCGCTGTCAGGGAAGTCCAGGCTGAGCCTGGTACGGCGGCGGCTCGCGACGAGGACCGGCGGCCGAAATCGGGATGCTCCCCGGCGGCCATTGAGGAATGATCGTCGCCGTGAACAAGGACGAGATCACGGCGGACGTCGCCGCCCGGCTGGTCGCCGCGCAGTTCCCCCAGTGGGCGGGCCTGCCTGTCACGCCGGTCACGCTCAAAGGCCAGGACAACACCATGTTCCGGCTCGGCGACGAGTTGTCCATCCGCCTTCCGAGCGCCAGTTGCGTTCCGCAGGTCGCCAAGGAGCATCGCTGGCTGCCGGTCCTGGCCCGGCAGCTGCCCTTGCCGATCCCGGAGCCGGTGGCGATGGGACGCCCTGGAGACGGGTTCCCTAGGCCGTGGTCGGTCTACCGCTGGATCGCGGGCGAGCCCGCGAGCACGGGCCGGGTCGCCGACCTGACCGGATTTGCCTCCGACCTCGCGGGCTTCCTGTCCGCGCTGCAGGCCATCGACGCTAGCGACGGGCCGCCGGCCGGGGCGCACAACTTCTTCCGGGGAGGCCCGCTCGGCACCTGGGACGAGCAGACCCGGCAGCTGATCCGCCTGACCGCAGGTGACATCGACGCCGGGGCGGCCGCCAGCGTATGGGACACGGCCCTGGCCTGCAGGTGGGAGCAGGTGCCGGTGTGGGTGCACGGGGACCTGACCGCATCGAACCTGCTCGTCGCGGACGGGGCACTGCACGCGGTCATCGACTTCGGGGGCGTGGCCATCGGCGACCCGGCCTACGACCTGGTCATGGAATGGGAGTTCTTCGCCGGTGACAGCGCTGCGGCATTCCGCCGCGGCCTGGACCTGGACGAGGCGACCTGGGCCCGCGGCCGCGGCTGGGCGCTCTGGAAGGCGCTCGTCAACCTCGGCAAGGAACAGGAAGGAGGCCACGACGCGCAAGCCTCAGCCCACGATGACCGGTTCGGATGGCGGCATAGCCCGCGCCGGATCATCGGCCTCATCATCGCCGACCATGCCCGATCGGCCGGGCGCTGACCACCTTGTCAACGGCGGCAGAGTCTAGGCAACCTCGCCGCGCGAGCGGGCCGGCGCACGGGGATCACCGCGAAATCCGGTTGCGCCCCGGGTCGCCGGCGGGTCATCGTGGCCGCGTGCTGATCCGACGCGAGACCGCGCGCGACGCCGATGTCATCCGCGCCATCACGACCGCCGCCTTTGCCCCTCGCCGCCCGCCGGGCCAGATCCCGCCCGAGGCCACGCTGATCGACGAGCTCCGGGCCGGGCCCGCCTGGCTCCCGGCGTTGTCCCTGGTGGCGGCCACGCCCGCGGGCGAGGTCATCGGCCATGTGCTGGGCTCCCGGGGGCACGTCGGCCAGGACCCCGTTGTCGCGCTGGGCCCGCTGGCCGTCCGGCCGGACCACCAGCGGCACGGCGCGGGCAGCGCGCTCGTGCATGCCATCCTGGGCGCGGCTGACGCCCTCGGAGAGCCGCTGGTCGCGCTGCTCGGCGATCCGGGGTACTACCGCCGGTTCGGATTCGAGCTCAGCACCGCCTACCAGATCACGCCGCCCAGGCCGGAATGGCAGCCGCACTTCCAGGTCCGCGTCCTGAGCGGATATCAGCCCCGGCTGCGCGGCATGTTCACCTACCCCGAACCCTTCGACCGGACCTGAGACGCGCAACGCGGCTGGCCAGGCGGGTGCATGCCGTGCCCGCCCGGAGTGTCCCTGTTCGCCTTCGCTCGTGCGCCGGATCATCTAGCATGCCTTTGGGCACCAGCCTGGGCCTGCTGACCAGGGAGGATGTAGCCAGTGGCGCGCCTGGCGATCGGGAAGGAATTTCTCGCAGAATACGCGAAGCTGGACAGGGACACGCGAAGCGCGGTCGATACGGCGATTGCCGAGTTCGCCAGGCAAACCCACGCCGGGCCGTTCCTGGAGACGCCGCGTGACAGCCGGGATAGCCGTATCCGCACGATCGGAATCGACGGCGTTTGGCGCGGCGTCGTGCTCGCTCCGGACAGTGGCGACACATATTGCCTGCTCACTGTCTTGCCGCAGGAGAAGGTGAATGATTTCGCCGCCAGCCGCCGGTTCGGCGCCGCCCGGGCGCTCAAGGTCCGGGACGAGGAGGAGCTGCGCCTGATCCTGGCCCACCCGTTCGCCGCGTGGCGCGCGTTCTTGCACCCGAGCCAGCACGAGATCGCCTACCGCGTGAACTACTCCGGGTCGGCTCAGGTCTCCGGCGGTCCCGGCACCGGCAAGACGGTGACCGTGCTGCACCGCGCGGCCATCTTGGCCGAACGCGCCGGACAGCCCACGCTCCCGCGCCCCGTCCTGCTGACCACGTTCAACGGCAGCCTGGCCGAATCACTCCATGCCCAGCTCGACCTGCTGATCCCCGACGCAGCGGTACGCGACCGGATCGAGGTGCTCAACGTGGACCGGCTGGCCTATCGCGTGGTCAAGCAGGCCCGAGGCACGCCGGTCCTGGCCGACGAGCGGGAGCTGCGGGTTCGCTGGGCGCAGGCCGCCGCGGACGCCGGCCTCGACCTCACCCCGGCGTTCGGCAAGAACGAGTGGGAGCAGGTCATCCTGGCCCAGGACCTGCGCGCCGAGCCGGCCTACCTGACCTGTTCGCGCGCCGGCCGGGGGCGCCCGCTCACCAGGGCCCAGCGCAGCCAGGTCTGGCAGGTTGCCCAGCGGGTCACGGCCGAGCTCGCCGCGGCCGGGCAGTCCACCCACTTCCAGCTGGCCAACGAGGCCACCCGGCTGCTCCGCCAGCCGGGAGCGCCGCGCTACCGGCACATCCTGGTGGACGAGGCCCAGGACCTGCACCCGTCCCAGTGGCGGCTGCTCCGCGCGGCCGTCGATCCCGGCCCCGACGACCTGTTCATCGCGGCCGACCCGCACCAGCGCATCTACGGCAACCGGGTCGCCCTCGCCAGCCTGCGGATCAGCGTCCGGGGGCGGAGCCGCCGCCTGTCGCTGAACTACCGGACTACCCAGGAGATCCTGGCCTGGGCGCTGCCGCTGCTCGGCGCCGACCCGGTGACCGGCCTGGACGGCGAGGCAGACTCACTGCTCGGCTACCGCTCGCCCATGCACGGCCCGCGCCCGCAGGCGTGGCAGGCGGCCAGCCGGACCGAAGAGTTGGGTCTTCTTACCGAACGGGTTGGCTCGTGGCTTTCGGCCGGACTCGAGCCCCATGCCGTCGGCGTGGCGGCCCGGTCCGCCGCCCTGGTCCGCGAGGCGCGCGAGGCGCTGAAGGCCGCCGGCATCGCCACCGCCTCGCTGAGCGGCCGGAGTCATGTCCCGGCCGTCCGGACCGGCACGATGCACGCCATGAAGGGCCTGGAGTTCCAGGCCGTCGCCGTCATCGGCGTGGAGCAGGGCCTGGTCCCGGAACCTGGCGCCGTCACCCCGGAAACCGAGGACCCCCTCGCGTACGCTCAGGACCTGCAGCGGGAACGCTGCGTCCTGTTCGTCGCCTGCACCAGGGCCCGGGATCACCTCCACGTCTCCTGCACCGGCGAGCCGAGCCCGTTCCTGCCGCCCGGAGCGGTCGAGCCGGTCCCGCCCCCAGCAGCGCTTCATTCGCGCTGAGATCAACGCCCTGTCTTATTCGACCACCCTCGAGCTGGGCCGTCCGCTCGCTGCCCGGTCTGTGCCGTCGGCTCCGGCCACGCAGTGACACGACCGTACCGGGGCTGGCCCTGGAGAGCGGGTCGTGTCGCTTGATCTGGGGTGACGCGGTCCGGGCGTTCCGGGTCGCGTCGGGGTTTCCTCAGAACTGGGCCTTCAGCTCGTCGATCTTGCCGATGTGCTCGCGGAGCTGGGTGTAGGCGGGGCGCTCGCGGATGCGGGCCAGCGCCCATCGGACGCCGTTGGCGCGGTTCGAGACGATGCCGGCGGTGATCAGGGCGTCGAGTGTCTCCAGGTCCTTGGGACCGAGCCGGGCCATCACCGGGGTGAGGTTGCGGCCGGTGGCCGCGCGGTCCGGCGGGCCGGTGGGCATCGTGATGACGGGGCGCCCGCCCTCCTGCGACGGGACGGTGAACTGCAGGCGCCCGATGAAGGGCATGGTCTGGGCGATCCTCGCGCGCAGTTCGGTGATGGTGTCCTGATGTGCCTTCTCGAACGCCTCGATTGTCTGGTGCGGGTCCTCGCCGGCCGGGTTGAGGATCACCCGGAGGATCACCTGGCCGGGCTCGATCACGGGCTCGTCGCCGTACTGCAGCACCTCGGCCTTCTGCACGACCCCCTCGCCGAACCGCCTGTTCAGCAGGTCTTCGGCCGCGCGCTCGAGGTGCTCCTTGTCTTCCTGATCCACCATCAGCTCCCCGGATTGCTGGAGAAATCAGTGTAACTCTGGCTACTCGCACGCACAACGGGGGACATAGCGCCGTCGTTTGCGCCAAAGGACCCCGTGCGGCGACTCCGCTGATCGTCATCTGCCAGTGTGCGGTGCCGCGACGGGTAGTTCCGCCGTGACGCAGAGCCCTCCAGCGGCCCGGGGGGAGAGAGTGAGGGTTCCGTCGTGTGCCTGGGTGATGCTCTTGACGATGGCCAGGCCGAGGCCGACCCCTGCATGGTCACCGCGCATGCGTCCGTTCGCGGCCATGCGCGTGGCGTCCGTGATGCGAGTCAGGGGGGCGAGCATGCGGCCGGCCAGGATCCATCCTCCCGCGAGACCGAACACCAGCAGGAACGCCAGCACTGCGACTCCTGCTTGGCCGAAGGCTTGCTGGGCGGGGGAGCGGCCTGGAACGAACGCCCCGCCGATGCCAGATCTCGTGGCTCTGATGAACGGAGCGTGGGGGAATATCCGCATGAGGACCACCCACAGGGCGAGCAGCAAGGCACCTGCGAGCACGAGGAAGGCGGCGTAGCTGAGGGTGAGTTTGAGGCGAACGCTCAGCCCAGGCGCCCTATCCACGGTCTCCTCCCTCATGCCCGGTGTCTGGTTGAGCGCTGATGCGGTACCCGACGCCGGCCACAGTGGCGATGATCCAGGGTTCGCCGAGGCGTTTGCGCAGTGCCGAGACCGTGATGCGCACGGCGTTGGTGAACGGGTCGGCGTTCTCGTCCCATGCCCGTTCCAGGAGCTCTTCGGCGCTGATGACACCACCTTCGGCGGCGACGAGAACTTCGAGCACGGCGAACTGCTTCCTGGTCAGCGCGACGTAGCGCCCGTCCCGGTAGACCTCGCGGCGGAACGGGTCCAGCCGCAGGCCTGCGATCTCCCGCACCGGCGGCCTGTTGTGCGCGCGCCTGCGGTCGAGCGCTCTGAGCCTGAGCACGAGCTCTCGGAACTCGAACGGCTTGGTGAGGTAGTCGTCGGCGCCGAGCCCGAACCCGGAGGCCTTGTCGTCAAGCCGGTCCGCAGCGGTGAGCATCAGGATCGGCATGCCGCTACCGGAAGCGACGATGCTTTCGGCGATCTCGTCACCGGAGGGCCCGGGAATGTCGCGGTCGAGGACGGCGATGTCGTAGGCGTTGATGCTCAGCAGCTCCAGCGCCGAGTCGCCGTCACCGGCGATGTCGGCCGCGATCGCCTCCAGGCGCAGCCCGTCGCGGATGGCCTCCGCCATGTAGGGCTCATCAGCGGCTTCGGCGTGGTGGCAGGGCCGGGCGCAACCCGGCCGGTGCCTATCGCCAGCGTCGCCAAGGTGATGACCGCGTACGTGGTCCTGCACGACCATCCGCTGCCTCCGGGAGGATCGGGTCCGGATATCGCGGTCCAGCCGTCGGAGGCAGCCGCATACCCGTCGCAGGCTCGCGACGGCGACTCGCTGGTACCCGTCGTCGCCGGGGAGAGGCTCACCGAGCGCCAGGCGCTGGAGGCACTGCTGCTGCCCTCGGCCGACAACATGGCATGGATACTCGCGCGGTGGGACGCCGGCAGCCAGGCCGCGTTCGCAGCGCGGATGAACGCCGCCGCCCGCCGCCTGGGCATGACCGGCACCAGCTACACCGACCCCTCCGGCCTGGACCCGTCCACCACCAGCACCGCGGCCGATCAGGTGCGCCTCGGCATGGCGGCGATGCGCGTGCCTGCACTGGCCGCGATCGCGGCGATGCCCGCGGCCGTCGTTCCGGTGGCCGGCCTGGTCCGTAACTACAACGCGTTGCTGGGCCAGGACGGGATCGCCGGCCTCAAGACCGGCAGCACGCAGGCCGCCGGCGGATGCCTTCTCATCGCGGCCTGGAGCCAGGCGGGCGGGCGCAACACCCTGATCGTGGCCGCCACCTTCGGCCAGCCCGGCACGGCCGGGACCATCCTGCCGAACGCATTGCAAGCCGGCCACAACCTCGTGCTTGCCCTGGATCGCGTCCTCGGCTCTGGCGTGCAGTCCGGTTCGCGTGCTGGCCGGTTCCGGCCGCCCTGGCTTACGAGTTCCGGGTCGAGGGCCACCTCGACGACCACTGGTCCGCCTGGCTGGAAGACCTCACCATCACCAGGGACCACGACGGCACCTCGACGCTGACCGGACCGGCCGCAGACCAGGCCCAGCTCCACGGCGTGCTCGCCCGGCTCCTCGACACCGGCGCTGCGACGGCTTCACCAGCCCCATCCAGCGCCCCGCCTCGTCCGCTGCCAGAAGCCGCTCCACCTCAAGGCTGGCCGCATTAGCGGCTATGCCGACGATGAGTACCGCGTCGTGCCACTCCGCTGAGCCAGGTCACAGCGCGGGTGATGCCCATGGTGCATCCTGGATCCTCGCTGACTGCGTCGATATGCCATCGGGCAGCCTCTTGGAGAAAGCGCCAGCAAGCGTACGTTACGCGCGGTCGGCATCCGTTGGCTGGAACGGGTTCTCCACACGAACCCCGGAATACTCCTGGCCGGCGTTGAGATCCTCCGAATAGAGCACGGCACAGCCGATTTCAGCGGCGCTGCGGACGATCATCGCGTCCCGGAACGAGATCCCGGTTCGCTGATGGATGCCGATCGCGGCCAGGACGTCGTCAGCCGCGGGGACGTGCAGGTACCAGCGTGAGAAGTCGGCGACGATCTCCTTAGCCGTTGCCGCGTCGAGCGGCTTGGCGATCTTACGGGTGACGTTCACGAAGAACTCTTGCAGCACCTGGACGCTCAGACAGCCGTCGCGGGACTCCCAGAGCTGTTCGACCAGCGCCCGCGCTTGGTCCCGCTTGCCGCCTGCGGAATCGTCATGCGCGTACAGCAAGATATTGGTATCGACAAACCGGCGGTTACCGCTCATGGACGCTGTCCCGGCTCCAGCCGATGTGCCCGCCGGTGCCGAGATCCATCCCCTCCCGCAGCCGGGTCAGGCTCCGGTCCCGGGCACGGGCGTATCCAGTCTCGTGCTCGACTAGTTCTCTCAGCATCCGGGCCAGCAGCTGTGACACCGATGTTCCGCGGCTGGCCGCCAGGATCCTGGCTTCCCGGATGTCCTCCTCAGGAAGCGAAAGGGTGATGTTCTGGTTACCCATGGCAATTTACCTCAAACGATCTATCGTTACACGTAAATAAGTGTAGCACGGAATTACGTGACGCCTGGGGCTGTGGGCGGCAGGTGACCGCGTCATCCCCGCACGCCGGCCCCGAGGCACCCGCCGGGTCGCGCCGGGGAGCTACCTGGCGGTCTCCCACATCGGCACCGACTTCTTCCCGGACAAGTCGGCCCTGGCCGAGGCGGTGGCGGTGTACGAGAGGGCCAGCGAGCGGGTCTGGCCGCGGAGCCGGGAGCAGATCCTCAGCTTCTTCGGCGGGTTCGAGCTGCTCGAGCCGGGTCTGGTACCCAAGCACCGGTGGCGCCCGGTCGCCGGCCAGGGCGCCGCCGACACGCCGAACATCCAATGGGGCGCGGTAGGGCGCAAGCCTTAGCCAGGGGCTGGCGAGCTGCGTGTCACGGCCGTCACCCGTGGCGGGTGACGTGCCGCGTCAGGGTCCACGGGACACTCGCCTGCATGGCTTACATGCGCGAGCCGTCGCCGAGCGTAACCGGCCGTCGGCTACGTGGTGGTGTGCGGCGATGACCAGCACCGTTGTCCAGCTGGACCGGGCGTCGCTGCGGAAGATGCTGATACCGCTGGCGCTGGCGCAGTTCATCTGCAGTTTCGCCGGCTCGAACATGAACGTCATGATCAACGACATCAAGACCGACCTGAACACCACCATCCAGGCGGTGCAAGTCTGCATTACCTTGTTTCTCCTGGTCATGGCCGCCCTCATGATCCCTGGCGGGAAGCTGACCGACAAGTTCGGCCGCAAACGGTGCTTTATCACCGGGCTGGCCATCTACGGGCTCGGCGCGCTGATCAGCGCCGTCGCGCCCGGCATCGGCGTGCTCGCCGTTGGCTACTCCCTGTTCCTGGGAGTCGGTACCGCGCTGCTGATCCCACCTGTCTACATCCTCGTCACGATCTTGTTCCGGGACCTGAAGTCCCGCGCGTGGGCCTTCGGGGTGGTCAGCGGCATGGGCGGAATCGGCGCCGCCACCGGGCCGCTGATCGGCGGCGCGATCGCCACGGCACTCAGCTGGCGCGCCGCGTTCGTCTTCCAGGCCATCATCGTCGCGCTCATCCTGCTGCTCGCCCGCGGCCTGGTCGACCCGCTGCCGGCGGACCCGGACCGCCCCTTCGACGTCGTCGGGGCGATCTTGTCCGCGCTGGGCCTGGTGCTCTTGGTGGGCGGGATCATGGCGGCCGACAGCAACCTCGCGCTGATGGCGATCTTGATGGCCGCCGGGGCGATCATCCTGGCCGGGTTCTTCGCCTGGATTCGCAACCGGGAACGGGCCGGCAAGGAGGTCCTGCTGTCGACCAGCCTGTTCCGCAACCGCACATCGAACCTGGGCATGGTCACCCAGAACGTGCAGTGGGCGATGCTCCTGGGCAGCGCCTTCGCCGTGTCCGCCTACCTGCAGGTGGTCCGGAACTACAACTCCATCCAGACGGGCGTGATCTTCACCGCCGCGACCGTGGGCATCCTGGCGTCCTCGCTGGCCCAGGGCGCCCTGGCCAAACGCTTCAAACAGCGGACTCTCATCGTGGTTGGCTTCGTGGTAGCCATCCCCGGCATGATCGTGCTGGTCCTCATGGCGCGAGGCAACCCCAGCCCCTGGTACTTCGCCCCGGGACTGTTCCTGATGGGCGCGGGCGTCGGCGTCATGCTCACCCCCTCGGTCAACGTCGTGCAGTCCGCCTTCCCGGAGAACCTCCAGGGCGAGATCTCCGGGCTGTCGCGCAGCATCTCCAACCTGGGGTCGTCGCTTGGCACCGCGATCGCGGGAACCATCCTGGTCGCCGGCCTCGGCGAGGGCAACCAGTCCTACGGGTACGCCATTCTCGCCCTCGCGTGCATGGGCCTGATCGGCCTTGTCGCGGCCATCTTCATTCCGCGCGCCGAAACCCCGGCGAGAGCGGAGGCTCCGAGCACGGCCGCCGGGGTCGCATAGCCCGGGCCCGCGTGCGGGTGATCGGCGCGTACCGTCGGGCCGACGTGCCCTGAGTATGGGCCCAGAACGCCAGGACCTCTGGCCCTAGCCGGATCCTCCCCGTTATCCGGGACCGGGACGCCGGCCCGGCAGCCCAGGAGCACGCCTGGCCTCACCGGCCCCGTCCGCCAGCAGCACGCGCACCTGCAACTCCCCGGCGGCCCGCTGATCCTCCCGCCCCCTTAGTAGCCGAGCGTGTTGAAGGCGTATATGCGCCGCCAGGCATCGGCGATGGGGCGCGCGAACTGATTCTGCGAGCCCTCGAGAACCGCGATGATGTCGTCCTTGACCAGGCGCTTGTAGGAGTAGGACTCCTCGGCCAGGGCGGCGCGCAGGTTCTTGAGCTCCGGGTCTTCGGGCACCTCGAGGCCTGCCGCGAGTAGCGCCAGCTTCGTGAGCACGCGTTCCAGCGAGGGACCGGCCTCCGCGTGCATGCGGAGCAGCAGCGACTGCTCGCTCGGGCCGGACATCCGGGCAATAGCCAGAGCGCTCTCGCCGCGGACGGCGGGGTCCGCATCCGTGGTGCCCTCTCGCAGCACGCGGGCGAACCTGTCGTCCTTGCGGAGGCCTATGGCGCGGTGGACCCAGCAGATTTCGCTGACGGGATGCGCCAGGATGTCCTCGGCCAGCTGGCCGAACACGGTGTCGTCCTTCGCGTCGGCCACGCAGTGCGCCAGGGCCCAGCGTATGGTCTCCGCCGTCGCTTCCTCCTCCGACCTCGCATCGAGGAGATCCGCCAGCAGCGTGCACGCGTCTGCACCGCCTATGTTGGCGACAGCGAATACCGCCTCGTGCAGCATTCGGGGCTCCACGTCAAGCCGGCCGGCGGAAGAGCCTAGAGACGGCATCGCGCGATGCATGCGCATCTGGCCAAGGGCACGCGCCGCGAGCAGTCGCAATTCGCTATGGTCAGCTCCCAGCCACCCGATGAGGTGGTCCACATGCCGCGGCTGGCAGCCAGCCATCACCGTGCCGAGCTCACCGACGGTGGCAGGCGACAGCCGGACCTGTGCGGCGGCCACGATCAGGCGCTCGAGGTTGCCGAACGCGGTTGAGAGCTGCCATTGCTCCGAGATCGGGTCGGTCTCGAGCAGCACGAGCATCCTGGCGCGGGCAGGCACGACATAGTGCTCGAGCTTGTCGTACCAGTACTGGTCAAGTGGCGGCGATATGAAGTGATAAAAACGCTCTTCAATCCGGTACCCCCATGTCTCAGCCCCGAGGAAGCCGAGGGATTTAATGCACATTCGCACGACATCAGGTTTATTGTCGTCTAGATGCCGCGCGAGCACGTCCTCGCAGTAAGGGCGATGCTGAGGGGTGAAGCAATCCGCCGTTAGGACCGCTGCGTGCCAGCCTATTTCCGCGGCTAGAATCCGGTGGATCATGGGCACGGCGGACTCTTCCGGGACGAACTGAAGGAACGTGCGGGCGCAGATGATGTCTACCTGGTTAAGGTTCGCCAGCCGGGCGACGACGTCAGGAACGGCATCGCGGCCCCTCTGCGCGAGTTCGGCCGCGGCTGGCAGGCCGTCGACGGGATCGCGGCAGAAGACCTTGTTGAACAAGGTCGCGAACTGAGTTGCCGCTGAGTTCTGGTGCCCGGGGCACTTCGGTGCGGCGTGTCGGGTCGTCGGCAGTGAGGATGCGGTGAAGATCAAGCAGCTCTTTGGCGATCTGCTCGACGGACATGCCGTCGGTGACGGCAAGCGCTTGCTTCTGCCGTAGGCCGTAGGGCACGTCCTCCGGCGGCCGTCCCGCGAGATATATGGGCACGACGCGGTGCGTGCTGCCCTTTTCCCGGGCCATCGCGATCGCGTTGGCGATCTCCTCGCCTTCGTAGAAGGCCTGCTCGGTCCGGTCCGAGATGAGGACCAGGGTGACCCTGGATCTGCGCTGGGCGCGCGGGATCACGATGGTCCAGCTGTCGCCGGGCAGCAGGCATCTGGCGTCGAGGAAGACCTCCGTCTCGTGAGCGAGGAGTTCGTAGAAGTTCACCGCCTCCGCTTCGTCCGTACCAGCGTGAGCGATGAAAAAATCGTAATCAGGTTCCTCATGCATCCCGGATCCCCCCACTGCTGATGATGTCTCGTGCCCATGGACATTATCTGCCCTGCTGCCTGGCTCACCGCCCGCCGCCGCCTCGCCCGCGAACCCGCCGCCTAGCCCGCGAACCCGCCACCCGGCAACAACGCTGGCACCGGCCCGGCGACTCATGACCGGGTCTCAACCACGCGCTAAGAGGAACGCCCAGTCTCGCCAGGAGACCCATTGACAAAAGTTTCTTTTACGTAAAGACTGATTTTCGTCATGAGAGACGTCGTCTACCTCGACCAGATCGAGCAGGCTGAGGTCCTGCTCAAGCCGCAGCGGATCGAAGTGCTGCGGCGGCTCGCCGAGCCCCGGTCGTGCACCGAGGTGGCGGCCGAGCTCGGCCAGACCCCGCAGCGGGTCTACTACCACGTGAAGCGCCTGCTGGAGGCCGGCCTAGTGCGCCAGGTGGCCGAGCGCCGGGTGCGCGGGATCCACGAGGGGATCTACCAGGCGGCCGGCCGGTCCTACTGGCTGTCCCCGGGCCTGGTGGGCCGGATCGGGCTGCGCCAGACCCGCGACCGGCTCAGCCTGGGCTACCTGGTCGACCTGATGGAGGACGTCCAGGCGGACGTCGCCGCGCTCGACCTCACCCGGCAGGACCTGCCTTCGATCGGCGTGTCCGGAGACATCCGGGTGCGCCCGGAGCAGCGCAAGGCGTTCCTCGACGAGCTGCAGCAGACGCTGCAGGACCTGTTCACCCGCTACGGCGGTGCCGAGGGCGACGCGTTCCGCCTGGCCGTCGCCTGCTATCCGAAGGGAGATCCCGATGACCGACCCTGACCTGCGCTTGCGCGCGGTCGTTCCGGCCCCACCGAAGGTCGTGTACGAGGCGCTGACCGACCCGGCCGCGCTGCGCGTGTGGCTGGCCGAGCACGCCGCCGTCGACCTGCCCGGCAAGTACGAGTTCTGGGGCCGCTTCACGCCGGACGGCGCTGAGCCGCACCAGCGCGTGCTGCATGTGGACGAGCGCACCATCCGGTTCGCCTGGACCGTCGACGGTGTCGAGTCCACGGTGCAGTTCGAGCTGGCCGAGGACGAAGGCGGCACGATGGTGACGCTGAGCCAGAGCGACCTGCCGAGTTTCGCGGAGGTGCTGGCCGACACGGCCGGTGCCCGTGGCGCGCTGCAGACGTTCTGGTCGCTGGCGATCGCCAACCTGGCGGACTATCTGGCCGGCCGTGAGCTGACGCCCAAGTGCGACTTCACGTCGAACGAGTTGCGTGCTTCCGTGGTGATCGACGCGGCACCGGACGAGGTGTTCGACTCGATGACCAAGCCGGAGCGGTTCCACCGGTGGTTCGGCGCCAACGTGGACATCGAGCCCTATGTGGGCGGCCGCTTCGCGATGGGCGGGTTCGAGCTGGACCCCGGGGGGGCCAAGTTCGTCGAGTTCGAGCCGGGCCGCAAGGCGACGCTGCGGTTCGCCGACGGCATGACCGACAGCTGGGAGCTGGAAGGCTCGGACGGCAAGACCCGGCTCACCGTGGTGGAGAGCGGGTTCGACCCCGCCAACCCGCCGTACCCGGGCTGGACCGGCTGGCTGGGCGGCCTCGCCGCGCTGCGGCGCTACCACGAACTCCCGCAGTGGCGCTCGATCTGGCGCCAGATCGAGATCGCCGGGGTACCCGAGGGCATGTTCAGCATCGACCAGTGAGATGAGCGCCCCGGAACGCGTTCCGGGGCGCTCATCGTAGAACAAAGCCGGGGCGCGGTTCCGGGATTGCTCCCGGAACCGCGCCCCGAGCTTCTCACCGAGCCCGTCGTGTGCCTATCGGCGCACTGGGCTTTCCGCGGTTCCTGCTGTCAGGCTGCTGCTCTCAGGGCTCAGGGTGCCTCGGCCGAGGCGCTCTGCACGCACCCGCCGCCAGTGATGGCGAAGTCGCGGTTGCTGAACTCCTCCTGGGTCAGGAAGTGGAGACCGTTGATGTTCTGGTTGTAGAGGTGCCCGGCCGAGCCCTGCGTCTGGCCGAAGATATAGGCGCACTCGTCGCCATTCTCGAAGCCACTGGAGTCATACCACCCGGTCACGGTGTCCGGGTCGGTAATCGACTCCGAGATCTCGTGGCTGGTGGGGCTGATCTCGGTGTCGGCATCGGGGTTATTGTTCGGCGACTCGATCACGCCGGGGAAGTTAACATCGGTGCCGCACGTGAACCCCGTCTTCGACAAGTAGACCGGGTAGGGCATGTTCGCGTAGATGGCGCTGCTCGTCGCCTCGTTGTGGTAGGCGCAGTACGCCGCGCTCGGCTGGTAGTTGATCGTGCACTCGTTAGCCGAGGTGGTCGTCGAACCGGCGAAGAAGCAGGACTCGACGTGCTTGGGCAGGTACATCACGTAAACATGCGTGAGGTTGTGGGGCAGGCCGCGAGCCGCGGTGACGCGGTTGGTTTCGGCCTGAACCTGGTCGTCGTCCAGGCAGGCGTTGTAGCCGGAGTTGTCGGCGTAGATCCCTGCCGTGTCCGTGCTGGCCACCTGGCAGCCGTCCGCGGGCAGCGGGTTGCTGTCCAAAATGGGGAAGCCGAGCCTGATCTGGTAGCGGATCTGCCCGTTGATCCCGTAGTACTCCTTCGCCACCGAGAACACGTTGCTGTTCTGGCCGCTCGCCAGCGCCACGTCACCGAGGTAGGTAGTGAGGAGCAGCTTGTAAAGAGCCGACATCGGGTGGCCCGGCGGACTCCAGAAGATCGGGGTGACGATCAGCGGGCCGGTCGATCGCGTATCCATCACCGGGCCGCCGTGGAAGAGCAGTGGCGGAGTGCCGTTGGCGGTGTCGCTGGCGCGGATCACCGCAGCGTTACCGCTGGCGGGGACCGCCGCCGCGTTGCTGCTCGAGCAGTTGCCTACCGCCTGCACGACGCCGCCGAAACCCTGAGCGCGGGCCGTGGCCTGGATCTGCGATCTGCAGGCGTTGGGTGCCGACGCTGCGCTCGCCTGGGTCGTGGTCGCCATAGCGAGACTCGCCGCTACCAGGATCAGGGAGGCGCCCAGACCCCATCGCTTGTGTGCGTTCTTCATGCTTTCTCCGTTTTCGCGGATATCCAGCTGTCTGCCGGAGCCGTGACTACGGTACTGAGGCAAAACGCACGATTTCAGTCAAACACGAACAACTCCGCCGAATCTTAATGAGCTGACCTGGGTTAGCTCAGAGTGCCCTACCGAGATGATGCACGAGGCCAGCGGCGAACACGGGCCGTCTGGCCGGCTATAACGCGTTGCGCGCAACGGGGGCGGCATGGCAGCGTGCTGACGATGCTTCCAGCCGATCACGGGAGGCTGATCACGGTGATCATGGTTCGTGGCAAGGCTTCATCCGCCGCCGTGCCCGCGGCATTGCCCGCGTGAAGCCCGGCGACTTCACCGCATCGAACCCACAGCTGGCCGCCGCCGATCGCCGCGACCTCGTCACCAAGATGATCGAGTACGCCATCCGCGACTGCGCTGCCGAAGCCATCCAAGCCCACGTGACACCAGCCCAGGGCGACACCACCGCGCTCTGGGCCATCGCCTGGCGGGCACGATCCGCCGCCTGGATGATCAGGCACCGGCACCTGCTCGAACACGCCGTCACTACCTGACCAAACATCCCGGAACACCCCCGAGATGCTAAAGGTAAGCAGATCCGTCCTGAGGTCATGGGCGGCGCGAAGGTCAGACGGCGGCATCTGTCTTCGAGCCCTGGACGCGTAGCGCATCAGTTACAATGTAGTCATGACGACCCCGCTATCCATCCGCTTCACCCCGTCATTGCTGGCCCGGCTGCGGCAGCGCGCACGTGCCATGACCGGTGCCAGCGCCGCCGGGCTGGCGCAACGGCTCATCGACGAGGGCCTGCGGATGGCCGATCACCCAGGCGTGATCTTCAAGGACGGGCCGTCCGGCCGCAGGGCTGCGCTAGCCTACGGGCCCGATGTCTGGGAGGTCATCAAGTTCCTCCGTGAGGTCGATGAGCGCGGACCGGCTGCGCTCGACGCCGCCGCCGAGGTGTTCGCGGTCGATACCAGCCGGATCAGCACGGCGATCAGCTACTACGGGGACTATGCCGACGAGATCGACGCGGAGATAGCAGATGCCGACGAGGCTTCGGCACGTGCCGAAGCGGCGTGGCGCGTCCAGCAGCAGCTCATCGCGTGAACCAGCGGCCTGACGCCAGGCTCCTGCTGGACGAGATGTTCTCCCCCGCCATCGCGGCCGGGCTGTGCGAACGCGGTCACGACGTGATCGCGGTAGCGGACCGGCCTGATCTGCGGGCAAAGTCTGACGAGGAGATATTCGCGTGGGCGAGCGCGGAAAGACGATGGCTGCTCACCGAGAACGTCAAAGACTTCAGGCCGATCATGCTGCGCGTCTTGTCGGCCGGGTCGCCAGGCTGCGGGCTGCTCTTCACCAGTAGCCGGGCCTTCCCCCGGTCCAGGAATAACCCCGGCCCGCTGATCAACGCGCTGCACGCCTGGCTGACCGACGGGCCGCCACCTCCGCCTGTAACGGAATCCTGGCTGCTGCCGCAGGCCCCTTGAGCATGGGCGTGTGCCAGGTCCGTTCGGCCTCAAGCGCCTGCCGGACCTGCACCTTGAACTCTTCCTCGGTGAGTGTGCGGTCGCCGGGCTGCATCCCGCACGAGCCCTATCCGGGCGCGGGCCAGCGGAGCTGTTCAGCCGTCTTGCCGGCGGCGAAAGAGCAGCACGACCGCGAAGGCTCCCGCGGCGGGCGGCAGGAAAGCCAGGATGCCCCACAGTGGCGGGAAGATCTGCGCGCCGTACTCGGAAGACACGAGCAGGAGCAGGGCGAGGGCGGCAGTGATCGTCGTCACGGCAACGGCCAGGACCGGCGCCGAACGAGTGGGTGACCGCACGCCCCAGATCACGGGCAGCCACAGGAGCGCCCCGGCTGCGGCGACGGTGTACACGAGGCCGTACATCAGGTTCGGATCCGGTCGCTTGCCGTACGGCGCGTACATGGCGGTGACGTGATCGGCGAGGCTGCGACCGCCGGTCTGGTCGATGATCGCCGCGACCACGAGGACGGCCGACAGCGCGACCGCCAGATATACGGCGCGGGCTGCCGCGGGCCGGTTCCGGGTCGGCGGCTCCGGCGGACGGGGGGCGATACCTAGGTTTTCAGATAGTGACTGTCTCATGAGAGTGACTCTACGAAAGTCTTAACAGAGAGTCAAGTTCATTTAGACAGTCACTTGCTTAAGCGTGCGCCTGTCTGCTAGTCTCGGCCGATGGGTACCGGGCTTCGCGAACGCTGGCGGATCAACGCCATGCGCACGATCCAGGAGCGGGCGCTCGACCTGTTCGACGAGCGAGGGTTCGACGCCGTCACGATCGAGGAGATCGCCGCCGCGGCGGAGGTGTCCCCCTCGTCGGTGTACCGCTACTTCGGAACCAAGGAAGGGCTCATCGTCGCCGACGAGTTCGACAGCTGGAGCCAGGAGGCAGTCGAAGAAATACTGGACGCGGACGATCCCGTCGGCAGCCTGCTTCAGGTCGTGCTCAAGTACGAGGCGGCGCCGGAGCAGGCAGCCCGACCTCAGGACGCGCCGCGGGGCCCGCAGGCCGAGAGGAGCCCGTGGCGCCGGGTGCGCTATTTCTTCCAGGAGCCTTCGGTGCGCATGGCTGCCTGCGCGGCGCTCGACCGGGCCAGTCAGCGGATCGCTCCGCTGATGGCGACCGGCGGCAGAATGACCCAGACGCAGGCGCGCGTGGCAGCCAACGCCCTGGTGTTCGGTTACTTCGGCGCGCTGGAACAGTGGTACCTGGACGGCGGCATCCACCCGATCGCGAAATACGTCGAGGAAGGCATGCGGCCACTGCGCAGCATCTGGTCACCACCAGGCGGCTAGATCTCATCCCACGGGCAGCCGTCGAGTCCGGCTGCGATGACGCCGGTGAATGCCTCATCCTGGGGAACGGCCAGGTCGTCGACCCGGCTGACCGGCGCCCAGCCGCGCGAGTTGCACAAGATCATCCCGTGGTAGCCAGCGAGGTCCTGCACGCGGACTGGCTCCTCGGCCTGCCGGATGCCGGCCGCCGCCAGCTGACGCCGCAGCAGGAGCATCGTGATGCCCGCCAGCTTCGGCGCGTCGGGCCAGATCACCATGCCGTCCCGCCAGAACCCCACGTTGGTGATGATCCCCTCGGAGATCCTGCCCGTCTCGTCCACCAGCAGGCCCTCGTCGAACCCCGCGGCCAGGGCAGCCTCGCGGAACCGGCCCTGGCCCCAGCTGCCCACGTGCTTGAGCCGGGCCAGCGGCCGCTGGAACTGCACGGCGGTCATCGAGTGCGGGCGGCGCGGCATGTCCTGCGGCTCGCGAACCGTGACGATCAGCCCGGCCCAGTAGCCGTAGACGCGGACGCTGGCGTCTGGCCGGCCGCCCAGAGCATGCCGGATCCGGGCGCGGACCTCCTGCCCGTCCAGCGCCCGCCCGTATAGGTCATGGTGGGCCGCCTCCAGCCGCGACAGGTGCAAGCCCAGGCCGCGCGTCCGGCCGCCGCGGACCTGCATCGCGGTGAAATGGCCCCACCCCTCATGTTCCAGCAGCGACAAGGCCGCCTGGCCGGCTTCGCGGCCGTTGACCTCGATCGTGACGTAATCGCCAGGCATCCGGCCACTGTACAGCGCGCAGCTTCATCTCACCTGAGCTAGGAAGCGGCAGGTCAGCGAGCCGTCGTCGCTCCTGCGTGTTGCTGGCGGCAGAAGCAGCGTGCCCGTGTCCGGTGAGCCCCGCCGCACCGCAGGCCCAGGACCGGGATCCCTGTCGCCTGCGTAGATCGTTTGTATATTCGATTTATGTCTTTGTCGTCGCAAATTCGCTACGCCCTGATAGTCTGAAGGTACAACTTGAGATGAGATGAAACGCGATGCCCTTCAGGCCAGCGCCGTCACGACGATCGTCCAGTGCGACACAGTCCGAAATCGCCATCAGCCGCGTGCTCGCTGACATGGGAAGCGCCGACCAGCTTGCTCACGCCAACCCTGCCCTCCGCGTCGCCTGCCCCACCTGCGAAGCGCTCAGCCATCAGCGATGCCTGGAGCGCAACCCCAAGCAATACGTCCCCCCGCACGCCGAGCGTGCGGCGCTCGTATCCAGGGCCGCCACCTAAAGGAGGGCCGGACACGGTGCCACGGCCCGGGCCGCCGCGGTCACCGCACCTCGTAGCGCAGGTGGACTGCTCCCTCGCCCTGGATGTTCTCGACGCAGTTCAGGTCCACCTGCGCCGAGTCGAACAGCCGGACGCCCCGCCCCACCAGCTTCGGCACGACATGCAGCACCACCTCGTCGACCAGCCCGGCCGCCAGCGTCTGCCGGGCGATGCTGACGCCGCCGGCCAGCAGGACGTCCTTGCCGTCCGCGGCCGCGCGGGCCTGCTCCACCGCGGCGGCGGCACCGCCGGTCACGAACGTGTAGCTAGTCCCGCCGCTCTTGTCGATCCGGTCCTGGCCGCGGTGGGTCACGACGAACACGGGTGCGTGGAACGGCGGGTTCTCGCCCCAGTTCGGGTAGCCGAAGTCGAACATCGTGCGGCCGATGACCTGCGGGCCGAACCGGGCGAAGTTCTCCGCCCATACCCGCGAGTCCACCGAGTCCTCCCCGCCGTCCATGCCCTGTTCCCGGCGCCAGCTGCGCAACGGGAACTGCCAGCCCAGGATGGCCGTGAAGATCGCCATGCCCTCCGCGTCGGCGGACCCGGGCCCCGCGATGCCATCCAGCGACATCGACATGGCCACCACTACCTTGGTCATCTCCGGCTCCTGTCCGGTCCGGGACGCCTTGCGCGCCCCTCTCGGTTGCCAGTCGGAGCAGATCCCCGGGTCTCTACATCTGCTGGGAACTCTCTTCCCGAACACCGCACGGCCTTCCTGAACGCCGCACGGCTGAATTCACGCTGACCGGTTTGAGGTCTGGTCTGGGGGAAAGGGGCGAGATTTCCTGAGGGGGGTTTGCCCAGGAGTTGCCATGAGCGACGAGCGTAAGCCGGTGGTCGAGGTCCGCGGCGTGAGCAAGCGCTTCCCCGGGGTGCAGGCGCTCGACGGCGTCAGCCTGGACATCCGCCCCGGAGAGGTGCACGCGATCGCGGGGGAGAACGGCGCGGGCAAGTCGACCCTGATGAAGCTGCTCTCGCAAGTTGAGAAGCCAAGCGAGGGAACCATCCTGGTCGCGGGCAAGCAGGTCAGGTTCCGCAATCCGCGGCAAGCGCAGCGGCTCGGGATCGCGATGGTGCATCAGGAGTTCGCGCTTGCACCTCATCTCACCGTGGCCGAGAACCTGGCGCTCGGCCGGGAGGACAGCCGGATGGGCCTGATCGTGCGCGGCGCCGAGAAGCGGCGCACGCGGGAACTGCTCGAACGGGTCGGGCTCGACATCGACCCGGGGCGGCGCGTCTCGAGCCTGTCCGTCGCCGAGCAGCAGCGAGTCGAGATCGCCAAGGCGCTGGTAATCGACGCCCGCGTCGTGATCATGGACGAGCCCACAGCCACCTTGACCGAGGCCGAGATCGACGACCTGTTCCGCCTGATCGAGCAGCTGAAGAGCGACGGGATCGCGATCTTCTACATCTCGCACCGCCTCGAGGAGGTCGTCCGGATCGCCGACCGCGTGACCGTCATGCGTGACGGCGCGGTCATCGAGACCCTCGGCAAGGACGAGTTCGACGAGTCCAAGCTGGTGGCGCTGATGGTGGGCCGCCAGATCGACAACCTCTACCCGAAGCAGCGCTGCGAGATCGGCGAGGTGGTGCTGCGCGCCGACGAGGTGACCCGCCCGGGCGTCCTGCTGAACTGCTCGTTCGACGTGCGCGCGGGCGAGATACTCGGCCTGGCCGGCGTGGTCGGCGCGGGCCGGACGGAGCTGGCCCGGGCGGTGTTCGCGGCCGACCCGATCTCGTCCGGCCGGATCGAGCTCGACGGCCAGCCGCTGCACCTGAAGTCGCCCCGGGACGCGATCGGTGTCGGCATCGGCTACCTGACCGAGGACCGCAAGGGCGAGGGCCTCGCGATGCAGCTCTCGGTCGAGCAGAACGTGACGCTGGCCAACGTGCCCGGGCCAGGCATCTGGATCGATCGCCGGGCCGAACACAAGATCGCGCAGGCGCGCCGCGATGAGCTCGACATCCGCACCCCGTCGCTGCGGCGCGCCGTGGAGTCGCTGTCGGGCGGGACCCAGCAGAAGGTTGTCGTGGCCAAGTGGCTGCAGACCGAGGCTCGCGTGCTGTTCTTCGACGAGCCCACCCGCGGCATCGATGTCGGCGCCAAGGCAGAGATCTTCAAGCTGATGGGCGAGCTCGCCAGCAAGGGGCGGGCGATCGTCCTGATCAGCTCGTACCTGCCGGAGCTGACCAACATGTGCGATCGGATCGTCGTCATTCGCGACGGCCGGACGGTGGGCGAGCTGGCCAGGGACGAGTTCGACGAGGAGCGCATCATGGCGCTCGCGTCGGGGATGGAAAGGACGGTCGCATGAGCACCCACACCAGAGAACAACCACGGTCGGTGACGACGCCGCGGGTGCCCGATGCGGTTCGCAGCCGCATGAGCGACGTCGTTCTCGCAGCTCGCCGCGGCCGCGGTGCTTGTCGTCGTTTTCGTCGCGCTGAGCATCGCCTCGCCCTACTTCCTGACCTCGAACAACCTGTTCAACATCGGCGTCCAGGTCTCGATCGTGGCGATCGTCGCGGTGGGAATGACGTTCGTCATCCTGACCGCCGGGATCGACCTGTCGGTCGGATCGGTCGCGGGGCTCAGCGGGGTTCTCGGCACGATGGCGATCGCCAAGGCTGGTTTCCCGATCATCGTCGGGATCATCGTCGGGGTCCTCGTCGGCGCGGCGGTCGGCCTGGTGAACGGAGTGCTCATCACGCAGATGAGGCTGCCGCCGTTCATCGCGACACTCGGCATGCTCGGGGTCGCGCGCGGGCTGACCTTCATCGTCGGCGGCGAGAACGCGGTGTACGGCCTGCCCGCGAGCTTCCGGCTGTTCGGGGAGGGCCAGCTCGGGCCCATCCCGATGCCGCTGCTGTACCTGATCGTGATCGCGGTTGCCGCTCACCTGATCCTGAGCCGCACCAAGCTCGGACGTTACGCGTACGCCATCGGCTCCAACGAGCAGGCGGCACGGCTGTCCGGCATTCCGATCAACCGCTACAAGCTGGCGGTGTACATGATCTCGGCCGCGCTCGCAGGGTTCGGCGGCATGATCGCGGCCTCGCTCGTGCATTCCGGACAGCCGAACTACGGCATCGGCCTGGAGCTGAACGCGATCGCCGCCTGCGTGATCGGCGGGGCCAGCCTGTTCGGCGGCGTGGGCACGATCGGCGGCACGCTGATCGGGGCCTTCCTGATGACGGTGATCACCAACGGCGCCGTGCTGCTGAACCTGACCCAGTACTACCAGCAGGTGATCATCGGGGTGATCATCTGGCTGGCTGTGTGGTGGGATCAGGTCCGCCGGCGGCGGCTGGCCGCCGCGACCGAGCAGCAGCACGGGCGCAGGACCGCCGACCAGGGTGATCGCGAGGATTCTCAGCCGAGGAGCTCCGATGCGGCTGCGTAGCGTCATCTGGGCGGCCATCCTCCCGCTCGCGGTCGCTGTGTCGGGATGCGGCGCGGTCACGGATCACAATGCCAAGATCACCCTTCAGCAGAGCCCGCCGGTTCACATCGCGGTGATACCGAAGTCGGTCGGCCTCGACTACTGGTCGAAGGTGCATGCCGGAGCGGTATGCGCGGAATCGCAGCTGCGCGGCGTCAAGGTCACCTGGAACGGCGTCACCGACGAGACCAACGTGGTCGGTCAGCTGAACCTCCTGAACAACTACATCGCCCAGGGCGTGAACGGCCTGGTTTACGCGGCGACGGACAGCACCGCCATGAGCGAGATCTCGACGAGCGCACTGAAAGCCGGGATCAAGGTCGTCTCGATCGATTCGGGGACCACTCCGCAGCCCCGCGATGTTCCGCTGATCGAGACGAACAACATCAGCGGCGCCAAGCTCGCCGCCGCGCAACTGGCCAAGGCGATCGGCCCGGCAGGCGGCAAGGTGGCGATCGTCGCCTTCCACGCCGGCTCGCAGACGAACGACCAGCGGGTGCAGGGCTTCGAGGAGGGGCTCAAGCGCTATCCGAAGCTGCACCTGGTCGGCATCCAGTACAGCCAGAACGACTACAACACCGCGCTGACCGTGACCTCGAACATCCTCACCGCCCACCCCGACCTCAAGGGCATCTTCGCGGCCAACGAGGCGAGTGACATCGGTGCGGTCGAAGCGACCCGGATCGCCCACCGCGCGGGCAAGGTCAAGATCGTCGGATGGGACACCTCACCGGACGAGGTCGCCGGCGTGAAGGAGGGAATTGTCTACGGGCTGGTCTCCCAGGACCCGTTCCGCATGGGTTACGACGGCGTGCGCGCAGCGGTTGAGCTCCTGCGTCATCAGGGTCACCCGGGGAACGAGAACACCGGCGCCGTGTTCGTCACCAAGTCGGACCTGAACAGCCCGATCGTACGCCAGTTCGTGAACCCACGCTGTGGCTCCCCGCACCAGGTCGACGTGGGCTAGAGCCAGTTGGCGTTTCGCGCCATTACCCACCACGGAGCTGACCATCTCGTCGCTACGTTCGGCGGCCAGGATCAGACCCCCGCCTGCGGGGTTCGGCCCAGACGTTGAACTCTTCGGGATGGTCGCGCCGGGCCAGTGATTCGGCCATCAGTCGGTCGCCCTCGGCCTGGCTCCTCCGGTCGCGGACGCGCCCCAGGTGGGTCTTCTCGCCGATGAACCTCGCGACCTCGGGGGGCGGGTCGAGCGGGTCGGTCCCGGCGGGCTGCGAGCAGACCCGGCACTCCCACTGCGGGGGTGGCGTCACGGTCCCGATGAACGGCACGAGAGTCTGATGCTTGTTCGCGCAGTGATAAAGCACGGCGACTTTGGCGACGGCGAACCCGCGGCCATAAGGCTCACCAGCAGGACCGGCCCCTACCCTCGTCCCCCGAATTGTGCCGTTATTTGCATTTCGCATAAATGCCTCCGTCAATTTCATTATACAGCGCGGTTTTGACCGTTGACGTCGGTCGTGGCATCTTTGAAGGGGTGGTCCAGAGGTTAATCCGGCGGATCGGGCAGCCTGATCAGGCCTTCCGCCTGGGCGACGGCCCGGCCGTCCAGACGTCCCTGAACTTCTCCGGATGGTCCCTGCGGCGGAGTGATTCGGCCATCAAGCGGTCGCCGTCGCCTGGCTGCGCCGGTCCTTGACGTGCTCCAGGTGCGACGTTTCCTCGGCCGACTTGATCATCCGGAACTCATTCCGTGGCGGGGGATTCAGTACGCCATTCCCATCCTGCAAATTCACCTGCTGCTGGGCCTGGTCAGGTCTCCTGGCCGACGGGCCGCTTTATGTCGGCCGGGTGAGTCTGGGCTCTGTGCGGGCCCAGATCCGCCACAGCCGGAGCTGACCGTCTTCGAGGTGCGGGACGGCCGTTACGCCCTCGCGGCGCAAGCGTCAGAGCCTTTCACCGTCGGCCGTCGCTTCACCGTGAGCATTGCTCCCGCCGACCTGACCCGCGGACTGCGCCACTGACCGGGCCGGGCGGGCAACCGCGAGCCGCACCGCCAGCCTGGACGCCGGTTACCGTCGGCCCTTGCGCTGGGATCTGGCCGGCCTGGACCTGGGCTGACGGCGCTGCACCATCTCACCCGAGGCGGGACGCGTGAGCCGGAATATCCGCGTGGACAGGTCACGGATCGCCTTGTAGTCCTTGGCCTGCTGTGCCAGCGGCAACGCCGCCTGGAAATGGGCGAGCGCCGCTTCGTTATCGCCGAGGATGGCCAGCGCGTCACCGGCGAGTATCCGGGCCCGGATGTCATCGGGCCAGCGTTCGAGGTTCTCGGCGATCTTCACCCGCGCGTCGTCGGCCAAGCCTGGCCTTCGGCAGGCCCGCCTTCGGCAGGCCCGCCTTCGGCAAGCGCGGCTTCTGCCAGCGCGATTGCCGCCTCACCGGCGAAGATACCGTGCCTAGCCGGGTCGACGACGGCCAGCGCCTCGCTCAGCATGACTGCCTCGGTTCCGTGGCCTGCCCGGCCGAGATCACCGATCAGGGTGACCGGCCAGCCAGGGAACCGGCCCGCCTGATTCTGGTTTTCCGCGAGCGCGCTGCCGAAATCATCCGGGCGGCCCGCGAACCCGTCCGCGGCCTCGGCCAGCAGACGGGCGCGCCGCACCAGATCCTTCTCGGCCGCCGCGAGCCTCGTCGCCAGCCCGCCGGGCAGGTGCGGCAGCGACAGCCGCGCGGAGGCGTCCGCGAGCATCCGCCATCCAGCCGGGTTGCTGGCCTCCGCCCGGGCCATCCGCCGCCTGATCACCGCGTCCGCCTCTTTGCGGTGCGCCGGGCACATGCGGTCCCGGGAATCGGCCAGGTCGGCGGGAAACTTGAACCGGCGGCCCGCGCAGGCCGGGCAGCCGGGCCGGGGAACGGCTGCCACGGTGAGCTCAACCAGCGACCGGTCCAGCTCGACGGGGCCGAACGCCTGCTGGACAAAATCGGTGATCGCGCCGAGGCCGATGTCTTCCCACGCCGTGGACTCGGCCATGATGACGGCCTTCTCGAGCGCTGACCCGGGGTCCCCGGACAGCAGGGCCGGCACCTCACCATGCGCCGCGAGCTCCGCGTACCGTCCGGACGTAACGGCGTCCTCATGGGCCGCGGCGGTCGTTACGGCACGGCCGCCGAGCCCGGCCAGCACGGCCGCTATCGTCGTCTCCCGCTGTCCTGCCATCTCGGCCAGCGACCACACCGGCACGTAAACGACGACCTCGACCGGCCATGGGTTGGCGGTTGCTACTGCCTCCGGGCGTGGCACCAGCCATTCGAGCGGGTCCCAGGTGACCACGAACAGCCGGAGCGCGTCGGCCATCCTGGCCTGCGCCGGCGTAAGGCCTTCCCACCTGGCCGCCAGCTCGAGCAGCCTGGTGTCGGTGAGTGGCGGCTTGGCCAGCAGGGCCTGGACCTCGGCGGGTAGGCCGGCCAGCAGGGCCGCGTTCGTCTCGGTCATCGCTACCGAGCATTCTGGCACAGAACGGCCAGCGGACCGGGCTCGTCAGCCGGGCAGCCCGGCCTGGTCGAACCGGTCAAGCAGGCTGGGCTTGCGCTGGTGCTGGGCGCGCAATGCCAGGAACCGTTTCGTGAAGGCTGGCGAGTCGCCTTGGCGGGCAGCGAGCGCCTGCAGGTCCCGCAGCAGCGACGCGGCCAGGTCGTAGTCGCTCGGCCGCCTCGTCTCGATCAGCTCCGCGGCCTTCTCCCAGGCCGCCTCCGTCCGGGTAGCGAGCTGGCCGAGGTGCTTCGCGTAGGCGGCAGCCTGAGCCGCCGCCCTGCGGGGCCTCCGCCTCGCGTCGGCGATCTTCCAAGGCCTTCACCCGAGCGTCCTTGCGGTCAGCCGCCTCCGCCCACAGCTCGGCAGCCGTCCGGGCCGGTGCCGCCGGTGCCGTACCGCCAACAGCCGGGAAACGGCGCAACAACAGCGCCTGCACCGCCGCGTCTTCCCCGCCAGCGACCCGCGCCAGCAGCCCGTCCTTCTCCTCCGCTGCCAGGGACGCGATCCACTCCGCCAGCCCGCGAGGCTCCTCGATCGACGGGCTCGACGCCGCCGCCACGGCGATGAGGTCCGAACGGACCGGCAGCTACCCATGACCGCGAGGCAGGCCGCGCCGTGTCCTGGGCGGGCCTGCCGTATGCCCTGGTCCGGATAGTCGTCGTGGCCGGCCGGATCTACTTCACCGCCACGGCCCGCGCCGGCGGCCTCGCCACCGCCGGCGCCCTCGGCCACGAGGTCAGCACCGGGTAACGCGCCCGGGACGTCGGCCGAACGAGGCGGTGTACCGGGCTCAGGGCACGTATCACGGTCGTTCGGTAGGCGGCAACGGATTTTAATGCCGTCGACACGGGCTGTTTGACGGGTAAGACTGGCCATATGGATCGCCGTAGGTTCCTCGCCCGGGCTGGTCTGCTCACCGCTGGCGGCGTGGCGGGGGCCGGTGCCGGGTTCGCGGCTGCGCAGGTCGTTACGGAGGAGGGACCGACAGCGCGGACTGCGTGCCCGGCGGGGCCTGCGTCGTACGTGGCGACGGCGACGTTTCGTACCAAGGCGTCGGCCAGGCTCGTCGCGCTCACGATCGATGACGGCCCGACACGGGAGTGGACGCCGCAAGTACTGAAGATCTTGCGGCGGCGCGGCGCGAAGGCGACGTTCTTCAGAGTCGGCGAGCGGGCGCAGGCCGCTCCTGACTTGACGGCGCAGACTGCGGATGCGGGCCACGAACAGGGTAATCACACCTGGGCGCACGACGATCTGACCCGGCATGACGAGACGTTTGACCGCGCCACTCTGGAACGCACCCACGAGCTCCTGGCGAAGCTGGCCGGCCGGGCGCCGACGTTGTGCAGGCCGCCCTACGGCCGCATCGACAGCGTGGGACTGGCGGCCTGCGCCGGCCTGCACTACGGCGTGACGTTGTGGTCGCATCACATCACCGGCGTCAATGCGCGGGTCGACGTTGACGAGATCTTGCAGCAGGCCTCGCCCGGCAGCATCGTGCTCCTTCATGACGGCGGACCGGAGCCCAACGCCAGCCTCATGAAGCAACTTGACCGGCTGACGGGATCGATGACGGACGCCGGATACAGGTTCGTGACGGTCAGCGAGCTGCTGACGGCTTCGGCGCCAGCAGGCACTAGTGGCTCTGCGTCACGGGGGCAGCCCCTGCTTGGCGATCGCTAGCGGGCAGATCGAGGTGGCCGCCCATGAACGGCAGCAGGGTCGCCAGGTGGCGGACCGCCGCGGTCGGCGCCGCCCTGGTGCTGGCGGCCGCGGGGGCCGTCACGGCGACCACGCCGCCTGGACAGCCCCGGCTCACCGTCGCAGGCGTTGCCCAGGACCCATGTCAGCCGCAGCGGGCGCTGCCGGTTCCGGTCCAGCTGAGCGGCCAGTTCGAGCCGGACTCCAGCATCCTGCGCACGGCCGGAGGAGTCTACGCCGGGCCAGGACAGACGGCCCGGCTGACCCGGGCCGAGTCGGCGTGCGTCGCGGCCACGGAACGAGCCGAACGCACCTGGCTGCGGACCGGGCTTGTCCCCGGTGCCAGCGCGACGCAGCGGTCCATGGCCACCCGGGCCCTTCTCGACCTGAGGCTGGCCGTCCGGCCGGATGGCGCCGTGCTGGCTGGCTGGCGCGCCGGCCCGATGTATCAGTATGCGTGGCCACGCGACTCCAGCTGGGTCGCCGTGGCGCTCGCCGGCACAGGTCATCCGGCCATGGCCTACCGGATCCTCCGGTTCCTGCAGCGCATGCTGGCCGGTGACGGGACCTGGGCCGCCAGGTACCTGCCTGAGGGCTCGGGTCCCGTGCGCGACGGCCGGCCCGCCGAGCTCGACGCGGACGGCTGGGTCCCGTGGGCCGTATGGTCCTGGGCCGTCACGCAGCAGCTCAGACCCGGCGGCCAGCCGCGCCGCGAACTCGCGCTGCTGTGGCCGATGGTCATTCGCGCCGCCGACGCCGCCGCCCGCTCGCTGACCGGTGACGGCCTGCCCGGCCCGGCCATGGACTACTGGGAGGATTCGGTCCGGGTCACGCTCGGTACGGCCGCCCCGCTGCTGGCCGGCCTGCGCGCCGCCGCCGACCTGGCCACCGACGTCGGCGGCGCGACAGCTACGAGCGATGGCCGCCGCTGGGCGGCCGCAGGAGCCCGCCTGGCGAGGGCGATCGCGGTGGCGTTCGGCCGGACCGGCTATCAGCGCACGCCGGCCGCCGGGTCGGGTGCCGATGCGGCCATCACGTTCCTCGGACCGCCTTTCGCGGTGCCAGGCCCGGGGGTGCTGCGGGCGGCCAGGTCAGCACAGCGAGCGCTCATCGTCCCTAACGGCGGCCTGCGGCCCGGCAGCAACTGGTCAGGCACGCCCGACGTCGCCTGGACCCCGGAGACCGCCTTCTTCGCGCTGTTCGACGCCGCCACCGGGCAGCACGACCAGGCATCGGCCGTGCTCGCGTGGCTTACCGCGCACCGGACCAGGCTGGGCTCGCTTCCCGAGCAGGTCAACTCCGTCGGCAAGCCAGCCTCGGTAGCCCCGCTAGCCTGGACCGACGCGGTGACCCTCCTCGCCCTGCTGGCGCAGGCCGGGCACCTCGCGACCGTCCCGGTACCACCGGCCGAGCAGTAATGCCTATACGCCACAGCCACTTACCTCACCGGAATCCCTCCTTCCCGGCCGCCCGGCGGTCTAGCATGCCCCTTCTGGACGAAGCCAGGTCGCGCACGGCTGGCAGGGGAGGACGTTAACCGGTGGCACGCCTGGCGATCGCCAAAGCCTTCCTGGCTGAATACGCGAAGCTGGACAAGGACGTGCAGCGGGCCGTCGACGCGGCCATCGCCACGTTCGCCAGGCACCCGCACCCAGGCCAGCGCCTGCAGCACCCGCGGCACAGCCGGGACGACCGGATCCGCCTCCTCCCGATAGACGGCCACTGGCGCGGCATCGTCCTAGCCCCCGCAGCAACCGAATCGACCGCAGCAACCGCAGCGACCGCAGGCACCTATTGCCTGGTCACAGTCCTCCCGCAGGACAAGGCGAACGCCTACGCCGCCAGTCACCGGTTCAGCGTCAACCGGGCGCTTGGGGTCATGGAAGTCCGCGACGAGGAAGCCATCCAGGACCTGCGGCCAGCCGCGGAACCAGCAGAAAAGAGGCTGTTCGCCGACGTCAACGACGCCGACCTGGCCAAACTCGGCATCGACCCGCAGCTCCTCCCCACCGCCCGCTCGCTGACCAGCGAAACCGACCTGGAAGCAGTCCAGGAAGCGTGGCCGCAGGCTCAGTACGCCGCGCTGCACGCCCTGGCCGCCGGCATGACGGTGGACGAGGCCCTGGCCGAGTCGGCCCGGCTGGCCTCCGGCCGCCCGCCGCCCGCACACGTAGACCCCGACAACCTGGTCGCCGCCATGGAACGCGCTCCCGGCCAGGTCACCTTCGTGTCCGGGCCGGACGAGCTGCGCAGCGTCCTCGCGCACCCGTTCGCGGCGTGGCGCACGTTCCTGCACCCGAACCAGCGCGACATCGCCTACCAGGCCAGTTACGCCGGCCCGGCCCAGGTGACCGGCGGCCCGGGCACCGGCAAGACGGTGACCGTCCTGCACCGCGCCGCCCTGCTGGCCGAGCGCGCCACGCAAGCCGAACCGCTCCTGCTCACCACGTTCAACGGCAACCTGGCCCACGCCCTGGCCGCCCAGCTCGACCTGCTGGTCCGGGACGCCCGCGTGCGCCAGAAGATCGAGGTCCTCAACGTCGACCGGCTGGCCTACCGCATCGTCAGGCAGGCCCGCGGCACCCCCGTCATCGCGGACGAGCGGGTGCTGCGCGACCGCTGGGACCAGGCGGCCGCGGGGGCCGAATTCACCCCGGCGTTCGGCAAGAACGAATGGGAGCAGGTCATCCTGGCCCAGGACCTGCGCACCGAGCAGGCGTACCTGACCTGCCTGCGCACCGGCCGGGGACGGCCGCTCAGCAAGGCCCAGCGCGGCCAGGTATGGTCGGCCGCGCAGCAGGTCACCGCGGAACTCGCCGCCGCCCGCCAGTCCACTCACCTGCAGCTGGCCGACGAGGCCGCCCAGCTGCTAAGGCAGGCAGGAGCGCCGCGCTACCGGCACATCCTGGTGGACGAGGCCCAGGACCTGCACCCGTCCCAGTGGCGGCTGCTCCGCGCGGCCGTGGCGCCGGGCCCGGACGACCTGTTCATCGCGGCCGACCCGCACCAGCGCGTCTACGAGAACCGGGTCTCCCTGGCCAGCCTGCGGATCAGCGTGCGGGGGCGGAGCCGGCGGCTGGCGCTGAGCTACCGGACCACCCAGGAGATCCTGGCCTGGGCGGTGCCGCTGCTCGGCGCCGACCCGGTGACCGGCCTGGACGGCGAGGTGGACACGCTGCTCGGCTACCGGTCGCCCCGGCACGGCCCGCGGCCGGAGCGGCGGGTGACCGCCGCGCGGGCCGAGGAATTCAAATTTCTAGCCGAACGGATCCGCGCGTGGCTCTCCGCCGGCCTCGAGCCCCATGCCATCGGCGTGGCCGCCCGGTCCGCCGGCCTGGTCCGCGAGGCGCGCGACGCGCTGCAGGCCGACGGCATCGCGACGGTCTCGCTGAGCGGCCGGGCCAACACCACCGCCGTCCGGGCGGGCACCATGCACATGATGAAGGGCCTGGAGTTCCAGGCCGTCGCGGTCATCGGCGTCGAGCAGGGCCTGGTCCCCGCGCCCGCGACGGTCACCCCGGAAACCGAGGACGCCGCCGCGCACGCCCAGGACCTGCAGCGGGAACGCTGCGTCCTGTTCGTGGCCTGCACCAGGGCCCGGGACCACCTGTACGTGTCCGGCACCGGCGAGCCGAGCGTGTTCCTGCCCTCCGGTGCCGCCATCGCGCCGCCCCCGCCCGAACCCGACCGCGATCTCGACCAGATCCTGCCCGCCGCCAGCCTTCCCGGGCTCTTCCGGCTGCTCCTTGCCCGCCGCCGGCTCGATCCCGGCCTGGACGCGGACAGCTTCCTGGCCTGGGCGACCACCCCGGGCCGGAGGCTGCGCCTGGCGACTCTGGACGCCTCCGCGCGACGTCTCCTCACCGAAGGCGGCGATCAGGCCCTCGACCTGGCCGACCGCTGCCTGGACCTGCTGGACCGGCTGGCCGCCCGCGACCCCGACCTGGCCGGCGCCCGGCTGCCCAGGCCCTTCGTCGACGCGGCGCGCAAAGAGACCGGCGCGCTCCCCCCCGGCCGCGCCGAGAGCGCGCCGCCCCGGCCCTGCCTCAGGCTCGACCCGAACGAGCCGGCCCTCCACGTGATCCTGCCGCCCGTAACGGCACCCCCCAGCGGCGCATCCCCCGGCGGCGCACCTGGCGGCCCAGCACCTGGCGGCGCAGCACCCCGGCGGCCCAGCACCCGGCGGACCTGGCACCTGGCACCTGACCGCGGACGGCGATCCCGTCACGGTGCGGAGCCGCGCGGGAGCTCCGCCGGCCGCGCACCCGCTGACCCGGCCGGTCCGCGCCGTCCAGGTCTCGCTGGCCGGCTCGGATCACGTGACCGAACTGGAGGTCGTGCCGTCCTCGGACCCGATCCTGTTCTTCGCCGCGGACGGCAGGCACCTCCCGCCGCGGCTGCCACTGCCCCCGGACCAGCTGTGGATCCTGCGTCCCGCCGACCGCGAGATCGTCGCGGCTGGCGAGCTCAGCGTGATCACGGAAAGCCCGGCGCCGTCCGGCTGGGACGGCTGGAACCTGGAGCTCGCTTCCCTGGAGAAGGTCAGCTCCATAGCCCTACGCGGCGCCCCGGCGCATCCCGTGCGCCCGCATCCGCGCCCCCGCCTCCTGCTCGGCGAGCCGCTCCCGGGCGTGACCACGCCCGACGGCTCGCCCGTGTACCCGGAACCGCCCCGGCTGTGGCTTCCCGGGGGGGTGCGCTGGCACGTCGGCATCCGCCCCGCGACGGGCGGCATCGCCCTGGTCTCCACGGAAATCGACCAGGCCGGCCCGGCCGACATCTGGGACGGCGTGCCCAGGCCCATCCGGGGAGGGTTCGGCATCACCGTGCGCGGTCCCCTGGGCCGCGGCATCCGCCAGACGATCGCCGTAGCCGAAGGTCCCGCCCCCGAGACACCCCCCGCCGTCACACCTCCCCGACCCTCCCCCCGACCCTCACTCCAGCCCCGCTCCTCACCCCGACCCTCACTCCAGCCCCACTCCTCACCCCAGCCCTCGTCCTCACCCCTCCTCACCCCCCAGCTCCTCACCCCAGCCCTCGTCCTCACCCCGCTCCTCACCCCAGCCCTCACCCCGACCCTCACCTCAGCCCCAATTCTCACTCCAGTCCCAGCCCTCACCCCGGTCCCAGCCCTGGCCGCTGGCTAGCGGGGCCGAGATCAGCTCCGGTCAGCTGACGATCTGCGATGCCGCGCAGGCCGACGGGCTTGCCGCGGCCCTGTACCTGGCCCGCGCGCCGTGGCGCGCGCCGGTCGTCGTGCCGGTTCCCGCCGACGGGGTGGTCCCGCTTCCGGCCGGCGTGCGCGAGGCCGGCCCGCTGCTGGTCCAGTTGCGCGCCGAGGATCCGCGGTCCGTCGCGAACTGGCCCGACTGGCCGGGCCGTGCCGCCTATGCGTGCCCTGCCCCGGGCATCCCGGCCAGCGCCGACCAGGAAGAGGATGCCCTGTCCCGGTTCCTGGCCGGGCAGCGGGACCTGCCCATGCGGCCGCGCCGGGTGGAACGCCTGTGGCAGCTCATCTACCTCGCCGACGACCTGATCGCCGCCGGCGCGCCTGCCGATCTCCGCGAGCGCTGCTCGGCCGCCCTCCGGAACCAGCCCGGGCTGGCGATGACCGGGCTCCTCGACGCCCGGCTCGACGCCGCGGCGTCCGTCACCGGCCTGGTCAGCACAGGCCTGGCCACCGCGCGGCCGGTCATGATGGACGACATGCGCGCGGCCGAACGCCTCTGGGGCATCGTCCCGGCGGCCGCGGCCGTGCTCTGCAGCCGGCTTCTGGCCGGACCCACTTACCCGGACGAGGATCCCACCGCGGTCGTGGTGGAGGCCGCGCTGGCCCAGTGCGGCCCGAGCCTGGACGCCATGCTCCGCGGGGCTGAGGATCCGCACGCCCAGGTCGGCCGGTTCGGCCCCGAGGCCGAACGGATGGCCGCCGGTCAGCTCGAGCCGGGCCAGTCGCCCGCGGCTGTGGTCCCGCAGCCCCTCCTCGACGCGGACACCAGGGCCGCCGCGGCCGCGCAATTGTTCGGCGCGCTCCGGACACCCGAACTGGCCAGGGCCGCACAGGACGCGACCTCCGTCGTCCGTTCCGCGCAGCGCCTGGTGGCCGCCTCCCCGTACCGCCGGGCGGTGGCGCAGATCACGGCCCGGTGCCACCCCGACGGGAAGGGAGACTGGCTCGCGCTGCCCGCCATGTCCGCGTCACTGGCCCTGGCGGCGCGCATCTCGGCGCGCGGCGATGAGGACTGCCGCTCCTTCGAGCGCGCCTGGCGGCCTCGCTGGACCGACCTGGCCCGGCAGGCGCCCGATCTGACCAGCATCGACCTAGTGCTCGCGGAAGCCCTTATCGCGGGCACCGAACGCGCCCGTTTCGGCTAGGGCATCGGTCAAGTGGCCACCTGCCCTGGCCGTGGCCCCGTTTTCGTCCTGGGGCCTGGCCCGCCGCTCACCTCCGGAGCTCATGGGGCCTGTGATGCCAGCTGGACCGGGCGCGGCCGTGATGGTGTGCAGGCTGATGACGGCCTGCTGGACGGCGAGGGGCGCCATGCTGCTGGCGACCGGCCGGCACACACCCGGAGCGTGGCCGGGTCACCCACCTGGAAGGACGGGTCGTTCACCACCTGGTACCGCACGAGGGCGGGCCCGCCCTCGGCCTCCAGCACCTGCTGCGTGCTCTCACCCTTACTCACCCGGTAGCCGGGGTCGAGTTGCGCGTCGAACCGGCCGAGGGCGGAAATCGTTCCAGATAGTGGCGATTGGATCCCTGGCTCGATTTACCGTCCCACTGGTAGGTTGCTTATCGTGATTGATTGGTTCCTTGTTGTTACTTCTTGTAGTTCAGCGTGGGTATAAGGCGTGGTGGGATCCGACTGGCCCGATGAGCCCGATGAGCCCGATGAGCCCGATGAGCCCGATGAGGCAGACGGGCACGCGGATCGCCGGGACGACGAGGTTGGCGGCCGCGGCGCGGCTGGCCGGGCCGGCGGCGTCCAGGCCGAGACACGCCCTCGGCAGGAGTATTACGCCGACCTGCGCGTAGCGGTGTCCGCGGAGGAGTCGGTTTCGGCACAGCGGACCGCAGCCAGGGAGCAGGCCGCGGCGGCAAAGTGGGACGAGACGACCAAGGAGTCCCGCTGGATGTGGGCGGAGTACCACCGGAGGTGGCCGCCCGAGGAACGCGCCCCGGTCGACAAGTCCGCTGATCCGCCGGGCTCCTGGCGCGGCGAGGGCAACAGGTTCCTGGATCGCGCCGTCAACGACCGGGTAGAAGCGACCTGCGACCGGATCGCCAAATGCGAGCAAGAGCGGATCTCGCCAGCGCTGCGCGCCGTCGAAAGTCAAGATCCAGACCGGCACCTGATCGGCTTCGAGCACCGCCTAAAAGGCCGCGACCGCATCAAAGAGAAGATCTACGCAACTATCAATGATCTCAACGTCTCCCCCGAGCAAGCTGTTTCGCTTGTGCATGACACGATCCGGTACACCTTTCAGTACAGGGAGGCCCGCTACACTCAAGGCGTCCAGACGGATATCGAGCGCCTGAAGGACCAGGGCTTTGAGCTGCATAAACTCAAGAATTCCTGGTCAGGCGACCAGTACAAGGGCATCAACAGCCAGTGGATCGAGCCGGATACCGGCCAGCGGTTCGAAGTGCAGTTTCACACCCGCATCAGCTTCGAGGCCAAGCAGCTCACGCATGGCGCCTACGAACGGCTCCGCACCCGGGCAGGCCGACAAGTTCGAGGAGCTTGTGCTAGAGGCTTTCCAGAAGAAAGTCACCGCTGAAGTGCCGGTTCCGCCCGGCGCCGAAGGAATTCCCGACTACCCGGAGAGAGGCGCAGATGCCAGATAAGGTCACGTACTACGCCGTCGTGGATGACCTGAGCAGCCGTGAGCGGCCAGCGGGAGTGTTTCGGCGAACGCTACACCGAGGACGGCGGCCGAGCTCGATGAAGCATTCACTCGGAATCTCATCTGGGAACGCAGCCGTGCGCTCGTCTCCGCTGAGCGCGGCGACCTGGTGAACGAGTTCATCGAGATCCCTGAAGACGAAGCCAGCCAGATCGTCGAACGTATCCGGGCCACAGTCACCGGCGCGGCCAACGGCGACAGAGATTGAGGAGCCTGCCTGACCGTACGCGGCCCAGCCTCACCCGCAGACATACCCAGCAGGCCGTCCTGGTGTCCGTTCCGGCCTCCGGTTCCGGTGGGTCTGGGTCTAGTGCTATCGATGCGGCAGCGGCCACTCCGCCCGAAATGTACCACTCTGCGGCCTTTGCTCACCCTGCCCCAGGGCCCCGCTCCAGCCGCCGCCATCATCGTGGATACAAATACCCCTCATAGGGGGTGTAACAATCCACGATCACGAGCGGCCCGCAGGCCACGCGCACCGGCGTGGCGCCATGATGGACGAGTTCCTCCAGATCACCGAGGCCGGACCATCGAGCCTTACGGGGCGCGCCCGGTGATCGCCAGGATCCGGTCCAGGAGTACCGCGTCAGCCGCAACGTCCACCGAAGGCCCCCACAGGCCAGGGACGGGAGCATTCGGCACGAACGCAGTGACGTGCTCAAGGCAGGCTTGCAACGTGTGTTCCGGCAGGTCGAAGGGCTGCCCGGTCGCCGTGGCGATGTCCCAGCCGTGCACCACCAGCTCGGTGAGCGCGGCGGCTCCCCGAGACACCAGGTCGACGTGGTCGATGAGGTCGCCGACGGTGTACTCGGTGCACGGGCTTGCACTGGTGAGCTGGTCATCAGCGACACCGGCGAGCACGTCGATCATCCGGTGACAGGCTGGCTTCAGGTCAATCACAGATCTCCTCCAAAGCGAGGACGCGAGGACGCGAGGACGCAGGGACGGCGGCAGGCCGTACTGATACGGCGACGCCTGCAGGGTAAACAACTCCGCGTACGTCCCCCCAACCGTAATCAGCTCCTCGTGTATCCGGTCCGCCGAACGCACCGTGGAAAACCGATGCGAAATCGGCACCACCGAGCGCTCGGCAAACAGCTCGCCGATCCGCGCGAACAGCTCATGCTCGGCCTTGGCGTCCAGTGCGGCGGTCGGCTCGTCCGGGATCACCAGCGGCGCGTACCGGATGAAGTCCTGGAACACGATCGCGCTCGGCTCAGCAGCTCGCAGCTTGGCCAGCGTGGTCTTGCCCGAACCGTTGCCCCCACCAGCGCGACCACCTCGCCGGGCGCAATACGCAGCGAGACGTCGCGCAACGCCACCCGTTCGGATCCGGGGTAGCTGAATGTCACCCCCTCCACCACGATCGGGCCGAACGGACCCGGCTCACGCGCAGGCACCCCGCCTCCTGCCCCGGCGGGCGAGGCGGCGCGAGCTCGGCGAACGCGACCTCACCGCCAGCGAGGTCGTGGCGGCCGGCCATGGCACCGAACGGGTGGGTTCATGCCCGCTGTATCGTGGGGGCCGTGATGCGGTTTACCAAGCTCGGTCACTCGTGCGTCCGCCTGGACAAGGACGGCGCCGCCCTGGTCATCGACCCGGGCACCTTCAGCGACGCGGCCGCCGCCCTGGCCGGCGCCGCCGCGGTGCTGGTCACCCACGAGCACCCGGACCACCTCGACGCGGATGCGATCCGCGCCGCGCTGTCCAGCGACCCCGGCGTGACCCTGTGGGCCAACCAGTCGATCTGCGCGCAGTTCGGCGAGTTCGGCGACCGGGTACACGAGGTGCAGCACGGGGACGCGCTGGAGGTGGCCGGCTTCTCCGTGCACGTGTACGGCGTGGACCACGCGCTCATCCACCAGGACATCCCGCTGGTCGTGAACACCGGGTTCCTGGTTGACGGCGAGCTGTTCCACCCGGGGGACTCGTTCACCGTCCCCGAAGACCCCGTCAACACGCTGCTGCTCCCGATCAGCGCCCCCTGGCTGAAGGCGGGCGACATGATCGACTACTTCCGCGCGGTCGCGCCCGCCCGCGGCTACGCCATCCACGACGCGATCCTCAACGACAACGGCCTGGGCCTGATGACCCGCATGATGTCCGTGGCCGCCGCCCCCAGCGGCGCGCAGGTCGCCCGGCTCGAACCCGGAACCAGCCTGGACCTCTGACCGCGCCACGAGACGGCCGGTCAGCGGAACGGCGCGAGGATGCGGCGGATTTCCTCGACGATGCTGAGCGCCTGGTCGCCGAAGTGAGCGACAGTGCTGAGGAGCTCGCGCAGGTTCAGGATCGGCATGCGTTCGGCCCATCCCGCGGGTGACGGGTTCAGTTCCTGGTACACGTCGAAGAACCGCTGCGATGCCGGCGGCCGGGGGGAGCACCACAGCATCGACAGGTCGGTTTCGGCCCAGGTGAAGGAGACGGCGGGATCGATGACGGCGATCTGGCCGCCGTCCCGGCCGAGCAGGTTGCCTGACCACAGGTCGCCGTGGGTCAGCACGGCGGGCATGGCCGGGACGATCTGCGGCAGCCGGTCGCACAGGCGTTCCAGCGCGCGGCGGTCCGCGGCCGTCAGGACCTGGCAGGCGGCCGGTTCGCGGAGGTAGCGCAGCAGGCGGTGCTGCGCGAAGAACTCATGGCCGCTGGCGGTCCAGGTATTGATCTGGGCGAGCCGGCCCAGGTAGCCGTCGCGGTGCCAGCCGAACCGGTCATGGATTGTGCCGCGATGCAGGCCGGCCACATCGTGCGCGAACGCCTCCCAGGACTTCGCGCTGTCATCGCGGGGCGGCAGCGCCTCCAGGAGCAGCATCCGCCCGGTGACGGCCAGGACCCGCGGAGTCGCCAGCGGCCCGCCGGCGCGCAGCGCGGCCAGCCCCTCGGCCTCGGCCCGGAACACCTCAGCCGGCGCGCCCGCCAGGGTCTTGCCCGCCGCCCGGCTGCCGTCCGCGTAGCTGATCAGCCAGGCCTCCGCGATGACCCCGCCCTCCAGCCGCCGGACCGAGGTGATGCCGTCCGCCCGGCCCAGCGCGCGCAGCTCGTCTCGCAGCACCTCGTCGCTAGTCATCGAATCGGACGGGCAAGTCCGGGGGAGAGCGGAAGATCAGGCCGTGGATGTGGGGATCGTCGGCGGCCGGGTCGAGGCGCAGGTTCGGCAGGCGGTCGAGCACCGCGTTCAGCAGCACGCTCGTCTCCAGCCGGGCCAGGTGCATGCCCAGGCACCGGTGCGGTCCGTCCCCGAACGAGATGTGCTGCGCGGGGTCGCGGAAGATGTCGAAGGCGTCGGGATCGGGATAGCGCGCGGGGTCGCGGTTCGCCGCCCCCAGCGAGACCGCGACGAAGCCGCCCGCGGGAATCCGCACGCCGCCGAGCTCGACATCCTCGGTGGCCGTTCGGGCGACGGTCAGCAGCGGGGTCTCCCACCGCAGTCCTTCCTCGATCGCCTGCGGGACCAGGCTGCGGTCGGCGCGGACGGCGTCCAGCTGGTCCGGGTGGGTGAGCAGGCCGAACAGCAGGTTGCTGGAGGACCGGTACGTCGTCTCCGCCCCGGCGGGCAGGAGGAGCAGCAGGAACGGGTAGATGTCGTCGTCGCTGAGCCGGTGCCCGTCGACTTCGGCCTCCACCAGCTGGCTCACCAGGTCATCGCGGGTGTTCCGCCGCCGTTCGGCGATGATGTCGGCGAAGTAGCCGCGAAGCTCCCGGCTGGCGGCCACCGCGCGGTCCCAGTTCCGCATGACCCCGATCAGCTCCGTTGACAGCCGGACGAACCGGGGCCAGTCCGCCTCAGGAAGCCCGAGGATCCTGGCGATCACCTGGACGGGAAACGGAAAGGTCAGCTGCCGGATGAGGTCGGCCCGGCCGTCGCCGGCGAAGGCGCCGATCAGCTCGCTGATGGTCGCGCCGATGACCGCGTCGCTCCACTGGTCAAGCACCCGGGCCCGGAACGCCCCGGCGGCGAGGACGCGATGGCGCTGATGCTCCGGCGGATCCATCTCCAGGATGGTCCGGCCCATGACCGGGCCCATCGTCGCCGCGTACCCGGCCGAGGAGAACCGGACGTTGTCGGTGAGCACCTGCTGCGCGTGCTCGTAGCTGGAGACGGTGTAGAGGGTCGGGATCTTCGGCGCCTTGTCGTCGTGCTGGTACCGGCCCGGCCTGACCCCCATGTTCACCTCGAGGACCGGGCTGCCCGCCCGGATCCCGGCCATCATCGGATAAGGATCGCGCACGTCCCCCGCGAGCTCCGCGAACTGCCGCATCGGATCGTAGCCAGCCTCAGGACCATCCCGCCCAGGCACCGTGACCAATATGCTCCCTTGCCGGGTTCATGACATACCCGCCATGCCAACGTACCGCCGGCGCCCGCGGTCGGCTCAGCCGCGTTCCCAGGGGGCGTCCTCGCCCATCTTCTTGTAGTACTTGGCCAGGTGGCTCTTCACCCGGTCGATGTCGTTGCGCGGCAGGTCGGCTCCGCCACGTGCGCCCTGCATGATGTTGCCCGCGGCCATCACCCCGCGCGGCACGGCCTTTATCTTCCCGTCGATGACGTCGGCGATGAGCAGCTTGTACCCGGTGAAGTTGTCCTTCTGGTCGCTGTCGTACCAGACGTGGGCGTCGCGGTACTTCTCGTTCGGCTCCTCCTCGGCACCGGCCCACTTCCTGACTCGCTTCTCGGCGGCGGCGCCGTCCCACTCACGATCGCGGTCGGCGAGCGGGTAGTCCTGAAACGCTGAGACGGCCATAACGAGCGACTCCCTTCCGGTAGTTATAGGTCCACGACCTCTACCCGCCGACATAGCGCTTACCCAAGCGCATCGCCGCCAGCAGCGATCTCGTGAGAACCTGGCTGCGACCTGAGCGGAAGGGGCCAAGGGGTGGACGAGCGGCAGATCGACGTGGACGGCCAGCGGATCGCGTTCGCACAGAGCGAGGGCGGCGGCCGCGCCGTCATCTTCGTGCACGGCAACTCCTCCTCGGCCCGGACCTGGCAGCCGGTCATGACCGGGGAGTTCGGGCAGCGGTTCCGGTGCCTGGCCTTCGACCTGCCCGGGCACGGATCCTCCGCCCCGGCCGGCGACGCCGAGGACTACTCCCTGCCCGGCTACGCGCAGGTGCTCGCCGGATTCGCCGCGGCCACGGGCGCGGCGGCGCGGCGGACGCGGTGATCGTGGGCTGGAGCCTGGGCGGGCACATCGCGCTGGAGGCCGCTCCGGCCATGCCCGAAGCCGCCGGCTACGTCGTGTTCGGCACGCGGCAGCTGACCATCCCGACCCTGTGGCGCGGCGCCGTGCAGCTGATCCCCGGCGCCGGCCATGCCCCCCACCAGGAGGAACCGGCCGCGTTCACCGCCCTGCTCGACCAGTTCATCGCCGACCTTCCCTGACTGCGGCGGCACGGATTCATATGGATGTGACAACGTACTGATAAGAATCATTACGTTGTCACATCCATGGAATGGCGCCGCGCTCCTCGGCGTGTACATCCGTCACGCGCGCCCGGCCTGTCACGCGCGCCCCGGCCTGCCTAGCGATCGCGGGTCCGCGCCTGCGCCTGCGCCGGTGCACGCGAATCCGCCGCGCCGCCCAGCGACCCCCCGCTCCCGGCAGGCACTCCGTCCCCGGCAGGCACCCCGTCCCCGGCAGGCACCCCGTCCCCGGCAGGCACCCCGTCCCCGGCAGGCACCCCGCTCCCAGAACGCACCCGGCCGGCCAGCAGCACGGCCGCCACCACCCCCGCGGCGGCGAAGAACGCGATAACCAGCACCAGCCCGTACCGGTACGCCGCCACCGGGTCGGTACGCGACACCCGGGACAGGATCGCGACCAGCCCGGCGACCCCGAGTACGGTCCCCACCTGCCGCGCCGTATTCAGGATCCCGCTCCCGGTCCCGAACCTTCCCGGCGTCAGCGACACACTCCCCGCCCCCAGCAGCGACGGGATGGCCAGCCCCACCCCCGCGCCGCCCAGCAACTGCGCGGGCAGCATATGAGTCACGTACGCAGGCTCGACCTGGATCCGCGACAGCCACAGCAACTGGGCCCCCGCGTTAACGAAGCACCCGAGCACCGCGACCCGCCCCGGCCCGCCCAGCCAGCCCGCCAGCCGCGGCGCGGCGATGCGCGCGAACGGCAGCACCATCAGCGGCCCGGGCGCGATGGCCAGCCCGGCCTCCACGGCGGAATAGTGCCAGACGCCGGTGAGGAACTCGACCGCGCTGAGCACGAACGCGCCGAACCCGGCGTAGTACAGGATCGAGGCGGCGAACGCGCCGCTGAAGGTCCGGGAGCGGAGCAGCTCGAGTTCGAGGACCGGGGAATGGTGCCGCCGCGAGCGGGCCACCATGGCGGAACCGCAGGCCAGCGAGGCGAAAAGCAGGCCGATGAACGAGAGGGAGCCCCATCCCCAGCCCGGCGCCTTGACCAGGGCGAGCGCGACCAGGCCGACGGCCGCGGCCAGCAGCACCGCGCCGATCAGGTCGGGCCGGCCCGTGGACCGCTCGTCCTTGCTCTCCGGCACCACCTTGACGGCCAGGATCACGGCGGCCAGCCCGACCGGCAGGTTGACCCAGAACACCCAGCGCCAGTCGACCTGCACCAGGGTTCCCCCGATCACCGGGCCGAGCGCCGCGCCCAGCGCGCCCAGCGCCGACCAGGTGCCCAGGGCCTTGGGCCGGGCGGCCGCCGGGACGGCGGCCAGCAGGAGCGACAGGGACGCGGGCACCATCGCCCCGGCCCCGGCGGCCTGGATGACCCGGGCCGCGATCAGCGCGGCCACGCCCGGCGCCAGCCCGCACAGCAGCGACCCGACACTGAACGCGGCCAGCCCGGCCACGAACAACCGCCGCCGCCCGATCCGGTCGGCCCACCGGCCGGCCGGCACCAGCACCGCCGCGAACACGATCGTGTAGGCGTTGAGCACCCAGGACAGCGAGCTCAGGCTGGTGCCCGGGTACTGCCGGCCGATGGCAGGGAAGGCCAGGTTGACGATGAAAAGGTCCAGGCTGGACATGAACACGGCCAGGGACAACACGCCCACCACCGCGGTCACCCGGCGGGCGTCCGCCTTCACCGCGGACTCGTTCACCGCGGACTCGTTCACCGCACGAGCAGCACTCACCGGCCGCCTCCTAGTAAGTCCGGAATCTGGACCCACCATAACCCGCCGACCGCTAGTGCGTCCAGAAATCCAACTGACCGAGTTACACTGGGGACATGGCTAGTGCTGAGCCGCGGGCCTGCTCCATCGCCCGCACCCTGGACATCGTCGGCGAGAAGTGGGCGCTGCTGGCCGTGCGGGAGGTCTTCCTGGGCAACCGCACGTTCGACGAGATGGTGCGCCGCACCGGGGCGCCGCGGGACACGCTCGCGGCCCGGCTGCGCACCCTGACCGGCGCCGGGATCCTCGAGCGGCGGCAGTACTGCGAGCACCCGGCCCGCTTCGAGTACCACCTGACCGACGCGGGCCGCGACCTGTATCCGGTCATCGTCACGCTGATGCGCTGGGGCGACCAGTACCTGGCGGGCGACGACGGGCCGCCGCTGGTGCTGCGGCACCGGTGCGGCCACCAGCTGACGGCCCAGGTGGTATGCCAGGCCTGCGGGGAACCCCTGCGGGCCCGCGACACCAGGCCGGTGACCGCCGCCGGCTAGCTGCCAGAAACAGTCCGCCGGGCGGTGAGGAACAGCTGGACCAGTTCGTCCGTGGTGGTGGCGTCCTCCGGGGACTTGTCGTCGCGCCACCGCCCGGTGAACCGGGGGAAGCGCATGGCCAGCCCGGCGTCGGGCTGGATCAGGGCCCAGGCGGCGGTGTAGTTCGGGGACAGGGTGAGCTCGGCGGACAGGATCTCGAGCACCACCCCGGGCTCGAACCACACGTCGGGCGCCTGGCGCGCGTCCACCCGGGCGGGCTTACCCGCGGCGGCCAGCGGCGCGAGCCGTTCCGGCAGCGCGGCCAGCTCGGCGTCGGAGAACCCGGTGCCGCACTTGCTCACCGCGCGGAACAGGCCGGCGGCCGGGTCGTACGCGGCCAGCAGCAGCGCGCCGTACATCCCGGCGCGGCGGCCGCGCCCGGCGAACGCGCCCACGACGACCAGGTTGACGGTGTCGGAGAGTTCGGTGCGGTAGTCGCGCTTGAGCTTGATCCACTGCCAGCCGCGGGCCCCGGCCTGGTACACGGAGTCGAGCCCGGTCGACTTGCACACCAGCCCCTCGCACCCGTCGGTCACCGCCTGCTCGAACGCCGCGTCCAGCGCGGCCGGCGCATCGACCTCGGTGGCCGTGGTGAGCCGCAGCCGGTCCGAGACGGTGATCGCCGCCGCCAGCGCGGCCCGCCGCTCGGGGTACGGCAGCCGGGTCAGGTCCTGGCCGTCGGCGTACAGCAGCTCGAAACAGAACAAGCCGACAGGCACATCCCGAACGGCCTGGTCGATGCCATGCTTACGGCGACGGAGCATGACCTCGCCGAACGGCCTCAGCTCCCCGGCCGCCGCGTCGTAGGCGACGACCTCCCCCTCCAGGATCGCCTCGCGGGGCCCCAGCCCCGCCGCCAGCACCTCGACGACGTCGGGGAACTGCGCGGAGATGCGCTCCTGCCGCCGGGTGAACAGCTCGATCGCCCCGTCCGGGGTCCGGTGCGCCTGCACCCGGACCCCGTCGTACTTGTACTCCGCCGAGCACCGCCCGCCCAGCTTGGCCAGGATCTCCGCCGCGTCCGACAGCCGCTGGGCCAGCATCGCCCGCACCGGGTTGCCCGGCCGCACCTGGATCTGCTCGACCGCGGCCAGCCCGCCCTCGACCAGGACGGCGGCGACCCGGCCCAGGTCGCAGCAGATGTTGTAGGCCCGCTCCAGCACCGGCCGGGCCGCCCGCCCGCCGCCGTGCACCTGCGCCAGCGCGTCCAGGATGGTGGGCGTGCCGATGCCGAGCCGCAGCCCCTTGGTGACCAGCCGGAGCAGGTAGCGGGCCTCCAGCGGGGTCGCCCGGGCCAGCAGCCCGGCCAGCAGCTCCAGCTTGCGGCCCTGCGACCCCGGCCCCTGCGCCGCGGCGATCTCGTGCAAGGTGTCCGCCACCGCGGCTGACCGGCAAGCTGGCCGCCCGGCCCGCGGCGGTCGCCGCCAGCAGCCGCTCGGCGCTCAGGCCCAGGTCGCCGGTCTCCCGCACCAGGGCGGTGACCTGCCCGGGCTCGGTCCCGGTGACGGTGGCGACCGCCCGGACCGCGAGCTTCTCGGCCAGCCCGAGGTCCACCCCGGCGAACTCCGGCGCGATCAGCCCCTGGCACAGGTAGCAGACCACCGGCAGCAGGCCGGCGCGTCCGGGCGAGCAGTTCCGCCAGCCGTTCGGTCAGTGCCAGCCGGCCGCTGGCCTGTTCCAGGTCACGGTAGGTCTCCGCCACGATCTCGTACTGCATGCCGGATTATTATCCCGAACGGGCCGGGTGAACCGCACCAGCGTCACCCGGGTCGCCCCGGCCCGGGGGGCCGTTCGGCTAGGCGGGCAGCGTTTCCCGGGTGCGGACCGTGCCGTCGGCCATGACGTCGCCGCCGTCACACCGCCATTGGACCCGGCCGCCCTCGAACTGCTCGTCGTAGAGCGAGGCGTACAGCCCGCCCGTAACACAGACGGGAACCGCGGTCAGGCAAACTGACCTTCCAGGTCGAGATGCCGTGGTAGATGAAACCCTTACCGGGCGCGCCCGCATGCCAGGGTCCGCTGCTGAAGCGAGGAGAACCCCCGATGAACCCATCGCAGTCCGGCCCCGTCCTTGCCGCCGGCCCTGAAGACCAGGATGATCCGGGCAGCGCGTCCGGCGGCGTGCTGGGGGCGCGGCCGCTGCTGGCCCGGACGTTCCACGGCAGTGATCCCGACACGGTGGCCGCATCCGCCATCTGCGACGTCACTCCGACCAAGTGCCAGGCCCGCACGCGGCTCTACCGGGACGGCAGGCTCGAGCTCGAGGGTTTTCCCGTTGCCGAGATCAGTGATCATCTCGCCGATGAGGGGGTTACCGTCTGGCTCGACCTGCGTGACCCTGACCGCGATGACCTGGCCGTGCTCAGCGAGGAATTCGGGCTGCACCCGCTGGCCATCGAGGACGCCGTGCACGAGCATGAGCGTCCCAAGCTTGACCGCTATCGCAGCCACCTGTTCCTGACCGCCTACGGAGCGCGGCTGGACACCGGCACGGGTGAACTGGTCACCAGCGAACTGGCCGCCTTCATCACGGCACGGGCGCTGATCACCGTCCGCAAGGACGACGGGCTGGACATCGGCGCCGTCGTCGACCGCTGGGACGCCAGCCCCGATCTCGCCGGATCCGGTGTCGGCTACCTGGTGCACGGGCTGCTCGACTACGTGGTGGATGGCCACTTCGAAGCGGTGCAGAGCCTGGACGACGCCGTCGAGCTGCTGGAAGACCAGCTGTTCTCCGACATTCCGCAGGATCTCCAGGTCCAGCGGCGCAGCTTCGAACTGCGCAAGAGCCTGGTCCTGCTCCGCCGGATCGTGATCCCCATGCGCGAGGTGACGAACGCCCTGATGCGACGCGACCTGCATGTCGTCACAGACGATCTCATGCCGTACTACCAGGACGTCTACGATCACGTCCTCCGCGCCGCCGAATGGACCGACAGCCTGCGGGACCTGGTGACGAGCATCCTGGAGACGAACCTGACCATCCAGGGCAACCGGATGAACATCATCACCAAGAAGGTCACGAGCTGGGCCGCGATCATCGCGGTCCCGACCTTCATCACCGGCTTTTACGGGATGAACGTGCCCTACCCCGGCTTCAGCCGTCAGGACGGCTTCGCCACCTCGATCGGCATCATGGTCATCGCCGGGCTCCTGCTCTACGCCGTCTTCAAGCGCCGGGACTGGCTGTGACGGGCCGTCTCGACCGGCCTTGTCTAGGATGAACTGGTGAGCGAGGACCGTGAGCTTGATGTGGTGGTGTTCGGTGCCACCGGTTTCGCGGGACGGCTGGTGGCCGGCTATCTGGCCGGTCATGCGCCCGGCGGCGTCCGCATCGGGCTGGCCGGGCGGTCGGCGCGGCGGCTGGCCGATGTCCAGGCAGGGCTAGGCGAGGCCGCGTCGGCCTGGCCGCTGCTGGTCGCCGATTCGGCCGAACCGGAGTCGGTGGCGGCGCTGGCGCGGACCGCGCGGGTCGTGGTGAGCACGGTCGGGCCCTACCGCGATCGCGGGCTCGGGCTGGTCGAGGCCTGCGCCGCCGCGGGCACCGACTACGCGGACCTGACCGGTGAGGTGCTGTTCATCCGGGACAGCATCGACCGCTGTCACGACGTCGCGGCCGGCACGGGCGCGCGCATCGTGCACGGCTGCGGGTTCGACTCCATCCCGTCCGACCTGGGGGTGCTGCTGCTGCATCAGGCCGCCCGCGCCGACGATGCCGGTGACCTGCAGGACACGACGCTGGTGGTGACGGCGTTGAAGGGCGGTGTCAGCGGCGGGACGCTGGCGTCGATGATGGGGCAGCTGGAAGAGATGGCGGCCAGCGCCGAACGCCGCCGGGTGGTCCGGGACCCCTATGCCCTCAGCCCTGACCGCGCGGCCGAACCCGATCTTGGCGGCGAGAGCGACCTGGAGTGGGTCCGCTACGACGGTGATCTGGGGATGTGGGTGGGCCCGTTTGCGATGGCCTCGATCAATACCCGCGTGGTGCGCCGCAGCAACGCCCTGCAGGGCTGGGCCTATGGTCGGCGGTTCCGCTACCGGGAGGTCACCGGCTTCGGGACCGGCCCGGCCGCGCCCGTACTGGGCGCCGCGACGGCCGCCGGGTTGAAGACCGCGGCGGCCGGGCTCGCGTTCGGGCCGTCTCGGGCGGTGCTCGGCAAGCTGCTGCCCGCACCCGGCCAGGGCCCCAGTGAAAAGGCCCGCCGCACGGGCTATTTCCGGATAGAGATCCACACGCGCACCTCGGCCGGCGCGCGGTACGTCGGCAAGATCGAAGCCCAGGGCGACCCCGGCTACGCCGCCACGTCGGTGATGCTCGGCGAAAGCGCGCTGTGCCTCGCGCTGGACCGCGACCGCCTGCCCGGTTCTACGGGTGTCCTGACACCAGCCGCGGCGATGGGCGCCGTGCTCGCCGGCCGGCTCAGGTCGGCGGGGCACACCCTGACGGCCCAGCGGGATACTAGCGATCATGCCTGAGCTGATCCCAGAGCCGAGCCGGGTTGCGGCGGCCGGCCAGCCGCCGAAGCTGATCGATGAGTACGTCGGACGGGCCAGCACGGGCCAGGACAGCCTGAGCATCGCGCACATGCGCAGCCCCTGTGGCTGGGCTGAGCCCGGGCAGCGCCCGCAGTTCGACGAATTCACGATCGTGCTGCGCGGGGCCCTGGTCGTCGAGTCCGAAGGCGGCCAGATGACCGTGCAGGCCGGGCAGGCAGTTCACGCGCGACCGGGGGAATGGGTGCGTTACAGCACCCCGGGAGCCGACGGCGCCGATTACATCTCGGTCTGCCTGCCCGCCTTCGCCCCGGACACCGTTCACCGCGATGAATAACCCCGGCCGCAGCCCGGCCGCGGCAACGCCGTGGTGCTCCGGCGCTGGCCGCACGCTGCGGTTGGCGCTTGCCGCGAATGAATGTAGCGGCGACCCGCTCCGCCGACCGTATCTGGTGCTGGACGCTGCTGGCTCTTACTCATGTAGGAGGTTACGATCCGGGTTAGGAGAGAAGATGGGCAGCAGGCGACGTCGGCTCGACCCTGTGGGGCCGTTTGGTAATCCGGACGGGTCACGAGCCGACATCGAGGATCTGATCAGCGAGTTCGTCGATTTCGGCGGCGATCCGGCGTATGGCCACCTCGCGACCCGCGCCAACGACTCCATGGTGCGGGTCATCGTGGGGAAGCTCGGCGCTGGCAAGACGGTCTACCTGCGGCGTCTTCAGGATTTCCAGTCACGTCAGGACTCGGTCTACGCCGATGTGCCGCAGCAGAGCTTGCCGAAGACCGAAGTTGTGGTGAAGGCGTGCCAGTGGTTCTCGGACAGCGTCCTGGTCGAGAAGTGGATGCAGATCTGGGAGCGCGCGATCATGCGGTCGCTGGTCTCCCACCTGCTGTGCCGTCCCGAGTTGCGCCATCAGCTGCGCGACGAGCAGGCCGACGAGCTGGAGAAGTCGTATACGCGGCTGCTCGACGACTTCCGCCGGCCCCGGTCGATCTACAGCGAGGTGCGCGACATCATTAATCAGCGCCACACCGCCCATCAGCTGTCTGCGTACCTCGATGATCCGCTATGGGACGACCTCGAGGATCTGCTGGGCGAGGTTGTCGGCCAGTGCAAGCCGATCTATTTCTACCTCGACGCGCTGGACGAGGAGTTCAGCCACGCCCCGATGTACTGGCTGAAATGCCTGGAGGGATTGTTCTACCAGGTCATGCGGATGCTCCGCGATCACAGGCTGGGCGGCCGCCTGCATATCGTCGTGTGCATCCGCGACATCGTCATGTCGTCGGTCTACCGGTCAGAACATGCGCCGCGGTACTACAACGAACCGCACATACGCGTCCTGACCTGGGACCGAAGCTCGCTGCTCTATCTGCTGCAGAAAAAGCTGCAGCGGCTGCCGCCGTCACTGCTGATGCGGCGGGCCACCACCGGTCCCCCCACGATCGGCGACTGGCTCGGGGTCAACGGCCAGTGGACAGGACCCGACGGCGACGGAACGATCGAGGACTACCTGCTCAGCCATACGAGGCTGATCCCGCGCGACATCATCTCGCTCGGCAACGAGCTGAACGAGGAGGTCCTGCGGCAGAAGCAGGCTGGCCACGATGGCCTGCCGCCGGCGGCTCTCGAGGCGGTGGTGCAACGCTGCGCCAAGCGGTTCGGCGACTCCCAGCTCGCGCAGTGCGCCAACCAGATCTCGTCAGACCTGATGCCGGAGAACGCCGCCCTGCACAACTACTCCGAATTGTTCACCAGTACCCAGGCCTACATCAGCGGCGTGCAGGAGGACGTTCGTTCCTTCGTCCGGATGATCGGCGTCGACCGCTTCCCGCGCGGGGATCTCGAGGCGCTGCGGGAAGTGGCGGATCTGCACTTCGAGAAGGCGACCGACCTCGCCTCGGTCCTGTGGCAGAACGGCCTGCTCGGGTACGTCGACGAGTCCGGGCGGCGCCGGTTCTACTCCATGGGCGACGTCGAGCAGTTTCATTTCCCGCCGGAGGTAGCCATGTACGTGCTGCATCCGTGCCTGGTGCATACCGTCGGGGGAATCCGGCATGTGCCGGCGGACTCCGCCGGAGCCGGAGATGAGCGCCGCACCCGCCGGCTCGCATCTTCGGAGCACAACGATCTTCCCGGGGTACCGGCCGCTGCGCCGCCCGCAGGCGGCAGCCAAGCGCTACCGGAACCTGCCCCGGCAGAGATGCGAGCCTCGGACAGGGCCAAGGCTGCTGGCTACGCTGTCGGCGACGTTCTTGAGGGCCGCTTCGAGATTTTGGACGTACTCGGGCAGGGCGGCTTCTCGAAGGTCTATCGCGTGCGCGATGACGTCGAGGGTAAGGAGCGAGCACTCAAGCTCTTCGACAGCGCCGCCGGGGATGGGGCGGTGCGCCGCGAGATCGGAGCCCTGCGGACGATCCGTCATCCCAACGTGGTGGAGGTCTTCTGGGCCGGCAAGACCAGCGCCGGCGACTGGTATCTCATCACCGAGTTCATTGACGGGGAGTCACTCGATGAGTTCGTCAACGGAAACAGGCGCCTCCGCGACCGGGAGGCAGTAGATGTCGCACTCGATCTGCTAGACGCGCTCGTCGCTTTCCATCCCGATTCGGCGCGCCTCAAGCAGCTGGATGCTAAACGCCGCGAAGGCAGCCTGCCGGAGGCCGAGTCGCGTGAGTGGATGGAACTGAAGGACAAAGGGCTGGTCCACCGCGACATCAAACCGCTCAACGTGATGCTCACTCGCACCGGAGCGAAACTGCTTGATTTCAACATCGCCTCCCGGGTCGGCGACCCCGTGCATACGCAGTCAGGCACACCGCCGTATCAGCCGCCCGACGCCGGCCTGGATCGCTGGGACGTCTCCACCGACCTTTTCGCCGTCGGCGTACTGCTCTACCGGCTCCTCTGCGACGGCCACCACCCGTTCCCGAATGCGCGGCCCGTAGCCGACGTGCCGGTGACCGACCCGAGAACGATTCGCTCTGACCTCAACCCTGGCCTTGCCGACTTTCTCATCAGGGCATGCGCCCCCGCCAGCGCTGACCGCTTCTCCACGGCTGCTGACATGCGGCTCGCCTTGCGTAACGTCCGCGCTGACCTCTGACCAGCCGATCCGGAGGTGTTCTCTGATGGCGGGTGCGCGGCCCCCGGTGGCCGCACGTTCTGACCGGGGGCCGCGCCGATGAGTTCCGTTGCGCCGGGGCGTCTGACAGAGCGCGGGCTACTCCCGCCCGCGAGGCAGCGCCGCTGGTCCGAGGTGCTTTCATCGCAGGATCGTCGAGGACCGTGAAGGAGTAAAGCATGACCAATATGCCGGAGATCGTTTCAGCTGAGAAGTGGCAGCAGGATCGCGACGAGCTGCTCAAGGCCGAGAAGGAGGCCACTCGCGCGCTTGACGTGCTCGCCGCGCGTCGCCGTAGGCTTCCGATGGTCAGGTTCGATAACGACAGGTACGTGTTCGACACTCCAGCCGGCCCGAAAACGCTGCTCGACTTGTTCGCCGCACAGCGGCAGCTCGTCGTCTACCAGTTCATGGACAACGGCCCCGACGACTACTGCCCGGGCTGCACCCACTTCACCAGCAACGTCGTCGATCTAGCCGCGCTGGCCGACGGCGGAGTCAGCTGGGTGACGGTGTCCAACATGCCACTCGCCCAGATCGAGGCCTACAAGGCTCGGATGGGCTGGACCATGCCGTTCGTGTCGTCGCGCGGCACGACGTTCGCCGACGACTGCGGCGCGGGTGGCGGCTTCATGCTCAGCGTGTTCCTGCGCGACGGCGAGGACGTCTACCGGACCTACTGCACCACCGCTCGCGGCGTGGACCGGCTCCTGTTCGTCAACAACATCCTCGATCTCACCCCGTATGGACGCCAGGAGGACTGGGAGGATTCCCCGCCTGGCTGGCCGCAGCATCCTACCTACGGGTAGGCATGTGGTGAGACCCTGACTTACAAGCATGCCCCGTCGCATGCCGCCGGCCGGCGGCATGCGAGGACGTCGCAGCGAGCGGCTACGCCAGGTCGTCGTGCGTGGAGTGGCCGCGCTCTGGCCAGTAGGGCCACTCGGGTAAAGCCATGCGACAGCCTCTTGCGGCGTGTCGGACGCGAGAAGTCCATGATCGCCCACGGGGCCGAAATTGACTGGGACAGCCCGGCGACTCGCCCTACGATCGGACACATGGCGAGCTATGAGCCAGTAGACCTGTCCGCTGCCTGCAACGCCGGTGTGGAGGTCCTTGGCGATGAGCCGGGTGATGTTCCGCTCGGGAGGGTGGACCTGCGCGGCCTGCCGTTCCTGATCGGGCCGGAGCCGCCGTCTGCGGAGCGGTGCTTGCTGCTGCCCGGCGCCCCGACCTCGGTCGGGATCGGCCGGCTTGCGCGGCGGGTGATCGTGGCACACCGGCTGCTCGAGCCGGGCGCACCAGCCGGTCACGCCGTCGGGCAGACCGTCGCAGAGTATGCGTTTCACCTGGCCGGAGGCGAGGTCGTGGTCGCGCCTATCCGGGAGCGGTTCGAGATCCAGGTGGTGCCGACGGTGTGGGGCCGCCTGCCGTTCCTCGCCGTCAGTGACACCAGCGACCACAACCGGCCGCGTTGGGCGGGCAGGTGGGACGAGGCCGGGGCCCGCCTGGTGGAGCACGACATCGGATGGCCTGCCGGATACTACCTGTGGTGCTGGGAAAATCCTCATCCCGAACGACCGGTCGAACGGATCGAGTTCATCCCGCGCGGCGGGCGATTCGTCGTCGCCGGCATCACGACCAGCGACGTTGACGAGTACCCGTTCGTCCGCGCGCCGGCGCGCCCGGTGCGGCTCGTGCCGAAGGACGGGCGGGACGGCGTCCTCGATATCGAGGTGGACCGAGGTGTGGCGACCTATCCGCAGCCGCTGCCCGGCGAGGACGACCGGGCCGGCTGGGGAGCGACCGAGGGAAAGTCCGCGTATGCGTCGATCGCCGCGCTGCCGTCGGCCACCGTCGCGGTCCGGCGGGGCCAGGACGAGCTCGGCCGGGTGCGCTGGGGCGACGTGGAACGTGACGGGCGGGCGGACGCCGGGCAGGTCTCGCTCGAGCTGGTGGAAGGCGGCCGGAACTGGGTGCATGTCAGCGTCGTCGACGACGCGACCGGGCGGCCGGTGCCGTGCCGGGTCCATTTCCGTTCGGCCGGGGGAATTCCCTATCAGCCGCACGGCCACCATAATCACGTCACGCAAAATCTCGGCAGCTGGCATTACGACGTTGGCGGTGACATCCGTCTGGGTCAGCGCAGCTATGCCTATATCGACGGCACCTGCCAGGGATGGCTGCCGCGAGGCGACGTCGTCGTGGACGTCGCGCGCGGGTTCGAGTACGAGCCGCTCCGGCAGACCGTGCGGATCGAGCCGGGTCAGCGAGACCTGACGCTGCGGCTCTGCCGCGTCGCTGACATGGCCTCGGAAGGATGGTGGTCCGGCGACTCGCACGTGCACTTCCTGTCGACCCCGGGCGCTCAGCTCGAGCAGAGGGGCGAGGATCTGCGTGTCGTCAATTTGCTGCAGACGCAGTGGGGCGCGCTGTTCACCAACACCGAGGATTTCTCCGGCCGGCCCAGCGTTAGCCGGCACAGTGTTAGCCAGCACAGTGTTAGCCAGCACAGTGTCGTCGACGACGGCGGCTACGTGACCTACGTCGGCCAGGAAAACCGGCAGCACGCGCTCGGCCACATGGTCCTGTGGGACCTGAAAGAACCGGTCATGCCGTGGTGCAGCGATGGTCCCGACGAGGCCGAGCTCGGCGGCGCGCTGGACGTGACGCTGAGCGACTGGGCCGACCGGACGCACGCCCAGGGCGGCACCGTCGTCGCCGCGCATTTCCCGAATCCGAACGGCGAGCCGGCCGTTCTCGTCGCGACCGGCCGGGCCGACGCCGTTGAGATGCTGGCCCATTCCCGCGACGCGATGCTCGAATACTACCGGTACCTGAATAGCGGCTACCGGCTGCCGCTCGTCGGCGGCACGGACAAGATGTCGAGCGCCGTGCCGGTCGGCCTCTACCGCACGTACGCGCGGCTGGACGAGGAGTTCAGCTATGAGGCCTGGTGCCGGGCGGTGCGGTCGGGTCGCACGTTCCTATCCGGCGGGCCGCTGGTGACGCTCTCGGTCGACGGGCGCGAGCCGGGCGATACCGTCGAGCTATCCGGGCCGGGAACGGTCAGCGTCCATGCCGCGGTGCGCAGCATTTTCCCGCTCCGCTCGCTCGAAATCGTGCGTAACGGCGAGGTCGTTGCGAGGGCAGAAGCCAACGCCGGCCGGCAGGCCGAAATCAACGAGGAATTGCGAATCGACGGGCACTCGTGGATAGCCTGCCGGGCGTTCGGCGTCGATTACCACCTTGATGAATGGGGTCGCCGGGTTTTCGCCCACACCTCGCCGGTCTACCTCGCCTGCGGCGGCGACTGGACGATGAGCGACCCCGAGGGCATCGGCTATATCCGCACGCTGGTCGAGGGTGCCCGCGAATACGTGCGGCACACTGCGGTGCGGAGGTCCGACCAGCTCACGACGCACCATCACGGCGAGGCCGACCACCTCGCCTGGCTGGAGCGGCCGTTCGCCGAGGCCCTGCGCGCGCTGGAAGAGCGCGGCCGTAGCTGATGACCAGGCCCGGTCGGTCATGCGGCACCTGGGAACAGCACCCCGATTACGGTGCCACCACGCGTCCCTTGCCCACCACGGTGACGTCACCGCCGGACACCGTGAACCCGCGCTCCCGGTCCCGGTCCTTGTCCACCCCCACCGAGGCCCCCTCCATCACCACCACGTTCTTGTCCAGGATCGCGTCCCGCACCACCGCGCGCCGCCCGATCCGCGCGTTGTGCAGCAGCACGGACCGGGAAACGGCCGCCCAGCTGTTCACCCGGACCCCCGGCGACAGCACCGACTCTCGCACCAGCGCGCCGGAGACGATCGCCCCGTTGCTGACCACGCTGTTGACCGCCCGGCCCACCCGGTCGCCGTCGTCGTGCACGAACTTGGCCGGCGGCAGCGGCGGCACGTGGGTCAGGATCGGCCACCGCTCGTCGTAGAGGCTGAACGCAGGATGCGCCGCGCACAGGTCCATGTGCGCGGCGAAGTAGGAGTCGATCGTCCCCACTTCCCGCCAGTACCCCAGGTCATGCCCGCCGGCCCCGGGCACCTTGTCCTGCAGGAAGTCGTAGGCGTGCGCGGCGCCCTCGCGGGCCAGCGCGGGAATGATGTCGCCGCCGATGCTGTGCTGGCTGCTGTCGTCGGCCGCGTCCTGGTGCAGCGCCTCGACCAGCACCTCGCGGTCGAACACGTAGTTGCCGATGGACGCGAGCGCCTGGTCCGGCCGCCCCGGCAGGCCGGGCGGATCGGACGGCTTCTCCAGGAACGCCTCGATGCGGTGTCCGTCCGCCGCGGTCTGCACGACGCCGAAGGACGCGGCCGCCACCCGGGGCGCCGGGCTCGCCGCGACCGTGACTCCCGCGCCCCAGCCCAGGTGCGCCTCGATCATCTGCGCCGGGTCCATCCGGTACACGTGATCGGCGCCGAACACCGCCACCAGGTCGGGCCGGTCGCTGTGGATGAGGTTCAGCGACTGGTAGATCGCGTCGGCCGAGCCGGCCTGCCAGCGCGGGCCGAGCCGCTGCTGGGCCGGCACCGGAGCGACGTAGTTGCCCATCAGGCTGTTCAGCCGCCAGGTGGTGGAGATATGCCGGTCCAGGCTGTGGCTCTTGTACTGGGTCAGCACGCAGATTCGGTAGACGCCCGCGTTGGCCAGGTTGGACAACGCGAAATCCACCAGCCGGTACATGCCGCCGAACGGGACCGCCGATTTCGCCCGGTCATCGGTCAGGGGCGCGAGCCGCTTGCCCGCCGCTCCCGCGAGGACGAGGCCCAGAACCCGCTGACTGGCCATCAGGGCCACCTTAGCCCAGGCGATCGACCAGGTCCTGGTGCAGCTCCCACAGCCGGGCCGGGAGGTGCTCGCCGAAGCCGCGGAAGAACTCGGGGATCTGCTCCGCCTCCAGCTTCCAGGCTTGCGCGTCCACCGTGAGCAGCAGGTCCAGGTCGGCCGGGCTGACGTCCAGGCCGTCCAGGTCAAGCGCATCCGCCGCCGGCACATAACCGATCGGAGTCGAAACCGCCGCCGCGGAACCCGACAGCCGCTCGACGATCCACTTCAGCACCCGGATGTTCTCGCCGAAGCCGGGCCAGACGAACCGGCCGTCCGGGTCCTTGCGGAACCAGTTGACGTAGAACAGCCGCGGCAGCTTGGCCGGGTCGGCCTTCTGGCGGAGCGAAAGCCAGTAGGCGAAGTAGTCGCCCATGTTGTAACCGCAGAACGGGAGCATGGCGAACGGGTCGTGACGCAGCTCGCCGACCGTGCCCTCGGCCGCCGCAGTCTTCTCCGAGGCCACGTTGGCCCCGAGGAACACCCCGTGGTCCCAGTCGAACGACTCGATGACCAGCGGCACCGTAGAGGCACGCCGGCCGCCGAACAAGATCGCCGAGATCGGCACCCCCGCCGGGTCGTCCCACTCCGGCGCGATGGTGGGGCACTGGCCGGCGGGCACGGTGAACCGGGAGTTCGGGTGCGCGGCCGGCTCGGCCGAGTCCGGGGTCCAGTCGCGGCCCTTCCAGTCGGTCAGGTGCGCGGGCGGTTCGGAGGTCAGGCCCTCCCACCACACGTCGCCGTCGTCGGTCAGCGCCACGTTGGTGAAAATCGAATTCCCCCACATGGCCGCGACCGCGTTGGCGTTGGTCTTCATGCCGGTACCAGGCGCGACGCCGAAGAACCCGGCCTCGGGGTTGATCGCGTACAGCCTGCCGTCCGGGCCGAACCGCATCCAGGCGATGTCGTCCCCGATGGTCTCGACCTTCCAGCCGCCGATGGTCGGCTGCAGCATGGCCAGGTTGGTCTTGCCGCACGCGGACGGGAACGCCCCCGCGACGTACCGGGCCTCGCCGTCAGGCGGGGTGAGCTTGACGATGAGCATGTGCTCGGCCAGCCAGCCCTCGTCCCTGGCCATCACCGAGGCGATCCGCAGCGCGTAGCACTTCTTGCCGAGCAGCGCGTTCCCGCCGTACCCAGAGCCGTAGGACCAGATCTCCCTGGTCTCGGGGAAGTGCGAGATGTACTTGACCGGGTTGCACGGCCACGGCACGTCGTCCTGACCGGGGGAGAGCGGCGCGCCCACCGAGTGCACGGCGCGGACGAACTCACCCGAAGACTCGATCGCCCGCAGCGCCTCCGTACCCATCCGGGTCATGATCCGCATCGAGACCGCCACGTACGGCGAGTCGGTGATCTCCACCCCGAGCTGGGAGATCTCCCCGCCCAGCGGGCCCATGCAGAACGGCACCACGTACATAGTGCGGCCCCGCATGCAGCCGTCGAAGATCTCCGCGAAGGTCTGCCGCATCTCGTCGGGCGCGATCCAGTTGTTGGTCGGGCCCGCGTCTTCCTCCCGCTCCGAGCAGATGAACGTGCGGTCCTCGACGCGGGCCACGTCGCCGGGGTCGGAGGCACAGTAGAAGCTGTTCGGCCGCAGCTCCGGGTTCAGCCGGGTGAAGGTCCCGCTCTCCACGAGCTGGCTGGTCAGCCGCTCCCACTCCGCCTGCGACCCGTCGCACCAGACGACATCGGCGGCCTTGGTCAGCTCCGCGATCTCGCCGACCCACTTGGCCAGCTCCGGAAGGCTTGTCTGGTCCTCGATATCTGCGCCCGACATGGCTCTCACTCCTGCCCAGGACTAACGCGGCTCATGCCCTTATAGTCCACTCTCGCCTCAGCCCTCGTTAGGGCCAAACGTCCACCGGACCTATGTGATATGGGTCGCAGTGTGATATGGGTCGCATTGTCGGGGGCGCATTACGGCTTGCGGCCGACCCCGCAGTAGGAATAGATCTCGACCTGCTCGGCATCGGGGTCGGGACGCCAGTGCGGCACCGGCACCACGCCCGGCTCGACCAGCTCCAGGCCCTCGAAGTACCGGGCGAACTGCTCGGGGCTGCGCAGGTGATAAGGCACCGCGCCGCTGTCGTTGTAACCCTGCTGCGCCTGATTGAACGCCTCGTTGGTGTTGGCGCCGTCGTAGAGCGCGAAATAACTGCCGGACGGCAGGCCGGCCAGCAGGCGGCTGACGATCGGGTACGCCTCGTCGTCGGTGAAATGGCCCATGATCCCCATCAGCATGAGGGCCATCGGCTTGGTGAAATCCAGCAGGCCCGCGGCGGTGTCCAGGATCGCGGCCGGATTCCGGATATCGGCGTCCAGGTATTCGCACGCCCCCTCGGGGCTGCTGGCCAGCAAGGCACGGGCGTGCGCCAGCACCAGCGGGTCGTTGTCCACGTAGACGATCTTGCTTTCCGGCGCTACCTGCTGGGCGACTTCGTGCGTGTTGTTCGCGGTGGGAAGGCCGGTGCCGATGTCCAGGAACTGCCGCATCCCGGCGTCGGCGGCCAGATAGGCGACCGCGCGGGTGAGAAAGCCCCGGGAGGTGCGGGCGACTACGGCGATACCGGGGAAAACCTCCCGGTACTGGTCTCCGGCCTCGCGGTCGACGGGATAGTTATCCTGGCCGCCGAGCCAGTAGTTCCAGATCCGGGCCGAGTGCGGCACCGTGGTGTCGATGGCCGGGCCGGCGGCGGGATCAGGCCCTTCCGGCCCCGGCTCGCTCCCGGTCACCGCTTGCGGCCGACCGCCCCGACCTGCGGTATCTCAGGACCGCGGTCCGCGTCGGGATCGGGGTGCCAGTCCGCCACCAGGACCACGCCCGGCTCGACCAGTTCCAGGCCGTCGAAGTAGCCGGCGAACTGCTCCAGGCTGCGGGTCCGGTACGGGACCGCGCCAGATGCCTCGTAGACCCGCAGGGCCTCTTCGAGCGCTTCGCTCGTGTTGACGCTGTCGTTGATGGCCAGGTAGCTCCCGGACGGCAATCCGCCAAGCAGACCCGACCACGATGGACACCGCCTCGGCATGGTCGGTGACGTGACCGAGGACCCCCATCAGCGTCAGCGCGACCGGCTGCGTCAGGTCCAGCCATTTCGCCGCCTCTTGCAGGACCTTCTCCGGCTCGGCCATGTTCGCGTCCACGTAATGGGTGGCGCCCTCCGGGCTGCTGGTCAGCAGCGCCCGGGCGTGCGTCAGCACCAGCGGGTCGTTGTCGACGTAGACGATGCGCGACTCCGGCGCGGCCCGCTGGGCCACCTCGTGAGTGTTGTCGGCTGTCGGCAGCCCGGTGCCGACGTCCAGGAACTGCCGTACCCCGGCCTCGCTGGCCAGGAAGCGGACGACGCGCCCGAGGAAGGCGCGGTCGGCCCGGGCGATGTCCACGATGCCCGGGTAGATGGCACTGAACTGATCGCCGGCCTCGCGGTCGACGGCATAGTTGTCCTTGCCGCCCAGCCAGTAGTTCCAGATCCGGGCCGAATGCGGCACCGTCGTGTCGATCCCGGTGCCGGCGCCGTCAGGCACTTCCGGGTGGGTTGAAGAAACGTCAGTCACGGGGAATCCCTCAGGGGTGATGTGGCGGGTGGGGTGCTGCGGGGGCGCTAAAGCTCCCGGATTATCTCGGTGATGAAGCGCACGCTCTGAGCGGGGGTCAGGCCTTCGGTGCTGAGGTGGTTCATGACCTCCATGTAGTGATCGACGTCCTCGCGCTTGTCTAGGTAAAGCGCGCTGGTGAGCTGCTCGATGTACACGACGTCGGGCACCTCGGGCTCGCTGAAGCGCAGCACGGTGAACGACCCGCCCGCGGCGGCGTGGCCGCCCTTGCTGAACGGCACGACCTGGATGGTGACGTGGCGCAGCTGGGCCACCTCGGCGAGCCGCTCCAGCTGGGCCCGCATCACGGCGGCGCCGCCCACCGGGCGCCGCAGCGCCCCCTCGTCGAGGACCGACCAGACCTGCGACGGATTGGGCCCGGCCAGCAGGTCCTGGCGCTTGAGCCGGAGGCTCACCCGCCGCTCGATGTCGTCGGCGGACGCGGTGGTGTGGCCGAGCAGGGTGACCGCGCGCGCGTAGTCCTCGGTCTGGAACAGGCCGTTCACGAACTGCAGCTCGAAGGTGCGGATGACCGAAGCGGCCGTCTCCAGGCCCAGGTACGCCTCGAACCAGTCGGCCATGACGTCGCCGTACTTCGACCACCAGCCCGGCGCGTTGGCCTGCCGGGTGAGGAGCACCAGGCCGTCGCGGGTTTTCTCGTCGGTGACGCCGTACAGGGTGAGCAGGTCGGTCACGTCCCGCTCCTTGAACCGCACCAGGCCGTTTTCCATCCGGCTGATCTTGGACCGGGACGCCCGGATCTCGTACGCCGCCTGGTCCGGCGTGACGCCGGCCGCCTCGCGGAAGCGGTGCAGCTGGATGCCCACCAGCATGCGCGGCACGGTCGGGCTCGGGGCGTCCGCAGGCTGCTCTCCGTCCCGCTGAACCGTGCTCATTCCCTGTCTCCGAGAGCCGATGGACTGACGTCCAGTGCCGCCGCCGCGGGCCGGACAGCTAAACCCGTGCCTTCGCCGCCAAGGCGGTCGCGACGATGCACACACGGCACATTATCACCGCAGCATGACACCTTCGGGACGTCCTTTGCGGCGGTTCGCCGGTAATAGCTGGCCAGCCCGGCTGGCGGCGGCTTCAGATCATTAAAGGCGGCGGCCTAGGTCGTCGAACTCGCCATTCTTGGCCCCGGCCAGGAACGCCTCGATCTCGGCGCGGGTATAGATCAGGGCCGGCCCGGACGGGTGCCGGGAGTTACGGACGGCGATCTCGCCGCCGTCCAGCTCGGCGACCTCGACACAGCTCCCGCTGGGGTTGCTGGCCTGGCTCTTGCGCCACCGCGCCGATATGAGCTGATCGGCAGGAATGCCGTTGTTGACCTGCATGTTTCTCCGTTTTCTCATTTGGTAGGAAAAGGAACCGAATGCGGGCGGGGGCGCCAGGGTGCCGACCATCGCCTGCACTGCGCAGCCTAACAGAGCAAATGCAATTGCATAAGTACGTGCAAAAAAACGTTGCATACGCAACAAGTGAACGCAAAGTAACACCAACGGGCAAAGATCGTGAGTGCGTACGAAAGGACGCCGCGGCGGCCGCTATGCGTCCGGCTCGCCGCCCAGCGCCCGAAGCTCCCCGCGCACGATCGCGCCGTCCTCCAGGCGGACCAGCACGAACCCGGTGAACCCGGCCGCCTTCAGCCGCTTCAGCTGGGCCCCGAACTTCCCGCTGCGCCGCACCGTCTCCACCACGCGTCCCGGCCAGGAAACCCCGCGCAGTTCCCGCGCCACCTCGACCGCGTCCGGCACCGGCACGTCGGCCTCCACCAGCACCGCCACGGCGTCGCGCGCCACCTTGCGGGACAGCAGGTCCACGATCCGCTCGAACCCGATGGAGAACCCGCAGGCCGGCACGTCCTGCCCGAGCGAGCGCCCGATCAGCTTGTCGTACCGCCCGCCGCCGGCCACCGACCCGCTCATCTCCGGGTGGATGATCTCGAAGACCTGCCCGGTGTAGTAGCCCATCCCGCGGACCAGCGTCGGATCGAACTGCCAGGTCAAGGAGCGTTCAGCCGCCAGCCGCTCCAGGCTCGCCGCGGTCGCGGCCAGGTCCGCCGCCGTCGCCGCGGACAGCCCGGGCACGCTGTCGGCCAGCGCGTCCGCCAGCTTGCCGGCGGGCACGTCGGTCAGCCCCTGGATCTTCTCCGCCACGGCCGCCACCCGTGCCGCGTCGAACCCGAGCTCCACCAGCTCGGCCCGCACCCCGTCCCAGCCGATCTTGTCCAGCTTGTCCACGGTGATGAAGAACGCGTCCTGCGCCTCCGCGGGCACCCCGCAGTCCGCCGCCAGCGCGGCCAGGAACCGCCGGTCCGATACCCGGACCGTCGTCCCGGTCAGCCCGATCGCGGCCAGCGCCTCGCTGGTCGCCTCGATCAGCTCCGCCTCGGCCAGCACGGACGGCTCGCCGATCATGTCGATGTCGCACTGGTAGAACTGCCGGTACCGGCCCCGCTGCGGCCGGTCCGCCCGCCACACCGGCCCCACCTGCAGCGACCGGAACGGCATCGGCAGCGACGCGTGGTTGTTCCCGTAGAACCGGGTCAGCGGCACGGTCAGGTCGTACCGCAGCCCCAGGTCGACGAGCTCGCGCAGCGACGTGCCTGCCGCGACCTCCGGCGGCAGCCCGCGCCGCAGCACCTGGAAGATCAGCTTCTCGTTGTCCCCGCCCTCGCCGCTGGTCAGCCGCTCGATGTTCTCCAGCGCCGGGGTCTCGATCCGCTGGTAGCCAAACCGCCGGTAGACCGCGGAGATCGACTCGAGCACATGGTCCCGGACGGCGACGTCAGCGGGCAGCAAGTCCCGCATTCCCCTGGCCGGGCTGTTGTCGATCTTCATGAGGCCTTCCCCTGGACGCGGTGCCCGCGCGGCACATGCACATGGTAAGGGCCGCGCAGCTGACCGTCACAACCGTTTAAACCATTACTCCGAACGGGCCGTGGTTTCCCGCTCCCGCTCCCCATCGGGCACTACGGCGTCCCCGCCAGGCCGGGCAAACCCCCGCCGCGCCAGCACCAGCGCGCCCGCCTGGAACCCGGCCAGCACGCACAGCGCCGCCGGGAGCAGCACGTAACGCACCCCCGGCACCCAGCCGGCCGCGAGGCGGCTCGCGGCGATCCCGCCAAGCAGCCCGAACACCAGCGCGCCCAGCGCGGGCCAGGCGAGCAGCCCGGCTCGCTTCGGCGCCAGGTAGCAGTGCTCGACCGACCCGAAGTGCAGCGGAATCCGCGCGCCCGCCGGCAGCACGGCCGCCGCCCAGACGGACGCGACGATCATGGCCAGCAGGAATGCCCCGCCCACGACCAGGGACGCCATCACGCGCCCCAGGCTATCCGGGGTACGGTGAAGCCTCATCGTGTTCCGGCGATAAGACCGGTAAGCAGTAAGCGGCGGGATCGCTCGCAGTAGCCCCGTTAGGCTCTACCAATGGCCAATTCGCTGCAATCCGAACCCGTCCGTGACCTGCTCGACCGCCTGTTCCGCGCGGCCGGCCAGGATGACCAGCGCCGGCCGCGGATCGCCGAGCGGTACCCAGGCGGCCTCGGCCAGGCGAGCGCCCGCGAGCTGGCCGAGGCCTACCATGAGCTGTACATCCCGGTCTCGCCCGAGGGCGGCCGGCTGCTCTACGCGCTGATCCGGGCGGCCCGCCCGGCGACGGTGGTGGAGTTCGGCACCTCGTTCGGCATCTCGACCATCCACCTGGCCGCCGCCGTGCGCGACAACGGCGCCGGCCGCGTGGTCAGCACCGAGCTCAACGCCGCCAAGGCCGCTCAGGCCCGCGCCAACCTCGCCGAAGCCGGCCTGTCCGGGTGGGTCACGATCCTCGAGGGCGACGCCCTGGAGACCCTGTCCGCCGTCGCCGCCCCGGTCGGGTTCGTCCTGCTCGACGGCTGGAAGAACCTCTATCTCCCGGTCCTTCGCCTGCTGGAGCCGCGGCTGGCGGCCGGCGCCCTGGTGCTGGCCGACGACACCGTCTCGCTGGCCCACGAGATGACCGACTACCTCGGCTACGTCCGCGACCCCGCGAACGGCTACCTCTCGATCGCCTTCCCCGAATCCGACGGCCTGGAAATAACCTGCCGCGCCTAGCCAGGTAGGTGCCGTGGCCCTCGGCGACCAGCGGCCCGTCGAAGACCAGCACCTCGTACCTACGTCCGGGCGAAGCGGTTCAGCGCCGCCATCATGGGCCCGGTCATCCCGTCCCCGCCCTGGTGGCCGGTCCGGACCAGGTGCAGCTCCGAGCCCGGCCACCCCTGGTGCAGCAGCCAGGGCACGTCCGCCGGGCTGCTGATGTCGAAGCGGCCGTGGATCAGCACGCCGGGGATCCCGGCCAGCCGCCCGACGTCGCGCAGCAGCTGCCCGTCCTCCAGCCAGGCCGCGTGCGAGAAGTAGTGCGCGCACAGCCGCGCGAAGGTCATCCGGAAGTCCGGATCGCCGAACCGCTCGTACGGCGTCCAGCCCTCCTCCAGGGACAGGACCGCGTCCTCCCAGTCGCACCAGTCCCGCGCCGCGCGGAACCGGACCTCAGGATCGGGGTCCGCGTTGAGCAGCCGGTCATACGCCGCCACCAGGTCGTCCGCGAAACCTCCGCCGGCCGCGTACCGGCGCCACTCCGCCGGGAAGAACCGGCCCGCCCCGTGGTAGAGCCAGTGCACGTCGGACGCCCGGGTCACGGTGCAGGACACCAGCACCATCTCCGTCACCCGCTCCGGGTAGCGCTGGGCGTAGGCGAGCCCGAGCGTCACCCCCCACGAGCCGCCCCAGACCAGCCACCGCTCGATACCGAGGTGCTCGCGCAGCTTCTCGATGTCCGCGATCAGGTGCGCGGTGGTGTTGGTGTCCAGGCTGGTGCTCAGGTCCGCGGCCGGCGGCGTGCTCCGCCCGCAGCCGCGCTGGTCGAACTGGACGAAGCGGTACGCGTCCGGGTCGAACGACCGGCGCCGTCCCGGCGTGCCGCCGCTGCCCGGGCCGCCGTGCAGCGCCACCGCCGGCTTGCCGGCCGGGTTGCCGCTGACCTCCCAGTAGATCCGCTGGCCGTCGCCCACGTCGAGCATCCCCGCGTCGTACGGCTCGATGGCAGGAAACCGCTCAGGCATGACGCCCACGGTAGAACAAATCAGCGCCGGACAGTCAGCGCCTCCGGGTGGCCCGCAGCACGGTGTCCCGGACCTGCGCCGGCTGGCCGTCCGGGTCAATAGCCGAACGGCCGATGGCTTCCGCCACGATGATCTCCCACTCGCCCGGATCGAGCGACGCCGCGATGTCCTCCGCGCGCCGGAACATGTCGGGCCGGTCCGCCAAGGCGGCGTGGGCGCGCATGTCGTCGGGATGGTGCGCCACCACGAGCAGCGTCCCGCCGGGCCGGACGGCGGCCGCCAGCCGGCTGTGCAGCGCGGCCTGCTCGGGTCCGGGCAGGTGCATGTACTGCGCCGACACCAGGTCGAACCGCTGCGGCTCGGGAGCCCACGAGAGCAGGTCCTCGCGCTGCCAGGTGACCCGCCGTGCCACCTCGTCGCCTTGCTGTTCCGCGTAGCCGGCCGCGCGTTCCAGGGCGACGGCCGACACGTCGGTCGCGGTGACGGTCCAGCCGTGCCGCGCCAGCCAGATGGCGTCGGCGCCCTCGCCGCAGCCTGCGTCCAGCGCCTCGCCCGGCGCGAGGTCCGCCGTCTGGGCCACGAGCTGCGGGTTGGGCTGCCCGCTCCAGATCTGGTCGGCCGAGCGGTACCTGTCGTCCCAGAACTCCTGGGTGAACTCGATGTCGCTGTCAGGGGCAGGGGAGTGGGTATGGGAGTGGCTCACCCGCCCACCATGCCGCGAACCACGGCCCCGCAGCAAATAAAGTTGCCATTATGGACCTCGTACTGCACCCGGGCGAGGCCGCTCGCCCAGCGTGCAGCTCGACGAGCCGGCCGACGACCTGGAGCGGTTGCTGCGCCAGCGCGGCCAGCCGGCCGAGGTCCGGCGGATGGTCATCCTGGCCCACCGGCGGTCCAGGGTCGGGACGGTCCGGGACCCGGAGGTCCTGATCGGCACGTCGGCCGCCGCCGGTAAGCTGGGCCATCGTGCCGACTAACCATCAGCTGCGGCTGTATAACTCACTGGGCCGGCGGATGGAGGACTTCACTCCCGCCGCCGAAGTAACCGGCATGTACACCTGCGGGCCCACCGTCTACGCGTTCCCGCACCTGGGCAACATGCGCCCGTACGTGTTCGCGGACACCCTGCGCCGCGCCTTCCGCTGGCGCGGCATCGGCGTGAAGCACGTCGTGAACATCACCGACGTGGGGCACGCGGTGGCGGACACCGACACCGGCGAGGACAAGCTGGAGGTCGCGGCGGCCCGCGAGCGGCGTTCGGTCCTGGACATCGCCGCCTTCTACACCGACGTCTTCTTCGTCGATACCGCCGCGCTGAACATCCTGCCCGCCGATGAGTACCCGCGGGCCAGCGCCTACGTGCCGCAGATGATCGAGTTCGCGAAGCAGCTGGAGCTTGACGGCTTCACCTACCAGCTGCCGTCGGGCCTGTACTTCGACACCGCGAAGGACCCCGGCTACGGCGAGCTGGCCCAGATGAGCACAGAAGGGCAGCTGGAGGCGGCCCGGCTGGAGCACGTGGAAGGCCGCCGCCGCAAGACCGACTTCGCGCTGTGGCGCGCGGAGGAGCCCGGCAAGCGACGGGTGCTGCGCTGGGACTCGCCGTGGGGCTGGGGCGCGCCGGGCTGGCACCTGGAGTGCTCGGTGATGAGCATGGCCCTGCTGGGCGAGCATTTCGACCTGCACACCGGCGGGGTGGACCACCGCGAGCTGCACCACGTCAACGAGATCGCGCAGAGCCAGGCGTACCTCGGCGACGGCCGCCCGTGGGTGCGGTACTGGCTGCACAACGAGTTCCTGCAGCTGGGCGCCGAGAAGATGGCCAAGTCGGCGGGCGGCGCGCCCCGGCTGGCCGACCTGACCGAAGCCGGCTACCACCCGATGGCCTACCGCCTGTTCCTGCTCGGCGGCCACTACCGCAGCCAGCTCGACTTCACCACCGCGGCGGTCGACGCCGCCCAGGCCACGCTGCGCCGGCTGGTCGCCAGGATCCAGCCGCTGCGCCCGCTGTCGGCCGTCGAGACCCTCGCCGAAGCCGCCGCCGCCGTCCAGGGCGACCCCGCCGCGACCAGGCTGCTCGACACCATCGACGCGGCGATCGCGGCCGACCTGAGCACCCCGAGGATCCTCGCCGCGCTGCAGGACGCCCTGCGCGAGCCCGCGCTCACCCCGGACGGGCAGCGCACCGTGGTGGCCGCCGCCGACGCGCTGCTCGGCCTAGGCCTGGCCACCCTCGACCCGGGCGACCTGGAGCACCGCCGCGCGCTCGGCGACCTGTCCGGCGAGGAGCGGCACGCCATCGAGGAGCTCGTCACCGACCGGACCCAGGCCCGCAAGGAGCGCGACTGGGCCCGCGCCGACCAGATCCGCGCCGAACTCGACGAGCTCGGCGTCGACCTGACCGACACCCCCGACGGCCCCGTCTGGCAGCTCCGCTAGTCGTTCTTTCATGATCGTGGATAGTTACACCCCCCATAGGGGGTATTTGTATCCACGATGATGGCCAGGGCATACGCAACAGGAGAAGGGACTGCGAAGGTGCCAAGGATCTGCGTGACGGGAGCGAGCGGTCAGGCGGGCCGCGCGGTGGTGACCGACCTGCGCGCGCACGGGTACGACGTGACCCCGGTCGACGCCCTGGTGACCAGGGCCGACCGCGAGGAGGGGATGCTCCGGGCCGACCTGACCGACTACGGCCAGGCGGTCGAGGCGCTCAGCGGGGCCGATGCCGTGGTGCACCTGGCCAACATCCCGGCGCCCGGCCTGAGCACCCCGGCGGTCACCTTCAACAGCAACATGACCATGAACTTCAACGTGTTCCAGGCCGCGGCCAGCCTCAAGCTGAGCCGCGTGGTGTGGGCGTCCAGCGAGACCACGCTCGGCCTGCCGTTCGACACCCCGCCGCGGTACGCGCCGGTGGACGAGGACCACTACCCGGTGCCGACCAGCACCTACGCGCTGTCCAAGGTGGCCAGCGAGACGATCGCCGGGCACATCGCGGACTGGTCCGGGATCCCCTTCGTCGCGCTGCGCTTCTCCAACATCATGACCCCGGAGTGGTACCAGGAGTTTCCCGGGTTCTGGGACGACCCGCACGCGCGCAAGTGGAACCTGTGGGGCTACATCGACGAGCGGGACGTGGCCCTGTCGTGCCGCCTGGCCCTGGAGGCCCCCGCCGCCGCGGTCAAGGGCAACCCGGCCTTCATCATCGCGGCCGCGGACACCGTGATGAACCGCCCGTCGGCCGAGCTCCTCGCCGAGGTCTACCCCGGCGTGACGCTGACGCGCGACGTCTCGCCGTTCGGCACCCTGCTGGCCATCGACCGGGCCCGTGCGGTGCTCGGCTTCGAGCCCGCCCACTCCTGGCGCGACCACATCGAGCCATAACAAGCCGTAACGCCAGGCCGTAGACCGGCGTCACAGCCGCGAGCTGTGACGCCATCCGGCTTAACTGTTGGCCTGCCCGCACCGCCGCCGGCCAGGATAGACGAGATGTGCCGTTACGCGCCGGCCGCCGCCTTGACGAAGCCGAGCACCGCGGGCCGCAGGTCGTCCGCCCGCCAGGCCACGCACAACGACGTCGCGGGCACCCCGGAACTCGGCACGAACACGATGCCGGGCCGGGCGCTGAACGCCTCCGACGAGGCCGGGCACAGGCTGATGCCGCGCCCGGCGGCGATCAGCTCGCGCCACTCCTCGATCGTCCTGGCCTCCGCGCCGATGACCGGCACGTCCCCGCCCGGCCGCGGCACCATCAGCCAGGAGTCCCGGAAGGCGGCGGGCGCGCACCCGTCCGCCGCCGGCGGCGCGGCCACCCACGGCAGCCCGGCCACGTCAGCCAGCCCCAGCGCAGCACGGGACGCCAGCGGATGACCCGAAGGCAGCACGAACACCCGCGGCTCCTCCGCCACCTGCTCCAGGCAGATCCCCGGCGCGTCCACCGGGGGCCGCAGCACCGCGACGTCGCTCGCGTGGTCGAGCAGCCCGGCGGCCGGGGCGGCCAGGTCGTACGACACCAGCCGGACGGTGACCTCGGGGTACGCGGCGCCGAACGCGGCCAGTATCCGGGTCCGCACCGAACCCGCCGTCGCCGCGCTCAGCCCCACCGTCAGCCGCCCGGCCACCGCCTGCGCCGCGTTCCTGGCCGCCGCCACCCCGCGGTCCAGCGACGCCAGGGTCTCCCGGGCCAGGCCCAGGAACGCCGAGCCGGCCGCGGTGAGCGCCACGCCGCGGCTCGTCCGCCGCAGCAGCTCAGCGCCGACGGCGTCCTCCAGCTGCCGGATCTGCGTGGACAGAACCTGCTGCGTCACGTGCACGCGCTGGGCCGCGGCGGTGAAGCTCGCTTCCTCGGCGACCGCGACGAAATACCGGAGATGCCGCATTTCAATGTTCATCGAGGGCTCAATCCTAACCATCGCACGAGCCCAGCCCACGGGGAGAAACTGAGGCCAGGGAGGCACACGCAGAAATGAGCGAAACGCAAGAGTCACAAAACCGGGGGCGGCTCGCGCAGGTGATCGCCAGCCGGGGCGGCCAGGCCCCGCCCGAGGCGCCGTTCGTGATCGAGCACCGCGAGGCGCTGATCTACATGCTCTGCCAGGCGGCGGAGCTCGAGCACGGGATCATGTGCCAGTACCTGTACGCGGCGTTCAGCCTGAAGCAGTCAGAAGACGAAGGCCTCAGCCAATCCGAAGCAGAAGCCGTCAACCGGTGGCGCAAGCAGATCTCGCACGTGGCCACCCAGGAGATGCTGCACCTGTCGCTGGTGCAGAACCTGCTGTCCGCCATCGGCGCGGCCCCGCACCTGTCCCGGCCGAACTTCCCGCAGCCCGCCCGCCACTACCCGGCCGGCGTGCACCTGGTGCTGCTGCCGTTCAGCGACCAGACGCTGCGGCACTTCATGTACCTGGAGCGCCCGGAGGGCATGGACATCCAGGACGCCGCCGGGATGGCCGCGTACCGCCGCGCCACGCCGGCCATGCAGATGGGCGACATCGTCCCCCAGGGCCAGGACTTCGCCACCGTGGGGCACCTGTACCGTTCGATCGAGGCCGGCATCGCGCACCTGGCGGAGAAGTACGGCGAGCCGTCGCTGTTCGTCGGCCCGCCGCGGGCGCAGGCCACCCAGTCCTACTTCGGCTGGCCCGAGCTGGTCGCGGTCACCGACGTGGCCTCGGCCCAGCGGGCCATCGACGAGATCCTGGAGCAGGGCGAGGGCCCGCGCGGGCACTGGAAAGACGCGCACTTCGGCCAGTTCGTCGCGATCCTGGACGAGTACATCGCGCTCCGCGAGGCCAACCCGGCCTTCGACCCGGTCCGGCCGGTGGTCCCGGTCAACGTCAGGCCGGCCGAGCGCGACACCGACACCCCGCTGGTCAGCGACCCGGTGACCCAGCGGGTGATGGACCTGTTCAACGTCTCCTACGAGATCTTGCTGTTGATGCTGCAGCGGTTCTTCGCGCACACCGAGGAGACAGATCCGCAGCTCAAGGCGCTGGCTGACGCGACTGTCGCGCTGATGTTCGATGCCCTCAAGCCGCTCGGCGACCTGGTCACGATGCTCCCGGCGGGCCCGGATTACCCGGGCCGGACGGCGGGCCCGAGCTTCGAGCTGTTCTACGAGTCCGACTACGTGCTGCCGCACCGCGAGGCGGCCTGGATCCTGCTCACCGAGCGCATCCGCCAGGCCGCCGACTTCTGCGAGCCCGGCGGCCCCTGCGAGCCGCGGGTGACCGACGGCCTGCGGGACGTCCGGTCCGGCCTGGCCGGGATCGCCGACGCCCTCGCCGCCCACCTCCCGGCCCGCTACGCGCCCGAACCCCCCGCTCCGGCCGAGGACCCCGCCGCCCTGCTGGCCCGAGCCGAAGCTTTCTACCAAACGGCCCTGGCCCTTGCCCCCCGCGACGATCCCGCGCTCACCGGCGTGGCCGCCCTCCTCGGCTCCGCCTACCAGGCCGTACGCGCGCACCAGGGCGACGCCCGCACCGCCGCCCGCCTGGTCAGCAGCGTCCTGCGCCCCCTAGCCGGCACCCTGCCCCCGCCCCCGCCCGCCCCTCCCGTCCAGTCCACCGCGCCCCAGGAGCCCCCGTCGTCTCTCTGGGACCTTGCCGTCACCGCCACCACCCTGCGCGCCCGCCTCGGCGCGACCGCGCCGCCCGGCCTGCTCGAGGCGGCCGCCGCGCTGCAGGACCTGGCCGTCGGGCAGGCCCCGGCCGGGGAGCGGCCGCAGCGGATCGGCGACCTCGGCCGGCTCCAGCGCGAGCTGCCGCCTTCGATCACGGTCGCCAGGAACGGCCCCTACCTGGTCACCAACGTCACCGCGGTGCGCACCCCGCTCGGCCAGGAGCTCCCGGTGGCCCCGCAGGTGGCGCTGTGCCGGTGCGGTGCCTCGGCGACGAAGCCGTTCTGCGACGGGACGCACGCCACCAGCGGATTCACCGACGACAAGGACCCGGACCGGGTGCCCGACCAGCGCGACACCTACCCGGGGCAGCAGGTCACGATCTTCGACAACCGGGGCATCTGCCAGCATTCGGGCCTGTGCAGCGACCGGCTGCCGACCGCGTTCCGCACCAGTTCCGAGCCGTTCGTCGCTCCCAGCGGCGGCCGTCTCGACGAGCTCGTCCGGGCCGTGCGCGACTGCCCGTCCGGCGCGCTGAGCCTGGCCTTCGACCGCCACGAGGCGCGCGACCTGGTCGACTGGCACGAGACCAGGGAGCGGGTGATCGAGGTAACCCAGGACGGCCCGTACCGGGTGACCGGCGGGATCGCCCTGACCGACGCGGCGGGCGCCGACGTGCCCCGGGCCGCGGGCTCGTCCCGTGAGCACTACGCGCTGTGCCGATGCGGCCATTCGCAGAACAAGCCGTTCTGCAGCGGCATGCACTGGTACGTGGAGTTCCGCGACCCGGCCCGCGGCGCGGATCCGACCCTGTTCGAGTGGGCCGGCGGCCTGCCCGCGCTGACCCGGATGACCCGCCTGCTGTACGAGAAGCACGTGCCCGCGGACGACCTGCTGGCGCCGCTGTTCGCCACCATGGCGCCGGGGTACCCGCAGCGTGAGGCGGCCGTGCTGGCCGAAGCCTTCGGCGCCCCCGCGGCCGAAGGCGAGGCCGCCGTCCGGCCGGACTTCACCGAAGCGCAGCGCGCTCGCTGGGTCGCGCTATTCGGCCTGGCCGCGGACGAGGCGGGGCTGCCCGCAGATCCCGAGTTCCGTTCGGCCCTCGTGTCGTACCTCGAATGGACCTCTCGGGCCGGCGATGGTCCCCCGCCCGCCTGGGACTGGAGCCCGGCCGGCCCGCCTGCCGAAGCACCCGCGCAGGCCAGCCGCGACGACCAGGAGGAGGTCACCTTGCCCGGCCCGGACGAGCCGGTCAGCTTCGCGGCGCACATCAAGCCGCTGTTCCGCGAGCACGACCGCAAGTCCATGACGTTCGCCTTCGACCTGTGGTCGCAGGCCGACGTGCAGGCGCACGCGGCCGGCATCCTCGAGCGCCTGGTCAACGGCACCATGCCCTGCGACGGCGCCTGGCCGGCCGAGAAGATCGAGGTGTTCCGCCGCTGGACAGAATCCGGCTTCCAGCCCTAGTAGTGCTTTGTTAGTTTTAGGCAGCTGCCGGGTTTGCATGGTGTGGGTGCAGGCGGGGCCGTTGTCCGACGCGTCCGGGGCGGCGCCGATGCTCCATCGTCGCGGGCTGGGGGCCCTGTTCTGCGTGGAGCCGCGACGGCAGAATGTATGGCATGGCTGAGAGAGCCGGCCGGAGCCCGATCGTGATCATCGGCGGCGGCGTCGCGGGGGGCAACGCCGCCGCCACCCTGCGGGAGGAGGGTTTCGCCGGACCGGTCGTGATCATCAGCCAGGAACCGGGCGTCCCCTTCGGCCGTCCTCCGCTGTCCAAGACCTACCTGCGATCGGAGGAGGACCTCGCGGGCTGGTACGTCAGGCCGGCCGGCTGGTACGCCGAACACGACGTAGACCTGCGCATCGGACCGAGCGTCACGGCCCTGGATCCCGCCGCGCACACGGTCATCCTTGGCTCAGGCGAGGAGCTCAGCTACCAGCAGGTCCTGATCGCCACCGGAGGGCGGAACCGGCGGCTCGGGATCCCCGGAGCTGGCCTGCCCGGGATCCACTATCTGCGGACGGTGGCCGACTGCGACGCGATCAAGCGAGAGGCGGTGGCGGGCCGGCGCGCGGTCGTCGTGGGCATGGGGTTCATCGGGTGCGAGGTGGCGGCCTCGCTGACCCAGCTCGGGGTGCACGTGACCGCGGTCTTCCCGGGCAGAGCCCCGCTCGAGCGGGTCCTGGGCGGCCAGGTCGGCGCGCTGATCGGCGCCATCCACCGGGCCAACGGGGTCGAGTTGCTGGCCGGAGATCAGGTGGCCGCGTTCGCAGGGGCCGAACGGCTGGAGGCGGTCGTGACCGCCACCGGACATCGCCTCGCCTGCGATTTCGCCGTCGCGGGCGTCGGGATAGCTCCCGATGTTCCCGCCGTCACGGGATCATCGATCGCGCAGGATAACGGGATCCTGGCCGACGAGCTCTGCCGGACCAGCGCGGCCGACGTCTACGTGGCCGGCGACGTGGCGAACCATCTTCACCCGCTGTTCGGGCGGGTCCGGGTCGAGCATTTCAACAACGCAGAGAAACAGGGTGCCGCGGCGGCGAGGTCCATGCTCGGCTCGGCCGCTCCCTATGACTACGTCCATAGCTTCTGGTCCGATCAGTACGAGCACAAAATCGAGTATGTCGGCCATGCCGCCAGGTGGGACGAGTTCGTAGTCCGCGGCAGCCTGGAGGAGGGCAAGCTGGTTGGCTTCTACCTGGTGGACGGGGTCGTGAAGGCTGCGGTTGGGCTCGACCGCGGCGGCGATCCGGAACTGGACAGCGACGGCGAGATGGCGGCCTGCGCGCGCCTGGTCGCCGCGCGAGCCCGGCCGGCGAGCGGCGTGCTCGCCGATGAGCACGCCGACCTGTGGTCGCTGTCAGATACCGGCTAAGCGTTGGAGAACAGCGGGATGTTCGCGCCGCTGGCCGGAGCGAGCGGGCTGTCGAGGAGCGCAACGATCAGCCCGGCGACATCAGCGGGGGTCAGGCCGGGACGCAGCGCCGGGTTGGCCCGGCGCAGCATCTCGGTGTCGACGGCGCCCGGGCTGACGCAGATGGCGCTGATGCCGTGCTCCCTGCCCTCCACCGCGATCGCCTCGGTGAGGCCGATGATCCCGTACTTGGAGACGTTGTAGGCGGCCAGCCCCGGGAATTTCTCGGTGGCGTAGACGCCGGAAAGCGAGGCGATGTTGACGATGCGCCCCTCGCCGGCCGGGAGCATGACGGTGAACGCCGCGCGGCAGCACAGGAATGAACCCGTGAGGTTGACCGCAAGCGTCTGTTCCCAGATCCCGGTCGTGGTTTCGGCGAACGGCGCGGGTGTCAGCATCCCGGCCGCGCAGACCAGCGCGGCGACCGGGCCGGCCTCATCGGACGCGGCGAAAAGACGCTCGACGTCGGCGCCGTTGCTGACGTCTGTGGGCACCGGCGTGGCCTCGCCGCCGGAGCGCCGGATGCGGCCGGCGACGTGGTCGAGAGCCTCCCGGTCACGGGCGGCCAGCACGACGTGAGCGCCTGCCGCGGCTATGGCTTCCGCGGTGGCCGCCCCGATCCCGCGGCTAGCGCCCGTGACTACCGCCACCCGTCCGGCCAGCCAGTGCACCGGGTCACCCCCCGTCATCAGGACCGGCCACCTGCCGGTAGAGCCGCTCGTGAGCGTCCAGGCTCCGTTCCAGGTCGAGGTGCTCTTCCGCGTGCTCGCGGCAGGCCGAACGCGAAATCCCGGCCGTCCGCCCGACGGCATCGACGGCGGCCTGGACGTCATCGGGCGGTACCAGGAAACCGGTCACGCCGTCCGTGATCACCTCACCCAGGGCCCCGCGCCGGAACGCTACCACGGGAGTCCCGCACGCCTGCGCCTCGGCGGCGGCCATCCCGAAGGCCTCGTCCCACCGGACGGGATACAAGACCACCGCGGCGCGGGCCATGGCCGCCCACAGCGATGTCCGGGGCACCGCGTCGTGAACGGCCACGCCGGGCCAGGCTCGTCGCGGGCCGATCTGCTCCCGGCTGTACTCGGCGTCATAGGCATCGCCGTAGACGTCGATCGGCACTCCGGCCGCGCGGGCGATGTCGATGGCCTCGGCGGCGCCCTTCTCGGGACTCAGCCTGCCCGCGAACACGGCGCCATCGCCGGGAGCCGGCGACCAGGGGATGGCGCGGGTGGGCACGTAAGGGGGGAGGATCGCATCGACGCGGACGATCGGGCGCCAGGCGCTCGCCTGGAAGACAGATACCGTGGCCACCGCCGGCGGCCTGGCGGAGCGGGCCGCATAGCGAAGCGCCGCCGCCACCGCCTTGTCCGGGGGCAGGTGCAGCGTGTGGACCACCGGCGCGTGCAGCGCCGTCGCGAGCCGGACGGCGGGCGCGTCGAAGGCGTGATTGTGGATCACGTCATACCGGACCTTCTGCATGCTGTCGTAGGCGCTGGCGAACGCGGGCCCGGCCGCCGCCGGTTCCGGCGCGGCCGGCCGAAAGCCCGGTAGAGCGTGCCCGCCAGAGACTCCGGATCGATACCGGTGTCGATGACCTCGACCCCGGGGATCTGCGAACCCGACGCGGCGTAGACGTGCACGCAGTGCCCGCGGCCGGCCAGGCCGCGGGCCAGATCGGACACGAAGGCCTGCGAACCGCCCTGCTGAGGCTCGCGGATGGCCGTCACGAGCGGTGCCATGATGGCGATCTTCACGGTGCCAGCCTCACTGTGCCAGCCTCACTGTGCCAGCCTCACTGTGCCAGCCTCACTGGGCCAGCACCTTGAAGGCGAGATCGCGCGGCGGGTTGATCCCCAGCACCTCGAAAGGAACCCGCCGCAGGCCGCGTCGGCGGACCTGTTCGGCGGCGCCGGGATAGAAGATCCCGGCCAGTTCGGCCGCCTCCTGGCGGCTGGGGAACTCGACGAACATCGGGCCTGGGAAGCAGGCGTAGCGGTAGCCGCGGGCAGCCAGCCAGTCGAGGTTGTTCGGCCAGATGATGGCGACGCAGCCGCCCGGCCGGCACACCCGCTCCATCTCGGCCAGGCCGGCCTCGCCGCCATGCCCGGCGGCGGGGGTGAAGGCCGAGCAGGCGACGACCAGGTCAGCGAAATCGTCGCCCAGCGGCAGCTGGTCGAAAAATCCGCGGGTCACCCGGACCCGGTCGCCGTGATCCGCTGCCGCGAGCTTCCGCTTCAGGATCTGACGCAACGGCTTCGCGGGCTCAACCGCCACGATCTGGCGGCCGCGGTCGATGAGCTCGAGCGTCAGCCGCCCGGTGCCCGCGCCGACCTCAGCGATCCGGTCCGCGGTGCGCGGCAGCCAGTCAACGACGCCGGGATGGAGGCGCTCGGCGCTGGCCAGCCGGTCATAGAGTTCCGGTTCGAGCCGGTACAGCAGTTCCCAGGCCAGCACGACGTCGGCCTGGGGATCACCGTCCCCGCGCGGGGCAAACCGGCTCGCCTCTTCGCGGGTGAAAACGTGCAGGTCCGCGGTGGTGTAGCGGCTCTGCAGCTCGCGGCCAGCCCGGTCCGGAGCCTCAGCCCTGGTCACTGACCTCGGCCCAGTTCTTATCGGTTTCCCATACCCGCACTGACCGCAGCAGCCCCTCGGGAAGCTCCGGCTGGAGCCGCTCCCAGAACGCCAGGGCCAGGTTTTCCGACGTCGGGATCCGCCCCTTGAGCCACGGCACATCGGTATTCAGGTTGCGGTGATCCACATCCCGGATGACCTGCCTGCTCATGACGCCAGAAAGCAGTTTCAGGTCCAGGACGTAGCCGCTGGCCTGGTCGACCTCGCCGGCCACGACCACCTCCAGGACGTAATTGTGCCCGTGCAGGTTCGCGCATTTCCCGAACAGGCGCCGGTTCTCCTCATCGGACAGGCCTGGGTCGCTCAGCTGGTGCGCGGCATTGAACGACTCGCGGCGGCCGACGAGCACGGTCATCGCGCCGCGCCTAGAGCGGGCGGCGCCTTGGCTGCGGTTCCCACCTTCTCATCATGGCCTGCCGCCGGCTCATCCGGCGCTCGGCCCCCTGGTCCATTCCGGCCTCCTCGCGACCACTAATACACGGGACCGCTACTCGAAGCGCGCGTTGTCGGGCCTGGTCATGCGCTTGAGCAGCGGCAGCGTCACGCCGATCACGATTAGGCCGATGGCCAGCCCGGCGCCCATGATCGCGTAGTAGACCTGGCCGAGCAGCGGCACCGGCGTGCCCGGCGGCGCGAGCCGCAGCACGATCAGGACCGAAAGGCCGTAGGCGAGAGCCGCGGCGACCACGGTGGCGGCGGCCAGCGGCACGGCCGCTTCCAGGAACAGGACCCGGTACAAGGTGCGGGCCGGCGTGCCGCTGACCCGGAGCAGGGTGAACGGGCGCCTGCGGTCGACCAGGCCGCCGCCGAGGGCTACGGCCAGGCTGCACCCCGCGACCAGCATGGTCAGGGCGACCGCCAGGTAGACCAGCCGCTGCAGGAGATCGGCACGGCCAGCCCGGATCGCGACCGCCTCGGCGTAGGTCCGCGGCGGGCTCGCCGCTATCCCCGGGCCGGACGAGGTGTCCGGCGGCGCGTGCGTGGCCAGGAAGGTGCGGACCCGCTCCAGGGCGGCCGGGCCGCTCACCCTGACCAGGACCGCCTGCAGCGGCAGCGCGGCGAGGCGGCCGGGGTAGGCGGGATTGCTCGCATCGACGAACGCGCTGGTGCTCTGGCGCGGGTTGTCGCTGTAGGCCAGGTCCGCGTCGTTGGCCTGCACGGCCCGGACGCCGGGCGCGCACTGCCCGAGCACGGCCAGCTGCCGCAGGTCCGGGCAGCTGACCACGGCGATGTCGTTGCCCTGGTAGTCCGGGTTCGTGGCCTGCGGCAGCAGGTAGAGCGGGTAAACCGTGGTGCCGCCGAGGCCGCGCAGCTCGCCGACCAGCGCCGTGCCCGTCCGCGGGGCGAGGCCGGGGCCGAATCCGTTCGGACCGGGCAGGGAGAACGTGTCGAGCAGCACGCGGCTCAGCGCCGCCGCGTTCGGCGTCGCCTGGAACGACTCGACCGCCGGCATCAGCGTGCCGACCATCGTGCCGAGGAACACCGCGAGGACGAGCCCGCGCACCGCCCGGAAGGCGGCCTTGGGGTCGTCCGCGAGACGGCGCGCGGCCAGCAGCGGCGACGCGCCGTTCAGCACCCGCGCGCACCACCGTGCCGCCGCCGCGGTGAGCCACGGGCCGGCGATCACCAGGCCGACCATGGTCAGCAGCAGGCCGGGATAGGCGGGGGCGCCGATGGACTTGTGCGTGGTCGCCAGCAGGCCCACCACGAACAGCGCCACGCCCACGGCCAGCGTGGTGAGCCGCCACGCCGACGGGGGTGGCGGCGCCGCCCGCCGGCTGACGCCCAGCGGGGAGATCCGCACCCGGCGCAGCGCCGCCAGCGCCGCCAGCGCCGACGCGGCCGGCACCGCGACCAGCATGGCCAGGTAGCCCCAGGCCGTAGGGGTTACCGTGCCGGCGAAGTACCGGGTTCCGGTCAGCGCGGCGCCGGCCAGCGCGGGCCGGATGGCCAGGAACAGGCCGATCCCGAGCAGCGCGCCCGCCAGCGCGCTCACCACCGAATCGACCGAGGCGATGACGCTGATGTCCCGCGGCGTGGCCCCGACCAGCCGGAGCGCGGCGAAGCGCTCCTCGCGGCGGGCCGCGGCCAGCCGCGTCGCCGTGCCGATGAGGATCAGGATCGGGAACAGCACCGCGAGTACCCCGACGCCGAACGCATACCGGAAGAACGCGGTGAACACCTCCGGGCCCGGACTGGCCGCGATAGCCGTCACCACGCTGGTGCCCGCCACCTTGGCCAGCGAAGACGGCTGGTACCCGACGTAGATGGCCAGCTCGTTCGGGCCGGACAGGGCGCTGTCTCCGATCGTGCCGGTCAGGGTGCCGCCGAACCGGTCGGCCAGCTCGTCGCGCGGGACGGTGCGCAGCAGGGCAGCCAGCGCGGGGGAGGCGTAGAACTGCCCGGCACCGTGTTGGCCGGCACCGGGCAGCCGCGAGATGCCGGGCGGGACCGGGGCGCCCGGCCCGAGGGCGGCCACGTCGAGCCGCTCGATGCTCTGGTCCATCACCTTCTCCCCGGCCATCGAGTCGAGCGATCCGGTCGGCTCGTCGGCGAACAGCACCTTCGGGCCGATGACCAGCGCCCGGGCGATCGCCACCCGCTGCGCCTCGCCGCCGGACAGCTCGCCGGAGCGCCGGGCGCCCTTGCCGGCCAGGCCGAGCCGGTCCAGCCACTCGGCCGCGGTCCGGTACGCCGCCTTGCGGCGGACCCGGCCGAGCAGCAGCGGCAGCGCGATGTTGTCCGCCGCGGTCAGCTCCGGCACCAGCTGGCCGAACTGGAACACGAATCCGAACGCGGTGCGCCGCAGCTCGGTCCGCCTGGTCTCGTCCAGCTGGCCGAGGCGCTGGCCGTCGAAGATGATCTCGCCCTCGTCCGGCGGGAAGATCCCGGCCAGGCAGTGCAGCAGCGTCGACTTGCCCGACCCGCTCGGGCCCATGACGGCGAGGATCTCGCCCGCGGCCACCCGCACGTCGGCCCCGCGCAGGGCGGGCGTCTGGCCGAACGACTTGACAACCCCGCACGCTTCGATGAGGCCGTCGCTGGCAATCCCGGTCATCGGGTCCGTACCGTTTCCGCCAGCTCGGTGAGCCTGGCTGTCGTCGCGTCGATCCAGTACAGGTCGGCTTGCAGGTGGAACAGGCCGTAGTCGGCCAGCAGCGTGTCCATCAGCGGGCCGCTGCGCCTGAGCTCCGTGAGTTCATGCATCCGCCGCAGGTGGGCGGCGCGCTGGACGTCGAGGTAGCGCTCGGCCGGGCGGCCGAGCATCAGCGCCAGCACGACCTTGGTGAACAGCACGGTCTGCAGGTGCGGCTCGGGTCCGGCCGGCTCGGCCAGCCACGTCTCGACCTCGGCGGTCCCGGCCGCGGTGATGGCGTAACGCTTGCGGTCAGGGCCGCTGCCGGGCTCGGCGTCCCCGGCTACCGCCTTGCCGTCCCGGGCCAGCCGGGCCAGCGTCGCGTACACCTGCCCGTACGGCAGCGGCTTGCCCCGGCCGAAGTAGGCGTCGTAATCCCGCTTCAGGTCATAACCATGACTGGGCTCGCGTTCCAGCAGGCCAAGCAGGGTTAGCGGAACACTCATGGGGGCAGAGTACGCTGAGAGTATACGCTCAGTCAATAGTCCGGGATCAGGGGACCGGCGTCCTCGGCTGACCCAGGTCCCGGCCGAACCCGGGCCACGCCCGCCGCGGGCGCGGCCCGGGTTCGGCCGCGGGCAACTGCTTGTACGCTAATGCCTGCGGAAGACGATGGAGGTGACCTGTCCCGTGGCTGCGGCCGATGACTGGGTGGCGCGCACAGCCGGCGAGGTGCGCGCCGAAGCAGAGCGCAGGCATCCCGGCGAGGCTCCGACCTGCGCGTCGGGGATCAGCCCGTCCGGGCCCGTGCACCTGGGGAACCTGCGTGAGCTGATGGTCCCGCACCTGGTCGCGGACGAGGTCCGCAAGCAGGGCGTGCCGTGCCGCCACATCTTGTCCTGGGACGACTACGACCGGCTGCGCCGCGTGCCGGCCGGGTTCGGTGAGTCCTTCGCCGAGCACATCGGCCGGCCGCTGTCCAAGGTGCCCGACCCCTGCAGCCGGCACGCGAACTGGGCCGAGCACTTCAAGGAGCCGCTGCGCGAGTCGCTGGCCGCGCTCGGCGTCCGGGTCACCGAGATCAGCCAGACCCAGATGTACACGTCCGGGGCCTACACCGGGCAGATCATCCACGCGATGCGGCGCCGGGCCGAGATCGGCGCGGTGCTGGCCAAGTACCAGACCAGGCGCGCCGCCGAACCGGACGACGACGACCCGCAGACCGCCGTGTACTACCCGTTCCGGCCGTACTGCGCGGAGTGCGGGCGTGACGACACCACGGTGACCGGCTTCGACGACGAGACCACCGAGATCAGCTACGTCTGCGCGTGCGGCACGCGGGTCGGCCCGGTGCCGATCGCCGAGGTGGCCGGGAAGCTAGCCTGGAAGGTCGACTGGCCGATGCGCTGGGCCTACGAGCGGGTGACGTTCGAGCCGGCCGGGGTCGACCATTCCTCGCCCGGGTCAAGCTTCACCGTCGGCGGGGAGCTGGTGTCCAAGATCTTCGGCGGCGAGATGCCGCTGCACTTCGGGTACGCCTTCGTCGGCTTCACCGGCGGCTCGTCGAAGATCAGCAGCTCGGCCTGCCGCGCGCCCACCCCGGTGGACGCGCTGGCGATCTTCGAGCCCCCGCTGCTGCGCTGGCTCTACGTGCGGCGGCGTCCCGAGAAGTCCATCACCCTGGCCTTCGGCCAGGAGGTGGGCCGGGTCTACGACGAGTGGGACGCGCTGAGCCGCCGGGTCGCCGACGGCACCGCCGACGTCCCGGCCCGGACGGAGTTCGCCCGCGCGGCCGGGACCGCCGAGGGGCTGCTGCCGGTCACGCCGCGGCCGCTGCCGTTCCGGACGCTGGCCTCGGTGGCCGATATCACGGCCGGCGACCAGGCGCAGATCCTGCGGATCCTGCGCGACCTGACCGCGGACGACCCGGTGACCACGCTGGACGAGGTCCGGCCCCGGCTGGACTGCGCGCAGAACTGGGTCGTCGGCTACGTCACGCCCGCCGACCGCACCCAGGTCCGCGAGGAGCCCGACACCGCCCGGCTCGCCGCCCTCACCGACGCCGAACGCGATGCCCTCAAGCTGCTGGCCGACGGCATGAGCGCCGACTGGTCCCTGGATGGCCTGACCACCCTGCTGTACGGCATCCCGAAACTGCAGCGCGGCCTGCCCATCACCGCCCCGCGGACGCCGGAGCTGAGTGCCGCCCAGCGGACCTGGTTCATCCTGCTCTACCAGCTGCTGATCGGGAAGGACACCGGCCCGCGGCTGCCCACGCTGCTGCTGGCGCTGGGCCAGGACCGGATCCGCTCCCTGCTGGCGCCCGGGTGACGGGGGATGGCGCGGATTGAGGTGACCGAGGAGTCACTGCACGCGGCGGCCGGCGAGGACGTGTTCGCCCAGGCGGTGGGCCTGGCGGACAAGGTGGCGGGGGTTTCCGCGGTGGGGCCGCAGGTCGAGGCGATCGTGGACGGCGCCGAGGTCAGCGTCCTGATCCGGCCAGGCGGCCTGGACGCGCGCTGCGCCTGCCCGGCGGCGGACCCCTGCCCGCACGCGATTGCCGCGGTGCTCACCTGGGTCCGCGCCGGTCCCGACCCGGCCGCCGGGCTGCGCGCCGAGCTCGACGACGTCCTCGACGACCTGGCCGAGGAGGCCGGCGACTGCGATCCGGACGACGGCTGGTATCCCGACACCAGCGACCTGGAAGATCTTCTCGACGAGGTTGAGGACCTGGCCGATGAGACGCTGGCGGCCGTGCGGGACCTGGCCGGGCATGTCGCCGAACGGATCAGGCAGGTGCTCGACGCCGGCAACTGCCTGACCGCCGATCTGACCGACGCCCTGGTCCGCGCGGAGCAATTGCGGCGCGAGTCGCTATAACGCCGGGCGCAGCAGCTCGCTATACCGCCGCCGGGCGCAGCAGCGTGGTGCGGAGCCCGAAGCCGGACCGGGCCCGGGCGTGCCGCGGGTGCCGCCGGGCCGTGGCCTGGCCGGACCGGACGGCGGGCATGCCATCCTCCGGCCGTTCCAGCTGGTGAGACGGCCGCTGCACCATGCGGAGCGCCATGGCGAGCCCGGCCGGGGTCTGCGCGCGCAGCGGGGCGTCGGCGGCCTGCCCCTGCAGCGCGCGGTAGGTGATGGCGTCGAGCAGGGCGGGCACCCCGGCGCGGACCTGGCGCGGCGTGCACACGCGTCCCTTGTGCCGCGGCGCCGGCGGCAGCGCGGTGGCCTCGTCGCCCGGCCAGTACCCGGTGAGCAGCGCGTACAGCATCCGGGCCAGTGCCGTGGTGTCGGCCGCCACCGGGTTGTCCGTGCTGGCGCCGCAGAGGGCCGCGTCGATGCCGAGGCCGGTGATCTTGAGGCCGCGGTCCGGGTCCCAGCGCGCGGAGCGCGGGGTCAGCCGCAGGTGCGGCCGGCCGGCCTGGTGCGCGATGGCGAGCGCGTCCGCCGCGTCCGCGATCATGGCGGCGGCCAGGGCCGGGTGCGGCAGCCCGGACAGGAGCAGGTCCTCGAGGTGCGTGCCGGGGGTCCACTCGGACACGATGTACGGGTACTCGGGGCTGAAGTCAGTGTCGTAGATGGTCGCCAGGCGCGGGTCGGTGACCTTGGCGGCCGACTGCACCGCGTCGACCACGGCGGGCGGGACGGGGATCCCCGGGGGCAGCAGGTAGATCGTGACCGGGCGGCAGAGAAGCTGGTCGGTGGCCTTCCACAAAGAAAGGCCGCGCGCCTCCCACGAGGAGCCGCACGACCCGCTGACCTGATCGTCCAGGCCGATACGTTCGTCCAGCCGGAATCGTCCGCCGAGCAATCGCTGCGCCCCGGGTGCGGCGGAATGCGTGCCGGGCGGTATCTCGACTGCGGTCATTTGACTGCCTCCTGCCCATCACCAGACAAGTGCAGCCATGCCCCATTCACGCCACAAGATGCCAGCCAGAACCTTCCTGCTCCGCGCGCCACATCCGGCACACCGCTCTGACCTGCCGAAACGGCTAGGCAAAAAAGATCAGGAAATTTTGCCGGTCAGTCCGCCGCGGCGGTGAGGAAGTGATCCATAATCCGGACACTCGACTCAAGAGCGGACAGCGGGATGCGCTCGTCGGTGCCGTGGAACATGGCGTAGTAGTCGTAGCCCTCGGGCAGCACCAGCGGGGTGAAGCCGTAGCACGTCATGCCGAGCCGGGAGAACTGCTTCGCGTCGGTGCCGCCGCTCATGCAGTAGGGCACGATGACCGAGCCCGGATCCTCGGCCAGCAGCGCCCGCGCCATGCGGGCCATCACCGGGGCGTCGAGTGGTGCCTCCAGCGGTATCTCCGCGTGCGCGTACTGCCAGCTCACATCGGGTCCGGTCAGCTCGTCAAGCACGGCCGCGAACTCCTCCTGGCCGCCGGGCAGGACGCGGCCGTCCACGTAGCCGACCGCGTTGCCCGGGATCACGTTGATCTTGTAGCCCGCCGCCAGCATGGTCGGGTTGGCGCTGTTGCGCACCGTCCCGGCCACCAGCGCTCCGGCGGGCCCGAGCAGCGCCAGCAGTTCCTGCGCGGTCAGCCGGCCGTCCAGCGCCCCGTCCGGCAGCCGTGTCCCGGCCGAGGCGGCGATGGCCTTGACCGCGGCGCGCACCACCGGGATCAGCCGGACCGGCCACCGGTAGGCGCCGATCCTGGCCACCGCCCCGGCCAGCCGGGTCACCGCGTTCGCCTCGTTCGGCTTGGAGCCGTGGCCGGCGCGGCCCCGCGCGGTCAGCTTCAGCCAGGCGGTGCCCCGCTCCGCCGAGGCGATCGGGTAGAGCCGCTGCCCCGGCCCGGCGTGGAAGGTGAACGCCCCCGATTCCCCGACGGCCTCGGTGCAACCCTCGAACAGCTCCGGATGCTGCTCGACGAGCCAGCGCGCGCCGAACTCCCCGGTGTCCTCCTCGTCCGCGGTGAACGCCAGCACGAGGTCGCGGCGTGGCCGGCGGCCGCTGCGCGCCCACTCGCCGGCCAGCGCGAGCAGCACCGCGTCGGCGTTCTTCATGTCGACCGCGCCGCGCCCCCACAGCACGCCGTCGCGTATCTCGCCGGAGAACGGGTGCACCGACCAGTCCGCCGGGTCGGCCGGCACCACGTCCAGGTGCCCGTGCAGCAGCAGTGCGCCTTCCTGCTGGGCCCCTTCCTGCTGGGCCCTTTCCTGCTGGGCCCCTTCCTGCTGGGCTCCGTCCCGGGCCCGGGTGCCGCTGATCCGGGCTACCACGTTCGCCCGTCCCGGCGCGGATTCCAGCAGCACCGGCTCGAGCCCCGCCTCGGCCAGCCGGGCCGCCACGTACTCCGCGGCCGGCCGTTCCCGCGCGTCCCCGCCGCCCCGGTTGGTCGTGTCGATCCTGATCAGGTCGGCCGCGAACCGCGACGCGTCGGCTCCCGCGGAAGTCATCCCGGCCGCCCCAAGGGCCGCGGCAGCAGGCCGGCCGCACGGTACGCGTCGTCGATCAGCCGCATGGTGGTGACCGCGTTCGCCGCCGACGTGGGCACCGGGGCGCCGCCCGCGATCGCGGCGGCGAACGCGCGGAGCTGGTAGACGTAGGTGGAGTCACCGCCGCCCTGCTCGTCGGCCACCACGGCTCCGTCCCTGGTCGCCACCAGGCGGCCCTTGTGCGGGAAGATGAAGTTGTCCAGCCGCACCTGGCCGTCCCGGCAGATGGCGTGCACGTCGGCCCGGAACTCGCCGTCCCTGGTGAACGTGGAGTCGAGCCAGCCCGTCGCCCCGCCAGGGAAGGCCAGCCGGACGGCCATGGACCGGTCCGCCGCCGCCCCCCGCGGATCAGGGACGACCGGATCGGCCAGGGCCCCGGTCACCGACGGCACGCTCTGCCCATCGCTGGCTCCGAGCAGCCGCAGGCAGTCCAGCGCGTAGCAGCCGCCGTCCATCAGCGCGCCGCCGCCCAGGTCGAAGTCGTACCTGATGTCGGCGGGGTTGACGATGGCGAAGCTCGTCCAGCACTGCAGGTGCTGCACCGGGCCCAGCTCGGCGACGAGCTCGGCCAGCCGCTGCGTCAGCGGGTGGTAGCGGTAGTGCATGGCCTCCATCACGACCAGGCCGGTGGCTGAGGCGGCCTCCGCCACCTGCGCGGCTTCGTCCGCGTTGGACGCGAACGGCTTCTCGCACAGCACGTGCTTCCCGGCGGCGATCGCCGCCAGCGTCCACGGCCCGTGCATCGAGTTGGGCAGCGGGTTGTAGACGGCGTTGATGTCCGGGTCGGCCAGCAGGTCCTCGTACGACCCGTAGGCCTTCGGCAGGCCGTGCCGCAGCGCGAAGGCGTCCGCGCGGGCCTGGTCCCTGGCCGCCACGGCGGCCACCGTCACCTCGGCCACGTCCGCGGCCGGCTCGATCAGGGCGGGCTGTGATATGCGTGACGAACCAAGCGTTCCGATGCGCAGCGGGTCCACGATTCAGGCTAAGCCATCAGACGGTCATTAAGCGGCAGGAAAGCCCTGGCCGACACGCCGCAACCCAGCATTCACCCCCCGTTAACTTTGGCGACGGTAATGCCGTTACGATGCCAGGCATCACTACGGGGCCTACGTTGCGGACGGGGGAGAAGGAGACGGCGGTGAGCCAGGATCCGGCCCGGGTCGCGCTGGTCAGCGGCGGCTCGCGCGGTATCGGCGCGGCCACCGTACGGCGGCTTGCCGCGGACGGCTGGGACATCGGTTTCAGCTACCAGGGTGACGGGCCGTCGGCCCGCGCGGTGGAGAAGGACGCCGCCGAGCTCGGCGTCCGCGCGACCGGCACCGACGTGGACATCACCGACGCCGCCGAGGTCAGCTCCTGGTTCCAGCTGGCCGAGGAGGAGTTCGGCCCGGTCCAGGCGATGGTCAGCTGCGCCGGGATCACCCGGGAGCAGCCGCTGACCAGGCTGGACGAGGCTGACTGGCGGATGCTGATCGACACCAGCCTGCACGGCGTGTTCCACCTGTGCCGCGCCGCGGTGTTCGCCATGATGGAACGCCGGTCGGGCCGCATCGTCACGGTGTCCTCGGTGTGCGGGGAGTACGACCACGCCCCGGGCCAGACCGGCTCGCTGGCCCGGCCGGGCCTGGGCGGCTTCGTCCGGGCGCTGGCCAGCCAGACCAGGCGCTACGGGATCAGGGTCAACGCGGTGACCCCCGGCTCCGGCGTCACCGACGCGGTCGCGCTGCTGCCCGAACGGCCACGCCCCGACCTGGCCGAGACGATCGCGCTCCGGCGCTTCGGCAACGCCGCCGACGTGGCCGGCCTGGTCGCGTCCCTGCTCGCCGCGGACGCCCCGGACGTCACCGGCCGCGTGCTGGAGGTCCCCAGCGCCATCGCGTTCTAGCCCGGGCCCGGGTGGCGGCCCTTTTCGTGACCATCCTGGCGGTAAACGGCCGCAACCGGTCCTAACCCCGCCAACCAGCACTGGACCTTGCCTTAAGGCCTAGCCGGGCCCGGCCCGGACCGCTCCACTGTCATCCGCGCCCACGCCGTCCTGGCCGCGCTCGAGCCCGGCGTCGGTGTCCTCACCCTGCGGACGCCGCACGCCCCCGGGCCGGGTCGGCCGGCAGGCGTACCAGGCCATGTAGGCCAGAAACGCCAGCCCGGCGAGCAGGAAGCAGTTGGCCACGAGCGTCACCAGCCAGTGGAAGCCGTACTCGCGCGGCCCGGCCGCGTGCGGAGTGAACCAGAACGGGGCCACCGCGAACAGCAGGTAGCCGGCGGCCGCGGCCTTCCGGTGCCCGGCGCGCACCAGCAGGATCAGGGCGGGCAGGATCCACACCCAGTGGTGCGCCCAGGAAATCGGCGAGACGAGCAGCCCGGTCGTCCCGGTGACCACGGTCGCCCCCAGCCAGTCGCGCCGTCGCGCCAGGATGGTCGCCGCGGTCAGCCCGATCGCGGCGAACGCGAGCGGGACGATGATCCACCAGGCGCCGATGTGGCCCTGCCCCTCGGCGATCCTGATCGCCGTCCCGTAGGGCGACTGGTTGCTGATGTAGGGGGCGCCGACCCGCCTGGTGTCATGGGAGAGGTGTTCCCAGTACAGCGTCGAGGCGCGGGGCGCGACGAGGAACCCGATGAGGCCGCACGCGATGAAGGCGCCGGCCGCGACGAAGGCCGCCTTGGTCCGCCTGGCCAGCAGGAAGAACACGATGAAGATGGCGGGCGTCAGCTTGATCGCGGCCGCAATGCCGACCCCGGCGCCCACGGCCAGGGCGGAGGAGCCGCGCGAGACGAGCCAGATGTCGGTGAGGATCAGGGCCAGCAGGATCAGGTTGATCTGGCCGAGGAACAGCGTCTCCCACACCGGGTCGAGCGCCATCGCGGCCGCGACCACGCCCGCGATCATGAGCCTCGACGGCCGGTAGCCGGCCAGTTTCAGGACCAGTATGCAGGAGTAGGCGAGCGCCACCACCGAGACCAGGTCCCAGAGCACCCGGGCCACCGCGAGCGGCAGCGCCGCGACCGGCACGAACACGATGGCCGCGAACGGCGAGTAGGTGAACCAGTGGCCGTACGCCAGTGCCAGGTAGAGGCGGGAGTCGTCGAGGACGGCGTGGCCGCCCCACATGTAAATGCGGAAATCGAGGGCGTTGTACGTGGCGGCGAACACGATGACCACCGCGAGCTCGAGGGTGAGCACGCCGTAGACGACCGGGGTTACCCACCGCCTCCCGGCCGCCCCGTGCTGGTCCGCCGACACGCGTAGCATCCTATGGCGTCAGCAGCAGGGCGGCGAAGGCGTCGGCCATGAGCTGGTGCCCGCTGCCGTTGGGGTGGATCCGGTCCGGCCCGAACAGCTCCGGGTCGGCCGCGCCGGGCATCGCCCACGCGTCCAGGCAGACCGCGCCCCGCTCCGCCGCCTGCGCCCTGATGATGTCGCTGGCCCTGCGCATGCGCTGGCGCGCCACCTCGACCAGGCCGGCGGGCAGCGGCATGATCGCGGCGATGTCCGGGAGCGTGCAGGTCAGCACCGTGGCCCCGGTGGCGGCCAGGCCGTCGAGCAGGGTGCCGAGCCCGGCCGCGAAGCGCTCCTCGCTGAAGCCGGGGTCACGGATGTCGTTCATCCCCACCGTGACGCTGGCCAGATCGGGACTGAGCCCGGTCCCCGCCAGCGCGGGCAGCTGCCGCTCCAGCACCACGCTCACGCTGGCCCCGTCGGCGGCCAGGTTGGTCAGCGTGCAGGGCGCCGCGGTCCGCGCGCTCAGGATGCCGGCCAGCCGCCGCGCCCACCCGATCCGAACGCCCCCCGGCCCGTGGTCGTCACGGCCCGCCGTCAGGCTGTCCCCGAGGGCCACGTAGTGCGCCCACTTCAGCACGGCTTCCCCGCCCGGCCCGGCCCGTCCATACCCCCACGCTAAGCCACCGCCCCGACCGCCGCGTCCAGCTGGCCGCCCGGCGGGCTCGCGGGAGGGGGCCTGCACGGAGCGGGACGGCACGAGTCTGTCCTGGCCACGGCCAGGCGCTCAGCCTGCGCGTCCCGCTCCTGGTGGCCACGGCCGGCTACCTGGTCGCGGTGGCCCTGGCCTGGTTCGCCATCCGGGGTGACGGCCCGCGCCGCGCCGCGCCGTGACAGTGGCTACCATTGCGGGGGCCCCATTCAGGGGCCGGAAGGGGGGACCGGGTTGGCACGCGCGCCGCTACGGCAAACCGACCCGGCGCAGATCGGGCGGTACCGGCTGGCCGCCCGGCTGGGCGCGGGCGGGATGGGCGTCGTCTACCTCGGCGAGTACCAGGGCCACCAGGTCGCGGTGAAGGTGCTGCGCCCGGAACTGGCCGACGACCCGGAGTTCCGGACCAGGTTCGGCCGCGAGGTGACCACGCTGACCCGGGTCCAGGGCATGTGCACGGTGCGGGTGATCGAGGCCGACACCCGGGCGCCGGAGCCGTTCCTGGTCACCGAGTACGCCGACGGCCCTTCGCTGTCCGAGTACGTCGACGCCCACGGGCCGCTCGACCCCGGGATGCTGTACGGCCTGGCCACCGGGCTCGCGGAGGCGCTGACCGCGATCCACGCGGCCGGGATCGTGCACCGGGACCTCAAGCCCTCCAACGTGCTGCTCACCGCGGGCGGCCCGAAGGTCATCGACTTCGGCATCGCCCAGGCGCTGGACACGACCAGCCTGACCAGGACCGGCATCACCGTCGGCTCGGCCGGGTTCATGGCGCCCGAACAGATCACCGGCCGGGCCGGGACGGCGGCGGACATCTTCACCTGGGCCGTGACGGTGGCCTTCGCGGCCAGCGGGCAGTCGCCGTTCGGGACCGGGGCGTCCGACGTCATGCTGTACCGGATCATGCACGCCGCCCCCGACATCTCCGCCGTGCCGCCCGGCCTGCACCCGCTGGTCGAGGCGGCGCTGGCCAAGGAGCCGCAGGCCCGGCCCACCGCGCCGCAGCTGCTCAGCCAGCTGACCCAGACCGCCGCGCGGTACGACAACCCCACCCAGACCGTGCTGGCCCAGACCTGGCACCCGCCCGCGACGGGCTCCATCGGCCCGGCGCCGGCCGTCACCGGCCCGGGTCCCGCGACGTCCCGCCCGGGTCCCGCGACGTCCCGCCCGGGTCCCGCGACGTCCCCGCCCGGCCGGCCCTCCCGGCACCGCCGGGCCCTGCTCCCGGTCGTGCTTGCGCTGGCCTTCGTGCTGGCCGCCGGCGGCACCGCGCTGGGCTTCGCGCTGGCCGGGCGGCCTGCCGCCAGCCACGGGGCCGGCGCCGCGAGCAGCACCCAGACCCAGGTCGCCCCGGCCGTAAGAGCCAGCACCAGCACCAGCACCGCGGCCACCTCCCCGGCCGGGAGCACGACCCAGGCCAGCACCCCCGCCAGCACCCCGGCAGACACTTCTGCCGGCACGCCGGCCAGCACCCCGGCGCAGCTCCCCATGCTCACCGTCGGCAGCTACTCCGGCATGAAGCCGACCGAGATCGCCTACAGCGGTGACGCGACCAACGTGGTGACCAAGATCCAGTGGTCCTCGTGGACCGCGACCGGGGCGACCGGCACCGGCACGTCGGACCTCGACAGCTGCCAGCCGAACTGCGCCCAGGCGCCGCCGGACTACGTGACCACGACGATCACGCTGTCCGCCCCGGTGAACGGGACGTTCACCCACATGACCGAGACCAGGAACAGCGAGACGGCGAACTACAGCTACCCCGGCACCTGGGCGCAGAGCGCGTCCTGACGGGTTACCACCCCTCGGCCAGCACCCGGCTCCTTCGGTCGTCACCTGCGTCAGGGCGTGACGACAACCCGGCCCACCGTGACGCCGTCGGCGAGCCGCTGCAGGCCGGCCGCCGCCTCCTCCAGCCCGAGCCGCTCGCTGACCAGCGGCCGGATGGCGCCCTCGGCGACGAGCTTGCTGAGCTGCGCGTGGCAGTCGCGGATGAGCTGGGGGTTCTTGGTCTGGTACAGGCCCCAGTGCAGGCCCACGATCGAGTAGTTCTTGACCAGCGCGTGGTTCAGCGCGACCGACTGGATCTGCCCGCCGGCGAAGCCCACCACCAGGATCCGGCCCTCGAACGCGATGCACTTGGTGGACCGGGTGTACGCGTCGCCGCCCACCGAGTCGTAGACCACGTCGGCGCCGCGGCCGCCGGTGACCTCCTTGACCACCTCGACGAAGTCCTGGCTGTGCCGGTCGACCACCACGTCCGCGCCGAGGGCGCGGGCCACCTCTGCCTTCTCCGCGCCGCCGGTCACGCCGATGACCCGGGCCCCGGCCGCCTTGCCGAGCTGGACCGCGCCGCTGCCGACGCCGCCCGCCGCCGCATGGACCAGCAGCGTCTCGCCGGCCGCCAGCCGGGCCCGCCGGTGCAGCCCGAACCACCCGGTCTGGTAGGTGATGAAGAAGGCGGCCGCCTCGGCGTCGTCGAGCCCGTCCGGGGCGGGCAGGACGGTGGCCGCGTTCATCAGCGCCAGTTCGGCGAAGGCTCCCCCGACTGGTCCCCCGATGAGCCGGTCGCCGGCCGCGAACCCGGTCACCCCGGGGCCGGCCGTCACGACCTCGCCGCACAGCTCGACGCCTGGGGTGTACGGCAGCGGCGGGCGGACCTGGTAGCCGCCGCGGCACATGAGCACGTCGGGGAAGTTCATCGCCGCCCCGAGCACCCGCACCAGCACCTGGCCGGGGCCCGGTTCCGGGTCGGGCACCTCGGCCAGCGCCAGCACGTCGCGCGGCTCGCCCAGCTCACGTACCTGCCATGCCCTCATTGCGGACCGCCCGCGGCCGCCGCGCCCGTGCTTCGCTCGACCTCCTCGATCCGCTGCTGCATCCGGTTCATCCCGCGCAGCCACTTATCGGTGTCGCTGGCCCGCATCTCGTAGTACCCGCGGACCTCCGGGTGCGGCAGGATCAGGAACTGGCCCGCCGCCATCCCGGCCAGCAGCGCGTCGGCGACCTGCTCGGGCTCGATTGCGGCGTCCTGCAGCACCACCTTCCCGGCCCCGCCGGACTGGGCCAGCATGTTCGTCCGCACGCCCTGCGGGCAGATGCAGTGCACGACCAGGCCGCGGTGCCCGTAGGTGGCGGCGAGCCATTCCGCGTAGCTCTCGGCCGCGTGCTTGGTCACCGAGTAGGTGGCGGTGCCCAGCATGGTGAGCAGCCCGGCCGCCAACGCGGTCACCACGAAGCAGCCGCGGCCGCGCTCCAGCCAGGCCGGGAGCAGCTCACGGGACGCCCGCACGTGGGCCAGGACGTTGACCTCCCAGGCCTGCTGCCAGACCGCGTCCGGCGTGTCCGGGCCGGTGCCGATCGCGACGCCGGCGTTGGAGCAGTAGATGTCGATCTCGCCGAGGAAGTCGCGGGCCTCGGCGATGAGCGCGCGCACGCCCGGCTCGGTCGACGCGTCTCCGGGCGCCGGGTACCCGCCGATCTGTTCGGCCACCGCCGTGGCGGCTTCCGGGTCCAGGTCGTTGACCACCACCCGCGCGCCCGCCGCGGCCAGCCCGCGGGCCAGCGCCCGGCCGATCCCCGCGCCCGCGCCGGTGACCACAACCCCGGCTCCGCTTACCCTGTCGCCGCTGCCCCTGTCCACGCTGCCTGTCTCGATCGCCACGTCCGCAGGTTACCGTGCCCCGACTTGTCCGTTAAAGGTCGGCGGTGTGGGTGGACGGTTGCGAACCTAGCCAGGCGGCACGTAGCGGTAGCCGAACCCGCGGACCGCCTCGATGGCGGCGCCCGGCTGCCCGAAGCCCTGGCCGAGCTTGCGGCGCAGCCGCATGACGCCGAACTTCACCCGGTCGGGCCCCACCCCGAGCGGGTCGTTCCAGGCCAGCTCGAGCAGCTGGTCCAGGGTCAGCGTCTGGCCCGGCTGCCGGATCAGCGCGGCCAGCAGGCGAAACTCGGTCGGGGTCAGCGTGACCAGCGTGCCGCCCACGCTGACCTCGCGCGCGCTGAGCTTGACCAGCAGGCGGCCGTCGTCGTAGACCTCGGCCCGCGGCTGGCCGGCCCGGGACCGCCGGAGCAGGGCCCCGACGCGGGCGGCCAGCTCGCGGTTGCCGAACGGCTTGGTGAGATAGTCGTCGGCGCCGCCGTGCAGCCCCCGTACCTTGTCGCCTTCCTTGCCGTGCGCGGTCAGGATGAGGACGGGCACGTCGCTCAGGTCGCGGATGCGCTCGAGCACCGCCCACCCGTCCATCGACGGCAGCCCGATGTCGAGCACCACCAGGTCGTGCCGGGCCAGGTGGAAGGCGCGCAGGCCCTGCTTGCCGTCGGGCGAGCTGTCCACCTCGAATCCGTTCCGGCTCAGCACGGTGCGGATGCCCAGGGAGATGTCCTGGTCGTCCTCGATCACCAGGACACGGCCCTTCATGATCTGGCCTTCACGCGGCGTCCTGGCGTCCCGGCAGGTAGACGCTGAACGTGCTGCCGCGGCCCAGGGTGCTGTCCACCGCCACGTGCCCGCCGTGCATCTCGATGAGCACCTTGACGATGGACAGGCCCAGGCCGGTTCCCGGCAGCCCGGCGGTGCGCGCGTTGGAGGCCCGGACGAACCGGCTGAAGAGCTGCCCGGCCTCCTCCGGGGGGATGCCGATGCCGTAGTCGGTCACGTCGATCCGCCACTGGCGGCCGTCGTAGCGGGCCTTGACGTGCACCCGCCGGTTCCGGTGCGAGAACTTGACGGCGTTCGCGATCAGGTTGTCCATTACCTGCATCAGCCGCCGGTGGTCGCCGGGCACGGCCGGTCCCCGGCCCGTCGCGGCGTCGATGATGATGCCCTGCTTGGCGGCGCCGGCCGACGCCGACCTGACCGCCTCGGCGGCGAGGTCGGCGATCGAGACCGGGGCCAGGTCCAGCGGCAGCGCGCCGGCCTCGAGCCGGTCCAGCATGAGCAGGTCGCCGACCAGCTGGTGCATCCGGTCGGCGTTGCGCTCGATGATGTCCAGGAAGCGGACCCCCTCAGGGGTCAGCCCCCCGGCTTCGCCCCTGATCAGCTCGCTGAAGGAGACGATCGACGTCAGCGGCGTGCGCAGCTCGTGCGACACGATGGCCAGGAACTGGTTCCTGGCCTCGTCCAGCTTGCGCAGCCGCTCGTTCTGCCCGGCCATCTCCTGCTCGAGCTCCTTGCGGTCCGACATGTCCCAGGCCAGCCAGATGTCGCCGCGGTACCGGCCGTCGACGAGCACCGGCCAGTAGTCCCATTCGACGGTGCGGCCGTCCGCGCACGGGATCTGCTCCCCGCTCATCGGCTGCCGGGCACGGAACACCGCCACGGCCCCCCGGGTGAACCGGGCCTGGTCGGCGAACAGCCGCCCGATGCGGCGCAGCACCGAGACGGCGGACGTGCCGGCCAGGGCGGCGGGCTCGTCCAGGCCGAACATGGTCCCGAAGCTCCGGCTGACGTTGGTGACCACTCCCTGCTCGTCGGTGATGAGCACGCCGGGGATGGCCGAGGCGATCAGGCATTTCAGCCGTTCGGTCTGGTCGGCCAGCGCGGCGTGCGAGCGCTCGGTCTCGGTGAGGTCGCGCAGGAAGCCGGTGAAGATGGTCTGCCCGCCGATGGTGATCGGCACCGGGGTCAGCTCGGTGACGTGCTCCGTGCCGTCCGCATGCAGCGTGGGCACCCGGATCTGGCCGGTGAACTCCTCCGGGTCGCCGGTCGCCAGGTAGGTCCTGATGTGCTCGAGAAACCGGGGCCGGTCCCGTTCCGGGACGAGGACCTCGGACAGCGGGCGGCCCAGCACGTCGTCGCGCCGGTAGCCGGAGAGCTTCTCGGCCGCCGGGTTGAACTCCACCAGGCGGCCGCCGGCGTCCATGGCCAGCACCGCGATCGGCGCTCCGGTGATCAGCGCCCGGGTCAGCGTCTGCCGTTCGGCCAGCGCGGTCATGTCGTTGGCGTGCCGGATCTGCGTGGCCACGATGGCGGCGACGGCATGCGCGGTAACGCGGGCCTCGTCCCCCTGGCCCTCTTGGGCGTCCCAGTCCGCCCCGTCGCCGATCAGGGCCAGGGCGCACAGGCACTGGCCGCCGACCGGCACCGAGTGGACCAGCAGGGCGCTGGCCGGCTGGCCGCCCATCGTCACCGGCAGCCAGCCGGCGGCGGTGTCACCCTGGGCCAGGGTCAGCGTGCCGATCCTGGCCAGCAGCGCCTGGTCCACCGCCCCGGGCGGGTGCATCGCCAGCACCGCGGGCGCCAGTGCTCCAGGTGGCCGTCCCGCGGCCAGCTGGGCGGACGGCTGGAAGGCCACCGCGGCCCGCAGGCCGAACGCGGCCGTCAGCCGGGCCAGCACGGCGGGCAGCGCGCCGAGCGCGGCGTCGTCCGGCAGCAGCTCCGCTACGGCGAAATCGAGCACGGCCGCCGCGGACCCGCCCTGGCGCGCGCGGTTCGTCATCAGATCGGGGGCCGACCTAGCCCGAGGTGCCCCCATGAACCCTTGCCTTCTCCCGGCCCCGTTCACCCATGCCCCCGTCAGCCCGTCCCCGCGGGCTGCGCCCACTCACTATGCATCACCCTACGTGATAATCTCGGTCACATCCGCCGGCGGATGTGACCGCCGCATGGTCCGTTGCCACCTTCACCGCCGGGCGGTAGCGTTTGGCCACGGTGGTTCCGGCCGCCGCTGGGTCCGCGGGCAGAGAGGGAACGCCCTCATGATCGAGGTGGACCGGCTCAGCAAGCGCTTCGGCCCGGTCACCGCGGTCGACGACCTGACCTTCACGGTCCGCCCCGGGCACGTCACCGGCTTCCTCGGCCCGAACGGCGCGGGCAAGACCACCACGATGCGGGTGATCCTCGGCCTGGACGCGCCGTCCTCCGGCCGGGCCCTGGTCGGCGGCCGCCGGTACGACACGCTGATCCGGCCGTTGCGCGAGGTCGGCTCGCTGCTCGACGCGACCGCCCTGCACGGCGGCCGGACCGCCTGGGCGCACCTGCTCTCCGTCGCGCAGAGCAACGGGATCGGGCGCGGCCGGGTCACCGAGGTGCTCCGGCTGACCGGGCTGGAGGCGGTCGCGCAGCGCCGGGTCGGGGGCTTCTCGCTCGGCATGAAGCAGCGCCTGGGCATCGCGGCCGCGCTGCTCGGCGACCCCCCGGTGCTGATGTTCGACGAGCCGGTCAACGGCCTGGACCCGGAGGGCGTCCGCTGGATCCGCGGGTTCTTCCGTGAGCTGGCCGGCCAGGGCCGCACCGTCCTGGTCTCCAGCCACCTGATGAGCGAGATGGCGCTGACCGCCGACCACCTGGTCATCATCGGGCGCGGCAAGCTGCTCGCCGACCTGCCCGCGGCTCAGCTGATCGAGTCAAGCGGCCGCCGGGACGTGCTGCTGCGCTCGCCCCGGGCGGCCGAGCTCGCCCCGCTCCTCGCGGCCAGGGGCGCCACGGTCACGCCGCAGGACGACGGCGCGCTGGCCGTCACCGGCCTGGACGCCGCCGCCATCGGCGACCTGGCCGCCGGGCACGGCATCGCCCTGCACGCCCTGGTGCCCCGGGAGGCATCGCTGGAGGACGCCTACCTGGACCTCACCGGCGAGAGCACCGATTACCGCGGGGAAAGGACACTCACCCCATGAACCCCTCCCTCGCCATCCGGGCGCTTGACCTGCTCGCCTCGGAGTGGACCAAGTTCCGTTCGGTCCGTTCGACCTACTGGTCCCTGCTGGTCGCGGTGGTCACCCCGGTCGCGGTCAGCGCCGTGGTCGCGGTCGCCTTCGCGAGCGCCCCCGCCTCCTCCGGGGCGCCGCCCGACCCGCTGCTGCCCGAGGTCATCAGCCTGGAGTACGCGGTGATCGCGGTGGCCGTCATGGGCGTGCTGACGTTCAGCGCCGAGTTCAGCACCGGGCTGATCCGCACCACGTTCAGCGCGGCGCCGCGCCGCCGCGCGGTGCTCGCCGCCAAGGCGGCCGTGCTCGGAACGGTCACGCTGGCCGCCGGCGAGCTGGTCGCCTTCGTGTCATTCTGGCTGGTCCAGGCCATCATGGCCCGCCATCGCCAGGGCGTGTCGCTGGCCGGGCCCGGGGTGCCAGGGGCGGTGCTCGCGGCCGGCCTGCTGCTGTGCGTGTGCGCGCTGCTCGGCCTGGCCCTCGGCTCGATCATCCGGCACACCGCGGGCGGGATCGCCGCGACGATCGCGGTGATCGTGGTGCCGGCCATCCTGGCCCTGCTGCCGGCCCCGTGGAGCGGCCGGATCGGCCGGTTCACGCTGGTGGAGGCGGCCCGCCAGATGACGGCGCTGCACCCGGCGGCGAACCTGCTCTCCCCGGGCCTGTCCCTGCTGGTCGTGCTGGCCTGGCCGGCCGTCGCGCTGGCCGCGGCCGCGGTCCTCATCACCCGCCGGGACGCCTGACGCCCGGCTGCTGGCGAGCAGGACGCCGGCCAGCGCGATCACCCCGCCGGCCAGCTCGACCGGGCCGGGGACCTGGCCGAGCCAGGCCAGCGAGATGAGAATCGCCACGGCCGGGACCAGGTAGAGGCCGAGGGTGACCCGCCCGACGTCGGCCCGGGCCATGGCGTAGGCCCACAGCACGAAGCCGGCCGCCGACGGCGCCAGGCCGAGGAAGATGGCCGAGCCGATGGCCGCGCCCGCCTGCGGCTCTGCTCGCAACTGGGACAGGGCCCGCAGCAGCGCCCCGGTCCAGGGCAGGATGAACGCGGTGCCGGCCCACATGGCGTACGCGGTGACCTCGAAGCCGGTATACCGGGCCAGCAGCGGCTTCTGGGCGGCGTGGAAGATCCCCTGGAGCACCGCCGCGGCCAGCACGACCAGCGCCGAGGTGCCGAACCCCAGCCCGTGCGACGCCGCGATCACCGCGGTGCCGGCCAGCGCGACCGCGCTCCCGGCCCACCGCCTGCGGGTCGGGTGCTCGCCCAGGAACGCCACCGCGAGCAGGCTGGCGTAGACCGGCGCGGTCGCCACCAGCAGGCTGGCCGTGCCCGCGGGCACCATCCGCTCGCCGGCGTTGATGCTCGATGTTCGCAGGCTCCGGGTCCTGCACGCCGTCAGCGCCTACGGGTCGGTGACCGCGGCCGCCGCCGCGCTCGGCTACTCGGCCCCCGCCGTATCCCAGCAGCTCGCCGCGCTGGAGCGGGAGGTGGGAATGACACTTACCGAACGGGCCGGGCGGGGGCTCGAGCTCACCCCGGCTGCCCTGATCCTGGTCGGGCACACCGACGCGCTGCTCGCCCGGCTGGACGCGGCCGAGTCCGACCTGGCCGCGCTGCGCGACCAGGTGGCGGGCCGGGTCACGCTGGCTGCGTTCCCTTCGGCCGCCGCGAGCTTCGTGCCCCTGGCCTGGGCCGCGCTGGCGGGCTCCGCGCCGCAGGTGCGGCTCGAGCTGACCGAGATGGAACCGGAGGAGTCGCTGCCCGCCGTGCTCCGCGGCGAGGCCGACGTGGCCGTGGCGCACGAGTACGACCTGCTGCCCCGCCCGCTCGACCCGCTGTTCGAGCGGCGCGAGCTGCTCAGCGATCCCGTCCTGCTGGCCGTCCCGGCCGGTCACCCGCTCGCCGCCGGCGGCCCGCTCCCGGCCGGCGGCCCGCTCGCCGCCGGCGGCCCGGTCCCGCTGAGCGCCCTGGCCGGCCAGCCGTTCCTGGCCCCGCGCGAGTCCACCAGCTGCGCCGAGATGATCCAGCGGGCCTGCGCCCGGGCCGGGTTCGTGCCCCGCGTGGTCGCCCGGGCCACGGACTTCGACGTCCTGCTCAGCCTGGTCGCGGCGGGCGCGGGCGTCACCCTGGTGCCCGCGCTGGCCGCTCGCCGCCCGCCGCCGCAGGTCCGGCTGGTCTCACCCGCCGAGCCGGTGACCCGGCAGGTGTTCACGGTCAGCCGCCGCGGCGGCGACCGCAAGCCCGCGGTCCGCGTCGTCCTGGACGCGCTGACCGCCGAAGCCGCCCGCCCCGCACCCGCCGCGGCCTAAGCCGCCGCCCCGCACCCGCCGCGGCCCAAGCCGGATCGAGCCTTAAGCCGGAACCTCGCAGAGGATCTCGCCGTGCGGGATGAGGAGCCAGCCGTCCTCGCTGGCCGCCCACCGCCGCCACGCCCCGGCCAGCCGCGCCAGGTCCTCCCGGGTCGCCAGGCCGTGCTCGACGGCCCGGTCGCCGAACGGCGAGTCGGTCAGCCGTTCGGCCCACGACGTGCCCCACCAGGGGCGGTCCTCGGGCCCGGTGTAGCACCAGGCGCTGGCCGAGGCCTCGACCGAGGCGAAGCCGGCCTGCCGGGCCCAGGCCAGCAGGTGCCGGCCCGCGTCGGGCTCCGCGCCGAGCGCCCGGGCCACGTTCCGGTACAGCGCCTGCCATTCGGTCAGCCCGGGGTCGTCGGGGAACCAGAAGAACCCGCCGTAGTCGCCGTCGCGCGCGGCCACCAGCCCGCCGGGCCGGCATACCCGCCGCATCTCGGCCAGCGCCGCCACCGGGTCGGTCAGGTGCTGCAGGACCTGGTGCGCGTGCACCACGTCGAACGTCTCGTCGGCGAAGCCCAGGTGGTACACGTCCCCGGCCTCGAACCGGACGTTGCCCTGCCCCCGGCGCTCCGCCTCCTGGCGGGCCAGCGCCAGCACGTCGGCGGCCGCGTCGATCCCGGTCACGTCGCCGTCGGGAACCCGGGCGGCCAGGTCCGCGGTGATCGTGCCCGGCCCGCAGCCCACGTCGAGGACGCGCGCGTCCGGCCGCAGCCGCGGCAGCAGGTACCCCGCCGAGTTCTCCGCGGTCCGCCAGCGGTGCGAGCGGAGCACGCTGTCGTGGTGCCCGTGCAGGTAGGTGTCCGAGCGAGATGACATAACCCAATCATCCACATGTCCACTTAGTGGAGCAAATGTGTCCAGTATGTGGACGAGACTGAGCTTCCCGGCCGCCTCCCCGCGCCGGCTAGCAGCCGGCGTTCGCGTATTCGTCCATGGCCCTGTCGCCTGCGTCGATCGCGGCCACCTCATTGTTCCTGTCGATGGCCCACGTCACCACGTCACCACTGTAGAAAGCCTTCTCGGCTTCGAAATTCCAGTCATCGCTGGCAGCCCAGTAGTTCTCTGCCTCCTCGTGCAGGGCCGCGCAACTTACCGGGCTGGCCTGCATCGCCTGCGCCGCTTCGGCGGCCGGTCCGATCAGGGCGGCAACGGCAGCGACGGACACTGCCCCGACGGCGAGCCTGCGGGCGATGGCGCCCCGGCCCGCTGCGCGAATCTTCATGAACGCTCCCGGTTGGCGTGGTGCCGGCGGCCCCTGTCGGCCGGCGGCCTGATGCCAGGGTGCGCTGCGCGGGCGGCCCGCCTCTACGGGAGAGCTCCCCATATTCCGGGCCGGGCATCCCCATGTTTCCGGCACCGGGGTGCCATCCGCTCAAGTCTTCGCGATCACGGCCAGGCCCGATCGGCTCAAGCTAAGCGGCGGAAGCAGGGCCTGGTTGCGGGCAGGCACGGCTGCTAGCGTCAGCTTCGGGTCCAGCCTGCGCATTTGCCGGCGATTACTGACCCTCAGCGACGAGGAGAACGCCCATGGCGGATATTCACGGGAAATGCGACGAGCGGTTCGAGGCGGTGCGCGGCGCGCTGGCGCGGAACCTGGACTCGGGCGAGGAACTGGGCGCGTCGCTCGTGCTGGACATCGACGGGGACATCGTCGTCGACATGTGGGGCGGCTTCCGCGACCAGGCCAGGACGATCCCGTGGGACGAGCACACGATCACCAACGTCTGGTCCTCCACCAAGACCGTGACCAGCCTGGCCGCGCTCATGCTGGCCGAACGGGGCGAACTCGACGTGGACGCGCCCGTCACCAAGTACTGGCCGGAGTTCGGCGCCGCGGGCAAGCAGGACGTCCTGGTCCGGCACCTGATGTCGCACGCGTCCGGGGTGTCCGGGCTCGACCAGCCGGCCAAGGTCGAGGACCTGTACGACTGGGAGCTGTCCACCTCCCGGATGGCGGCCCAGGCGCCGTGGTGGGAACCGGGCACCGCGTCGGGCTACCACGCGCTCAACTTCGGGCACCTGATCGGCGAGGTGGTGCGCCGGATCAGCGGCAAGACGCTCAAGCAGTTCGTGGCCGAGGAGATCGCCGGGCCGCTCGGCGCCGACTTCCAGATCGGCGCCGCGGAGAGCGACTGGGGCCGGATCGCCGACGTGGTCCCGCCGCCGCCGCTGCCGTTCGACCTGGAGGCCCTCGGCCTGGACAGCCCCGCGGTCAAGACGTTCACCGGCCCGACCCCGGTGGCCGAGGACGCCAACACGCCCGGCTGGCGCCGCGCCGACATCGGCGCCGCCAACGGCCACGGGAACGCGAGATCAGTCGCGAGGGTCATGTCGGTGGTCGCCCGCGGCGGCGAGGTCGACGGGGTCCGGCTGCTCAGCCCGGAAACCATCGACCTGATCTTCCGCGAGCAGACCGACGGCATCGACCTGGTGCTGGGCGTCCCGCTGCGCTTCGGCATCGGCTACGGGCTGGCCCGGCCCGAGATCCTGCCGTGGGCCGCCGACGGGAAGATCTGCTTCTGGGGCGGCTGGGGCGGCTCCATCATCCTCATGGACCTCGGCCGCCGGATGACGATCTCCTACATGATGAACAAGATGGGATCGGGAGTCGTCGGCTCCGACCGGGGCTCCGAATACGGCCAGGCCATCTACGACGCCCTCAGCTGAAACCCCCGCCCTAGGGTCGAGGATCGGCGTCCCTAGGGGCGAGGATCCCTGGCGCCCTAGGGCCGCAGCAGCTCGCGCAGCGCGGCCAGGACGTCCTGCACGGCGCCCGGCGCGGTGATGTCCGGGTCGCCGAGCGACAGCGGCACGCCCATCCCGTCGACCACGGCGATGGCGAGCACGGCGACCTTGTCCGGGTCGTGCCTGCTCCCGAAGACGCCCCGCTCGGTGCCGCGGCGCACCACGTCCGCCACCAGCCGCCGCCAGGCGCTGTTGTCGCGCAGCGCGTCGGCGCGCATCTCGGGGTCACGGATGCCGAAATGCCAGGACTCGATCCACAGCCGCCCGGCGTCGGGTGCCTCCGGCTCGTATCCGGTCAGCGACCTGGTGAAGATCCGCTCGAGCTGGTCCCACGGGTCGTCGAGGCCGGCCACCTCGGCTTCCAGCGCCGCGATCTCCGCGCTGGAGGCGTGCCGGAACGCCGCCACCAGCAAGTCCTCGCGCGAGCCGAAGTAGTACTGCAGGGTGCTGATCGGGACACCGCTTTCGGCCGCCACGTCCGCGAAGCGGGTGGCGTCCGCGCCGCGCTCGGCGATGACCCGGCAGGCGGCCTCGAGCACCGCGGTCTTCCGCCGCCCGGCCCGGCGGCCGGGCCCGCGGCCCCGGCTGGGGCCGCGGGCGGGTGCCGCGGGTGCTGCCGACTCGAGGTTCGTCGAGGTCACAGCGAGCTGCTCCCCTCCGTCTTGACGGGGGCCGTGATCCCGTCCGCGAAGTAGCGGGGCAGGAACCTGGCGGTGATAAGCATGACGATCACTCCGATGACGAGGGAACCAGCGCCGATCAGGAAGATACCCCCAATTCCGCCGAAGCTGGAGTAGCTGCTCGTGGCCGGCCAGTAGGACTTGATCGACAGGACGAACGCGCCGAGCAGGGTCAGCCCGCCGATCAGCGGCAGGACGCCCTGGACCAGGAACGAGCGCACGCTGGTCAGCAGCGAGTGACGGAAGAACCAGACGCAGGCGAACGCGGTCAGCCCGTAGTAGAAGGCGATCAGCAGCCCGACCGAGGCCGCGGAGTCGGCCAGCACGTTCCTGGACACCGCGGTCAGCAGCACGAAGAAGGCGGCCGACACGGTGCCCATGACCAGGGTGGCGACGGTCGGGGTGCGGAAGCGCGGGTGCATCCGGGCGAACCAGGCCGGTATCGCGCCGTGCGCCGCCATCGCCAGCGCCGCGCGCGCGGTCGGCATGATCGTGGTCTGGGCGGACGCGGCGGTGGAGGTCAGCACGCACAGCACGAGCAGCTTGCCCGGCGTGCTGCCAAGCACGGAGGTGGCCATGGCGCCGAGCACGTCGGTGCTGTGCGAGGCCAGGAACGCGGGCCCGGCGTAGGCCAGGGCGGCCGCGCTGATCACCGCGAAGATGGCGACCAGCATGACCGTGGCCATGACGGCGGCCCGGCCGGGGGTACGCGCGGAGTCCTTGGTCTCCTCGTTCACGGACAGCGCGCAGTCCCAGCCCCAGTAGATGAACACGGCCAGCAGGAACGAGTTCGACAGGCGGCCGAACGATCCCGTCCACGGATTCAGCCACCCCGCCGAGGGCCGTGCCGCTCCGGGCAGCGCGTGCCCGGTGCCGGCCTTGACCAGCGCGACGATCGCGAAGACGGCCAGCGCGCCCACCTCGATGACCAGCAGCACCTGCTGCAGCCGGGCCGACACCTCGATGCCGCGGTAGCAGACCCCGGTGAGCAGCGCGATGAACCCGACTCCGGCCACGGTCACCCAGGCCGTCCCGGCCGAGCCCGCGCCGACCAGCTCGAGGAAATACCGCCCGGCGATCTGGGCCAGGCTGGCCATCACGATGATGTCGGCCGCGATGATCCCCCAGCCGCCCATCCAGCCGGCCCGCGGCCCGAACGCGCGGGCCGTCCAGGTGAACGTGGTGCCGCAGTCCGGATCGGCCTTGTTCAGCTCGCGGAACGCGTACGCGATGCAGAGCATCGGCAGGAACGAAACGATCAGCGTGCCCGGGCTGTGCACGCCGACGACGGCGACGATCAGGCCGAGCGTCGCGGCCATGCTGTAGGCGGGCGCGGTCGAGGAAACCGCGATCACCACGCTGGAGACCAGCCCGAGCGCCCCGGCGCGCAGGCCCTTGTCGCTGCTGGCCTGGGCCGGGCTGGCCTGGGCTGGGGGAGCCGCGGGCTCCGCGATAACGAGAGTGGTCATGGGGGGCACCGCCTTTCGCCCGGCGCCGGATGCGCGGGCTATGGCAGCACTGTATCTCAATACCATATTGCTGTACAGGTTTTTAATACGAAGATTTACGGCGTGATTTCCCCGGATCGGCAGCCGGGACGGGAGGTGCAGGAGGTGCAGGAGTGCGAGGTTCTAGGCCTGGCTGTGGCGCTTGCCGTGGCCGTGGCCGTTGGCCGGCGGGCGCCCGCCGCCCTCGCCGGTGCCCCGCGCCACGGCGATCACGCCAAGCAGCGCGGCCAGCGGAACGGCCAGGGCGATGAAGTCGGAGGAGGTGAAGTTGCCCAGCGCGTCCAGCGCCCCGGCGAACCCGACGATCAGCACCGCCACCACGACCAGCCCCCACCCGTGCAGGAACAGCCGCAGCGCGAACGGCGGCGCGGGCAGCGTCACCTCGGGCACGGCCGTGACGGACTTCGTCGCGCGCCGCTCGTTCAGGCCCTCGCGCACCCGGGCGATGATGGTCAGGTCGCCCGGCTGGTCGGCGATGAGCAGCAGGTCGTCGGGGTGGGCCGGGTCGGGCGCGTGCGAAACCGCCCCGCCGCCGACCGCCCACGTCACCACCTGGTGCGGGCCCGACGGCTGCACGCGGTACCTGGCCTGCTCGCCGGCGATCACCTCGTCGGGTCCCTCGATGACCTCGGCCGGCACCGGCTTGCCGCGCGGCGCGCCCTCCTTCTTGATCCGGGCGGCCCCCTCGATCTCCGCCGCGCCGCCCTTGTCCACGTCATGACCGGCCGCGGCGCTGCTCGTGACCAGGAACTGGCGCCTGGCCAGCAGTTCCGCCAGCCGGATCTGGCGCGCGTTCACGCTCCAGGCCATGGCCACCACGACGGCCGCCAGCCCGGCGGTGCCCAGCCCGAGCCAGGCGGCGACGGCGGGGTGGCTGGCACCTTGAGCTAGGCCTGCTTGAGCTAGGGCTGCGAACATGTCATCTCCCAGGTGGTCGCGGCCATAGCGCTATTAAAACATATGATCGAACGACCGGGAAACCCGTTCGATTCATTCGAACCCGGGCTGGGGCGCCCCTAGCCGCTGTTCTTCGGGCTGAGCGAGCTCAGCGCCTCGTCCAGCATCTTCGGGAACGTATCCGGGTACTTGGCCAGCAGGTAGGTCACCACGGCGAGGGTGTCCTGCCCGCTGAGCGCCTCGACCCGGGAGATCCGCAGCTCGGCTTCCGCCTGGTGGGTATCAGAATCAGCCATGGGTCTTGGCTACCCCCCACGACCAGGAAAAACCAAGATCTTTACTACCGAACGGCCGCGGTGTACTGCCCCGCCGAGTGCAGCACTTCGTGGACCGCCGGTTCAACCGGGCCCGCTACGACGCGGACGTCACGGTGGCGGCGTTCGCGGCCCGGCTCAAGGAGGCGGTGGAACTGGACGCGGTCCGCGCCGACCTGACCGGCGTGGTGCAGGCCGCCCTGGAGCCCGCGCACGTCTCGCTGTGGACGGCCGAACGGTCCTAGCTGACCGCTTGAGTAACTAGGGTAAGTCCAGTCCGCTTGGCATCACAGACCCCATGAGCTCGACCCCCTCCGCCGTTAACGGGGAGGATATGGCTTACCGGGAGGATCTGGGCAACCCTGGGGTACCGGATCCAGGTGGCACTTGACCGGTGCTTTAGACAGGCCCCCCGGCCAGCGCGATCAGCAGCCCGGTCGCGGCCGCGGCGAGCAGGGTGAGCACGACCCCGCGGCGCAGCCCGAGCAGCAGCACCATCGCGCCGGCCAGCACCGCGTACTGCCACGGGTGGCCCAGCGGCGGGCGCAGCGCCGCGGCCAGCAGGACCGCCGAGCCGAGGATGGCCCCGATCGCCGCCGGGCCCGCGCCGTCGAGGAATGCCTGCGCGCGCCCGCTGGCGCGCAGGGCGCCGAAGTACCTGGCCCCGCCGAGCACGAACAAGAACGACGGGGAGAACGCGACCAGCGCGGCGAGCAGGCCGCCGCCCAGGCCGGCCGCCGCGTAGCCGACGGCGGAGACGGTCTGCACCACCGGGCCAGGGGTGATCTGGCCGAGCGCCACCGCGTTCAGGAACTGGCCGCCGGTCATCCAGTGCCGCCCCACCGCGTCGGCCCGCATCAGCGGGATGATGACGAAGCCGCCGCCGAACGACAGCGCCCCCACCTTGAACGCCACCCAGGCCACCGAGGCCAGCACCCCGCCCCCCGCCACCGCCGCCGTGGCCCGCCCCAGCACCGGCAGCACCGCGACCGCTCCCGCCTTCCCGCCCGCGGCCGTGTCCCCGTCCGCCGTGGTCTTCCCGTCCGCGGCCGTGTCCCCGTCCGCCGGGCTGTCCTCACCCGCCACAGCGTCCTCGGCGGGCCGCGTCGTGCCGTCCCGGAACAGCCCGACGGCCAGCTCGGTGATCCCGCTGCCGAGCAGGACGAGCACCAGCCACGGGCCGATGGTCGCCGCGGCGGCGCCGCCGGCCAGCAGGTACGCCCCCCAGCGGACCCGGCGGGCCCGCCCGCGGGCCCGCGTCCAGCTGGGGACGAGCAGGGACCAGCCGGCCTGAACGGCGACCGCGGCCACCGCGGCGCCCGCCCCGGCGCCGGCGCCCTTCACCCACAGCGGCGGCGTGCCCGCCAGGAACAGCGCGGACAGCGCGAGGATGCAGGCCAGGCCGGGCACGATGAAGGCCAGGCCGCCGGCCAGCGCGCCCAGGCGGCCGCGGACCCGCCAGGCGCAGAAGATCGCCAGCTCGGTGGAGGCCGGCCCGGGCAGCAGGTTGCAGGCGGCGATCGCGTCCTCGAATTCCTGCGCGTCCAGCCACTGCCTGCGGTCCACGCACAGCTGGCGCAGCAGCGCGATGTGCGCCGGCGGCCCGCCGAAGCCGATGCAGCCCATCCGGCCCCACTCCCGCAGCACGGTGCCCAGGCTGGCCTGCACCGGCCTACTCCCCGATGCGGGCGAGCAGGAAGCCGATCCTGGTCCGCAGTTCGGCCGCCACCCGGCGGAAGGCCGGATAGCCCTCGGCGGACGGGTCGGCGATGCTCCAGTGGATCAGCTGCGGGTGGCCGGGGAACTCCGGGCAGACCTCGCGGACCCGGTCGCACAGGCTGACCACGTAGCCGAACCGCTGCCCGGCGAACGTGTCCAGGTGCTTGGCCTGCTGCCCGCTGATGTCGACGCCGTACTCGCGCATGACCAGCACCGCGTCCGGGTGCAGCGGCTTGGGCCTGCTGCCCGCGCTGACCGCCTCGACGACGCCGCCGGCCAGCTGCCCGAGCAGCGCCTCGGCCATCTGCGAGCGGGCGCTGTTCCCGGTGCAGAGGAACAGCACCCGGGTGCGCACCCGGACCTGGCCCGCGGGCGCCCGGACCAGGCCGAGCCCCGGGTGCAGCGCTAGCCCGGTCCCGGCCAGCAGCTCACCGCAGCGGGTCAGGTCGACGCGGTAGTAGGCGTCCCTGCCGTCGGCCGAACTGCGCCGCGCGGACACCAGCCCGCCCGCCCGGAGCTGTCCAAGGTGGTAGGAGACCAGGCTCTGCGGCTGGCCGAGCAGGCCGGTGAGCTCACGGACCTGCCGGTCGCTGCGGGCCAGCTCGGTCAGCAGCCGCCAGCGCAGCGGGTGCCCGGCCAGTCGCAGGAACCCCGGTGCGGCGCGGCCCGGCGCTTCGGTCACCCGGCCATAATAGATCAAGCCAGGTCAATCGATCAATCCTGTTTGTTTGATATGGGGCCGCCGGCGCGCCGCCGCGGGCCCGGCGTGCGGCGGCGCTATTTTCGTCCGGGAACCGGTAGGAGGGATCCTGGTGAGAGCTGTCGCTGCCGCCATGGCCGCCATAGTGTTGTCCGGGTTCCTGGCCGGGCCCGCCGCCGCCAGCGCCGGCCGGGCGGCCAGGCCGCCAGCGGTCTGCAGCTCGTCCTCCCATGGCGCGCTCGCGGCCAGGATCAGCCGGGGTATCCAGGCGGCGCGGCGCGGCCGTGTCTCCGCCGTCGCGGTGGAGGTCGACGATCCGGGAGCCGGGCTCGTGTGCCGGCTCAACAGCGGCTGGCATTTCGACTCCGCCAGCGTGGTGAAGGTGACCATCCTGGGCGCGCTGCTGCGCAAGGCACAAGACCAGCACAGGTACCTGACCAGGACGGAGGCGGCCACGGCCTGGGCGATGATCACCCGATCGGACAACGACGCCGCATCCGAGCTCTGGGCCGAGCTCGGGCACGGCTACCTGCGGCACTTCCTGCACCTGGCCGGGATGACCCGCACCGTCCTGGGACCGGACGGCCTGTGGGGCCTGACCCAGATCACCGCCTCCGACGAGACGCACCTGCTGCGGCTCCTGCTGACGGCCAACCGGGTGCTCGGCACGTCCTCACGCCACTACGCGCTGAGCCTGATGGCCCATGTCATCCCCGCCCAGCGCTGGGGAGTCCCGGCCGGGGCGCCGGCCAGCCTGACCGCGCACGTCAAGAACGGCTGGCTGCCGCTGGCCACCCATGGCTGGCGGGTGCACAGCATCGGTGGCTTCACCGGCCGCGGCGGCGGCTACAGCATCGTCGTGCTGACGCAGGACAACCCGACCATGACCTACGGCATCCGCACCATCGAGGCGATCGCCGAGGTGATCAACCGGGACCTGAAGCCGCAGGCGGCGGCGCGCGTCCCGGCATCCGGATCCTCCCCGTCGTGGGAGACGCCGGACGAGCGCATCCCCGCCTGACCAGCGCGCCGAACGCTCCCGCCGGATCCCGGCAATAGCACAGTAGGAGGCGCGCGGCGCGAAGGGCCCTGTTCGCCGCGGCCGGCCTGCTCCTGCTCACCCCGCGCATCCGCGCCGCCCGGCAGCTACCCGGTCCGCCTGCCGGCACCGTTTCCTGAGTGGAAAAAAATTTCCACTCAGGAACGCTCGTCAGCAAGGACACCTGGCCTTCAGGGCTTCATGCAGGAACCCGAAGGCCCTGGGCATGGTGGTGCCACATCCAGCGGCATCTGTCACCGAGATCATCGGGCTCGCGCCATCGGCCTGCTGACCGGCTATGCTCCGGGTCGTGGGTTACTACTACTTCAAGCGTCCGCGCACCGTCTGAGGCGGTGCGCTGTGCCGGGCGGCTGCAAGCTGTCCGGTCCTGTGGCGTGAGTCCCTCATGCGGGCTCTGGTGTCTGAGCGTGCCGCCGTCGGCTGGTCATCCTTCCGACTCGACGGGACGTTCCTGTGGACCCACGCGACCCTGCTTTCCGGCAACGTGACAACATACCTTCGCCCGCTGAGCGGCGCCGGGCACTCGCACCGGCCGCCGCGTACCTGCGCTGCCCTGTCTGTGCCGGCCCGCTGCACCTGGGCGGCAGCCAGCTGGCATGCCGCCGCAATCATGGCTTCGACATCGCCCGTCACGGATATGTCAACCTCACCGTCGGCCGGGCGGGGCCAGGCACCGGCGACACCTGCGCCATGGTCGCGGCCCGCGACCGCTTCCTCAGCCGCGGTCACTACCAGCGGATCGCGGTGGCCGTGCAGTCACTCGCCGCGCGGCACGATTCTGGCGGGCCCGGCCTGGTGGTCGACCTGGCTGGCGGTACTGGCTACTACCTCGCCGGTGTCCTCGACGCCCTGCCGCACCGGCATGGCGCGTGCATTGACCTGTCGGTCGCGGCGCTGCGGCGCGCCGCCCGGGCGCACCCCCGGGCGGCGGCCCTCGGCGCGGATGTCTGGCGGCCTCTGCCGCTCGCAGACCGGTCGGCAGCCCTGGTGCTGAGCATCTTCGGGCCGCGCAACGCCGCCGAGACTGGCCGCTTCCTCACCCCTGAGGGGACGCTGCTCATAGCTGCGCCGGGCCCCAGCCACCTGCGCGAACTCCAGCGGCCGCTCGGCATGATCAGCATCGACCGGCGCAAGTCCCAGCGGCTCGCCGGGTCCTACCGTGACTACGCCCGGTCCGGCGTCAGCAGCGTGAACTACCAGCTGAGCCTGGACCACGCCGATCTCACCACGCTGGTGTCCATGGGGCCCAGCGCCCGCCACATCACGCCGCAGGCGCTGGCAGCCCGCATCCGCTCTCTGCCCAGCCCGTTCACCGTGACAGTTGACCTGCAGATCAGGGTCTTGCAGCGCCTGATAATGACATGAGGGTGAGCAGGCTCGCCTCATCGGCTGGAATATCGCTTACGTACAACGGCGGCGCCAGCGTGTGCGAGTCGGCCGCGACGATCTTGACGTCGGCCAGCCCGATGGCCAGGTCCGCCGGGTGGGCGGCCAGCTTGTCCCGGACCGCGGCGGTGACCCGGGCGAGCGCGCCGGCTGGGCGCCGGCGTGGTGGCCCACCACCAGGTGCAGGTCGTTGTCGACGTCCCCGGCCCGGACGTGATAGCGGTGCCGCACGTTGGCCGCGTTCATCTCACGGCGCAGCTCGTCCAGCGGGGCCGCGCCCCCGGCGAGCGAGTCGGCCGGCCATCCCACCAGCACGAACGCCAGGTCCTGCACCGAGAAGGTCCGTTCGGCCGGATGCTGGCCCCGGCTGGTGAACGGGACCGGCTGGTGCGGCCGGATCCCGCCGATCCGCACCCGCAGCGGGGTGGCGAACCGCCGGGCCAGGATGTCCATCACCCGGGGCAGGTCCATCTCCCGCGCCTCGCCCGCGTGCGCGAGCAGGTACTCGTTGACGATCGCGTCCCCCGCCCGCGCGACGTTGAGCGCGATCAGCGTGGCGTGTATTTGCTCGAGTGAATAGGGCCGGAAGTCGTCGCCGAGGTGCTCGAAGATCAGGGCCTGCACCCCGGCCAGGAGCTCGCGCAGCCGGCCTGTCTTCGGGCCGTACCAGGCCACGGCCGAAATGAAACGGCTCCCCATCCGCACGATGGTACGGGCGGTAGGTTGCAGACATGAAGTTCGGGCTCATCTACAACACCGGGCGCTACGGCACCGACCCGGACCAGATGATCGGGGTCGCCCGGCACGCGGAGCGGTGCGGCTTCGAGTCCTTCTACGTCCCCGAGCACATCGCGCTGTACCCGGGCGCGGCCGTCGGCGCGGTCACCTTCCCGGCGTCCACGCCGGTCGCCGATCCGCTCAGCTGCCTGGCCTTCGTCGCGGCGGCCACCGAGCGCATCCTGCTCGGCACCGGCGTCCTGCTGCTGCCGTACCACCATCCGGTGGCCCTGGCCAAGCGGCTGGCCACGCTCGACGTGCTGTCCAAGGGGCGGATGCGCCTGCTCACCGTGGGCGTGGGCGCGCTGCCGGGGGAGGCGATGGCGGGCGGGGTCGACTTCGCCAGCCGCGGCCGGCGCGCGGATGAGGCGATCGACGTGCTGCGGCTGCTCTGGGCCGGCGACGAGAACGGCGTCAGCTTCGACGGGGAGTTCTTCTCCTTCACCAGCCTGTGCAGCTTCCCCAAGCCGCTCACCAAAGACGGGCTGCCCGTCCACGTCGGCGGATCCAGCCTGGCCGCGGCCCGCCGCGCGGGCCTGCGCGGCGACGGCTACTTCCCCGGCGGCCGGCTCACCGCCCGGGAACGGGCGGCCCAGCTGGACCTCATGCGGGAGACCGCCCGGGCCGCGGGCCGGGATCCGGGCGCGCTGGAGTGCACCCGGTGGGGATCGACCGACATGACCGCGGACGACGTGGCCGCCTACGCCGCGAACGGGACGGCGCGGCTGGTCGTGGGGCCGGCCGCTACCGGCGAAGCCGCCCAGCGGGATGAGATCTCGGCGTTCGCGGACCGGCTGGGCCTCCGCGGTTAGGCCTCTGCCGGCCGGCCCATTGCCGCCCGGGCCAGCCGCCGCAGCTGGCTGAGGGTGTCGCCGGGCCGCCCGGCCAGCACGTGCGGCCTGGCCGCCGACCGCATGATCTCGTCCGCCGCCTCGCCCGCCCGCCGGGCCGCCTCCGTGGTGGCCGAGGAGAGCACCACCAGGCTGGCGCCGGCCTGCAAGGTCAGCCCGGTCACCTCGGCGACCGGCAGGTCGGCCGCCAGATGGTGCACCAGCCAGCGGTCTTCGCGCAGGCACGCCGTCGCCATCAGGGTCGGCAGCCCGTGCCGTTCCCCGGGCGGCGTGGCCACCACCGCGACGCCGCGCGGGCGGCCCTGCGGCTGGTGCGTGCGAGCGGCGATGAGCCGCTCGCAGATGGCGCTGGCCCGGTGCTCGGCCGCGATCGTCACCTCGCCCGTGCTCCACTCCTCGCCGACCCGGTGCAGCGCGGGCGCGATGACCCGCTCGCACAGCTCGGTCAGCGGCACGCCGCGCGCGAGCCGCGCGAACAGGTGCCGCGCCAGCGTCTCGTCCCCGGACGTGATGGCCGCGTGCAGCCGGTCGGCCTGGGCGGCCCAGTCACGCACCCGGATGTGCGCACGCGGCGCGGTTCCCGAGGCGCGGCGCGCCGCCAGCGCGCTGACGTCGCTCTCGCTTACGTCGTAGCCGCGGCCGGTCTTCCTGGCCGGCAGGACACCCTGGCGCACCCACGCGTACGCGGTCTGGTAGTGCACCCCGAGGATCTCGGCGGCGTCACGTAGCTGCATGAATGTCTTCCCGTGCTCGGGTACCCGAAATTTTAGTGTAATTTAGCATTATTAGTCAGCCGGCGAGCGCATCAACGCCTGAGGGGAAAACGCGATGGGACTGACCTACTCCAGTGTGGTGGACGCAAGCCTGGACGAGGTGTTCTCCTGGCACACCAGGCCGGGGGCGGTCACGAGGCTTACTCCGCCATGGCAGCCGGTCCGGGTGGTGCGCGAGGCGGGGTCGCTCCGGGACGGCAAGGCGGTGCTCGGCCTGCCCGGCGGCCTGCGCTGGGTCGCCGCCCACCAGCCAGATGGCTACGACCCGCCGCACGCGTTCGCCGACTCGCTGGCCTCCCCTTTGCTGTCGTGGCGGCACACCCACCAGTTCAGCGCGGCGGGGGAGCGGGCCACGCTGGTGACCGACGTGATCGACACCCCGCTGCCCGCCCGCGCGCTGCGGTCCATGTTCGTCTACCGGCACCGGCAGCTCGCCGGGGACCTGGCCGCGCTGGACCGAGCCCGGGCGATCTGCCCCGACCCGCTGACGGTGGCGGTCACCGGCTCCGGCGGCCTGATCGGCACCGCGCTGACCGCGCTGCTGACCACCAGCGGGCACCGGGTCATCCGGCTGGTGCGCCGGCCGCCCCGGCACGAGGAAGAGCGTTACTGGCGGCCGGAGGACCCGGACCATGATCTGCTGGACGGGGTCGACGCGGTGATCCACCTGGCCGGGGCCTCGATCGGCGGCCGGTTCACCCCTGAGCGCAAGAACGAGATCCGCCACAGCCGGATCCTGCCCACCCGCCTCCTGGCCGAGCTGGCCGCCGCCGGTAACGCCGGCCGCGAAGCGGCCAGCGGTGCCGTCGATGGGCCGGCCCTGCGGGCGTTCGTGACGGCGTCGGCCATCGGCATCTACGGCCCGGATCGCGGCGACGAGATCCTGACCGAGACCAGTCCCCGCGGCGAGGGATTCCTGGCCGACGTGGTGGCCGGCTGGGAGGACGCCGCCGCCCCGGCCGCCGCGGCGGGCATCCGCACGGTCCAGGTCCGCACCGGCATCGTGCAGACGCCGCGCGGCGGCATGCTGCGCCTGCTCAGCCCGCTGTTCGAGGCTGGCCTCGGCGGCCGCCTCGGCACCGGCAAGCAGTGGCTGGCCTGGATCGCCCTGGACGACCTGCTCGACATCTACCTGCGGGCGGTGCTCGATCCCGGCCTGTCCGGGCCGGTCAACGCGGTCGCCCCGGAGCCGGTGCGGAACATCGATTACACCCGGGCGCTGGCCGCCGTGCTACGCCGGCCCGCGGTGCTGCCCGTCCCGGGATTCGGGCCCAGGCTGCTGCTCGGCGACGAGGGAGCCAGGGAGATCGCCCAGGCCAGCCAGGACGTCCGGCCGGAACGGCTGATCCAGGCGGGGCACCAGTTCCGCCACCCGGAGCTGGAGGGGGCGCTGCGGCATCTGTTCGGCCGCGAGTAAGCCGCGAGTAAATCGCCCGGCCGCCGATCCGGCGGCCGGGCAACGGCGTGCCTCAGCCCCAGGTCCGGGGGGAAGGGCTTGAGGTACGTCTGCTCCGCCAGCCAGGGCAGGCCAAGCGCGTAATGGGCGAGCAGCGCGACCGGCACGCTGAGCGGCTCCTCGCCCCGCCGGTAGGCGTCGATCCTGGCCACCAGGTCGTGCCGCCGCGGCCGGTCCAGGTCCCGGCCGATCCGGCTGTAGGCGTGCTGCAGCGCGCTGGCGTTGCGGCCGCGGCTGGCCGGGCTGGCCATCGCGGCCAGGAACAGGTCACGGTACGCCACCGCGGCCCCGGCGGTCCCGGCCGCGGCCACCACCCGGCCCGCCAGCCGGTAGCGCGCCGGGTCGTGCGCCAGCAGCTGCAGCTTGTGCCGGGCGTGGAAGGCGACCAGGTCCGCGGCCGACCATGGCCCGGCGAAAAACGCGCGCAGCCGGGCCGCGGCGAAGACGCGCTCGACAAACGCCTCCCGCAGCCCCGGGTCGTTAAGCCGCCCCTCGTCCTCCACCGAGAGCAGCGGGAACGCGCTCAGCACCCGCGCCGCGTACAGGCCGCGGCCGGCGTGGTCGGCGGGGTGCCCGTCCTCGGCGTACCGCGGGATGGCGCGGATGCCGCAGCTGGGCGACTTGGCCTTGAACACGTAGCCGTCCAGGTCCGCGGGCAGCGGCAGGGCCGTCATGGCCGCGGTGTGGTCGGCGGTGCCGCCCCGGTTGACCAGCCGCCCGTCCGCGGTGAGCCGGATCGCCTCGCGCGGGGTCCCCAGGCCGATCGAAACCTCCGGGCAGTACGGCACCCAGTCGACGTACCGGGCGAGCTCGTCAGTGAGGAACCGGTAGCGCTTGTGCCCGCCGTTGAACCGGACTTCCTCGCCGAGCAGGCAGCTCGACACCCCCACCCGCGGCCTGCCGGTCATGTCCCCACCTTAGGCTGTGAGCGGAGAGTAATCAGAAGGAGGCAGATGGACACCGCGATCGTGGTCTTCACCCGTGATCTCCGGCTGCACGACAACCCGGCGCTGCATCAGGCGTGCGCCCGGGCCCGGCAGGTGGTGCCGCTGTTCGTGGCCGACCCGGCCATCGCGGCACCGCCGAACCGCACGCGCTTCCTGGCCGAATCCCTCGCCGGCCTGCGCGAGGCCCTGCGCGAGCGCGGCGCCGACTTGGTGGTCAGGCAGGGTGAGCCGGCCGCCGAGGTGATCAGGATCGCGGCCGATGTGAACGCGAACGCGGTCTATCTCGCCGACGACGTGTCGCACTACGCCGCGGCGCGCCGCCACCGGCTCGAGCGTGAATGCGCCAGGCACCGGATCGGCCTGGTCCTGACCCCCGGCCTGACCGTGGTGCCGCCGGCCGACCTGAAGCCGGCCGCCGGGGGGCACTACCGGGTGTTCACCCCGTACTGGCGGGCCTGGCGCGCGGCCACCTGGCGCGGGCACCACCCGGTGCCGCCGTCCATCCGGCTGCCGGCCGGGCTGGCCGCCGGGCGCCTCCCGGCCGCGGGCGACGGCGCCTCGACGGGCCTGGCCCGGGGCGGCGAGAAGGCCGGCCGCCAGCGGTTCGCCAGCTGGCGCAGGGGCCAGCTGGCGGGCTACGACGAGAACCACGACGACCTGGCCGGCGACCAGACCTCCAGGCTCGGCGCCTACCTGCGGTTCGGCTGCCTGTCGCCGCTCGAGGTGGCGATCGGCGCGCTGGACCACCCTGGCGGCGAGGCGTTCGTCCGCCAGCTCGCCTGGCGTGACTTCTTCTACCAGGTGACCGCGGCGTTCCCGGACATCGCCAGGAAGAACTACCGGCCGGGGGCCGCCTGGCACGAGGACTCCCGCGCGCTGGATGCCTGGCGCGCGGGCCAGACCGGGATCCCGGTCGTGGACGCGGGCATGCGCCAGCTGGCCGCCGAGGGCTTCATGCACAACCGGGCCCGGATGGTCACCGCCTCGTTCCTCACCCGCAACCTCGGGATCGACTGGCGGCACGGCTACCAGCACTTCGGGTCCCTCCTCGCGGACGGCGACGTGGCCTGCAACGCGGGCAACTGGCAGTGGGTGGCCGGGACCGGCAACAACACCCGGCCCAACCGGGTGATGAACCCGCTGCGCCAGGCCCGGCGGTTCGACCCCGGCGGCCAGTACGTCCGCCGCTACGTCACGGAGCTGGCCGGGCTCGACCCGGCCTGGATCCAGACGCCGTGGCGGCTGCCCGACGCCCAGCGTGAGCGCCTGGGCTACCCGGGGCCGATCGTGGAGCTGTCCTGAGCAGACAGCGGTCCGTTCGGGTCATAATCCCGAACGGACCGCGACCTCACGCCCTTACTTCGCTGGGGGCGTCAGCACGGTGTCGATGATGTAGACGGTGGCGTTGGCGGTCTGGACGTTCCCGCACACCACGTGGGCCCTGTTGACGGTGTAGCTGCCGCTCATCATGGCCGGGGTGACCATGCCGCCTTCCAGGGTCTTGAGCTCCGTGCCCGAGGCCAGCTGGGTGGGGGTGTAGCGGGCAGGCGCCACGTGGTAGGTCAGGATCTTGGTGAGCTCGGCCTTGTTGGCCAGCAGCTTCTTCAGGGTGGCGGCCGGGATCTTCGCGAACGCGGCGTTGTCAGGGGCGAACACCGTGATGTTGGACGCCGAGTTGAGCGTGTCCACCAGGCCGGCCGCCTTGACCGCCGCGACGAGCGTGGACAGCGCGGGGTTGGCCGAGGCGGCGGTGGCGACCGGCGCGGCGGACATCCCGTTGAAGCTGCCCGCGCCGGACTTCGGCACCGCGGCGCAGCCCGGGCCGAAGTCCATGGCGGTCGTCGCCCCGGCCGCCGAGGATGAGGCCGCGGGGGACGACGACGAGCCTGACGCGGCCGTTGAGGATGCACTGGAACTGCACGCGGCCGCGCCCAGGCCGAGGCTGACGGCCAGGCCGGACAGGGCGAGAAGACGGTACTTCATGTTCATTTCTCCTTGTGGTATCTGTTTTCCTGACTACGGGCTGTGGTCATCTGGCGGAGGCGGCGGCGTCACGTGACGGTCACCACGACGGAGTCCCAGCCGCTACGCCCAGCGCCACGGCCCCTGTCAGCAGGCCTGCCAGGCCCGATGTCTTCATCACGGCGGCCATTCGGACCTGCCTGCGTGCCGGATTGGTCACCTGCCGTCATTCCTTACAAAGTGATGCGGGAGCAAGCCGACCGCCGTTCGGCCTCGAATAGGGTGCATGAGCAGGCCTGATATACGACAGTGGCGGCCGGAGCCGGCGCCCGGGCATGAACCGGACCTCGGCGCCCAGCTGGCCCTGGTGGCCCGCGGCGACCACCGGGCGTTCGAGCTGGTCTACGGCGAGCTGGCCGGGCCGGTGTACGGCGTGGTCCGGCAGGTGCTGAGAGACCCGGCGCAGTCCGAGGAGGTCGCCCAGGAGGTGCTGCTCGAGATCTGGCGCACGGCGTCCAGGTTCGATCCGGCCCGGGGCAGCGCCGCCGCCTGGGCGCTGACCATCGCGCATCGCCGCGCGGTCAACCGGGTCCGCTCGGAGACCGCGGGCTCGCGCCGGGAGCAGAAGGCGGCACCGGACCTGTCCGCCACCGGGGACGACGTGGCCGAGCTGGTGGCGGCGACGCTTGACCACCAGCGGGTGCGCCGATGCCTGGACGGCCTGACCGAGCTGCAGCGCGAGTCGGTCAAGCTCGCCTACTACGGCGGATATACGTATCCGCAGGTGGCCCAGCTGCTCGGGGTGGCCCTCGGCACGGTGAAGACCAGGATCAGGGACGGGCTGATCAGGATGCGTGACTGCATGGAGGTGACGTGGTGAAGAGCCTGGCCGACGACTTGCACGTGCTCACCGGCAGCTACGCCCTGGACGCCCTGCCCGACCTGGAGCGGGCGGAGTTCGAGCGCCACCTGCAGCACTGCCCGTCGTGTGACGCGGAGGTGCGCGGCCTGCGCGAGACCGCGGCCAGGCTCGCGATGGCGCAGGCCCTCCCGCCGCCGCCGGGGATGGAACAGCGGGTGCTGGCCGCCAGCTACCGGACCAGGCAGCTCCCGCCGCTGGCCGGCGACCGGCTGCGCACCGCCCGGGACCTGCGCCGGGCCCGGGTGGCGCGGCGGTTCGCTGGGCGGTCGGGCCGGCTCCCCAGGCGCGCGGCCGCCTTCGCCGCCGCCGTCAGCGTGGCCGCGGCCGTCGCGCTCGGCGTCACGCAGCTGTCCACCCAGCACCAGCTCGAGACGACGCGGGCGAGCGGCGCCGCGATCGCCCGGGTGGTCACGGCGTCCGACGCCCGGATCGAGACGAGCCGGACCCAAGCGGGCGGCACCGTCACCGTCGTGGCCTCCGCCTCCCTGCGGGAGGCCGTCGTCACCGCCACCGGGATGGCCTCCCCGCCGCCCGGGCGGGTCTACCAGGTGTGGGTGATGAGCCCGTCCGGCGCCCGTCCGGCGGGCCTGATGGACGGCGCCCGCACGCTGCTGGCGGCCGCGGTGGTGCCCGGGGACCGGATCGGGATAACCGTCGAGCCGTCGGGCGGGACGACCCGCCCGACCACCACGCCGGTCGCGGTGCTGCCCGCCTAGCCCTAGGAGTACTTTGTTAGGTAACTTGGGTAAGTCCGGTCCCCCTGGTATCACGGACCCCATAAGCCCGGGGATGGCAGGCGGGTCACCCCCCGGGGCGAAACGAGTCCCCGGCCAGAGCGGGTGGTTACTTGACCCGGTGCTCTAGCCTGGCCCGGTGGACGTCTCCGCCGTGGTCAGGAACAAGGCGCTGGCCGCCGGGGCGGCCCGCTGGCTGGACGACCTCCCCGGGCTCGTCGCGGGCCTGGAGCGGGACTGGCGGATCACGGTCGGGCAGCCGTTCCCGGACGCCACCGAGGCGTTCGTGGCCGAGGCCTGGCCCCGGTCCGTCCTCAAGTTGATGATCCCGAGACCCGGCGATCACGCCCGGCGCGAGATCGCCGTGCTCCGGCTGGCCGGCGGCGACGGCTGCGCCCGGCTGCTAAGGGCCGACGAGGCCCGCGGCGCGCTGCTGCTCGAGCGGCTCGGCCGCCCGCTGTCCGAGCTCGGCCTCCCGCTCGCCCGGCGGCACGAGATCCTGTGCGCCACGGCCGTGCGGGTCTGGCGCCCGGCACTCCCCAGCGGCCTGCCTACCGGCGCGGACAAGGGTCGCTGGCTCGGCGAGTTCATCGCGGCGACCTGGCAGGAACTCGACCGCCCCTGCTCCGAGCGGGCGGTCGAGCACGCGCTGGCCTGCGCGGCCCGGCGCGTCGCGGCGCACGACGACGAGCGGGCGGTGCTGGTGCACGGGGACGTGCACCAGTGGAACGTGCTCGAGGCAGGCGCCGGCTTCAAGCTGGTCGACCCGGACGGGCTGCTCGCCGAGGCCGAATACGACCTGGGCGTGATCATGCGTGAGGACCCCATCGAGCTGCGGCACGGTGACCCGCTCGCGCGGGCGCGCTGGCTGGCTCGCCGATGCTCCCTCGACGCCACCACGATCTGGGAGTGGGGCGTGGCCGAGCGGGTGTCGACCGGGCTCCTGTGCACCAGGATCGGGATGCAGCCGGTCGGCCGGGAGATGCTCGCCACCGCAGACTACGTCGCGCAGCTCCGGGATTACGAAAGTTATTGATCAGATCCCGATCCGGCTCTCGGCTCCGCGACCGGCCCGAACACACCGGCCCGAACACACCGGCCCGAACACACCAAAGCCCGCTGCTCGTGCTGATCGCCGCGGCCTGCTGGCCTTACCCGCGCTCGGCCGCCGTCTTCACCTTCTCCAGGGTGGCGCGCATGCCGTCGAGGTTGGTACGCAGGCGCGCGCGCCCGGCCACGCTCCAGTAGAGGCGGTTCGGCAGCGTGCCGGGCAGCTCGAAGGACTCGGTCACATCGGTTCCGCCCGCGGCGGGTTCGAGCCGGTACCGCCACGTGTTCACGGTGGTGCCGCCGGGCCCGCCGACCGCGAAGGCGAACTCGCGGCCGGGGTCGCTCGCGATCACCGTGCAGGTCGTCCAGTAGACCGGTCCCCGGCCGTTCCGCCGGACGTGCCCGCGGAAGCGCGCACCGGCCCGCGGCCCGGTCGCGCCGTCCAGCCACTGCGCCTCGAACGTCTCGGGGCTGAACTCCCCGATCCGGGTGACGTCGCTGACCAGGTCCCAGACCAGCCCGGCCGGGGCCGCGATGCGGACGGTCACGGAGCCTCTCACCAGCCGAGCATACGGCCAGGCGCGGTAACGTTCCCGGAATGCTCCGGGCGTACGGTTCAGTCATGAGCCAGGCTGACCCGCCCGGGGTGGTGCAGGCGACGCTGGAACCCGCCCACGTCTGGGTCTGGACCAGCCGGTCCGAGTAGGCCCTCTCTGTCATGCCTCACGCTATATCGGCTTGCGGTATAACGGGTGACGCTATAGAGTGTGGCGATATGCATCACACGGACCGGGGAGGCAACGTGACCGACAGGCTGGACCGATGGGCCGATCCGCCGCTGCTGGTGCTGGCCAGCCTGGCTGACGAGCCCAAGCACGGCTACGCCATCACCCAGGACGTGGCGGAGACCATGGGCGTCCGGCTCAGCGCGGGGACCCTCTACGCGGTGATCGCCCGGCTGGAAGCGCGCGGCCTGATCGAGCCGCTCGAGTCGGACGACCGCCGCCGGCCGTACCGCATCACGATGGCCGGCGCCCAGGCGCTGGCCATGCAGTCCGAGCGGATGAGCAAGGTCGCCTCGGTGGCCAGGGAGCGCCTGAGCACCAGTCTCGGCACCAGTCCCGGCTAGGCCGGCGCATGAGGCCGGCCCCGCCCGCCCCGGCCCGGCGCCGCCTGACCCTGTCCCGTGCCGCGCTAGCCTTCTACCCGCCCTCCTGGCGGGCTCGCTACGGCGACGAGGTCCGGGCGCTTCTCGACGACTCGGGCGGCGGCCTGGCCGCCGCGGCCAGCGTCGCCTGGCGTGCGCTGCCCGCCTGGTTCTGCCCGCCCAGGCACCTGCACGACCGGCCGGCCCGGATGCGCGCCAGCCTGGCCACGGCGCTCATGTCCTGGTCCATGCTCGTCGGCCTCGGCCTGGTCTTCGCCCAGCTCACCCAGGCCCAGGGCTTCACCGCGCCGGGGCATCCGGAGGTCCGCCTGGCCTACGCCGTCTTCGACGTCGCGCTGGCCACCTCGGTGCTGGTGGCCGGGCTCGGCGGCCTGCCGCTGTGGCTGCTGATGCTGCGCCGGGCCCGGCGCGAGCGGCGGGTCCGCGACACCGCGTACCTGCTGCTCCCGGTGATCGCACCGGTCACGTACCTGATCACCCTGGTCACCGCGACCAGGCTGGCCGGCAGCGCGAACGGGGTCGGCCCGTGGGGGTTCGGCGCGGTCACGCTGGCCGGGTTCGCCGCGGCCGCCACCGCGGCGGCCGGACCCGGCCTGGCCCTGCGCAGGCTGCAGCCACGGGGGCCAGCCCTGCGCCTGGCGGCGGCCGCGGCCGGCGTGGCGGCCGCGGTCATGGCGGTGGCCGCCGCGGCCATCGTGGTCGCCGTCACCGGCCTGTGCCTGTGGGCCCGCGACTTCGCCGGCTACCATCACGGCACCGTCCCGGGCATCTACCTGGCCCTGGTCGTCGCCGCCGCGGCCGTCACCGCGGTGAGCGCCGCGCGCGGCACCCGCGCCGCGCTAGCCTCGGCAGGGTGACCTATACCGCCACGATGGCCGCGGCCGCCGTCAAGGTCGCCGCCAGCCTGGGGGTGCACGGCACGGAGCCGGTGATCCTGGCCAACGGCGCGAACGTGATCGTGCACCTGACGCCCGCGCCGGTGGTGGCCAAGGTGGCCGCGAGCACCACCGCCGTCCGCCCCGATCCCGCCGCCTGGCTGCAGCGCGAACTCGACGTCACCGGGTTCCTGGCCGGCCAGGGCGCCCCGGTGATGACGCCGAGCCCGGAGGTCCCCGCGGTCGTGTACCACGGTGACGGCCAGGTGATGTCATTCTGGCGGTACCTGAGCCCGGCCGGCGACGTGCTGCCCGGCGAGGCCACCATCGGGTCGATGCTGCGGGACCTGCACGCCGCGCTGCGGAGCTATCCGGGCCAGCTTCCGGTGCTCGCGCCGCTGGACGACATCCCGGCGTTCCTGGCCCGGCCCCCGGCCAGGCTCCCGACCCGGCTCACGGCCGGCCAGGCTTCCGCCCTGGCCGCGGCGCACGCCCGGCTGACCGCCGAACTCGGTCCCGTCGCGGGCCGCCCCCTGCACGGCGACGCCGGCGCCGGCAACCTGATGGCGACCGGCGCCGGATGGGTGTGGCACGACTTCGAGGACACCTGCTCCGGGCCGGTGGCCTGGGACCTGGCCGCGTCGACGGCGAGCCAGCGGCTCGACCGCGCGCGCATCCTGGCCGCCTACGGCGAGCCGGTGGACGCGGCTCAGCTCGCGGCGTGCGAGCAGCTCAGGCGGCTGCACCTGACCGTCTGGTACGCCCTGTACGCCGAACGGCTGCCGGATCTGCGCCCCCGCGCCGCCGAACTCCTCGCCCAGTGGCCGCCGCCTTAGAGAGCCCAGCGCGGTTGAGGCGGCCGGCCTGCCCGTGGTCGTGCGTCCCGCCGCTAGGGGATAGCCTCCTCGGGTGGGCGAGGAAACGCATGAGCATGGGCATGCGGTCCGGCAGGCGGCGCTCGCAGCGGGATGGTCGCACCGGCATCGCGACGTGTCCGGCGGCTGGCTACGGCCGACCGTGTTCGGGGCCGTCGACGGGCTGGTGACCAATACCTCGCTGATCGCCGGGCTGGGCGGCGGCGGGGTGCCGGCGCACACCGTGATCCTGACCGGCGTGGCCGCGCTGGTGGCGGGGGCATTCTCGATGGGCACCGGGGAGTACGTGTCGGTGACCAACCAGAACGAGCTGGTACACGCCGAGGTAGCGACCGAACGGACTATGCACGCCCGCTTCCCCGACGCTGAGCAGGCCGAACTGGCCGACACTTTCATCGGCTACGGCGCCGACGCGGACACCGCCGCCCGGATGGCCGCCGCGGTCTCACAGGATCCGGACACCGCGCTGCGCGTGCATACCCGCGAGGAACTCGGCGTCGACCCGTTCGAGCTGCCGTCCGCCGTGGTCGCCGGCATCTCGTCGCTGATCGCCTTCTCTGCCGGGGCGCTCATCCCGCTGCTGCCCTACCTGGCGGGCCTGCCCGTGCTGGGCGCCGCCCTGGGCATCGCCGCGGTGGCGCTGATGACCGGCGGCATGGTGGTGGGCCGGCTCACCGGCCGCCCGCTGCTGCGCTCGGGCCTGCGCCAGCTCGCCCTGGGCGCGGTGGCCGTCGCGGTGACGTTCGCGGTCGGCAGCCTCATCGGCGGCCACCACGTGGCCTGACCAGGGCTACGGCGTCCTGGCCGGATATTTCCCGCTGGAAACTGAACCATCTGCTGACCTTGGACGTGTCCAAGTCGGAGGCAGAGTGACGGATTCGCAGGCCAGACTCCGCGCAGCTGCCGCCACCGAGCGCTGGCTCTACCGCCAGCTGATCACGATCGCGCGGGCCCCGTTGACCAGCACCGCGGCGGATGCCATATCGCTCAGCAGGCTCGGCCTGCCGCCGCCCGACACCAGCTGACGCAGCCAGCCTGACCCGCATGAACCGAAGATGAACTCCGCACGTGATGCATAACGGGAGATCACTTGCAGTGTGAATGGGAGCAATCCGAATGAGAAAGATCTGGGGCGCCGCCGGCCTGGCTGCACTCGCCCTTACCGTTTCCGCCTGCGCCAGCTCGGGCAGCAGCTCGGCCAGCACGGCCAGCACGCCCGCCGCGGGCGCCAGCAGCAGCGCGGCCGCGTCGCCCGCGTCGGGCTCCGGCGGGGCCAGCGTGACGGTCAAGACCATCGGCGGCCAGCAGGTGCTGACCAACTCGAGTGGCATGACCCTGTACTGGTTCGTCCCTGACACCTCGACCAAGTCGAACTGCTCCGGAGCCTGCGCGACCTACTGGCCGCCGGTCACGGGCCCGCTCACCGCCGGGTCAGGCGTGACCGGCACGCTGGCCGTCATCACCCGGTCGGACGGCACCAAGCAGGCCACCTACGACGGGCACCCGCTCTACACCTACATCGGGGATAAGGCCCCAGGGCAGGCCACGGGCAACGGGAAGAACCTTTCTGGCGGCCTGTGGTGGGAAATGACGGCCTCGGGCTCGACGCCAGCGGCCGGCGCGGCCGCCTCGGCCTCGTCCACCGCCAAGTCCGGCGGTTACGGCTACTGATCCCACGCTCACCTGAACTCGCGCTCGCCGTCCGGGCGCGTGGTGTCCAAGGCGGCGCGCGGCCTCGCTTACCAGCAGGCCGCGCCCGCTGCGGGCAAGCGCCTCAGGGGCGTCCGGACCGCAGCCTGTCGCGCACCTGACCGGCGTCGGGATGGTTCAGTTCTTCGAGGATGGCCAGCGCCTCCCGCCAGGCCGCCCGGGCCCCGGCCCGGTCCTGGCTGGCCCGGTCCTGGCTGGCCCGGTCCTGGCTGGCACTGAGGTTCTCGCCGACGTGAATGAGCACGCTGGCCTGGTTGTAGCGGTCGCCGAGCTCACGGAATACGGCGAGGGCCTGCTGACACCGGGCGGCGCCCCTGGCGTAGTCGCCGAGGTGCTGATGGGCGTAGCCGAGGCTGTCGAGCGCGGCCGCCTCGCCGTACCTGTCGCCCAGTTCCCGGAAGGCCGCGAGGGCGTCTTCGCAGCAGCCGACCGCTTCCTCGTGCCGGCCCAGGTGGATCAGGTCCCAGCCGATGTTGTTCAGGGCGGTGGCGTACCCGGTGCGGTTACGGGCCGCGCGGAACAGGTCGCGCGCCCGTTCCGCGTGCTCCAGCGCCTCGGGAAAGTGGCCGTGCCCGGCGAACGCGGTGCTCATGTCGATGTGCGTCCTGGCCTCGGCCGTGACGTCACCGACCTGCTCGTACAGCTGCCGGGCGCGGGACAGGTGCGTCCGGGCCTCCGGCAGCGAGCCGAGGAGGGCACAGGCCCGGCCCAGGCCATGGTGGGCGCGCGCCTGCCCGGTCAGGTCGCCGCCGCGGGTGGCCACATCCAGCGCCGTCCGCTGGGTCTCCGCCAGGTCGTGCCAGTATCCCCGGCGGAGCAGGAACGTCTCGAGGGCCAGCGCGAGGCGGCCGGCGTGGCTGTCGTACCCGTGGCGGGCGGCGAACGTGACCGCGCCGACCAGCACCTGATGCTCGGCTTCGACCCAGGCCAGCGCGTCCTCGTAGCCGGCGGGCCGCTCCGGCTGGGCCCCGGGCCGGGGCGGGGCGGGGGCGGCCGGGGTCTTGGCCGGATCGAGCAGCAGCGAAACCGTGTGGCAGGTGTGCAGGTAATGATCGAGCAGCCGGGCTTCGGCCGCGGCACGGCCGGTCTCTGCCGCCGGGGCGCCCTCGGGCTCGCTCGCCCGCAGCTGTTCGGCCGCGTAGGCCCGGAGCAGGTCGTGCAGGTGATAACGGCCAGGCGGCTGTTCCGCGACCAGATACGCGCTGCCCAGCTCGTCGAGCGCCTTCCTGGCCTGGGCCAGGGGCACCGCGGCCAGGCTGGCCGCGGCCGGCGCGGTGATATCCGGGCCGGGGGGCACGCCGAGCAGGCGGAACATCCGCGCCGCCGGGCCGGTCAGGTTCTCGTATGACCAGGAGAACACTGCCCGCACGCTGGCCGGCGCCTCGCCGGCGTCGAGTGCGTCGAGCCGGTGCCGTTCCTCTCGCAGTTCGGCGGCTAGCCGGGCCAGCGGCGAGCGCGGCCGCTCGACCGCGCGGGCGGCGGCGATCGCCAGGGCGAGGGGCAGCCGCCCGCAGAGCTCGATCAGCTCGTCGGCGGCCTGTGGCTCGGCGGCCGTCCGGGCCGGCCCGAGCAGCCGGGCCAGCAGCTCGCGGGCCTCAGCCAGGGTGAGCAGGTCCAGGGTGAGCCCGTGGGCCCCTTCGGTGATGACCAGGCTGGTGAGCTGGCGTCGGCTGGTCGCCAGCACCAGGCAGCCCGGCGTGCCGGGCAGCAGCGGCCGCAGCTGAGCGGGGTCGTGGGCGTTGTCGAGCATAATGAGGACCTGGCGGCCGGCCAGCGCGCTGCGGTACAGCGCCGCCTGCTCTTCCAGTCCCGCCGGGATCGCCTGGGCGGGAATCTGCAGGGCACCGAGGAATCCGCGGATCACCGTACCGGGATCGGCCGGCAGGCTTGCCGGATCGAAACCTCGCAGGTTCGCGTACAACTGCCCGTCCGGGAACCGGTCGGCGACCTGGTGGGCCCAGTGCAGCGCCAGCGCGGTCTTGCCGACGCCAGGCATGCCGCCGATCGCCGAGATCAGCACCGTTCCCCGCCCGTGTGCCTCGTCGAGCAGGCCGGTGAGGGATTTCAGCTCCTCGGACCGGCCGGCGAAGTGCCAGGCCGCCGCGGGCAGCTGCCGTGGCACCGCCGCCTTCAGCCTCGTAGCGCCGGGCGCGGCGATCGCGGTGTCGTGGGCCAGGATCTTGCGGTGCAGCTCACGCAGCTCGGACCCCGGCTCGGTGCCGAGCTCACCGACCAGCATGGCCCGGATCACCTGGTACGCGGCGAGCGAGTCGGCCTGCCGGCCGTCGCGGTACATGGCGAGCATCAGCTGGGCGTGCAGCTTCTCCCGCAGCGGATGTTCGCCGGTGAGCCTGCGCAGCTCCGCGATGACCTCCGCGTGCCTGCCCAGGTGCAGGTCAGCATCGATCCGCGCCTCGGTCGCCTGCAGCCGGAGTTCGGCCAGCCGGGGGATTTCCCGCAGCGTGAGCACGGTCGAGTCCACCCCGTCCAGCGGCTCGCCGCGCCATAGCGACAGCGCGTCGGTCAGCTGCGCGGCGGCGTCCGGCCAGGCGCCGGCGCGGCCCGCTTCCCGCCCGGCCGCCAGCAGCGACTCGAAGCGGTGCACGTCGAGCTCACCCGGCCCGACGTGGATCGAGTAGCCGGGTGGCACGGTGCTGATCCGGCGGTGACCGGTGTCGCCGAGCGAGGCGCGCAGCCGTTTCACGTAGTTCTGCAGGGTGGCCCGCGCCGACACGGGAGGCGCGGACTCCCACAAGGTGTCGGTGAGCTCGTCGGCCGAAACGACCCGGTTCGCGTTCAGCAGCAGGGCGGCGAGCAGGATCCGCTGCTTGCCGTGCGGGACCTGGACCGGCGCGCCGTCCCGGCACACGCTGAGCGGTCCGAGCAGGGCAAATTCCACCTCTGCTGGCAAAGCATCTCCTGGCTGCTCCGGTGCGTTTCGCAAGCGCTGCGATGCCAGTCCGACGCTAGCAGCGGGATCCGCCGGTGTCCCGTCATCGCGGCATACCGGACGGCGGTGGCAGCAGGCTAGCCGCTGCTAGCGTAGCGCTAGCGGTGCGGAGCACACTCGCACCTGGAGGCGCTCCGGTGCGCCGTGCCACCGTGACCCCGATCCCGAGGAGGCCGCCAGCCCATGAGAAGAACCCGCCTGCTCGCGGCCGCCGCCCTGGCCACCCTGGTCGCCGCGCTGAGCCCGGCCGCCGCCGGGGCCGCCGTCGGCCGCCCGGCGGCGGAAGACCCCGCGGTGTCCATGTGGTCGAGGAACCCGGGCGGCCCCACGGGCCAGAAGGTCTGGGGAACCTGCCCGCACGCGTCGGGCCTCACCGACGGCGGTCTGAAGTACGTGGTGAATGCCGACGGCGTCCACATCCGCAGCACCCCCGGCGGGAAGTGGGCCGCCGCGATCGCCAAGGGCAAGTCCTTCGAAGCCGACTGGATGGTCGGCAGCGCCGCCTACGGGTGCAAGGCCCCGGCCTACAGCAAGTCCTGGCTGATCGGCATCTCGCCCTCCGGGCAGGTCGGGTGGGTGGCGGCGGGTGACCTCACGCTGGTCGGGGTCATGACACCCTACCCCGTCCATTGAGGGCGCCGTCGCTAGCGGCCTGCTACGTCTACCTCCAGTCGTGGGAGAACTACAAGGGCCAGTACTTCCACAACTAAGCCGCGGCCCGCGATCCCGGCCGGTTCCGGAGGCTCTTCGCCCCGGAACCGGCCGGACGGCGTCCGCGATGACGGCATGAGTTCCTTACCAGCCGCTTACGTGACCGGTGCCCCGCGGGCCGCCCGCCGGGAATTTGCGTATCAAAGACAGAGCAGCATCCGGTTCACGGATCCCAGCGACCTGGCGAATGGAGAACCCTGATGCGTAACCCGGGATGGGCGGCGGCCACGCTGATCGGCGTGGCCCTGGCCGTCACCGCCTGCGGGAACGGCTCCTATTCCACCGGCTCGCCCGGCGCGGGCGCCTACGGCAGCCCGGCGACCGGCAGCACGGCGACCAGCAGCCCGGCGTACGGCTACCAGGCCACGCCGGCCTCCACATCCGGTGCCTCTATCCGCACCACCGCCCTGAAGACCGAGACCACCGGCGCCGGGACCGTGCTGGCCAGCAGCGGCGGCCTGACCCTGTACTACTACACCGAGGACAAGCCGGGCAGCGGCAAGTCGGTGTGCACCGGCAGCTGCGCGGCCGCCTGGCCGCCGCTGGCCGCGCCGGTCCGGGCCCCATCCGGCGTGCGGCTGCCCGGCCCGCTCGGGACGATCGCCCGCCCCGGCGGCGCGCAGGTGACCATCAACGGCTACCCGGTCTACCGCTACGCCGGGGACAAGGCCCCGGGCCAGGACACCGGCAACGGCATCGAGGGCGCCTGGCATGTCATCAAGATCCACGCCACCGCCACGGCCGGGGCCGTCCTGAAGGCCGAGACCACCAGCGCCGGTAAGGTGCTGGCCAGCAGCCGCGGCCTGACCCTGTACTACTACACCGAGGACAAGCCGGGCAGCGGCAAGTCGGTGTGCACCGGCAGCTGCGCGGCCGCCTGGCCGCCGCTGGCCGCGCCGGTCCGGGCGCCGACCGCGTGGCTGCCCGGCAAGCTCGGAGTGATCACCCGGCCGGGCGGTGTCCGGCAGGTCACCATCAACGGCTACCCGATCTACCTGTACGCCGGGGACAAGGCCCCGGGCCAGGCCACGGGCAACGGCATCGAGGGCGCCTGGCACGTCATCAAGATCCCCTGAGGACCGCCCAGGACAGCCGGCGCCCCGCTACCGCTGGCTGTCCTGGGCCCGCAGCACCCGCGGCCACGAACGACCGGCCCGGACTCTTTAACCTCAGCGCGCGGACAGGAACGGGCCCAGGCCGCTCCTGGTGGCCAGGACGATCAGCCGGTCCCCGGCCGCGAGCAGGTAGCCGCGGCTCGGTGACCAGTCGAGCGCGGCGGCCCCGCCGGATTGCAGCGCGAGCACCCGGGCCTGCCCGTCCTGCTCGGTGTCCCGGATGAGGCGGCCGGCCAGTCCCGGCTCCACCCGGATGTCGGCGATCAGCAGCACGTGCCGCCCGACGGCGATGGTCCGCAGCACCTGATGCTCGAGCATCGCGGTGGCGAAGGCCGGGGCGGCCAGGTAGGGCACGCTCCGCGAGATGGTGTTGCCTGTCGTCTTCTCCAGCCGTTCGGCCAGGTCGTCGTCGGTGAGCCTGAGCACGATGCGCAGGTCTTCGCGGAGCGCCCGCGCGGTCAGCGCCGTTTCCAGGTTGACGACGTCCAGGCTGGTCAGCGAGACCAGCGCCAGGCAGGTATCGAGGTGGGCGGCGCGCAGCGTCTCCTCGCGGAACGCGTCGCCGATCACCACCGGCAGCCCCAGCTGGCGGGCCAGCGGGATGCCCGGGGCGTTCGGCTTGTTGTCCACGCACACCACGTCGAACCCCAGGTCGTGCAGCTGGCCGGTCACGGCGGTGCCGACGTTGCCGAGCCCGACGACGATGATGTGCCCGCTCGTCGGCCGCGGCGCCCGGCGCACCGAACCGGTCAGCCGGGCGCCGACCACGATGGCGGTGATCACCGGGATGAAGGCCATGCCGTCCACCGTCAGCAGCACCTGCGCGACCTTCTCGGTGCCGGGCACGCCCGGGCCCGTGAAGGCCGACCCGGTCAGGTCCATGAGCGTCTGGTACAGCGCGTCGCCGGGCGGGTGGAGGGTGGCCAGCAGCCCCAGGCCGACGCCGATCACCGCCAGCAGCGCCGTGAACACCAGGCCGAACTTATGCCACACCAGCCGCCGCGCCAGCCCGGCGGCGGCCCGGGCCGGGTTGCGCCGCCGGGTCAGCGGGTTGCGCGGCGTCCCGTCCGCCACCGCGAGCACCAGGTCGGCCGGGCCCTCGCCGGGCGGCAGCAGCCGGGGACCCTCGTGGTCGTCGGCCGAGGTGGCCAGGCCGCAGATCACCGCGCTGGCCGCCACGTCCTCGCCCCTGGCCACGTACAGGGTGCGCCGCTGCAGCCGGACGTGGCTGGGGGCGGGCTCGCCCAGCGCGGCGGCGACGAACGCGGGCGCCGACATGGCCGTGCCGGACAGCACGGTGCAGTCGGGGAACATCATCCGGATGTGGTCGCCGAGCCGCCGGTTGAAGATGGCCAGCACCAGCCGCAGCCCGGGGTTGAGCTCCTGCGCCCGCAGCCCGGCGTGCAGGTTGCCCACGTCGTCCTGCGACAGGACGGCCAGCGCCCGGGCCGACTGGACGTCCGCGTCGGTGAAGGCCTGGCTGCTGAGCTCGGGATGCTCCAGCACCCGGACCCGCGGCAGCGCGCTGATCTGCGGTCCGTGGTTCCGCCGCCGGGACGGCAGGATCACCGTCACCCGCTCGCCGTACCGGGAGGTCAGCTCCTCCGTGATGCGGTAGGACAACGGGCCGTCACCGCAGACGATCAGGTGGTCGCCGTGACGATCCGCACGCCGGGGGAGCGCGGGCATGCGGTGATCATAATGGTCAGCCCTGGCCCGTTGACATGCTTATAGCCCCTTGAGACACTCCGGCCGGACAGTGTCGTCTCCGGAGAGGATCCTCATGGCCGTCGTCGAGAGCGTGCGTGGCCCGGTCGAGCTGGGCAGCCTGGGCCAGACCCTGATGCACGAGCACGTCTTCGTGCTCTCCACCGAGCACGTGCAGAATTACGGCACCGACTGGTGGGACGAGGAGGCCATGGTCTCCCGGGCCATCGACAAGCTCAACGCCGTGTACGCCAAGGGCATCCACACGATCGTCGACCCCACCGTCTGGGGCCTGGGCCGCTACATCCCGCGGATCCAGCGGATCGCGGCGCAGACGCCCATCAACATCATCGTCGCCACCGGCCTGTACGTGTACGAGGAACTGCCGCAGCAGTACGCGTACCGCGGGCCGGGCCTGCTCATCGACATCCCCGAGCCGATGGTCACCGACTTCTCCCGCGACATCACCGAGGGCATCGCCGGCACCGGCGTCAAGGCGGCCTTCCTGAAGTTCGCCCTGGAGACCCCCGAACCCACCCCCGGCGTGGAGCGCATCGCCCGTGCCATCGCCCGGACGCACGTCGAGACCGGCGCGCCCATCACCGTGCACACCTCGGGCCCGCACCAGACCGGCCGGATCGCGGTGCGGATCTTCCGCGAGGAGGGCGTCGACCTGTCCAAGGTGATGATCGGGCACGCGGGCGACAGCAACGACCTGGACTATCTCACCGAACTGGCCGATCAGGGGGTCCTGCTCGGCATGGACCGTTTCGGGCTGGACCTGTTCAACCCCGGTGCCGAACGGATCAAGACAATCATCGCCCTCGCCGCCCGCGGTTACGCCGCGAGCATGGTGCTCGCCCACGACGCGAACTGCTTCATCGACTACTTCGGCGCGGCGCACGACGGGGCCCGCGCCGCCGCCGCGCCGAACTGGCACTACGAGCACATCAGCGACGACGTGCTGCCCGCCCTGCTGGACGGCGGGGTCACCCAGGCGCAGATCGAGGAGATGATGGTGGAGAACCCGGTGCGCTACTTCACCCCCGCGAAGGGCGGTGCGGCATGAGCGCCCCTGCCGGCCGCGGCGACCCGCGTCATCAGGAGCTGGGCGGCATCTTCGACATGACCGGGGTCACCCGCGGCCCGGACGGCATCAAGCGCTACGAAGGGCTGCCCCGCAACCTGGTGCAGATGCTCCGCACCGCGGTCGAGGGGCAGGGCGCCGCGGAGGCGGTGGTGGAAACCGGCGGCGGGCCGCGGCTGAGCTACTCCTCGCTGTGGGACCGTACGGCCCGGGTGGCGGGCGGCCTGCGCGGCCGCGGCGTCCGGCGCGGCGACCGGGTGGCGATCCGCCTGGGCAACGGCACCGACTGGGTGCTGGCCTTCTTCGGCGCCGTGCTGGCCGACGCCATCGTGGTGCCGGTCAACACCCGCTTCACCGAGGAGGAAGCGGACTACGTGGTGACCGACTCCGGCGCGAAGTACGTGTTCATGCCGGGCGACCCGCTGCCGGACGGCGACCCGCTGATCGTCGACGACCAGGAGCCGGCCGGCCCGGCCGCGATCTTCTACACCAGCGGCACCACGGGCTTCCCCAAGGGCGCGGTGACCAGCCACGAGAACTTCCTGTCCAACGCCGAGACCTGCCGCCGCGCGCTGTCCGTGGCCCCCGAAGGCCTGCGCACCCTCATCTCGGTCCCGCTGTTCCACGTGACCGGCTGCAACAGCCAGCTGCTCGTGGCCATGTACGTCGGCGGCACGGCGGTGATCATGCCCGCCTTCGAGGTCGGCGCCTTCCTGCGCGCCATCGAGGAGGAGCGCATCGACGTCATGGTCACCGTGCCCGCCATCTACTGGCTGGCGATCAGCCAGCCGGCCTTCGCCGATACCGACATCTCCCGGGTGCGCTCGGTCTCCTACGGCGGGGCGCCGATCGCGCCGGACCTGGTGGCGCGGCTGGCCAAGGCGTTCCCGCAGGCGCGGCTGGGCAACGGGTTCGGCCTCACCGAGACGGCCAGCGTGTCCACCTTCCTGCCGCACGAGTTCGTCGCCCACGCCGACTCGGTGGGCTTCCCGGCCCCGGTATGCGACGTCCGCCTCGACGCGGTGGGCCCCGACGGCACCGGTGAGCTGCTCATCCGCGGGCCGAACATCGTCTCCGGCTACTGGAACAAGCCGGAGGCCACCGCCGATACGTTCGTGGACGGCTGGCTGCACAGCGGCGACGCGGCGCGGATCGACGACGAGGGCCTGGTCTACCTGGTCGACCGGATGAAGGACATGATCAACCGCGGCGGCGAGAACGTGTACTGCGTCGAGGTCGAGAACGCCCTGGCCGGCGCGCCGGGGGTATACGAGGCGGCGGTGCTCGGCGTGCCCGACGAGGTGATGGGGGAGAAGGTCGGCGCGGTGATCGTCCCGATGCCCGGCGTCTCGCTCGACGTCCCGGCGGTGCTCGACTACCTGGGCGCGCACATCGCCGACTTCAAGGTCCCGCAGTACGTCGCGGTCAGCGCGACGCCGCTGCCGCGCAATCCCGGCGGCAAGCTGCTCAAGCGGCGGCTGCGTGAAGACGTCGATTGGGCCGCCGCCGCCCGCCGCTGACCGGAGGCCTTATCCGTCTCTCTGGTCACTCCGCCTGAGGTCGCACGACGACCGGGTCGCCAACGCGGATGAGGCCCGGCCGCACCGTCGTCCCGTAAACGCCGGCGCATGCCCCCCGGGTCGTGCCGATCACCTTGAGCAGGTGCGAATCGGGCAGGCCGCGGGCCGGATCCACGTTGACGATGACGCATCGCGAGTCTCTGCGGTCCAACCGCACGACGGCGGCCCCGATCCGGACGGCGGACCCGACCCACTCGTCTTCCTCGAACGCAGCGCCGGAATCGAGTGTCACCACGACGTTCGGCCGGAACCGGAGTTCGTTGCCGGGCACGTCGGCGAGCGTGCACAGGGCTGACACCGTCGAGTCGCTGATGACCGAGACCGGCATCGCATCGAACAGGCCGCGGTCGAGGCGCATGACCCTGAGCCCCGTGCCCAGCTCCGCGGCCAGCCGGGGATCGGTCACGTCGTACCGGCCGCCGTCCGGTGTCCGGACGAGGACCCGCGACTTGTCCGGACGGGCGGGTTCGTCCAGCCGCGCAACGTAGTTGGACATCTCCGGGAACTCGCGGATCGTGTGCCACGGGAAGCCGTTCCCCTGGGAGTCCGGGCGCACGAACGCCCACCGGCGATCCCCGGCCAGGCCAGCCCAGGATATGTCCGTGCTGGCCAGAGCCTCCCCTGCCATCGACTTCACCGGGTAGCGCCAGAGCCCGCTCACTATGCCCGCCCGCACATGACGGCGGCCGGCCGGGTGTGCTTCCACAGTTGCCTCCTTCGGAGGCGCCCTTGGTGGAGACGGCGCTCGAGCGTGGCGGACAAGGCCCGTCGCAGCGCCTCTCGAGCGGCACATCAAGGATAAGCGCTCCGTGAGCAGCGACGAGCGGTTCTGGAGTAGGTACCGCATGTCCTGCCCGGCAATCAAGCTGAGCGTCTCGGTGCCCGCCAGTTCTTCGCTCACGTAATATCTTCGCCCGTCCCGAACACGAGCGGGCCGGCGGCGCGGGTTATCGTGGCATCGTGGTCGACAATTCGCGCACCATCCGCCCGGCCCTGAGTGGGCGGTGAGATCGTGCCGATTCGTACCATTACGCGTCCGCCCGCCAGCAAGACGACCAGCCGGGCCAGCAAGACGACCAGCCAGGTGATCAGCCGGACGGCCAGCAAGAAGGCCGGCCGGGCCGGCAAATCCGCCCGCATCGTGGCGACCGCCGCCCGGTGGATCTACGACGGCAGGCGCCTGGACATGCAGGGCCTGGCCGACGAGCTCGGCGTGTCCCGGGTGACCCTGTTCCGGCGCGTCGGCAGCCGGGAGGAGCTGATCAGCCAGGCCCTGTGGCGGCTCACCGAGCGCATGCTGGGAATCGCCGTCGCCCGCTGGGAAGCCGAACGGCCCGAAGGGGAGCTGCACACCCCCGGCACCATCCGGCACATCAACGCGATGGTAGCCGGATCGGCGGGCCTGCGCCGGCTGCTCGACGACGAGCCCGCCCTGACCATGCGCGTGCTCACCGACCCGCGCGGCCGGATACAAAGCGGGATCGTGGCCTTCAACGAGGACCTGCTGCGCCGCGACATGGACGAGTTCGGCCTGGTCACGATCATCGAACCGGGCGCGCTGGCGTACGCGCTCGTCCGGCTGGGCGAATCGTTCCTCTACGCCGACGTGCTCGCCGCGCGCAAGCCCGACGTCGCCACCGCCAATCGCCTGCAGCAGGCCCTCATCGAGGGCATCCTGCCGTAAGGACAGGATGCCCTCGGAAGGGTCAGACGGCGGCCTTCAGCCTGGCCAGCTCCTCCTGCATCTTGGCCTCGTGCTCGGCCTCGTCCCGCCGCGCGTCCCGCGGCCGCCACCGGCCGCGCAGCAGCGGGATGCTGAGCAGGAAGAAGATGATGCCGCCGAAGCAGATCCAGTACCACGTCTTCCACTGGCCGGCGGTCTGGGCGGCGGCCTTCGTCACCGCCGCGCCGTGCGCGTTCAGGTAGGCGAACACGCCCGGCGGGACCTTGGACAGCGCGGTCAGCTGCGCCGAGTACGGAGCCATGGTCGTCAGCTCCGCCGAGTACGGGGCGATGGTCTTCAGGTCCGCCGCGTAAGGGGCGACGGTCTGCAACGCCGGCCCGACGGCGATCACGCCGTTGATGGCCGCCTGGTTGGCCGCGATCGTGGTGAGGATGCCGATGCCCTTGGCGCCGCCCCCAGCCGCGGCGATCGCCTGAGCCTGGAGCGCGGGCGGGATCTTGGCCGGGTTCGTGTAGGTGGCCAGCTTGGCGAACAGCGCCGGGTGGGCTTGGAGCACCGCGAGCTCGGGCGCGAACTTCTGCGCGTTCGCGAGCTGCGTGGCGTCCGTCTTGACGGTGGCCAGGACCGATGGCGGGATCTTCTGCGCGGTGGCTATGACCGACGGGGGGACCTTCTGGGCGGCCGCCACGACGTCCGGGTGCGCGGTGGCGAAGGCCAGCTGGCTGGCGTACTGGGTCGCGTAGGCCGAAACGGTCGCCCCGTAGTTCACCAGCGGGGTGACCGAGTTGATCACCAGCGGAAGGCACAGGTACGCGCCGAACACCACGACCCGGATGATCCAGCCCCAGATGGCCAGGCCGGTGGCGATGAGCGCCGGGTTGCGGGCCTCCACCGTCTCGGTGTAGCTGGCCATCCACGGGGTGTAGGCGATGCCCAGGCCGAGCGACAGCAGGGCCAGCATGACGGCCAGGCTGTAGTAGCCGGGATGGTGGCCCGCCTGCTCCAGGTAGATCACTGTCATCACCGCGGCCAGCACGCCGCCGATCACCATGAACGGCTTCCGCACCCGGAACCGGTCGGAGATGATCCCGACCAGGATCACCGCGATGACGTTGAACCCCCAGTTCCAGTTGCCCAGCCCGTTGGCGTTCTTGAGCGAGAACCCGAACACGGTGGTCAGGTAGATCACCGAGGCCAAGACGGCGGTGTAGTAGATCAGCAGCATGATCGACACCGCGATGGAGGAGACGATGATGTCGGGCTTGAGCAGCTGGCGGAACGGGTGCCGCAGCGCCGCCTCGATGTCGGCATCGGACATGCCCTTGGCCCGGGCCTCGATCAGCGCGCGGTCGCGCATGGTCACCATCAGCTGGTCGCGGAGCGCCGGGGACAGCTCCTTCAGCCCGAAGAACGCGATCACGAACACGACGAGCCCGGCGATGCCGGCGATGTGGTACTCGTGGGTCCAGAACTGCGGGTTGGTGACGACAGCGGGAATAGTGGCGGTGCCGACGAGCGCGACGATCAGGCTGCCCACCACCGGGCCGCTGGTCCAGAAGCCCATGGCCGTGGCCCGGCCCACCTGCGGGGAGAAGTCGCGGATCAGCGCCGGGGTGGCCACCAGGCACATGCCCTCAACGAACGAGACCACGAAACTCTCGATGGTGAAGGGCCACTTGCTGGTCGCGGCCGGCATGATGAAGGCCACGAACACCCCGGCGAACAGCAGCCCGAACACCACCAGGTTGGCCCGGCCGAACCGGTCGGTGAGCCCGGCGAACAGCGAGCCGAACGCCCCGATCAGGGCCCCGAACGCCACCGTCACCACGTAGAACGTGAAGCTCATGCGCAGGTTGGTCAGCAGCAGCGTGGCTACCGACCCGCCGACGTACAGCTCGTAGTACAGCGTAATCGTGGCCAGTACCGTGATGGCCAGGTAAAACATCCTGGCCCTGGTCTCGGGATAGTAGTCGAGTTGCCGTTTAGTGAGTGCGGCGGCCCACCCGGGCCGGCTGGGGACTGGCTGCGCTGCGGTCCCTGACATGCGGTCACCCCTTACCGTGGTGCGGTCAAGCCAGGCTGATGGTGAATGCCGGTTCGACCGTAACTCGCCAGTAGGTAACAGATCAACAATATGTTTCAGCAAGGTTCTCGCGGCGGCCCTCGAATGTCAGGAAATCCCTGGCCGTCGAGTTCCCCGTTAAGCTCGTGACGGGCGGGAGGTGATGCGCCGATGGGGGAGGCGGGACCTCCGGCGACCCGGCTTGTCCGAACGGCGATCCGGGTGGAGGGCGTCGTCCAGGGGGTCGGCTTCCGCCCGTTCGTGCATGCCCTGGCCACCGGCCTGGGGCTGACCGGGTTGGTCGGCAACGACCTCGACGGGGTGTTCGCCGAGGTCGAGGGGCCGGCCGCGGCGGTCAGCGAGTTCCTCCTCCGGCTGGAACGGGACGCGCCCCCGCTGGCGCGGATCGAGCGGGTCACCTCCCGGGCCGTCACCCCGCAGCGTTCGGCCTCCTTCGCCATCGCCGCCAGCGCGGCGGGGGCCGGGCTGCGCCGCACCCTGGTGTCGGCGGACACCGCGACCTGCGCGGACTGCCTGCGCGAGCTCTCCGATCCGGCCGACCGGCGATTCGGGTACCCGTTCATCAACTGCACCAACTGCGGGCCCCGGTTCACCATCGTCCGCGACGTGCCCTACGACCGCCCGCTGACCACCATGGCCCAGTTCGCCATGTGCGAGCGGTGCGCGGCCGAGTATCACGACCCGGCCGACCGCCGCTTTCACGCCCAGCCGACCTGCTGCCCCGCCTGCGGCCCCCGCCTGGCCCTGCACCCCGCCGACGCCGGCGCCCCGCTGACCCTGGCCGCCGAACTCCTCCGCCAGGGCCAGATCCTCGCCGTCAAGGGCCTGGGCGGCTATCACCTGGCCGCCGACGCGGCCTGCGAGCAGGCCGTGGCGCGGCTGCGGGCGCGCAAGCACCGCGAGGATAAGCCGTTCGCGGTCATGGCCGCCGACCTGGCCGTGGCCGGCGCTGGCCGAGGTCGACCCCGCGGCGGCCGGCCTGCTGGCCAGCCCGGCCCGGCCGATCGTGCTGCTGCCGCGCCGTCCTGATGCGGACATCGCGAAATCGACGGCCCCGGGCAACCGCCAGCTCGGGATCATGCTGCCCTACACCCCGCTGCACCACCTGCTGCTCGCCGCCGTGGGCCGCCGCCCCATCGTCTTGACCAGCGGAAACGTCTCCGACGAGCCGATTGTCTACCGGGACGACGAGGCCATGACCCGGCTGGCCGGCATCGCGGACGCGTTCCTGGTCCACGACCGCGCCATCCACGTCAGGACCGACGACTCGGTCGCCCGCGCCTTCCGCGGCCGGCCGATGCTCCTGCGGCGCTCCCGCGGCTACGTCCCGGAGCCCATCAAGGTAACGCACGAGTTCTGGCGCCCCGTGCTGGCCTGCGGCGCCGAGCTGAAGAACACGTTCTGCCTGGCCAGGGACCGGCACGCCTTCGTCTCGCACCACGTCGGTGACCTGGAGAACGCCGAGACGCTGCGCTCGTTCACCGAGGGCATCGAGCACTTCCGCCGGCTGTTCGACATCGACCCCCAGGTCGTGGCGCACGACCTGCACCCGGAGTACCTGTCCACCAAGTACGCGGCCGAGCTGGACGGCGTCGACCTGCAGGGGGTGCAGCACCACCACGCGCACATCGCCTCCTGCCTGGCCGACAACGGCGAGGACGGCCCGGTCATCGGGGTGGCCTTCGACGGGACTGGCTACGGCACCGACGGCACCATCTGGGGCGGTGAGTTCCTGGCCGCCGGCCTGGCAGAATTCGAGCGCGGCGGCCACCTCGCGCCGGTGCCCATGCCGGGCGGCGCGGCCGCCATCAGGCAGCCCTGGCGGATGGCCGCGGCCTACCTGGACGGCGACCTGGACCTCGACGTCGCGCGGCGCAACCAGGACCGCTGGGCCGCGGTAACCGCCATGGCCCGGCGGGGCGTCAACTCACCGCTGACGTCCAGCGCGGGCCGGCTGTTCGACGCCGCCGCGGCCCTGCTCGGAGTCCGGGACGCGATCAGCTACGAGGGCCAGGCGGCGGTGGAGCTCGAGCAGCTGGCCGACCCGGCGGAGGCCGGCGCGTACCCGGCCGCCGTCGGGGCGGGCCATCCCTTCCGGGCCCGGGGCGCCGACCTCCTCCAGGGGGTCATAACGGACCTAACGGCCCGGGTTCCCGCCCCGGTCATCGCGGCTCGTTTCCACCACGGTGTCGCCGCGCTGATCGAGGCGGGCTGCCTGCTGATGCGCGACCGGTACGGCCTGGGCACGGTGGCGCTGTCCGGCGGCGTGTTCCAGAACCTCCTGCTGCTGCACGCGGCGGTCGGCAGGCTCGAGGCCCGCGGGTTCCGCGTCCTGCTGCACTCGCGCGTCCCGTGCAACGACGGCGGCATCAGCCTCGGCCAGGCCGTGGTCGCGGCCGCCCGAGACCGGGCCTAGCAATCCGGGCCTCACCAGATCCGGGCCTTACCAGATCCGCGCCTCAGCAGATGCGGGGGAGCGGGTCGCCGACCAGCAGGTCCACGATCCGGGTGCCGCCGAACGCCGTCTTCAGCTGGACGATCCCCGGCTGCTCGGCCCGCACGTGGGCGATGACCGCGGCCTCCTCGCCGAGCGGGTGCGCGCGCAGCGCGGCGACCGCGCGTTCCGCGTCGTCGCCCGGCACCACCGCCACCAGGCGGCCCTCGCACGCCACGTACATCGGGTCGATGCCGAGCAGCTCGGAGGCGCCGCGGACCTCGGCCCGGACCGGGATCGCGTCCTCGACGGCCAGCACGCCGACGTCGGCCGCCTTGGCGATCTCGTTCAGGATCGTCGCCACCCCGCCCCGGGTCGCGTCGCGCATGGCCCGGACGCTGGGCACCGCGTCCAGCAACCCCGCCACCAGCCCGTTCAGCGGGGCCGTGTCGGAGCAGATGTCCGCCTCGATGTCCAGCTCGCCGCGGGCCAGCATGATGGTGATGCCGTGGTCGCCGATCGGCCCGGACACGATGATGGCGTCGCCCGGCTGCGCCTGGGCCACGCCGAGGCGCACGTCCCGTTCGAAGAGGCCGACACCCGCGGTGTTGATGTAGCAGCCGTCGGCCTTGCCCTTCTCGACCACCTTGGTGTCACCGGTGACGATGTGCACGCCGGCCGCGGCGGCCGCGGCCCGCATCGACTCGGCCACCCGGTTCAGGTCCGCGACAGGAAAGCCCTCCTCCAGGATGAAACCGGCCGACAGGTACAGCGGCGTGGCCCCGGATACCGACAGGTCGTTGACGGTGCCGTTGACGGCCAGGTCGCCGATGTCACCGCCGGGGAAGAACAGCGGCTTGACCACGTAGGAGTCGGTGGTGAGCGCGATCCGGGAGCCGTTGACGGTCAGCGTGGCGGCATCCTCGAGCGGCTCGAGCAACGGGTTGCGGAACGCGTCGAGGAACACCGCCTCGATCAGGGTCTGCGTCGCCTTGCCGCCCGCGCCGTGCGACATCGTGATGCGTTCTTCCCTGACCTTGGGGCGGCGGCGCCTGGCCCGGTCGATCCGGTCAAGCACCTGCTGTTCCCGGTCCGCCAGCGGCAGCTGGCGCCGCCCGCCGGCGGCCAGCCCCTCCTCGTGCCCTGCTTCCTCGTGCCCTGCTTCCTTGTGCTCTGCTTCCTCGTGCTGGGCGAGGGCGTCGTCGATCCAGCTCCGGGTCATGACCGGCCGACCTCCGCCGCCTCGGCGACCCGGGTGCGGTTCATCCGGCCGAAGTTGTAGTAGGCCGCGCAGGCGCCCTCGGGGGAGACCATGCACGTCCCGATCGGGGTCTCCGGCGTGCACGCGGTGCCGAACACCTTGCACTCCCACGGCTTCAGCACGCCCTTGAGCACCTCACCGCACTGGCAGGCCTTCGGGTCGGCGACCCGCACCCCTGGCACCTGGAACAGCAGCTCGGCGTCCATGGCCGCGTACTTCTCCCGCACCTTGAGCGCCGAGTGCGAGATGAAGCCGAGGCCGCGCCACTCGAAGTAGGGCCGCAGCTCCATCGTCTCGCCGATGGCCTTCAGCGCCACCAGGTTGCCGTCCCACGGCACCACCCGCGAGTACTGGTTCTCGACCTCGGACCGGCCCTGCGACAGCTGCAGCATGAGCATGTAAATGGACTGCAGGATGTCCAGCGGCTCGAAGCCGGCCACCACGACCGGCTTGCCGTACTCCCGGGCGATGAACTCGTACGGGCGGCAGCCGATCACCGTTGACACGTGCCCCGGGCCGATGAAGCCATCCAGCCGCAGGTCAGGTGAGTCGAGGATGGCCTTGATGGCCGGGATGATGGTGACGTGGTTGGCGAACACCGAGAAGTTCGTCAGCCCCTCGGCCGCCGCGCGGATCATGGTCATCGCGGTGGACGGCGCGGTCGTCTCGAACCCGATCGCCATGAACACGACCCGCTTGTCCGGGTTCTGCCTGGCGATCTTCAGCGAGTCGAGCGGTGAGTACACCATGCGGATGTTGGTGCCCTCGGCGTTGGAGTCGAAGAACGACCCCGCGCTGCCAGGTACCCGCATCATGTCGCCGAACGAGGTCATGATCACGTCCGGCTGCGAGGCCAGGTGAATCGCGTCGTCCACCCGTCCCATCGGGATCACGCAGACCGGGCAGCCGGGACCGTGCACCAGGGTGACCGACTCGGGCAGGTAGTCCTCCAGGCCGTGCTTGTAGATCGTGTGGGTGTGCCCGCCGCACACCTCCATCAGCTTGTACTGACGGCCCGGCTCACACAGCGCCGCGATCTTCGCGGCCAGCGCATGGGCCTTATCGGCGTCACGGAATTCGTCGACGAACCGCATTGTCCGCACGCTCCCTTATTCGATCACTGATGCCTTCAGCGCCGTGAGCTCGTCCTCGTAGGACTGCCCGATGCCCTCCAGGTACTGCAGGGCCGCGGCCGCCTCCTGCTCGTCGATCTTCGACAGCGCGAAGCCGACGTGAATCAGCACCCACTCGCCGGGCACCGGCGGGTCGTCGGCGAGCAGGCCGATGTTGATCATCCGCCGGACCCCGCTCACGTTCACCTTGGCCAGATCGGCCTGCTCGGGGTGAAGCTCGATCACCTCACCGGGTATGCCCAGGCACATCTGACACCTCCTCTGCGGTCAGCTCCCATAGCACCTGGTAGATCGTGGTCTGCGCTTCCTGGATCCGGTGCACCGAAGATGACGGCACCACGAACAGGTAGTCGATGCTGTCCAGCTCGGCCATCTTCCCGCCGTCGTAGCCGGCCAGCCCGATGGTGAGCATGCCACGCCGGCTCGCCTCGTCGAAGGCACGCAGCAGGTTGTCGGAGTTGCCGCTGGTGGACAGCCCGACCGCGATATCGTTCCGGCCGCCGAAGGCGGCCAGCTGCCGGGCGAACACCACCTCGACGCCGACGTCGTTGCACAGCGCGGTGACCACCGAGGTGTCGTTGGCCAGCCCGAACGCCGGCAGCGGGCGAGCGTCGCCTGCCGGGTTCAGGAACAGGGTGGCGAGCTGGGCGGCGTCGGTGGCGCTGCCGCCGTTGCCGAAGGCGAACAGCCGGCCGCCCGCGCCGAACCTGGCCGCCGCCTGCTGCGCGCACTCGGCGATCCTGGCCCCGTCCCGCACGCCGACCGCGCGGCGCAGCTCCTTGATCTCCGCCGCCTTGGCCACGGTCGAGGCGCGTACCTGGTCGAGCACCGCGGTCAGGTCGCTGGTGCCGGAGTACAGGAACGGGTAGAGCGATTCCATGGCGTCGCTCATGACCCGGCCCCGGCGGTGCTTGTCCCGACAACGGCGATGGCCTCCCTGGCGTGCACCAGGATGGTGTCGCCCACCCCGGCGGTCACGAGGGCCACGCTGACCGTCTCTTCGCCCGCGCCAGTGTCGACCACGGCCATCGCGTCGTCAAGCAGCCGCAGCACCGTGACCTCCACGGCCAGGTCCGAGCAGGTGATGCAGACGTCGCCTACGCAGTCTGGCAGCTCGCTCATGCGACCACCCCCGGCGCCAGCACCCCCGGCTGCTCGAAGAACACGTGCACCAGCTCCCAGAGCACGTGGTACGCGGTCACCTGCAGCTCCTTGACCACCCGGGGATCGTCGGAGGGCGTGACCAGCAGGTGATCGACCGCCTTGCTCGCCGCGATCTGGCCGCCGTCCCCGCCGGCCAGGGCGATCGTCAGCAGGCCCAGTTCCCTGGCCGCCTCCAGCCCGGCCAGCACGCTGGCCGTGTTGCCGTCGGCGGAGATGCCGAGGGCGATGTCGGCGGAATCGGCCAGGTAGCGGATCTGGTGCGCGAAGACCGCGGCCACCCCGTCCCGTTCGGCGATCCCGGTGATGGTGGCTATGTCAGTGGTGAGCGAGATGGCCGGCAGCGCGCGCTTGCCCACGATGACCGGGTGCACGAACTCGACCGCGACGTGCTGGGCGTCCGTGCTGGCTCCGCCGGTGCCGAACACCACCAGCCTGCCGCCGCGGTGGAACCGCACCGCCATGGCGTGGCAGGCCGCCGCGACGGCGTCCGCCTGGCCAGCCAGCTCATCGGTGGGCCCGCTCCGCAGCTCGAACAGGCGGCGGGTCTGCTCGCCGTCCTGAGCAGGTCGCTCCGGCCCGCTCACATATCGCGGCCCGTACGAGCCGCTCGCCCCCCTTGAGCTGTCATGACAGCCACCGTAGGACACTTGTGTCGGGAGCGTCTAGTAGCCACCACGACACTTCTGGTCGAGAGCTCGCTCACTTCTTGCGCCCGATGCCCCCGAACGTGTTCACGTCGGCGACCGGCTCGGCGCCGGGGTCCGGCCGCCACTGCTGGATCGGCAGGACGCCGGGCTCCACCAGGTCCAGCCCGCCGAAGTAGCGGATCACCTCGTCGGGAGCGCGCAGATGGTACGGGATCGCGCCGCTGGAGTTGTAGTCCTCCAGCGCGTCGGCGTTGGCCTGGCTGACCGTGGTGCCGTCCTGGAGCATCAGGTAGCTGCCCGAGGGCAGCCGGTCCATCAGGCGGCTGACGATCGCGTGCGGCCCCTCGCCGTCGGCCATGTGCCCCATGATGCCGCTGAGTATGAGCGCGATGGGCGCGGAGAAGTCGAGCGTCTTCGCCGCGGCATCCAGGATTGTTTCCGGGTCGTGCAGGTCCGCGTCCACGTAGTCGGTGACCCCTTCCGGCGTGCTGGTCAGCAGCGCGCGGGCGTGCGCGAGCACGAGGGGATCGTTGTCGACGTACACCACGCGGCATCCGGGATCCAGCCGTTGCGCGATCTCGTGGGTGTTGTCGGCCGTGGGCAGGCCGGTGCCGATGTCCAGGAACTGGCGCACGCCCGCCTCGGTGACCAGGTACGTGATGGCGCGGGCGAGAAACTGCCGGTTGGCCCGGGCCTCGGCGGCCATCCCCGGATAGGCCTTGAGGAACGCCTCGCCGGCCGCCCGGTCGACCGGGTAATTGTCCTTGCCGCCCAGCCAGTAATTCCAGATCCGGGCCGAGTGCGGCACCGTGGTGTCGATCTCCTCCGTCACGTTCCTTCCTCGATGAGCCTGGACATCGGCCGGCCCCGCCGTAACAGCCGTCCAGGCGCATTCAGCATAAACCCGGCACGTTTGTCCGGCCGGGTCTGCGCAGCACCGGATTATGGGCACGCGTCATGGCTCGTTCGGTAAAAGATCTTGAATTAATCCAGCCGCGAGCCCGCGTCACCGGGGCACTCTTCCACACCATCCGCCTATGGAGTTCTTGTCCACCGGAGTGGCGTATGGGGTAGGTGATTAATTTATGACGGCGGCGGGGCGGCACCCAAATCCAACGAAATCTCCACACAATCTCCACGGCTTCTGCGTTCGTCCTGCACAAGTCTTTCCTAGAGTTTCCAGTGGATAGAAAGCGTAGGACGTCGAACGTAGCTGACAGGGCGTAAACCCAATCCTGCCCCCAGCCGCTCATGGCTTAACCAGGTTAAGATCTTGTGTGGCATCACCTGTTCAGTAAAGGCAATTCCATTACAATGGGGCTAGATGCTCAAGGAGGAACTCCATGACTCAAGTTGTGATCGATGATCCTAATGGCTTCGAGACAGTGTACTCGTCCGATTCCAGTTCTCCGGCTGCGCCTTATATCAAAGAATACCATCCTCAGAGTTTCGAGGATCTGTATGACATCGGAGTAATCCCGAAGCATGTTCGCGTGAAGCACCTGCGTAAGGCACGCGATACTGCGCTAGCCGCCAGTCATCCTTATATTAGTCTCAGTGCCTTCGAAGGACGTCCCCAGGCTGAGCAGCGGCGCCAGATCGAGGCTCGTAGCCGTTCTCTAGTCATTGACTCAACCGCCAGTGTAATGGCCCGCGCGCTCGTCGGTCGGTACGGTTACGAACCCTCGGAGGCGATGTTGCTGTCCCGGAAAGTACTGAGCTTCGAGAGTCAGCTATTCGAGAAGGTGCCGGCTTTTCATCGCCGTGAATTTGTCTGACTTCGAGGATTTTCTGATCAAGACCCCTCTTGTCATCGACGGTACCGTTCACGCGCTGATGGCAAGGAATGTAATCATATATAGAACGGGAAAAGTGCGTCTGGAGGGATCGTATTTCTTGCTTAGATGCGACAGTTTCAAGGGTGAGCAGTTGTGGTTCGACGGCTTCCGTGAGCGAGTTAGCCTCCTTGGGCAGGGTACGGCATAGAGCCGAGTTTCGTTTGCCCTCAGGGGTGGGAGCAGCCCCGACGGGGTTGGCTCCGGAATCTAAGAACGGTCGACAAAGGAGGTCAGAAATGGATGAAATTAATCAAAAGGGTACCAATGGGGTAAACGGTACCGACGGGGTGGACGAGGCCGCTGGTACGGTCGGAGGTCTAGGACAAAAGGCAGCATGTAGTGGGTGGTTCTTCGTCGATGACGGTCCACCGAGCAGAGGGGGTACTGGCGGCAATGGTCCAGAAGGTGGCGCGGGCTCGGACGGAGCACCAGGCGGGAATGGCGGGGTTTTTGAACTCCACACGAAGGTCCTGGGGCCCGGCCTCATTGTGGACACCAGCGGAGGGAATGGTGGCAAGGGCGGGGGTGGCGGTAAGGGCGGCGACGGAGGGAAAGGTGGCGAGGGCGGTTTCGGCGATAGCTGCGAGGAGAGTGCCTTCGGTGGGGACGGTGGCCCTGCAGGTAACGGCGGAAAGGCGGGTAATGGCGGGAACGGTGGCAACGGCGGGAATATCTTCATCTTTTTCATCAGTGACCAGAGTGACACATCGCGGCCGGCACTTACCAGCAATCCCGGCATCGGCGGGACCGCCGGAACAGAGGGTGCGCCCGGCCTCGAAGGGCTGGTAGGCGATAACGGCAGGTATAGCGACTACTACCACAGTGACTATAAGCCTGGGGATCCGCCGAAAGTTGGAGCCAAGGGTAACCCCGGTCTACCAGGCACAGCCGGAATAAACGGCGTTGCCGGGCAGGTCAAGTTGCAGCAGGTGCCTGTTATCTGATCTTTGGCGCGAGCGAACTGCCGCCTGATCTAGTACGGCTAAATTCGGCAAAGGAGGAGCCAGGCGGTGCGCGCGTCCCGGTCGCCAGCAGTGAGCACAGCGGGCTGGCCTGTTCGGCCCGGCCGAGGTGCCGCAACTGGTCATGCCGGACGGCTATAAACGCTCGATCGCGGCATGGTTCGCTCACCTGGACGGGCAGGACGCGCCCTGAACGCAGAGGCGCACGGCGCCGCCGGCCAGCCGAGGGCGGGCCGGCGGCGCCCCCGTTACCGGCTGGACCGGGGAAATGCGGCCAGGCCGCTCGGCGGCTGATGGCGCATCCCGTGATGGCCCCGGGGCCGGGAACGCAGCGGCGCGGCGAGGGAGTGCCGCAGCCGGGTGAGTGACGCGGCCAGCCTGGCGTGGGCGGCGTCGACCTCACGCTGCTCGGCGCTGGTCATGGTGCGTTCGGCCTGGTAGATCAGGTACCCCGTGTTCATTGGTAAGCCCCTTTGCTCTCGTTAAGAGAAAGGTAGGAAGCCGCTGTTCCCGCGGTGTTCCCGCTCGTTCGGCGGGTGCGGGACAATGGGGACGTGTCCGCGCCAAGGGCGAAGGGGCCGCCCGGGGGGATGACCGTACAGGTCAGGCTGCTCGGCCCGTTCTCCGTCGTCTCCGGAGGCCGCGCCGCCGGCCCGTGGCCGCGGCCGAGCGCCCGGCGGCTCTGCCAGCTCGTCCTGGTCAGCCCAGGCCGCCGGGTCAGCCGGGATCTGGCCTGCGACGAACTGTTCCCCGGCCTGGACCCCCGCGCCGCCGCCAGGTCGGTCTCCAAGGCGCTGTCGATGGCCCGGGCCACGCTGGCGGAGCTGGGCCAGCCGGCCGCGGCCCTGCTCGCGGCCGACCTGAACCACATCTGGGCCTCGCCGGCCGCCGAAGTCGACGCCGAGGAGCAGGACCAGGCGCTCCGCGCCGCGCTGTCCATGGACTCGGGCCACGAGCGTGACGCCCGGCTCGCCGCCGCCCTCGCCGAGGAAGGCGAACTGCTCGCCGAGGAGCCCTACGCCGACTGGGCGCTGCGCCCGAGGGAACGGCTGGCGATCCTGCGCCAGGAGGCACGGCTGGCCCTGGCCAGGGACCGGGCCAAGGGGGCAGGCGATGCCCGGCCGGAGGCGGTGCTGGCCGCCTGGGAGGCCTGCTTCGAGCACGATCCGGCATCCGAGGAGGCAGCCGGCGCCCTGGTCACGGCCTACTTCGCGCAGGGACACCGGGATCTGGCCGTGCGCGCCTACGAGCGCTGCCGTGCCGCTCTCGAGGAGCTCGGGCTGGACCTGTCGCCGTGGCTCGAGGAGGTCTACGCCACGGCGGCCTTCACGGCCGTGCCGTCCCGTTCGGCTCCGGTCCCGCCCCCGCCGGCCGGCGCGGCGTCCGCCGGCGTGCCGTCCGCCGGGCGGGAGGAGCTCCGGACCGTCAGCGTGCTGGCCGCCGAGGTGGCCGCGCCCGCGGACCTGGATCCGGAGAGCCTGCGCGACGTGATAGGCCGGAGCCTGGCCGCGGTGATCACCGAGGTGGAAGCGCTCGGCGGGACGGTGACGTCGGTGTCCGGGCAGGGACTCCAGGCCATGTTCGGGGCGCCCGAGGCGCACGAGGATGACCCGGAGCGGGCGGCCAGGGCGGCCTTCCGCGCCCTCTCGGCGGTGGCGGACCTCGACGGCGGTCGGCCGGAGCTGCGGATCGGGGTGGAGACCGGCCCGGCGGTGCTGGGGCCCATCGGCGGCGGCACCCGGGTCGAGTACGGGGCCGTGGGCGAGGTCGTGGGCCAGGCGGGCGCGCTGCAGTCGCGGGCCAGGCCGGGTTCGGCCCTGGTGGGCCCGGTGACCAGGGCCGCCACCGCGCACCTGTTCAGCTGGGGCGATACGGAGCAGGTGGCGGCCGGCCCGGTCCCGCTGACCGCGACCTACCTGGGGGAACCCAGGCCCCGCGCCCCGGGCCGCCGGCTCGGGCCGGGCGGGCGCGGCCCGCTGACGGGACGCCAGGCGGAGCTGGCGGTGCTCGGCACGGCGCTGCGCGAGGCGGTGCGCGGTCACGGCTCGGTGGTGCTGGTGACCGGCGAGCCCGGGCTCGGCAAGACCCGCCTGGTGCAGGAGTGCCGCAGGCACGCGGCCAGCGGGATCCGGTGGCTGGAGGGGCGCTGCGCCTCCTACGCCTCATCCACGCCCTACGGCCTCTACCAGCAGCTGCTGGCCAACTGGGCGGGAGTGACGCCGGACCAGCCCGCGACGGTGGTCCGGCCGGCCCTGGAGCGGGCGCTGGCCGCGGTGCGAGGCGACGACCTGTTCCCGCTGCTGGCCCGCATGATGGGCCTGCCGCCGGGAGCGGCGCTGGGCCGGATGAGCCCGGAGGACCTGCAGCGGCAGACGTTCGCCGCCTGGCGTTCGGTGGTGTCGAGGCTGGTGGCGGCCGCCCCGGCGGTTCTCGTCCTGGAGGACCTGCACTGGGCCGACCCGACCTCGCTGCGCCTGACCCTCGACCTGGCCCGGCTGGCTCCTGGCCGCCGGCTGCTCGTGCTGGCGACCAGCCGGCCCGAAGCTGGCCCCGAGGTGGCCGGCCTGGAACGCTCCGGGCTGCCCGTCCACCCGGTCTCCCTCGGGCCGCTGCCGGAGGAGGCCGAACGGGAGCTGGCCCGGTCTCTCATCGGCGAGACGGCGGGCCAGGAGGTCCTGGACGCCATGCTCGCCAGCGTCGAGGGCAACCCGCTGTTCCTGGAGGAGCGGCTGACCTCGCTGCTTGAAACGAAGGCCCTGGTGCGCGAGCAGGGCGTCTGGCAGGTCAGCGCGACCGCGGGCCCGCAGGTGCCCCAGGCCCTGGAGCGTCTCGTCCGGGCCCGGGTGGACCGGCTCAGCCCGGCGGCGCGCGACGCCGTCCGCCCCGCGTCCGTGCTCGGGACCGAGTTCGGGTTCTCGCTGCTGACCGCGGTGTGCGCCGCGGACGAGCCGCTGGGGCCGGCCCTGGCCGAGCTGTGCGCCAAGGACCTGCTGCAGCAGGTGGCCAAGGACCCCGAGCCCGTCTACCGCTTCCGTCACGCCCTCATCCAGGAGGCGACCTACAACGGGCTGCTGCGCGCGGAGCGCCGGCGGCTGCACGGCCGGGCCGCCTGGGCGCTGGAGGCCGCGTCGCAGGGCCGCACCGAAGAGGTCGCCGCGGTGCTCGGCAGGCACTTCGCCGCGGCCGGAGAGTCGGCGCGCGCCCTGCGGTACTTCGAGATGGCGGGCGACCACGCCACGGAGGCCTTCGCCAACGACGAAGCCGTCTCCTCGTTCCGTTCCGCCCTGGCGATCGCGGCCGAGCCGATGACCGATGCCGCGGTGGACTTGCAGGCCAAGCTGGCCAACGTGCTCTGGCGCACGGGCCGCCGCGGGCAGGCCATGGCGGCGTTCCGGGAGGCCTTGCGCCTGGCCAGCCCGGGGGACACCGTCCGCCGGGCGCACCTGCACACCCGCCTGGGCCGCCTGGAGATGGCCGATCGGCGCTACCAGGCTGCCGAGGAATCCTTCGACGCCGCCGAAGCGCTGCTCGGCGAGGATCCGGGGCAGCAGGACGCGGCCACCGTCGCCGAGTGGCTGGAGATGATGGTGGACGGCCGGGCCGGCCTGTACACCTTCCGCAACGAACCGGAGCTCGCCCTGGCGGTCCTCGAGGAGGTCCGCCCGGCGCTCGAGGCCAGCGGGAATCCGGCCCGGAGGTACGGCTTCTACCTGCACCTCGCTCTGGCGCGCGTCATGCAAAACGGGTTTCGCGTCGACGAGACCGACATCGCCACCATGCGCGCGGGCCTGGCCGCGGCGGCCGAGGGGGATGAGGAGAAGGACGCCGGCTACGCCACGTATTTCCTCGGCCGCTTCTTGTGGCTGCACGGCGACCTGGAAGCGGCCCGGGAACAGATGGAGCGGTCGCTCGCCATGGCCGAGCGCATCGGCGAGAGCAACCTGCTCGGGCAGAGCCTGCTGGGACTCGCCCAGACCGCGCTGCGCCGCCACGAGACCGAGGCCGTTCGCGCCCTGATGACCCGGATCGCGGCGCTGGTCGACGCCATGGCCAGCTACGAGTACACAGCCGGAGCCAAGGCGTGCCTGGCCTGGCTGGCCTGGCAGGACGGGCGCCCGGACGACGTGATCACGCTGTCGGACGAGGTCGCGGAGCTGATGGCGACCACCGTCGGATCCGGCTTCTACCAGGGCCTGATCTACCTCTGGCCGCTGACCGCCGTCCGCCTGGACGCCGGCCAGCTGGCAGAGGCGGTGGCCGCCGCCCGCCAGCTGCTCCGCGCCGCGCGGCCCCGGCTCACCGGCGACCTCGAGTCGGCGCTGGCGGAGGCGGGCCAGGCCTGGGACCAGGGCGACGCCGCCCGGGCCCGGGAGCAGCTGGCCGCCGCCGTGGCGCTGGCCCGCGACCTGGGCTACTGCTGATCGAGCAGGCTCGCCTATCGAGCAGGCTCGCCGCGATGGCGGCGGCGTGCCGGTCCGGCCGGCCGAACAGGAGCCTGGCGCCGTGCGCCCGCTTGAGGTACCGGTGCGCCGGGTGTTCCCAGGTGATGCCGATGGCGCCGTGCAGCTGGATCATCTCGCCCGCCGTCCGGGTCAGCGCGTCGGAGCAGTAGACCTTGACCGCCGAGCCGAGCATGGGCGAGCGGGTCAGGTCGCGGCCGAGCTCCTCCATGACCACGCCGGTCTCGGCGGCCCCGGCCCCGGCGCCGCCGTAGCACTCGGGAATCGCCAGCCCGGCCACGCCGACCTCGCGGCACAGCCGCGGCCACGGCGAGCGCTCGCCCCGGGCCAGCAGGCCGCGCACCGCGTCGCGCAGATCCTGCTGCTCCCCGGTCAGGCTCACCGGGGGCCGCCGCTGAGCTCCCGCACGACCCGGGCGCGGTGCTCGGCCTGGCTGCCCCACGCCGGGACGAGCGCACGGACCTTGGCCAGCCACAGGCTGAGGTCGAGTTCGGCGGTGTAGCCGATCGCGCCGTGCACCTGCAGCGCGGCCCGGGCCGCCCGGTAGGCGGCGTCGGCGCAGGCGACCTTCGCGGCGGAGACATCCCGGGCCGCCGGCCCCGGCCGTCAGCAGCCAGGCCGGCCAGGGTCACGGCGGCCGCGTCGAGCAGCGGCCGGGCGAACTCCAGCCCGATCGCCACGTCCGCGAGCTTGTGCTTGACCGCCTGGAACGCGCCGACCGGCCGGCCGAACTGCACCCGGGTGCGCACGTGCCGCACCGAGGCCTCGAGCAGCGCGCGGCCCGCGCCGAGCAGCTGCGCCGAGCAGGCCAGCGCCCCGAAGTCCAGCGCCCGGGCCGCCCCGGCCGCGCCCGTATCCCGGGCCAGCACCTCGCCCTCCCGCACCTCGGACAGCGACCGGGCCGGATCCACCGACCGGTGCCTGGCGCCCGGGCGGCCGCGGCACACCACGCCGTCCTCGGCCACCAGGACGAGCCCGGCGGCCTCGGCGTCGGCGGCGAACGGCAGCCGCGGCGGCAGGGCCAGCGTGGCGATCAGGTCCCCGGCGGCCAGCGCGGCCAGCCATTCGCCGCATGCGCCCCGCCCGTCGTGCGGCCCCGCTCGCCGCACGCGCCCGGCGGCTCGCCCGGGTCCGCCAGCCCGGCCAGCAGCGCGGGCACGGCCGCCAGGGACTCCGCCACCGGCCCGGGCACCGCGTGGTGACCGAGTTCCTCGCAGGCCGCCACGAGATCCAGCGGGCTCGCGCCCAGGCCGCCCCACTTCTCCGGCACGGCCAGCGCGGTGACGCCGAGCCCGGCCAGCCGCCGCCACAGCGCCAGGCCGGGGGCCAGGTCACCGTCGGCCCAGCGCCTGGCCGTGGCGGGCCCGCCGGCGTCGTCCAGCATCTCGTGCAGCGCCGCGGCGAACTCGGCGCCCGCCGGCGCCAGGCCCGCGCTCATCGGCGCAGCGCTCCGCCGGCGCCAGGCCGGCGCTCACCGCGGCAGCCCGAGCAGCCGCTCGGCGATCAGCGTGCGCTGGATCTCGTTGGTGCCCGCGTAGATGGGGCCCGCCAGCGCGAACAGGTAGTCCTCCAGCCAGCGCCCGTCCGGGCCGTCGCGGACCTCGGCGTGCGGGCCGAGCAGGTCGAGCGCCGTCTCGTGCAGCGCCAGGTCGAGCTCGGACCAGAACACCTTGCCCAGGCTGGCCTCGGCGCCCAGCGACCCGCCCGCCGCCAGCCGGGCCGCGGTCGCCTGCGTGTGCAGCTGGTAGGCGCGGGCGCCGATCCAGGCGTCGGCCACCCGGTCCCGCAGGGCCGTGTCCGCCGAGCCGGCCCGCCGCCACAGCCCGGCCAGCCGGTCGGCCGCCGCCAGGAACCGCCCCGGGCTGCGCAGCGACAGCCCCCGCTCGTGGCTCGCGGTGGACATCGCGATCCGCCAGCCGTCGCCCGGCTCGCCGACGACGTTGCCGTCCGGGACGAACACGTCGTCCAGGAAGATCTCCGCGAACCCGGTCCGCCCGCCGAGCTGGCGGATCGGCCGCACCGTCACCCCCGGCGCCCGCAGCCCGAACAGCAGGTAACTGAGACCGCTGTGCCGGTCGGCGGCTGCGCCGCGGGGCCGGTCGGCGGCTGCGCCGCGGGGCCTTTCCGCGCCGGGATCGGTCCGGAACAGGCCGAACGCCCGGTCCGCGAACGCCCCCCGCGAGCACCACGTCTTGGTCCCCGACAGCAGCCAGCCGCCCTCGCAGCGCACCGCCCGGAACGCCCCGGTCACCCGGAAGACCTCATGCCCCGGGCGTCCAGTCCGGCCAGCGAGTGGCCTGACACCTCGGCGTTGTGCGCGTGCGCCACGTGATGCAGGCCGAACACCGAATCCATCCCCGGCCGCAGCCCCATCTGGTCCTCGCACTGGTTGACCGCCCGCTTGGCCAGCGCCAGCCCGAACGACGGCATCTCGGCGATCTGCTCCGCCAGCGCGAACGTGGCCGCTTCCAGTTCCCCGCGCGGCACCACCCGGTTCACCATGCCGACCTGCCAGGCCCGTTCGGCGGTGAACCGGCCGCCGGTGAACAGCACCTCCTTGGCGAAGCGCGGCCCGAGCACCCACGGGTGCGCGAAGTACTCCACGCCCGGTATCCCCATCTTCACCACGGGGTCCGCGAAGAACGCGTCCTGCGCCGCCACGATCAGGTCGCACACCCAGGCGAGCATCAGCCCGCCGGCGATGCAGGCGCCGTGCACCATCGCGATGGCCGGCTTGGGCATCTCCCGCCAGCGCCGGCACATGCCGAGATAGACCTCCATCTCGCGGGCGTACCTGGCGTCGGCGCCCTCCTTGCCCACGTGGTCCCACCACAGCACGGCCTCGCGGTCGAAGGACTTGTCCGCGTCCCGCTCGGGGGTGCCGATGTCGTGGCCGGCGCAGAAGTGGTCGCCGGCGCCGGCCAGCACGAGCACCGCGACCTGGTCGTCGTTCACCGCCCGGGCGAACGCCGCGTCCAGCGCGTAGGTCATCGCGGAGTTCTGCGCGTTGGCGTACCGCGGCCGGTTCAGGGTGATCAGCGCGACCCGGCCGCGCTGGGAGTACAGGACCTCGTCCGCCATCAGGGCTCCTCCTTCAACTCTGCCTCTAGCTGGCGTTTGAGCACCTTGCCCGACGGGTTGCGCGGCAGCGCGTCGCGGAACTCCACCCGCCGGGGCACCTTGTAATTGGCCAGCCGCTCCCGGCAGAAGGCCAGCACCTCCGCCGCGTCCAGCGCGTGCCCGGGCCGGGTCACCACGTAGGCCTTGCCCACCTCGCCGAGCCGCGGGTCTGGCACGCCGACGACGGCCGCCTCCGCCACCCCGTCCAGCCGGGCCAGCACCTGCTCCACCTCGGCGGGGTACACGTTGAAGCCGCCGCAGATGTACATGTCCTTGAGCCGGCCGGTGATGGTCAGGTACCCGGCCGCGTCCAGGCGGCCGGCGTCGCCGGTGTGCAGCCAGCCGCCGTCGTCGACGGCGGCCTTCGTGGCCTCGGGGTCGTCGAGGTAGCCGAGCATCAGGTTCGGTCCGCGGAGCAGGATCTCGTCCCGCTCCCCGATCCGTACCTCAAAACCAGCCGCCGAACGGCCCGAGGTACTCGCCACCAGCTCCGCGGCATCGCCCGGGCGGCACATCGTCGCCACCACGGCCTCGGTCAGCCCGTAGGCGGTGAGCACGGTCTCGAAGCTCAGCTCGCGCCGCATCCGCTCGACCAGCGCGACCGGCACGTCCGCCGCGCCGGTGACGGCGAGCCGCAGGCTGGACAGGTCACGGGCGCGGCGCTCCGGGTGGTCCAGGATCATCTGGTAGATCGTCGGCGCTCCCGGCAGCACGGTGATCCGCTCGCGTTCGGTCAGCCGCATCGCCTCGCCCGCGTCGAAGACCGCCTGCGGCACCAGCGCCGCCCCGCTGACCAGGCAGGCGAGCAGCCCCGCCTTGAAGCCGAACGTATGGAAGAACGGGTTCACCACCAGGTACCTGTCCGCCGGGGTCAGCCGCGCGCACTCGGCCCAGGCGCGGGCCACGCCCAGGGTCCGCTCGTGCGAGGTCATCGCGCCCTTGCTCCGCCCGGTGGTGCCCGAGGTGAACATGATGTCGCTGACGTCCCCCGGCCGCACCGCCCCCGCGCGCCGGCGCGCCTCAGCCAGCAGAGCCCTCAGGCGGGCCTCGGCCAGCGAGCCCGCCCGCCCCTCGAACGCATCCCATTCCTCCGGCAGCCGCACCACCAGCCCGAGCCGGTCCAGCCCGCCGCCCGTCGCCGCGGCGGCGGCCCGGAGCGCGCCCAGCCGGTCCACCCCGAGGAAGTCGCGCGCCACGAACAGCGCCCGGGCTCCGCTGCGGCCGATCACGTCCAGCGCCTCGGGCCCGGTGAACCGCGTGCTGACCGGGACGAGCACCCCGCCCGCGCTGAGCGCGCCCAGCGCGGCCAGCACCCAGTGGCGGTCGTTCGGCCCCCACAGGGCCACCCGGTCGCCGGGGGCCACCCCCGCCGCGATCAGCGCGGCGGCGACCGCTGTCACCCGCTCGCCCAGCTCGCGGTAGCTGATGCGGGACCCGGCCGGCGGGTCGGCCAGCGGATCGTACAGCGCCGCCGTGTCGCCGAACTCGCTCGCCGCACGCGCCACGGCGGCCGGGATCGTCAGCTCCACCCGTCCTCCCGGGCGACCGTCAGCTCCACCCGTCCTCCCGGGCGACCGTCAGCTCCACCCGTCCTCCCGGGCGACCGTCAGCTCCACCCGTCCTCCCGAGCTAGCAAGCAAGTGCTTGGTAGGTTTAGCCTACGCACCAGGGGTGGTCGCCGGCCAGAGGAGGAGACCGGGTGCGGTTCACGCCGCAGGACGAGGAGTACGCACGCGCGGGAGCGCCGGCCCGGGTCTCGATCGTGGGCGAGGAACTGCTCGGGCCGACCCTGGCCCACGTGGCCGACTGGTGCTTCGTGCTGGCCAGGACCGAAGCCGGCTCCCGGCGCGGCACCGGCCTGTCCTACCTGCTGGTGCCGATGCGCCAGCCGGGGGTCACGGTCCGCCCGATCAGGCAGCTGACCGGCACCGCGGAGTTCAACGAGGTCTTCTTCGACGGCGCGCGCACCGCCGCGGCGAACGTGGTCGGCGCGCCCGGTGACGGCTGGCGGATCGCCAAGGCGACGCTGGCCATCGAGCGCGGCGCCGCCATGCTCGGCCAGCAGGTCGGGTTCCGCCGTGAGCTCGCCGACCTGGTGGAGGCGGCCCGGCGCAGCGAGGCGGCCGCCGACCCGCTGCTGCGCGACCGGCTGGCCCGGGCCTGGATCGGCCTGGAGGTCATCCGCGCCTACGCGCTCGATACCCTGGGCGGCGACGACCCGGCCGAGGCCTCGGTGCTGAAGGTGCTGTGGTCCCGCTGGCACCGGGACCTCGGCGAGCTGGCCATGGACGTCCTCGGCGCCCCCTCGGCCATCATCCGGGGCGAACCCTACGACCTGGACGACTGGCAGCGGATGTTCCTGTTCAGCCGGGCCGACACGATCTACGGCGGGTCCGACGAGATCCAGCGGAACATCATCGCCAGCCGCGCGCTCGGCCTACCCCGATGAACGCTGCCCGATGAACGCTGCCCCGGTGAACGCTGCCCCGCACATGAAGGGCCACGGGCTGCTTGACGGCAAGGTGGTCGTCGTCACCGCCGCGGCCGGCACCGGCATCGGCGGCGCCGCCGCCCGGCGCTGCCTGGAGGAAGGCGCCCGGGTGGCGATCAGCGACCAGCACGAGCGGCGGCTGGCCGCGACCCGGGACGAGCTCGCGGCCGGGCACGGTGACCTGGTCTGGTCGCGGCCCTGCGACGTCACCGTGGAAGAGCAGGTCGTGGCGCTGATCGAGGGCGCGGCCGGGCATTTCGGCCGGATCGACGTGATGATCAACAACGCTGGGCTCGGTGGCACCCGTTCGGTACTCGAGATGACCGACGAGCAGTGGCTGCGGGTGCTCGACGTCACGCTCAACGGCACCTTCCGCTGCACCCGGGCCGCGCTGCGGCAGATGGTCGCCCAGGGGCACGGGGGAGCGGTCGTCAACAACGCCTCGGTGCTCGGCTGGCGCGCTCAGCCCGGCCAGGCGCACTACGCGGCGGCCAAGGCCGGCGTGATGGCCCTGACCCGGTGCGCCGCGCTGGACGTCGCCGCCCACGGCATCCGGGTCAACGCGGTGGCGCCGAGCCTGGCCGTCCACCCGTTCCTGGCCAAGGTGACCGGCGAGGACCTGCTCGCCGAGCTGGCTGCCCGCGAGCCCTTCGGCCGCGCCGCCGAGCCCTGGGAGGTCGCCAACGTCATGGTCTTCCTGGCCAGCGACTACGCCGGCTACATGACCGGCGAGGTGGTGTCGGTCAGCGCCCAGCATCCCTGAGGCGGCCGGGTAGCATGACGCGGGCTGCTGGTCCTCATCGTCCTCGGCGTCGTCCGCACGCTGTTCCGCCGGCGCCGCCAGCGCCGGCTCGCTACAGCCGCTCGATGATGGTGGCGGTGGCCATCGCGCCGCCCGCGCACATGGTGATCAGCGCCGTGCCCGCGCCGCGCCGCTCGAGTTCGTGCAGCGCGGTGGTGAGCAGCCGGGCGCCGGTGCTGCCCACCGCGTGGCCGAGGGCGATCGCGCCGCCGTTGACGTTCACCAGGTCCTGGTCGGCCCCGTGCACGGCCAGCCAGGACAGCACCACCGACGCGAACGCCTCGTTGACCTCGAACAGGTCGATGTCGCCGATGCTCATGCCGCTGCGTTCGAGCACCCGCTCGGTCGCCTGCACCGGGCCGTCGAGGTGGTAGTACGGTTCGGCGCCGACCAGGCACTGCGCCACGATCCGCGCCCGGGGCCGCAGGCCGAGCGACCGGGCCCGGTCCGCGTCGGCCAGCAGCACCGCGGCCGCGCCGTCGGAGATCTGCGACGACGTGCCCGCCGTGTGCAGGCCGTCCTCGACCACCGGCTTCAGCCGGGCCAGCGCGGCCAGGCTGGTCTCGCGCAGCCCCTCGTCCCGGTCGACCACGCGGCTGCCGCCCTCGCCCGGCGCCTCGCCCGGCACCGGGGCCTTGACCGGCACCACCTCCCGGTCGAAACGCCCCTGCGCCCAGGCGGCCTGGGCTAGGGTCTGGGAGCGCAGGCCGAATTCGTCGGTGTCGGCGCGGGAGAGCCCGCGGCGCCGGGCGATGCGCTCGGCGCCGACGTACTGGTTCGGCAGGTCGATGTCCCAGGAGGGAGGCCGGGGCGTGCCCACGTCCGTCCCCACGGCGGCCCGCAGCGGCACCCGGCTCATCGCCTCCACCCCGCACGCGACCCCGACGCTGATCGCGTCCGCCGCGATCAGCCCGGCGATCAGGTGCGCCGCCTGCTGCGCCGAACCGCACTGGGCGTCGAGCGTCAGGCAGCCTGCCGCGTACGGCAGCCCGGCGTGCAGCCAGGCCGTCCTGGTGATGTTGTTGGACTGCTCGCCCGCCTGCGTCACGCAGCCGCCTGCCACCTGCTCTACCGCGGCGGGCGGGAGGCCCGCGCGGTCAAGCAGGGCCGTCTGCGCGCCGCCCAGGATCTCGGCGGCGTGCAGGCCGGACAGCACGCCGCCGCGCTTGCCGACGGGGGTGCGTACCGCCTCGACGATCACCGCGTTCCCCATGGTCCACCTCCGCAATCCGTGATTCAATCAAAACTAGAACACGTTCCATTATCAGCCAAGGGAGACAGCCGTGGCCCTACCGGACATCCCGCCTGGCTTCGACTTCACCGACCCGGAGATCTACACGGCCAGGGTGCCCGCCGAGGAGCTGGCCGAGCTGCGCCGGGCCGCCCCGGTCTGGTGGGTCGCGCAGCGCCGCGGCTCGGCCGGGTTCGACGACGAGGGGTACTGGGCGGTCACCAGGCACGCCGACATCATGGCGGTCTCCAAGGCGCCGGACGCCTACTCGTCCTGGGAGAACACCGCGCTGATCCGGTTCAAGGAGGGCATGCCCCGCGAGTCGATCGAGATGCAGCGGTACATCCTGCTCAACATCGACCCGCCCGAGCACACCAAGCTGCGCGGCATCGTCTCCCGCGGCTTCACCCCGCGGGCCATCGGCAACCTGCGCCAGGCCCTCACCGACCGCGCCCAGCGCATCGTGGCGACGGCGCTGGAGTCCGGCACCGGCGACTTCGTCGCCGACGTGGCGTCCGAGCTGCCGCTGCAGGCGATCAGCGAGCTGCTCGGCGTCCCGCAGGAGGACCGGGGCAAGATCTTCTCCTGGTCGAACCGGATGATCGGCTACGACGAGGCCGGCCCCGAGGACGACGACGGGATGATGGCGGCCACCGAGATCCTCGGCTACAGCCTGGCCATGGCGGAGGACCGGCGCGGCTGCCCGCGGGACGACATCGTCACCAAGCTGATCAGCGCCGAGATCGACGGGCACCAGCTGTCCGACGATGAGTTCGGCTTCTTCGTGCTGATGCTGGCGGTGGCGGGCAACGAGACCACCCGCAACGCCATCGCGCACGGGATGCTCGCCTTCCTCGACCACCCGGAGCAGTGGGAGCTGTTCAAGGCGTCCCGCCCGGACACCGCGGCGGACGAGGTTGTCCGCTGGGCCACCCCGATCACGGTGTTCCAGCGCACCGCCGTCACCGATTCGGTCCTCGGCGGCCAGGAGATCAAGGCGGGCCAGCGGGTCGGGCTGTTCTACCGGTCGGCCAACTTCGACGAGGAGGTCTTCGACCGCCCCGAGCGGTTCGACGTCAGCCGCAACCCGAACCCGCACCTCGGCTACGGCGGCTACGGCACGCACTACTGCCTGGGCGCCAGCCTGGCCAAGCTGGAGATCGAGCTCATCTTCAACGCCATCGCCGACGCCATGCCGGACATCGCCAAGGCCGGCCCCCCCGAGCGCCTCCGCTCCGGCTGGATCAACGGCATCAAGCGCCTCCCCGTCACCTACCGCCCCTAACCCCGCCGCCCTCCGCCCCTATCCCAGCCCCGGGCGCGGCCCGAGGCGGTGGTGGGATTGGTCAGGGCTGGTCCTTGACGCCGACCCCGCACAGGTGCCACGCGGCCCCGCGATCGTCCTCAGGTGGCTCTGGGACGAGTAGCTTGAGCACGGGTGCGTCGTCGCCGTCGTGCTCGCGGCGGGTGCGGAGCGGGTTGTCCAGATCGGGTCTCCATTGTGCGGGGCGCACCAGGCCCGGCTCGACCAGCGTGAACCCGTCGAAGAACCGGGTGATGGCGGCGCGGTTCCGCGAGATGAGCGGCGTGTTCCAGTGCAGGTCCTGGGTCATCCGGAAGAGCCCCTCGGCCGCTTCGGGGTGGGCCTCGTCGGTCATGTGGCTGAGGGCCAGGTAGCTGCCTGGCGCCACGGCGTCCCGGAACTGCCGGACGACCCCCCACGGGTCTTCCCTGTCCCACAGGCAGTGCAGCACGCACATGAGCATGATCCCGACCGGCTGACCGAAGTCGAGCAGGTCACGGACCCGCGGATCGCTGAGCACCTGCTCCGGTTCGCGCAGGTCCGCCTGGAGCGTGACCACGTTGGGGCCGGCCATCAGCGCGGCGGCATGGGTCGACACCATCGGGTCGATGTCCGCGTAGACGATGCGCGCCCCGGGCGCGACCCGGTGGGCGATCTGGTGGGTGTTGGCCATGTTCGGCAGGCCCGAGCCGAGGTCAAGGAACTGGCGGACACCCTGGCCGAGCATGTAGTCGACCATCCGCTGCAGCAGATGGCGGCTCTCCACGGCGGTGTCGGCACCGGCTGGGACGCCCAGCCCAGAGACCATCGCATTGGCCGCTTCTGACGCCTGCCGGTCGACCGCGAAGTTGTCCTTGCCGCCGAGCTGGTAGTTCCAGATGCGGGCCGTGTTGGGATAGCGGACACCGATCGGGTCAGCGGGGTCCGGTTGGGAGGGTGCCGGCGGTTGGGCGGACATCGACATTTTCCTCTTCCTCCGCGGACCGGAATGGGCACCTCCGATGATAAGGGGAACCCGGGAGCCGCGGGCAGCAGCATGGCCTTCAGCCGGGCGTGGCGGAGACCACCCACATCGAGAAGAACTGGGAGCCGCCGCCGTAGGCGTGGCCCAGTGCGGTGCGGGCGCCCGGCACCTGGTGCGCGCCTGCCTTGCCCATGACCTGCAGCGCCGCCTCGGCGAAGCGGAGCAGGCCGGACGCGCCGATCGGGTTGGAGCTGAGCACGCCGCCGGACGGGTTGACCGGCAGCCTGCCGCCGAGAGCGGTCTCGCCCGCCTCGGTCATCCGCCAGCCCTGGCCGGGCGCGGCGAAGCCGAGGTTCTCCAGCCACATGGGCTCGTACCAGGAGAACGGCACGTAGATCTCGGCGACGTCGATCTCGTTCAGCGGATCGGTGATGCCGGCCTGCCGCCACAGCGCCGCCGCGGCGTCCCGGCCCGCCTGCGGGTTGACGTGGTCCTTGCCCGCGAACATGGTCGGCTCGCTGCGCATCGCCGTGGCCCGGATCCAGGCCACTGGCGCCGAGCTCGCCTCGGCCGCCGCGGAGTCGCCGATGACCACCGCGCACGCGCCGTCCGAGGACGGGCAGGTCTCGTCGTACCGGACCGGGTCCCACAGCATGGGGGAGGCCTGCACCTTCTCCAGCGTGATGTCACCCTGCTGCAGGTGCGCGTAGGGGTTGAGGGCGCCGTTGCGCCGGTCTTTCACCGCGACCATCGCCCCGATGTGCGGCGGCGCGCCGCTGCGCCGGATGTAGGCGCGGATGTGCGGCGCGAAGTACCCGCCCGCGCCGGCCACCACCTGGATGCTGAACGGCGGCGCGATCGACAGCGCCCACATGGCGTTGGACTCCGACTGCTTCTCGAACGCCACCGCCAGCACCCGGCCGTGCACGCCCGCCTGCACCAGGCTGGCCGCCACCAGGCCGGTCGCGCCGCCCACCGAGCCGGCCGTGTGCACCCGCAGCAGCGGCTTGCCGACCGCGCCCAGCGCGTCGGCCAGGTAAAGCTCTGGCATCATCACGCCCTCGAACAGGTCGGGTGCCTTCCCGACCACGATCGCGTCGATGTCCGCCAGGGCCAGGCCCGCGTCGAGCAGCGCACGGTCCACGGCCTCCCGGCACAGCCCCGCGATCGACACGTCGGTGCGCTTGGACCGGTGCCGGGTCTGCCCGACCCCCAGGACCGCCGCGGGCTGCTTCATGATGCCTCCCCGGACAGGACGCACACCAGGTTCTGCTGCAGCGCCGGGCCGCTGGTCGCGTGGCCGAGGGCGCGTCCGGCCCGGCCGGACATGACCGCCTGCGCCGCCATCCCGATCCGCGCCAGCCCGGCGGCGAACATCGGGTTGCCGCACAGCGCGCCGCCCGAGGGGTTGACCGCGACATCCTCCCCCAGCCCGAGCGCGTCCCGCAGCAAGATTCCTGGTGCGTAAACGGCGCGTGCAGCTCGGCCACCTCAACAAACCCGGCGCCCGCCGCGCGGCCCGCGCCCGCCGCCGACGGCACCGCCAGCAGGTCCCGCGCCCCCAGCGAGCCCGAATCGATCCGGTGCGCGAACCCGCTGATCCAGGCGGGCCGCGCGGACAGCTCCCGCGCCCGCGCCGCGGACGCGATGATCACGACAGCGGCCCCGTCGCCGACCGGGGCGCAATCGTGCGCCCGCAGCGGTTCCGCCACATACGGCCGTCCCAGCAGCTCCGAGGCCGCGACCGAACCCGACACCTGCGCGTCCGGGTTGGACAGCGCGGCGGCCCGGCTGCGCACGGCCACCTCGGCCATGTCCTTCTCCGTCCACCGCCCGGCCTCGATCCCGAGCCGCGCCTGCAGGGCCGCGACCGACACCGAATCCAGCCACAGCGGGGCCAGCAGGTACGGGTCGAGCTGCAGGGCCAGCACCCGCCGCAGCTCCGCGCCGGACGACTTGCCGAACCCGTACGCCAGCGCGATCTCCGCCTCGCCGGTGAGGACCTTCACCCAGGCCTCGTACAGCGCCCACGCGCCGTCCATCTCCACGTGCGATTCCATCGTCGGCGGGACCGCCCCGATGGCGTCCACCGCCGACACGAACGAGAACGCCCGCCCGGCCAGGTAGTCCGAGGACCCGGAGCACCAGAACCCGATATCGGATCTGGTCAGCCCGGTGGCGCCGAACACCTCGGCGAAGATCGGCACCAGCATCTCCACCCCGCTGGTGGTGGCGTCCTCGCGTACCCGGCACGACGACTGCGCGAACCCGACAACCGCGACCTCCGAACTCACAGGCACCTCGCGTAGCTCTCGTACGGCGCGTCCGGTTCCCCGGTCGGCGTGAAGTGGCTGATGCTCCCGGCGGTCGTGCCCAGCTCCTCCGGTGGCTTCCACACCGCCCTGACCCGCATGCCCATCCGCACCTCGCTGGCGTCGCAGCCCAGGACCAGGTGCTGGAACGCGATGTCAGCCCCGTCGAGCAGCACGGCCGCCGCCACGTACGGGGGAGTCACCCGCTGCCCCGGGTAGCCCACGTTCACCACGCAGAACGTGGTCACGGTCCCGGTGTCGGGCAGTTCCACCTGCTCGGTCATGGTCACCCCGTCGGCCGGGCACGTCCCCCGCGTCGGCACGTACACCTGGCCGCACATCCCGCACCGCTGGCCGAGCAGCCGCCCTTCGGCCAGCCCGCGCAGGTAGGCGCTCTCCCCGGGCGAGGCGGTGTGCATGTAGACCAGCCGCACCGGCGTGATCGTCATCCCGGCGCGTCCGTTCGGCCCCTGTGTCCTGAGCGGCCTCCGTGTCCGGAGCGGGCGCGCTGCCCGCGGGCCCGTCGCACGGCTCGAAGCAGGCGATGTCCCTGATGCTGCCCGCCGGGCGCGCGGCCCACCGGGGCCGGACCCGCATCCCCGTCCGCACCGCCGCCGCCGAACCCGCGTCCACCGCGTGCAGCATCGCCGTGTCCGCGCCGTCCAGCCGGATCAGCGCCCAGGCGAACGGCACCGCCAGCGGCTGGCCGGCCAGCGGCTCCGGCATCCACGACCAGCTCACCACGGTGCCCTCAGGCCCCACCGGCACCAGCTCCCCGGGCGGTTCGGCGCTCACCGGGTCGTACTCGAACGGGGGCGCGTGCACCCGGCCGTCCGCGCCGCGCGCGCCGAGGATGCGCCGCTCCGCCAGCGCAGCCATGAACTGGCTCAGCACCGGCCCGAGCGAGCGCGTGTAGTCGAACTCGATCTCCAGCGGCGCCCGCAGCGGCGCCAGCCCGGAGACATCAGAAACCCCGGCGACCGGATGACCCATCCGCCAATCATAGAACGTGTTCTAGTTCTTAGGCAGGCCCCGGCCCGGCCGCCTTGTGGGGTAGTAGAACGTGTTCTACATTAGGCCCGTGACCGACCTAGGCTTGTGGGCCATCGCCGCCAATGATCCCGAACGGACGGCGGTAATCGAACCCCGTGGCACGGCCATTAGCTACGCCGAGCTGGCCGCCCTGGCCGACCAGTACGCGCGCGGCCTTCAGGCGCAGCGTCCTCATGGGCTGGGTCTGCGCCCGGGAGACACCGTGGCCGGGATGCTGCCGAACAGTACCGAGGCGCTCGCCCTGTTCTTCGCGGCCGTGCAGACCGGGTTGTACGTGGTGCCGGTGAACTGGCACCTGACCGCCGCCGAGGTGGCCTACATCCTGGCCGACAGCGGCGCCAGGGCGTTCGTGGCCCACGAGAGGTTCGGCGAGGTCGCGGCGGAGGCGGCCGAAACCGCGGCCATCGACCCACGCGCCAGGTTCGCCGTCGGCGCGGTGCCGGGCTTCGCCCCGCTGACCGAACTCGGCGCAGGCGGCGAAGGGCGCCCGGACCCGCGCACGGCCGGTGCCCCGATGGTCTACACATCCGGCACGTCGGGCCGGCCCAAGGGCGTGCGCCGCCCGCTGACCGGCGAGGACCCGGACAAGGTCCCGGCCGCGTCCGGCTGGTTCTTCGGGCTGTTCGGCCTGAAACCCCTCGACGAGAACGTGCACCTGTGCTGCTCGCCGCTGTATCACACGGCGGTGCTGAACTTCGCGACGATCTCGGTCCAGCTCGGCCACCCGGTCGTGCTGATGGACCGCTTCGAGGCCGAGGAGATGCTCCGGCTGATCGAGCGGCACCGGGTCACCCACACGCACATGGTGCCGACGCAGTTCCGCAGGCTGCTCGCGCTGCCGCAGGCCACCCGCGACCGCTACGACACCTCGTCCATGCGAGCCGCGATCCACAGCGCCGCGCCGTGCCCGCAGGACGTCAAGCGCCGGATGATCGATTGGTGGGGCCCGGTGGTGACCGAGTACTACGCGGCCAGCGAGGGCGGCGGGACCGGCATCACCGCGCAGGAGTGGCTCGCCCGTCCCGGGTCGGTCGGCAAGCCCTGGCTCGGCAGCGAGGTCCGGGTGCTCGATGCCGAGGGCAACGACCTGCCGGCCGGGGAGCCGGGCCTGGTGTACATGCGGATGGGCACCTCGACCTTCGACTACCACCAGGACGAGGAGAAGACGCGCGCCTCGCGCGCCCGCGGCATGTTCACCGTGGGGGACATCGGCTACCTCGACGCGGACGGCTACCTCTACCTCTGCGACCGCAAGAGCGACATGATCATCTCCGGCGGCGTCAACATCTACCCGGCCGAGATCGAGGCCGAACTGTCCGGCCACCCCGCGGTCGACGACGTGGCCGTGTTCGGGATCCCGCACGACGAGTGGGGCGAGGAGATCAAGGCGGTGGTCCAGCCGGCGCCCGGCGCCGAGCCAGGCCCGGAGCTCACCGCGGAGCTGCTGGCGTTCCTCGACGGCCGGGTGGCCAAGTTCAAGCTGCCCAAGAGCATCGACTACGTCTCAGAACTGCCGCGTGACCCGAACGGGAAGCTCTACAAGCGCCGCCTCCGCGACCCGTACTGGGCCGGCCGCGACCGCTCCATCTGACCCACCCGGCCAAGCTGAATCCGTCGGCCAGTCCGCCTGACCCATCCGTTAGGGGTCTAGCTTTCCTGTTTCTTGATCTGCGAATCGCAATCGGCCCGGATCCTCCCGGTAAGCCATATCCTCCCCGTTAATTGCGGCGCCGGGCAGGTCCCGGGCGCTGGCGGACGGCCGGGGCGCCGCTTGCTCCCGGGCTCACGGGGCCCGTGATGCCAGGCGGACCGGACTTACCCCAGTTACCTGACCAAGCCTACTAGCGGCCGCGGAACTGCGGCCGTCGCTTCTCCGCGAACGCGCGCGGCCCCTCCCTGGCGTCCTCGCTCGCGAACACGGCCATGCCCGTCTTCGACTCGAACGCGAACGCCTCGTTCTCCGGCAGGCCCTCGGTCTCGCGGATGACCCGCAGGATCGCGCGCACCGCGACCGGCCCGTTGGCCGCGACCAGCTCCGCGATCTCCATGGCCCGGCTGAGTGCCTGCCCGTCCGGCACGACGTGGCCGATGAGCCCGATGGACAGCGCCTCGGCCGCGGTGATGTGCCGCCCGGTGAGCAGCAGGTCGGCCGCCACCGTGTACGGGATCTGCCGGGGCAGCCGGACCGCGGACCCGCCCAGCGGGAACAGTCCCCAGCGCGCCTCGGAGATCCCGAACCGCGCGCTCTCCCCGGCCACCCTGATGTCGCACGCCTGCAGGATCTCGGTGCCGCCGGCGATCGCCGGCCCCTCCACCGCGGCGATCAGCGGCTTGCTCAGCCGGCGGCCCTTGAGCAGCGGCTCGATCACCGACAGGTCCAGCTCGCCGAGCCGGGAACCGGGATGGTCTCTGGTCATCGCCTTGAGGTCGGCGCCGGCGCAGAACGCCCGGCCCGCCCCGGTCAGCACGCAGACCCGGATGTCCGGGTCGCTGTCGGTCAGGTCCCAGGCCTGCCGCATCAGCTCCATCATCGGCCCGGTCAGCGCGTTGCGCGCCGCTGGCCGGTTCATCGTGACGATCAGCACGTGCCCCCGGCGCTCGATGAGCGCGTGCGGCTCCTCCATGAACGCTCCTCGTATCGGCCGCGCCTAAAGGCTTGCCCAGAACAGTAACACGTTCTAGTTTCTAGCCATGGCACTGAACATGGCCGACCTGTTCGAGCATGCCGTCGACACCTTCCCGGATCGGGTCGCGCTGATATTCGGCGACCGCCAGGTCGCGTACACCGAGCTCGAAGCCGAGGCGAACCGGCTCGCCCACCACCTGGCCGCCCAGGGGGTCGGTCGCGGTGACCATGTCGGCCTCTACGCCCGTAACTCCGTTGAGACGGTGGAAACGCTGCTCGCCACCATCAAGCTCCGTGCCGCTTCCATCAATATCAACTACCGGTACCTGCGCGACGAACTGGCGTATCACCTGCGCGACGCCGACCTGTCCGCGCTGGTCTACGACCAGGACCTGGGTCCGGTCGTGGACGCCGTCGTGCCCCCCGGATTGCCCCGCGTAGCGATAGGCGCGGACTTCCGCGAGGCCTTGTCGGCCGCGCCGGGAGGACGTGACTTCGCCCCGCGCAGCCCTGACGACATCTTCATCATCTACACCGGGGGCACCACCGGGCATCCGAAGGGTGTCATGTGGCGCCACGAGGACATCTGGCGCACGCTCGGCGGCGGTATCGACTTCATCACCGGCGAGCCGCTGGAAGACGAGTGGGCGCAGTCCCGCCAGGGCGCCGAGGGCGATGGCATGGTCCGCATGGCCCCCGCGCCGCTCATCCACGGCGCCGCCATGGTGGCCACGCTGGCCTGCCTGTTCGGCGGTGACACGGCCGTGATCATGCCGAAGTTCGATCCGGACGCGATCTGGGCCGCGGTACAGCGGCACAAGGTCAACGTGCTGTCGGTGGTCGGCGACGCGATGGCTAGGCCGTTGATGGAGGCGCTGGCCGCCGGGGCCTACGACACGTCCTCCCTGGTCTCCTTCAACTCCACGGCCGCGCTGTTCTCGCCCGCGGTCAAGGAGGCGTGCATGAAGGCGCTGCCCACCGTGTTCATCAGCGAGGCGATCGGCTCGACCGAAACCGGCTTCGCGGGCATCGCGTTCCTCAGCGCGGATGACGAGCACCGGGGCGGTCCCACGGTCACGGCCGGCCCGGACGTCATCGTGATCGGCGACGACGACCACCCGGTGGCACCCGGCCAGGTGGGCAGGCTGGCCCGGGGCGGGCACGTGCCGCTCGGCTACTACAAGGACCCGGTCAAGACCGCGGCCATGTTCGCCGAGGTGGACGGGAAGCGCTACGCGATCCCTGGCGACATGGCCCGGGTGGAGGAAGACGGCACGCTGACGCTGCTCGGCCGCGGCAACACCTGCGTGAACTCCGGCGGCGAGAAGGTCTTCCCCGAGGAGGTGGAGGGCGCGCTGAAATCCCACCCCGACGTATTCGACGCGCTGGTCATCGGCCTGCCCGACGACCTGCTCGGGCAGCGGGTGGCGGCGCTGGTGCAGCCCAGGCCCGGCGCGGAACCCGACCCGGCCGCCCTGGTGGAGCACGTCCGCGGCCACATCGCCGGCTACAAGGTCCCGCGCAGCATCTGGCTCACCGGCACGATCAGGCGCACGGTGTCCGGCAAGGCCGACTACACCTGGGCGCGCGAGTACGCCGGCGCCCACGAGCCGACCCTGGACACACGCCGATGAGCCGCCCGGTCAGGACCGCCCTGTGCGACCTGCTCGGCATCGAGCACCCCATCGTCGGGTTCACCCCGTCCGAGCACGTCGCCGCCGCGGTCAGCCGGGCCGGCGGCCTCGGCGTGCTGGGCTGCGTCCGGTTCAACGACCCGGCCGAACTGGACACCGTCCTGGACTGGATGGACCGGAACACCGACGGGCGCCCGTACGGCATCGACGTGGTCATGCCGGCCCGGGTCCCGACCGAGGGCGGTCAGCAGGACCTCACCCAGCTGATCCCGCAGACCCACAAGGACTTCGTCGAGCAGACGCTGCTCAGGCTCGGGGTACCGCCGCTGCCGGACGGCGCGCAGGCCGCCGACGGCGTGCTGGGCTGGCTGCACTCGATCGCGCGCAAGCACGTCGAGGTCGCGCTGGGCCACCCCGCGCGGCTGATCGCGAACGCGCTCGGCCCGCCGCCGCCCGACGTCATCGCCAGCGCGCACGAGCGCGGCATGCTGGTGGCCGCGCTGGCCGGGAAGGCGGAACACGCCCGCAGGCAGGTCGCCAGCGGCGTGGACATCGTGGTCGCCCAGGGCTACGAGGCGGGCGGGCACACCGGCGAGATCGCCACCATGGTCCTGGTCCCGGAGATCGTCGACGCCGTCGGCGCGGGCGTCCCCGTGCTGGCCGCGGGCGGGATTGGCTGCGGCCGCCAGGTCGCGGCGGCGCTCGCCCTCGGCGCGGTCGGAGCCTGGATGGGTTCGGCCTGGCTGGTCACGAGCGAGTACCAGCAGCTCTCCACGGCGCCCGCGGTCCAGCAGGCGCTGCTCGCGGCCACGTCTTCGGACACGATCCGGTCCAGGATCTACAGCGGCAAGCCGGCCAGGCTGCTCAAGAACAAGTGGACCGACGCCTGGGAGCAGGAAGGCGCCCCCGAGCCGCTCCGCATGCCGTTGCAGAACCTGCTGGTCAGCGAGGCGCACCAGCGCCTGATGCGGTCCGGGCAGCCGGACGTGGTGCCGATGCCGGCCGGGCAGATCGTCGGGCGGATGAGCGAGATCAGGCCGGTCGCCGACCTGATGGCCGAACTCGTCCAGGAAACCAGCGCCGTCCTCGACCGGCTGCACCACCTCCGATGACATGGCTGCGATGAGGATCAGCGTCTCGGCCGGCTACTGGTCGGCAGGCCCGCCACCCGGCGCCGCGGACTTGTTCGAGGCAGCCGAACGGATCGGGATCGACCAGATCTGGACGGCCGAAGCCTACGGCAGCGACGCGTGGACCCCGCTGGCCTGGTGGGGCTCGCGCACCTCGCGGATCAAGCTCGGCACGGCGGTCTCCCAGCTGTCCGCCCGGCCGCCGGTCACCCTGGCCATGACCGCCATGACCATGGACCACCTCACCCAGGGCCGGGTGCTGCTCGGCATCGGCACTAGCAACCCGCAGGTGGTGGAGGGCTGGTACGGCGAGCCGTATCCCCGGCCGCTGGAGCGCACCCGCGAGTACATCGACATCGTCCGCCAGGTCATCGCGCGCGGCGAACCGGTCAGCTACGACGGGAAGCACTACCAGCTGCCGCTGTCGCCCGACCGCGGCGGCACCGGCCTGGGCAAGCCGCTGCGCTCGATCCTGCACCCGTACCGCACCGAGATCCCGATCTACCTGGGCGCGGAGGGCCCGAAGAACGTGGCCCTGGCCGCCGAGATCGCCGACGGCTGGAACGTTATCTTCTTCTCCCCGGCGATGAACGATTTCTACGCCACGGCCCTGGCCGAGGGCTTCGCCCGCCCCGGCGCGCGGCAAACCAGGGACACCTTTGACGTAGTGGGCGGGCCGATGGCCATCATCGTCGACGATGACACCGAACGGGCCGCCGATCTTGTCCGCCCGACCCTGGCTCTCTACATCGGCGGGATGGGCGCACGGGGTGTCAACTACCACCATGAGGTATTCGTCCGGATGGGCTACGAGGCGCAGGCCCGCACCATCCAGGACTTCTACCTAGCCGGGGACAAGAAGAGCGCGATCGCGGCCGTCCCCACCAAGCTGGTCGAAGACGTCGCCCTGGTCGGTCCCTGGGCCAAGATCACCGACGAGATCCAGCGCTGGAAGCAGACCGTGCTGACCACGTTCTCCCTCAACTGCGACCCGGCCCACCTGGAGAAGCTCGCCGAGCTTGTCCGCTAGGCCGGAGTTGCCGTAGGGGAGTCCCGGCGTACCGCACGGTCGAGCACGGTGCCGAGTTGCGCCATGCGCAGGTCGCCGATCGGCGTGCCGGTACCGCGGTTGCACACCATCGCCAGCGCCAGGTCGCGCCGCGGGTCGGCCCACCCGCCCGACCCGCCGAAGCCGAAGTGGCCGAACGCGCCGGGCACGGCGCCCCGCGTCGTGAAGGCGCTGTGGTAGCCGAGCCGCCAGCTCATCGGCAGCGCCAGCACCAAGTCGGGCCCGCGCGAGTGCACCACGGCGACCTTCCGCAAGGTCTCCGGCGACAGCAGCCGCACGCCGCCGATCTCGCCGCCATGGGCCAGCAGCCCGTACAGCTTCGCCAGCGACCGGGCGGTGAAGAAGCCGTTCGCCGCCGGGATCTCGGCGTCCATCACCTCCGGGCCCCACAGCACGTCCTCGATCCCGCGCGGCAGCAGCGCGTTGACGAACCGGCGCGGGTTGACCGGCAGCCGCAGCAGCGACGGGATCCGGCCCACCGGGCCGCCCAGCACCTCGGCCGGCCGCAGGCCGAGCCGGCGGCCCAGCGGAGCGGCCATGGGAGCCAGCGGCGCGACCCGCCCGCGCTCTCCAGGCGGGCACCCGACATACAGCCCGTCCAGGCCGAGCGGGCGGGCGATTTCCTCCTCGACGAACCGCGCGACCGGCCGTCCCGACACCCGGCGGATCAGTTCCCCGGCTAGCCATCCGTAGGTCAGCGCGTGGTAGCCGTGCCGGGTGCCCGGCTCGTAGGCCGGCTCGGCCCGCGCCAGGGCCGTCACCATGTACTCCCAGTCCAGCATCTGCCGCGCGTGGTCCACCAGCGTGCGCATCCGGTGCAGCCCGGCCGAATGGGTCAGCACATGACGCACCGTGACGAGTTCCTTCCCGCCTTGCGCGAACTCCGGCCAGTAGGCCGCGACCGGCGCGTCGTACTGGATCTGCCTGCGGTCGGCCAGCAGGTGCAGCGCCGTCGAGACGACCCCCTTGGTCGTGCTGAAGCACATCGCCAGCGTGTCACGCTGCCACGGCTCGGCCTCCGTGCGCCGGCCGCCCCATAGGTCGACGACCAGCTCACCGCGGTAGTACACCGCGACCGCCGCGCCGCCCGTGGTCCGCCCCAGCTGCCGCCGGAACACGCGGGCCACCTCCTCGAAACCGCCCTGCACCCAGCCGTCCATGTCACTCACCCTGCCATCGCGCCCGCCCGCCGTCACAGAGCCCGGCGGCCCGCGGCGACCGCCTGGCCCGCGCGATCGGCCTGGACCGGGTCCGGATCAAGGTCTTCCCGCTGCTCGCAGGTCCCCCGTTCGGGGTCAACTCCGTCCTCACCCCGCCGCCGCCGATGCCTTCGCATATCACCCTTGAGTTCCTGCCCGCGCTCGACTGGACGGGCTACGGCCCCGGCGCGGCCGACGACGCCGATCTCGTCTCGGCCTGCTACCTCCAGATCACCGGGCAGATGCAGGCGGCACTGGACCGCCTGTCGGCCGAGCAGCCCCATCCGCTGCTGACTGGTTGCACGAGGCTCGCGGCACGTGCCGGTCAGAATCTGGCCCGGACAGCGTCTGCCACCTCCTCCGGGCTCACGTCGATGAGTGCCTCCCCCAGGAGACGCTCGAAGTAGGTGGCGTCGCTGCGGTACACCGGGTCCGGGTTGGACCGGCTGACGACCTTGAGCAGCACCTGGTGCCCGCGTTCGCGGGCCTGCGGTCCGCCGCCGATCAGGGCGAAGTTGAACGAGGCCAGGTTCCAGGCACGGTAGGTGGCGAGGATCTGAGACAGCCCCTGCCCGAGATCGGCCGCATCCTGCTCGGTCAGGTCGGTCAGGTCGGCGGCCCCGCCGGCTACGCCCCAGACTTCACCGAATCCGGTCGGGGCGAACGGGGTCAGCCAGGCCACCCGGCCGGTGCGGCCGACCCACCGGGGGCCGCCGGCCTCCTCCTCGAGCAAGGCCGTCCAGTACGACGATCCGTGCCCGTCCTGCCAGGCCCCCGACCGCTCGACGAGCTGGCGCTGGCCGGTCAGGCCGCAGGAGTCATGCGCGGACTGCAGGTGGGGGTGCACCAGCGAGGCACCCGACGGCGGCAGGTAGTTGGCGTTGACGGAGCTCCAGGCCGCCGCCGGGTCCAGTCGCCGCACCGCGCGGGCGTGCCGGACCATGGCCGCCAGGGCGTCCCCCATCAGGGGCGGGGTCAGCTCGTCCAGATCCAGGAAATGCCGTCCGGGATCGTAGATGCCGACCGCGCTGTGGGTGGCGTACGCCATGATGTTGGGCACCACGACGGCACGGCCCACGCGGATACGGCCCTCGCCCGTGAGCTCGGCGGGAAACGGGACCGTAGCCCGCTCCAGGTGCTCGCTGTCGAATGGGCAGAAGGCTGGCTTCGCGGTCAGCTCGGTGAGGTCCGGCCGCGTATCCGGCTGCAGCTTAACCCCGGTCAGGATCCGGGCGCTGGCTCCGGTCAGCGGGTCTCGCCGCCACCGTAGCCGCACCCGGGTCCACGCCCCGCCCGCGGCCAGGTCGGGCACGCGGGCATCAAGGTCTCGCTCGTCGAACTCGATCGCGGCCACAGTAAGAAGCCTAGGGCCGATTGCCGGGGCTGGCCATCTCCGGCCCCCCTGCTAGCTTCCGGGCCACTGGCTCATGCGGCCGGACGTTGTGGTTGCCGGCGAAAAGGTTGCCGGGGTCGTACTGCCGCTTGACCGCCGCGAGCCGGCTGTAGACCTCCGATGGGTAAATCGCGGCGACATCGGTCGCGGTGGCAGAAGAGAGGAAGTTGGCGTAGGCGCCGCTGACGTGAGGTGCGAGCCTCGCCCAGATCGCTGCCAGGGCAGGACGGGCGGCCTCGACGACCGGCTTCGGACCGGCACTGGTCGTCATGACCATCAACTCCGCCTGGCGGTGCGCGTAGGCGGTGCTGTCGTCGGGGACCCGGGCTACCGCGCCGCCGACACTGCGAACGGCGATGAACGGTGACCGCTCCGATGCCCTGACCTCAGCCAGGATCTGCAGGACCTCCGGTACCGATTCCTTGTCGGCAAATGCGCTGCGGAGTGTGAACTGGAGGCCAGGCGGCGGGGGCGGGCCGTCCGCGAGCGTGTCCGCGTAGGGTTGCAGCGCGATATCGTCGCCGGTCACCGTGCCGAGCCGGCGGATCGGGTCGATGGCGCGCGCCGCGAGTTCCGGGTCGTCGCCGTCAAAGGCGACGTGGATCCCGACCGGCGCTTCGGGTCCGCGGAATGGATTGGCGAGGTCCACGGTGGACGTGAGCTCGTCCGGGGCGGTCCGGAGGTAGTCCGCCCAGCCCTGAATGACGGTGGCCGCCTCCGACGCCGCGAAGGCGATCGTGCCGTAAAAGACGTCCGTCGTCGGGTGCGCCGCGAAATCGAAGGCGGTCACGATCCCGAAATTGCCGCCGCCACCGCGGATCGCCCAGAACAGCTCCGGGTTCTCCTCGGCGCTCGCACGCACGACCTCTCCGCTGGCCGTGACCACCTCTGCGGCGGCCACGTTGTCCAGGGCCAGACCGTACTTCCTGACCTTCCAGCCGATGCCGCCGGTCAAGGTCAGCCCACCAACTCCTACGCTCTTGGTGTCGCCCGAGGAGATCGCCAGGCCATGCGGGGTCAAGGCCGTCGCGACCTGACCCCAAGTGGCGCCGCCGCCGATCCGCACGAGGTGACGTTCGGAGTCGATGATCTCCACGTTCGCGAGCTGGCTGAGGTCGATCACGACGCCGCCGTCGTTGGTGCCGAAGCCCGGAAAGCCATGGCCGCCGCCTCGTACGGACAGCAAGAGTCCCGCACCGGCAGCGAATCTGACGCCTGCTTGCACGTCCGCGACGCTCCCCGGCCGCAGGACGTGGGCCGGATGGGCCGAAGCCAGTAGCGAGCGACTAGCCGATTCGTACTCCGCTCCACCCGGTTCGATGATGCCGCCGCCGAAGTCACGGCGAAGGGTTTCAAGCGCTGAGCTCATGATGATCCTTTCCGGAGAATACCTTTCCGCCTCCCCCCCCCCCCCCCCCCCCCCCCCCCCTGGCTGAGGTGGGCAGGAGGAGGGCAATGAGGACCGAGGCCAGGCTGACGGCCGCGCAGATGAGCAGGGCGATGCGGTAGCCGTGGACGGTGGCGGCCGCAGGGCTGGCGAGGTGGCTGTGGCGGGTGGCGGTGGCGGCGATGGTGACGAGCACGGCGAGGCCGATGGCGCCGCCGAGCTGGCGAGCCGTGTTGAACAGGCCGGAGGCCAGCCCGGCGTAGCGGGGCTCGATGCCGGCGGTGGCGGATGCGGCGAGGGGAAGCAGCGAGAACCCGATGCCGGCCCCGATGACCAGCATGGGGCCGAGGATGCGGGCCGGGTAGTCCGAGTGGTCGGGGAGCAGGGACATCCAGGCCACCCCGGCCGTGGTGAGGATTCCGCCCGCGAGGGTCAGGAAGCGGGGGCCGAAGCGCGGCAGGAGCCGCTTGGCGGCTAGCGGCCCGGCCGCCAGCAGCACGGTCATGGGGACGATGGCCGCCCCGGTGCGCAGCGCGCTGTAACCGAGGATCTGCTGGAGGTAGAGAGACAGGAAGAAAAAGCCGCTGGTCATGACCACACCCAGGCAGGCCATGACGGTATTGCCCACGGCCAGGCTGCGCCGCCTGAGGATGACGGGCGGGACAAGCGGGGCCGCGCTGCGGGCCTCGATCATGCCGAAGGCGGCCAGGAGGACCGCGGCGGCGGCCAGGGCCGCGATGACGGGGGTCGATCCCCACCCCTTGATGGTGGCCTGGGACACGGCGTAGACCACCGAGCCGGCCCCGACGGTCACGGTGAGCGCGCCGGGCAAGTCGAGGCGGGCCCAGTCGCGCCTGGCCGGGGACGGCGCCAGGCCGGCAGCGGCGGCGGTGAGCAACGCGACGCCGATGGGGACATTGATGAACAGCACGTACCGCCAGGACAGCTCGGTGGTGAGCAGCCCGCCCAGCACAACCCCCACGGCGCCGGCCGAGGAGCCCACCGCGGCCCACAGGGACAGTGCGTGGGTGCGGGCCGGGCCTTCGGGGTGGCTGGCGGTGATCAGGCTCAGGCTTGACGAGGCCAGGGCCGCGGCGCCGATGCCCTGCAGGACGCGGGCCGCGATCAGCAGCCACGGATCCTGGGCCAGGCCGCCGGCCAGGCTGCCCGCGGTGAAGACCAGCAGGCCGGCCTGGAAGACGCCCTTGCGGCCGAAGAGGTCACCGGCGCGGGCCGCGACGAGCAGGAACCCGCCGAAGGTGATCAGGTAGCCATCGACCACCCACTGCTGGTCAGCCGCCGAGAGTCCGAGAGCGGCCTTCATGGCCGGCAGGGCGACGTTCACGATCGACGTGTCGATGATGACCATGAAGTTGGCCACGCACGCGATGGCCAGGATCACGCCGGGGGGCACGTGCGCCCGGGGAGCCGGCTCGGCCGAGGCCGCCGGCGCGGGGATGGTTCCGGGGTGGGACATGACAGCTACTCCTTCGGGAAGATCTCTTCGGTTCCCAACCTATTGAACAAGTTCAAGTTGAACAAGTTCAAGTTATTTAAGCTAGTCTGAGGAATCAAGCGAGCCGGACAGGCCGGCCCGAGGATGAGGAGCGAGCCAGATGCGGTTGCGCCGCGAGCACATGGTGGACGTGGCGATAGCCCTGCTCGACGCCGACGGGCTGGACGCGCTGACGATGCGCAAGCTCGCCACCCGCCTGGGCGTGCAGGCCGGGGCTCTCTACTGGCATTTCGCGAGCAAGCAGGCCCTGCTCGACGCGATGGCCGACCGGTTCCTTGAAGACTTCGCCGCCGATCTGCCGGCCGGGTCGTGGGACGAGCAGCTCTCGGCGCTGGGCTGGCGGCTACGCCAGGTGCTCCTGTCCCACCGCGATGGCGCCCGGGTCATGGCCGGCACCTACGTGGCCGAGCCCAACACCATCTTGCTCGGCAACATGGTCATCGAGATCCTCCAGGCCGCGGGGCTGCCGCCCGACCGGGCCGGCTGGGCCGCCTTTGCCGCGTTCCACTACGTGCTCGGCCACACCATCGAAGAACAAGCGCAGATCGAGCTGACCGAGCGCGGTGCCTGGGAGCCGAAGCTGACCGTGGACGGGATCGAGAACAAGCTCGCCGTCACGGCCTTCACGGCCGATCCCGCCGAGCGGTTCGGCTACGGCCTCCAGCTCTTCCTCGACGGCATCCGCCAGCAACTGACGCTGCTCCCCGCCGCCGCGCAGGCCACCGGCCAAGCCGCCACGGGGGCCAACGCTCACTTAGGATTTGCGCGCCACCCCGCACCACCGGATAACATCACCTGCATCGTCGCCGACGTCGACCACTTACTTCCGCCGCTCCCACCCCGGTCTCCGCGCCCGCCGACCGAACCCACCAGCCTCGCCCTTCATAGCTGCCTCTTCGGAACCGTGGGCTGATGGCCGCGCGGCCCGGCCGGGCACGCTCTTAGCCCGCCCGGTCAGGGACGAGGTCCGCGACATCGACGTGGAGCTTGGCCATCGCCTGGTCGAAGGTGGCGAGCCGGGCTCCGCGGGCCCTCGCGAGCTGGGCCAGGTAGGCGTCGGTGACCTGGCGGTGGCCGATGATTCCCTGGACCGGGACATCCGTGTACGGAAGATCGTCGGGCCAGAACTCGTGCTGCGGGTGGGCGGTGGTCCCCGCCAGGATCGCCCGGGCCGTGGCGGCGGGCTGGCCCTCGCGGATGAGCAGGCGCAGCAGGCTGCCCTGGGTGACCGGGCAGGTCGCGAAGGTGCCGTCCAGTCCCGCGAACCAGTTCTCGGCGGCCGCGTGGTGAACGTGATCGTCGACGAGCAGCGCGATGAGCACGTTGGCGTCGAGCAGGACGGTCACTGGTCGTCGTCCTCCAGTTGCCGCACGTCCTCAGTGGTAATCGTCTTGCCCAGGTGCGCGACCGGAAGGCCGGTGCGGGCGCTCGTGGTGATCTCACCTGGGTGACCTGAGCTGAGTCCTCGGCGGATGAGCCCGGCGACGGCCTGGCTCAACGTCTGGTGGGTGTCCCTGGCGATCGCGACCGCCTGCGCGTGAAGATCATCGGGGAGGTCGATGGTGGTACGCATGGCACCATCATAACATCAGTGCATCATGATGCAGTGATGCGCGAATTCATATCGTCCTCTTCGCCGGCCGTCGCTAGCCTGGGATCGGGATATTGACGCGCAAACGGAGAGGATCGGGACGTGTCGGCACTTCAGCATTTCCGGGCCCCGGGCGGGCTGGCGCCCGGCCCGGGCTACAGCCACGCGGTGACCGGACGCGGCCGCTGGGTCGCGACCTCCGGACAGGTGGCCCTCGACGACGAGGGCAAACTGGTCGGGCCGGGCGATCCCGAGGCGCAGACCCGGCAGGTCTTCGCCAACCTCGACCGGGCGCTGGCCGCGGCGGGAGCGTCGTTCACCGACGTGATCAAGCTGAACTACTACGTCACCGACATCGCGATGCTCCCGGTCGTCCGCACGGTCCGCGACGAATACGTCGACACCGCCCGCCCGCCGGCCAGCACGGCGGTCCAGGTCACCGCGCTGGCGATGCCGGATCTGATGATCGAGATCGAAGCCTGGGCGGTCTGCGCCGACTGACCGGCGCCGGGCCGGCCTGATCCGCCGGGCCGGCCTGATCCGCCGGGCCGGCCGCTTCGGCCGGGCCGCGGGCGGTCCAGGTGGCCAGCAGCGAACCGGCCAGGATCAGCGCGAACGACGCGGCGATCGTGACGGTGAAGGGCTCGGACAGGAAGGCGACGCCCGCCGCCACGGCCACGGCGGGGTTCACGTAGGTGAAGACCATCGCCCGCGACGTGCCCGCCTCCCTGATCAGCGCGAGGAAGACGAGGAACGCGAAGGCCGTGCAGATGACGCCGAGCGCGGCCAGCGCGCCCAGCACACGGCCGGACGGTACCTGGTGCGGCCAGGTCAGGACCGCCGCGGGCAGCCAGACGAGCGCGCCCAGGCTCAGGCAGGCCGCGGTCATGGGCAGGGCCGGGACGTCGGCCAGCTTCCGCGCCGCGATCAGCGGGGCGGTCGCGTACCCGAGCGCGACCAGCAGCACCTCGGCCACCGCCAGGCCGTTGCCGCCGCCCAGGTCCGGAGCGGCCAGCAGCGCCACGCCGGCCAGGCCGATGACCAGGCCGGCCCAGCGCCGCGGGCTGAGCCGCTCGGTGCCGCCGGTGAGCCGGGCGGCCACCACGCTGATGATCGGCACGGCCGCGATCAGCAGGCCAGCGAGCGAGCTGGGCAGCTTCCGTTCGGCCGCCGACAGCAGGCCCCACGGCACGATCATCTCCAGCACGGCAAAGGCGACGAGCGGCCGCCAGTGCCGGCGCAGCGTGCCAAGCTGCCCCCCGCCCTTACGAGCAGAGTGCACCGCCAGCGGGAGCAGGAGCAGCGCCCCGAGCGCCGTCCGGGCGAACACCACCACGGGGACAGAAACCTCCCCGACCGCGACCTTGATGAACAGGTAGGGAATGCCCCATACCAGGCACATCACCGCGAACAGGATCCAGCCCTTGCGGCTCACCGCACCCTCATAATCCGTATCACCAAGTCAGCATGACTCATGCCGCGGGGCGCTGTCTTGAACGCTGTTGCGGTACACCCCCGGGGTGACCCCGACCACCCGCCGGAACCACCTGGTCAGGTGGGCCTGATCGGCGAACCCGGTCAGCGCCGCGGCTTCGGCCGGGCGGCAGCCCCGCTCGAGCAGCGCCCGGGCCTGGGTCACCCGGAACTGGGCCAGCCAGGCGTACGGCGGCATGCCGACCTCGGTGCGGAACGAGCGGACCAGCTGATAGCGGGACAGCCCGGTCTCGGCGGCGATCTCGGCCAGCGCGGGCGGGCTCACCAGCCGGTCGGCCAGCTGCGTCATCACCAGCCGGGCCACCCGGCCCGCGCCGCGTACCTCGAAGTCCCTGACGGCGAGGCGTGCCGCCGGGCGAGCTCTCCCAGCAGCCAGGACAGCCGCGATTCGGCCTCCAGCGGCTGCGTCTCCGCCAGCCCGGCGCCCAGCGCGGCGTGCAGTCGGCGCAGTTCCGCCGCCAGCCCGGTATCGGCGATGACCGGCTCGCGGAATCGCGGTGTCCGCCCCAGCCCGTCAGACAGCAGTCCCGCGGCCGGGTACATCACCCGGTAGGTGAAGTCCGGGGGATCGGCCGGGGCCCCGGTGTGCGCTTCGCCGGGCTCCAGGACCACTACGCTGCCCGGCCCCGCGTAGTGCAGCGTCCCGCGGTAGCGGATCACCTCCCGGCCCGCGGTGCACGCGCCGACCGCGTACTCCTCGTGCACGTGCGGGGCGTAGGGCTCGGTCACCCGGGCGTGCAGCAGGTCGAGCGCCTGCCCGGCCGCGCAGGCGCGCCGCCACATCCCCGACCCGATCGCGGCCACCCGGGTCAGATCCCGGTCACCGTGACCTGGGCCGGATGCTCGACGGTGAACCGGTAGCTGACCGTCGCCTCCTGGCCACCGTCGAGCGAGAGCTCCCAGGTGAGCTCGCCCAGGTCGGTTTGCGTGGCCGGGGCCGGGCTCGTTTCCCGGAGCCGGACCCTGATGTCGCCGTCGGTGGACACCGGGACGCGATCATGGACGCTGACCCGGGTTCGGCTGTGGCGGTGGTTCTCCACGGCTATCTCGTAGCCGACGTCGATGGTGCGGGTGCCGCCGATGACGGCCTTGCCGGTGCTCCGCCGGCGCAGCTTGCGTTCCACCCTGATCTGGTCATCCACGCCGAGCTGCAGCTCGAACTCCTCGCCCGCGGCCACGGTCTCCAGTGATGTCTCCCCGACGAACTGGGTCCCGTGGAAGACCCGGGCCGGACCGGGCAGGAGCAGCAGCGGCGAGGTGTTGGTGACGGTCGCCCGCAGGTAGGCCTCGGGGGCGAGCACCGGCACCGTGAGGTGGTCGAGCGCGGCGTCGAGGCCGAACCGGCCGATGCTGGTCGTGTGCGGCCCGCCGTCAGCCGGCACGGCCAGCGGACGCTGGACCCGGTAGACCAGGCCAGCCCCCATCGAGTCGCTGGGTTCGGCCATGAGTACCGCGGCTTCCGGCCCGCCGGGCTGCGCGGCGCCCGCCGCGACGGCCATGGCCCGGCGGGGCATCCGCGGCATCGCGGGCGGGAGAGCACCCGGAGGAGGAGCCTTCCCGATGTACCACGGATCCAGCTCGGGCAGGCCCTGATGCCGGCCACGCCGCGTGGTGGCCAGGACCAGCTCCACCGCGGGCCAGTCCTCACCCGTCTGCTGGGTCACCTCGGCCAGGTAGCTGACCGCCAGCTCCTCGCCGTCCAGCGTCAGGTCGTACAGCGGCCGCCAGGAAGCGCCGGGCACGTGGTAAGACAGCTCCACCGCAGCCTGGGCCGCAGCGTCGGCCTCCAGGATCGCGGACACGTCGGTGTAGGCGGCGGGCTGGCCGGCCCGTAGCTCCGCCTCCTCCAGGCGCCGCTCGGCGGCCTCGAGCTCGCGGCGGGCGTCGCGGCTCCGCGCCGCGATGCCGCGGCGCCCGGCGAGCGCGTCCGCCGTGTCGGCCGACAGGTGACCGGCCATCTGAGCCAGGTCGTCGTGGCTGGCCCGGCCGAAGCCCACCGCCCGGGCCAGCGCCGTGGCGGCCGCCCCGGACAGGTGGCCCAGGAAGTCAAGCCGCGCCTGCACGGCGGCGTCCTCGTCGTCGAGCGCCCGGACCGCGTCGCGGCACCGTTCGGCCTCCGCCCGCAGCCGCGCGGTCTCCTCCCGGAGCGGATCGGTACGGTACCCGTGGTGAACCTCGACGTTCAACAGGGTCAGGCCGGGGCCGCGGGCCCCGACCCGGACCGACGCCGGATCCAGGCCGGCCGGCAGGCCGCCGATCACCACCGCCTGCCGTCCCTGCGCCATGCTCACCGTGCCGCTGCGCTGCACGCGGGCGCCGTCCCGGAAGACGGTCACCGCCGTGACCGGCGCGTCGAGTATCCGCGTGTCAGGCATCGTTCAGGCTCACCCAGTCTCCCTTGGCCCGGCGCAGGGCCCGGGTGATCTGCGGCGCGGTGGCCAGCGTGTAGTGCCCCCGATGGCACGGCAGGTCGTACATCACCTCGCCGATATTGTGCCGGACGAACTCAAGGCGCGTCCGCGCCTCGTCGGCTCCGGCGGTGGAGTCGGCCGTGGCCAGCTCCTGCTCAACGCGCCGAAGGTGGATCGCGCCGATCTCCGGGGTGAGCTTGTACCCCTCGGGTGCGCTGAGCGCCAGGCTGCCCACCATCGGACGGTAGTCGACGTCCGCGAGCACGTCACCGCACCGCGGGCAGAGGAGTTTCTTGATCACCCTCCAGAAAACACTCACGCTTGTAGAACTTAGCCTGCCAGGACGTCACCGATGCGCCGGAGTTGCGCGGTGGCGCCGCCGAGCGCGAACTCGTGCCGCTTGGCCGCACGAAATACCGGTGTACCGGATAGGTCATGCCGATCCCTGACCACGTTCTCCGTGAACTCCGACCCGCGCCACCTGGAGAAGATCGCGATCCTGATCCGCTGAATCCGTATCAGGAAGGCGCTGTCCGCCTCCTTCAGGCAAGAGAACGTTCCACTTGTCGGAGGGGGAGTTATGAGCCTAGAGGGCGAAGGTCGCGCCGAACCGGGTGCCGGCCAGGCGCGCCGCTACTTCGTGACCGTGTACATATCGGGCCGGGCCCAGGTAGGCCGGGCCATGCGCTACGGCCTTGACCTGTTCGAGGAGTCCGTCCGAGAGGACGGGGAACGGGTGGTCGTGGACGGCCTGCTGACCCTCGCCGATGCAGGCCGCCTCGTCGACGACGGGCACCAGGTGCTGCTGGTCGAGGAGGCCTCCAGGCGGGCCCGGGCCCACCTTGACCCCTCGGAGTTCGAGGGATGGCTCGAAGACCGGCGGAGGCGATAACGATGGGCTACCTGACTGCCGACGGCATCGAGGCCTGCGTCCAGTACCTTGCCGCCACCTACCCCGCCTTCTGCCAGGCGATCCCCCTGCCGGAGACCTCGGTCGAGGGCCGGACCAGCCGGGCTCTCAAGATCGCGTCCGGCAGCGGTAGCGGTCGGCGCGGGGTTCTCTTCCTTGGCGGTGTTCACGCCCGCGAGGTCGTCAACCCCGATCTGCTCGTCTCGTTCGCACTTGACCTCTGCCAGGCGTACGCGGACGGGACCGGCCTGACCTTCGGGCCGAAGTCGTACAACGACGGCATGGTCAAGCTGATCGTCGAGAGCCTGGATGTCTTCATCTTCCCGCTGGTCAACCCCGACGGCCGGGCGTACGTCCAGGCGCCGGGCGGCGACGTGTGGTGGCGGAAGAACCGCCGTCTCGACCCGGCCAGCGGCTGTTACGGCGTCGACATCAACCGGAATTTCGACCTCCTGTGGTCCAGCGGCATCGGCACCAGCTCCAGCCCGTGCGACTACCAGATCTACAAGGGCCCGAGCGCGTTCTCCGAGCCGGAGACCCGCAACGTCCGGTGGCTGCTCGACAGCTACCCGGACATCATGGGCATGATCGACGTCCACTCGTACTCGGACGACATGCTCTACTCGTGGGGCGACGCCGACGACCAGGTGACCGACCCCAGCAAGAACTTCCAGAACCCCGCCTACGACGGCCTGCGCGGCGTCCCCGGCAGCGCCCTGTACGGCGAGTACATCCCGCGGGCCGACCTGGACTGGTACACCTCGACCGGCAGCGCCGTACAGGGTGCGATCCAGGCCGTCCGCGGCACCTCGTACGCGGTGAAGCAGAGCATCAAGCTCTATCCCACATCGGCTACGTCCGATGACTACTCCTACAGCCGGCACTTCACCGACGGCAAGAAATCCCGCGTGTACGCGTACACGGTGGAGACCGGGACCGAGTTCCAGCCGCCCTATTCCGAGGCTCTCAACATCATCACCGAGGTGTCCTCCGGTCTTGTCCAGTTCTGCCTGGAGTGCGTCTGCGCGGTCACCGAACTGGCTCGCGGTACGGAGCTGACGGGCCGGCTGGATCTGCTCCGGGCGTTCCGTGACCAGGCCCTGCTGGTGACGGCGGCCGGTGCCGGCCTGGCGGAATCGCTGGTCAGGCACGGCGCGGAGCTGACGAAGCTGATCGTCACCGACCATGCGCTGCGGGACCGGGCCGTCGATCTCCTGGCCGCGGTGGAGGCGGCGGCGTCCCGTGACGTCCCGCTCGACGCCGATCTCGTCAGCCGCGCCCAGACGCTCGCGGCCGAACTGGCCGAAAGAGGCAGCCCGGGACTGCGTGACACGCTGACCAAGATCGTCAGCGACGCCGAGCAGTTCAAGGGCCGGACCATCCCCGACGGCCTGCGCGCGCTCGGCGCCTAAAGCGTGTCCGTTAAGGTCGTGGCCTCATCCGATCGGGTTAGACAGCATCGGGTTAGAGAGCACTGAGGGTCCAGATGGTCGTGCGCTTGACGTCGCTGTCTTCCAGCCCAGCCAGGCCGGACACGTCGTAGCTGGCCAGCGGGCTCAGCCGGTCGCGGGGCAGGTACGCCCGGCCGAAGTCGGAGACCAGCACGGCGATATCGCCGGCGCGGGCGCGCTCCAGGAACCGCATCACCCGATCGGCCAGGTCGCGCTGGTAGAAGGCGTCGGCTACCAGCACCAGATCGGTCCCGGGAGGCGCGTCCCCGGCCAGGACATCGGCGCACACGGCCGGCACGGTGACGCCGTTGGCCTCGGCGTTCAGGCCGATCGCGGCGGCCGCGAGCGGGTCGATGTCGTACCCGGTCACGGCCGCCGCCCCGGCCCGGGCGGCGGCGATGGCCACCAGCCCGGAGCCGGAGGCGATGTCGATCACGCGCCGGCCGCGGACCGCCTCCGGGTGGTCGAGCAGGTACCGGGCCAGCGCCTGGCCGCCGGCCCAGGCGAACGCCCAGAACGGCGGATCCAGGCCGGACCGCCCGGAAGCCAGTTCGGTGCGCTGCCACATGCCGATCGGATCGCTGGCCTGGTGCAGCCGGATCTCCGGCACCAGCCGAACGGGCCGGAGCTCGGTGCCCGCCCAGATGATCTCCGGCCCGGCCGCCACCCCGCCATCACCTCGCCCCTCACTGGCACCCCTCACTGGCCCCCCTAGCCCGCGAGGATGGCGCCGATGCGGCGTAGCTGAAGAGTCGCGCCGCCGAGCGCGAACTCGTGATGCTTGGCCGCGGTGAAGTAGCGGTGCACCGGGTAGGTCACGTCGATCCCAAGACCGCCGTGCACGTGGACCGCGGTGTGCGCCATCCGGTGGCCGGCCTTGGCGGCCCAGAACTTGGCCGTGGCCACCTCGGCCGCGGCGGCAGAACCCGAAGCAAGCAGCCAGGCGGCCTGCCACATGGTGAGCCGGACCGCCTCGGCGTCGATGTAGGCGTCGGCCAGCCGCTGCGTCACCGCCTGGAACGAGCCGATCGGACGGCCGAACTGCTCCCGGCTCCGCGCGTACTCCGCGGTCAGCTCCAGCGCCCGCTCGATCACCCCGGCCTGCACCGCGCACAGCCCGACGGTGGCCCGCGCCACCAGCCACCGCGCGACCTCCGCCCCCCGCCCCGGCCCGAGCACCTGGTCGTCGTCAAGGACGACACCGTCCAGCACCACCCGGCCGGCCTCGGCGAAGTCGGTCAGCTGCTGCGGCTGCACCGTCACCTCGGACGCCGGGATCAGGAACACCAGCACCCCGTCCGGCGAGGCGGCGGGCACCAGGAACAGGTCCGCCCGCGGCGCGGCCGGCACCGCGGTCTTCACCCCGGACAGCGCCCACCGGCCGTCGCGGCGCACGGCACGAGCCGACGGACACCCAGGGTCGTCGCCGTCCTCTTCCGACAGCGCGGCGGTGAGCACGACCGATCCTTGCCCGGCCGGGGCCGCCCACCGGTCCCGCTGCGCCGGCGTCCCGAACGAGGCGATCGCGCCCGCCCCGAGCACGACCGAGGCGAGGTAGGGCACATCGGCCACCGCCCGTCCGAGCTCCGTCAGCACCGAACACTGCTCGAGCAGCCCCAGCCCCGCCCCGCCGAGCGCCTCGGGCAGCCCGGCCGCGAGCACTCCGGCCGCGGCCAGGTCGGCCCAGGGCGCGTCCCGTTCGGCCAGGATCTTCCTGGCCAGCCCGGCCAGTTCCGCCTGCGCCTCGCTGGGCGTGAAGTCCATCGAGCCTCCTACCGGCGGGCCAGGGGCAGGCCGAGCCCGGCCGCCGCGATGATGTCGCGCTGGATCTCGTTGGTGCCGCCGCCGAAGGTCAGGACGAGCGCGGCCCGGTGCGCCCGCTCGATCCGCCCGGCCAGCACCTCGCCGGCCGAGCCCGACCGCACCACAGCGGAAGCGCCAAGCACCTCCATCAGCAGCCGGTACGCCTCGACCGCGAACTCGGTGCCGAACACCTTGGTGGCTGACGCCGCGGCCGGCCCCACGACCGCCTCCGAGGACGCGATCTTCCAGTTCATCAGCTTGAGGAACTCCGCCTTGGCGTGCACCCGGGCCAGGTTCAGCTGCACCCACTCGGCGTCGATCACCCGCTGCCCGCCGGCCAGCCTGGCCGACCCGGCCCAGTCCCGCACCTCGGCGAGCGCCGACATCACCGGCGCCGCGGAGGTCAGCGCCACCCGCTCGTGGTTGAGCTGGTTGGTGATCAGCGGCCAGCCCCGGTTCTCCTCGCCCACCAGCGAGGACACGGGCACCCGCACCGAGGAGTAGTACGTCGCGCTGGTGGTCACGCCCGCGACGGTCCGCACCGGCGTCCAGGAGAAGCCCGCCGCCGAGGTGGGCACGATGATGATGGACAGGCCCCGGTGCCGCTCGGCCGCCGGGTCGGTGCGGCAGGCCAGCCGAGACGTAGTCGGCGCAGGAGATCAGGCTGGTCCACATCTTCTGGCCGTCGATCACGTACTCCTCGCCGTCCCGCACGGCCACTGTCCGCAAAGACGCCAGGTCGGTGCCGGCCTCCGGCTCGGAGTACCCGATCGAGAAGTGGAGCTCGCCCGCGGCGATCCGCGGCAGGTAGAACGCCTTCTGCTCCGGCGTCCCGAACCGCATGATCGTGGGGCCCACCGTGTTGATGGTCAGGAACGGCACCGGCACCCGCGCGACCGCCGCCTCGTCGGTGAAGATGAGCTGGTCCAGCATGGTGCCGCCGCGCCCGCCGTGCTCGGCAGGCCAGCTCAGCGCCAGCCAGCCGTCCCGGCCGAGCTGCCGGACGACCTCGCGGTAGGCCTGCCCGTCCCCGTAGTCGCCGTCGCCCCCGGCCAGCGCCGCCCGGATCTCCGCCGTCATCAGGGCGGCGAAGTACGCGCGCAGCTCGCGCCGCAGCCGTTCCTGCTCCGGGGTGTAGGCGATGCGCATGCGTTCCCCTAAAATAGAACGTGTTCTAGTAGTCTACATGGGTAGGCGCGGATGCCCGAGGCCTTCATTATCGACGCCGTGCGCACTCCGGTCGGCCGCCGCGGCGGAGGGCTGGCCGCC
>CAVRMX010000026.1:0-17983 GCA_963722275.1 uncultured Actinomycetes bacterium | reverse complement strand
CGGCGGCCAGGCTAACGTGACCATCATCGAGCGGCTGTGATACACCGGGCCCCGGAGGTGAGCCATGGCTGACCGCAGGAGCCCCCGCGAGTACCTCGGCGCGGTGAAGGCCGAGGTGGAACTGAAGACCGCCCTGGAGCGGGCCGCCCGGGCCGGCGATCCCGAGGCCGCGGTCAACCTCGGCATCTACTGGGACCGGAGGAAGGCCTACGGCAAGGCCCGGGCCTGCTACGAGCAGGCCATCAGTTCCGGCCATCCCGAGTTCGCGCCGGCCGCCACCATCAACCTCGGGATCATGCTGCAGACGGCCGGCGATCACGACGCCGCCCGCGCCGCCTACGCGCAGGCGATCGAGTCCGGCCACCGCGAATGGGGACCAGCCGCGGCCATGAACCTCGCGGGCATGCTGGTCGCGGACGGAGACCGCGCCGGCGCGCGCGCCGGCTACGAGCGGGCCCTCGCCTTCGGGCACCCGGAGCACAGCCCGCGGGCCGCGGACGCCCTCGGCGACATCCTGCGCAGGGACAGGGACTTCATCGGCGCCCGGGCCGCGTACGAGCACGCGCTCAGCTCGGGCCAGCTGCCCCGGCCCGCGTTCCCGCTGTACTTCCTGGCCCTCGTCCGCCAGCAGCTCGGGGACCTCGACGGCGCCCTGGCCGCGCTGCGGCAGGCGGTCGACACCGGCGACCCCGACATGGCCGGGCTCGCCGCCGGCCTCCTCGGCGACCTGCTCAGGCACCAGGGAGACCTCGACGGGGCCCGGGCTGCCTACCAGCGGGCGGTCGCCGACGGGCCGCAGAAGTGTCCCCCCGGGGTCGCGTACAACCTCGGGCTCATGCTGGAAAAGCAGGGCGACCTCGCGGGCGCGCGGTCGGCCTATCAGCAGGCCGTCGACTCGGGGGGCGACCCCAAGCCGGTCGAGATGGCCGCCTGGAAACTGGCCCCCCTGCTGGAGAAGGACGGCGACCTGGCCGGCGCCCTGAAGGCGTACCAGCTGGTGGCGGACGCCGGCCATGCCGAGCGCGCGCCCGGCGCGACGCTGAAGCTTGGCCTGCTGTACTACCAGCGCAGGCAGTTCCTGCAGGCGCGCGTCGCCTTCGAGGCGGCCATCGCGTCCGGTCAGCCGGGGATAGCCCCGGTCGCGATGATCGGTCGCGGCATGCTGCTCCAGGACCAGGGAGACCTGGCCGGGGCGCGCGCAGCCTTCCGGCGGGCCGTCGATACGGGGAACCCGGAACAGGCGCGCCAGGCGGCCGGGCTCCTCGCGAAAGTGCCGGCGGATGACCCGGACCGTTCGGATTAAAATCTTGATGCCGAACGGTCCCGGCTCACGCCTTCCTGGCCCCCTCCAGCCGGTCCAGGGTGTCCGCGGCCTCGGTCATGATCGCCTCGATCAGCTCCGCGCACGACGGCAGGTCGCCGATCAGCCCGGTCACCTGCCCGGACGACATCAGCCCGAGATCGGCCCGGCCGTCCACCATGGCCGCGCGGAGCAGCACCGGGGTGTTCGCCGCCATCAGCACCTGCCCCCAGCTCAGCCCGCTGTCCCGGTGCCCCGTTCCCCGGTGCAGGGCCCCGCCCTCCCGCAGCATCTCCCGCCAGCTCATCCCGGACAGCCCGCGGAACGCCGCGGCGTTGCGTGCCGACCGGACCAGGGCCGCCGCCCGCCGAGTCCCGCTCAGCCAGCCCGCCCCCGCCCCCGCCCCCGCTCCCGTTCCCTCTAGGTGGTCGACCATTGTCGTCCGTAGTACCCGGTGCGGCACTCCGTCGACCCGCCTGGTGACCACCGTGCCGTCCAGGCCCGCCGCCAGGTAGACCTGCTTGACCGCCGCGGCCACCGGGCTGTCGCTGGTGAGCAGGAACCGGGTGCCCATCGCGATGCCGGCCGCGCCCCAGGCCAGCGCCGCGACCAGGCCGCGGCCGTCGAAGAACCCGCCGGCCGCGATCACCGGGATGTCCACCGCGGCCGCGACCTGGGGGATCAGCAGGCTGGTCGGCACCGCGCCGACGTGGCCGCCGCCCTCGCCGCCGGTCGCGATCACCGCGTCGATGCCCCACCCGGCGGCCTTCTCGGCGTGCCTGCGCGCGCCCACCGAGGCGATGGTGACCACCCCGGCGTCCTTGAGCGCCTTGATCAGCTCCGGCTTCGGGGCCTGCGCGAACGAGGCGACGGGCACCTGCCCGGCGATGATCAGCTTGACTCGCTCGGCGGCGTCGGGCGCGTCGGCGCGCAGGTTGACCCCGAACGGCCCGGCGGTCCGCTCCGCCGTCTCCTTGATCGCGCCTGCCAGCTCGGCCAGGCTCATCGTGGCCGACGCGATCAGGCCGAGACCCCCGGCGCTCGAGGTCGCCGCGGCCAGCCGCGGCCCGGACACGTAGCCCATCGCGGCCTGCACGATGGGGTAGCGGATGCCCAGCAGCTCGGTCAGCGGGGTGCGGATCATGCCAGCTCGCGTTCCCGCGCCCCGCCGGGGTCGAGCCGGGTCCTGATCAGGTCGAGCTCGGCCGCCGTGGGCCGCCGGGTCACCGGCACCTCGTCCGGGACGGCGAGCGGGAAGCCGGTGGCGGCGAGCACCTCGCCGACCTCCACCCCCGGATGGACCGAACGGACCCGCATCGCGCGCTCCCCAGCCTCCAGGTCCGCAGCCCCGAAGTCCAGCACCGCCAGGTTGGTCACCACCACGCGCAGCTCGCGCGCGCCCCGGTCGTAGCCGACCCCGCAGACCATGTCCACGGTTTCGGTGAAGACCCGGGGGGAGTGCCGGGGGATCCAGTAGCTGACCGGGTGGTTCACCGTGTTCCCCGGCGCGCCGCGCACCCCGAGCAGCTGCGCCTTCGGGCGCTTCCAGTCGCCGATGCAGGAGATGTTCTGGTTCCCGTACCTGTCGATCTGCGCCGCGCCCATCATCGCGTGCCGGCGGCCCGCCGCGAGCATCGTGAACACCTTGGCGTACGGCAGCCAGCCCTCCACGGCGCCGTCCGCGTCGAGCAGGTACGCCTCGCCGTCGGTCAGCAGCAGGTCCGGCGCGAACGTGAGCCGGGCCAGCCGGGCGCCCAGCGACGGGATCAGCCCCATCGGGCTGGCCAGGATCGCGCCGTCGCCGCGCCACGCCTCGGCGCAGGCCACCACGCAGACCTCGGCCCTAGTCGGGTTCACCGGACGGCTTCCTGGTAGGCGGCCTCGTCGCCGGCCAGGTACTGCCCCGTGAAACGGCGCCATTCCTCCGGGTCGGCCGCGGCTCGGGCGTAGCGCTTCTGGAACGCCTCGTCCCGGCCGTAGTCGGGGACGCAGCTGGTGAAGTGCGCGCCGTTCGGCGTCTCCGCGACGGCGTGCACCATGGCCCGGTTGAGCAGCAGGGTCTGCGGCGGCCCGTCCAGCGACGGCACGATCCGCTCGCACGAGACGTAGGCGCGTTCGGCCGCCAGGCAGAACAGGTCGTCGAAGTACGGATCGGGGCCGAGATACTGGCCGTTGCCCGCGGCGTCGGCCCGGTTCATGTGGACCAGCGCGGCGTCGAGCCGCAGCGCCGGCATGGCCACCAGCTCTTCCCCGAGGCCGAACGGGTCGCCGTACGGGGAGCGGATCGTGCGCAGCTCCGGGTTGACCTCGAGCACGCCGGAGCGCAGGCCCGCCCGGATCGGCAGGAACGGCAGCCGGTGCGCGGCGGCGAGCAGGCCCCAGTGCAGCATGCCCTCGTCGAGTTCGGTCAGCTCGACCGTCCCGGCCTGCCTGGCCCGCCGGAAGTGCGGTTCGAGCGCGATCGAGTCCAGCGACGCGAACCCGGTCACGACCCGCTTGGCCTGCCCGGAGGCGACCAGCAGCCCGACGTCGGGCCCCGCGTAGGACACGATCGTGAGGTTCTTGAGCCCCGAGCGCAGGATCGCGCGGACCAGCGCCATCGGCTTGCGCCGCGAACCCCAGCCGCCGATCCCGACCGTCATCCCGTCGCGCAGCTCGGCGACCATCTCGTCGGGCGTCAGTGCTGGCCCGGGGGGACGACCCTCCGGAACCCCCCGCGTCATGCGCGCTTTCCGTCGACGAAGGCCTGGCGGGCCCGGTCGCCGGCGCCGGCCAGGTTCAGCTCGAAGGTGAACCCCTGCTCGTACCGGTAGGAGCGCTTGACGTCGACCGGGTCGATGCCGTTCAGCGACTGCTTGGCCAGCCGGATCACCGCCGGGTCCTTGGCCGCGATCTCCGCGGCGAGCGTGCGCGCGGCCGCGCGCAGTTCGCCGGGCGGGACCACCTCGAGCACGGTGCCGAACGCGAGCAGCTGCCGCGCGCTGACGGTCCGGCAGGTGTAGACCATGGCGCGCATCAGCGGCTGCGGCACCAGCCGGGCCAGGTGCGTGGCCGCGCCCAGCGCGCCCCGGTCGACCTCGGGCAGCCCGAACGTGGCGTCCTCCGCCGCGACCACGATGTCCGCGTTGCCGGCCAGGCCGACGCCGCCGCCCAGGCAGAAGCCGTGCACCGCCGCGATCACCGGCACCGGGCAGTCGTAGACCGACGCGAACGCGGCGAAGCAGCCCTGGCTGGCGCCGAGCAGCGCCTCGTGCCCCGCCGTTCTCTGCATCTCCTTGATGTCCACCCCGGCGCAGAAGCCGCGGCCCGTCGCGGCCAGGATCACCGCCCTGGTCCCCGGGTCGGCGCCCGCCGCCGCGACCGCGGCCGCCAGGTCGTGCCAGCCCCGTACCGGCAGCGCGTTGACCGGCGGGTAATCGATGACCACCTCGGCGATCCCGTCCGCCGCGCGCACCTCGACGCTCACCGCATGCCTGCCCCAGGCGCTTGACCTAGCGTTTGCTTGGGCGTGAGCCTAACATGGCGCCATGCAGCCCGTCGACCAAGCCTTTCCCGGCTTTTCCGGCTGCCGGGTGATCGTGACCGGCGGCACCAGGGGCATCGGGGCGGGCATCGCGCGCGGGTTCCTGCGCTCCGGCGCGCGCGTGCTGGTCTGCGGCCGGAACGACCCCGCCGCACTGCCCGCCGAGGCCAGTGAGGCGGGCCGTGCGACCGCCGCGTTCACCCGCGCGGACGTCCGCGATCCGGAGCAGGCGCGGCGGCTGATCGCGGTTGCGGTAGACGTGTTCGGCGGCGTGGACGTCGTGATCAGTAACGCGGGCGGCTCCCCGCAGGCCGCGGCCGCCACCGCGTCCCCGCGGTTCCACGCCCGGGTCATCGAGCTGAACCTGATCGCGCCGCTGCACGTCGCCCAGGCCGCCAACGAGGTGATGCAGGGCCAGCCCGACGGCGGGTCGATCATCATGATCGGCAGCGTGAGCGGCTCCCGCCCGTCGCCGGGCACCGCGGCCTACGGGGCGGCCAAGGCCGGCCTGCACCACCTGGCCACCAGCCTCGCCATCGAATGGGCGCCCCTGGTCCGGGTGAACACCGTGGTGCCCGGGTTCGTGGCGACGGAGTCCTCCGCCGGGCACTACGGCGACGCGGACGGCGTGGCCGCCGTCGCCGCGACCGTGCCGCTGCGCCGGATGGCGACCCCCGGCGACGTGGCCGACGCGTGCCTGTTCCTGGCCTCGCCCCGGGCCGCCTACGTCAGCGGCGCCTGCCTCACCCTGCACGGCGGCGGTGAATCCCCGCCCTTCCAGGCGGCCCGCCATGATCGTGGATAGTTACACCCCCTATGGGGGGTATTTGTATCCACGATGACGCCACGCCCTTCCTCGCGGGCGCCGCGCGGCCGGTGTACGCTCCTAATAACTAGAACGTGTTCTACTAAAGGGGCAAGGGAGCGGGGCAATGGTCGCATCCATCAAGCCGCATCGCGACGAGCTCGGCCTGGGCGACGGCCTCATGCTCATCGACGGGGAATGGACCGCGGCCAACAGCGGCGGCACCTGGACCCACACCCACCCCGCCACCGGCGAGCAGGTCGCCTCGTTCCCGGTGGCCGGCCCGGCCGACGTTGACAACGCCGTCAGGGCGGCGCGCCGGGCGTTCGACGAGGGCCCGTGGCCAAAAGCCCGGGCCGGCCAGCGGGTCCGGGTACTGCGCGCGATCGCGGACCTGGTCCGCACGCACGCCGACGAGCTGATGGGGCTGCAGGCCCTGGACAATAGCGTCCCGCTGAGCTTCGGCGAGATCTACGCCATGTCGCCGGACTTCGTGGCCGACGTGTTCGATCACCACGCCGGCTGGGTGGACAAGCTGGCCGGCGAGACGCTGCCGCCCTACCAGGGCGGCGATCACCTGGTCCTCACGCTGCGCGAGCCGGTCGGCGTGGTGGGCGCGGTGATCCCGTGGAACGCGCCGCTGGCGCTGTTCGCCCAGAAGGTGGCGCCGGCCCTGGCGGCCGGCTGCACGATCGTGCTCAAGCCGTCGGAGTACGCCACGTTCGCGGTGCTGCGGCTGGCCCGGCTGATCGCCGAGGTCCTGCCAGCAGGCGTCCTCAACGTGATCACCGGCCCCGGCGACCCGGCCGGGCAGGCCCTGATCAGCCACCCGATGGTGGACAAGCTGTCGTTCACCGGCAGCCGCGCGGTCGGGCAGAAGGTCATGATGGCCGCGGCCGCCGGGTGCAAGCGGGTCAGCCTCGAGCTCGGCGGCAAGAGCCCGGCCATAGTCTTCAAAGACGCGGATGTGGGCACCGCCGCCGCGGTCACGATGGGGACGGTCACCCTCGGCCTGTCCGGCCAGGTATGCGCGGCCCAGACCAGGGCGCTGGTGCACCGGGACGCGGTCGAGGAATTCCTCGCCACCGCCGAGATGATCGGCACGATGGTCAGCTACGGGAGCCCGTTCGACCCAGAGGTCACCTCGGCGCCGCTGATCAACACCCGGCAGCTGGACCGGGTCCTCGGGCTGATCGCCCGGGGCCAGGAGGAGGGCGCCCGCCTGGTGTGCGGCGGCGGCCGGGCCGACGGCGACGAGCTCGCGCAGGGCAACTTCGTCGCGCCGACGCTGTTCGCCGACGTGTCCAACGACATGACCATCGCCCGGGAGGAGATCTTCGGCCCGGTGCTGTCCGTCATCCCCTTCGACGACGAGGCGGACGCGATAAACCTCGCCAACGACACCGAATACGGCCTGGCCGCCACGGTGTGGACCGAGGACGTCCGCCGCGCGCTGCGGGTGACCAAGGCCATCAAGGCCGGCACGGTCGGCGTCAACGGCTACCAGCTCGAGCCGAACGCCCCGTTCGGCGGCTTCGGTCAGTCCGGCCAGGGCCGCGAGGGCGGCCGGCCCGCCATCGAGGCCTACACCGAGCTCAAGACCGTCCTGCTGCCGTTCACCGACGAGATGATGTAGCCCTTACCCCCGGCCGGGGGAACCCGATGGTCTCGGTGGCCAGCTCGAGCGTGTCCTCGCACAGGAACCCCACCGAGGGCGCCCGCTCACCGAACGCTCCGCCCTCGAAAGCAGGCCCGAGCGCCGCCTGCACCGAGTCCAGCGTCCACATGCCGTCGGGCGTGCCGGCGCGGAACACCGAGCGCACCCGCGGCGGGTCCATCACCGCGGCCACGCCGCCGTGCACCACGAACACCTCGCCGTTGATCGTCTCGGCGGCCGGGCTGGCCAGGTACACCACCAGCGGCGCGACGTGCTCGGGCGCGAGCGGATCGGCACCGTCCGGCGGCGGGCCCATCAGCTCGGCCGTCATGGCGGTGCGGGCCCGGGGGCAGATGGCGTTGGCGCGGACGCCGTACCGCGAGCAGCTGCGCGCGGTCGTCACGGTGAGCGCGGCGATGCCGGCCTTGGCCGCGGCGTAGTTGGGCTGGCCGATCGAGCCGAGCAGGAAGGCCTCCGACGAGGTGTTCACGATCCTGGCGTACACCGGGGCGCCGGCCGCGTTCCGCCGTTCCCGCCAGTGGGCGGTGGCCAGCCGCGTGGTCACGAAGTGCCCGCGCAGGTGCACCCGCATGACCAGGTCCCACTCCTGCTCGGACATCGTGAAGATCATCCGGTCGCGCAGCACGCCCGCGTTGTTGACCAGGATGTCCAGCCGCCCGTATTTCCCGAGCGCCGTCGCCAGCAGCTGCTCGCCCGTCGCCCACTCCGCGACGTCCCCGGCGGCCACCACCGCCTGCCCGCCCGCGGCCTCGATCTCGGCCGCCACCGCCTGCACGGCGTCTCCCGGCAGGTCGTTGAGCACCAGCAGCGCCCCCGCCTCGGCCAGCGCCAGGGCCTCGGCCCGGCCGAGCCCGTTGCCCGCCCCGGTCACGATGGCCACCCGGCCGGCCAGCGTCAGCGTGTCGTCCATTACGTCCCCTCGCTCAGTAGCCCGGACCGGACAGGAGGCCGCCGTCGGCGACGAACTCGCTCCCGGTCGAGTAGGACGAGTCGTCCGAGGCGAGGTACGCCACCAGTCGCGATATCTCGGCCGGCTCGGCGAACCGGCCCAGTGGCATGGCCTTCAGGAAGGCCTGGGCCTCGTCGGCCGAGCGGGCGCCCTCGGAGTCGACGACCATCCGGGTGAGCACCCCGCCGGGATGGACCGAGTTGACCCGGATCCCGAACCCGGCCAGCTCGCGCGCGGCCACCTTGGTCATGCCGCGGATCGCGAACTTGCTCGCGGTGTAGGCGGACAGGCCGTCCGCCCCGGTGAACCCCTCGATCGAGGAGATGTTGACGATCGAGCCGCCGCCCGCCTTCGTCATGGGCTCGATCACCGCCTTCATGCCGAGCCAGCAGCCCACCGCGTTCACGTCGAGGACCTGGCGGAAGTCGGCCAGCGGCATGTCCGCGATCCTGGCGAACTTCAAGATGCCGGCGTTGTTCACCAGCACGTCGAGCCGGCCGAAGGCATCCTGCGCCAGCGCGACCGCCGCGGCCCAGTCGCCGGAGCTGGTGACGTCGTGGTGCAGGTAGCGGCAGGACTGCTCGCCGAGCCCGGCCGCCACGTAGGCGCCCCTGTCGTCCAGCACGTCACCGAACACCACCCGCGCGCCCTCGGCCACGAAGTGCCGCACGTGGGACTTGCCCATGCCCCGGGCGCCCCCGGTGATCAGCGCGACCTTGCCGTCGAGCCGGCCCATGACCCCTCCGGTCCGCTCGCTCCCGCACAACCAAACGCTTGCTTGCCTGAGCCTAACACCACCTCCGCGTCAACTAGAACGTGTTCTTGTTTCACCGCCCATCGGCGGCGTAAAGTCCGAGCACGGGCGGATACGCCGCACGTTCGGCCGAATCTTTAGCGAGGACCGGATGGAACAGATCGCGGACTACGTCGTGGCTGGCGCGGGCAGCGCCGGATGCGTGCTGGCGCGGCGCCTCGCCCAGACGGGCGCCACCGTCATCCTGCTGGAGGCCGGCGGCCAGGACCGCACCCGGCTGGTGCGCCAGCCCGGGATGATCGCCATCTTCCACAACGTGCCCGCGCTCAAGAAGCGCCTGGACTGGGGGTACTACACCGCCCCGCAGGCCAGCGCGCTCGGCCGCCGGATCCCGCAGCCCCGCGGCCGGGTGCTCGGCGGCTCCGGCTCGATCAACGGCATGCTGTTCGTCCGCGGCAACCGCCAGAATTACGACGACTGGGCCGCGGCCGGCTGCACGGGCTGGTCTTACGAAAACGTACTATCCAGTTTCAAACGGATGGAGGACTGGGAAGACGGCGCCACCGCGTTGCGCGGCGCCGGCGGCCCGGTCAAGGTGAGGCGGCAGAAGGACCTGACCCCGGCGTCGCAGGCCTTCATCGAGGCCCTCGCCGCGACCGCGGGCGTGAAGCGGATCGACGACTACAACGGCGAGTCCCAGGAAGGCGCGTCCGTCTTCCAGCAGAACGCCAGCGGCGGGCTGCGGTACAGCTCGTCGGTCGCCTACCTGGACCATCACGGCCTGCCCAACCTCACCGTCACCACCCGCGCCCTCATCACCAAGATCGTCATTGAGAAGGGCCGCGCCACCGGGGTCGAGGTGGTCACGGAGGCGGGGCCAGGAACCATCCGGGCCAGCCGCGAGGTGATCCTGTGCGCGGGCGTGTACGGCTCGGCCCAGCTGCTGATGCTGTCCGGCGTAGGCCCGGCCGGGCACCTGCGCGAGCACGGCATCGCCGTGGCCGCCGACCTGCCGGTCGGCGATAACCTGCACGACCACATGTTCGTGCCGATGACCTACTGCATGACCTCGGCCCGCAACCGCGGCACCACCCCGTACTTCGTCGGCGGCGTCGTCAGGGAGGCGATCCGCGGCGACAGCTGGATGGGCCGCACCGTCTTCGAGGCCGTCGGCTTCGTCCGCAGCTCGCAGGCCAAGGCCATCCCGGACATCCAGGTGCACGCGCTGCCCTGGTCGTACCCGTTCCCCAACCAGGACTCGCCGGCCCGGCAGAAGGTGGACAAGCGCAGCGCGCTGACGATCATGCCGACGCTGATCTACCCGAAGAGCCGCGGCACCCTGCGGCTGGCCTCGGCCGACCCGTCGGCGGCGCCGGTCATCGACCCCGGCTACCTGACCGAACCCGACGACAGCCGCCTGCTCCTCGACGGGATCGACCTGATCCGCGAGGTGATGGCCAGCAAGCTCATCGCGGATCAGGTCAGCCTGGAGCTGAACCCGGGCCCGGGCTTCCCCGACCGGGCCGCGCTGGCCCGCGAGCTGCCGAACCGCGCGACCTCGGTGTACCACGCGGTCGGCACCTGCCGGATGGGCACGGACGACCGGGCCGTGGTGGACCCCGCGCTGCGGGTCCGCGGCATCGACGGGCTCCGGGTCGCCGACGCCTCGATCATGCCCAGCATCACCGGCGGGAACACGAACGCCCCGGCCATGATGATCGGCGAGCATTGCGCTCATCTCATGGCGGCGCCGGGCTAGCTCGTGATGCCGTCGAAGACCAGCCGCAGTATCCCCTCCGCCACCTGTTCGGTGCTGTAGCCCTCCGCGAGGCGCCACTGGGCGGGGATCCACAGCACGTCCCTGAGCAGCCGGTAGGTGAGCCGCGCGTCCAGGTCCGCGCGGAATGCGCCGGATTCCTGGCCGCGCTCGAGCTGCGTGACCCAGGTCCGCTCGATCTCGCCGAGCGCCTTGCGCAGGTAGCCGAACCGGGGCTGGGTGCTGAAGTAGTTCCAGTCGTTCTGCAGCATGGCCAGGGCGGCCCGGTGCCGGCACAGGGTCTGGCTGGTCGACCGCACGATCTGCTCGAGCACGGCCCGCGGGGAGCCGCCCGAGGTCACCGCGGCCCGGTAGTCGGCCAGCACGTCGTTGATGAAGCCCGACAGGATCTCGTCGCCGATCGACTCCTTGGAGTCGAAGTGGTGGTACAGGCTTCCGGACAGGATGCCCGCGGCCTCGGCGATCTCGCGCACGGTCGTGGCGCGGTAGCCCTTCTGCGCGAACAGCTCGCCCGCGAGCTGCACCACGTCGGCGCGCCGTCCCGACCGCGCCGGGCCTCCCTCACGTGTCGTGCTCACCACGTGATTATCGCAGCCAAGCGGCGTCCTCACCGAGAGCGCCGAAGCGCGCGTCGACGTCCGCCGCCGTCAGGCCGAAGTCTGCGAGCGTGTACCGGTGCGCTGACCTGGCCGTATTGTGCGCGGTGAGGGCCCGCATGGCATCGGCCGCGACGCCGCTGAACGGCAGGCCGAAGTGCGCGTAGACCGCTTCCGCCGTGCCCACCGGATCCGCCGCCAGGTCGTCGTAGTGCACGTCGAAGAACCGGGCCGGGTCGTGCCTGGCGCGCTCGGCGCTGAACCGCTCAAGACCGGACGCCCAAAGCTCCAGCTGGTCCCGGCCGATGACCGCGCCGGTGAACGTGGTCGACCAGCCCGCCGACGCCTGGGCGGCCAGGCTGCAGACCGAGGCGATCGCCGTGCTCGGCTCGCGGTGCGTCTGGACGACCAGCGCGTCCGGGTAGACCCGCAGCAGCGCGTCGAGCGCGAACAGGTGGCTGGGGTTCTTCAGCACCCAGCGGCGCCCGGCGTCCGGCAGGCCGATCAGCTGCAGGTTGCGCCGGTGCCGCCGGTACGGTCCGGTCCAGTCCTGCCCGCGTAGCCAGGCCGAGTACGACGGCAGGTGCGCCAGGCACTCCCAGGAGACGGACCGCATCGACTGCCGCAGCAGCTGCCAGCACTCCTCAACCTGGTCCGCGGCCATGTAGTGCACCCCCATGAACTCGGGGTGTTCGGCATGGTGCCGCTCGCAGCCGGCCTGGATGTACTGGAAGACCGGGTTGGCCGCCCAGGTCGCCCGCGGCGGCCGGGGCTGCGGCACCTCGGCCAGCCACAGCTGCAGGCCCTGGTGCGCCGGGTCGGCGGTGAGCAGCCGGTGCAGCGCGGTGGTGCCGGTCCTGGGCAGCCCGGTGACGAACAGCGGCCGGTCGATCCGCACCTGCGCGTATTCCGGGTGCGCCTGCCAGGCCGCCTCGCTGACCAGCCGGGCCGCCAGCGCGCCGCGCAGCATGGCCCGCATCACCTTGCCGCCCCGCGGGGTCAGGCCGGCGTCGCGGGCACACGACGACACCAGCACGGCCAGCCCGTCGCTGTAGTCGTCCGGCCCGAAATCATCCAGCCCGGTGACCTCGGACGCCGCGGCGTGCAGCTCCTCCGCGAGAAGACTCAATGGTGGTACTCGCCGCAGTTGACGTCCAGGCACTGCCCGGTGATCGCCCGGGCCAGCGGCGAGGCCAGGAAGACCGCCGCGTCCGCGATCTCGTCGGGTTCCGGCAGCCGGCGCAGGTCGATGGCCGCCGCGGTCTCGTCGTAGATCTCCTGGACCTCCACCCCGCGCTTGTGCGCCAGGTAGCCGAAGTACCACTTCAGCGAGTCGCCCCAGATGTGCCCGGGCGCCACCGAGTTGACCCTGACCCCGCGCGGCCCCAGCTCGGTAGCCAGCGACTGGGCCATCGCCAGCAGCGCCGCCTTGGTGAGCTTGTACGGGCCCATGGTGCGCTGCGAGAAGCGCACCACCATGGAGTTGATCATCACCACCGAGCCCCTGCTGTCCGCCAGCGCCGGGGTGAACAGCCTGGTCAGCCGCAGGGCGGCGATGACGTTCGCGTCGAAGCTGGCGTTGAGGGCTTCCAGGCTCACCTCGCCGAGCTCCTTGATCGGCGGCATGGCCAGCGCGTTGTACACCAGCGCGTCGACCCGGCCGAACCCGTCGAGCGCCGCCTCGGCCAGGTGATCCGCCGCCGCGGCGTCGGCCAGGTCGGTGGGCACGGCCAGCCCGCGCCGGCCCAGCCCGGCACCTCCTTGGCCACGTCGTCGAGCCGGGCCGCGGTGCGCGCGGCGAGCACCACGTCGGCGCCCTCCCTGGCGCTGGCCAGCGCGATGGCGCGGCCCAGGCCAGGCCCGACGCCGGCCACCACGACTACCTTGTCCTGCAGCATCATCAGCCGAGCATCCTTTCCGCGATGGCGGCCTGGCGGGCAGCGATCCGCGCCCGCCAGCGCTCCGGCGACACCCGCGCCTGACGGTAGTACGGCAGCAGGTCCGCTATCTCGCCGAACGGGACCACCGAGACCCGCGGGCCGTCCTCCGGCGTGAGGTCCCTGGTCAGCCGCTGCCAGCGGATCTGCACGTACCCCCGCCGCCGCCCGGTGAGCTCCAGCCAGTTGGCGACGCCGGGGTCGCGCTCGCTGATCACGAAGCGCAGCCGCCCGTCCGGGTCGACCCGGCCCTGGTCGGCGGTGAGGCTGGTCTGGTGGTTGATGTAATCCAGCGAGACGTACCACATGCTGCCGAGCTGGATGCCCTGGTAGGGCGCGACGTCCCGGCCTGCCGCGGGCACCGTCACGATCATCGCCTGGTCCTCGTCCAGGTCGAAGTGGCCGGCCGAGGAGAACTGGGTGGCCAGCCCGCCCGGCGTGGGCCGCGGCGGCGTCATCGTGTTGACCGGCTCCTTCAGGTAGAACCACTCGGGGAAGGCCAGGAACGTGCGCAGCCGGGCCAGCAGGATCTTGCCGGCCACGCCGTAGCGCCTGGCCATCACGTCGGAGCCGGCCGGCGGCGGCGCGTAGCCGGCCCGGTCCTCCCTGCGGATGCAGATCGTGCCGCGGCGTTCGGCGCCCCAGTCGCTGTACACCTCGCGGACCAGCAGCATCGAAGACCCGGCGCCCAGCCTGAAGTAGTTCCGCCCGGGCCGCCTCGGCCCGAACCGCAGCTGGAAGGAGCCGTCGCCACCGACCTCGATGGCCCGGTCGTCGAACGCGCTCAGGCTGTCCGGCACCTCGACGGGGGAGTAGTCCCCCTTCAGCACCTGGAAGCTCAGGTCCGCGGTGCTGCCGCGCCGCCCGGTCACCACGTACTCGGCGTCGTCGCGCAGGTAGGCGTGGAAGTACAGGGTGTCCGGGTTGTCCAGGCCCATCTTGGTGTACGGCCCGGTCGACTGCACGAAGTACGGGAAGTCCCGCTGGTAGGCCCAGGCCAGCCGGAGCGAGGCCTGGATGCTGCCCGCCAGGTAGTCGTACCCCTCGGCCAGGTCCTGCTCCGACGCCACGAACGGGGCGCCCGCGATGATCTTCTCGGCTTCGGCCAGCGCCTCAGCGAACGGCTGCGTCAGCAACGTCAGCCCCAGTCCCGTCTGCCCCAGTCCCGTCGGCCCCGGCCCCGTCGGCCCCAGTCCCGTCGGCCCCGGCCCCGTCGGCATCCAGCTTGGCGATGATCCGGAAGCTCGGCAGGTCGTCCAGCGACAGCATCGCCTCGTAGGTGCGCACGTACCCGGTGTAGGAAATCCGCCAGCGGCCGTCTCCGCCGCGCTCGTACCTGTCCTGGTAGAAGGCCGCGCCCTTGATCACGACGCGGTGCTCGGTCGCGATCACCGTGTCCTCGAACGACCAGGTGCCGCTGGCCGTGTCGCCGTCGACGGTGATCTCCGGCTGGCCCGCCGAGTGCACGGTGATCATGTCGGGCCCGAGCTTGGCCCGCATGAACGCGACGATCTCGTCCCGGCCGGTGATCTTCAGCGGCTTGCTGTAGGCGTGCGTGCCGTAGTCCGCGACGGCGTCAGACGTGAACACCTCCGCCAGCTCGTCCCACAGCTTCAGGTCGATGCAGCGCAGATAGCGGTACTTCACCTGGCGGATCTCTTCGAGCGTGACAAGGTCCATGGCACAAGCTTGGTGCATCGGGTTGACTGGAACAAGAACCTGTTCTAGTTTTTCGCCACGAAGGGACGCCGGGAGGCACCGTGCGCTTCAGCTACGCCGAGTCGATGACAGAGCCCCTTTTCTATGCACCGCTGGCCGCCGCGGCGGAAGAAGCGGCGTACGACTCGATGGTCATCCCGGACAGCATCTGCTACCCGCGGCACTCGGACAGCGTGTACCCGTTCAACCCGGACGGCAGCCGGGAGTTCCTCGAGGACAAGCCCTTCCTCGAGCCCTTTTCGCTGATCCCCGCGCTCGGCGCGGTCACCACCAGGCTGCGGTTCGTCACGTTCGTGCTCAAGCTGCCGGTCCGCGACCCGCTGCTGACCGCCAAGCAGGCCACCTCGACGGCCGTGCTCACCGGCGGCCGCCTCGTCCTCGGCGTCGGCACCAGCCCGTGGCGGGAGGACTACGAGGTGCTCGGCATCGACTGGGCCAGCCGCGGCCGGCGGATGGACGAGTCGATCGCCATCCTGCGCGGCCTGGCCGCCGGCGGCTACTTCGAGTACCGCGGGAAGGTCTTCGACCTGCCGCCGGTCAAGATCGCGCCCGTGCCCAGCGAGCCGATTCCGGTCCTGATCGGCGGTCACTCGGACGCCGCGCTCCGCCGTGCCGCCCGGGTGGGCGACGGCTGGCTGCACGGCGGGGGAGACCCGGCGGACCTGCCCGGCCTGCTGGACCGGCTGGCCCGGTTCCGCCGCGAGGAAGGCACCGAGGGCCGCCCGTTCGAGGTGCACGTGATCTCGGCCGACGCCTACACCCCCGACGGCGTGCGCCGCCTCGAGGACCAGGGCGTGACCGATCTCATCGTCGGCTTCCGCTGGCCCTACGTGACCGGCCCCGACCCCGAACCCCTCGAGGACAAGCTCGCCCACCTCCGCAGCTTCGCCGACACCATCATCGCCACCCAGTAAACCCACAATCCCGAACGTCCCCCGCACCTGCCCCACCCCCCGACCTGCCCCAGCCCTCGCATCCCGCCCCGTCCCCGGCACCTGCCCCAGCCCGTACCTGCCCCAGCCCTCGAACGCCCCGCCCGTGTCCAAGCGCGTCCCCCGCCCGCTCGTCCGTGTCCCGCACCGGCGCCGCAACTCCTACCCGCACCTCACTGCCCACACGCACCACGCGCCCCGGCCACCTACTCCGCGTCTTCCAATGAATGTGGCAACGTAATGAATAGAATCAATACGTTGTCACATTCACTGGAATGCCGGCGCGCGCTCCACGGCGCGGGCGAGCGTTTGCCGGTAGCGAAACATAGGGGTGCGGGTGACGCTCCGCTCGTACGCTGAGATATGGCCGAGAGCGCGCGCGTCTATCCGCTGCGGCGGGAACCCCAGCCGGTACCCCAGGAGCCCCGAGTTCAGCAGCCCCCAGCTCAGGAGCCCTCAGCCCAGGAACCCCGAGCTCAGGAGCCCCGAGCTCAGGAGCCACTGTGGCGGGAGGTGCTCGGCCAGCGGCTCCGGGCCCTCCGCCAGGAACAGCGGGAGACGCTGTCCGAGACGGCGGGCCGGGCCGGGATATCGCCGCAGTACCTGTCCGAGATCGAGCGCGGCCGCAAGGAACCGTCCAGCGAGATGATCGCGGCCCTGGCCGGCGCCTGGACACCAGCCTCATCGAGCTGACCGAACAGGTCGCCGGTGACCTGCGCCGTTAACAGGCGATCTCCCTGGCCCGAGCGCCGCGCGCATCCCGGTCTCGCGCGGCCTGGCCCGGTCATGCTCTCCCTCGCCGCCTAGGGTCAGGCGCCCTAGGGTCAGCGCCGTAAGGTCAGCGCCGTAAGGTCAGCGCCGTAAGGTTAGGCAGCCCCGCTGGTGAGTGCGGCGGCGGTCGCGCGGTCATCCAGCCGCCGCTGCCCGAGCACCTGGTCCGACGATCCCGTACTCCAGCGCGGCCCGCGCCGTCAACACGCGGTCCCGGTCGGTGTCGGCGCGCAGGGTCTGCACGGACTGGCCGGTGTGCGCGGACAGGATCGCCTCGATGTCGGCGCGCATCCGCACGAGCTCGTCGGCCTGCAGGATCAGGTCGGGAATCGCGCCCTGGCCGCGGGCGGCCGGCTGGTGCAGCACCACCCGGGCGTGCGGCAGCAGGGCGCGCCGGCCGGCGTGCCCGCCGCGAGCAGCACCGCGCCGACGCCGATCGCCTGGCCCACGCAGGTGGTCGCGACCGGCGCCTCGATGTACTGCATGGTGTCGTACACGGCGAGCATCGAGGGCAGGTCGCCGCCCTCGCAGTTGATGTAGAGGTTGATCTCCTGCTCGGGGCTTTCCGCCTCCAGGTGCAGCAGCTGGGCGATCAGCGCGTTGGCGACGCCCGCATCGATCGCCGGTGCCAAGGTAGATGATCCGCTCGGTGAGCAGGTGCGAGTAGACGTCCATGATCCGCTCGCCCGCGCGGGTGCTGGGCGTGACGTTGGGGATGGTGTAGCTGCTCATGCCGTCCCTTCAAGCCCGATCCGGGCTTCCTCGCCGGCATGACCTGGCCGAACGAGTCCGACGATCCGGTCGATGAAGCCGTAGTCGCTCGCCTCTGCGGCGGTGTACCAGTGGTCGTGCAGCGAGTCGTCGAAGATGCGCTCGACCGGCTGGCCGGTGTCCTCGGCGATCAGGCCGAGGACGGTGTCCACCATGTGGCGCAGGTCGTCGGCCTGGACCTCGATGTCCACCGCGCTGCCGCCGATGCCGGCCGAGCCCTGGTGCATCAGGATCCGCGCGTGCGGCAGCGCGAACCGCTTGCCCTTGGTGCCGGCCGAGAGCAGGAACTGCCCGGCGCTGCACGCCAGCCCCAGCGCCAGGGTGGAGACGTCGCACGGCACCAGCCGCATGACGTCGCGGATGGCGAGCATCGACGGCACCGAACCGCCGGGGGAGTTGATCCACAGCGCGATGTCGGAGACGGGATCCTCGGCGGCGAGCGTCAGCAGCTGCGTGGCGAGCAGCGTACCG
>CAVRMX010000025.1:0-93549 GCA_963722275.1 uncultured Actinomycetes bacterium | reverse complement strand
TCAGGTGACCTGTGGTGGACTTGCGTGGACCCGGCAATTCTCCTGAAAATCGGATGCCGATCATAGAAGCTTCCGCGTTGCCGCGGCCTTCTCCCCGGCGGTTGGTGGCGGCTATTTCAGCGGATACGGCCAGCTGACCCTCGCGCTGGCCAGGACCCGTTGCTGCATCGGCCGTTCGGAGATGGTGTATTGAAACAGCGCGGGCAAGGTGTGCGCGCCGATGGTGACCCACACCCACTGGCAGCCCTGGTACTCGGCGGTCACGCTGGCGGCTACCGGGCCGCCAGGACTGGTCCGGAAGGTGAGCTGCATCGTGGGGTCGGACGTGCTGGCCGGGCAGTTATAGGTACCGGGCGGGACCGGGTTGAAGCCGTTGATGACCGCGGCGATCCTGGCCACCGTGGCCGGATCGGTGATCGTGAACGCGTGGTCGAACTTCTCCTCGCGGCTGAAATAGAGCTCCTCGCGGCGGAGTCCGGGTTTCTCCCAGCTAGCGGGATGAGGAAAGGCGGACGCCGGGCTCATGCCGAACACCGGGGTCACGGTCACCACGCGGGCGTCAGCCGGGATCCACCGGGCAGTAGCGCGGGCGGCCAGCCCGATGGCCAGTCCGGCCGCGACGCCAGCCAGGGCGGCGAGGAGATACACGATACGACGCCGGTCGGGCCCGGCGGCCGAGGGGATATCCATCATGGCAGTGGGACGGCGCCCGCGGGCACCCAGGTTCCGGTGGCTGCGGAACCGTTATCTGGCGACCGCGATCAATACCGGGCTACAGCTGCAGGCACATTCTTCTGCTGCCCGGATGCAGCGCCCCAACCCGCGTCCTCTTGGCGAGTGACGCCCTTGGGCGGGCGAGTAACTAGCTGAGTAACAATCGCCACAGACATCAGCGGACGTCCACGAACGGTGCGAGGCATGTCGAACGGAGTCAGAGGGGTGGCAGGCCATATCGCGTGCTGGCCTCGGGACGAAGAGGCCAGTGGTTCGGCTCGCGCAGCTCGCCACAGCGCGATCTCCTGTCTGCTTCGCTGCCGAATTGAGCCGTATTTGATCAAGGCGGCGCCTTGCGGCGCCGCTGGCCCGGCGTCAGCGGCGGGCTCTGCCTTGGCGGCCCGCCCGCCGCACGCCGGACCACAGACGCAGACCGCGCAGCAAAGACAGCTCATACGCCACGGACGCGAGCCACGGACAGCCGTCACCCTCGCCGCCCTTGTCCAGCTCGCGGCCACGGCGTCGATGCCACCTCGGCCCCTCTGTAAGACCGGCTGACGCCGAGCAGTGATCCGCTACCAGGCTCGGAAGGATTCTGGCATCTGCGACAACGACGAGGGAGAACCGGATCCGGGATCTTGCCTGACGTTGTTCATCCATATTGAGACATGAGCAGGCTCCAGTGCCCGTTGGACCACACTGCCCAGGTCGGCTTGCACGGCGTCCAGGTCTACGGCGTCCTTCAGCCGGACGGCGAATGCGGCCACCATCTCCTCGGCGTCATAGCGGGCCCGGTTGAACCTGCGGTCCACGCCCCGCTGCACCCGCCTGCGGAGCGGGCTGAACAGCGCCGCCGCGGCCAGCGTCGAGGCGGCCACCGCCACGGGGGAGGAAAACGACAGCACCTCCGTCGCCAGCAGGACCAGGCCCGCATACAGCCCGACCAGCAGGCCGGTGACGATCGTATAGGCGAGCGTCCGGCTGATGATCCGGTCGATGTCATACAGCCGGTACTTCAGGACCGCGATGACGATGGCCGCATCGAGGCACAGGAGCGCCAGGTTGTTCATGATGGCCGCGGCCACCGAGTTGGAGTTTGTCAGGATCAACGCGATGAAGGTGGCGACTACCAGCACCGCGGCGGCTGCAAACCACTTCAGCTGCAGCCGCTCCTCACCCGCCGACCGGACGAATCTCACCACTATCGCCGCGACGCTGACCACGAGCGCGGCCGGGAAACAGATGACCATCGCGGTCAGCACCGGCGGGCTCACCAATTGGTCGAAGGGAGCGAACGGGCGCGCCCACTCGCGGGTAGCGCCGGCCATCACCGCTGCCGTGCTCAGTGCGAAAACAGCGCCCACGAACCACGCGGCTGGGCGCCACCGCCGCGAGCGCAGCCGCCCTGTCGGGAAGAGCAGGAACAAAAAAGCGACCATGGCGAGGGGGATAGGCCAGATCCACGTGGACACCCATAGGGCCAACGGCCCGGCCGGCAAGGACCCCGGCGCTGCGACCAGCGCGCGCTGCTCGTACTCGTTTGCGAAGCTGCTTAGCCCCAGCCCCAGGCCCGCCGTGAGTGCCAGCCAGCCGATCCGGTTCTGCGGCCTCCGGGAAGCAAGGACGAAACCCGTCACCGGGATGGCCATGTTCGCCACGTTCCCGAAGACATCGGAGAAGTCCCAGTTGGTCATGGTGGCGGGTACTAGATGCCGGTCCACGTATGCCAGGATCAAGCCGGCGACCATCAGCGCGAGTGATCCCGCCGCGGCGCACCCGGCCGCCAGCCGGGCAGTCCGGGCCCTCACCTGGATTCCCTGCCGCCGCTCAAGGCCGCCAGCCTGGACGGTCGCTGCACCTCACCCACGAACCGCATGCTATGCCCGCCCCGTTCCGGGAACGTTACGACTGAGTACGGGACTAGCGATCCTCCTTCCTGCAAACCCCGACCGCCAGCACACAGAGTTAGCTGGGATGACCGCCAAACGCCCAGAGGCGCCGCTAGTTCGGGACGAAGAGGCTGGTGCCGTGGCCCGCATTAGGCTGGGCTTCATGGCCGAACCCACGTACATTGTGAAGGCTCTCGATGAGTCGACGTGGGCCGCGTTCGCCGCGCTGGTGGAGCACAACAACGGCATCTTTGGCGGCTGCTGGTGCATGGGCTTCCACCTCGAGGACTCCCGGACCGATGCGGCGCACAACCGTGCCGCGAAGGAACGGCGAGTCCGCAAGGGCCAGGCCCACGCCGCACTGGTTTTCGACGGGCACGACTGCGTGGGCTGGTGCCAGTTCGGCGCACCCGACGAGGTGCCCCGGATCAAGAGCCGGGCGGCGTACGAAAAAGGCCGGACGACCTCGCCCGACTGGCGGATCGCGTGCTGCTACGTCGGTAAGGGGCACCGGCGTCAAGGCGTGGCCACTGCGGCGCTGGCCGGTGCGCTCGATCTCATCGCGGGCCTGGGCGGGGGGACCGTCGAGGGATACCCAGAGGCCGCCGGCTCGGTGCCCGCTGGCTTCCTGTTCAACGGCGCGTTGTCGACCTACGAGAAGCTCGGGTTCACCCGTGACCGCAAGATCGGCAAGCACCGCTGGGTCGTGACCAGAGTCGTCGAGCCGAGGTCGTAGGAGCCGCACTCCGACGCTGACTCCAGGTCAGGCGGGCAAGGCCCCCATGCAGCGTGCAGTTAGCCAGGGCGACGAGCGGTCAATCACGGCTAGTCCAGGTCTCCTGAGTCGCCTGATCACCAGCGTTATCGGCCATGATCTGTCCCAATTCTCAAGCTGATAGTGCGCATTCGATTCCAGGACCTGGCCAGGTCCACCACCCCGCAACGAAAGCGCCAGGGTGGCTAGCTGATGCTGGCCGCTAGCTCCTGATAGGCGGGGACGAGATCGTCCCATCGCGCCTTGGTGTCGCCGCGCTCACGCCCGGCGAGGTAGGCGGCGAGATTCTCGGCATGGAGCTGCCATCCGACACCGTAAAAGGCGATCGCCTCAAGCGGCATGCCCCGGACCTCGATGATCAGGATGGTCTGGTCGCCGTCGGCGGTCAGCGTGGCCTCAAGGACCTCGTCGTACGGCGGCACCCCCTTCCCGCGCTGGTAGGACTGGTCGGTCTCCCTGGTCATCACCTGCAGCCGCCGCGGTGGCTGGCATGCTTCCACGCGCCCGGTGGCGTCCGCGTCAGCGTCTTCCACGTGCAGGCGGAACTGCCCGCCGGGGCGCAGGTCGCCTTCTACCTGGCCGTACCAGGAGGCCAGACGGCCGGGGTCGGTCAGTGCCGACCACAGGTCATCGATACTGGTGTCGTAGCGGTCTTCGATGCATACGACGCCTTTGCCGTCTGCCGATCGCAGGCTGCCCAGGACGCGGGCACCCGGACGTGGGCTGCTGGTCATCTAGTGCTCCTTCGTTCGCGTTCCCCGGGCTACCTTGGTGTGCAGGACGTCCGGTACTGCTGCCGGGTTGATGTTGTTCCGCGAGTTGGACGAGTGGGCGGCCCGTAACTCATCGGCCCGGGCCTTGACGAGTGGCATACGGCCGAGTGCCGTTCGGTGTGACTGCTGCCAATACTGCCGCCATGACGACGGGCAACGCCTGCCACGGATGGACAACAGCGCGGTGCCGAGACGGTCCGGGAGCTGGTCGGCACGCGGCCTGACCGAGCGGCAAGGCGCTACGCTTTGCGTAGGTCGTGCTCATGGGAAGGCGGCGAGGTGGTCGAGCCCGGAGACGAGATAGCGGCAGGCGTGCGAGGCGACAGCCACCTGATCGCGTCGCAGGCCGATCGCGAGCAGGTGCTCGGCGCGCTTAAGGCCGCGTTCGTGCAAGGACGGCTGACCAAGGACGAGTTTGATCAGCGGGTCGGCCAGGCGCTCGCCACCTATGCGGAGCTGGACGCCCTCACCGCTGATATCCCTGCCGGGCCGATGCCACCCCGGCCCTCGGAGGCCGTCCGGGAATCACATAACAGGAAGGTGATTCAACGCGGGACCGCCACGGGCGCGGGCGTGAGCATGGCGTTCACCGCAGCGTCGGTGATGGTGGCTGGCGGAAGCCCTGTTGTCGGCGTGGTCGCCGTGCCATTGGCCGGTTTGTTTGTGGCCGTGTTGCTCGCCGGGCTTCTGACGCTACTTTCATGGGTCCTTGAGAAGGGCTCCGGCAGGCAGCCTTCGCGGGGGCGGCCATCTGGCCCGAGCGGAAAGGTATCTCATCGCCCGGCATCAGCCGACCCGGCCAAATCGCCGCCGCAGATCCCTCGCGGCCCAGGGCACACAGCCGAAGCTGCGCGGAGCCACCTTCCCCGGTCGCCACAGCGGTGGCGTATCGCGTATGCGCAGGCCGGACCTGTTCGACACGGCCCTTGACACCTAACCCTCCGGGCGAATAGGCCGGCAGCAGTCAGTCCGATGGGGGAGGGGCGGCGCGCAAGAACCCAGCCGGGGCGCTGGCCGTGCCCGTTACATGCCCGATCGGCCAGTCACCGGGGATATCTCACGGTCACCAGCGGATAGCCAGACACCCGCTCTGAGCTGAGGTTAAGCACTTCACGGCAGCGGCGCTCACGTCCTCCTAAGCAATCAGTCGCGTTCGTCGACATAGACGAGCCGGAAGCGCTGGGCCAGCACCGGCGTGTCGTCGTTCACAGTGAAATGGGGATCGCCCAGCTCGGCGCGCACCTCGGCGCTGTGCCAGAACTTCTCGTGTCCGGCTCGCCACTGGGCCACGGACTCATCACCCTCGCCCTCGTCCAGGGCATGCCGCAAATCCACATCGGCGAGCCGGATCACCCGCACCTCGGTCAGTTCGATCGCTGCAACGCGCCGATCCGCGGAGTCAACCACGGCCAGCAGCTGGCCGACCTTCGGCAGCGGTTCATTCTCGCGCTCGTACGCCAGCACCAGCCCGGAAGTCGTAGTCTTCGCGCCAGACAAGATCGCGGTCACCAACCGGTCCCGCAGCGGTCCGGGAAACGCGAACTCCGCACGGGGAAGATCATCGAGATTCATGCCGTCGAGGCTACGGCTCGGGCGGCTGACGGGGGACGGTCGCGCGGCGGATGCCGCCCTATCGAGCAGCTGGCCTGGCACTACGGGCGCATGTCCTCGAGATGTCCCCGAACCGCCATCAACAGCCAACGATCGCCACCCGGTAGCAACCTGCGAACATGAAGCTAACACGAGCTTTGACCCCGAGGATGACCGCCAAGGTCACGACGAACCTGGGTCACGCCAGCACCACAGTGGAAGGACCGCACGAGCTATGAGTGTCACCTTGATCAACATCTTCGAAGTGCCCGCAGGCGACGAAGACGAGTTCATCGCAGCGTGGGAAAAGACCCGCGACTACCTCAAGACGTTTCCCGCGCACATCGAGACCGCACTGCACCAGTCGCTGCACGACACGCAGTTCCGCTTTGTGAACATCGCCCACTGGACGTCAGAGGATGAATTCAATGCCGCGGTCGGAAGCCAGGGATTCCGGGAGGCAGCATCTGACCTGCACTGGCCGTTCCATCCCGCGCTGTATCAGGTGGTGCGGACCGGTTAAAGGCCTGTCGCGCGTGGGTGCACGCGTGGTCGAGTCCGGTCCCGCTGGCCTGCCTGATCGCTGTGGGAGGAAGATCAGTATCCGCCAGCTTGCTAGTGAACGATCGTGTGCTGGCGGAACCGCTGTCCGGCGGTTGACAGGAATCGGCATTGATTCGGCCGAGGAGTCTCATGCGTACTTGGCGGCCCACCACGGCGGAGACCGCGGTACTTCTTGCCTGCATAGTTCTGGGCGGCGTGCTGTCGGTATGCATCGTCTTCGGCCCTGCCTGGCTAGCAGGACCGGAGCCAGGTCTGACTGCGCCAGAACGGCTGAGCGCGGAGAACGATGTCCGCTCCACCCTGCTGCAAGGATTGGGCGGCCTCCTTGCGCTCGGCGGGGTGACTTTCGGCGCGGTGGTGACATTGCGTCAGGTGGGGGCCAGCAGGGAGGGGCGCAGCATCGACCTGTTCACCAAGGCGATTGATCAACTCGCCAGCGACCAGGTATCGGTTCGGCACGGCGGCGTCTACGCACTGGAACAACTATCCGAACTCGACGCACGCTATCGCGGGCACGCCCACGCGCTGCTCACCGCTTTCGTCCGCCAGCACGCACCCTGGCCGCCCTCTCAGCCGGACTCCGAGGTGATGGCAGACCGGGCACGGCTCCAAGGCGGCCTCGCCGACGACATCGGGGCTGCGATCGCTGTCCTCGGCCGACAGGCAATGATCGTCGGTGACGCCGAGTCGGAACTGGAACGAGTCGACCTGCGCGGTGCGGAACTAAATGATCTGAACCTCCCCAAGGTGTGCTTCGCGCACGCCAACCTTGACGGAGCCACACTTCGTCGAGCCAACCTGTCCAACGCCACCTTGCTGGAAACCACCCTTCGCAACACCGACCTGTCCAACGCCGACCTTCGGGAAGCCGACCTCACCGGGGCTCTTCTTGACGGAGCCCTACTCCGTGGTGCCGATCTGTCCAACGCAAAACTGGAGGATGCCCACCTTGCCGGGGTGATCGCCGATAACACCACGAAATGGCCTCATGGGTTCACTCCACCTGCAGCCCGTACGTGAAACCGGACGGCACGTCCAGCCGGTCAGGCTTTACGCGAGCGATCAGTCCAATGCCGCGGGCAACGACCGCTTCCGGTGCGATCGCAGCGCCCGCTAGCGATCGCCTGGACCCTGCAGCTTCCACTCTGGCGTTGGCCAGGGGATCCCTTGGTGCTTGTGAAACACAGCTACGGCCGCCTCAAGCCTGTACGGCCCGCGAAGCCACTGAAGCCGCCATGAGATCTCCGAGTAATCCAGGTCCGGGCGATCGCCGCAGCTGGGGCAGATCAGCTCGAACACGTCGTTGTAGCCGCCTTCGAAACAGCCGTCCACGATGCGGACCGGCTGGCGGCGGAGGACCGCCTCGCTGCCGTGGCCGGGCTGACCGGCGGGCAGGGGAATCATGACGGCCTCGGGCGCGATGCGCAGCCACGGGTCACGGTGATCGCGCGGACGCGGTACGGAGACGGCGGCCGGTCCGTTACCCGTCGCGGGGTCAGGGGCGCCAGGACTGCTCACTCAGGTCACCGCCAGGCATTAGTTCCTGCTGCTGCCGGATCCTAGGCCAGCGGCATCACTTTATCACCTGACGATAACACGCAGGCCAGGCTCACCTGGAACCGCGAGACCGGGACGGTCCGGGACTGATGCGATTTCGGGTGCCCAGGACGACGCACCCGCCGATGTCGGAGAAGGCGCGCCGGAGATCTATGCGGCGGCGGTCGACGTCGATGTCGCAGACGCGCAGGGCGGTGGCCTCCCCGAACGGCGTGATCGAGCGCGGCGGACATGACGAACACTGACTGCCGTATCCGGAGGGACCAAGACCGCAGAGAGCCGGGCAACCTTATTGCGTCAGGCCTCCGGCCCGGATCTGCGGGCCGCGCGTGCCGTCCCCTTGTTCGTCAGGTGTCTAGCTGGAAGTGTCTCTCGAAGGCTTCCAGGCCCTCCTCCAGCGGGCGGGGCCCGCGGAGCTCCTGAAGCCGGGGTGAGACCTCGAAGTAACCCAGGCCAGGGTCATCGCCGCAGTCTGGGCAGATGACCTCGAATACGCCGGTGTAGCCGCCTTGCGCCTGGCCGTTCACGATCCGGACAGGCTGGCGGCGCAGGGCCGTTCCTATGCCGTGATCAGGGTGACCCGGAGGAGGAGGAGTTGCGGCGTCAGCACCCGGCCGTGGGCGATGTGCGGCCTGTTTTGCGACATCTGCCGGGTATTCCGTCGAGGTTCCGGCGTCTACTGGGTGCATGTCTTAGCTTCTCCTCGGGCCTCTAGGAAAGCTTCGCCGACTGCCGGGTCCGGAGCAGCACTAAGCGTCATGGTACCTACCAGGGCCTTTCACTCAAAGTGAACTTCGGGTTAGTGCGGTGTGAAAGCCGGGTGAAGCACCGGTGATCCCGGCCGTCGTCGAGGACCGGCCCGAAAGCCAGGCCTGGAACGCGCGCGGCGAACCTCCGCTAGCTGGGCCATGAACGGATCACGTGCCGCCGGCCCCGCGATCACCCGGACGGGAGGAGTTATCTGCAGAACAACGCGTCTACGCTGCACTGGGTGAGCGATCAGGGCCAACACTAGCATCAGACGCAGGAGACGAGCTATGAGCGCCGATGAGCTGCCGAGCTGGCGTGAGACGACCGCCAAGCAGTCGATCGCGGAGTTCGTCGCCGCCGCGACCGATCCCGATTCGCCGGACTTCGTCCCCGAACGCGACCGCGTCGCGGTATTCGACAACGACGGCACGTTGTGGACCGAGAAGCCCGTGTACGCCCAGCTGGTCTTCGCGCTGGAGCGGGCGGCCGAGCTGGGTCATCCCACCAGCCTGGAAGAGCTGCACGCGGGCGGGATGCCGGCCCTGATGAAGCTGCTGGCGCTCACCCACGCGGGTATCACTACCGACGAGTTTGACGCCGTGTGCAGGAGCTGGCTGGCCTCGGCCCGGCACCCGCGATTCGGGCGGCCCTACCCGGCCACGGTGTACCAGCCGATGGTGGAGCTGCTCGGCCTGCTGGACCGCAACGGCTTCTCCTGCTGGATCTTCTCCGGCGGCGGCACCGACTTCATGCGGGCATGGACGTCCGATGGCTACGGCCTGCCCCCGCACCGGGCCATCGGCAGCGTCGGGGAAACCGAGTTCCGCATCGGGGACGGCGGCCCCGAACTCGTCAAAACCGCCAAACTCGAGATCAACGACGGGCCGCAAAAGCCCAGCTCGATTCACAGGCACATTGGCCAGCGTCCGATCGTGGCCGCCGGGAACACCGACGGCGACCTGGCCATGCTCCAGTGGACCGCAGCCAGCCCGTACCGGACCCTGCAGCTCGTCGTTCACCATACCGACGGCGACCGGGAATACGCTTACGACCGCGACCCGATCCTGGGCAGCGGCACCGGCCAGATCCTCGCCGCCGCCGCCGACCACAAGTGGACCGTGATCGACATGGCCGCCGACTGGGCCACCATCCATCCCCCGGCCTCTCAGTACAGCGGCTCGTAATCTGCACAGCTAGTAGCAGTTGACGACCCACTGTCTCCGGAGCCTTGAAACCACGCTAGACGCGGTAGTCACTCTTCGTCGTCATCAGTTGGCCGCATCATCGTTCGTGGCCGTCGGCGCGGGGTGATCTTGCGGCCAGGCGACGTAGACGGGCGCGCCGTAGTCGTCTTGGGCTAGGTGCACGGGGTCGAACACGGAGAACGGGGAAATGTGCGCACCGGGACCCTCCCCGGATCCGGGGATGGTATGCCGGTGGCGGTGATGGGCATGATGGGTGCCTCCATGGGGAGTGGAGTTGGGGGGCCGTTTCTGGCGGCCGGTCCCCGGGCCTGGTGCCCGGGGGCCGGCGCGCCTGGTCAGGCACACAGCTTCTGCAGCCGGTGCCGGGCCAGGACGCACCAGAACCGCCGGGTGATGATCCGGCGGGAGTGCGGCACGGCCAGGATCACGGCGAGGGTGATGGCTGCCAGGTGAGGGCGGAAGCCCTGCGGGCACTACGCGCGCAAGTTCATCGGCACCTACCGGAGGGACGGGGCAAACCGGGGCGCGCCCTGATCGGGCCGGGCCATATGCGGTCAGACAGCGCGGTGGAAGGCTGATGCCATGCGCTTCTTTCGCAAGCCGCCACCGGTCCCGAAGCTGGCACGTCCTGGTGCCCCGTCCGTGGGACCCGCCGGAGACGGAATTTCCCGCCATCGTTCCGATCGACACCCTGCGGTTTGACCTGTCCGGGCAGACCGCGATCGCGATCACCGGCATATGGGCCTACAGCCGTGGCTTCGAATTCTTCGTGACCCGCCTCATCCGGCCGGATGCCCCTGGCTTCGACGAAGACCCGGTGCCTGGTGCGCCGAGGGGCACGCTCGCGGAGCGGCAGTCCTTCCAGATCAGTTTGAAGCTCGCCGATGGCAGCAAGGTCATCAACGGCGGATCACACGGTGACGCCGAGCCGACCGGGCCGATCCTGCAATCGCGCGGCGGCGGCGGCAGTTCGCACCGTGTGGTCTTGCGATGGTGGGCATGGCCACTGCCGCCAAGCGGGCCGCTGGAATTCATCTGCCAGCTCGGCACGGGCGAAACGCGGGTCGGCATGGACACGCAGCTGATTCTCGATGCGTCGCAGCGAAGTGTGCGGGTATGGCCCGAAGACGAGGCGTAACTCGTCACCGACGCGCCAAGGGCGTCTCGACGGCCTATCTTCCTGCAGCTCGCGTGCCGGACCCGGTTCCAGGAGATTGGGCCCGGTGTGTTTTGACAGTAACGACGCGGGGGCCATAATTCCTGGCAAGTGACCGGGTGCTCCAGCGCCTGGTAACGGAGGTTGAGTCATCCTGGGCGCGCTAGGGAGACTCTGTCCTCCTGCGCCTCGGAGGCTTTGCTCCGGGGCTTTTTTGCGTTTCAAGGATAAGCGCGGATGAGGATGCCGGGCGGCTGAGGACGCGAGCGTGGCGGAGGGAGGTGATTACCCTGAAGCAACTGGCTGGTGGGTTGCACACGGGGCCGGGACCCTATTGGGAAAGCTGGCCCCAGGCCTCTTCTCTTCTTTCTCCTAATCGCGGTTCTAGTGGAACTGTCGCGATATGGGCTCGCAGCCGCCCCTAGCAAAGTATTCGCGGGAATGCGCGGAGAAGAGCCAGTGGTGACCATCGAGGTCGCGGGTACCGTACTGGCGTTCACCGTATGCGGTTTGGTGCAGATCTTCGACGATCACGGCGCCAGCTGACTTGGCTCTCTCGTAATGGGCGTCGACATCGGCGACGAAGCCTGTCCTGACCAACGCTTGCGCAGGAGCGCAGGTCGTCGTGCAAAGGTCAATCAGAAGGAGGCAGTTTTGACGTCTCAGCGCCCAGTATCTGACGATAATGCTAACAAAACACAATGAATACAGGTTAAGCCGAACGCATGGCGATGTCGAGTGACGATCATGCCCGTTGCCCCGCGATGGCCCGGTCCGAGATACATAATCGCAGGGTCGACCACTCCAGCGCCTACGGCGCGCCGTTGATCCCGGAGTCTCTGTCGACCCTGGGGGCCTGACGGCGAGGGCCAAGCCAGCGGCCAGGCCCGTAGCGCGCGCGGCGAGAACCCGCAGTGAGCTTGGGATCCATCAGGAGGACACTAGTTTTTGCTGCGCCCGCGTTCGATACGAACACCTGTAGTTGACGTCGCCGAACGAAGATTCTGGCGAAACTGCTAATCGGCGGGAAATGACCGCCAACATCAGAAGCGGCCAAGAAGTACCCATAGAACATGTCGTCTCGGTCGTCATTGCTGAGGCCGCTGCAAAATAGAACTTGCTGGCGAGTCATCTCCTGCGCACCTCCGGCCTGTACGAGCTAGATCTGGCCCTGGGCTTATTCTAGCTCGATATTCAGTGCTGGGGTCGATGGCCAAATTGGGTGGAGATACGTCCGCTTCCTGGGCGGTTCGTGGCCGCGTAGTCGGGCCGGCCGCTCTAACGGCCTGTCTCTCCTGGGTACAGGCGGTCATCGGTCGAATTCACCCTGGAGGTCCAGGCGCAGCGCGTACCGGGCTGCCCATCGCGTCCGGCCATCCCTGTCCTCGCTGACTGCCCTGCGCAGTGCCGGACGGACCCGCACCCGGCAAGGGCATCCGGGTACCGTGCCAGGCATAAGGAGGCGTTGGTCATGGTGGCGATCCGTGCGGTGTGGGGAGATCGAGAAGCTGATCACAGCCTGATGATCCAGACCTGCAGCCACACTGGGATCACCGTTCTCACCCGTTACCGCTAGCAGGACCGAGGAGCACAGCGATGACCGATCAGGCCGTCCTGGTGGAGCGGTCGGGACCCGTCACCACCGTCTGCCTGCACCGTCCCGAACGCCGCAACGCCGTGGACGGCCCCGCCGCCGCCGCGCTCGCCGGTGCCTTCCGCGCGTTCGACGCCGACCCGGACGCTGCCGTGGCCGTGCTGCACGGTACGGGCGGGGTTTTCTGCTCCGGCGCCGACCTCACCGCCATCGGCACCGAACGCGGCAACCGGGCGGCCCCGGACGGCGACGGCCCGATGGGGGTCAGCCGGCTGCGGCTGTCCAAGCCGGTCATCGCGGCGGTGTCCGGGTACGCGGTGGCGGGCGGCCTGGAGCTGGCCCTGTGGTGTGACCTGCGGGTCGCGGACGAGACCGCGGTGTTCGGCGTATTCTGCCGGCGCTGGGGCGTCCCGCTGATCGACGGCGGCACGGTACGCCTGCCCCGGCTGATCGGGACCAGCCGGGCGCTGGACATGATCCTCACCGGGCGTGCCGTCGACGCTCAGGAGGCGGCCGCGATCGGGCTCGCCAACCGCGTCGTGCCGGCCGGCCAGGCCCTGGCCGCCGCGCAGCAGCTCGCGGCTCAGCTCGCCGCGTTCCCGCAGGTCTGCCTGCGCAGCGACCGCGCGTCGGTGCTGGATCAGGAAGGTCTCGACGAGGCCGCCGCGCTGGCCGCGGAGTTCGCGCACGGGCGCCGGGCGCTGGCGGACGAGGCCACGGCAGGCGCCGCCCGGTTCGCCGCCGGGGCGGGTCGTCACGGGTCGTTCGGCCCCTGACCTCAGTCGGTCCAGTGGCACGCGCAGGCGCCGCCGGTGCGCCGCCGGGGCGGGTCGTCACGGGACGTTCGGCCCCTGACCTCAGCCGTGGCCGTCGGGTTGCGGTTTCAGGCTCTCCGCGAGGATCACCCCGTGTATGACCCGCTCCATGATCGCTCCTCCTCTTCGCCGGATAACCCTGGGCCAGGTGTCACAGCGTCCCGGACCGCGGCGTCTTACCTGCTGTCGTCCGGCGCGGCTGGCCGAGCCCTCGCCATGACCAGTCAAGAGGAGAACGTCGTGTCATCGCTCGCTTTCACCCGCTCCGGTACCGGCGCCCCCCTCGTGCTGCTGCACGGGATCGGGCTGTCGCGCCAGGCCTGGGATCCGGTCGTCCCGGCGCTCGCCAGGCACTTCGACGTCATCGCCGTCGACCTGCCGGGATTCGGCGGCTCCGCGCCCGTCCCGGCGGGGACCGCTCGAACTGGCCGCGATCCGCCCGGCCGCCTCGCTCACCCTGATCTCCCCGGCCGGGCTGTGGCGCCGGGATACCCCCCGGTACTGCCGCGTTAGCCTGCGGGCCACGCGCTGGCTCGCCCGGCACGCCGCCTGGCTCGTCTCCCGGATGGTGAACTACCGCCTGGGACGAGTCCTCGCCTTCGGCCAGACCCACGGCCGGCCCACCCGGCTGACGCCCGAGCACGCGCGGGCCTTGCTCGCGCGTGCCGACCTGGCCATGTACGAGGCCAAGCGAGCCGGCGGAGGATGCTGGCGCCTCTACGAGGACACCGAACGGGCGGCCGATCCCGTCCTGCCGACCGCGTGACCGAGGCTCCCGGCCCGCTGAAGGGGCCGGTCCGGCCACCGCGGCCCGGAGGCGTCGGGGTCGGCCAGCCGCACCGCCGGCACGGGCAGCAAGACAGGTACCGAACGGCCGGGTACGCCGTCCGGCCGCCCCGGCCTGCGGTCCGCGGCCGCCACCAGCCAGAGCCGGCCCGGCCCGGTCATGGCGTGCTGGCAGCGGAACTGGCAGTTCACGCAGCCGCCGGCCGCGGCCCGGCGGCGCCGGGTGGACATGAGGGTCGCGAAGACCACCGCCGCGGCCACGGCCGCGCCGCCGGTCGCCGCCAGCACCGCCACCAGGACGGCGGCGGTGCCGAAGAAGTGACTGACCGGGCCGGAGAACACCAGCCACGCGACGGTCAGGATGGCCACCAGCCAGCTCGCGGGGCGGGCATAACAGACCATGGTCTGCCTCTCTTGCTTGCGTGCCGTCGAGGGTGGCCGAGCGCCGTTGCCGTCCTATACCTGAATCGCTCAAACGGGCCGAAAAGTCAAGACCCAGAGTCGACCGGATGTGAGCGCAGCGTGATCAAGGACAGCAGCCCGGCGGCCAGCACCAGCCCGGCCGACAGGTAAAGCGCCGCGTGCAGCCCGTCGTGGAAGGCCGTGTAAGCTGCGCCGATTACCTCTTGGACCAGCTTGCCGAACCCCGCGTAGGCGGTGGTGTTCTTCGGGATCTGGCCGGTCTCGATGGCGGTGACGACCAGGCCCTGGAAGCTCGGGGGCACGCCGAGATGATTCATCTGCGTGATCAGGCTGGCGTGCAGCTGCGAGTACACCAGCGAGCCGAGGATCGCGACCCCGGTGACGGCGCCGATCTCCCGGCTGGTGTTGCTGGCCGACGCGGCCATGCCGGAACGCTCCGGCGGCACCGCGGCCAGCACCGAGGACGTGATCGGCACCACGGTGGTGCCGATGCCGATGCCCGCCAGCCCGAGCGCCACGGTAAGCAGCGCGTAGTCCGGGTTCGGGGACAAGGCGCCGTCGGTCAAGAACAGGCCGCCGGCCAGCAGCACGCAGCCGATCGTGATCGACCAGCGCGGCCCGGCCCGGTCCGTCCAGCGCCCGGCCAGCACCGACGCCACGATCATCAGCACGGTCATCGGCGCGAAGATGGCCGCCAGCCGGTAGCCGGACGCGTTCACCACCTCGACCAGGTACAGCGCGGTGAAGAAGAAGATGGCGAACGTGGCGAAGTAGGTGCAGAACGCGGTGATGTTGGCCGTGGTGAACTGCGGCACGCGCAGGTAGCGCAGGTCGAGCAGCGGATGCGGGCACCGGTGTTCCCACCAGCCGAACGCCGCGAACAGGACCGCGCTCAGGCACAGCAGGTAGATCACCGGGGCCGAGCCGAAGCCGGCCGACTCGGCGTCGATGATCGCGAATACGAACGTGGCCAGCGCGCCCGCGCCGAGGATCGTGCCGGCCGTGTCCACGCGCGCCGCCGTGGGGTCGGCGCTCTCCGGCAGGATGATCGCGGCCACGATCAGGGCGGCCAGCCCGAACGCAAGGTTGAACCAGAAGATGCCCCGCCAGTTCCACACCCCGACCAGGATGCCGCCGACGACCGGCCCCGCCGCCAGCGCGAACCCGGAGGTCGCGGCCCACACGCCGATGGCCCGGTTCCTGGCCTTGGCGTCCGGGTACAGGTGGCGGAGCATGGACAGGGTGCCCGGCTCGCTGGCCGCCGCGCCCAGGCCCATCACCGCGCGGCCCGCGATGAGCGTCTGGGCGTTCGGGGCGAGCGCGCACAGCACCGAGCCGGCGCAGAAGACCCCGGCGCCGGCCAGCATGACCTTCTTCCGGCCGAGCTCGTCCCCGATCATCCCGCAGGCCAGCATGATGCTGGCGAAGGTGAGGGCGTAGGCGCCGACGACCCACTGCAGCTCGGCCACGTTCGCCTTCAGGCTGACCTGGATGTCGCCCAGCGCCACGCTGACCACGGTGTTGTCCAGGAACGTCAGGAAGAGCAGCGTGCACAGGGTGGCGAGCGCCAGCGCCTGGCCCCGGGGCAGGCCCGCGCCGCGCCGGTCACCGGAAACGGCCTCCGCCTGGCTGGCCAACGGAGCGGCCCTGCCTCAGCCGGCTGAACTACAGGCGGCTGGCACCGTGCCGCCGGGCACCAGCTTGAACAGGGCGCACAGGCTGGCGTCGCCGACCTTCCAGATACCGTCCTGGTACACCGACACCCCGGTCTGGTTGCCCAGCAGCGTCTGCGTACCCGACACGAGGTTGTAACTCACGGTGGCCTTGGCCGGAGAGTTCACCACCACCGCGGTCACCTTGGACCCGAGTGCGCTCGCCAGCGGGAAACTCGCCAGGGCCCTGATGGCCGCGGCGAACGCGCTCCCGTTCTGCAGCAGCTTGACCTTATCCGCGGCCGGGGTGCTGGCGTCGAAGAACTTCTCCCAGTTCGCGGTGATCTGGGCCACGGCCGCCGATGTTGACCCGGTACTCGGGGCGGTGGAGCTGCCGGTCGGCGGGGTCGAGGAGGCGGCCGGGGCGCTCGGCGAACCGGACGAAGAAGTCGACGCGGGGCTGCTGGAACTGCTGCTGCAGGCGGCCACGGCCAGGGCGAGGGCCAGGGCCAGCGCCGGTGCCACGGCAATCCGGCGAGCCAAGAGCCTGAATCGCATGACACACCTCCTTAGTCTCGGTCAGGTGCACCGCTGAAACGCTGCCATTCGGGATGGAACTGGCGTGCGTGCTCAGTCTGCACCGAATGTTTCCCGGGGGACGGCTGCTTACCCGTCGCTGGCCGACGTGCGCGTCAGGGTAATCGCCGCGGATATCCTCGCGCCGCCCGACGATGCCGGATCTACCAGCGGAAATGCACGAAAATGCGGCCGAAGTTCTTCGAGTCCTTCTCCAGCCGGTGGTATTTCGCTTTGATCTCTTTTTGCTCGAGGAACCGCAGCACGTGCTTCTTGAGCTGACCGGAGCCCTTGCCCGGGATGATCTCGACGAGCGGCGCCTTCTTGGCCTCCGCCTCGTCGATGATCGCCCGCAGCGCCCGGTCGATGTCCTGGCCGCGGTTGTAGATGTCGTGCAGGTCAAGCTTCAGCTTCATGATCCTCCCCGGGAAACACTAGCGTCAGGATCGACGTGACCGTTTCGGCCGGCCCGCCCACCTGGAGCACGGAAATCACGCGCTCGTCCGGCTCGGGCGGCTCCAGGTCACTCATCTGGGTGCCGAGCAGCTGCTCGGGGAAGAAGTGCCCGTGCCGCGTGGCGAGCCGCCGGGCCAGTACCTCGCGGTCCACCGCCAGGAAGATCATCCGGGCCTCCGGCCGGCCGTCCAGCAGCAGGTCCCGGTAGGACCGCTTGAGCGCCGAGCAGGCGATCACCGCCGGCTGGCCCCGCGCGATGCGCTCGTCCATCCAGGTCCCGATGGCCCGCAGCCAGGGCCAGCGATCCTCGTCGGTAAGCGGGATCCCGGCCCGCATCTTCTCGACGTTCGCGGCCGGGTGGAAATCGTCGGCGTCGGCGAACCGCCAGCGCAGGCGGCCGGCCAGCAGCGCGCCCACCGTCGTCTTGCCACTGCCCGACACGCCGGCCACGATCAGGATCATGACGTTCCGCCGATTCTAGGCTCGCTGAGAGCCTGCTGAAGAAGTCTAGGTAGATACTCGGCTGGGCGTCAGGAGACCTCGTAGCCCACGACGACCTCGCCGGCGTCCGTCCGCTTGACCGAGATCACCCCGGTGCTCTTGGGGTTCGGGAAACGGACCTGGGTCTGGCCCTTGGTGGAGTCCACCGTGACGTCGTTCGTGATGTGCCACTGGGTGTCGTAGATCGCCACCCGGAGCATGGCGGGCGGCATCCCCTGCACGCCGTTGTCGCAGCCGAACGCGATGTTGGTCGCGCTGCCGTGCGGCACCGTGATGATGGTGAGGGCGCTGGCGCCGGTGTTGAGCTGACCTGACTGCACTTCGACCTCCAGGTTCGGCTGGAACGAACCGATCCAGGCGGTCAGCTCGGCCGGGGTTCCGTTGAACACGTCATTGTCATGGCTGCTGGCCTCGCTGAACTGCCAGAACCTCCAGGCGTGCCACGGCGCCGGGGCGGACGGCGTCGCGGACTGGAAGATGGCCAGCCAGAGCGGGTACGAGCCCAGCCCGGCGCAGTTACCCGAGGTGATGAAGTCGTAGAACGAGTACACGCCGCGCGGGTTGTGCGGGCGGAGCGAGGTCAGCCTGGCCATGAAGTCGCGGGCGCAGGCGGCCACCGCGGCCGGCGACGAGCCCGCCGTCTCGTTGTCCAGCCAGAGCATGTCGGTGGTTTCCAGGCCGACCTTGCTGACCGTCTGCACGAAGTAGCTCGCCTGCGCCGCCCCGGACAGGCGGGGGTCCAGGAAGTGGTAGGCGCCCCGGGCCAGCCCCTTGGCCTTGATCCGGGGCCAGTTCCAGGCCAGGAACGGATCCGGCGAGTTGGTCCCGGCCGCGCCCAGGCCCTGGCTGGCCCGGCAGATGCCGAACGACAGGCCCGAGGTGCCGGCCCAGTTGAACTCGCCGGCGAAATTAGATACGTCGATGCCCCTGGCGTTACCCGCCACCGGACCCCACCCCTCCCGCTTCGCAGCGATCGTAGCGCGGTGGATATGAACCGGGAGGGCGGTTCGTCCGGCGCATACCATGAAGAGTGCCAATTTCCGCGGGAGTAGTGCTGGCCGGCGGCCGGTCATCGCGGATGGGCACGCCCAAGGCAGCACTTGAGTGGCACGGGTCCACACTGCTGCGCCGGACGGTCGGGATCATGGCGCGGGCCACGAGCGGCCCCGTTGTGGTCGTCCGCGCCACCGGCCAGGACCTCCCGGAGTTGCCGGAGGGCACCCTGGTAGCCGACGACCCGCGCGAGGGTAAGGGCCCGGTGCAGGGTATCGCCGCCGGGCTGGCGGCCCTGAACGGGCGAGCCGAAGTCGCGTTCGTCAGCTCAACCGACATGCCGTTCCTGCACCCGGCTTTCATCCGGCGGGTGCTGGGCGCCGTGGAGGAGAGCCAAGGCCCGGATGTGGCCCTGCCGGTTGCCCGCGGGTACAGGCAGCCGCTGGCCGCCGCGTACCGCGTCTCACTCGCGGAAACCGCCGAGCGCCTGGTTAAGGAGGACCGGCTGCGGCCCGCGTTCCTCTTCGAGGAGTGCCGGATGGAAACGCTGGATGACGCCGCGCTGAAACGGGACCCGGTGCTCGCCGCGCTCGACCCGGACCTGGACTCGGTGCTGAATGTCAATACTCCAGCCGACTACGCAGCGGCACGCGCCCGGCCGGCGCCCGAGGTGACGGTCCAGCTCTTCGGCACCCTGGCTAAAGGCAGCAACGCCAGCGGGCCGCACGTGGTCCGGGCCGCCACCGTGGGCGGCGCCGCAGATGTCCTGGGCATCGTGTTCGACCGGCATGTGACGGCGGCGCTGAACGGCGACCAGATCACCCGCGACAGGGCGACACCGCTCGCGGCGGGCGACACCGTCTTCTTCCTGTCCGCGGACGCGGGAGGGTTCACGTTCGACACGTCTATACCCTGGGCGTTCGCCGTCATCGCCCCCTCCATACACAGCGATCACAGGGTAGGGAATACTGGCCGTGTGAGCTGATCGCGGTGACGCTGGAGGTGACGCGAGCGCTATGGGAACCCGAAGCTGGATCGGGTCGTGGCCGGTCTACCGGCAGCTGACTGGAACCGACCGCCGGGGGCTCGGCGCCGCGGCCGCGAGCGGCCACCGCCGCCCGGCCCGGACCAGCACCGCCGACCAGGTGGTCAAGTCGGTCTGCCCGTACTGCGCCGTCGGCTGCGGGCAGAACGTCTACGTCAAGGACGCCAAGGTCGTCCAGATCGAAGGCGACCCTGATTCACCGGTCAGCCGCGGTCGCCTCTGTCCCAAGGGCTCGGCCAGCATGCAGCTCACCACGGGAGGCTCCCGCCAGTATCAGGTGAAGTACCGCAGGCCGTTCGGGAAAGAATGGGAAGACCTCGACCTGGACACGGCGATGGACATGATCGCGGACCGGGTCCTGGCCGCCCGCCGGCACGGCTGGCAGTGGGAGGTGGACGGCAACCGGACCCGGCGGACCCTCGGGTTCGCCAGCCTCGGCGGCGCGACGCTGGACAACGAAGAGAACTACCTGATCAAGAAGCTGTTCACCGCCCTGGGCGCGATCCAGATCGAGAACCAGGCGCGGATATGACACTCCTCCACCGTCCCCGGTCTGGGGACTAGCTTCGGACGCGGCGGCGCGACCACGTTCCAGCAGGACCTGGTCAACGCCGACTGCATCCTCATCGAGGGCTCGAACATGGCCGAGTGCCACCCGGTGGGCTTCCAGTGGGTGATGGAAGCCAAGGCGCGCGGCGCGAAGGTCATCCATGTCGACCCGCGGTTTACCCGCACCAGCGCGGTCGCCGACCTGCACGTGCCGATCCGGGCCGGCGCCAACATCGTCTTCCTCGGCGGGATCATCAACTACGTCCTGGCCAGCGAGAGGTACTTCCGTGACTACGTGGTCAACTACACCAACGCGGCCACGATCCTGACCGAGGACTTCCAGGACACCGAGGACCTGGACGGGGTTTTCTCCGGCCTGGACCGCGAGCACCGCACCTACGACTTCGAGGCCTGGCGCTACTCTGGTGCCGAGACGTCGGCGGCCGCGGGGCGGCGCGACCGGGGCAGCCGCGGACCCGAGCACCGGCAGGTCCGTCAGGCTGGCCGCGGCGAAGCGCATGGTTCCGGCGGCGCCGCGGCCCATATGGATCCGGACCGCGACGAGACGCTCACCTCGCCCCGGTGCGTGTTCCAGGTGCTGAAGCGTCACTTCGCCCGGTACACCCCGGAGCTGGTCCAGCAGGTCTGCGGGGTGCCGCCGGACGTCTTCGCCCAGGTCTGCGAGGCCCTGGCCGAGAACTCGGGCCCCGACCGCACGACCGCGTTCGTATACAGCGTCGGCTGGACCCAGCACACCGTGGGCGTGCAGTACATCCGCACCGCCGCCATCTTGCAGTTGCTGCTCGGCAACATCGGCCGGCCCGGCGGCGGCATCCTCGCGCTGCGCGGGCACGCCTCGATCCAGGGCTCCACCGACATCCCCACCCTGTTCGACCTGCTGCCCGGCTACCTGCCCATGCCGCACGTGCACGGGAACGAGGACCTAGCCGCCTACCTGGCCGCCGAGAGCATGGACAAGGGTTTCTGGGCGAACATGAGCACGTACATGGTCAGCCTGCTCAAGGCCTGGTGGGGGGAGGCCGCGACCGAAGACAACGACTTCTGCTACGACTACCTGCCCCGGCTGACCGGCAGCCACAGCACCTACGAGACCGTCGCCGCCCAGATCGCCGGTGACTGCCAGGGTTATTTCCTGTTCGGCGAGAACCCGGCCGTCGGCTCGGCCAACGGCCGGATGCAGCGATCCGGCCTGGCCAGCCTGGACTGGCTCGTGGTCAGGGACCTGGTCATGATCGAGAGCGCCACCTTCTGGCAGAACGGCCCCGAGATCGAGACCGGGGAGATGCGCACCGAGGACATCGGCACCGAGGTGTTCTTCCTGCCGGCCGCCGCGCACACCGAGAAGAACGGCTCGTTCACCAACACCCAGCGGATGCTGCAGTGGCATCATGAGGCGGTCGAGCCGGCCGGGGACGCGCGCAGCGACCTGTGGTTCGCCTACCACCTCGGCCGCCGGATCCGGGCGAAGCTGGCTCAGTCAGCCGACGAGATAGCCGCCGAGATGGACCGGCCGGTGCTGGACCTCACCTGGGACTACCCGGTGAAGGGGCCGCTGGCCGAGCCGTCCGCCGACGCGGTGCTCGCGGAGATCAACGGCTGGGACGCCGAGCGGCAGCCGCTGTCGTCCTACGCGCAGCTCAAGGACGACGGTTCTACCGCGTGCGGCTGCTGGATCTACTGCGGGGTACGCGCTGACGGCGTGAACCAGGCCGCCCGGCGCAAGCCCGGCGGCGAGCAGAGCTGGGTGGCCCCCGAGTGGGGCTGGGCCTGGCCGCTGAACCGGCGGATCCTGTACAACCGCGCCTCGGCCGATCCCGACGGCAAGCCGTGGAGCGAGCGCAAGGCGCTCGTCTGGTGGGACGCGGACGCGGGTAAGTGGACGGGGCACGACGTGGCGGACTTCGTCGCCGACCGCCCGCCGTCCTTCCGTCCCGCCGCCGACGCCAAAGGCGTGGACGCGATCTCCGGCGTCGATCCGTTCATCCTGCAGGCCGACGGCAAGGCCTGGCTGTTCGCCCCGGCCGGCCTGGTGGACGGCCCGCTGCCCGCGCACTACGAGCCGCAGGAGTCCCCGTTCGCCAACCCGCTCTACGGCCAGCAGCGGAACCCGGTCCGGGAGATCATCAGGCACCGGCAGAACCCGCTGCAGCCCGTCGGCAATGAGCCGGGCGCCGAGGTCTTCCCCTACGTCACCACGACGTACCGGCTCACCGAGCATCACACCGCGGGCGGCATGTCGCGCACGCTGCCCTACCTGTCGGAGCTGCAGCCGGAGTTCTTCTGCGAGGTCTCGCCCGAACTGGCGGCCGAGCGAGGCCTGTCGCACGCGGGCTGGGCCACGATCATCACCGCGCGGACCGCGATCGAGGCCCGGGTCCTGGTCACCGAGCGGATGCGGACGATCGAGGTGCAGGGCCGCCGGATCCACCAGATCGGGCTGCCGTATCACTGGGGCGCCAACGGCCTGTCCACCGGCGACTCCGCCAACGACCTGGCCCACCTCGCCCTCGACCCGAACGTGCACATCCAGGAGGTCAAGGCGCTGGCCTGCGACATCCAGCCGGGCCGCCGCCCGCGCGGGCCCGCCCTGCGGCAACTCGTGCGAGAGTACGCCGAACGGGCGGGCATCACCGACGACACCGGCATGGAGGTCTGAGATGAGCCCTGACCCTAGGGGCACTGATCCCGCCGCCCGGGCCGGCCACCTCGACCATCCGCCGCGGATGGGCTTCTTCACCGACACCTCGGTCTGCATCGGGTGCAAGGCGTGCGAGGTGGCCTGCAAGGAGTGGAACGCGGTGCCGGAAGACGGGCTGAGCCTGTCCGGCATGTCCTACGACAACACGGTGGGCCTGGGCGCGTCGACCTGGCGGCACGTGGCGTTCATCGAGCAGCCGACCCTTGCGGACGCCGCCGAGGGCGTGCGCTGGCTGATGTCCAGCGACGTGTGCAAGCACTGCACCGAGTCGGCCTGCCTGGACGTGTGCCCGACCGGGGCGCTGTTCCGCACCGAGTTCGGCACCGTGGTGGTCCAGGACGACGTGTGCAACGGCTGCGGCTACTGCGTCCCGGCCTGCCCGTTCGGCGTGATCGCCCGGCGGGAGGAGGACGGGCAGGCGCACAAGTGCACGCTGTGCTACGACCGGCTGGGCGCCGGCCTGGAGCCCGCCTGCGCGAAGGCGTGCCCGACCAAGTCCATCCAGTTCGGCCCGCTGGACGAGCTGCGCGAGCGAGCGCAGCTGCGGGTCCAGGACCTGCGGGACGCCGGGCAGGACCAGGCGCGGCTGTACCTGGAGGACCCGGCGGACGGCATCGGCGGCGGCGGCGCGTTCTTCCTGCTGCTCGACGAGCCCGAGGTGTACGGCCTGCCGCCCGACCCGGTGGTCACCACCCGGGACCTGCCGGGCATGTGGAAACACGTCGCCGTCGCCGCGGCGGGCTTGGCCGCCACGGCCGTCGCGCTCGGCCTGGGTCGGCGCAGGTGACCCCCCGCGAGCCAAAGGGCGCCCGGAGGCGAGCGGGGGCCGAAATAATGGTGCCCGACGCGGAGTTCAGCTCCTACTACGGCCGCCCGGTGATCAAGGAGCCGGTGTGGCGGACGCCGGACGTGCCCGGGTACCTGTTCCTGGGCGGCCTGGCCGGCGCCTCGTCGGTGCTGGCGGCCGGCGCGCAGCTGTCCGGCTACCGCGAGCTGGCCCGGGTGGCCAAGGTCGGCGCGCTCGGCGCGATCAGCCTGTCGGCCGTCGCGCTCATCCACGACCTGGGCCGGCCTGGGCGGTTCGCGAACATGCTGCGGGTCTTCAAGCCGAGCTCGCCGATGAGCGTCGGCTCCTGGCTGCTGGCCGGGTACGGCCCGGTCGCGGGGGCCGCCGCGCTGTCCGAGGTGACCGGGATCCTGCCGCAGGCCGGGACCGCCGCCACGCTCGGCGCGGGTCTGCTCGGCCCGGCCATCGCGACCTACACCGCCGCACTGATCTGCGACACGGCCGTGCCGGCCTGGCACGCGGGCTACCGGGAGATGCCGTACGTGTTCGCCGGCTCGGCGGCCAGCGCGGCGGGCGGCCTCGGCCTGCTCGCGACCGCCCCGGCCGACGCGGAACCCGCCAGGAACCTGGCTATCCTGGGCGCGTCCGTCGAGCTCATCGCCAAGCGGCAGCTCATCAAGCGGCTCGCCGCCTCTCCCCGGCAGAGCCTCGCGGAACCGTACGAGGCCGGGACCACGGGCGCGATCCTCAGGCTCGCCGAGTTCCTGACCGCGGGCGCGCTGGCTGGCGCGGTGCTCGGGCGGCGGAACCGGGTCGTGTCCGCGCTGGCGGGCGCGTCGCTGGTGGCAGCCTCCGCGCTGACCAGGTTCGGGATCTTCGAGGCGGGCATGGCCTCGGCCCGCGACCCGAAGTACACGATCGTCCCGCAACGCCACCGCAGTCCTTCCCGGGCGGAATGAACTGGTGCCCGCCGCTGTTACCGGTTATAGTCATATTTAATGCGGGCCCTTTTCCGGCCGCAAATCCAGCTCCGTCAGCCAGATCCCGGGGAATTTACCCCGAGCTGACGTCGAGCCGATGACCCGAGTATCTCCCGGAATTGCTCCGCAGCGTTCCCGGTCTATCCAGGTGGCCCGTCTGCCCAGCTAGAGCACCTCAGGTGCCACCCGTGGCAGCCCTTCTCGCATCCGCGAATTCAGCGCGGACACCCATATCCGCTTCCCCCGCAGTAAGGACATTCATTCATGACAGCAACAACGCAAGAATCTGCCGTCCCGGCTCAGGTTAGACCGGCGGCATCCCCCGTCCCTGTATATGGCGTCCCGGTGTCCGGCCTGGCCGACCTGGCCGACGGTCACGCCTTCGTGCGCACCTCCGGCTACCGTCGCAGCCCGGACGACGTGTACGTCTCCGCCGGGCAGATCCGGCAGTACGGGCTCAGGAAGGGCGACCGGATCGAGGGCGCCGCCCGCCCCGACCGCGCCGCGGCCAACGGGACCGGGCGCGGCAAGTTCCGGCCCCTGCTCCGGGTGGACACGGTCCACGGGCTGCCGCCCGAACTCGCCCGGGCCCGGCCGCACTTCGACGACCTGACCCCGCTGTACCCGCAGCAGCGGCTGCGCCTGGAGGACGGGAACCCGTCGGCGACGGCGCGGATCATCGACCTGGTCGCCCCGATCGGCAAGGGCCAGCGGGGGCTCATCGTGTCCCCGCCGAAGGCGGGCAAGACGATGGTGCTGCAGGCGATCGCCGCCGCCATCGCGAACAGCCACCCCGAGGTCGAGCTGATGGTGGTGCTCGTCGGCGAGCGGCCGGAAGAGGTCACCGACCTGCGCCGTTCGGTCCGCGGCGAGGTCATCTTCTCCACCTTCGACCAGACGCCCGACGATCACATCAGGGTCGCCGAGCTGGCCATCGAACGCGCCAAGCGACTGGTCGAGACCGGCGCCGACGTGGTCGTGCTGCTCGATTCCATCACCCGGCTGGGCCGGGCCTACAACCTGGCCGCGCCGGCCAGCAGCCGGACCCTCGCGGGCGGGGTCGCGGCCTCCGCCCTGCAGCCGCCGCGCCAGTTCCTCGGCGCCGCCCGCAACGTCGAAGACGGCGGCTCGCTCACCATCTTGTCCACCGCGCTGGTGGACACCGGCTCCCGGCTGGACGACGTGCTGTTCGAGGAGTTCAAGGGCACCGGCAACATGGAGCTGCGGCTCCGCCGCGACCTGGCCGAGAAGCGCATCTTCCCCGCGATCGACGCGATGCCGTCCGGCACCCGCCGCGACGAGCTGCTGATGGCCCCGGACGAATACCAGGCCGTCGGCATCCTGCGCCGCGCCCTCGGCGGCCTCGACTCCCAGCAGGCCCTCGAACTGCTCCTGGACAAGACCAGGGACACCGCCTCCAACCCCGAGTTCCTCCGCCAGATCCAGCGGTCCCGCCCCGCGGCTTAGGGCGGCCCCTTCTCACCACGCCGCGCGACGTGCAGCACCGCGCCCCAGTGCCGCCGCACCGAGTGGTCCCTGCGCAGCGCCAGCCGCCGCCTGATCTCGCCGTACAGCCTTCTCTGCTTCCACTCCGCCATGGCCAGGTGCCCGGAGAACGTGCTGAGCAGCTCGATGTACTCCTCGGCGTCGTAGACCCGCTCCCAGTCGTAGTGGCGGACGGCGGTGACCTCGAAGAGCCCGCTGGCCTCGATCCCCGCCCGGTCGTCGGGAAGCTCGCCCGGACGCGGCTCCCCCTGGCCCGGCGGCCGTCCCTCGCCTATCTCATCGTAAATGTCCTGGATCTCGGCGAAGAACGGATCGCCGTCCTCGGGAAACACGTGTTCCGCCGCCCACGCGGCCAGGTGACCGCCCGGGCGCAGCGCCTGCCAGGCCCGGCGGTAGCGGACGGCGGGGTCGATCCAGTGCCAGGCGGTAGCCGCGTACACCAGGCTGGCCGGCTCGGGCGGCTGCCAGTCCTCGAACTGGCCCCGCACCACCTGGACCGGGAATCCGGCCAGGTTGCGGCGCGCCGCGGCGGCCAGCTCGGTGCCGAGCTCGACGCAGGTGATCCGGTAACCGCGCCGGGCCAGCGGGCGAGTCGCCTTGCCGGTCGCGCATCCCACCTCGATCAGGTGATCGCCCGGCGCCAGGCCGGCCAGCGCGACCAGATCGTCGAACAGCGCCTCGGGGTATTCCGGCCGGACCCGGTCGTAGCGCTCGGCGGCCCGGTCGAACGTCTGCCGCAGCTGCTCGCGCTCTTCCTCCGAATGCACCGGGCAAGTATGCCACCGATGTCCGGCCCGTTTGGCGAACGCCGTGTCCGATTTCCGCCAGTAAGCGCGCCGGGAGGCGGCCATGCTGGGGGCATGACGCAGACGACTGAGATCGAAGAGACAACTGACCGAACCGGCCTCGTCTACCTGCCCATCCCGCCCGAGGAGCTAGACGCCATCCGGGCGGCCGGGCGGGACGAGGCAGGCAACCCGCTGGACGTGCAGGTGCACCGGGACGGCGGGGCGCCGCTGCGCTGCTGCCTGCGCGAGGCCCGGGCCGGGGAGAGGCTGCTGCTGATCGCCTACACGCCGCCGGGCACGGCGGGTGCCTACGCCGAACGCGGACCTGTCTTCATCCACGCCGAACGCTGCGCGGGCTACCCCACGCCGGGCCAGTACCCGCCGGGGCTGGCCGGCCGCCAGCAGGTCGTCAGGGCCTACGACAGCCGGGGCCGGATCGCCGACGGCGTGCTCACCGCCGGCGGCCGGCAGGCTGCGGAGGTCATCGCGGAACTGCTGGCCCGGCCCGAGGTGGAGCTCGTACACCTGCGCAACGTCGGCTACGGCTGCTATAACTTTGCCGTCCGCCCGGCCGGCTAGAGAGCGCCCGGGCCGGACCTAGCCGAGGCGGTGGCAGCTGAGAACCTGGCGGGCCGGGGTCATCCGGCGAGTCGCGCATCCCGGGCGGGGGTTCACCCAGGGCCTGATCGCCGAGGACGGGATGGTGTGGGAGTCCACCGGGCTGTACGGGGAGTCGGCGCTGTGCCGGTACCGGCTCGGCGCAGGCCAGGTGGAGCAGCGCGCGGCCCTGGCCGCCGAGCTGTTCGGCGAGGGCATCTGCCGGTTCGACGACGTAATCTGGCAGCTGACCTGGCAGGATCGCATCGCCCTGCGCTGGGACGCCCGCACCCTCGAGCTCATCGACCAGGTGCCGTATAACCGCGAGGGCTGGGGTATCTGCGCCGCCGACGGCTACCTCGTGACCAGCGACGGGAGCAGCGAGCTGGTCCGGCGCGAGCCGTGGAGCCTGGACCCGCAGGCGGTGATCCACGTCCGCTGCGGCGGCCACCGGGTGCTCGGCCTGAACGACCTGGCCTGGTCGGCGGGGATGATCTGGGCCAACGTGGCGGGCACGCACTACCTGGCCGGGATAGACCCGGACAGCGGCGAGGTCACCGACATCGTGGACGCCCGCCCGGCCGCCGAACGGCATCTGGGCGACCCGCAGGCGATCATGAACGGGATCGCCGCGCTGCCCGCCCCCGGGGAGTTCCTGCTCACCGGCAAGAGCTGGCGGTCCATCCGGCACGTGCGGCTGAAGCCGGCCAGAGAAGGCGCCGCCCGGCGGCGCCTGCTAGCGGGCCTCAGCCACTGACCGGCCCGGCCCGCTGGAGACTGGGCCGCAGCGGCTTGGTGGTATAGCCGCCGTCGGCCAGCCCGGCCCGCCGCTCGAACACGTTGCGGGCGCCGAAGTCGCCGGTCAGCGCCCACGACAGGGCCGCCGCCACCAGGTAGAGCGGCACCATCACCACCCCGCCGCAGCAGGCGTACTGGGTGGCGTGCCGCGCCTCGTGCCGGAACAGCGCAGAGCCGGGGGTGATCACGTCCAGCCGGGTCATGATGACGTTGCCCAGGCAGAACGCGGGCGCGGGCGGCACCGGGAGCCGGTACCCGGTGCCGACGAACAGCCCGTCCGCGCCGCGGGTCACCCGGGCGCCGCCGAGGGCGGCCACGCCCAGGCCGGCCAGGGTCGACCCGTTGGCCAGGTTGACCAGCTGCCGCGCCCGCAGGCCGGCCCGCATCGCCGCGGCTCGGGTCAGGACGGGTCCGGGTTGTGCCCGTTCAGCCCCGGCGGGTCGTCGGCCACGATCACTCCCGCCCACGGCGAGACCGGCGTGGGCGGCGGGACCGGCGCTGGCATGTTCAGTGCATCCATGCTGTGATCGCGGTGCGCACGGGCCGCCGCCAGGTGATATTCGTTCAGCGAGTCCAGGAAGCTCTCGTCGGCGTACACCCGGCCGTCCACCAGCGGGCCGCGGGTGTGCTCCAGGACCGCCACGACATCCTCGCCGCTCAGCGTCTTGTGCGTCTCCAGGGCGTGGGCCAGGGCCAGCACCTGGCTTCTGTTCTCGACGAGGATCTGCTCGGTCCGGTCGAGCAGCGTGGTCAGCTGATCCTCGATCCGGTCCGCGAGCGCGTGCCTGACATGAGCCTCGGGGTCCTGGCCCTTCTTCAGCGCGCCGCCCCGGCCGCCGCCCGGCGAGCCGACCTCGAGCCGCTTGGCCGTGGAGTACGAGGACACCGTGGTGCCCATGCCCCAGAAACCCTCCATGAACGAGGCCACCGTGGTCGCGGACTCCAGGTCCCCGGACACGCCGGAGGAGCTGTCCTTCTCGAAGAACATCCGCTCGCCCGCCAGCGACGCCAGCGACACCAGGATGTCCGTCTCGTACTCGCTGCGCCATCGGGTGAACTGGTCCTCGGGCGGGATGCTCGCCACCATGCCGAGGTAGTCGCTGCCCTTCTCGATAGTGGCGATGTCGATCTCCATGTGCTGCCTGGTCCGGAACGCGACCAGCGCGTGGCAGGCCTCGTGCACGGCGACCGCGTGCCGCTCGCGCTCGATGTACTCCACGTCCTCGGGCGGCCCGAGTTCCTTGAGCTGCTTGGCCTTGATCACGTCCGGCCAGGTGATGACGTCCCTGCCGTTCCTGATCGCGGTGATGAGCGACTCGTTGACCAGGTCCTTGATGGTGGCGCCGGTGGCGTAGGGCGTGATCGTGGCGAGCTTGTCCATCTGCTCCTCGGTCAGCTCATGCTGAACCTTGGCGAAGTACCCCTCGTAGGTGCGGATGCGGCCGGCCTTGGACGGGTAGCCGACCTTGTAGATGCGGTCGATGCGGCCCGGGCGCAGCAGCGCCTCGTCCAGCGCCGTCGGCATGTTCGTCGCCATCATCACGAGGATCCGGTACTTGGGCGGCGGCTTGGGCCGCATGCCGAAGACCCGCCGGATGTGGCGGTTGACGAAGCCGCGCGGCTTCTTCAGCCCGGACAGCTCGGTGAGCAGGGCCTGCAGCGTGCCCATGCCGCCCCCGCCGCCCCCGTTCATCATCCCGCCGATCATCTGCCGGTTCCGCCGGGTGTCCGGCTCGTCACCGATCGCGCATTCCATCGCGTGCTTGGCCAGCCGCCACTGCGTGTCCTCCGACAGGTAGGAGAACCCGTGGCAGCCCGCGGGCGCGAAGGCCGCGCCGGAGCGCTGCTGCCCGCCGGGGGCGCCCTGGGTCATCATGCCCCGGTTGCCCAGCGAGTCGGCCTCGTCGAAGAAGACGATCACGCCGCCGTAGCGGAGCGCGAGCTTCCGCAGCTTGCGGAACAGCGACTTCACCTTGAGGATGCCGACGCCCATGAACATGTTGATGAACGCGCCGGGGTCGACGAACACGTACGGCCGCCCGGTCTCGCCCGCCACGGCCTCGGCCATCAGCGTCTTGCCGGTTCCCGGCGGCCCCCACAGCAGCAGGCCGCCCGGCACGTAACCGCCGCGCTCCTCGACCAGCTCGGGGTGCTCAAGGAAGATGATGTTCTCCTTGACCCGCTCGAGCACGTGGTCCTGGCCCCAGACGTCGGCGAACCTGGTCTTGATGTCGTCGGGGAAGTACACGTCCACCCCGCCGCGGGACATGAACCAGAAGATGGCGGCGAACTGGCCCACGACGATCAAGAGCAGCAGTACGATCTGCAACACGAATGGCAGCACGTGCCAGAGCAGCTGCGGGCCGCGGAGCAGCGCCAGGATCGGCGTGGTGTGGATGATCTTGCCGGTCACGATGGCGATGATCGCGATCCACAGCACCCAGGTCACTATCCGCCGGATGCGGAATCGGGTCCAGTCGGAGATCCGCCGGTGGGTCATCCGCTCGAAGCCGCCGAACACGGTCTCGGTCCAGAACCTGTGGTACCCGGCCGAGTGCTCGCTGATGAGGTAGTGAACCTGCCGGAGCACCTCCAGGCCGAGCAGGATGAACACCCACCAGCCCGTACGTACCTCGATCCGCATCGCGTCGGAGAACCCGATCAGCGGGTTGTTGGCCATAGTCGACCAGACCAGCACGAACCAGACCAGGACGAGCAGGACCAGGAACTTGATCCTGTCCCAGACCGAGAGCGGCTTGCGGGTCTGCCGGTCGGTGTCCCTCGGCCGCCCGTGGGGGGGCGGCGGTGGCGGCACCCCCTGGGGGCCTTGGGTGACTACATCCTGGGCGTTGTCCATCACTGGCTCCTGATGGTGAACGACGACATCACGTCGTTGATCTCGGACTGATCCGTGCTGTAACAGCTAGTGGTGCAGTGCAGCACGAGGAGGTAGACGACGGTCTGATCGGCGTTGGTCAGGGCGACCTCATCGAACGTGTCGGTGATGCCACCGGTAAAGGTGTAGTCGAATGTTTCCCGGACCCCGTGCACGCCCTGGCTGGGCGTGAGCATCTGGTCGCGGATCTGCTTGAAGCCGGTGAGCGGGAACCCCTGCGCGGTCGCGTTCTGCCTCGCGGTGGAGGTCACCGGGAGGAAGAAGTCGCGCAGCGAGTCGTACGACAGCTGGTTGCTCGCGGTCGGGTTCAGCTGGCCGACCTCGGCGAACACGAACGGCTGCGCGGTGCCGAAGGAGAGGAAATCGCCCGCCGTCGGCTTGTGCCCGGCCTCGTACGCGACCGTCCACCCGCCGCCCGAGCCGCCGGTCGCCGTCCTCAGCTCGGAAGAGAGCGACGAATCGCTGATCTTGTGCCAGCCGTATGGCACCTTGAAGTACGTACTGGTGCCTGAATTGGCCACGTAAGTGAACTGCGGCGCCGCACATCCGGATAGGACGACCCCGAGGAGTAGCGCGCAACCCCCGACGAGGCCCTGTGCGACGCGGTGGGCCTTGCTCGCCAAGAGGTGCGACCTCCACGTAGGGACTACGTGTCAAGTATGACGCCTTCATCCGCAATGGTACAGGTCCGGTGAGGCGGGGAAGCCACCCCGGCGCTGCCCGGCAGCGGTGACTGCGATGTCCTTATCTTTTTTGGTACCCCATGTTCAACGCGCTGATGCACGGGTAGCGCACCGGGTTCAGCCGGAACGAAGGGCCTTCAGCATGGAACGTTCAAGCACGACCGACCTCCACGATCAGGAACACTCCGCAGGCGAGCTCGTCAAGACGATGTCCGAGCAGGTGTCTGTGCTCATCCGCGACGAGCTGAAGCTCGCCCAGCTGGAAATGACCAGCAAGGGCAAGCAGGCGGCGCTCGGCGCCGGGATGTTCGGGGCCAGCGGCGTGGTGGCTTTCTACGGTGTGGGCTGCCTGCTAGCGTGCGCGATCATCGCCATCAGCGGCGTTGTGGCTGCCTGGCTCGCCGCGCTCATCGTCGGCGTGGCGTTGCTGGCCGCCGCGGCCGGCGCCGCGCTCCTAGGCCGGAAACGCATGCAGAAGGCTGCGCCCCCGGTACCCGAGCAAGCCGTCGCCGACGTCAAGGCGGACGTTGAGGAAATCAAGGAAAGGGCACACCGATGACCACACCAGAGACCGCACCGGAAATTCAGCAGGAGATCGAGCGGACCCGAGAGCGTCTCGGCGAGACCGTGGAAGAGCTGGCCGCCAAGGCCGACGTGAAGGCCAGGGCCCAGGCCAAGGCGGCCGAGGTGAAGGCCAAGGCGCAGGACAAGGCCACCCAGGTGAAGGGCAAGGCGCAGGACAAGGCCACCCAGGTGAAGGGCAAGCGACCGAGGTGTCCGGGAAGCTGAGGCAGAACGAGACGGTGCAGCGCCGCTGGCCGCTCGCCGCGGCCGCCGCGGGCGCGGTGATCATCGCCTCTATCGTGGTCTGGAGGCGGCGCAAGACATGACGAGGCTGAACCCCCGAGACGGCCGGCGCACGGACCAGCAGGCCGGCGTCGGCCAGCAGGCCCAGCCGCCTGACGAGTCGACACCCCCGCCGAACAAGGTGCCTGGCAGCCCGGATAACCCGCTCGAGCTGGGCGGAACGGGCTGGAAGTACACGCTGAAGCGGGCCGCGAAGGAGTTCGTCGCCGACCGGTGCAGCATGACCGCGGCCGCCCTGGCCTACCACTGGTTCCTGGCCTTGTTTCCGGCGCTCATCGCCCTGCTCGGCCTGGCCAGCCTGGTGCGCCTCAACTCGAACACGGTCCATCACCTGGTCGACGGTCTGAGCAAGGCACTGCCGTCCGGCGGGGCCTCGACCGTCTTCACCCAGGCCGTCAGTTCGGCTGGCCAGCGCTCCTCGGCGGCCACCACCGCAGTGATCGTCGGCGTCGTCATCGCCGTCTGGAGCGCCTCCGGCGGCATGGCCGCCCTCCAGACCGGGCTCGACATCGCCTACGACGTCCCGGTCGACCGCAAGTTCGCGGCCAAGCGGCTGTACTCGATCCCGCTCATGCTGGCCACGCTCGTGTGCGGCGGCATCGCCTCGGCCCTCATCGTGTTCGGCGCGCCGATCGGGCATGGCATCGAGGGCCATATCGGCTTCGCCGGGACCGCGTTCGCGATCATCTGGCCGGTCGTGCGCTGGGTGCTGGCCGTAGTCCTGATCACGCTGCTGTTCTCGGTCTACTACTACCTCGGGACGAACCGCGAGACGCCCACGTGGAAGTGGGTCAGCCCGGGCGGCATCGTCGGCACGATCATCTTCCTGCTGGCTTCGCTCGGGTTCTCGTTCTACGTGGCCAAGTTCGGCTCGTACGGCAAGACGTACGGCGCGTTCGCCGGGGTGGCCATCCTCATCTTCTGGCTCTACCTGGCCGGCCTGGCCATCCTGATCGGCGCCGAGATCAACGCCGAGTCCGAACGCCAGGCGGTCGCGATGGCGGGCCATCCGGGCGCCCAGGCCAGTGCCAGGCGGATCGAGAGCGGGAAGCCCGGGGCGCGCTAGGGATCACCGGCTATCTGACCGGCTGCGGCTGCTCGGTGGCCGGCGCGATCTCGGCCGTGCACTCCGGGCAGCGCCGCGCGGCGATCGGGATGCTCATCGTGCACTGGGGACAGTCCCTGGTGGTCGCGGCCTGGTTCCGCTCGAAGAGCTTGAGCAGGCGGCTGACCGGCAGCACCATGGCGTAGTAGACCACCAGGGCCGATATCAGGAAGGTCAGGGCCTCGGTCAGGAACTGGCCGTAGGTGAAGGTGGCGGTGCCGACCTTGAAGGTCAGGCTCCCGAAGTTGGGCGTCCCGCCGACCAGCGAGAGCAGCGGGTTGACGAACGACGAGACGAACTGCTTGACCAAAGCGGCGAATTGGGTGCCGATCACGACCGCGACCGCGAGCTCGACCAGGTTCCCGCGCATGATGAAGTTCTTGAAGCCAGTCATGCGCATCAGGTTCCTGGCGGCGGGCAGAATATGCGCGCCGCGGCATACGGTCTGCGGCGTCTAAGGTCAGGCCATGAACGTGATCCGCAGCGCCGGGCTGTTCGCCGCGGCCGGGCTGGCCGAGATCGGCGGCGGCTACCTGGTCTGGCGGTGGCTGCGCGAGGGAGCGTCCTGGCCGGTCGGCCTGGCCGGCGCGGTCATCCTGATCGTGTACGGCGTCATCCCGACGTTCCAGGCCACGGCCGACTTCGGCCGGGTCTACGCCGCCTACGGCGGCGTGTTCGTGATCATGAGCCTGCTCTGGGGCTGGGCCGTGGACGGGCACCGGCCGGACAACTACGACTGGCTGGGCGCCGCCGTCGTCGCGGTCGGCGTGGCGGTGATCTTCTTCAGCCCGCGCCACTAGCCGTCGGCGTCCTCCCACCCCGCCCACCTCTCCAGCACCAAGCTGGATAGCGCGTCCGCCGGCCTGGACCGAGAGGCCAGTATTCGGCATGGCTCGATCTGGCGGACACTGGACAGGTGATCCTGAGCACTCCTGACCCGCAAGACCCGCGCGATCCGCTCGGCCTGGCCGCGGACGCCCCGATGCTGGCCGCCTGGCTGGACTGGATGCGGCGGGCCCAGGCCGGCCAGCTGCTGCCGATGAGCACGCCGGGCCACAAGCAGCGCCTGGACCTGGTGGGCGCGGTGGTGGCGGGCGACGCGCCGCTGTACGGCGCGCTCGACGCCATCAAGCACGCCGACCGGCTGCGGGCTGACGCCGAGGCGCGCGCGGCCGCGCTGTGGGGCGCCGACTGGTGCCGGTTCTCTGTGGCCGGGTCGACCCACGGCAACCAGGCGTTCTGCCTGGCCATCGGCCAGCCGGGCCAGGAGGTGATCATCACCAGGACGCTGCACAGGTCGCTGCTGCTCGGCCTGGTGATGGCGGGCCTGCGGCCGGTCTGGGTCCGGCCGGAGATCGACCCGGGCTCGGGCCTGCCCGCCGCGGTGGCGGTGCCGACCGTCCGGGACGCGCTGGCCGCGCATCCGGACGCCTGCGCGGTGATCCTCGGTGACCCGACCTACGTGGGCACCACCGGGGACCTGGCCGGTCACGCCCGGGCCGCGCACGAGGCCGGCGTGCCGCTGATCGTCGACGCGGCCTGGGCCGCCTACCTCGGCTTCCACCCGGACCTGCCGGCCCACGCGCTCGCGGCGGGCGCCGACGCCATGGTGACCAGCGCGCACAAGACGCTGCCCGCTTACACTCAGGGCGCGCTGGTGCTGGCCAGGACCGAGCGGCTGGACCCGGCCCGGCTGACCCGGGCGTTCGACGCCACCCACACCACCAGCCCGGCCGGGTCGATCATGGCGAGCATCGACGCCGCCCGGGCGCTGCTGGCCAGGGACGGGGAACGGCTGTGCGGCCGGCTGCTGCGCGGCGTGGCCGCGGCCCGCAAGCGGCTGCGCGAGGTACCCGGCGTGGACGTGCTCGACGGGCCGGGCGTGGACCCGGCCAAGCTGGTCGTGCTGCTAGCCGGGACCGGGGCGCACGGCGGCCTGGTGGAGGCGGACCTGATCGCCGCGGGCATGCCGGTGGAGATGGGGGACCGGGACACCCTCGTGCCCATCGTCACGATGGCCGACGACGAGGAGCAGGTCGCGGCGTTCACCGAGGAGCTGATCGCCGCGGTCGAACGGCACCGCGGCCAGCCGCGCCGCCCGGCGGCGACCGCGGCGTGGACGGTGCGGCCGCAGACGGTGCTGGCGCCCCGGGAGGCGTTCTTCGCGCCGAACGAGACCGTCGCGGCCAGCGCCGCCGTCGGCCGGATCAGCGCCGAGCTCGTCGCCCCCTACCCGCCCGGCGTGCCGGTGCTGGCGCCGGGCGAGCTCATAACCGCCGAGGCGCTAGCGGCGCTGCGCGAAGTGGCCGCCGACGGGGGCCGGATCGCCTACGCCGAGGACCCCAGCCTGGCCACCTTCCAGGTCGTCGTCACCTGACGCGACGGCCGCCGTGCCGCCCTGAGCCGTGTCGCCCTGGGCGCCGTGCTCCTCGTGCACGTACCTGCTGCCCCGCAGCAGCGATGCCACCGCCGCGATCAGGCACGCCGCGATCGCGAAGTCGAACGCGATGTCCAGGCCGTGCTGGAACGGCGCGGAGATGAGCGACGGGAAGAACGTGTGCCCGGTCAGGTAGGCGGCGTGGCTGGCCGGCAGCTTGTCCAGGGCCGACCCGAGCAGCATCTGGATCGGGTTGTAGCCGAGCAGTGCGGCGAACATGATCGACACCGGCGGCAGCGCGGCCAGCCGGGCCGCGTCGGCGGACGAGACGCCCTGGGCCAGCAGGCCATGGCTGAGCGTCGCGGGCAGGGACGAGGCCAGGCCCAGGATGATCAGCGTGAAGAAGATGCCGATGGACAGGACCATGGCCGAGTTCTGGAACGTCGCGCTCATGCCCGCGCCGACGCCGCGCCGCTCCGGCGGCAGGCTGTTCATGATCCCGGCCCGGTTGGGCGAGGCGAACAGGCCCATGCCGATGCCGTTCATCAGCAGGATCAGCGCGAACTGCCAGTACGTGAAGTTGACCGGGAGCAGCTCGAGCAGCACGAACGAGGCCGCGGCCACCACCATGCCGCCGGTAGCGAAGGGCCGGGCGCCGAACCGGTCGGACAGCCAGCCGGAGGCGGGCCCGGCGATCAGGAAGCCGACGGTCAGCGGGAGCATGGCGATCCCGGCCCACAGCGGGGTCCGCTCGAAGCTGTAGCCGTGGATCGGCAGGTAGATGCCCTGCAGCCAGATGATCAGGATGAACATCAGGCCGCCGCGGCCCAGGCCGGACAGCAGGCTGGCCAGGTTCCCGGCGGTGAACGGGCGGATCTTGAACAGCGCGAGCCGGAACATCGGCTCGGCCACCCGCGTCTCGATCACGCAGAACAGCACCAGCACGGCCAGGCCGCCGAAGATCAGCGTCAGCACCAGCGGGCTGGTCCAGCCCATCGTGTGCCCGCCGTAGGGCTGGATGCCGTAGGTGATGCCGACCAGGACCGCGATCAGGCCGGCCGCGAAGGTCAGGTTGCCCCACCAGTCGAGTGAGGCGGGCCGGCGGATGCCGAGCTCCTGGAGCTTCAGGTACGACCAGACCGTGCCGATGACGCCGAACGGGACCGAGACCAGGAAGACGTAGCGCCAGCTGATCGGGCCGAGGATGCCGCCGAGCACCAGGCCGATGAACGAGCCGGCGATCCCGGCCACCTGGTTGAGCCCCAGCGCCAGGCCGCGCTCGCCGGCCGGGAACGCGTCGGTCAGGATCGCGCTCGAGTTGGCCATCAGCATCGCGCCGCCGACGGCCTGCAGGATTCGCATCGAGATCAGCCACCAGGCGGCGATCGTGCCGCTCATCCAGGTCACCGACAGCATGACGGAGAACAGGGCGAAGATCGCGAACCCGAGGTTGAACATCCGCACCCGGCCGAACATGTCGCCCAGCCGGCCGAAGCTGACCACCAGCACGGCGGTGACCACCAGGTACCCCATCAGCAGCCAGAGCAGCAAGGTGGTGTTCCCCGGCTGCAGCGGGTTGACGCCGATGCCGCGGAAGATGTCCGGCAGCGCGATCAGCATGATGGAGGAGTTGACCGTGGCCATCAGCATGCCCAGCGTGGTGTTGGACAGCGCGATCCACTTGTAGCGGGATCCCGGGCGCGGGCGGGCAAGCGGCTGACGTGAGGCGGACGGCACGAGCATTCCTCCGGGGCGGGTAAGAATTTAGTTGCTTGCTAACAACTAAATTACCAGCCCGGATGTTCCCGGCCACGGCGAGAGTCTTCCCGCCGTGGCCGAACTGCACCGCCCTAACCTCAGGCTGACCTCTTGTCGTACTGGGACCGGTGCCCGTCCTGGGGCCGGCGGCCCGGCTTGGCGGTGCCGCGGGCGTAGCCGTCCCGGGTGCTGCCCGCGGGGCGGGCCCTGCTCCCGGAGCGGCGGGTCTGGCCCGGCAGGCCGCGCGCGGCGACCCTGGCCGGCGGTGCGGCCGGCGCGGGGGGAACCGGCGTGCCCGACGCGGCGATCTGCCGGACGACCTGATGCCCGGCCGCGACCTCGTCGCTGGCCGCGGTGACACCCGCCGCGTTGTGCAGCCGCTGCAGCTCACGGACCTGGCCGTGCTCCACGAGCGCGATGACCATGCCGGTGGCCCCGGCCCGGGCGGTGCGGCCCGAGCGGTGCAGGTAGTCCTTGTGGTCGTTCGGCGGGTCGAACTGCACGACCAGGTTGACGTCGTCCACGTGGATGCCGCGGGCCGCGACGTCGGTCGCGACCAGGACGCGCGGATGCCCGGCGGTGAACGCGTCCAGCGCCCGCTGCCGCTGGCTCTGGTTGCGGTCGCCGTGGATGGCCGCGGCGTCGACCCCGGCCCGGGACAGCTGCTTCGCCAGCCGGTCCGCGCCGTGCTTGGTGCGGACGAAGAAGAGCGTCCGCCCCGGCCTGCTGGCGATCTCCGCCGCGACCGGCACCTTGTCCTGCGCGGACAAGACCAGGACCCGGTGCTCGGCGGGCCCGGAGTCGGTCGAGGACGTCACCGCGTGCAGCGCGGGATCGTTGATATAGCTGGTCACCAGCTGGCCGACCCCGCGGTCCAGGGTCGCGGAGAAGAACATCCGCTGGCAGCCGGCCGGCGTCTCGTCGAGGATCCGGGTGACCGCGGGCATGAAGCCCAGGTCGGCCATGTGGTCGGCCTCGTCGAGGACGGTGACCTGGATGTCGGAGAGCGTGAGGGCATGCCGCTCCAGCAGGTCGATGAGCCGGCCGGGCGTCGCCACGACGACGTCGGCGTGGCGCACGCTGGCGACCTGCCTGCTGATGGACACGCCGCCGTAGACCGTGGTGATGCTCACGCCCATGGCGCGGCCCAGCGGCGAGAGCGCGTCGGCGACCTGCTGGGCGAGTTCGCGGGTGGGGACGAGGACGAGGCCGCGGGGGGCCTTGTCACGGCGCTGGCCCCTGGCGAGCCGGGTCAGCATGGGAAGGCCGAAGGCCAGCGTCTTGCCCGACCCGGTCTGGGCGCGGCCGAGCACGTCGCGGCCGGCCAGCGCATCGGGCAGCGCCCGGGCCTGGATGGCGAACGGCTCGTGGATGTCACGCGCCGCGAGCGCGCCGACCAGCCGGGCGTCCAGGCCGAGCTCGGCGAACGTGGCCGGCGTCGGCTGCGGGGACGCGGCGGCGGCGTCCAGGGCGAGATCAAGCTCGGATTGCGGTGCCACCCGCGGCGGGCGGGGTGCCCGGGGGTGCTTAGCCGCGACTGAGCCGCGGTGCCGGGTGCTGCGCTCGCCGCCTCGGCCGTAGCGGTCGGAAGACGTGCGCGGACGCCTGGAACTGTGGGGCATGCAGAAAACTCCATCGGTAGTTCGGGGGTCGCATGCTCGACAGATGACAATGGCGAACGGCTGGTCTCAGCCGAACTGCTCGCACGGCGACCGGCGGGCTGCTCGCCCGCAGAGCGGCGGCGAAGATCGCCGCCTACACTGCAAGGCTATCAGCCGGGGTGGTATTCCCCGCTGACTCCGGCGGCACCGGGCGGCTCCCCGGTGCAGGACGTCCGTTGGCCGCGTCTCACATCCGCACTGTCCGGTCGCCACCGCCGGAGATCACTACGGGTCCGGCGCCGGATGAAATAGCTGAGGTCGGCGCGCGGTTGCACACATGGCGCCCCTCGCGCCGCGCGCCCGCAACCAGCGGGCGGCGCCCTCAGTGAAGGAGCTGACGTGGCGGACACTTACCGCAAGGACCCCGAGGCGATCTCGCAGCTGACCCCGGAGCAGTACCGGGTCACCCAGCAGGCCGACACCGAACCGGCGTTCAGGAACGAGTTCTGGGACAACAAGGAGCCGGGCATATACGTGGACGTGGTGTCCGGCGAGCCGCTGTTCGCCTCGGTCAACAAGTACGACAGCCACTCCGGCTGGCCGAGCTTCACCGTGCCGATCGAGCCGGGCAACGTGACCGAGCACTCCGACAACGCCTACGGCATGGTGCGGACCGAGGTCCGTTCGGCCCACGGGGACAGCCACCTCGGCCACGTGTTCCCCGACGGACCGCCCGAGGAGGGCGGCCTGCGCTACTGCATCAACTCCGCGGCACTGCGCTTCATCCCGCTCGGCGACCTCGAGCGCGAGGGCTACGGCGCCTACCGCACGCTGTTCGACGACACCGGGAGCACATCATGAGCACTGAGAAGGCGATCCTCGCCGGCGGATGTTTCTGGGGCATGCAGGACCTGGTCCGCAAGCTCCCCGGCGTTATCTCGACCCGGGTCGGGTACAGCGGCGGCGACGTGCCGAACGCGACCTACCGCAACCACGGCACCCACGCCGAGGCCCTGGAGGTCGTCTTCGACCCGGAGAAGATCTCCTACCGGGACCTGCTGGAGTTCTTCTTCCAGGTCCACGACCCGACCACGCGCAACCGGCAGGGCAACGACATCGGGACGAGCTACCGGTCGGCCATCTTCTACCTCAGCGACGCGCAGAAGCGGGTCGCCGAGGACACGATCGCCGACGTCGACGCGTCCGGCCTGTGGCCGGGCAAGGTGGTCACCGAGGTGACCGCGGCCGGGCCGTTCTGGGAGGCCGAGCCCGAGCACCAGGACTACCTCGAGCACTACCCGAACGGGTACACGTGCCATTTCGTCCGCCCGGGCTGGAAGCTGCCGCATCGCGCGGACACGGTTAGCCAGTAGCGAAGAACCCGGCCAGCCGGCCGGTGAGCAGATCGGGCGCTGAGTCGATGGCGTCGTGACCCTGGCCGTCCAGGACGGCCAGGGTGGTCTCCGGCAGGACGGCGGTTAGCTCCCCGGTGATGTCGCGGGCCCAGGCCGGGCTGGCCGAGCCGAGGATGAGCAGGACCGGGACGGACACGCCGGCGGCCAGGGCGGTCAGGTCCGCCTCGGCTATGGCCTGCGCCTCGCGGGGCATGGTGGCGGACACGATCGGCATGACGTCGTAGTCGCGCGGGGCGTTCCTCAGCTCGGTGACCTGGTCTTCGGTCAGGCCGATGATCTCGGTCAGGAAGCTCATCATCGCCGGTCCCGGGCGGCCGGCGGCGATCGTGGCGCGGACGCGTTCCCGCCATTCCCGCGGCGCGGTCTGCGGGCCGGGCGGTTCGTACAGGGCGAGGCGCCGCACCGGCGCCCCTCTCGCCGCCGCGCCGAGGACGCAGGTCGCGCCGAAGCTGTGGCCGAACACGTCGACCGGGCCGCCCAGGCTGGCCGCGACGGCCGCGACGTCCTCGAATTCCCGGCTGACGTCGTAGGGCGCGGTGTCGCCGCTGCTGCCCCGGCCGCGCCGGTCCATGGCCGTCACCCGCCAGCGCCTGGTCAGCCCGGGCCACAGGGACCGCCAGCTGGCAATGCAGCCCATGCCGCCGTGCACCAGCAGCAGCGGCGGGCCGTCTCCGGCCGTCAGCAGGCCGATCCGGGTGCCGTCGGCACTGATGGCCTCGTGCCGGTAACCGTCCACCGCACCTCCCTAGGCGGTGAGCACGGGATGCTCCACCACTCCGTCGGTATAGCTGACCGTGTTCGTCTGCAGCGCGGGGATGCGCGGCCCGGGCAGCACGATACCGGTGAGGTTCAGCGGGTCCGCCGCGGACAGCAGGATCGTCTCCCCGGTCCGCGGCCGTTTCCTGATATCGCGCAGCATGGCCATGGCGTCGGGATGCGCGAACTGCTCGCCGCTGAACCCGGTGACGAACCGGCCGCCGCAGATCGTGCCGCGGGCCTCCATCCGCCGCAGCGCCCACAGCACCTCCCGCCACGGCACGGTGAGGTTCTCCCGGGCCATCAGGTCGCGGAACACGACCCCCCAGCGGGCCGCCAGCTGCTCGGCGACCGCCTCGGCCAGGTCGTCCGGGTCGCACCCGGCCGCGGGCTCGGGCAGCAGGGACCACCGGCCGGCCGTCCGGGAGCTGAGCTGGCTGCCGCGGCGGAGCCGGTGCCGGCCGGGGGCGTTCTGCGCGGCGCGCCGGGCGAACAGCGACCGGACGGCGCGGAAGCCGTCCGCCGTGATCAGCCCGCGGGCCACGCCGTCCCACAGCGCCTCCTCGACCTCGGCGGGCAGCCGCCCGGTCAGCGTCTCCAGGTCAGGCGGGAACAGCGCGCCGCGCTCCCGCAGCGCGCCGAGCACGTCGCAGGTGCTGCCCGGTCCCGGCTCCGCGGGCCGCAGGTCGCCGCGGGCCGCCCGCAGCAGCCACGGCAGGTCGTCACGGATGGTCAGGGTGACCGGCGTGGCCCGGGACGGGGCTCCCGCCCGCCGGGGCAACTCGTCCGGGTCGCCGCGGACCGAGAGCCGGCCCCAGGCGACGCCGCCGTCCAGGCACACCTCGTCCAGCCACTCCCGGCGGTACCCGGTCACCCGCGCCGGGAAGACGGCCTTCTCCCAGGCCCCGGCGGCCAGCTCGAAGCCCTGCAGCTGCTCGACCACCGCGAGCACGCCGCGGCTGCCTTCCCGCCGGGTATCCGCGGTGACGTGCTGCCAGCGGAGCAGGAACCGCATGAAGTCCCTGGGCGTGACCGGCTCGACCTCGTTCCGCTTGCGCTGCCGGGTGTAGGCGTGGATCCGGGTCAGGATCCGGCGGGCGCAGAACTCCTCGGGTCCGCCCGGCCCGGTGAAGCGGCCGCGCAGCGCGAAGCCCTCGTTCTCCAGCCGGATGAGCGCGAGGGTCACGTCCGGCACGTCCAGACCTGTCGCCAGGGCAAGCTCTTGCGCCGTACACGGGCCTGACACGTCCAGGTGACCGCGCAGCATCTCCGCCGCCGCGGTCTCCGGATCCATGGGCCGGGCCGGCCCCGCCGCCCCGGCCTGCGCGGCCGGGAGCAAGCCCCCGAGCACCGCCAGCCGTTCCACCGCGCACCACAGCGTTCCCCCGCCCACGGGGATCTCCGCCACCCGCCCGGCCGCCGCGAGCTCGGAGAACCACCCGTCCCACTCCGGCCTCGGCCGCATCACGTACAGCGTCATCAGCAGGTCGTGCAGCTCGTCCGCGTCCCGCGGCTGCGGCCGGACCTGGTCCCTGACCCGCTCGATCGCGCCGGGATCCAGCCGGGCCAGGTCACGGGCGGCGACCGGCAGCCCGCGGGGAACCTGCACCTGGCGGCTCCGCCGGTTGGCTGCCTCCGTCTCGTCGTCCAGGTAGGTGAACGGCGGGCCGTTCAGGATCTCGTGGGCGAGCACCGACGGCTCGGTGGTGTCCCGGGTGATGACGGTGATCCGGCCGGCCTCGATCCCGGCCACCAGCTCACGCAGCCCGTCGATGTCCATCGCCTCGTGCAGGCAGTCCTCCATCGTCTGCCGGACCAGCGGGTGATCGGGGATCTCGATCGGGCCCGGCGCCACGTTCTCCTGGCAGGCCGCCAGCGTCGGGAACACCGCCGCCATCAGGTCGTCGGCCTCCATCCGCTGGATGGCCGGCGGGTTCTTGCGGCCGCCGCGCATCCGCAGGATGGTCAGCGACGTGTTCAGGTTCCACCGCCAGCGGGCCTGGAACAGCGGCGAGGTCAGCACGGCCTGCCTGACCACCTGCTCCACCGTCTTGGAGGCGAGGAATTTCGGCACCCGGTCGAGCGGGAAGCTGTGCTGCGGCCCGAGCGACAGCAAGATGGCGTTGTCGCTGGCCGCCGCCTGCAGCTCGAAGTCGAACGTGACGCAGAACCGCTTGCGCAGGGCCAGCCCGAACGCGCGGTTCACCCGCGCGCCGAACGGCGCGTGCCCGACGAGCTGCATCCCGCCGGCCTCGTCGAAGAAGCGCTCCAGGATGATCGCGTCCATGGTCGGCAGCGCTCCCAGCGCGGCCAGCCCGGCCCGCAGGTAGGCCACGATGGTCTCGGCCGCGGCCTGGCCGATGCCGCACTCCTCCTCGAGCCATTTTCTGGCCTCTGCCGGTTCCCGGTCCGCGACGGCCTGCCGCACCGCCGAGACCTCCTCGGAGAGCTCCCGGGTGCGCCCGGGCGCCTCGCCCTGCCAGTGCGGCACCGAGGGCGGCGCACCGTTCGCGTCGACCACCCGGACCGTGCCCGGCTCCACCCGGCGGATGCGCCACGAGTGGGTGCCGAGCAGGAACACGTCACCCGGCCGGCTCTCCACCGCCCACTCCTCGTGGACGGTGCCGATCTGGACCTCCTCGGGTTCGGCCACCACCCGGAAGTCGCCCAGCTCGGGAATGGCGCCGCCCGAGGTCAGCGCGGCCAGCCGGGCGCCGCGGCGGCCCTTGACGGTGCCGTTCACCCGGTCGCGGTGCAGGTAATAGGCGCGCCGGCCGCGGCCGGTGCGGATCCCCTCGGCCAGCAGGTCGGCGATGTCCTCGAAGTCCTCGGCGGACACGTCCCGGAACGGCGCCGCCTGCCGGGCCAGGGCGAGCAGGTCGCCTTCCGGCCACGGCTCGGCGGCCGACTCGGCCACCATCTGCTGCGCCAGGATGTCCAGCGGCCGTTCCGGGACGACGATGGCGTCCAGCCGGCCCTGCCGCGTGCCGCGCAGCAGCGCGGCGCACTCCACCAGCTCGTCGCGAGTGGTCGGGTACAGCCGCCCGGACGGCGTCCCGGTCCGGGTGTGGTTCGAGCGGCCCACCCGCTGCAGGAAGGTGGCGAAGCTGCGCGGCGAGCCGATCTGGCAGACCAGCTCCACCGGTCCTACGTCGATGCCGAGCTCGAGGGAGGCCGTGGCCACCAGGGCTCGCAGGTCCCCGGCCCGGAGCCGGGCCTCGACCCGCTGCCTGCGCCCCCGGGACAGCGATCCGTGGTGCGCGGCCACCTGCGCGCCGAGCTCGTCGCCGAGACGTTCCCCCAGCTGGTGGGCGACCCGCTCGGCCATGCTCCGGGTGTTGACGAACACCAGCGTGGTCCGGTGGCTGGTCACGTGGCCCGCGATCATGTCCAGGATCTCGGCCATCTGGCCGGCGGTGGGGACCGCGCCGAGCTCGTCGTCGGGCAGCTCCAGGGCGAGGTCCAGCTGCCTGCGGTGGCCGGAATCCACGATCGCGCAGCGGGGCGTCCCGTCCGGGTTGTCGCGGTCCGGGCCGGCCCCGACCAGCAGCCGGGCGACGGTCTCGATCGGCCGCTGGGTGGCGGACAGGCCGACCCGCTGCACCGGCTCCTCCGCGACGTGCGCCAGCCGCTCCAGGGTGAGGGCCAGGTGCGAGCCGCGCTTGTTCCCGGCGACCGCGTGGATCTCGTCCACGATCACGGTCCGGGCGCTGCGCAGCATGGCCCGGCTCCGCTCCGCGGTCACCAGCAGGTAGAGCGACTCCGGCGTGGTGATCAGGATGTCCGGCGGGTGCTTGAGCATCGCGGTGCGTTCGGCCGCGGCGGTGTCGCCGGTCCGCACCGCGACGCGGATGTCCGGCGCGCTGAGCCCGAGCCGTCCGGCCACCGCGGCGATCTCGCGCAGCGGCGCCTCCAGGTTCTGCTGGATGTCGGTCGCCAGCGCCTTCAGCGGCGACACGTACACCACCTGCGGCCCGGCTCCGGCCGGGCCCTGGTCCGCCTCTGGCGCCCCGGCTTCGTGCCCGCAGTACAGATCGTGCGGGCAGTGCTGATCGTGGGCGCGGTAGAACCGGTCGATGCAGACCAGGAACGCCGCTAGCGTCTTGCCCGAGCCGGTCGGCGCCGCGATCAGCGTGTGGCGGCCCGCGGCGATCTCCCGCCACCCCGCGGCCTGCGGCTCGGTCGGCCCGGCCGGGAACCGGCCCTCGAACCAGGCACGTACGGCGGGATGAAACGACTCGAGCACGCGCTCACGGTACCTCTGGTCGCCGACATTCCTCCCGGCTACCGGACCTCCCGGTCACCGGATACCGGTGACAGCACCGGATGACGCCGCGTGCCTCGTTGCCTTTGGCGGGCGTCATCCGGTGCTCATCTCTGGCTGCCTCGGGGCCGTTACCCCGGCCGGGCCGGGGGCCCGTGGCTGTGCAGGACCTTGGTTTTGTCCTTGTTCCATGCGGTGGTGGTGCCGTCGGGGTTCAGGACGACGGTCCAGCCCTGCAGGTGGATGACCACCTGGTGGTGGAACGTGCAGAACAGGGCGCAATCCGTCGACGCTGGTCTTGCCGCCGTTGGCCTTGTGGGTCAGGTGGTGCACCTCGCAGGCCGCGGCGGGCTGGTCGCAGCCGCCGGGGAACCGGCAGTGCTGGTCCCGCAGGATCACCGCCCGGCGGATCGCGGCCGGGATGTCGCTGCTGACCCCGACGTCCAGCGGCAGGCTGGGGCCGCCGAGGCGGGCGCCGAGCTGCCGGCGGCGCAGGAACCCCGCCAGCCCGCCCGGCCCGGACAGCAGGCCGGCGGCCTTGCCGATGATGGCCTGCTCGAGGGCCTCCCGGACGCGGATGGTGCCCGGGCGCCGGGCCGCGGCCGGGCCATTGCTGCCGCCGTCACCGGGGGCGCCGCCGCCGTCGTGGCCGAGCTTGTCCAGCTGGACGCACAGCCGGACCAGGTCCTCCAGCGCCGCCGGGTTGACCTCACCCGTCACCACCGGGGTCATGGACGCATCGCAGGTGAACGCGCGGGCGGCGTCGCCGTCCAGCCACGCCCCGCCGTCGCTGCCGCCGCCGCCGAGGCGGCGGCCCGGTGCGCGGCCCACCGGGCCCGGACCGAGGCGGCCCACTCGCCCATCAGCGCGGAGCTGCCCTCCAGCAGCATCAGGTCGGCCAGCGACACGTGGACCAGGGCCCTGACCGGCTGCCCGGCCCGCTCCGGCAGCAGGCCGCCCGCGATCAGCCGCCGCATCGCTTCTTGCAGCGCATCGTGGTACCGCTGCTCATGGGTCCGGTCAGTCCTCCGCGCCCGGCCGGGGCGGACAGCGCGTCCAGCACCGCGGTCGACGACCGCGGCGCACTCCGGGGTCAGGTCGCCGTGCAGGACGCCCGCGCCGGCGAAGGTGGTCGCCAGCCGCACCGCCCGGTCCTCCAGGCCCGGCCCGGGTCCTCATCGGGCTGGTCCGGCCGGGACCGCTCGTAGATCTCCGCTGGCGAGCAGGGCCAGGTCCGGCAGGTCCATCCCGGCCCGCGCCGCGGCCAGCAGGATCTCATCGGCGGCTGGCCCGGCAGTCTCGCGGGAGCTTGTCGGTCCAGCTGCAGATCGTCCTGGCCGTAGGACTCCGACAGCTCCCGGGCGGCCAGCGCCGCGACCACCGCCGGGTGCGCCGCGGCCCGCCGGGCCCAGGCGGTGTGCCCCGCGGCGGCGCCCTGGGTGATCCGGGTCTGGTGGATCAGCCACGCCCGCGGGCTGTACGTCCGCATCCGCGCAGTACCCCTGCCCGGAGGTGAACGCGGCCAGCACCGACGCCCGCGCCGCGGTGGCCATCGCCTGCGGCCTGCTCCAGCGCGATCAGGCTCTGCGCCTGCGTCTCGGCCGCCAGCGCCGTCGCGTCCGCGGCGGCCAGCCAGCCCAGCCCCGCGCGCACCATCTCCAGCGCCTCGCGGCCGAGGCCGGGGCGGTGGTGCCCACCTGGGGGTCACCTCCCTTCCGCGGGGACGGACGGCATGCCGGGATCACAGTCGTTTTCCTGGGATTCTCCTTCGCCCGCGGGCCGGGACAGTGACACCGGCCGGGCACATCTCTAGGATTCTGAGTTCGATTCTACCCGACAGCTACGACATTTCCGGGAATAACACGCCGGGAGGGGTGCGCGACGCCGTGTTGCTGGTGGTGCCGATGAGCGTGCCGTGCAGGATCGGCGCCTGGAGGCCGGTTCGCTGCCAGTCTGGCGGACTGATACGGCGGGCTGATACCGAAGAGGTGAACCGCGACCGGGCGGAGACCTACCTGCGGCTGCTGGCGGAGGCCGAACTGCGCCGCGCCAAGGCGCCGCTCGCGAACCGCGCCCCGCGTCACCTGCATGCCCCGAACCTGGCGCTGGCCACGAACATGCTGTCGGCCGTGGGCGCGATCGGCATTGGCACGGGGCACGAGATTCGGCATGAGCTCGATCTCGCCTGGGCCGCACGGCAGCGCGGCCCGCTCGACCAGGCCAGTCCCAGCCCGCGGGTACGGCCAGTCCACGTCGCAGCACGCATCATGGCAGGTAGCGCCGGTCGGTCAGGTGCTCAGGATCGGGGACGCCCACGCCCACGGCGAGCTGTGCGTGCTGGCTTACGCGCAGACGGCGGCCGGCGCCTGGTTCACCATGACCGGCCGGATCGACGGGTCAGCCGGGCGGCCATCGACCTGAGCCGCGGCCTGGCCTGCCGCCGCGGCCTGCCCGCGCCGCCGGCGGCGCATCCGCCGCCAGTTCCCCGCGAGAGATGACCACGGCACCAGTTACCAGCTCAGCTTGTTCGGCGCGAGCGGAGCAGGCCACGTCGAGTGGCACGGCCTGCTCGAGCTGCATCCTGACCCGCCGCGCCAGCTCCGCTGGCTCGACGTCACCACCATCCCCGGCGAGCCCGCCACCCGCATCGACCTGCTCCAGGAAAACCCGCCGGAATCACCGTGGCCCGGAGGAGCGCGAGCCCAGGTGAGCTCCTGCTGGACCTCATCGCCGCCCGGCTGCTCGCGGACGCCGCGACCTTCCCGCAGCAGACCTGCGAGGAGCTGGCTGCGGCCGAGCCCGGGCTGGTCCCGCACGCCGTCGGCGGGCTCGGTGACATCGTGGCCGCGCTGCGGGAGGCCGAAGCGCTGCCTCCGGCCAGCCCGGGCCCCGCCCAGCTCGCCAGGCTGTGCGCCAGCCTGGGCGTCGGCGGCCACCGCATCACCGCCCCGCCTGCCAGGGATCTGCCCGCACCATGGCGGAGCATGCTGGCCCGCTACCACCGCCGCGAGCCGTATCCGGCGCTCGCGGACGGCAGCTGGGTCGCCGTCGCGGCCGGGCTACCCGAACTGGACGGTGTCCGGATCGCCATCCTCGGCCTGCACCACGGCGGGAACGGCACCATCGTGCACATGCACGCCAGCGGCGTCACCCCGGAGGACGACTGGGAGTACTACCGGGGCGTCAGGCCCCTGCCGGTCCTGTGGGTACGCGACAGCAGCGATCGCTGGCATGCCACCCGGATGAACGGCTACCGCCAGGTCGGGGACACCGGCGAGGTCATGCTGTACCCGGCGATCGTGCCCCCGCTGGACTACGGGACGGCCTGGGTCGACGTGGTCGCCGCCAGCCAGTCCGCTGAGGTCGCCGTCAGGCTGCCGCTCCGCTGGGCGTGACTTCCTGAGGCCGGAGGAACAGTAGGGGTGACGGGGGCGGGAAACCAGGACCGTTCGGGATATTGATCTTGACGGTGCGGCCGGGCTGAACATCACTGGCCGAGCAGCCAGCGGTCCGGCGCGATGAGCTCGGCCGCCTGGGCCGGTCCCCACGAGCCCGGCGCGTAGGGCGCGACCTGCGGCGGGTCCGTCAGCAGCGGGCCGGCCACCTTCCACACCGCGGCCAGCCCGTCCGGGCGGGTGAACAGCGAGCGGTCGCCGAGGAGGATGTCGTGGATCAGCCGGACGTACGGCGGCAGCGGGTCCGCGCCCGGCAGGCCGGACAACGGGAGCGAGGCGGTGCCGTGGTCGAGGTGGAGGGCCGGACCCGGCTTCTTGGCCACCAGGGACAGGTCGATCTCCCCGTCGCCCGCCAGGGAGAAGGACAGCACGTTCGCCTCGCTGGGCAGCTGCCCGGCCAGCGGCCCGGCGGGCTCGCGCAGGATCAGGCTGACCCGCTGCCTGGATTCCGCCAGCCGCTTGCCGGTGCGCAGGTAGAACGGCACGCCGCGCCAGCGGGGGTTGTCGATCCACAGCCGGGCGGCCACGAAGGTGTCCGTGCTGGACCCGGCGGCCACCCCGGGGACGTCGCGGTAGCCGGCGAACTGGCCGAACACCACCTCGGCCGGGTCGAGCACCCGGAACGAGGAGATCACCTTCTCCCGGGCGGCCTGCAGGTCCATGGCGCCCAGGCTGGCCGGCGGCTCCATCGCCACCTCGGCGGCCACCTGGAACAGGTGCGTGACGAGCATGTCGAGAACCGCGCCTGTCGCGTCGTAGAACACCGACCGGTCGGTGATGCCGAGCTTCTCCGGCACGTCGATCTGGACGGACTCGACGTGCTCGCGGTCCCACATCGCGGCGAACAGCCCGTTGGCGAAGCGCAGCAGGTGCAGGTCCTGGGTGGCTTCCTTGCCGAGGAAATGGTCGATCCGGTAGACCTGCTGCTCGTCAAGGACCGAGTGGACGACCCGGTCCAGGGTGCGGAACGACTGGGGTGACGTGCCGAACGGCTTCTCGTAGACCACCCGGGCGTTTGCCGCCAGCCCGTGCTGGCCGAGGGCCTTGGTCAGCTCCTCGAACGCGACCGGGGGCACCGCGAGGTAGTGCACCAGCTGCGGCTCGCCGCCCAGCGACGCGCGCGCCTTGGCCAGGACGTCGAGGAGGCTGCCGGGGCTGGCGCTGGTGAAGCCGCCGCCGGCGAACAGCAGCCGCTCGGCGAAGGACTTCCACGGTCCGGGCTCCGGCTGCGGGCCGAACTCGGTGAGCGCGCTGTGGACGTGGCCGCGGAAGTCCTCGTGCGTGACATCGCCGCGGCCGTTGCCCACCAGCAGCCACTGCCGTGGCAGCAGGCCCTCCAGGGCCAGCTGGTAGAAGGCCGGCAGGACCAGGCGCTTGGCCAGGTCGCCGGTCGCGCCGAACAAGACGAAGATCGTCGGCCCCAGATCAGGGCTGGAGGTGCCGTTCCTTTTCTTGGCTGCCATGGATGCCAACCTACGTGACCGTCCTGGCCAGGTACGGGCGGCCCGGTACTAGGGTAAGGAACGGTTGTTTGGTCAAAGACGACGAGGAGAACCGATGCCAACTCGCACCGCACGCACTGGCTGGACCGGGACCCTGGAGCAGGGCGTGGGCAAGGTCGAGCTGACCAGTTCCAAGATCGGCACCTACGACGTGTCCTTTCCCAAGCGGGCCGCCGATGACGCCGGGGGATGGACCAGCCCCGAGGAGCTCATCGCGGCCGCGCACTCCGCCTGCTACGCCATGCAGCTGTCCGCGCTGATCGGCCAGGCCGGCGGCGTCCCGCAGGCGCTCGACGTGCAGGCCGACGTGTCGCTCGGGCCCGACCCGGCCGGCGGTTTCCGGCTCACCGGCATCAAGCTCACCGTCCGCGGCGAGGTGGAGGGCCTGGACGCGGAGCAGTTCGCCCAGGCCGCCCAGGCGGCGAAGGCAAGCTGCCCGGTCAGCAAGGCGCTCACCGGCGTGGACATCACCCTGGACGCCGCGCTGGAGAGCTAGAGGGCCAGGCCGCCGTCGACGGGAACGATGGCCCCGGTCATGGCGCTGGCGCCGTCCCCGGCCAGGAACGCGATGACCGCGGCCACCTCGGCCGGGCGCCAGCAGCCGCCCCAGCGGCTGCTGGGCGGCGAAGGCGCCGGCCGCGGGCAGGCCGTAGAGCCGGGCGCTCTCGTCCAGGATGGGGGTCGCGGTCGAGCCCGGGCTGACCGCGTTCGCGGTGACGCCGGTGCCGCCTAGTTCGGCGGCCAGCGCGCGGACGAACCCGGCCACGCCGGCCTTCGCGGCGCAGTAGGCGGCGAGCATCGGCAGGCCGCGGGTGGCGGCGGCCGAGGCGACGGCCAGGAAACGCCCGCGGCGCGGTTCCGGGCGGCGCAGCAGGGCCGGCACCGCCACCCGGGCCAGGGTCAGCACGCCGCCGAGGTCGATGTCGAGCACTGCCCGCTCCTGCTCGGGCGGGACCAGCCAGGCCGGGACCCCGCCGGCGATCACGCCCGCGGCCGCGACCGCCGCGTCAAGTCCGCCCCAGCGCTCCTCGGCCAGCCGCACGGCGGCGGCCAGGGCGTCCGGATCCCGGGTGTCGGCCTGGGCCGCGACGACGGCCGCGTCGCCGGCGCTTGCGGCGCCCGGGCGGCCGCGACCACGCGGTCCAGGTCGTCGCGCGATCCCAGCGCGGTACGGCAGAGCCGGGTCGTCGGCGCACCGGTCGACCGCGACGACCCGCCATCCGCCGGCCGCCAGGGCCGTGACCGTGGCCGCGCCGATGCCCCGCGCCGCGCCCGTGACGAGCGCGACGCGGTGACGTCACAGCTGGCCCTTGCCCAGGTCGCCGGCCGGCACCGCCTGCAGCACGATGATCTCGGCCGGGCCGGCCAGCTTGCCCGCGAGCCGGGGGGCCTGCGCGGCCAGGGCCGCGCCCTTGCTGTGCGCGCGCAGCGCCTCGGGGCTGGCCCACTTCTCCACCATCATCAGCCGGTCGGCCGCCTGATGCAGGGCGTACAGCTCGCAGCCGTCCTCTTCGTGCACCTTGGCCACGGTCTCGGTGATGGTGGCGATGACCTCGTCGCGGTACTCGGGCAGCGGGACGATGGTGGCGACGACGACAACGGACATACGGGCTCCTTGAGTTAGTAGGCGACCGCTATGCCGCGGCGCGGGCTCAGCGGCCGGGACCGAAGCCGGCCAGCGGGTTCTCGTCGCAGGCCCGGTCCGGCGGCCGGACCCGGCGGCCGGGCGCCGATCGACACCGGCACCGGCCGGGACCGGTGCGAATGATCACCGAACGGTCTGGGCACGGGGGCCCCGGCGACGGCGGCGAGCGCGCGCTCGCCGTGGCCCTTGACGCACTCCGGGTCGGGGCCGTCCAGCGGCAGCCCGGTGAAGAACTTGGCCGCCATGCATCCGCCGCGGCAGGAGTCGTAGGCCGAACACGACTGGCAGGCGCCCCCGGTCTGCGGCCGGCGCAGGTCGGCGAAGAGCTCCGAGTCCCGCCAGACCGCGGCGAAGCCCCCGGGGCCGCGGACGTTCCCGGCCAGGAAGCTTTCGTGGATGGCGAACGGGCAGGCGTAGACGTCGCCGACCGGGTCGATCAGGCAGACCACGCGGCCCGCGCCGCACAGGTTGAGCCCGGGCAGCGCCTCTCCGTAGGCCGCCAGGTGGAAGAACGAGTCGCCGGTCAGCACCTGCTCGCCGTGGGCCACCAGCCAGTCGTAGAGCTGCCGCTGCTGGGCGGCGGTGGGGTGCAGCTCGTCCCACACGTCGGCGCCGCGGCCCGAGGGCCGCAGCCGGGTCAGCCGCAGCTGCGCGCCGAACCGGTCGGCGATGGCCTTGAAGTCATCCAGCTGGCTGACGTTCTGGCTGGTCACCACCACGGAGATCTTGAAGCCCCGGAAGCCGGCCGCGGCCAGGTGCGCGCATCGCCCGCAGCGCCGTGGCGTACGAGCCCGGGCCGCGGACCGCGTCGTTGACCTCGGCGGTCGCGCCGTCGAGGGAGACCTGCACGTCGACGTAGTCGCTGGCGGCCAGGCGGCGGGCGACCGCCGGGGTGATCTTCGACCCCGTTGGTGGAGAACTTCACCCCGACGTGGTGGGCGGTGGCGTAGTCCACCAGGTCCCAGAAGTCGGGCCGGACCGTGGGCTCGCCGCCGCCGATGTTCACGTAGAACACCTGCATCCGCTCCAGCTCGTCGATCACCGCCCGGCACTCGGCGGTGGTCAGCTCGCCCGGGTCGCGGCGGCCCGAGCTGGACAGGCAGTGCACGCACGACAGGTTGCAGGCGTAGGTCAGCTCCCAGGTCAGGCAGATCGGCGCGTCCAGCCCGTAGGCGAACTGCTCCACCAGCGGCAGTGTCTTCAGGGAGGTCACGATGCTCTCCCGCGGGCGGATCATCTGGGAGCCTGGCCAGCGTCGCCAGCGCGGCGGCGTAGGCGGGCAGCTCGGCCTCGGCCACGCCGGCCCGCCGGCAGGCTTCCCGCGCGCTGGGCGCGTCGCCGAGCGCGCTGACCACGGCGAGCAGGGCCGGGCTCTTCAGGAACGACAGGCGGCGGGTGCCGAAATGGTAGAGCAGCGCCCCGAACCGCTCCGGGCGGACCGACACCTGCGGATGCAGCTGCCAGGGGCGGTCGAGGTTGAAACCCGGCCCGCGCGCCTGGCGGCAGCGCCTCAGTAGACACCGCACATACCGTCGATGGAAACCTCTTCCACCAGCAGGTCGGCGTCCGCCAGCTCAGGTTCGCGGCCGGTCCGTGGCCTCGGTGATGTCAGCGGTCGCGACACGTTCGCTCATGACACTCTCCCTAGCTGCGCAGACGTGGACGATGGTGGCGGCGGAACTATTTCCGTCACATGGTGACGAATATATGTCGCATGTTAACGTCACCTTGTGACATAAGGCAAGACTTTTCAAATGAACTCTTCGCTAGGAGCAGACAGTTGTTGACCGGCGCAGTATCAACCGGCAGGGCGGTGGCCGCGGCCAGCACCCGGCGCGGCCGGCCTCCCGGCACCAGCCGGCGTGAGCTGGAGTTGATCGCCCTGCGCCTGTTCACCGACCAGGGCTTCGACAGCACCACCATCGAGCAGATCGCGGCCGAGGCCGGAGTGAGCAAGCGGACGTTCTTCCGCTACTTCAGCTCCAAGGCGAGCGTGCTGTGGAGCGAGTTCGACCACGAGGTGGACGTGATCCGCGCCGCGCTGGCCGAGGTACCTGCCGGGGTGCCGATGATGGACGCCATCCGCCGCGCGGTGGTCGCGGCTAACCACTACGGGCCGCAGGACGTCGCCGAGCTGCGGATGCGGATGAACCTGATCGGCTCCGTGCCCGCCCTGCAGTCCAGCGCCGCCATCCACTATGACGCGTGGGAACGGGCCATCAGCGATTTCGCCGCGACCCGCACGGGCCAGCCCGCCGACTCGCTCTACCCGCTCGCCGTCGGCCGCACCACCCTGGCCGCCTGCCGCGCGGCCTACGACCGCTGGTCCGCCCGGGCCGACGCCGACCTGACCTTCTACCTCGACGCGGCCCTGGCCGCCCTCGCGGCCGGCTTCGATCCGGCCGTGATCCGGACCACCGCGCAGGCGCTGGCGCAGGGCTGGCTCACTGAGTCCGGGAATACCGGCCGGATGAGGCCGAAGCGCGCCGTACCTGATGGACAATGTGAGCATGACTAGTCAATCCGGCTCGGGTTCAGTTACCGGCGGAACGGCGGTGCCCCGGGGGCGCAAGGGCAGGCCGGCGCGGCGGACCACCGAGATCGACGTGGCCGAGGCCAGGAAGGCGTTCTTCCTGATGGTCGGGTTCATCGGGCTGATCTGGGTGCTCCAGGTCGCCAACTGGGCCGACCACTACCGGCTCGACTTCGACTACGGCATCCTGCCGCGCAGCATCGGGCGGCTGCCGGAGATCCTCACGGCCCCGTTCCTGCACTTCTCCTGGGATCACATCGAGGGGAACTCCGGGCCGCTGTTCGTCTTCGGCCTGCTCGCCGCCTACCGCGGCGTGACCAAGTTCCTCGGCGTGACGCTGCTCGTCGCGATCACCAGCGGCCTGGCGGTCTGGCTGTTCCAGGGCAACAACCAGCTCACCGTGGGCGCCAGCGGTCTCATCTTCGGCTATTTCGGCTACGTGCTGTCCCGGGGGCTGATCGACAGGAACCTCATCGACGCGCTGGCCGCGGTGGTCATGGCGCTGTCCTACGCCTACATCCTGACGGTGGCGATACCCGGCACGCCCGGCGTCAGCTGGATAGGCCACCTGGGCGGGCTGATCGGCGGGATCGCGGCGGGCTGGATCTTCCGGACCAGGCGCGCGGTCGCCGGGCCGGGCCGGGCCAGGCCCCCCGGCAGCTCAAGCGGCCGGCCGCCGGACACCGCGGTGGCCCGGACGAGCCCGGACCATCCGCGCGCGGACCTGCACAAGGAACTGGACGACATGGGCCTGTAGGCCGCGCCGGTCAGGCGGCGCGCGGGCTGACCCGGTCCAGCCGGGCGAGCGAGGCTTCCGAGGTGCGGAGGGAGACTTCCAGCACGGCTTGCCTGCGCCTGGGGTCCATGAGGTTGGCGCCCATGACGGCGAGATCCCTCGGGCCGGGCGTCACGATGGTGACGTGCTTGCCCTCCGCGCTGAGCGCCTTCGCCTGGCGCAGCAGCGCGAGCGTGATCAGCTGCCTGAGCCGGCGCTCGATCCGCAGGTGGGGCTGGAGCGGATGATCGGGTTCGGTGCTGGCCATCGGCGCGAGGACGTAGACCTCGTGCACGTCCGTGCCGCTCAGGGCGCCGAGTGAGGTGGCGGACCGGATGCCGCCGTCCACGTAACGGCGGCCGTCGATGCGCGTCGGCGCGTACCAGCCCGGGATCGAGCAGGAGGCGACCACGGCATCGGGAAGCGGCGCGTGCGGGGCGTCCGGGTGGCCGAACAGCACCCGCCGCCCGGTGTCGTAGTCCATGGCCGCGATCCAGGTGTGGCCGTCCACCCAGTGCGCCGGGGTCCCGGCGCGGGCGGCATGCTGAGGATGCTGGTGATGACGCCAGTGCAGCGCGCTGACCAGTGACCGGAGCGCCGCGTGCTGGCCCCGGCCGTGCGGCAGCCAGCCGCTCGCCCCCACCCACGGGGGCACCTGAAGCGGCCGCAGCAGGGCCGCCCGCGCCAGCGGCAGCGAGCCGAGGCGCAGGTGCGGCAGCGGCGGCAGCGGCCCGTCCTGCGCGGCGAGCACGACGGAATCGCTCAGGATGCCGCTGGCGTCCCCGCACTGCCAGGCCACCATCTCGTCCAGCGACGCGCGGCAGCGCAGGGCGGCGGCCAGCACGCTGCCCGCGCTCGTCCCGACGATGAGGTCGACATCGGCGGCGGGGGTCGGCAGCCGGTCCTGCAGGCGGGCCAGCGCACCGGTCGTCCAGGCCGCGCCGAGCACGCCGCCCGCACCGAGCACCAGCCCGATTCGCGGATGGGAGCGGCGTATCGCGTGATTAGGACCAAAAACCACAGCAGGCACATCTGCCTCCGCAACCCACCCGCACGCGACGCCGGCTGCAGGTGACGAAGTTACCTAAGGGTAACTGTAAGGGCTGCGAGCTGAGGATCTGTCTGGCGTGAGCTCGTCCACCGCGGGCGCGGTCATGGGATCAGCTCGTCCTTCAGGACCTTGCCGAGCGAGTTCTTCGGCAGCTCCGCACGGAACTGGAAGACCCGCGGGCACTTGTAGGCGGCCAGCCGCTCCCGGCAGTAGGAGAGGAGTTCGTGCTCGAGCAGGTCCATGGCCGGCCGCAGGATCACCACCGCCATGACCTCCTCGCCGAGCCGCTCGTCGGGGACGCCGACCACGGCGGCCTCGGCGACCGCCGGATGAGCGTGCAGCACGTTCTCTATCTCGCTCGGGTACACGTTGTATCCGCCGCGGATGATGAGCTCCTTCTTGCGGCTGACGATGAACAGGAAGCCGTCCTCGTCGATGTAGCCGAGGTCGCCGGTGTGCAGCCAGTCGCCGGTGAAGCTGCTCGCGGTCGCCTCCGGGTTGTTCAGGTAGCCCTTCATCACGTGCAGGCCGCGGGTGACCACCTCGCCCACGTTCTCCGGCCCGGGCGGCAGCGGCTGGTGGTTCTCGTCCCACACCTGCGTCTGCGTCCCCCAGATGGGCTTGCCGACGCTGTAGGCGCGGCGCTCCTGGGCGCTGGGGTTGAAGGTCGTCGTCGACGCGGTCTCGGTCATCCCGTAGCCCTCCAGGATGATCAGCCCGAAACGGTCCTCGAACGCGTCGAGGACGGGCGCCGGTATGGACGCCCCGCCGGAGATGGCGACCCGCAGCGAGGACAGGTCGTAGCTCTCCAGATCCGGGTAGGACAGCAGGTCGGCGAACATGGTGGGCACGCCCTCGAAGATGGTGGCCCGGTCGCGCTGGATCGCGGTCAGCACCGCGGCGGGAGTGAACCGCGGGATCAGCGACATGGTGCAGCCGAACCGCACGCAGACATCCAGGATGCTGGACAGGCCGAACACGTGGAACAGCGGCAGGACGGTGATCACGATGTCGTCGGGCTGGACGTCGAACAGCCGGCCCGGGATGTCGGCGTTCATGTACAGCTGGATGTGCGTGAGCTCGGCGCCCTTGGGGCGGCCCGTCGTGCCGGAGGTGTAGACGATCACGGCCGTGTCCGTGGGCTGCCGCATGACCATGTTGAAACGCGGCACGATGACATCCAGGAGCCGGTCGAAGGGGTGCGCCACCCCGCTGTCGCCGGCGTGGCCGACGGCGTAGATCCGGTCAAGCCCGGCGGCGCCCGCCCCCTTGGCCGCCTCAGCCAGGACACCCGCCCAGGTGATCAGGACGCGAGCACCGCTGTCGCCGAGGTGGAAGGCCACTTCGGGCGCCTTGAGCATGACGTTCAGCGGCACCACGATGCCGCCGGCCTTGAGGATGCCGAAATACGAGATGAGGAACTGCGGGATGTTGGGCAGCTGCAGCGCGACCGGGTTGCCTGGCTTTACCCCGATGGCCGCCAGCGAAGCCGCGAGCCGGTCTGAGGCCTGGTCCAGCTCCCGGTAGGTGACCTGGCCTTGGGCGAACAACGCGACCGGCCGATCCGGCGTCGAATGCGCGGTTTCGCTGAGCATGACAGCAAGGTTGAAGCTCATGGCTCTTCCCTTTCTGGTACTGGGCTTGGGGCCATTCTTCTCAGCATCCAGGTCGGCGTCCGGTCCCGGCCACAGGCGTTTAGCCTGGGCAAACGGGACCTTTGGCCCGTTGTCACGGCTGGTGCAAGGTGAGCAGGAACTCCGCCACCCCGGTGGTCGGCCAGGGAAGCGATGAAGCCGAGCCCTCCGGGACCCTTGATGCCGCCAGGCGGAGAAGGCGACCTGGAGCTCGCGACCTGGCCGGCGGCTTGCTGGCGATATCGCCGCAGGTCAGCGACACTATGCCGATGGGGGATCAGCAGCCGCGGCCGGAGGCTGACCGGATCTCTGGTGGCTCAGCTCACCGGCGAGGCCCGGCATCACGCGAAGTGGCGCCCGCTCACCGAGGCGGAGGAGAGCCTCGCGCTCGCCGAACTCCGCGCGCTCGCGGGCGCCCGGGCTGACCTGCTGGCCGAGGTGGCCGGGATCTTCGAGGGCACGTCGGAGGGTGAGCTGGACGAGCCGCTCGCCCGGTCCGCCGCGCAGCTGTGCCGTAAGGCCGGCGCCGACCCGGCGGCGATACCGGCCTGGATCGAGGAAGGCCGCAGGCGCGCGGCGAACGCCAGGCGCCCGCCGTCCTCGGGCGGCCTGAGGTCAAGCTGAGCCGCGATGTCAGAACGGAGGCTCGTCGGTGTAGCTGCCCGGGCTGTCGGACGCCCACGGGTCGGTGTCCGCACCGCCCGCGTTGCCCGGGCCGCCGGGGGACCGGCCGCCGGCCCCGCCCGGACCCGCCGACCCGCCGCCGGCGCCGTTCCTGGAGGCCCGGTTGACCTTGGCCGAAGCGTTCCGCAGCGACGGGCCGACATCATCGACCTCGACCTCGTACACGGTCCGCTTCTCCCCCTCCTTGGTCTCATACGAGCGCTGCCGCAGCCGCCCCGAGACGATCACCCGCATGCCGCGGGTCAGGCTCTCCGCCACGTTCTCCGCCGCCTGCCGCCACACGTTGCACGTCAGGAACAGGCTGTCCCCGTCCCTCCACTCGTTCGTGCTCTTGTCCAGGAACCTCGGCGTGGAGGCCACCCGGAACTTCGCCACCGGCTGCCCCGCCGGGGTAAACCGCAACTCCGGATCATCCACGAGGTTGCCCGCGATCGTGATCTGGGTATCGCCTGCTGCCATCTCATCTCTCCGTACCTGGCTCTTGATGTCAGGTCCATCCTCCCCCGCGCCACTGACATTTCTGGCCGCCCGGGACCCGGTGAAGTAGCGTCGGTTAGGTGCTGCTCACCGCTGAGGGCGCCGCCTGCTGCTGATCGACCTGCAGGAGCGGCTCATGCCCGTCATTCATGATCACGAGGCTGTCGTGGCCCGGGCCGTGCGGCTCGCGGAGGCCGCGACGCTGCTGGACGTCCCGGTCCGCGCGACGGAGCAGAATCCGGCGGCCCTGGGCCCGACGGTGCCGCCGCTGTCCGGCTACCCGCAGGCGGTCATGGCCAAGACGACGTTCTCGGCGGCGGGTGACCCCGGCTTCCCCGCGTTGCTGCCCGCCGGGTCCGGGGAGGTCGTCGTGGCCGGCTGCGAGGCGCACGTGTGCGTCCTGCAGACGGTGCTCCACCTGCTCGCCGCCGGGCGCCGGGTGGTGTGGGCGGCGGACGCGACCGGCTCGCGCGATCCGGCCGACCGGGCGGCCGCCATCGACCGGGCGCGGCAGCACGGCGCGGAGATCGTGACGTCCGAGATGGTGCTGTTCGAGTGGCTGCGCGACGCGCGGCACCCGAAGTTCCGCGAGGTGCACAAGCTGCTCAGGTGAGCCGCCCGGGTCACGACGCGCCGTGCTCAGGGCGTGACGGTGTCCTGGACGAGCCGGAGCACCAGGGCGAGCGGCGGCCACGCCGGCGTGGCCCCGGCGGGTCACGGCGTAGGAGCGCAGGATCACCTCGGGCTGGCGCAGCCGCCGCAGCGTCACCCCGCGGGCGGGCGGCCGCGCGGCGGGCAGCAGCCCGACCCCGAGGCCCGCCAGGATCATGTCCTGCACCAGGTCGAGGCTGTCCGCGCGCTGCGTGACGCGCGGCTCGAAACCCGCCACCGAGGCCACGACGCGAACCACCTCCTCGTCGGCGGTGTTGCGCGAGTTGACGATCCAGTCGTGCTCCCGGTAGCGGCGGAAGACCTCGATCGCGGTGCCGCGCTGGCGGCCCGGGAGCAGACGGCGTGCCCAGGCTCCACGGGTGCGGCCAGCGGCCGGCTGTGCAGGCCGCGGCCGAACCTGGCCGGGGCGAGGTTGTAGTCGTAGGTCAGCGCGAGGTCGACCTCGTCCGCGGCGAGCAGCCCCAGGGCCTCGGCGGGCTCGTGCTCGTGGATATGCAGCCGGACCTCCGGCTGCCGCCCGGCCAGGAGCCGGGCGACCGGGAGCAGCATCTGGCGGACCGCCGTGGCGAACGCCGCCACCCGCACCGTGCCGGCCGGCGGCGCCGCCGGATCCAGGTCGCGGCGGGCGGCCTCGATGGCGGCCAGGACGGTGACCGCGTGGCCCGCCAGCCGCCGCCCGGCCGGGGTCAGCCGCACCCGCCGCCCGTCCGGCTCGGTCAGCGGGGTCCCAGCCTCCCGGGCCAGGGCCGCGATCTGCTGGGAGACGGTGGAGGTGGTGACGTGCATCGCCTCGCCGACCTCCCGCATCGAGCCGAGGCGGGACAGCTCGAGCAGCAGCTCGAGGCGGCGCGGATCCAGGAGTGAATCGTTCATTATTCATGAACAGTATGTCAATGAATCTCACGTGGACACGGACGATCAGGCTCGGGTGTACTGGCATCATGATCGTCCCCGCGCACCGTCCTGGTCTCCGGCCCGGGCTGGCACCGTGATGGCGGTGGGCTCGATGACCTGCGTCCAGCTCGGCCTGGCGCTGTCCGTCCCGCTGTTCGGCCAGGTCGGCCCGCTGGGGGCGGTCTGGCTGCGGCTGGCCTGGGCCGGGGTGATCCTGCTGGCCGCCGTCCGGCCCCGGCCCTGGCGGTTCCCGCGCCCGATCCTGCTCGCGATGGTCGCTCTCGGCGTGGTGACCGCGGGGGTGACCATGCTGTTCATGGCGGCCGTGGCCCGGCTGCCGCTCGGCACGGCCAGCGCGCTGGAATTCCTGGGCCCGCTCGGCGTGGCCGTCGCCCGCGGCCGGGGCGGCCGGCGGCTGCTGTGGCCAGGCCTCGCCGCGGCCGGCGTGCTGGTCCTGACCCACCCGTGGCAGGGCGGCGCCAGCCTGGCCGGCGTCGCCTGCGCCCTCGGCGCGGCGGCGTGCTGGGCCTGCTACATCGTCCTCACCCAGGCGGTCGGCGACGAGGTCGCGGGCCTGCAGGGCCTGGCGGTGTCCATTCCGGTGGCCGCCCTGGTGGCGACGCTGTCACCGGGCCGGGCATCCGTCCCGCGCTGACGCCGCACCTGCTGCTGGCCGGCCTCGGCCTGGCGCTGCTGCTGCCGGTGGTGCCGTTCAGCCTGGAGATGTACGCGCTGCGGCGGCTGACCGCCGCGGCGTTCGGCACCCTGATGTGCCTGGAGCCCGCGCTCGCCCTGATGGCCGGGTTCGCGCTGCTGGGCCAGGTGCCCAGGGCCTGGTCGCTGGTCGGGGTGGCCTTCGTCGTGGCCGCGGGCATCGGCGCGGAGCGGACCGGCGCCCGCCGGCCCAGGACCGCAGCCCTCATCAAAACATAAGTTCGATTCAATCCGAACGGGGTAGGGGGTTCGAGCACCTCCCACCGGAGGAGCTAGTCGAGCGACTCGTACGGAGCAGCTATGAGCGAGAACCTGACCCCGCAGGACAACCCGGCCAAGGACCTCGATGACTGGCTCCGGGGACATGCCTGCGATATGAGTCTGACGCCTGTCTGCCCCGCTGGGCAGATGGCTAGCCGCTATCCAGATCCGCGTCTCCCAGGGCTCATTGCGATTCTGCCGCGCGCGGCGGCCCGGATTTCTCCGCCTGCCGGGTCCAGCGAGCCAGGTTGGCGCGGGTGGTCAGGGTGTCGGGGTGTTCGGCGCCTAGGATTCGTTCCCGGAGTGGCAGCAGCGCGGCGAACTGGTCGCGGGCCGCCGCCGCGTCCCCGGCCTGCCCGGTCCAGTAGGCCAGGTTGGCGCGGGTGGTCAGGGTGTCGGGGTGTTCGGCGCCTAGGACTCGTTCCTCGGACTGGCAGCAGCGCGGCGTACTGGTCGCGGGCCGCCGCCGCGTCCCCGGCATTCCCGGTCCAGCAGGCCAGGTTGGCGCGGGTGGTCAGCGTGCTGGGGTGTTCGGCGCCTAGATTCGTTCGCTCGACTGGCAGCAGCGCGGCGTACTGGTCGCGGGCCGCCGCCGCGTCCCCGGCCTTCCCGGTCCAGCGGGCCAGGTTGGCGCGGGCGGTCAGCGTGCTGGGGTGTTCGGCGCCAGGATCCGTTCCTCGACTGGCAGCAGCGCGGCGAACTGGTCGCGGGCCGCCGCCGCGTCCCCGGCCTCCCCGGTCCAGCGGGCCAGGTTGCCGCGCGCGATCAGCGTTTCAGGGTGCTCGGCGCCCAGGATTCGTTCGCTGGACCGGCAGCAGCGCGGCGAACTGGTCGCGGGCCGCCGCCGCGTCCCCGGCCTCCCCGGTCCAGTAGGCCAGGTCGCCGCGGGCGCTCAGCGTGTCGGGGTGCTCGGCGCCGAGATCTCGTCTCCCGGGCCGCCAGGACCTGCCGCATGAGGGCCCGGGCGGCGGCGTAGTTCCCGGCCGTACCCAGGTACCGGGCGATCTTGTGCATTCCGTCACTAGCGAGGTCCAGCGCGGCCTGGGCGTGGGGCAGCAGCGCCGCGAAGACGGGCCAAGTCGCTGGGTCCTCGGGGATCGCCGGGGAGGGCGGCGCTCGATCACCGCGGCGGCAGCTTGCCGCCAGGCGGCTGCCGCATCCGCGGGCAGCTGGGCCAGGGTGATCGCCTGGACCAGGCGGTGTACCGACACCAGGCCGTCATGCGGCGCGCTGATCAGCGAGTACCGTCGCAGCGCCGTCCACCGCCTCATCGCGCGCCAGCTCATCCTCGAGCAGCGGCACCAGCAGCGGAGCCACCTCCGGGCCGAACTCCGCCGCCAGCCCGGGCCGGGGTTGCAGGAGCAGGTGCAGCGGGATGTCTTCGGCTGCGCAGCACGCCGCCAGCCGCAGCAGCCCGGCCGCCGGGCTGGCCTCGCCAAGCTCGGCGAAGGCCAGCGCCCAGGTGGTGGTGACCCGCTTGTCATACCCGGCGGGGTCCCCGCGGCCAAGCAGTTCCGCCCGCCGCGTCCGGAACAAGGCCAGGTACTCCCCGACACCGCGGCCCGCGGCCTGCATGTAGGCGGCGGCCTGCTCCAGCGCCAGCGGCAGCCCGCCCAGCTCATCCGCCAGCTCGCTCGCCGCGGCCTGCTCCCGAGAGCCTGGCGCCGGTGCGGGCCAGCAGGAACGCCGCCGCCACGGCCTGATCTAGGACCGGTACCTCGACCGCCTGGCCGCCCGGCCAGTGGGCATACTGGCTGGTGATCACCACCTGGCCGCCGCCCGCCGGCGGGAGCAGCCCTCTGATCGCCGGCCGGGTCTGGCACGTTGTCGAACATCAGCAGCCAGTCATCGCGGCGGGCCAGCAACCCGTGCACCACTCGCCACCGGATCTCCCCGGCCCGGCCGCCTGGGCCAGCCAGCTGGGCGGCCAGCTCATCGAATCCGGCCGCCAGCGCGGCCGGCTCCTCCGCCGCGAACTGCCATACCACGCCGCATCCGGTCAGGTGGCGGTACGCGTACTCCACGGCCACGCTGGTCTTGCCCGTCCCGCCCAGCCCGCACAAGGCCACCACTCCCGGCCCATCCCCGGGCGTGGCGGCCCAGCCGGGCCTCCAGTTCGGCCAGCAGGTCCTCCCGGCCCGCCAGGAACACCGGCCGCGGCGCCAGCCGCACCACCACCCCGGCCGGCACGTCACCCGGTGATCCCGCGCGACCGTCAGCCGCGTCCCCGGCCCGCTGCTCGCGCAGCTCGGACAGGGCCTGGAACAGGAGCATCTCCAGCTGGTCCGGCGAGCCCACCCGCTGCACCGTCGTCCCGGCCTCTTTGACCCGCGCCCGAAACGCCTGCTGCCGCTCCTCGTGCACCGGATCAGAGAGCGAGTTCCGCGGCAGCGGGAGCACCGCGTCCTCATCGAGCAAGAACACCAGCCGCGGCAGGCCCAGCCGGCGGCCGCGTCGAACTCCAGCTCGGTGTGCGACCGGTCCGGGTCGTCCCGGACCGGGGACCCGTACCGGAACCCGATGAGGCCGACATATACATCGGCGCGGCGCACCTGCGCCCGGCAGTAGTCAGCGGGCTGGTCCTCCCGGGCCGTGAAGTACGCCATGTCCACGACCACGCCCTCGGCCCGGGTGATGGCCTGCTCGGCCGCGGCCACGAAGGACCGGTCCGGCGGGTACTGGCGCAGCTCGGCAGTGTGGCTCACGAACACCCGCAGCGGCCCCTCCACGGATGTTCACGTTACCGCGCCGCGGCCTGACCGCACACGGTTACAAGACCCTGTTCCAGATGGGGCTGGGCCCGCTTCAGAGCAGGCGCAGCTGGCGGTCCGCGGGTCGGCGCGGCCGCCGCGACGCCGCCTGGCCGGACAGGCCGGGCGGCTGCCGGGTGGATCGCGGTCAGGAACGGCGAGCGGCCGGCCGCGTCCTCGGCGCCGTGCCTGGTCCGGCGGGCCGCGGCGGTGAGCAGCAGCCGCTCGCGGGCCCTGGTCATCCCGACGAACAGCAGCCGCCGCTCTTCCGCGGCGTCGGCACGGGCCCGCCCGGGCAGCCGCAGCGGCAGCAGGCCGCGCTCGCAGCCGGCCAGGAACACCACGTCGAACTCCAGGCCCTTGGCGCCGTGCAGGGTCAGCAGCGTGATCGCCTCGGCCCGCGGGTCCAGCGCGTCCGTCTCCGCGCCGACGGCGATCTCGGCCAGGAACCGCTCCATGTCGGCGCCGCACCGGCGGGCCAGCGGCATGAGCACCTCGCCGGCGGCGCGGACGTCGGTGACGGTCGCGTCCCGCTCGCCGCGGGCCGCGGCCAGGGCGCGAACCGCGGCCGCGACCTGCCCGGCCGCGGTCGCCACCTGCCCGGCGACATCACCGGCGCGCTCCGGGGCCGCAGGCGCATCTCGCGCACGATGTCGGCCACCCCCGGGCGGCGCGCGAGCAGGTCGTGCGAGCGCTTCTGGTACGGCAGCCCGGCCCGGGTCAGGGCCTGGGCGAGCGGGCCGGCCTGCGCGTCGGTGCGGTAGAGCACGGCGATGTCGGCGAGGCCGAGCTTGCCGTGGTCGTGTCCGTCGGCCCGGCCGCTATCCAGGCTGTGGAAGGACGCCCCGCCCAGCAGCCGGTCGATGGTGGCGGCGATCCAGGCGGCCTCGGCGTGCTCGTCGGCCGCCTCGTCGAAGGTGACGACGTCGCTCGGGACCGCCCCGGGCCGCGACCGCGGTCCGCCCGGGGACCAGCGTGGCCGGCGCGATGGCCTGCATCGCGGCGGCCACGATCGCCGGGTTGGAGCGGTAGTTCCTGGTCAGCTCCACCGTGGTGGCCCCGGGGTAATCGGCCGCGAACCGGCAGAAGATGCCGACGTCGGCGCCGCGGAAACCGTAGATGGCCTGGTCCGGGTCGCCGATCGCGGTCAGTCCGGTGCCATCGCCGCTGAGCAGGCGGAGCAGCTCGTACTGGGCCGGGTCGATGTCCTGGTATTCGTCCACGCTGATCCGCGGCCAGCGGGCGCGCAGCCGGGCCGCGGCGGCCGGATCGTCGCGGAGCAGGGCGGCCGGCATCTCCACCAGGCTGTCGAAGTCGACCAGATCCCGGGCCGCGAGCTCGCGGCGCAGGCCCAGCCTGCCGTCCGGATCATCGCCGAGTCCGGCGACCAGCTTGCGCCCGTCCCGCTCGGACCCGGTTAGTTCGGTCGCGACCTGGAGCCGGACGGCCTCATCGGCGACCCTGAACCGCGGGGACAGCCCCGCGGCGTCGTGGTGCTCGCGCAGGATCCGCAGGCCCAGGCCGTGGAACGTGGTCACGGCGGGCTGGCCGCCGGGGCACAGCGCGGCCAGCCGGTCCTGCACCTCCTGGGCCGCCCGGCGGGTGAACGTGATGGCCAGGAAGCTCCCGGCGGCCAGGCCGCGGTCCACGACCTGGTGAGCGATCCGGTAGGTGAGGGTCCGCGTCTTGCCGCTGCCCGGTCCCGCGATGATCAGCAGCGGGCCGTCGGCGGTGGCCGCGGCCCGCTGATCCGGGTCCAGCCCGTCGAGCAGCGATCCCGTGGGTGCGGCCGTCGCGGACGGGGGCGCGGGGCGTCCTCGCGGTTACCCGGCCGGCGCGCGGGCCCGGCGGCGGGGCGAGGGACCGGGGCCCGTTCGGGATCCTTGTTCTCCGCGAGGCCGGCCACGGCGAACAGGGCCGTTCCGTCCAGCTCGTCCGGCTGGAACAGCCGGATCGTGCCGTACTCGCCGTCGTACCCCGCGTCCCGGATGACCTCACCGCGGCGCAGCCGCGCGATGCCCTCGCTGAGCCGGGACCCGCCGGCGCGGCGCAGGTCATCGAGCGGGACGTCGCGCAAGATGCTCAGCTCGGGTCCGAGCGCGGCGACGAGCCGCCCGACCTCGCCCGCCACCTTCTTGCTCTTCGGCCCGGTGGCCAGCATCTCGCCGACGATCTCGGGCAGCTGGACCAGGCTGGTGAACCCCGCGGCGCCGGGCGGCCGGAATCCCGCCGGGCGGTCGGCGAGCTCGGCGACCCGGTGCAGGACGCCGACGGTGAGGGGCTTACCGCAGTGCGGGCATATCGTGCCGAGCTCCCTGGTCTGCCCGGGCTCGACCCGGACGCCGCACTTGCGGTGCCCGTCCAGGTGGTACTTCCCCTCCTCGGGAAAGAACTCGACCGTGCCCTCGAGGCCGTTTCCTGTGCGCAGCGCCGCCGCCATCGAGAAGTAGTCGAGCTCGGTGCCGAAGACGGTGGCCTCGCGGCCGAGCATCGGCGGCGAATGCGCGTCGGAGTTGCTGACCAGGCGGTACCCGTCCAGCGAGGAGCAGGCCCAGTTCATCGGCGGGTCCGAGGACAGGCCCGTCTCCACCGCGAAGATGTGCCCGGCCAGGTCGGCATAGCAGTCCTGCACCGCGTCGAAGCCCGACTTCGAGCCGAGGACCGCGAACCACGGCGTCCAGACGTGCGCGGGGACCAGGAAGCAGTCCGGGTCGGCCGACAGCGTGATGTCCAGCAGGTCTCGCGAGTCGAGCCCGAGGATCGGCCGGCCGTCGGAGGCCAGGTTGCCGATCTTGGCCAGCGCCGCGGTGATCCGGTCCGCGGCCTCGAAGCCCGGCGCGTAAATGAGGTGATGCACCTTCCTGGTGCGATCGTCGCGGCGGTAGATGGTGGAGATCTCGACCGAGAGCATGAACCGGACGGTGCCTGCGCAGCTGGCCGGGGAATCGCGGCGGACCCGCTGTTCCAGCTCCGGCCGGATCCGGAACAGGCCCGGCTCGGCCGGGACGAGGGTTTCCTTCAGTTCCGCCGCCCACGCGGGGTGCGTGAAGTCGCCGGTGCCGACCACCCGCAGGCCCTTGCGCAGGGCCCACCAGGACAGGTGCTCGAGGTCGCAGTCCTTGCTGCACGCGCGCGAGAATCTCGAGTGAATGTGCAGGTCAGCGTGGAACATGTGGGCGCGGCAACTCCCTGGCGCGGTCTGGACCGGGTTCTGATCCTGCCATGGCGCGCGGTCCGCCGCTCGCGGACTGCGCAAGAACCGGCGGCCGGGCGTGACGCCGTGAGCCCGGCGCCCGAGCACTAGCTCAGGCGCCAGGCCCACGGCGCGCCCCCCTCAGTGATGCTCACCCGTCGGCACAATCGGGCATGCTGCGGATCGCCTCCGCGGGTGAGCACAGCTGGCTCGAGCCTGCCGGACGCGATCGTCCGCCCGGTGCGGGTTCGTCGGCGATCTCGCGACCGCCTCGGCGGGCACTGACGTGGATCCATGCGAGTCCTTCCTTGTCGATCGGCGTCGCGCGTGCCGACCAGTCGGCGGCGCGCCCCGCGAGCCCGGTCGGCCAGCACGGCCGCGACGGCCGCGACCATCGCGGCCACGATCGCGATCACGGCGATCTGCCAGCCGGGCATGCCCCCGACGACCACCGTGTGGATCACGGGGGAGGTGCCGCCAGTTGCCCCGCCCGTGTCGCCGGGCGCCGGGATCACCGCCAGCGACGCCGGGGCGGCCCCGGCGAACGCCACCGCGATGACGCCCAGGCTGCCCAGCAAGACACCCAGCCTGCTCAAGCCCTTAGTGATGCCCATTACTCGTTCCCCTCCTCGGGATGCGATCCCGGGCGCGCCCGCCCGGATCGCGGCGTTGCTTACAGTGCGACGGTATGGCGGCACCACCGCATCCGGGATCGGGAGCGATTACCCAGATTTGTGTTCCGGGTTCCCTAGATTTGTGGCGGACTCGGCCAGCTTGCCGGGCCAGCGCCGCCGGTGGGCCTCGGTGACCGCGAGACAGTCCGCGTCGTCACCGGGGAGCATGGTCACGATGCGGTCGGCGTCCTCGGCCAGCCGGCACCGGCCCTCCTCGACCAGCGGGCAGGTAAGCCCGGACCGCCGGTCGGGACCGGTGCACTGCCGGACCTCGTTTCCCGCGGCGCGCAGGGCGGCGACGTGCCGGTCCTCGAACCAGCCGCGCCGTTCCACCAGGATCCGCTGGCCCGCGGCGGCCCGCGGCCAGCCGGGCATCCCGCCGGTGGCGGAGATCTCCAGGGAGAGGACGAAGTTCTCGTCGGCGGGTTCGGTCAGCGCCGAGCCGTATCGCGTCAGCAGGTGCAGCATCGTGTCGTTGCCGAGCATGACGACGGCGCTGAGCCGGTCGAGTCCGGCCGCGTTCGCGTGGTCCACCAGCGCGCTCAGCATCCGGCGGCCCAGCCCGAGCCCCTGGAAGTCATCACGCACGGCGAGCGCCAGCTCGCCCGCGTCCTCGGCGGTGGGCACGTACCTGGCCTCCGCGGCCAGCCGGCCCGCTCCCGTCTCGGCGACCAGAGCGACCGCGCCCGGCGCGACGTCGATCCGGGCCAGCCGGACGATCAGGGGCGGCTTCGGGCGTCCGGAGTGGAAGCGGCGGCGGAACGATTCCGGCGACAGCCCGGCGTACAGTTCCGCGATGCCAGGCTCGTCCGCCGCGGCCGCCACGCGCAGCGTGACGACCCGGCCGTCCCTGAGGTGGATCTCGCCGTCGCCTGCCACGGGGCCACGGTAGGTCCGCCGGGCTCGCCGGGACAGGGACCAACGGCCCGAGATGCCGGCTGCCCCGGGCCGGCTGGCCAGAGCGGACCCTGCGAACCGCTCTGGCCAGGGCAGCCCGCCGCATCGTATTGGGCGTAATGCCCCCGTCGTCGGCGATGAGACCAAACTGGGATATTTGGATCCGGGCCACGCCAATACGTCGCGGCAGCCATGGTCCGGGGCGGTGTGTTACCAATGGGGTTACGCCGGCGGACCGGGCATGACCGCCGGCGGCCAACGTCCGTCTCGAGAGCAGGAGGCCGATCCGTGCCACTCGCCTGGGTGCCGTACGCCGACCGCGCCGAAGCCGGACGGCGCCTGGGGCGCCTTCCCGCCGGGCTGGACCTTGACTTCTACCGGGCGGACGGAGACGCGCTCCCCGGCACCATCGACGAGGTCGCCTTCTACGTGCTGCCCTACATGAAGGGGCCGGCCGTGCTCGAGCGAGCCGCGGAGATGACCAAGCTCCAGGTCGTGCAGACTCTCACGGCCGGCTATGAGGAGTTCCTGCCGCTGGTGCCGCCGGGGGTGACGCTGTGCAACGCGGCCGGCCTGCACGACACCAGCACGGCCGAACTGGCGATAGCCCTCGCCCTGGCCAGCGGCCGGCACCTGGACGATTTCGCCCGCAACCAGAGCGCCGGGGCCTGGCGTCCCGTCGCTCGGCCGGTCGCTCGCCGACCAGCGGGTCCTGATCGTCGGGTACGGGCACATCGGGCCGGCGATCGAGCGCCGGCTGCACGGCTTCGAGGTCGCCTCGGTCACGCGCGTGGCGCGGCGCGGCCGCCCGGGGCCGCCGCCGGTGCACCCGATCGAGGACCTGCACCGGCTGCTGCCCCAGGCCGACGTCACCTTCATCATCGCCCCGCACACCCCGCAGACCGAGGGCATGATCGGCGCCCGCGAGCTCGCCCTGCTGCCGGACGGAGCCCTGCTGGTCAACGTGGCCCGCGGCAAGCTGGTCGACACCGGCGCCCTGGTCGCCGAGCTGTCGGCCGGGCGGATCCGCGCGGCGCTCGACGTGACAGAGCCGGAACCCCTGCCGCCCGGCCATCCCCTCTGGCGCCAGCCCGGGGTCCTGATCTCACCGCACGTCGGGGGCGCGAGCTCGGCCTTCGCCCCGCGCGCGGACCGGCTGATCGCCGCGCAGCTGAACCGTTTCGGGCACGGGCCAGCCGCTGGACGAACATCGTCAAGGCCGCCCTCACGAACTACAGCGCGGTGACGAGCACGTCCGATACCGGGACGCCGGGCTCGGAGCGCGTCCGGGCGACCTTGCGCCAGCCCCATGTGGCGAAGGCGTTCTGCGCCGGGGCGGCCGCGGGCAGGACGGTGAGCGTCGCGCGTTCCTCGGGCCGGCCGGCCAGGATGAGGTCGTGCAGGGCCAGCCCGATGCCCTGCCGCCGCCATGACGCCCGCACCAGCAGGTCGACCAGGGCGAAGGTGCGGCCGGGAGGCTCGGCGGTGACGTCGGCGGGGAGCGGGGTGGTCAGGTCCCGCCACCAGGAGGTGGACGGCCGCAGCGGCATCCCGGACGCGTAACCGACGAGGTAGCCGCCGTGCCGGGCCTCGGCGAGGACGAACCCCGGCTGGCGGCGCTGGACCCGGAAGCGGCCGGCGTACACCTCGGCGTCATCGGCCCGCCGGTACGGCGGGTCGGCGTACACCTCGGCGTGCAGCACCTGGTACTCCTCCGCGCGCGCGGCCGCCTGCCCGCCGTCGAGCAGCTGGAACGTCAGGCCGGGCGCGGACACGGTACCTCTTTTACCAGGGCCGAACGGGTGCGAAACCCACCGCCCCGGTCAGCCGTCGAGCACGGCCAGGTCGAGCCCGGCCAGCCGGGCGGGGTCGGCGATGACGTCGATCCGGGAGATCTTGTCCTCGTCGATGGTGAAGGCCAGCACGACGGTCAGCCGCCCGCGCGGGGCCATCACGATGCCCGGGGTCCCGTTGACCAGGGCCACGCGCGAGTACCGGGAGCGCATGGAGGCGGCGCGCGCTCCGCTGGCCACGGCGGCCGCGCCGCGCACGGTCACCGGGACGCCCGACGGTGCCGCCGCCGCGTCGGCGTGCAGCACCACCTCGGGGTCAAGCACGGCGATCAGCGCGCCCAGGTCGCCGCCGCGCGCGGCGGCCAGGAACGCCTCGGCCACCTTCCGCTGCCTGCCCAGGCGGGTACCGGGCACCGGAGCCGGGCTCTGGATCCGGCGGCGGGCCCGGCTGGCCAGCTGGCGGGCCGCGGCCGGGGACCGGCCGGTGATCGCGGCGATCTCGCCGAACGGCAGGCCGAACGTGTCGTGCAGCACGAACGCGACCCGTTCGGCGGGCGCGAGCGTGTCGAGCACCACCAGCAGCGCGAGCCCGACCGCGTCGGCGAGCACTGCCTCCTGCTCCGGGCCTGCGAACCGCGTCCGGCTCGCCGCCGCCGCCTCGTCCGGGTCCAGCGGATCCTCGCGCCGCGACTTGCGCGAGCGCAGCATGTCCAGGCACACCCGGGCCACGATGGTGGTGAACCACCCCTCGAGGTTGGCCACGGCGCCCGCGTCGCTGCCCGCCGCGTGCAGCCAGCCTTCCTGTACCGCGTCCTCGGCGTCGCTCAGCGAGCCGAGCATCCGGTAGGCCATCGCCCGCAGCCGGGGGCGGCTCGCCTCGAACCGCCCGGCCAGCCGGTCGTTTTCGTCCATCGGTCACATTTTCCCTGTCGTGTTCCGTCACCGCCATGACGGATCAACGTCCGGCCGATGTGACCGGCCGGGGCGGGGATGCCAGCCGCTAGTTTCCTGGTCCGTGCAGCCCGAAGATGAGCCGCTGGTCACCGGGCCGGAAGGTGCCACCGAACTGCGAGCTGTCGCCGATGTCGCGGCACCGGGCGAGCAGGTCGCGGCCGAGGGCGAGCTGGCTGCGTTCCCAGCTCGCCAGCGCGGCCGGCACGTCCCCGCCGGCCGCTGCGAGTTCCGCGGCGAGGGCCCAGCCGTCGGCGGCGGCCTTGGCCGTGCCCGCGGCCGCGTGCGGCCGGACCGCGAACGCGGCGTCGCCGATCAGGCAGGCCCGGCCGAACGCCATGCGGGGGACGGCGATGTCGTAGACGACCTGGACGAACGGCTCGGCCACGCCGGTCACCACCTCCGCGATGGGCCGGGCGAACCTGGCCGCCGCGCCCTGCCGCATGGCCGCGAGCGGTTCCTCCCTGGCCGCGCCGGGCGGCAGCGACACGGCCCGGCGGACGCCGTCCCGGCCGGTCATCAGCGCGTCGAGCTCCCCGCCCGCGGCGACGTTGACGTACCAGACGAAGTTGACCAGGCGGTCGCCGGCGGTCAGCGCGCCGCCGGGCCCGGGGATGGGGTAGACGAGGATGTGGCTGTCCGGCAGCACCTGGTAGGTGATGGCGTCACCGAACAGCTCGCGGGTGGCGGCGGGCAGCGCCTGCTCGGGCAGCGTGCCGCGCCAGGCCACGTACCCCGAGTAGGACGGCCTGACCTCCGGCAGCAGCCGCGCCCGGGCCAGCGAGCTCACGCCGTCGGCGCACACCAGCAGGTCGGCGTCGGCGCCGGTGATGGTGCCTGAGCCGTCGGCCAGCGTCACGCGGACGGAGTTCGCCGGACTGGCGGAAGCCGGTGACCTCGCGGCCGAGCAGGTAGCGGCCGGGGTCGAACAGCTGGAGCAGCGACCGGTAGATGGTGTTCCACGACGAGAACAGGTACTGGTGCCGCTGCTCGTGCAGGATGCTGCCGTCGGGCCGCAGGAACCGGATCCAGTTGGTGGACGAGCACACGTCGGCCCGCTGCCGGCCGCCTCGTTCGGTCAGGTACCGCAGGGTGGCCTCGAGGGCGGCGATGCCTGCGCCGCGGGCCTGCAGCGCGGCCGAAGACCGCTCGAAGACCCGGACCTCGCAGCCGGCGTCGCGGAGCACCAGCGCGGCGGTGAGACCGCCCACAGATCCGCCCATGATGATGACGCTCGGCATGGGGGGCATTCCGGCCACCGGCTAGGGCCTAGGGCTGCCCGAACGTGGCGACCTTCACCACCTCGAGCTCGAACAGCACCCGCCGCTCGTCCATCGAGGGGTCGCGCAGGGCGTAGGGCGGCTCGTTGCCTGTGTACTTCACCCAGATCCGGTCGAGCTGATCGGTGACCCGCTGGCCCTCCACCGGGTCGTCCTCGGAGACCTCCCGCTTGACCACCGTCTTGAGGCTGAGCCAGTGGTAGGTGTTCTCCGGGTTCATCAGCAGGAAGGTGGCGTGCGGCACCCGGCGCAGCCAGGCCACCTTCTTGCGGTGGGTGGCCAGGTTCAGCAGCACGGTGTCGCCCTCGTAGTCGAACCAGACCGGGGTCAGGTTGGGCTGGCCGTCCGAGCCCGTCACCGCGACGATGGCGGTCACCGGCTCGTCGAGCAGCCGCTTGTAGATCGGGTCGAGGTCGGCCAGGCTCGCCACCGGCTCCCGGTCGCCGATCATGAACTGACCGGGCTGAGTGCCTGCGGAGACGTCCCTGAACTTCGCCACGGTAATGGTCACTGCACATGCTCCTTCGCACTCGACGCTCGCACTGCCCCGGACATCGGCTAAGGGGCAGCGCACCTGAAGCGCCCGGCTGATGCCGGGCACGGATCTGCGTCCGGCCTGGCCCCGGCTGAGGTCCATGACCGCCGGATAGGCGGCCGGATCGACGCTGGCGTCGATCACGGTGGGACCGGGCCGGCGCAGCGCGTCCGCCAGCGCCGCGGCCAGGTCCTGTTCGGTGGTCACCGCGGCGCCCGCGGCGCCCATGGCGGCCGCGGCGGCGGCGAACGAGACCGGACGGTACCGGACCGCGTCGTCGCCGCCCTGCCCGGCCGGTTTCTGCTTGAGCTTGATCAGGCTGAGCGCGGCGTCGTTGAAGACGATCACGATGACCTGCACGGACAGCCGGACGGCCGTCTCGATCTCGGCCAGCGTCATGCCCAGGCCGCCGTCGCCGGTGAAGGCGACCACCGGGACCCGCGGCGCGCACAGCGCGGCGGCGATGGCGGCGGGCAGCGCATAGCCCATGGTGGCGAGCCCGCTGGAGACGAGCAGCCGGCGCGGCTCGGGCACCTCCCACAGCGGCATGACGACCAGCATGTGCGCGCCCGCGTCCACCGTGGCGATGGTCTCAGGCGGCACGCAGGCCCGCGCCGTCGCGACCACCTGCTGGGGGGCCAGCAGCCCTGGCGCGGCGACGGCCGCCGCGGCGAGCCGCCGGGCGGCGTCCGCCTTGGCCGCGTGTCCCGCATCTGGCGGCCAGTCGTGGCCGGGACCGGTGGCCAGCACCTCCAGCGCCCGGGTGAGCGGCATCGTCAGCACGGTCGCGCCGGTGAAGTACCCGCCGGCTGGGGCGGCCCCGGGCTCGGTGACCAGGACGGTCCGCGCGGCGTAGTCCCACGACGCCGGGATCATCTCGGCCTCGTCCACGCCCAGCCCGATGACGAGATCGGCCGCGCTGAGCAGCGGCCATTCCATCGTGCCGCCGGTGACCAGGCCGGCCGCCTCGGCGGCGGAGTCCGGCAGGACGCCGCGGGCGCGGTAGGTGTGCAGCGCCGGGAGGCCGCGGCCGGCCAGGGCATCCCGGATGGCCGCGGTCCGCGGTATCGCCCCCGTGCCGAGCAGCAGCACCGGGCGGCGGGCCGCGCCCAGTGCCCCGGCCAGCACCGAAGCCCCGGCCAGCACCGAAGCCCCGGCCAGCACCGAAGCCCCGGCCAGGACGGAAGCGCCCGCTGAGGTAAGGGGCCCGCCGCTGCCCTCAGGGGCGGCGCTGCCGTCCTGGTCCGCGAGGCTGCCGTCCTGGTCCGCGAGGCTGCCGTCCTGGTCCGCGAGGCTGCCGTCCATGTTCGCGATGACCGGGCCGGGGGGCGCCGCCAGCGCCGTCCGCACGATCCGCGCGGCCGCCTCGCCGGCCCGCCGCCCGCCGACGGTGACCGCCGCCTTGGCGACCGACCGGCCCAGCGCCATCTGGTCGATCCGCTGGTGGCTGATCCGCCCGGCGTCGGCGGCCGCGACGGTGTCCGCGATCACCACCACGGGGAGCCGGTCGAGAGCCGCGTGGGCGATGCCGTTGACCGCGCTGGCCAGCCCCGGGCCCCGGGTGACGACCACCGCCCCGGGTGTGCCGGTGAGGTCAGCGCAGGTGGCGGCCATGATCGTCGCGGCCGTCTCGCCGTGGGCCAGGACGAAGCGCATCCCGGCCGCCGCCGCGGCCCCGACCACGTCCAGGTTCGGGCCGCCGCCGGGCACGCCGAACATCAGCCGCGTTCCTGCCCTGGCCAGCGCCCCTACGATCGCATCGGCGGCCGGGATCGCGTCGGTGCGGGCAGTGCTGGCTTCCAATGAGGCTCCTCTTTAAACGGTCATTCTGTGGTGCCCGTGGTACGTCGTCAAGGCGTGAACCTCGCTCGTTCGGGCACATTTCCTGCCCTTGGCCAGCTGCGGGCCGGCGGCTTGCGGCGGCGTCCGGGGACCGCCGTGACGGCGTGAACGCTCCGGCGGGAAGATGATGAACAAATCCCGAACTGCTGCGCGGGCGGGAGGAGGTGAGGCGATGCCGGACGTGCCGGGGGGCCGCTGGCGAGGATGGCTGCGGGCGCTGCCCGTCCTGGACGGGGTGCTGCCCGTCGACCGGTCCCGGGTGCCCGCCGATATGCTGGCCGGCCTCACGCTGGCCGCCCTCGGCGTCCCCGAGGTGCTCGGCTACGCCAAGATCGCCGGGATGCCGCTGGTCACCGGCTTGTACACGATGCTCCTTCCGATGGCGGTGTTCGCCGTCCTCGGCTCATCCCGCCACCTCGTCGTCGCCGCGGATTCCGCGACCGCGGCCATCCTCGCCGCCGCGCTCACCGGCCTGGCCGTGGCGGGATCTCCGGCGTACGTCCGGCTGGCCGGGCTGGCGGCCCTGCTGGCCGGCGTGATGCTGCTGGTGGCGCGGCTGGCCCGGCTCGGTTTCCTGGCGAACTTCCTGTCCCGCACCGTGCTGGTCGGGTTCCTGGCCGGCGTCGGCATCCAGGTCGCGGCCGGGCAATTGCCTGACATGCTCGGGATAACCGCCGCGGGCAAGCAGACTCTGCCCAGGCTGCTGCACACGGCGCGCGCGCTCCCGCACGCGCACCTGGCCGACGTGGCCATATCGATCGGGGTCATCGTGATCGTGGTCGCGGCCCGGCGGATCACCCGCCGGATCCCTGGGCTGCTGATCGCGGCGATCGTCGCGATCATCGTGAGCTGGGCCCTCGGCCTGGCCAGCCACGGCGTGGCCGTGGTCGGGAACGTCCCGCGCGGGCTGCCGAGCCTGGGGCCGCCCGCCCTCGGCTGGCACGCCGCCGCCGCGCTGCTCGGCGCCGCGGCGTCGATGTTCGTGGTCATCCTGGCGCAGAGCGCGGCCACCTCCCGGGCCTACGCGGTGAAGTACTAGGAACCGTTCAGCGAGGACACCGATCTGGTCGGCCTGGCCGCCGCCAACGCCGCCGCCGCGTTCTCCGGCACGTTCGTGGTCAACGGCAGCCCGACCAAGGCGCAGATCGTCGACAGCGCCGGCGGCCGCAGCCAGCTGTCCCAGCTCAGCGCCGCCGCCGTGGTCCTGGTCGTCCTGGTGCTGCTCACCGGGCCGCTGGCCTACCTGCCGGACGCCGCCCTGGCGGCGGTGGTCTTCCTGATCGCTGTCGAGCTCATCGACGTCAAGGAGATGCGGCACATCCGGGCCTGCAGGAAACGGGAGTACGCCGTGGCCCTGCTCACGACCGCGGCGGTGGTCATCCTGGGGGTCGAGTACGGTATCGCGCTCGCCGTCGTCGCCTCCATCGTCGACCACTTGCGGCACAGCTACAGCCCGCTCAACAGCGTCCTGGCGAAGTCGGCAGAAGGGCACTGGCATGCGGTCCCGGTCACGCCGGGCGCCCGCACCGAGGAGGGGCTGGTGATCTACCGGTTCGGCACCAGCCTGTACTACGCCAACGCCGCCAAGCTGCTTGAAGATGTCGCCGCGCTGGCCGGCCACGGCGGTCCGCTGCGCTGGCTGGTGGTGGACTGTGCCGCCATCGGGGACGTTGACTTCACCGCGTCCGCGGTCATCACCAAGCTCGTCGAATACGTTCACCAGCGGCAGGTGCGCCTGGTGTTCAGCTCCGTGCTCGGCCCGGTGCGAAAGCAGCTCGACGGGTACGGTATCAGCGCGATCCTCGGCGACGGCGCCTACTACGAGACGCCCGGCGAGGCGCTTGAGGCCTTCCACGCCGCCGTCTGAGGGCGTTAGGTCATCGCCTGGAGCAGCGCGATCATCTCGGACTGGCTGCCCAGCCAGTCCTGCCCGGCCATCAGCCCGAAGGTCTCCCGTGTCCCGTCTACCGCCTTGACCGCGTTGGAACTTGGCTCGGTGCCCTTGACGGCCTGGGCGGACAGCTCCCACCAGCACCAGTGCACGCCCCGGGCTTGCGCCCAGGCCCGGAACTGCGCCATCCACCCGGTGGTCATCGCGGCGCGGGTGCCGGTATCGATGCCGAACTCGCCGACCCACAACGGCGCGATCCCCTGGGTCACCAGGTAGCCGCCGTGGGAGTCCATAGCGGCGAAGTAGTCCGCCTGGGACTGCCCGGATGGGTGGAACCAGGAGTAGTCGTGCATCGAGTAGACGACGTTGCTGCCGGTCACCGGGCTGGCCCCGGCGAGGGTCAGGTCGCCGGCATAGCTCAGGCCCTCGCAGAAGAACAGCTTGGCCGGGTCGGCGGCCCGCATCCGAGCGGCCATGTCTTCGTAGAGCTGCTGGAAGTCGGTGGGGTGGGCGCCGGTGTTGCCGGTGCCCCAGGTGGGTGTCACCTTGGTCCCGCTGATCGTGGCGGCGCGCGGCTCGTTTTTCAGGTCGTAGCCGATGACCAGCGGATGGCCGGCGAACCGCTGCGCCACCATCAGCCAGGTGCTGGTGAACGTGGAGCTGGGCCAGTTGCCGTTGTACCACAGCCCGTTGCAGTCGCCGTCCGAGCAGCACCACCCTGGGTACAGCAGGTGGCAGTTCGGGATGACGGCGAGCCCGGCCGCCGTCAGTGACTCGGTGACCGCCTGGTAGACGGCCCACGGGGTCAGGCCCGCCAGATCCGGGTTGGCGGCCAGCCTGGCCGCGTCCGCGGGCCCGGTTTTCAGTGACCCGTTGTTGTTCACGAAGGTGCCGAGGGCGAAGGTGAGCCGGACGTGGTTGAGACCCCAGTTGACGATTCGCCGGGCGATCTCGTCGCGGTGCAGCTTGTCCAGCCCGGCCGGGACCAGGCCGTCCTGGTGGGCGCCGCCCCAGTTCACCCCGGCCAGCCGGACAGGGTTCCCGGCGGCGTCGACGATCCGCGCGCTGCTGACGGACAACGGAGCATGCACTAATGACCATGCTGCCCAGCGTAGCCTGGGTGCCCGCCGGGCGGCCAGCCTGCCGCTGTCACCAGCCGGCTACCCGGTGCTGCGCCGCCTCGCCTCCCTCGCCGGCCCGGCGGCCAGCCTCGGCCTGCCCGAGCCGAGACGGCTCGCGCTCACCGGCCGATGTGCGTGCTCGTGACCGCGGTGAACTGGCAGATCAGCGCGGCGCTGAGGAAGACGAGCCCGAGCGCGATCTCGTTGAAGCGGCGCAGCTCGCGGCCGCTCGCGGCGAACACGAACATGATCATGGCCGCGACGGTCAGGACGAGGGCGAGGGCATCCATGGTGGCTCCCGGGGGTCAGACCCAGAGGTCTTGGCGGTAGCGGGCGGTCAGCTCTAGCTGGTCAACGTAGGCCGCCGCGCGTTCGCGCGGCAGCCCTCCTTCGTCCGCGAGGACGTCGGCGAAGGCGGCGCGGACGGCGTCGCGCATCGGCTGCGAGCCGCAGACGTAGACGTACCCGCCGGCCGCGAGCAGGCGCCAGACGAGTGCGCCCTGCGCGCGGATCAGGTCCTGGACGTACTCGCGGTCGCCCGGCCGCTCGCGCGACGTCGCGACGTGCACGTGGTTGAGCACTCCCTCGGCCGCGAACTGCCCGATCTCGTCGCGGTAGATGTAGTCCTGGCCGCTCGAGCGGATGCCGTTGAACAGCGCGGCTTCCGCCAGCGCGACGCCCGCGCGCTTCATCGCCAGCCGCTCCCAGAGGAACGCCCGCATCGGGGCCAGGCCGGTGCCGGCCGAGACGAAGATCATCGGCTTCGTCACGTCCTGCTGCAGGCGGAATCCGTCCGCGCTGTCGGCGAAGACGTTCAGCCGGTCGCCCGCGCGCAGCCTGTGCAGGTAGTGCGAGCTCATCCCGCGGAAGTCCCGGCCGGGCAGGCCCGGCACGGGCGTGACCGCCAGGCCGACGGTCAGCTGGGCGACGCCATCGCCGTGCACCCGCGGGCTCGAGCTTACCGAGTAGTACCGCGGCCGGAGCGGCTGCGCCACCCGCAGGAACTCGAAGATGTTCAGCGAGCAGGAGGAGAACTCATCGAGCAGCCGGAGCACGTCGTAGCCGCCCGCGTCGATCGCCGCGCGCAGCGGCGAATCCGGGCCGCCCGGCGCGCCCAGGACGTCCCTGATCTCCGCCAGCCTCGACCGCTCGCCGGGGTCGGCCGCCTTCTCGACCAGCAGGTCGAGCAGCGGGACGCCCGGCCTGCCGCTGATGTCGACGAAGCTGGTGAGCACGTTGCGCACCTGGAGCACGACGCCCTTCGGCACGGCGCGGACGGCCATGGTCTTCGGCGCCATGAACAGCCCGTCGAGAGTGGCGCCGAGGTGCCGGGCGAGCCGCTCGACCCGTTCCTCGTCGTTCTTCGGGCACACGCCGAGGTGGTCGCCGGCCCGGTAGGTGAGCCCGGGCGGGAGGCTGATGTCCAGCTGACGCGTCCGCTTCTGCGACCCGGCCTCCTGGAGTTCCTGGCAGGCCAGGACGCGCGCCTCGGCCGTGTGCATTCCGACCGCGTTGGTGAGGATGGCCGGAGCGAGCAGCACCCGCGACTGCGTGCTAGCGGGATCGGCCGCCCCCGGCGCCATCCGGCGCAGGATCGAGGTGACGCTCGCCGGGCGCGCGACGGGCTCCGTCGCGTCGCCGGCGCCGTGCAGCGACCTGTGCATCGCGGTCTTCGAATCGGTGCCGGTCAGCACGCCGGCGGCCGCGTTCCGGGCGGCGACGCGCTCGGCCGCGTCCGCCGTGGGCCGCGCCCCGGACAACTCGAGCAGGACGGGCCAGATCCGGCCGTTCCAGTCCGCGTGCAGGCGTTCCCACACCGGCGAGCCCACGTCGCCGTAGGCGAAATCGGCGAGCGGCGTGGCGCCGAGCTCGGACAGCTTCTGGTGCACGTAGCGGGGGAATGCGAGGAACGCGTTCCACTGGCTGTTACCGAGCCCCCAGACGAGGTAGCGGCAGTTCCGCCAGGTGCCCGTCCCGGATCCGGTGCGCTCGAGCCACGACTTGAACGCGGCCGCGTTCGAGGGCGGGTTCGACGTGTAGGTGGAGGTCATGACCACGAGCAGCCAGGGCTGCGCGCGCGGCGACGATTCGGCGAGCTCGTTCAGGGTGATCACTTCGGTGGTATAGCCGTGGAATTCGCTCCGTTCGGCGAAACGCTCGGCCAGCCCCTTGTTCGCGCCGAAGTTGCTGCCGTACGCGATCACCAGATGGCGGTAGGCGCTCGTCGGCGGGATCTCCGTGGGCTGTCCCCAGTGGGGGCCTGCTGGCGGTGCCGGTTGCGGTGCCGCCTGCGGTGCGGCACAGCCAGGCCGCCGGACGGGCCGCCAGGCCGGCCGGACGGGCCGCCAGGCCGGCCGCACGGGGCTCCAGCCCGGTCCGCTCGCGTGGCAGCCGGATGACCGGAACCGCGGCCGGTTTCGTCGTCACGACCGTGTTCTTCGCCACCGTCGCGCCCGGTGCGAGCCGCAGCCGGTAGTGCCGGTAGATCTCGAACAGCACGACGCGGAGCATCATGAACGTGACCTCCTGCGCCATGCACTGCCGCTTCCCGATCGAGAACGGGATGAAGGCGTGCCGCGGCCGGCCGACGACCTTGTCCATCGCGAACTGCCCCGGATCGAACCGGTCCGGCTGCGGCCCCCAGTAGCGCGGGTCACGCTGCGCGGCGAGCGTCCCGACCAGGATGATGTCGCCCTTCCTGACGCGGTAGCGGCCGAGTGTCCCGTCCGTGAGGCTGCGGCGGATCGTGATCGGCATCGGCGGGTAGATCCGCATCGTCTCCTTGATCACCTGCGTGGTGTAGGTCAGCGCCATCAGGTCGTCGTACTGCAGGTCGTAGTCCGGGTCGCCGCCGGTGATCCCGTCGATCTCGGCGATCAGCCGCTCCTCGACGTCCGGGTTCGTGGCGAGGGCGTAGGCGAGCCACGCGGCCGTGATCGACGGGCCGTTGAAGCCGTTGGACAGGTGCATGAGAATCTGGTCCCGGATGGTCTCGGCGTCGAGGAACTCGCCCGTCTCCGGGTCCGGCGTGCTGACCAGGCGGCTGAGCAGATCCGTCTGCGGCCCGAGCGGGCACGTGTGCATCCGGGCGCGGACCAGCGCGTCCGCCGTCCTGAACAGCTCCTCGTTGTGCCGGCGGTAGGCCTTGCGCCGGGCGCGCCGGGCGCGGCCGGCGAAGACCGTGAAGTCGGGTCGGGGCTCGGCCACGCGCAGGATGCTCTCCTTGGTGCTCGCCGGGACGGCCGCCGCGAACGGGTGCGGGTTCCTGTGGTCGTCGAGGCGCCCGTCGAGCAGGCCGAAGTCGTAGGCGCACGCGCCGCGCCCGGATACCTCCAGGGTGTAGCGCTCCATCCAGCCGCGCGCGTCGAGCGGCTCGTCGTCTCCGATCGCGGACCACGCGGCGACGAGCTTGCGCGCCTGGTCCTTCATCCGCTCAAGCTGAGTGCGCTGGTGGGCCGGGGCGTACCACGGCAGCATCACGCGGCGGATCCGCTCGTAGTGCTGGCCGTCGCCGATCACCGAGATGCCGCTCCCGCGGGAGTTGGCGAGCTGGGCGAAGAAGTTGATCTCCTCGACGCGCTTGCCGAACCGTTCCTCGTCCGCCGCCACCTCGTCGAGCAGTTCGGGGTCCGAGACCACGACGAGCCGCCACTTCTTGGCCGGGATCCCGACAGCGTAGATGTGACCGAACCGGCGGTAGTAGTCCAGCTGCGTGTCGTTGTCGTTCAGGATGTCGAAGTTCGCGAACCGCTCGCCCCTCGGCACCAGCCAGCGAACCGCGTACGGGATCTCAAGCGGGCCGCCGGCGGGGAGGCCGGGCGCGGGAGGGCCGGGGTCGGGGGCGGGCGGCAGCTGCGCCTCCCCGGCCGGGGCGAGCTCCTCCAGGTCACGGCCGGCCAGCCGGAACGTGCTGTCGCCGAGACCGATGGTGTCCCCCTCGGCCAGCCGCGCAACCGTGACGCGCTGCTCGTTGACGAAGGTGCCGTTATGGCTCCCCAGGTCCACGATGCGGTACGTGCCCGATACGGTGTGCAGTTCGGCGTGGTGGCTGGAGACGCTGAGGTCGCAGACCACGATGTCGTTGTCCGGCGAACGGCCGATGCGCAACGTCCCGGCCGTCCCGCAGACGATGCAGGACAGGGCGGGGCCTTGTTCCGGATCGCCGAGCCGGACCAGGCACTCCTCGTTGATCTCGATGCGGTCCGCCCGCCGGCCCTCGGTGTAGCTGCCGTTGGTGCTGCCGTTGTCCGCGAGCACCCAGCGGCCTTCCTCCAGCCGGAGCACGGCGTGCCGCCAGGACACCCGGGCGTCGTCGATCACGATGTCCGCCTCGGGATCGCGGCCGACCAGGTACGAAGGACCCGCCTCCAGTCTCCGCCCGGATCCCTGGGTCTGCACCAGGAGGGACGGCGGCAATGCCCCGGATAGCGCCTTCCCCGAACCTGCGCTCCCCTGGCTCAAGCGATTCATCCGAAGCCTCCGCCCGCGGGCCGGCCACGATCTCAGGTTGCGTCTCAGCAAGCGGCCGACACCCGACAGAGCGGGGAAGTGCTGCGCTGATACATCGAGATCGTGCCGCCAGGGGGACGGAGCGGGCGCTGTCAGGCCACGTGCGGGCAGAGGCCGCGGATGCCTCAGCCGGTGTGGGCGAAGCTGCCGTCCACGGCGTGGCAGAGGAAGGCTGTGGCCTGGCTGAAGGCCTCTCCGATGGGCTGACCTGCGAGCTGAGCCTGGTATGCCAGGTACCGCGTCATCTCCCACTCCCGTGCGCGCGGCGTGAGCGACGTCAGCGCGGGTTCGGGCAATGACCTCCAGGTCCAGGCAGCGATGCGGTCACCGCCAACGGCGGGACGGCCGTCAAGCGGGTCGATGAAATCAGCGTGATCGGCGTGGTAACCCATCCGGTTCCGTACGAACCGCAACCCGGCGAAGGTGTCCTCGGTGACCTGGCGCTGGGCGGCTGCCTGGGCGGCCAGGACGCCGCTGTAGACGCCGGGGCGGTACCGCATCAACGTGGCGTCGACGATGGTGACCCACCACACGGCCTCGCTGATCACCGCGAACCCGTTGGCCCGGTCCGATCCGTCGGCGCGCAGGAGCCGGTCGGTGGTCTCCCGCATCGCGGTGATGGACCAGTCAAGCGCGCCGGTCTCGGCCGGGGAGTCGCTCGCGTTGTGCCGGTTCCAGGCGACCCGGCAGCGGGCGGAGCAGAATCGCGCGTGCTCCCGCCGCGGCGCGAACGACGTGCCGCACTGCTCGCAGTTCCGGACATCAGCCATCAGCCAATGTTACGCGTAACGACCGGGCCCAGGAGGCATGCCCTGCGGATTTGTTTGGATGTCAGCCATCAGGCGTTCACCTTGCGTTCATTCTCAGGTCGGCTAGAAGTCGCCCGGGCTAGGTAGTTTCCGCAGCAATGGCAGGCAAAGCGGCTGGTCACGGGCAACGCGGCGGGCGGCATGAGCAGCGGGGTGATGCGGTGGCTGAGGTCCAGTCCGGGGATTTGGTCGCGGCGCTCGATGAGGCCTCGCTGAGCAGGTTTCACCTGCGGGCGGTGGTGGCCTCGGGGATGGGCTTCTTCACCGACGCTTACGACTTGTTCGTCATCGGGATCGCCTCGGCGCTGATCACCAAGGACTGGCACCTGAGTTCGGGCCAGCTGGCCGTGCTCAACAGCACGATGCTGGCGGCCGCGTTTCTGGGCGCGCTGGTGTTCGGGCGCTACGCGGACGTGGTCGGCCGCAAGCGGGTGTACTGGCTGGTCGCCGTGCTCATGATCGCGGGGGCACTGGGATCGGCGCTGTCCGGCTCGTTCTGGGTGCTGATCGGGTTCCGTTTCCTGCTGGGCTTTGGTGTCGGCGGCGACTACCCGGTCAGCGCGGTCATGGTGAGCGAGTACGCGAACCGGAAGGACCGCGGCAAGCTCGTCGGGATGGTGTTCGGCACCCAGGCGCTCGGGCTCATCGTCGGGCCGCTGATCGCGCTGGCCCTGCTCGGCTCGGGGGCCAGTAGTGACGTGACCTGGCGGGTCCTTCTCGCGCTCGGTGCGGTGCCCGCGGCCGCCGTGATCTACCTGCGCTGCCGGATGCCGGAATCGCCGCGCTACCAGGCCCAGGTGCAGGGGCGAGCAGAGCAGGCGGCGAGCCAGGTAGCCGGTTTGACCGGCGGGCAGGTCAGCGGCAACGGGTCCGGTGGGCCGCAATCCGCGATGGGCCTGCGGGCATTTCTCACCAGCCGCCGGTGGCTGATCACGCTGGCCGGGACCGCGGGCTGCTGGTTCCTGCTCGACTATGCCTACTACGGGAACACGATCTCCACCCCGCAGATCCTCGGCCTGATCACCCCGCACGCCTCGACCATGACCAAGATCGCCCTGCAGCTGGCGATCTTCGTGGTGGCGGCGGTACCGGGCTACGTGCTGGCGATCGTCCGGCTGGACCGGATCGGGCACCGGCGGCTGCAGCTTGTCGGGTTCGCGATGATGGCGCTGTGCTTCGCCGTGATCGCGGCGGTGCCGGGCATGACCACCATGGTGGCCCCGTTCCTGCTGGTGTACGGGGTCAGCTACTTCTTCACCGAGTTCGGCCCGAACATGACCACCTTCGTGCTGCCCAGCGAACTGTACCCGGTCGACATGCGCACGACCGGGCACGGGATCTCCGCCGGCATCGGCAAGCTCGGCGCCTTCATCGGGGTCTTCCTGTTCCCGGTGCTGCAGACCTCGCTGGGCCTGCGCGGCACGCTCCTGCTCACCGCCGGGGTAGCCGTGGCCGGCTTCGCCCTCACCTTCGTGCTGCCCGAGCCAGCCGGGCGCAGTCTGGAAGACATCGCCATCAGCACGCCCGCAACGAGCACCCAGTCCCTGCGGATAGCCGATCAGCCATCAGTCTCTTGACTACTCCCCGCCCTGAAGGACGGGGATTCCAGCCGTCACCGGCCGGGGTTCCTGTTTCACGGCCGGCCGCACCCGGGAGGTCCCGGGATGTCTGACGCCAGCTCCGCAGGCAGTCACCGCTTGACCAGCGGCCAGGATGTTCTTCGCCGCGTTGATGTCCCGGTCGTGCCGGGCGCCGCAGGACGGGCACGTCCACTGCCTGGTGCCCAGGCTCAGCTCCGCGAGCAGGTGCCCGCACGCCGAGCAGGTCTTGCTCGACGGGTACCACCGGCCGGTCACGACCAGTTCCCGGCCGTACCGCTCGCATTTGTACTGAAGCTGGCGGCGGAACTCGCCCCAGCCGCAGTCGCTGATGGCGCGGGCCAGGTGCCGGTTGCGGATCATGCCGGAGACGTTGAGGTCCTCGATCACGATCATGTCCGCCGAGCGGACCAGGCGCGTGCTGGCGCGGTGCAGGAAGTCCCGCCGGGCATCGCGGACCTTGCGGTGGGCGCGGGCCACCTTCGCCGCGGCCTTGGCCCGGTTCGCGGACCCTTCCGGCAGCGGGCCAGGCGCCGCTGGTACCGGGCCAGGTTGCGGGCCTTGCGCGCCATGTGCCGCGGGTTGGCGATCTTCTCCCCGTCCGACGTCACGGCGAAGTCCGTCACGCCCAGGTCGACGCCGACCGCGCGCCCGGCCGGCTCCAGCGGTTCAGGGGCGTGGGTGTCGATGGTGAAGGTCACGTACCAGCGGCCGTCCGGCTCCCGGGACATGATCACCATCGTGGGGTCCAGCGCGGCCACGTCCACCTCCGGCCAGGACCAGGTGAACCGCAGCGGGGCTGCCGTCTTGGCCAGCCGCAGTTCCCCGCCGCGTATCGTGAAGGCGCTGCGGGTGTAGTGCGCGGCCTGCCGGCCGCGGCGGGAGTTGAACCGCGGGCAGCGGGCGCGTCTGGCGAAGAACGCGGAGAATGCCTGGTGCTGGTGGCGGAGCGCCTGCTGCAGCGGGACGCTGGACACCTCGTTCAGGAAGGCCAGGTCCGGGTCCTTTTCATGATGGTCAGCGCGGCGTCGGCCTGGGCGTAGGAGGTGCTCGTCCGCTCGGCCTGCCAGCGCTCCGCGGCCAGGGTCTGGTTCCACACCACGCGGACGCAGCCGAAGGTGCGGTTCAACACCTGCTGCTGCTGTCGTCGGGGTATGCCCGGCACCGGTAGGCCGTCCTCACCCTTACAGTATCGAACAAACGGTCGTAAGAGTCCGGGAGGCGCGCCGCGCGCGCTGCCCGCTGGTCCTGCTGCCCTGCTTCGCGGGGCACCGGATTCCTCCCTGGCCTGAAGGCCGGGGCATCCTCCGGAGGTCATGGTGACATTCCCGTCACCGTTATCAGGCTGGGTAACCTGCGGGGCAGGACGTGTCCGAAGGAGCAGTGATGACGGAACAGCGGGTCATGGTGACGATCACCGGCGGGGTCGCGGATGTCCGCCTGAACCGGCCGGAGAAGCGCAATGCCCTCGACGGGGCGATGTTCGCCGGCCTGGTCACCGCGGGCGAGCGGCTGAAGTCCGAACCCGGCGTCCGCGCGGTGGTGCTCTCAGGCGAGGGGCCGGACTTCTGCGCTGGCCTGGACTTCGGCTCGTTCCAGGCGATGCGTGACGGCGAGCGGCTCAGCCTCCAGGTCGACCTGCCCCCGGGCCGCGGGCCGGCGCAGGCGACCGGGCAGCGCGCCGCGTACGTCTGGACGGAGATCCCCGTCCCGGTCATCGCGGCCGTGACCGGGAATGCCCTGGGCGGCGGCCTGCAGATCGCGCTCGGCGCCGACATCCGCATCGTCGCGCCCGACGCGAGGATGTCGGTGCTGGAGATCAGGTGGGGCCTCATACCCGACATGACGGGCAGCCAGCTGCTGCCCGAGCTCGTCGGCCGGGACGTGGCCAAGGAGCTGACCTTCTCCGGGCGCGTGCTGCGCGGCGAGGAGGCCGTCGCGCTCGGCCTGGCGACCAGGGTCGATCCCGACCCGCGCGAGGCCGCCCTGGAGCTGGCCCGCAGTGTCGCCGCCCGCAGCCCGCACGCCATCCGGGCGGCCAAGCGGCTCCTGGACCTGGCGGGCCGGGTGGACCTGGCCACGGGCTTCGCCGCGGAGCAGAAGGAGATCGGCGCCCTCATCGGCAGCCCGAACCAGGTCGAGGCGGTCGCCGCCGAGTTCGGGAAGAGGCCGCCCCGGTTCACTGACCCGGGCTGACCGCGGCGCTCACAGATGGTGCGCGGTCAGGTGCGCCCCGAGGACGTCGTAGCCGAAGTCGGCGGCCGGGTCACGCCACACCGAATGGGCGTGGTTTGCCTGGCGCTGGGTGTTGTCGTACTCGATGAGCAGCCGCGGGCCCTGCAGCCGGTAGTAGTGCGGCTGGCCCGGCCCGGTGGGTCCGGCCCAGGCCAGGTGGACGGCGTCGAGCGCGGCGTCGGCGGCGTAGTCCGCCTGCGGCGACAGGCCGTCCGGGATTCGCCCCAGGTAGGTGGCCAGCAGCGCGCGCAGCAGTTCCCGCTGCCCGGCGCCGAGTCCGGTGGCGGGCAGGCCCTTCGGGACCCGAGTCAGCGCGACCCGCTGGTGGTCGCGGGCGTCGTAGCCGGAGGCCAGCTCGGCACGGTCCCCCATCTGGGTCACCCGCTCGGTGAGCCCCGGCTCGGTGAACTGCCCGCGCCAGATGTCGCGGAGGTGGATCATCTGGTCGCCGTCGGACAGGTACGCCCGGTTGCCGCCGACGATGTCCGACGGCGCCCGGTCGAGCATGATCGCGCGGGCGGCCTGGCCGGGATCGAGCGAGCGGACCAGGTTGCGGGCCAGATCCTCGGCCCCGCCCAGGGGGCGCAGCGGCGCGGGACCCAGCAGCGGGGAGACCGCCGGGTCGGCGCCGAAGAAGCACGGGGTCGTCGAGCGGACCATGCCGTCGACGACGAGGTTGTTCAGCGAGACGTGATGGCCGCCGAAGCGCCAGCCCCACGGCGCCGCCCCGCCGGGCTCGCCGAACACCCGCAGGTAGTACAGGCCGGGATCGCGGCCCCGTTCGCGGCCCCAGTCGACGGTCCAGCCCTCGACGTGATCGAGCACGTTGTCCAGGCCGATGATGGTGGCGACGGTGACGTACCCGGCGGTGGAGAGCCCCGTGGCGACGAGCTGGTGGGCCAGTCTCTGCTGGGCCGGGCGCTGGCCCCCGAGGGGCAGCCCGCCGTGGTCGGTCGGGGTGTAGAACCAGCGCCTGCGCTCGGCGTCGGATCCGGCGTCCGGGTCAGGCGCGCCGCCGGCGGCCGCGGCGCGCTGGGCGGGGTCGAGCGCGCCGAGCCAGGCGGCCGCGGCGACGGCCATCCGGCCCGCGACCTCCCGTGCTGCGTCCTGCCGTCCTGCGTCCTCCGGGCTTGGGCGTCCCGGCCTGCGGCCGTCCCGGTCGTGTTCACCCGGCCTCCTCCCTGCTGGTTTCCGCTGCTGCGGCGTCGTCGGCCCGACGTGGCCTTTCCTAGTCTTCCCGCCGTACCGCTGGGCCGCCAGGCCCGGACGCATCCTTCGCCCGACCGCAGCGGCTAGGTTTGCCGGTACCGATGAGGGAGGGCGGAAAATGGGGCCCCAGGCGCCGTGCCGGGTGGTGTGCCGTGCCCTGGACTGGGAGGTCAGCACGGCCGAGGTACTGCGGTCCGTCCGGGCCGATCCGCACCCGGTGGCGCTGGTGGGCGCCTGGGCCGGCGGCAGCGACATCGTGGCCTCAGATCCTGTGCAGGTGTGCTGTGCACCCGAGCCGCTGCGAATGCGCTGGACACGCCGCTGCCGGGCCCAGCCGGTGCATCGGCGCGGACCGGGGCCGCCTTCGGCGGCGGCTGGATCGGCTACCTCGGCTTCGGTCTGGCCGGGCAGGTTCTCCCGGTGCCGCCGCCGCCCGGTGAGCTCCGGCGGCTGCCCGAATGGTGGTTCGGTTACTACGACCATGTGCTTCGCCGTGACCGGGCCACCGGCCAGTGGGCGTTCGAGGCACTGTGGACGCCCGGCCGCGGTGACGCGCTCGAGCGCCGTTTCGATGAACTCTCGCGTCGGCCGGATGCCGCCGGCCCGGCGCCGCAGGGTTATTCGTGTGACAGCTTCCGGCTGATCCCGTCGGCGGATGAGCACCGGTCAGCGGTCCGGCAGGCGATCAGCTACATCCGCCGCGGCGATATCTTCCAGGCCAACATCTGCCTGCGGCTCGAGGCGGGTTTCACGGGGGATCCCCTCGACGCGTTCTGTCGCGCGGTCACCCGGCTGGATCCGCCGTATGCAGCGTTCATGCGGACACCGGGCGGCGCGGTGGCGAGCTTGTCGCCGGAGCTGTTCCTGCGCCGTACCGGGACGAACGTATGGTCACGGCCGATCAAGGGCACGCGATCCCGGCCCGCCGGTGAACAGGCGGCGCGACGGCAGCGTGCCGTCCTTGAGCGCTCCGCCAAGGACCGGGCGGAGAACGTGATGATCGTCGACCTGATGCGGAACGACCTCAGCCGGGTGTGCCTGCCCGGCAGCGTGCAGGTGCCGGCGCTGCTGCGCGCCGAGGCCCATCCCGGCGTGTGGCATCTGGTATCGGACGTCCGCGGCAGGCTCCCGGCCGGGACGCGGGACGCGCAGCTGGTCACCGCGGCATTCCCGCCCGGGTCGGTCACGGGTGCCCCGAAGGTCCGGGCCCTGCAGATCATTCACGAGCTCGAGGCCACGCCGCGGGAGGTCTATACCGGGGCGGTCGGCTACCGCAGTCCCGTCGCCTGCCTGAGCTGAACGTCGCGATCCGGACCTTCGAGTTCGGCGGCGACCGGGTGTGGCTTGGCAGTGGCGGCGGAATCGTCGCCGGGTCCTCCGATGCCGATGAGTACCGCGAGTGCCTGCTGAAAGCCACCCCGCTGATCTCGGCCGCTGAACGCCACGCTCCGCGAAGAACCTGGCGGCCCGGCCTCCCTTCGGCCACCCGGCCATCACGCCCTCGCTGCGCCCCCGGCCCGCGATGGTCGCGTTCACGCTGGTGCGCGTCACGGCCTGCCGGGGTCATGACCTCGACGGGCACATCGCGCGCCTGGACGAAAGCACCTGGCAGCTGTTCGGCAACATCCCCGCCCAGCGTCGCGCCGAACCTGGCCGACCGCCTCGCCGGGGTCCGTCGGGCGGCTGCGGGTGCGGCTCGGCCGGTCGGAGGCCCGCTGCAGATCACGGTCGAAGTGATACCGGCGGGTCCTGCCCCGGAGACGGTGGCCCTGCGTCCCGTCACCATCCCCGGCGGCCTCGGGGCCACAAGTGGCTGGACCGGCGTCTGCTCGCCCGCATGACCGACGTGGCCCGCCTTGGCCCGGACGAGCATCTCCTGATCCAGGACCGAAACGGGGAGGTTCTCGAGACCGACCGGGCCAACGTCTTCGCGGTGATCGACGGCATCCTGCATACCCCACCCGCGGACGGCAGATTGCTGCCCGGGATCAGCAGAGCAGCGGTCCTGCGTCTCGCTGGATGTGACGGCATCGACACCAAGGAAGAGCCTCTGAGCAACCAGCGGCTACTGGCGGCCAGTGAGGTATTCGTCACCAATTCCGTCCAGGGTGTCGTTCCGGTCCGGTCCCTCGCGGGCCTGACGGCGGCCAGGGAAGCGGGCCCGGTCGCGAGCCACCTGCAGCGCGGCCTCGCCGCCAGGCCCGCTGGGGTGCCTTCCCGCGCCGCTCATCCGGCGTCCCAACGCCGTCAGGGGCGAACCCCGCCCGGCCACGCCGGCCGGCCGGCCGGCGATTCTCGTGGTCGACAACTACGACTCGTTCACCTACAACCTGGCTCACCTGCTGCTGAGCCAGGGATGCCGGGTGGAGGTGGTCCGAAACGACGAGGTGTCCGCCCGCGATATCGTCGATCTCGTCCCGGACGGCATCGTCATCTCTCCCGGCCCGGGCACGCCGCTGAGGCCGGCGTTAGTGTGGAGACCGCCCGCGCCTGCGCGGCCACGACGCCTCTGCGGCATCTGCCTCGGCCATCAGGCCATTGCGGCCGCCCACGGAGCCAGGATATTAGGGCCCCGCAGCCGGTGCATGGCCAGGCGTCACCGATCACCCACGACGGCCGCGGCTTCCTCTCCGGGCTGCCCCGGCGCTTCCGCGCCGCACGTTATCACTCCCTGATCGTCGAGGAGAGCTCGCTGCCGCCAGGGCTGGTGATCACCGCCCGTGGCCCCGGCGGAATCCCGATGGGGCTACGGCACGCGCGGCTCCCGGCCGAGGGCCTGCAGTTCCACCCCGAATCCATCCTCACCACCCACGGCGACGACATCATCCGCAACTTCGTCCGGGCCATCCGCGACCACGCAGGTCCAGCGAGCCAGTGAGCTGCGTGTCAGCGTTTCAGCTCGCGTGACCGGCCGCCTTGCTTCTTGCTACGCCACGGCATGAGTTTCCGGCAGGGCCGGAAGTCGGGTCACTGTGCCCGGTAGTCGGCGATAGAGGACTAAAGACCCTCGGGGGACCATGAGGCTGCCGTTATATGTTTGAAGCTAGAGCAAAAGAAGTGACGCACCCGGAGTGCGGAGAGGAAGATTGACATGAGCGCGACCATCGAGTCGGTCCGGACCGAGACCGGCGGCATTTCGCCGAATCCTGGGGGGCTTCGGCGGCGGTCGCTGGCAGGACCAGATCGACGTCCGGGACTTCATCCAGGCCAATGTCACCCCCTATGCCGGTGACGCGGCGTTCCTGGCCGGCCGACCGAGCGCACCCGCGCGCTGTGGTCGCGGCTGACCGCGATGTTCCCCGACGAGCGGGCGCGCGGCGTCTACGACGTCGACGCTCATACCCCGGCCTCGATCACCAGCCACGCCCCGGGCTACATCGACCGGGAGCACGAGCTGATCGTCGGGCTGCAGACCGACGCGCCGCTGCGCCGCGCGATCATGCCCAACGGCGGCCTGCGGATGGTGGAGGCGGGGCTGGCCGCTTACGGCTACACCCTGGACCCGAACGTGCGGGAGATCTTCACCCGGTACCGGAAGACCCACAACGACGGCGTGTTCGACGCCTACCCGGCCGAGGTCCTCGCGGCCCGCCGGGCCCACGTCATCACCGGCCTGCCCGACGCGTACGGCCGCGGCCGGATCATCGGCGACTACCGCCGGGTGCCGCTGTACGGGGTCGGCCCGTCGTCGCCGCCAAGCGGGCC
>CAVRMX010000024.1:0-108236 GCA_963722275.1 uncultured Actinomycetes bacterium | reverse complement strand
TCACCCTCATCCCGCGGTGACGTGGCGGCGCCGCCCTCTCCCGACCGGGCTAGCACTGCAGACCTGATGCAGTTCGCTACGGGGGACGGGCGCGCGGCCGGACACATCGGGGCGGTCTTGGTGCTCGGCACCGCGCCGGGGTTTACCGTCGCTGAGGCGCGGCGGGTGCTCGGCGAGCGGATCCGCGCGGTGCCGAGGCTGCGGCAGCGGCTTTACCGGGCGCCGCCTGGATGCGGGCGGCCGTACTGGGCCGACGATCCGGCGTTCGATATCAACGACCACGTTCCGGCAGGTGTGCTGCCCGCCGCCAGGGGACGAGCGGGCGCTGCTCGACCTTGCCGCGGCTCAGCTCCGCGAGCCCATGCCCCGGTCCCGGCCGCTCTGGTCGGCCACGTTCGTCACCGGGCTGGTCGGCGGCGGCACCGGGCTGCTCGTCATCATGGACCACGTGCTGGCGGACGGCATCGCCGGGCTGACCGTGCTCGGCACGCTGGTCGACCAGGCCGCCGAGACGGCACTGGCGCGGGCGGACCGGTTCCCGGCACCGGCACCGCGAGCGCGGGAACTGGTCGCCGATGCCTGGCGAGGCCGCCTGCGCCGGGCGACGTGGGCCGAGCCTGGCGCGCCGCGCCAGGCTCGTGGCCTGCGCCGGATCCGCGAGGGAATGGCGGAACTGGGGGGTGCCCGGCCACCGCGCCGGCGGCCGGCGACATCGCTCAACCGGCCGGTCGGGCCACGGCGGCGGCTCGATGTCGTCGCCGTCGATCTAGCCGGCCTCCGCGACCTGGGACACGCATACGGCGGCACCGTCAACGACGTGGTGCTCGCCGCGGTCGCTGGGGCGCTGCGAACCCTGCTGGCCGCGCGCGGCGAGCAACTCGGCGAGGTAACCATCACGGTCCCGGTGGCCGCGCGGCGGGCGGCCACCGGCGGCGAGCTCGGCAACCAGATCGGGATCATGCCGGTCACCGTGCCCGCCACCGGCGACTTCGGCACCCGGGTAACCCGGACGGCCGAGATCACCCGCGAGCGCAAGTCGCGTGCCCGCGGCGCCTCGGCCGCACTGTTCGTACCCGCGTTCCTGCTGCTGGCCCGCACCGGCATGCTGCGCTGGTTCGCCAGCCACCAGCGCGTCGTCCAGACCTTCGTCACCAACCTGCACGGCCCGGAAAACCCGCTCACGTTCGGCGGCGCCGCCGTGCGGGCGATCATCCCGATCCCGTCCACCACCGGGAACGTCACCGTAACGTTCGCGGCAGCTTCCTACGCCGGAACGCTGCGCATCACCATCCTGTCCGACCCCTCCCGCATGCCCGACGCCCCCGCCCTAGCCGCCGCCCTCCGCCACGAACTGCCGACCCCGCTGATCGCCCCTCTGCCGTAAGCTCATCGCCCCGGCCGCGATCCTTCATGTGGCCGTCACGTTCTCCTCGTACTCTCCGCAGCGTGAGTGCGGAGGGCCACGAGAGAACCCGGCTGCCCGGTCAGCCCGGGCCGCAGCCAGCGCCAACGCCAGCGCGACGGGCGCAGCGCCGGGCCGATGCCGGCGTAGCCGCCAACGCCCGCCTGACCGCGTCCAACGCGCTCGTGCTGCTGGCGCTGCTGGCGGCCGAGGGCGTCACGATCCTGCGCGTCCGTGCGCTGCTGACGCCGCACGTGTTCATCGGCATGGTGCTCGTACCGCCGGTGCTGCTCAAGGTGGCCAGCACCGGCTGGCGATTCGCCCGCTACTACCGCGGCGCTCCGGCCTACCGGCGCATGGGCCCGCCGCCCTTGCTGCTGCGCCTTCTCGGCCCGGTCGTGGTGATCCTCACCGTCGTGCTACTGGCCAGCGGCGTGGGGTTGCTCCTGGTGGGCCCTTCTTGGCTGCCGCTGCTGCTCAAGGTGCACAAGGCCAGCTTCGTGCTGTGGTTCGGCGCCATGACCATCCACGTGCTCGGCCACCTGGGGGAGGTGTTCCGGCTGGCTCCCAGGGACTGGCTGCGGCGGACACGGCGGGACGTCACCGGGGCCGCCTCGCGGCAGTGGCTGATCGCCGCCAGCCTGGTAGTCGGCTGCATGCTCGGATTTCTCCTGCTCAGCCACGTGGGTCACTGGCTCGCCGTGAAGCCTGGAGGGTAACCGGTGGCATCCGAACCGATTCCGGCGTCGTCGGCGCCGTACCTGCTCGGCCGCGCATTGCTCCCGCTGCGCGCGTTCCTCGGGTTCACGTTCTGCTTCGCCGGCCTGCAGAAGCTGGCCAACCCGCGGTTCTTCGACGCCGCCGACCCGGCCTCGATCCAGTCCCAGCTGGCGGCCGCCGCCCGGCGCAGCCCGGTCCATGCGCTGATCTCGCCGCTCGCCCACGTCGCGGTCCCGCTCGGCGTCCTCATCGCGTTCGGCGAGCTGGCGGTGGGCGTAGGCACCCTGCTCGGGCTCCGGGCCCGGCTGGCCGCGGCCGGCGGCCTGGCGCTGTCCCTGATGTTGTTCCTGACGGTCAGCTTCCACTCGGCTCCGTATTACACCGGGGCGGACATCGTGTTTGCGTTCGCCTGGACGCCGCTGCTGCTGGCCGGCTCCGGCTCGGTCCTGTCGCTGGACGCGGCTATTGCGGACTGGGCGGCCGAGCAGGCCGGCCCCGGACGGAGAGCCAGCCGGCGCGAGGTCGTACTCAGCGGCACGATAACCGCCGCGGTCGCCGCCGCCAGTCTGGTGGTCGGCGGCCTGACTGCCGGGCTGGGACGACTGGCCGGAGGCACCGCGGGCCAGCAGAACGGGCGGAGCCTCCAGTCCGGCGCCGGCCCCGCTAAGACCGCCACGGCCAGGCCAAGTCATCGGGCCACAGCCAGGCCCCGCCGGCCAGCCAAGGCTCCGCCGGGCGCGGCCATCGGCCCGGCCAGCGGCGTGCCCGTCGGGCAGGCCGCCTCCTTCACCGATCCGGCCTCGGGCGACCCGTCCATCGTGATCCGGCCGAGCTCCGGCACGTTCGCGGCCTTCGACGCGGTATGCCCGCACGCCGGCTGCACGGTCGGCTATGACCCCGGGCAGAAGGTGATCATCTGCCCGTGTCATGGCTCGCAGTTCAACGCCGGCACCGGCGCCGTCGAGGTCGGCCCGGCGACGGCCGGGCTGAAGAAGCTGGGGATCGCCGAGGGACCCAACGGGCAGCTATACGTCACCTGAGCCGGCCGGTCGCCTACCGGCGCGAGGCCAGCCGCACCGGCACGACGATCAGGGCGGTCGCCACCAAGCCGGTCAGCACGCCGACTGCCAGCAGCTCACCGGCCAGCAACGCTAGCGTCGGCACCGATATGCCCGCCTCGGCCCGGACGGACAGGCCCGGGCGAGCTTCGGTGCTGCGCGGCACCGCGGTGATGAACGGGTCGGCGCGCGGGACCGCGCTGGTGGTGCTGCTGGCCGGGGTGCCGGCGCTGGCCTGCTCGATTTTGCTGGCCGCGCGCGGGTCGGCCGCCGCGGTGATCACCTGGCTGGGCGCGGCCGGGTTCCTGCTGTACAACTCGCTGATGTTCGTCTTCGCCACCCCGGTGAACCGGCTGTTCCCGCTTTACCTGGGGATGCTCGGGCTGTCTGCCTGGTCGGCCGGCGCGCTGCTGGGTCAGGCGGACGTGGCCGTGTTCGGGGCGCTGTTCTCAGCGCGTACGCCAGTGAGGGGAATCTCCGTCTACATGTGGACGGTGGTGGCCCTGAACACGGCCACCTGGCTGGCCAGGATCATCCCGGCCGTCGCTCGCGGCGGGGCGCCCGGGTACCTGCGCGGCACCGGGCTGACCGTCAACGTGGTGTACGTTCAGGCCCTCGCGCTGTGGCTGCCGCTGCTGGCGGTGGCCGCGGCCTGGCTGTGGCGGCGCCGGCCCGGCCGCCGGGTACCTGGCCGGCCTGCTTCTGGTCGCCTGGATCGCGGTGCAGCTGCTGATCCTGCGGCGCTACTTCTTCCTCCAGCCGGTCATCGCGGGCATCGGCGCCGTCGAGATCCTGCTCGCCTGGCGCTGGCAGCGATCCGGGCGAATCGTCACCGGGTCCCGGGACCAACGTCCCTGACCTCGCCGGTTCTCCCGGCCGACACTGGCGGTATGAAACGGATCGTCATCCTCGGCGGCGGCACCGGCGGGACGCTGCTCGCGAACCGGCTGCGGCGGGCGTACCGCCCGGAGGCCGCCGAGATCGTCGTGGTGGACCGCGACGACGCCCACGTGTACCAGCCCGGGCTGCTGTTCGTTCCGTTCGGGCGGGCCGAGGCGCGGCGGCTGACCCGCCCGCGCGGGCGGCAACTGCGCTCCGGCATCATCTACTGCCAGGCGACGATCGATCACGTCGACGTCGAGAACGACCGGGTGTACCTGCGGAACGGGAACACGCTGGACTACGACGTCCTGATCGTGGCGACCGGCGCGCAGTTGCTGCCGGAAGAGACCGACGGGCTGACCGGACCCGGATGGCAGCGGGACGTCTTCACCTTCTACACCCCCGAAGGCGCCGAGGCACTGCGTCATGCGCTGGACAGGTTCGACTTCGGCCGGCTGGTCGTCTCCTTCGTCGACCTGCCGATCAAGTGCCCGGTGGCACCGCTGGAGTTCTGCTTCCTCGCCGACGACTTTTTCCGCCGCCGCGGCATCAGGCACCGGGTCGAGATCACCTACGTCACGCCGCTGGACGGCGCGTTCACCAAGCCGGTGGCCAGCCGCCAGCTCGGCGGCCTGCTCGCCGCCAAGGGCATCGAGTTGGTGGCCGAGTTCAGCACCGGCGCCGTGCAGGCCGCGGGGGAGCCAGGCCGGGGAGGCCGGCTGGTCTCCTACGACGACCGCGAGGTGCCCTTCGACCTGGCCGTGATCGTCCCGCTGCACGGCGGCGCCGGCTACGTCGGCCGCTCGCCCGGCCTCGGCGACGAGCTCGATTTCATCCCGGCCGACCCGCACACCCTGCAGGCCAAGGTCAAGCCGAACGTCTTCGCCCTCGGCGACGCCACCGACGTGCCTGCGTCCAAGGCCGGGTCCGTCGCGCACTTCGAGGGCGAGGTGCTGGCCGGCAACCTGCGCCGGTTCCTGGCCGACGAACCGCTGGCCGCGTCCTTCGACGGGCACACCAACTGCTTCATCGAGACCGGCGGCGGCCAGGCGCTCCTCATCGACTTCAACTACGACACCGAGCCGCTGACCGGGCATTTCCCCGGCCCGTTCGGCCTCCCGCTGCTACGGCCGTCCCGCCTGAACCACCTCGGCAAGTTGGCCTTCCAGCCGCTGTACTGGCACGGCCTGCTTCCCGGCCGGGACATCCCCGGCATTAGCCCGGCCATGCCAGTGCGCGGCAAGAGCCGTTCATGATCCCCGTCAGGAGGTAACTGTCATGTCCACCGCCACCTACGCCGGCCACGACGTGTCGGTCAACGAAGAGGGATTCCTCACCGACCCGGCCCAGTGGACCGAGGAGATGGTTCCCCAGATCGCCAGGTCCGAGGGCATCGCCGAGCTGACGCCGCGGCACTGGCAGGTCATCAGGTTCATGCGCGACCAGTACCAGGCCAAGGGCACCGGCCCCACGGTCCGCGTGCTCGGCAAGACCTCCGGTGTGACGGTCCGGGAGCTCTATCAGCTGTTCCCCAAGGGGCCCGCCAAGGTCGCGGCCAAGATCGCCGGCATTCCCAAGCCGCGCGGCTGCATCTGAAAGGACATGATCATGGACACCGCCATCGAGAAGGTCTCGATCATCGTTTCGAAGGGCTCCCTGGAGGGGATCTACCCGGCGCTCATCATGGCTAACGGGGCCCGGGCCGAGGGCATCGAGGCCAACCTGTTCTTCACCTTCTTCGGTCTGGACGCCATCACGAAGAAGCGGCACGAGCACATCAAGGTCGCCACCGTCGGCAACCCCGGCCTGCACCTGGCCACCATCGTCGGCAGCCTGCCCGGCATGCCGGGCCTGATGACCAGCTACCTGGGGCACAAGATGGCCAAGCTGGACATCCCGCCGATCCCCGAGTTCATCGAGATGATCTCCGACAGCGGCGCCGGGCTCTACGGCTGCCAGGCCTCCTGCGACCTGTTCGGCATCAGCAAGGACGACCTGATTGAGCAGGTTCAGGGCATCATCACGGTGGGCGAGTTCTACGCCATGGCGGCCGGTGGCCAGATCATCTTCACCTGACTCCCGCGCGATGCCAGTGGGCCAGTTCGGCGCACCCGGTCACGGTGGCCAGGCCGATCAAGACGAGGGCGGGGATGTGGCGGGCCGGGCGGACCGACTGGTTCGAGATAATGTAGGCGGCCGCGAGGACCACGGCCTCGGTCCACCCAGCGCCGAGCACGCGGCCACAGTAACGGGCTCCGGGCCGGCTGCATAGCCGCGCCGCCCGCTTCACCACCCACCACCGACTGCGGTAGCCACCGCTATCGAGCCGAAAGACCCCCGTCGCCGGGACCTCAGCCCGTAGCCGACCGCAAGCCGCCTGGGTCACCGTCGGACGCAGCAACCCGGTCGCCCACAGCCCAGCGGAGCGCGAGATGTCACGATACCCTGCCGACCACTCAGGACTCGAGATCCTGCCGTACGACGAGTGCCTGCGGCTGCTCGGCACGGTCCCAGTGGGACGGGTCAGCTTTTTCGCCGACGGCGAGATCGTGGTCCTGCCGGTGAACCATGTCATGGACGGTAACGATCCGGTCTTCCGAACGGCCCGGGGCTCGAAGCTGTCCGCCGCCGAGGGCCAGGACGTGGTGGCGTTCGAGGCGGACGCCTACGACGAGCGCACCCGGACCGGCTGGAGCGTCCTGGTCAATGGCCGTGCCTACGCCATCTACGAGGGCCCGGACATCCGGCGCCTGAGCCGCCTGGGCCTGCAGCCGTGGGTGGCCTCCGCGAAACACGCGTTCTGGATCCGGATCCGGCCCGCCTCGATCACCGGGCGGCGGACGCCTGAACCCGACGACGGTCTGCGTCCGGGACCTTAGTTGTGCTGGACGGCGTTGATGTCGATGGCCACGAGGTCCCGGTGCTGGCCCGCCGCAGTGACCACCTCGACCTCGTACGCGCGGACGTAGGTCAGGACGCCCTCGTAGTCACCGGCCCGGGCATAGTCGGTCATGCTCGGGTAGCCGATGGGCCGACCCGGCTGAGAAACGATCGTGGACCGCGTCCCGTCGGCGCAGTCGAGGCATGGCAGAGCGGCGGCTCTGCGCTTACCACCCAGCCTTGCGCATGACGAGACGCTCCTGCTTCGGCTGCTGCTGACCGCCAACACGGTGCTGACCGGCAACTCGCGCGCCTATGCGCTGCGCCTGATGGCGCAGGTCATCTCTTCCCAGCGGTGGGGCGTTCCCGCGGGCGCGCCACGCAGCGTCACCGTCCACGTGAAGAACGGATGGCTGCCCCGCGCCACCCATGGCTGGCGCATCAACAGTATCGGCGGCTTCACCTGGTCCAAGGGCTGGTACAGCATCGTGGTGCTGTCCATGGACAACCCGACCATGTCCTATGGGATTACCACCGTCGAGGCCATCGCCCGGGTCATCCATCGCGACCTGAACCCGACCGCGAAGACCGTCATCGCGCCGTCCGCACCGAACCCGGCCTGGGGCAAGCCTGACGAGCTGATCCCGGCACTGCCCGCCATCCCGTAGCGATCTGAAAGTCCGGGTACCTGAAACCAGGCCCGCGACGTTATGACCGTACTGTCATCGTCGGTCAGCACTTGCGGCGCAGTGTGGCGGCCCGGCGCAGCCGTGCGCCGGCCATCTGCCCGGCGGCCGCGCACGGGTCATTGGGGCGCGCCGGAGGCAGTCGAGCAGGTCCGGCGGGCGGGCGCCGGGCTGAACCGCCTAGCCGTCCGCATCGGCGAGCTCCTCGCGCATGAGCGCGAGACCGTCGCCGACCTGTCCCACCGGCTGCGGACCCCGCTGACCGCGCTGCGGATCGACGCCGAATCGCTGCGGGACGGCGTTGAGATGAAGCGGCTGCTCGCCGACGTCGGCGCGGTAGAGCGGACGGTTAGCGAGATCATCCGGGAGGCACGGCGCCCGGGCAGGGGCAGCGCGGAGGTTATCTGCGACGCGGCCCGCGTGGTCGCCGAACGGGCCGCGTTCTGGTGGCCGCTCGCGGAAGACCAGGACTGCCGGATGACCGTCGAGGTCTCTCGGGAGCCCGTGCCGTCCTCGTCGCAGCGGATGACCTGGCCACCTGCGTCGACAACCTGCTGGGGAACGTATTCGCGCACACTCCCGAGGGCGCCGGCTTCGCCGTGCGGCTCAGCCGCCGCGCCGGGGGAGGCGCCTGGCTGGTGATCGCGGACGACAGGCCTGGCTTCGGCGACGCCGACCCGACCATGCGCGGTCGGTCGAGCGGCGGATCCACCGGTCTCGGCCTGGACATCGCCCGCCGCCTCGCCGAGGCCTCAGGCGGGACGCTGACCATCGGCCGGTCCGTATCTGGTGGCGGCTTGGTGACGCTGGGGCTTGGCGCTGCGGCCGGGCCGCCGGAGGAATCCCGGCGGCACGGGCTCCGGCTACGGGTCTTACCGCGAGGCGTCGAGCCGGAGCGCGAGCTTAGGACACGCCCGGACGGTCGCGCGCGCGTCGCCCAGCAGCCGGGACGGCACGTCCCGGTCGCTGACGATCGGGAACCCCCAGTCGTCGAGGGTTATCAGCTCGGGCAGGGCCTCGGCGCACAGGCCCCGGCCGTCGCAGGCGATGAAGTCCACTCGCAGCCGGGCCGGCCTGGTCACCGGCTACCGCCGACCGGGACAGGCAGGACGTCGGTCCGCACGCCGGAGCACCGGCCTCCGGCGTGATCCTCCATCTCGGCGCCGAACGTTCGCAGCGCACTGCGCACCAGGCGCACCACGCCGTCCGGATGGGCGCAGCCGCCGCGGCCGTCGACCTGGCCGAGCCACCGCCGCAGCAGCCCCGGGTCGGCGCCGCGGCCGTCCGCGAGCCGTTCGACCTGCCCGGCGAGCGCGGGCAGGCCAGACCGGCACGGGCCGCACTGCCCGGCGGACTCGCCGGCCAGGTAGCGCACCACCCGGGCGGTCTCGGCCAGCCCGCAGGCACCCGCGGGCAGCACCGCGACCAGGCCCGCCCCGGGCCCGGCGCCCAGGTCCGCGAGCCCGGCCGCGGAGAACGGCCGGTCCAGCGCCAGGTCCGCGGCCACCCAGGCGCCGAAGTACCCGCCGAGCAACAGCGCCTGCGGCGCCGCCGACGCGCCGCCGGCCAGATCCAGCAGCTGCCCGACCGGGGTGCCGATGCCGACCTCGAGCACGCCCGGCTGGCGCACCGCGCCGAGCACGGTGACCAGCATCGTGCCGGGCTCGGCCGACGTCCCCGCAGAGCGGAACCAGGCGGCGCCGTAGCGGGCGATGAGCGCGAGGTGGGCAAGCGTCTCCACGTTCTGCACCAGCGTCGGCGCACCGCGCAGGCCTCGCTTGGCCAGCCGCGGCGGCGTCGCGGTGGGTGCCGGGACACCCCGCTGGACCCAGCGCACGACCGCGCTGGCCTGCCCGGCCACGAAACCATCCGCCGCAGTGCGGACCTCGAGCCGTACCCGGTCGAGGGGAACCCGGGCGCGTTCGGCCACGGCCTCGTCGACGATCTCCCGGACGTCGCGGTGCACTACGATAACCGCCTCGCTGGCGCCGGTGATCTCGGCCGCGAGCACCGCACCGTCCAGCACGAGCTGCGGTGAGCGGGCCATCAGCACCCGGTCCTTCGCGCTGGCCGGCTCGCCCTCGGTGCCGTTCGCCACCACCACGGGCGCGTGCCCGGCGGCCACCGCGGCGAGCTTGCGGGCGGTCGGGAACCCGGCTCCGCCCCGCCCGGTCAGGCCGGCCCGGTCCACCTCCGCGATCAGCGCCTCCCGCTGCCGCCGGCCGAGCCCGGAGGGCGCCGGGCCGTACCTGGCCGTGTGCCCGGCCAGGCCGGCCGGGCCCGCGGCCTGCGGGAGCAGCCGCGGCAGCGCTCCGGCCAGCAGCAGGCCAGCGCTCACCGGAGCGCCCCTTCCGCCGGGACGGCCGGATCCGGCACGCCGGGCCGGCGCAGCCAGGCCAGCAGCCGGGCGATAACCGCTGTCCCGACCGCCGCGGCACACCCCCACAGCACGAGCGCGGCCCACCAGATCCGCAGGTCGCTGCCTGCCGTGACCGCGTGGCCGAACGCGGCGGGCCAGGCCAGGTAGGCCAGCCAGTGCACGGCCCGCCAGACCCGGTAGCCGAGCCGCCGCCGGATCAGGCTGGTGATCAGCACGGCACCGCCGAGGTCCACCGCCAGGGCGCCCAGGCCGATGGCCAGCGTCCGGTACGGCGAGGCCAGCGGCAGCACCGCCGCCGCCCAGCCGATCCTGACGTAGGGATCGGCGATCGCGGTGACCACGTGCAGCCCGAGGAATGCGACGCAGAACAGCGCCAGCGTCCGGTGCAGCTCGCCGACCGCGAGCCGGAGCCTGCTCCCCGGGCCGAGCCGGGCCGCGACGCCGGCTACCACGGCAGCGCTGAACGCGGTGAGCACCGCGAGGCCGCTGGCCCGCGAGACGAACCACAGCGCCTGCGATCCGCCGAGCACCGCGTTCATCGCGGCCCTCCGGCGTACACGCGGCTGCCCGCGGGCACCGGGATCGGCCCCCCGGCCCCGGTCTGCGGGCCCGGCCAGCCGTTCAGGCCGCGGACCCGGCCGTCGTGGCCGGTCAGCCGGGCCGGCAGGCCGGTCGCGACCAGCCAGTCCTCCGCCGTGGCGCCCGCCACAATCGCCGCGGTGCTGGCCGCATTGGCGTCGGCGCAGGTCGCCGCCGCCACGGTCACCGTGCGCCACGGCCCGTCCGCGGGCCGCCCGGTTCGCGGGTCCACGATGTGGTGCAGCGCCGCGCCGGCGCGCTGCCAGCGCCGGACGGTGACGGACGAGGTTGCGAGCGCGCCCGCGGTCAGCCGGACGAACTGGCCGCATGGCGCGCCGTCCGGGTCCGGCTCCTCGGCCACGGTGACCGGCCAGCCGTCGAGCGGTGGCGTCCCGGCTACGGCGATGTCGCCGCCCAGGCTGACCAGCACGCCGCCATGCGGCCCGGTGGCGGACATGACGGCTCGTACGGCCCGGTCCGCGCCCAGGCCCTTGGCCGTGGCGCCCAGGTCCAGCCGGATGCCGCGCGGGAGGCGGAGCAGCGGCCCGTCGAGCCGGACCAGCGGCCAGCCCGGCGCGGGGACCGCCGCCCCCAGGGGCTCGCCGTCATCGTCGATGGCGGCGAAGTCGCGGTCGTAGCCGAGCGAGACGAGGGCGTCTGCGACCGTCGGGTCGGTCAGCCCGCCGGTCCACCGGGCCGCGGCCAGCGCCACGGCGATCGCCTCGGCCAGGCCATCGCCGAGCAGGAACAGCCCGCCGCTAGCGGCGTTCAGCCAGCTCAGCTCCGAATCCGGGCGGAACCTGCTCGCCTGCCGGTCCAGCGCGGCCAGCGCGTCGTCCACGACGGCGCATGCCACGCCGAGGTTCTCCGGCGGCCACACCACCAGGCGGGCGCTGGTGCCCAGCGCCGCGCGTTCGGCCACGGAGACGGCGTCGTCGCCGGCCGGGACGCGCTGCCACGCCGCGACGCGGGCGGCCCCCGCCGCCATCAGTTGTCCCCGCCCGCCGGGGCGTTCCTGGCCCGGGTGACGACGGTCTTGCCGTTGACCGTCCGGGTCGTGGTGGTCACGGTCACCCCGGAGGCGGTGGTGGTGGCGACCGAGTGGGTGACCCGCGGGCCGGCGGTCGCCGAGGTCCCCGTCGTGCCCGCCGCGGTGCCGGCGGTCGGCGCCGCGGCTGTCGTCGTCTGGGTTGCCTGGTGGGCCAGGGCCACTGCGGCCGTCCCGGTGCCGGCGATCAGGACCGCCGCCGTCCAGTTGGACATCCGCCGGACGTGCCGGAGGCTGTCCCGGCGGTCCGTGTCCCGGCTCGATGGGTCCATGTTCGTGTCCTTTCACGCGGTGCCTGTGCTCCACAGGGTGCGTGACCGGCGATGAACTGACCGTGAGAGACCGATGAGAGGCCTCACATCTTTACAGCGGACATCTTTACAGAGGGCCGGCCGCGCCCGGCAGGCGCAGCGTGACCAGGGCTCCGCCGCCCGGCTTGTTCGCGACCGTCGCGACCCCGCCGTGCGCCGCGGCGATGGCCCGGACGATGGCCAGGCCGAGCCCGGTCCCGCCGTCGCCGCGCGACCGGCCGCTGTCGGGGCGGGCGAAGCGCTCGAACGCGTGCGGCAGGAACCCGGGCGGGAAACCGGGCCCGTCGTCGGACACCTCGATCTCCAGGTCCTGCCCTGCCGCCCGCGCGGCGAGCACGATGACCGATCCCCGGGGAGCGAACCGCAGCGCGTTGCCGACCAGGTTGTCGACCGCCCGGCGGATCCGGTCCGGATCGACGTCGGCGTACGTCCCGGGCGGTACATCGACGCGGCCGGTTACCCCGGCGGCGGCCAGCCGGGAACCGGCGAGTCCGGCGCTGCGGCCGAGCAGGTCCCCGATGTCCGTCCGCTCCAGCCGGAGGCCGAACCGCTCCTCGTCGCTGCGGGCCAGCAGCAGCAGGTCGTCGGTGAGTCGGGCCAGCCGCTCGGCTTCCGCCCCGGCGCTACGGACCGCGGCGGCCAGCTCGGCCTGGCCGCGGCCGGGCCGGGCCGCGAGCTCCAGCTCCCCCCGCAGCACCGCGAGCGGGTTACGCAGCTCGTGGCTGGCGTCAGCGACGAAGGCGCGCTGCCGGGCCAGCGCCCGCTGCAGCCGGCCGAGCAGGTCGTTCATCGTGCCGGCCAGGGCGGCGACCTCGTCCCGGGTGGCCGGCACCTCGACGCCTGAGGTCCCGCCGCGCTCGGACACCGCGGCCACCTGCCGCCGCAGCCGTTCCACTGGGGACAGCGCGGCCCGCGCCAGCCCGTACGCGCCCAGGCCCGCGACGGCGGTGAAGACGATCCCGCCGACGGCGAGCTCGCGCGCCACCTCGCTCTGGGTGGACTCGTACGTCTCGAGCGATTCGGCCGCGACGGCGACCCAGCCCGGGTGGCCGCCCAGCGGCGCGGCCGCGACCCGCGCGCGCTCCTCGTCCACCGTCCTGGTGACCGAGATCCGGCCCCGCCGCGCCTGGCTCAGCTGGTCCAGAGTGAGCAGCGGGGTCGTCCCGGCGTCGCCGCTGGCGCCCCGGACGCGCCCGCCCGTGTCGAGGACCTGGATGAGGTAGTCGCCGGCCGGCAGCCCGGTGCTGCCAGATCCCGTGCTGCCCGCCGGCAGGTAACGCCCGGCCTGGGCCAGCTGCGCGGTCAGCTGCGAGTCGAGCGTCGTCAGTTGCGCCGACGACAGGCCGCTGGCGAACAGCCAGCCGCCCAGGGCGAACAGCGCCGCGGCGGCCAGCGCGAACGCGACCGCCAGGCGCAGCCGGATCGGCATGCCGTCACCCGCCCCCGGCGGTCCGCAGCCGGTAGCCCCGGCCCCTGACCGTCTCGATGTCGTGCCACCCGATCTTGTTCCGCAGGTACTTCACGTACTGGTCGACGACGTTGGAGCCGCCGTCGTAGGCGAAGTCCCAGACGGCCTCGATGATCTGGGAACGGGTCAGCACCTGGCCGGGATGCCGGAGGAAGAGCTCGAGCAGGGAGAACTCCTTTGGCGACAGCTGCAGCTCAGTCCCGGCCCGCCAGGCGCGCTTGGCGGCCGGGTCCAGGCTGAGGTCACCCTCGGACAGGATCACCGGCCTGGACCGGTCGTCCCGGCGCGCCAGCGCCCGCAGCCGTGCGGCCAGCTCGAGCAGGCTGAACGGCTTGACCAGGTAGTCGTCCGCGCCCGCGTCCAGCCCCCGGACCCGGTCGCCTACCCCGTCCCTGGCCGTCAGCATCAGCACCGGGACCCAGCTCCCGGCCTCACGCAGCCGCCGGCACACTCCGATCCCGTCCAGGCCGGGCAGCATGACATCCAGGACGATCGCCCCGTAGGTGTTCTCCGTCGCCAGCCACAGACCCTCCCGGCCGTCGGCGGCGACGTCCACGGCGTGGCCTTCCTCCTGCAGCGCGCGTTTGAGCAGCCCGGCCATCCGGGGCTCGTCCTCGACCACGAGCACTCGCACGGGCCGGTCAGCTCTTCTTGCCGCTCTTGCCGGTGCGGGCGATGGCGCCGATGGCCGGGGCCACCGTCAGCCACAGCCCGATCGTTACGACCATGGCCGTGATGTAGCCGAAGGGCCGGATCCCGACGTCGGCGCCGGCGATCCCGGCGAAGATCATCAGCAGCCACGCGCTGACGAAGAAGGCCGGCCCGGCCGCAACGATCTTGAAGTAGTCATCCATCGGACTCACCTCTCCTTGCGCTCCTCAGGCGGGCGTGGGCAAGTAGGTCTTACTCGCCGCGCCGAGCAACATGCCCCAGCGGCGAGCCCGCGCGGCCTCGCCGTCCCGGCGGCCGAGGTCCTTCAGCCAGTCCCGCATCCCCGGGCCGCGGGCGCCCGGGGCTATCCGCAGCCCGCTGCCCTCCTTGGCGGCCGCCTGCGCGGCCATCCGCCGGCTCGACGTGCTCGGCAGCCCGTGCATACGGGTCGGCATGCCGGCCACCAGTAGATCGGCTCCGGCGGCCAGCTCGGCGGTGGCCTCGGCTAGCGGTACCAGCGTCACCTCGTAGTCGCCGCGCAAGCCGTCGGCTATGTTGCCGGCGGTGACTTGCGTGTTGCCGTACATCGATTCGTAGACCACCAAGGCTCGCATGCTGATCACATCCTCTTGCCGAGTTGCTCTCAGCCCACCAGGCCACGTTCCGGGCGGCCAGGAGCCTAGGGCCTTGATTTCCGGGACCAAGGTCGGGAGCCAGGGGAAGCCGACCCGGCGGGTCGGCCGGACTACGTGGCGATCCCTCCGTCAGCGGTCCGCGCAGACTCGTCCTCCCCAGCTACGGACCCGGGCGCGACGTGTGTGCGGAGTCGGCCCAGGCGGCAGTTGTCCCGGCGGGAGAGGCCGCTGCGGATAGGGCTGAGTTCGGATTCATGGATTACAGTCCTTCCGCGTAAGTGAGGCGGTCGCGCACCGATACGACCCCTTCGACGCGCCAGACCTCGGCCAGGATCTCCCGGCCCTGCTGAACGGTTCCGGGACCTTCGAGGGTCACGATGCCGTCCTTGACCGTGACGGTGAAGCAGCCCGGGCCCTTGAGGAATTCGTTCTCGATCACGTTCTTTGTGATTTCCTCGCCGATCTCGTCATCGGGGCGGCTATAGACACTCAGCACGTCGGCCCGGCTGATGATCCCGACCAGATGACCGTTTTCGCTGACCACCGGAAGTCGCTTCACCCTGGCGTTGTACATAAGGCGGGCGGCGCCGGTGACGGGTTCGCCTGGCGTAATGGTGACCGGTGGCGTCGTCATGAGGTCGGCGGCGGTGACGGCGGCCGCCCTGGCGAAATCATCGTGATACGGCCCGGGCCGTGCGGCCCGCCCGCCCATGGTCGCTATCAGGGCTTCTTTGCACAGCAGGTCCGCCTCGGATACGACACCAATGACCATGCCGTCATCGTCCAGGACAGGAAAGGCGCTGACCCGGTACCGCGTGAGCAAAGCGGCGATGTCCTTGAACGGAGCATTCTTCGTGACCGCCGCTACCCGGGTGGTCATCACGTCGTTCACCGTGGCGCTCATTCGGTCTCGTCCCTTTCGTTCGGCTCATAGGACCGAGAAGGATCCCGCCTCCGCTTCTCGCGGATTCCGATTGCGTGGTGAGCGGCGTCCGTCCTGCCCTAGGGCGGAGGTCGCCGTTTCGCCGCGTCCGACCGGGATCCTTCCCGGTAGTGCGAGCACACCGCGGGGTGCCCGCGCGGCACAGAGACCAAGGTCCCGTAACGGAATGACTTTGAGCCAGACCGCCGGCTACGGGGCAGACGCTGAATCCGGCTGCCTTCGCTGCGGTCTCAGGTGCTGGCCGGAGCGGCGAGCAGGCGGAAGCCGTGCCGGCGCAGCAGCTGGGCGATGCCGTGGCCGCCGGTGACGTCCTCAAGCTAGTCCCGGATCTCGGATCTCGGATCTCGGATCCCGGGTCCTCCGGTGTCCGGATCGAGCTCCAGCCCGCCGTCCTTTCTACGGTGAGGTCCAGGAAATGGGCCGGACACCGGCCCGCCGGGCGTGCAAAATCGTGGAGTGCGGGACCTGCTCCTCGATAGGGCGCCCTTACCCTCCCGCAGCGCGGCGGCCAGCATGCTCTTGCGCTCGAGCTCGCCGGTCATCCTGACCACACCGTCGGTCACGTCGACCTGGACTAGGGCGGGGTTGGTGCCGGGGTAACGCGACAGGACGTCCCGGCTGATCTCCGCCTTGATGGCCGCGTCCGGACGGAGAAAGACCCGGAGTAGGTCCCGCGCGGTGACCACGCCGAGCAGCTTCCCGTCCTCACCGGTCACCAGCAGGAAGCGGGTCTGGTGCCGGTCCATCAGCCGGGCCGCCTCCGCCACGCTCGTGTCTTTGTCCCCAGCGTCTCGGCCAGCTTGACCAGCAGCGCAGGGCTACGAAAACCTCATGCCGGGCTCGACGAACCTCGGGACGAATCCCGTGGATACCGGGACCTTCGGCCCTTTCGGTACCCGGCCATGAGGCTGAGTTTCGCGCCATGGGTAATGCACGAAGGCTGACAGGTGTCGCTGGGCGGTGGAGCGCGGGTCACCCCTGGACCGCGATCGCGGCGTGGATCGGTGCCGTGCTGGTGCTGATCGTGACCGGTCACCTGGCCGGGACGCTCCAGCTGCCTTACGGCGCTCAGAACGTCGGGCCGTCCGCCCAGGCCGAACAGATGATTAGCCGGGATTTCCCCCGGCACGCCGTCGAGGACGTCCTCTTCGAGAGTTCCAGCCTGCGGGTCGCTGACCCGGCCTACCGAGCCGCGATCCGCGACGTGCTGGGCCGGATCCAGGCCACCGGGCGCGTCACCCAGATCCAGTCTCCGCTCGACCCCAGGTTCGCCAATCAGATCTCCGCGACCCGCCACGCCGCGCTGCTCCAGTTCCGGATCACCGGCAGCGTCGGTGACTCCGCCACCCGCGTGGTCCCGGTGCTCGCCGCCGTCAAGGCCGCTGCGGCGGCCCACCCCCAGGTACGGATCGCGGAAACCGGCGACGCCAGCATCAGCAAAGCGGTCGACGACAGCGTGCTGCGTGACCTGCGCCGGGCGGAGCTACTGTCCTTCCCGATCACGCTGGTGGTGCTGCTGATCGCGTTCGGCGCGGTGGTGGCCGCGCTGCTGCCTCTGGGGCTGGCCACGGTGGCCATCCTGGCGGCCGGCGGCCTGGTTGCCTTCACCTCCCGGCTGTCCGGGGTGGGCGTGCAGGCCACCTCGGTAATGCTGCTGATCGGCCTGGCCGTCGGCGTGGACTACTCGATGTTCTACGTCAAGCGGCAGCGGGAGGAACGCGCGGCCGGACAGCCGGTGCTGGACGCGATCGAGACGGCGGCAGCCACCTCGGGCCGTTCGGTGCTGATCTCCGGGCTGACCGTGCTGCTGGCGATGTCCGGCATGTTCCTGACCGGCAGCAAGATCTTCTACGGGATCGGGCAGGCCACCATGCTGGTGGTCGCGGTCGCGGTGATCGGGTCACTGACCCTGCTGCCGGCCCTGCTCGCCTTGCTCGGCGACTGGGTGGACAGGGGCCGGCTGCCGTTCGCCGGCCGGGCCCGGCGGCCCGCCGGCCAGAGCCGGGTCTGGACCGCGGTGCTCGATCGGGTGCTGGCCCGCCCGGCGCTGACCGCGGCGCTGGCGGTGTGCGCGCTGGTCGTGCTGGCGCTGCCGGTACTGCGCCTGCACACGGCTACCCCCGGCGCCAGCGACCTGCCGCAGCAGACCGCCGCGCTGCAGACATACAACCGGATCCAGCAGGTCTTCCCGGGCGGCGGCAGCCCGGCCGTGGTCGTGGTCGAGGCGCCCGACGTCACCGCGCCCGCGGTCGCCGGGGCGGGCCGGGCCTTCGAGCGGGCCGCGCTGGCCAGCGGCCAGATGAACGAGCCGATCACGTTTATCGTCAACCCCGCGCGGACCGCCGCGCTGATCCAGGTACCGCTGGCCGGCACCGGGGAGGACGCGGCGTCGATCCGCGCCCTCGCCACCCTGCGGGACAAGGTCATCCCGGACACGCTGGGCCGGGTGCCCGGCGTCCGGGTCGCGGTGACCGGGGAGACGGCCGGTACCGCCGACTTCAACGCGCTGATGGCCCAGCGCGCCCCCTGGGTCTTCGCGTTCGTGCTGCTGTTCGCGTTCGTGCTGCTGCTCGTGTCGTTCCGGTCGTTGGTCATCCCGGTCACCGCCGTGCTTCTCAACCTGCTGTCGGTGGCCGCCGCCTACGGCGTCGTCGTCGCGCTGTTCCAGTGGGGCTGGGGGCAGACGCTGCTCGGCTTCACCAGCGTGCACTCGGTCGCGAGCTGGCTGCCGCTGTTCCTGTTCGTGGTGCTGTTCGGTCTGTCCATGGACTACCACGTGTTCATCCTCAGCCGGATCAGGGAGAGCTACGACCGCACCGGCCGGACGGACCTGGCCGTAACGGCCGGGATCAAGACCACCGCCGGGGTCGTCACCGCCGCCGCGGTGGTCATGGTCTTCGTCTTCCTCACCTTCGCGACGCTGTCCATGGTCCAGCTCAAGGAGATGGGCGTGGGCCTGGCCGTCGCCGTGCTGCTCGACGCGACCGTCGTCCGTGCCCTGCTGCTGCCGGCCACGATGAAGCTGCTCGGCCCGCGCAACTGGTACCTGCCCCGCTGGCTCGGCTGGCTGCCGCGGCCGTCGCGCCCGGCGCCTCCGCCGACTGGGCCGCCAGTCCCGCCGTCGGCCGCGCCGCCGCCGGTCACCAGGGTCGGTGCATGATGGACACCATCCAGTTCGTCGCCGCCGCCGCGGTGCACGCGCCGTCGGTGCACAACACCCAGCCGTGGCGGTTCGCCCATGGTGAGCGGAATATCGATGTCTACGCGGACGTCGGCCGGCGGCTTCGGGTGGCCGACCCGGCCGGCCGGGAGCTGATGATCAGCTGCGGTGCGGCGGTGTTCACCCTGCGAGTCGCGCTGCGTTACCTCGGCTGGCTGCCGCACATCAGGCTGTTTCCCGACTCCTCCCGCCCCGTGCTGGTGGCCCGGGTGTCCTGGGGCGAGGACCGGATCACCGCGGACTCCTACGAGCGCGAAATGTACGCCGCGGTCATCGCCAGGCACACCCACCGTGGCGGGTTCGGCCCCGCTCCGCTGCCGTCCGGGACGATCGCCGCGCTACGCGCCGAGGCCGCCAGGGAGGGCGCGATGCTCCGCATGGTCGCGGCCGGCGATCGGCAGGACGCGCTGGCCGCGGCGGTGCAGGCGGGGGAGCACGCACTACGGCTGGATGACAACCGGGCGGCCGAACTGGCGGACTGGGTCGCCGCACCGGACAGCCCGCGCCGTGACGGGATTCCACCCGCCGCGTACCCGGCCGAGCCCGCGCACACCGAGCCGGACTTCCCCGGCCGTGACTTCGCCGCCGGGAAAGGCTGGGGGCAGGGCGCCCCCGCGGCCGAGCAGTCTCCTGGCCTCGTGTGCCTGCTCGCGACCAGTGCGAACGAGCCGGCCGACTGGGTGGCGGCCGGGCAGGCCCTGCAGCGGGTCCTGCTTCGTGCCACCACCTGCGGCGTGGCCGCGGCCCTGCACAGCCAGCCGCTCGAGCTGCCGCAGCTGCGCGACTTCATCCGGGTCCAGCTGGCGGCGCGCGCGCACCCGCAGCTGATCATCCGTCTCGGCGTCACCAGCCAGGCCGCCCCCGCCAGCATCCGCCGCCCCATCGGGGATGTTCTGCTCTGAACGGACCGAGGACACCCGGGCAGGTGACCAAAGGCTCTTTTGCTTTCCCGGCGGCTGCATTGTGCCGCTGGAGGTCTTCTCGCCGGTGCTGCGGCGGGTCGCCCACGTCACCCCCGCAGGCCTGGGGCAACCGGCATCCTGCCGCAGCCTGTCCAGCTAGCGGGACACGTCCTGCACCGCCCAGATCGCCGACGTCGGTGCCTCGAATCTACGCAGGTCGCGGCGCAGCTGGGTGAAATTCCCCGCCCCAGCCGCGGCGACGGCGTCGTCACTAGCGAGCATCCGCAGCATGAGCAGGTGCGGCAGGCAATGTGCCTGGTGGCCCTCTGTCAGGTCGGCGACGGTCATGACGTGCGGTCCCTTTCGCGGTGCGGATACTACGAGGGGTACTTGGCCAGGATCTCCTTGAGCTGGGCGACGAAGCGGAGCGATTCATCGTGGCTGCGCTGGAAGACGTTGCGGCCGACGATGAGGCCGGTGGCTCCCGCGTCCATCGACTCGCGCGCCTTCTCCAGCATGGCCTCCTGGCCGGCGTGCTCACCGCCGGAGACCAGCAGCAGCGACCGGCCGGCCGACCTGACTACCGCCTCGATGGCCTGCTGCGGCGTGAACTCCCCGCGGTACGCCTCGGGCACGCCGTCCCGCTTGGTCGGCTGGGGGAAGTTCACCTTGACCATGTCCGCGCCCAGTTCGCTCGCGGTCCGCGCCGCGTAGTCGAACCAGCCGCCCAGGGTCCGCAGCAGCCGCACGCCGTCCATGGGCAGCCAGCCGGCCAGCACCCGCAGGTCCCACAGCAAGGTCCCGGCCACCTCATGCTGCGCCGCGGCCAGCGTGGAGTCACGGCGGATGTTCGCGCCGTAGGGGGTGGCGGCCAGCAGGTGCAGCGCGTCGGCCAGCGAGCCGCAGGCGGCCAGGCGCCGCGCAGCTCCGGTATCCATCCGGCTGCGGACCAGGGCCCTGGCCCGTACGCTGCCCGCGGCCTATCCGGCGCTCATCGGTCGTCCGCCTCCAGCCGCCTGATCGCATCGACGGCGCGGCCGGCCAGGGCAGGCACGCGCTGAGCCGCGAGTTCCCGGGTCCCGGCGGCCTGCCGCTCGGCGTCGCGCACGGCTGCGGCGGCCTCGTCCCTGGCCGCGGCCATCACCCGCCGGGCCGCTTCCTCGCGCGCCACCGCGGCGATCGCCGCCGCCTCGGTCCCGGCTTCGGCCACCAGCTGCCCGGCGTCCAGCCGGGCCTGCGTGATGATCCGCTCGCATTCGGCCTGCGTCCCGGCCAGCAGCGCCAGCACCGGGCCCACCTCGGCCTCCAGCTCGCGCCGGCGGTCGGCGGGAACCCCGGCGAGTGCCGCGCCCGGGGCTCCGGCGGGGCGGAACCGGGACAGGAAATCGCGCAGATCGGGCACGCTCCTACGCAAGCGGTACGAATGCCCGGCGAGGTAGGGCCGAAGGTCGTCCACCAGATGTGGCCAAGGTCCCATCCCGCCCCCGGATTTGCAGTCCCGGCGGCGTCCGTGACCCCGTGCCTTCATCGTCCGCTCCCGGTTACCAGCTGAGGGCGGAGCCGGCCATGCCGATCTTGGCGTCGGCCGCGTCGATCTGAGTGAGTATCTCGATCACCAGGCCAACGGTCCAGCCCAGCAGGCTCGCGTACTCGGGCCGCAGGCTCGCCGTCACTTCGCCTGGGCTGGCGCCATCCCTGCCGCGCCTGAGGGCACGACCTTCGGCCTGCCGGAGCCGGACCAACGGCCCTGCCCTTGCGCCCGGCCACGGACGATGCTCGGAACAGAGCGAACTAACGGCAGGGTGATGAGGATGAAGACTGTCAAGGACGTCATGTCCACGCTTCCGATATCGGTGAGCGAGACCACCTCGTTCCAGGAGATAGCCGCCAGGCTGCGCGAGTGCCGGGTCAGCGCGTTTCCGGTCCTCGACGCGGACGGCAAGGTGACCGGCGTCGTGTCCGAGGCGGACCTGCTGGTCAAGGAGGCGGTGCTGGGCGAGCCCGGCGGCGTCGCGGGCCTGCTGGCCGGGCTGGTGCACCACGCCGAGCGCGCCAAGGCGCGCGGCATCACCGCGGCCGACCTGATGACGAGCCCGGCGGTGACGATCAGGTCCGACGACACGGTAGAGCACGCGGCCAAGCTCATGTACGACCGCAAGGTCAAGCGCCTCCCCGTGGTCGACCAGGGTGGCCGGCTGGTCGGGATCATCAGCCGGACCGACATCCTGGCCGTCTTCGACCGCACCGACGCGGAGATCCGCGAGGAGATCATGACCCAGGTGATCGCGGGCCACTCCGAGCCGAGCCAGTACTCGGTCATCGTGAAGGACGGCGTGGTGACGCTGGAGGGCAACCCCGAGACCGTCGCCATCGGTCACGACCTGGTCTCCACGACCCGCCACGTCCAGGGTGTCGTGGCGGTGCGCGACCGTCTCGTCTACCCGGTTGCTCCCGTCCCTAGCAGCCCCGGCCCGTACTTCTGAAGTCCTACCGCCGCTGGTCGGCCGGGGATGATCAGCACTTCATCACCAGCTCCCGGGTGTTCTCACCCGCGGAGCGGGCCGCATTGGCAGAAGGAGAGCGACAGCCATGAGCCAGCCTCATCGGAGTCGGCCGTCACGGTCGGCGTACTGAAGGAGACCACGCCGGGCGAGCAGCGGGTGGCGGTGGTACCCGAGTCGGTCCCGGCGCTGGCCCGCGCGGGCGTCCGGGTGCTCGTGGAGCCGGGAGCGGGCGCGTCGGCGTGGTTTCCCGACGGCGCCTACGAGCGAGCCAGCGCGAAGGTCGCCAGCCGGGACGAGGTGATCGGCGGGGCCGACGTGCTCGTCGGCATCGGCGCGCCGACGCCGCAGCTGATCACCCGGCTGCGGGCAGGCCAGGCGCTCATCGGCCTGCTGCGGCCGCTGGCCGAGCCAGAACTGGCCGGCCAGCTGGCCAGGGCCGGGGTGACCGCGATCAGCCTGGACGGGCTGCCCCGCACGGTGAGCCGGGCCCAGTCCATGGACGCGCTCACGTCCCAGGCCAACGTGGCCGGCTACAAGGCGGTGCTGGTCGCGGCCGATCACTTCGGCCGGTTCTTCCCCATGCTGATCACCGCGGCCGGGACAAGCCGACCGGCGAACGTCCTCGTGCTCGGCGCGGGCGTGGCCGGCCTGCAGGCCATGGGCACCGCCCGCCGGCTGGGCGCCCTGGTGACCGGTTACGACATCCGGCCGGAGACCCGTGAGCAGATCGAGTCGGTCGGGGCCAGGTACCTGCGGCTCGCCTCGGTCGCTCCGGCGCAGGGCGAAGGCGGGTACGCCCCGGCGCTCACCGCCGGGGAGCAGGCCGCCCAGCAGGCCGAGCTGGCCGCGCAGATCACCCGCTTCGACATCGTAATCACCACCGCGCAGGTACCGGGCCGGCGCCCCCCGCTGCTGGTCACCGCCGAGGCGGTCAAGGGCATGCAGGCGGGCAGCGTGCTCGTCGACCTGGCCGCGAGCAGCCTCGGCGGCAATATCGAGGACTCGGTAGCGGATCAGGCGGTGCTGACCGGCGACGGGGTCCGGATCATCGGGGCGGGCAACCTGCCCGCTCAAGTGCCCACCGCCGCCTCGACCGCGTACTCGCACAACATCGTCGCGCTGCTGGCCGAACTGATCCGCGACGGCGCGCTCACGATAGACCCCGCCGACGAGATCCAGGCCGGCGTGGTCGTCACCCACCAGGGCACGGTGGTCCACCCCGCGGTGGCCGCCCTGCTCGGATCGCCCGCCGAGGGAGGCACTCGATGACCACGGGCCTGATGTCCGATATCTACATGTTCGTGCTGGCCATCCTGGTCGGCTACGAAGTCATCACCAAGGTGCCGTCCACGTTGCACACGCCGCTGATGTCGGCCTCCAACGCCATCCACGGCATCGTCATCATCGGCGCGATCATCACCGCGTCGCAGGCCCGGACGACCGCTGGCTACGTGCTCGCCTTCGTGGCCGCGTTCTTCGCGGCGATGAACGTGGTGGGCGGCTACAGCCTGACCGACCGGATGCTGCAGATGTTCCGCAAGCGGCCCGGACCGCCCGGCCGCGATGGCGGCTCCGGCCAGCTGGAGGAGAAGTCATGAACGCCGTCAGCATCGCCGTGGCGCTGGCTTACCTGCTGGCCGCCGCCGGTTTCGTCGTGGCCCTGCACCTGATGAACTCCCCGGCCACCGCGCGCCGGGGCAGCCGGCTGTCCTGGCTGGGCATGATCGTCGCGGTGGCGGCCGCGCTGGTCAGCGTCATCCACGACGCGACGATCACGACGGCCGGCTGGATCGTCCTCATCGCCGGCGCCGGCGGCGGCGCGGTCGCCGGCCGGCGGGGCCGGCATCTCCGCCCAGGTGATGATCGCGACCGTGCTGGACATCATCATCGGTCCCGTCACCTTCTCCGGATCGCTGATCGCCGCGGGCAAGCTGCAGGGCTGGGTCAGCTCGCGGCCCGTGGTCTTCCCCGGTGCCCGCCTGGTCACCGCCGCCCTCGCCGTCATCGACGTCGGAGCGAGCTGTTACCTGCTGGCCGGCCACGACTCCATCCCGGTGCTGATCCTGGTGACCTGCGCGGCCCTGGGCTTCGGCGTCACGATGACGATGCCGATCGGCGGCGCCGACATGCCCGTGGTCATCGCGCTGCTGAACTCCTTCACCGGCATTGCCGTGGCCATCGCCGGCTTCGTCATCGATAACGGCGCCCTGATCATCGGTGGCGCGCTGGTCGGGGCGTCGGGCGGTATCCTCACCCTGCTCATGGCCCGGGCCATGAACCGCTCGGTCCTCGGCGTCATGATGGGCGGCTTCGGCACCGGTGACAGCGGCCCGGTCGGCGGGCCGGCGGCCGGGGCGGGCGCCAGCGTCCGGAGCATCTCGGCCGAGGACGCCGCCATCCAGCTGGCCTACGCCAGCAAGGTCGTCATAGTCCCCGGCTACGGCCTGGCCGCCGCGCAGGCCCAGCACGAGGCGGCCGAGCTGGCCGCGGTGCTGCGGGAGCACGCCACGGTGTTCTTCGCCATCCACCCGGTAGCAGGCCGGATGCCCGGCCACATGAACGTGCTGCTCGCCGAGGCGAACGTGTCCTATGAGGACCTGAAGGAGATGGACGCGGCCAACCCCGAGTTCCCGACCGCGGACGTGGCGCTGGTCGTCGGGGCCAACGATGTCACGAACCCGGCGGCCCGCCTGCCCGGCAACCCTGTGTCCGGCATGCCGATCCTGAATGTAGACCAGGCCAGGAGCGTCATCGTGATCAAGCGGTCCATGGGCCACGGCTACGCCGGGATCGACAACGAGCTGTACACCGACCCGAAGACCGGCATGTTCTTCTCCGACGCCAAGGGCGGCCTGGCTGAGATCATCGCCGCGGTCAAGGCTCTGGTGCCCAGCTGACGTAGGGAGGTAACCTCCGGGCTGGGACCTCAGCCCTCGGCGAGATAGCCGTACCGGTCACGAAAGGCCTCGGGCGTGAGCCCGGCGCCCGCTGCGATCGGGCGGAGCCTGTCCGGGTCGTCGAGGTCCTGGCCGTCCAGCCGGATCATGTACTCGCGGGCTACCCGGTACGAGCTCGATGCGGTGTCGACCAACCGGATCCGCACCCGTCCGGTCTCGGGGTCAGTGAACGACCCGAAGGGCAGCGGCACCAGGTGCCCTTCCTGGATCGTGATCATGCCGCCGGGCTCGTCGCCTGCCAGCGCCCGCTTGAGGTAATCGACGGCGCTGTAGCCCAGGTCGCGGGTGTACTCGATGTCGAACGGGATGGGCGGCGCGCAGCGCAGCTCGTAGCCGATGTTCTTGCCCTCGACCGTGACGTTCTGCCTCCGCTCCTTGAAGCGGTCCTTAACCAGTTTGGCTAGCAGGCGGTCTAGCTCGAGCTCGGCCAGCCGGATGTGGCCGTGCTCGTCCCGCTCGGCCTCCGGCATGGCCTGGGCGAGCTCGTCCGGAGGCAGCCGCAGGCCGACGCCCTCGGCGAGCACCGCGCCACCAGGGTGCCGCCAGCCCGTGCGGGCCAGCGCGAGGCGGCGGACATGACCAAGGTCCCCTGAACTAGGGACCCGTACCCCTAACGCCGTCGCCAGGGCCAGCGCAATCTGGCTCCATGGTGAGATCGACGCAGGCTGAAGCCAAGACCGGGGGCCGCGAGGCGGAGCGGACGGAGAACGCCGTGTACGGCGCGCTGATGGCCGCGTTCATGGGCGTATCCCCGTTCGTCGCGAATGCCGCGGGCCGGTGGGCCGACGCCACCCTCTCCCGGGCCGCGCAGGCCCAGCAGGCTACCCTGCGCCAGGTTCCCGCAACTCTGCTGCAGGCTGCCCCCGCGCATAGGCACGGAGCGAGGCAGGTTCCGGATACGCCCGCGCAGTGGCGGAGCCCGGACGGGCTGCTGCGCGCCGGCCGGGTCTCCGCGCCCGCCGGGGCGGAGGCGGGCAGTCGGGTCGAGGTGTGGATCAACCAGGCAGGCGACGTGGTCGCCGCTCCGATCCGGCAGGCCGAGATCGCCACTCGCGTCGAGCTGGCCCAGGGTCTGGCCGCGGCCGGCTTCGCCGCCGGGCTCGGCGTGATCGGATGGCTGACCCGCCAGAGCCTGGCCCGGCGTCGGCAGGCCGCGTGAGACGCGCCGTCAAGCCTCTGGTGCCCAAGCATAGGTCGACAGCATACGGGTGGCCCGGACGGGCACCCCCGGATAGGAGCAGATGATGCCAACGTTCGACGTGATGGATCTGTCAGCCCTGGAGATCCTCGACTCCCGCGGGCGGCCCACCCTGGCGGTCACGGTGCGGCTGGCGGACGGCACAGTGGCTCGCGCCGGGGTCCCGTCCGGCGCCTCGACCGGCTCCCGGGAAGCGGTGGAACGCCGCGACGATGACCCGGACAGGTACGAGGGCAAGGGGGTTCTCGGGGCGGTGTCGGCGGTCAACACCGAGATCAGCGACCTCCTGCGCGGCCGGCCCTGGACCTCGCTGGCCGAGGCGGACCAGGCCATGATCGACCTCGACGGCACCGAGAACAAGAGTCGGCTGGGCGCCAACGCCACGGTTGGCACCTCGATGGCACTGGCCCGGGCGCTGGCCGCATCCGCCGGGATCCCGCTGTGGCAGTGGATCACGCCGGACGGCGTCCCGCCCTCCCTGCCGGTGCCGCACTTCAACGTGCTCAACGGCGGCGTGCACGCGCCCAACTCGCTGGACTTCCAGGAGTTCATGGTCGCGCCGGTCGGCGCCCCGTCCATGGCCGAAGCGGTCCGGGCCGGCGCCGAAGTCTACGGCGCGCTGCGCCGCGAGCTATCCGGCCGCAAGCTGTCCACCGGGCTGGGCGACGAAGGCGGCTTCGCCCCGGAGATCACCGAACCGGAAGAGGTCCTCCGCCTGCTCGTCCAGGCCATCTCCGACGCCGGCTACAAGACAGGAGCCGGCGGCGTATCCATCGCGCTGGACCTGGCTGCCTCGGAGTTCCGTCAGCCCGATGGGCGCTACAGAGTGGCCGGTGACCTGCTGACCAGCGTCGACATGATCGACCGGCTCGCGGCCATCACCGCGCAGTTCCCCGTGCACCTGATCGAGGACGGCCTCGGCGAAGATGACGAGGATGGCTGGATCGCGCTCACCGCCCGCCTGGGCGACACGACCGAGCTGGTCGGCGACGACATCTTCTGCACCAACCCGGCCATCATCACCCGCGCCATCACGCGCGGCATCGGCAACGCCGCGCTGATCAAGCTCAACCAGATCGGCACCGTGACCGAGACGCTGCAGGCTATGGCCATCTGCCGCCAGGCCGACTACCGCCAGTTCGTCTCGCACCGCTCCGGCGAAACGGAGGACCACTTCATCGCCGACCTGGCTGTCGGCACCGGCAGCGGCCACCTCAAGACCGGTGCCCCGGCCCGCGGCGAACGCGTGGCCAAATACAACCGCCTCCTGGAGATCGCCGCGGCCGTACCCGCCCTCCGCTACGGCATGCCCGTAGGCTGACATACAGACAGCCGGGCCAAGCTCGGGCCAGCGCGAGGAGCACCCCCGAGATGACCCGAACGGGCGAGCGCACCAGCCAGGCTGGCGATTCCGGTTTCGGTGCCGACCGATGAGGAACTGCTGATCGCCCGCGACACCGCGCGACTCATCGCGACGGTGGCGGCCGCCGGGCGCGATCGTTAGGAGTGCCGTGTGGCCCGCAGCTTGCTCGTCGCGCCGGTCGCCGATCATTCCGCCCTGGCCAGGACGTGCCTGGGGCTGCTGCGTGCGCTGGACCGGCAGGGCGTCAAGGTCGCCTTCGTCAAACCGATGACGCAACCCAGCGTCTACGGCGGCCCGGACCGGTCAGCCGAGCTGGTGGCCGCGGTCACCACGCTCCGGCCCCCGGAACCGCTCAGCATCGCCCTCCTGGAGCAGCAGCTCGGCCAGGGCGAGCTGGAGGTCGTGCTGGAGAAGATCGTCGCGGCTTGGGAGCCGGTCTACACCGGGTCCGACGTGGTCGTGATCCAGGGCCTCAGCCCGGCGCCCTCAAGGCTGTACGCCAGCTCGCTGAACGAGGCGCTGGCCCGTGCCCTCGACGCCGACGTCGTGCTGGCCGGCTACTGGCCCGCGGACGGCGACGTGGCGGGACTGGCCGAGCAGTTCGCCATCGCGGCCAGCGGCTACGTGGCCGGCGAGCAGGCGCGAGTGGTCGGCTGCGCGGCAGGTAACCGACGATGTCGCTGACGCGCTCGATCCGTCCTGGCTGGAGTCGCTGACCGGGGCGTCCCGGTCGCGGCGGCTGAGCCCGGCGGCGTTCCGCTATCAGCTGGCCGAGCTGGCCCGGGCCGCTGACGCGCTGGTCGTCCTGCCGGAGGGGACCGAGCCCCGGACCATCCGGGCCGCGGTCGCGTGCGCCGAACGCGGCATCGCTCGCTGCCTGCTGCTCGGCTCCCCCGACGAGGTGGCCGCCCAGGCCGCGCAGCTCGGCCTGAACCTGCCCGAGGGTGTCACGGTGGTCGATCCGTGTGCCGTCGCCGAGCGCTACGTGGCCCCGCTGACCGATCTGCGCCGGCACAAAGGCTGGACCGAGGAGGTGGCGCGCGAGCACCTGGCCGACCCGGTCACGGTCGGCACGATGATGCTCCGGCAGGGCGAGGTCGACGGCCTGGTTTCCGGGGCGGTGCATACCACCGCGAGCACGGTCCGCCCGGCGCTGCAGATCATCGGGCCCAAGCCGGGCGCCCGCCTGGTCTCCTCGGTCTTGTTCATGTGCCTGCCCGACGAGGTTGTCGTCTACGGTGACTGCGCCATCAACCCGCAGCCGGACGCCGAGGACCTAGCCGACATCGCCATCCAGAGCGCGGCGTCGGCCCGGTTGTTCGGCATCGAGCCGCGGGTGGCGATGATCAGCTTCAGCACCGGGACCTCCGGGACGGGGTCGGACGTGGACAAGGTGGCCGAGGCCACCCGGGTCGTGCGCGAGCGCGAGCCGGATCTGCTCATCGATGGCCCGCTGCAGTACGACGCCGCCGCCATCGCCTCGGTTGGCCAGGCCAAGCGGCCCGGCAGCCTGGTGGCCGGCCGGGCGAGCGTCTTCGTCTTCCCCGACCTGGACACCGGCAACACGACGTACAAGGCCGTACAGCGCAGTGCGCGGGTGGTCAGCATCGGCCCGATGCTGCAGGGCCTGGCCAAGCCGGTGAACGACCTCAGCCGCGGCGCCCTCGTGGAAGACATCATCTACACGATCGCGCTGACCGCGATCCAGGCCCGCGCCACCTAACTGTTGTTGGGCCCGGCTACGTCTCAGCTGCGATGCCCGCTCCACTGCGGTCCGCTGGCCCGCCACTCGGTCTCCCAGGAACGCAGCCGCCGGCGGTCGAGCAACCTGCGGGCCAGCGCCCAGGCCGCCATTAGCAGCAGCCCCGACAGCAGAAGGGTCGCCGTGACGGCCATCACGACGTCGCCGGCTACGACGCGGTGGTCCAGCGGCGGGTCGGTGACCGCGCCGGACCGGTCGATCCAGGTCCGGACCGTGCTTCCCTTGCGCGCGCCGACCGCGGCGAGCACCTCGCCGGTCCGGGGCGGCTGCCCGGGCGGCTGCCAGCGGGCCGGCACCCAGGAGGCCTCCACGGACGTGTACGGGTCCGGGACCCCGGTCGCCGGGGCATCGCGCAGCAGGACGGCGGCGACCTGGTGGTCCACCGCCTGCTGGACCTTAGCCTGGTGCAGGATGTAGTGATCGGCCCACCGGCCGGCCGTGACCGAGGCGGCGGGTACCGCCAGCACGGCCAGGATGATCATGATCAGCCGCAGGGCGCCCTCGATCCGGTCCGTGCCCCGTCGTAGCGGGTTGCGGTCGAAGCCGAGCCAACGGGCCAGCCTGGCCAGGCCTTCGTTCAGCCGCAGTTTCGCGTGGCTGCGCATGACGTTCACCTCCAGCAGGCGAGCCTTGTGGTCAAGCCTGCCGCGCCGGGCCAGCGCAGGGCAGGGTCCTTAGGCCCTGGCCTTGGGCTCTAGGTCCCCTGGCAATGGCAGCCCAGGGGGCCCTCGGCCATCGACATCTGGTACCCGGCCTCGGGACCTTCTTCCCTGTTACCGGGACGGCCCAGCGGCCAGGCTGGCCGCCTGGAACGTAAGAGGAGGTCGCCATGACCGGGACGACATACGGGATCGTGGCCGGCTACGACGGGTGCCGGACCGAGCCGGGGCCGGGCCGCCCCGGGTGCCTGGTGTGCCGGCCGACGACCACCAGGTCGGCGCGGGCGGACAGGCCGACCAGGACCCGGGCCGGGTGACCGTGCACGACCTCCTGGCTGACCGGGACGTCGGGGTACTTGGCCCGCCAGTCGTCCAGCAGCCCGGTCAGGTGCCGGCCCGCGTCGGCCGCGGCGGCCTGCGGGCCGGGCGGGGTGAACGCCTGGCCGGCCCGGGAGATCTCGGTCTGCGGCACATGCCAGGCGTGCACGGCCAGCAGGCTGGCCTTACGCAGGCTCGCCTCCTCGAACGCGAACGTGAGAGCGTCGCCGCAGGTGTCCAGGTTGGCGACGCCGACGCCGACCAGCCCGTGCGGGCTCGGCGCCTCGTCCCTGACGACCACCACCGGGCAGGACGCGTGGCTGGCGGCGTACCGGCTGACCGAGCCGAGCAGCAGGGCGGTGAACGCGCCGGTGCCGCGGGAGCCGAGCACCAGCATCTGCGCGCCAGAGCCGCTCTCGGCGACGGCCTGGGCGGGCTCACCGTTCAGCGGGTCAGAGTCGATCAGCAGGCCGGGGGCCGTCCTTGCGGCCCGCTCGGCCGCGGCGGCCAGGGCGCGGTCACGCTCCTTGAGCAGGACGTCGGTCACGGTGTCGTACTCGACCGTGCCCACGCGTGAGGCCATCCGGGGCAGCAGCGCCGCGGCGGCCACGATCCGCAGCGGGGCACCGCGGAGCACCGCCTCCCTGGCGGCCCAGTCGACCGCCCGCAGTGACTCCTCAGAACCGTCCGTACCGGCCACGATGGGCTTGGCTGCCATTGCTCGTCCTCCTTGGCGGACCTTTATTCCGGGCGCGTCGTTCGCCTACCGCCATCATGACCGCGGGGACGGCCCGGCGGCTAGGGCGTTCGGGCTGCGAGGTACGGGACTAAAGTCCCGGGTCGGAAGGGAATGAAGGGGCCGAACGGTCCGGGTAAACAAAGCGGTCCCTGACGGCGACCACGCCCTCGAGGTGCTCGGCCTGGCCGGCGATGCCGGCCCCGAGCGCGGCACTGCCCGGCTCGCCCTCCAGCGTCACGATCCCGTTGTGCACGGTCACGGTGAGCCGCGCCGGGTCGGTGAAGAACCCGTCCGCGATCACGTCCTGGGTGATCTCGCGGCGGATCTCCTCGTCGCTGCGGCGGAAGACGCTCAGCACGTCGGACCGGCTGACTATGCCGGCCAGGTGCCCGTTGCCGTCGACGACGGGGAGCCGCTGGAGCTTGCGCGAGTGCATCAGCCGGGCCGCGGTCTTCACCAGCTCGTCCGGGCTGACCGTCACCGCCGGGCGGGTCATCAGGTCGCGCGCGGCCGCATCGCCGGCCGTGCGGTGCCTGCGGCGGGGATGCCCGGCCGCCAGGGCCAGCAGGTCCGTCTCGGATACGACGCCGGTCACCTTCCCGTCGCCGTCGACGACGGGGAATCCGCTGACCCGGTGCCGGCGGAACATGGCGACCATCTCCCGGTAGCTGGTGTCCGCCCCGACCGCCACCACGCCGGTGGTCATGATGTCCCTGACGTATGCGTGCATGACGGTCACTCCCCGGTATCTCGCGTTCCTGACCTCAGTTTCGGCCGGCTTTCCGGCGGCCGGAAGAGACGTAGAGCACCGCGGCGAGTGCCGAAGGTCCCGCACCTTAGACCCTGGCCGGCCTGCCCCGCCCCGCGGTTTCCTTCAGCTATAAGCCAGGAGGAGGACCAGATGGCGACGGCGGACGTGACGGCGGCCGAGGTGCCTGACGGGTTCTGGTATGCGGTGAAGCGCCGGGTGCTCGGACCGCCGCTGGTCACCGAGCAGCTCAAGGACCAGCGCCTGTCCCGGCCGCTGGCGCTGGGCGTGCTGTCCTGCGACGGGCTCTCGTCGGCGGCGTACGGCACCGAGGAAATCCTGTACGCGCTGCTCCCGTTCTTCGGCCTGGCCGCCTTCACGCTGGTGCTGCCGATGACCCTGCTGGTCCTGTTCGGCGTCGTGCTGGTGGTGCTGTCCTACCGCGAGGTGGTGTCGGTGTACACCAGGGCGGGCGGTTCGTACGTGGTGGCCAGGGAAAACTTCGGCCCGCGGGTCGCCCAGGTGGCCGCGGTGGCGCTGCTGATCGACTACGTGGTCACGGTCGCCGTGCAGACGGCGGCCGGATCCGCCGCGATCGTCTCGGCCTTCCCGGCGCTGTCCCGGATCCCCGTGATCGGCCCGAAGATCCTCCTGGTCATCTCGGTCGTCGCGATCGGCGTCATGTGCCTGGGCAACCTGCGCGGCATACGGGAGGCCGGCCGGGTCTTCGCCCTGCCGACGTACCTGTTCGCCGGCTCGGTCATCGTGATGATCGTCGCCGGGGTGGCCCGCGAGCTCGCCGGCGGGCTGCCGCGTGTCGTACCCGGGCCGGGCTCGGTCGGCATCGGATCGCACTCCGGCCTGATCGCCTTCGGCGCGATCTACATCATGGCGCGGGCCTTCGCCAACGGCGGCTCGTCGCTGACCGGGATCGAGGCCGTGTCCAACGCGGTCAGCGCGCTGCGCCCGCCCGAGGGGCGCAACGCCCGGCAGATCCTGGCCATCCAGGGAACGATCGTCGCGGTCCTGATCGCCGGCATCTCCTGGCTGGCCCACGTCACCCACGCGATTCCCTACACCGCCGGGTTCCCGACCGTGCTGGCCCAGGAGGCCAGGGTGGTCTTCGGGCCGGCCCGGCCGGGCAGGTCATGTTCTTCGCGCTGCAGGCCGCGACGGCCGCGATCTTGTTCACCGGCGGCAATACCAGCTTCACCGGTTTCCCGTTCCTGGCCAGCTTCGTCGCCGAGGACTCCTTCCTGCCCCGCTGGCTCACCCGGCGCGGCCACCGGCTGGTGTTCTCCAACGGGATCATCCTGCTGGCCGCGCTGTCGCTGACGCTGATGCTGGTGGCGGGCGCCACGGTGGACGCCCTGATCCCGTTCTACGCGATCGGCGTGTTCACCGGTTTCGCGATGGCGGGGTTCGGCATGGCCAGGTACCACCGCAGGACGCGGGAGGCAGGCTGGCGGCGGCGGCTGGTGATCAACGCCGCGGGCGGGGTCTACACCGCGCCTGGTCGTGCTGCTGTTCGCGGTGGTGAAGTTCACCGAGGGCGCGTGGCTGATCGTGATCATCTTCCCGGTGCTGGTCTTCGCCCTGATCCGGCTGAACCGGGAGTACCGGCACGAAGCCGCCATCCTGGCCGATCCCGGCGGCGAGCTGCAGCCGCACCCGCCGGACTACTCCCGCCGGGTCGTCCTGCTCCTGGTGGACGGCTACGACCTGGCCACCATCGCGGCGATCAGGTACGCCAAGAGCCTGCGGCCGTCGCAGCTGCGCGCCGTCCACTTCAGCCTGGACAGCGCCCGGTCGGACCGGCTCAGGCGGCAGTGGCTGGGGGCCGGCACCAAGATCGCGCTGGAGCTGGCGGACTGCCCGGACCGGCGGCTCGCGCACGCCGCGGCCCGGCTGGCCGCGGCCGAGGCGGCGCGGCCAGGCACTCACGTGACGGTGGTGCTGCCGCGCCGGAGCTACTCCCCGCAGGCCCGGCTGCTGCACGACCACACTGCGGACCGGATCGCCCACCGGGTCAGCCGGGTGCCCGGTGCGGCCGCCACCATCATTCCCTTCGACGTCCGGCACAAGGTCGAGACCTTGCACGCGACGCGGTCCGGGGCCGGGAGCCTGCGCGACTATGAGCGGCCGGTGCCGCCGTCCGGCGCGGACCCGATCGGATCGCTGCACCAGCCGGGCCGCGCCGTCGTCCAGGGCCGCCTGCACGCGGCGGAGGTCCGCCCGGTCAGGCCGGACAGTAACCTGCTGGCCTGCGAGGTGGCCGACTCGACCGGCGCGCTGACCGTCGTGTTCTACGGGCGCACGCACATCGCCGGCCTCGAACCCGGCCGCCGGGTCCGGCTGAGCGGCATGGTCGGCATCGGCGCTGACGGTCACCCCGCGATGATCAATCCCGGCTACGAACTGCTGGGCTAGCGTGCCGCGTGACCAGGGCTAGCGGCCGCCCGTTCGGCCTCATGGTCGTGACCCGGCCTGGCACCTCCTCCCTAGCCCGCCGGGGCGCAGGCCGCTATTCTTACGGTGCATCGTCATCGGGGGAAGGACCTGATGGTGGAACCTGAGGGCCAGCCTGGACTCCTTCCGCAGCTGCAGCTCGACGAGCTGCTGGCCGAGTTGCAGAGCCGGCTGCAGGCCGTCCTGGCGACCAGGGACCGGATGCGGGGGCTGCTCGAAGCGGTCGTCGCGATCGGCTCCGGCCTGGACCTGGAGTCCACGCTCCGCCGGATCGTCGAAGCCGCCGTCGTCCTGGTGGACGCGACCTACGGCGCGCTCGGCGTCATCGGCGAAGGGAAACGGCTGGCCGAGTTCATCCCGGTCGGGTTGAGCCAGGACGAGATCGCGCGGATCCACCACTGGCCCGAGGGACGCGGCCTGCTCGGCCTGCTGATCGACGACCCCCGGCCGCTGCGGCTGGCCGACATCGCCGCCCACCCGGCGTCGTCAGGCTTCCCGGACGGGCACCCGCCGATGCGCAGCTTCCTCGGCGTCCCGGTGCGGGTCCGCGACGAGGTGTTCGGCAACCTGTACCTGACCGGCAAGCGCGACGGCGGCGAGTTCACCGAGGACGACGAGGCGGTGCTGGTCGCGCTGGGCGCGGCGGCCGGCGTGGCGGTCGAGAACGCCCGGCTGTACGACTCGGCCCGCCGCCAGCAGCGCTGGATCGAGGCCAGCGCCGAGGTCACCACCCGGCTGCTGTCCGGCTCCGAGCCGGGCGAGGTGCTGGCCGACATCACCCGCAAGGCGCGCGAGCTGTCCGGCGCCGACCTGGCCGTGCTCGCGCTGCCCGACGAGGAGGGCCGGGGGCTGACGATCACCTACGCCGACGGCGACGGCACCGCCGCGGTCGGCGGCCTGGTGCTGCCGGCCGGCCAGTCCCTGTCCGGCCGGGTGCTGGCCACGGGCGAGCCGGTGACGTCGGAGGACTTCGCCACCGACGGGCGGGCCGCCAGGGCCGCCCGCGGCGCGATGAGCCAGATCGGGCCCGCGGTGGTGTTCCCGCTCGGCGCGCCGGGCAACGTCCGCGGCGTGCTCACCGTCGGGCGCCGCCACGGCGCGCCGCCGTTCCCCCAGGTCCTGGCGGACGTGGTGGCCTCGTTCGCGGCCCAGGCGGGCGTCGCGCTCGAGCTCGACGCGAGGCGGGTGGAGGCCGAACGGCTGTCGCTGTACGAGGACCGCGACCGGATCGCGCGTGACCTGCACGACCTGGTCATCCAGCGGCTCTACGCCACCGGCATGTCGCTGGAGGGCACCATGCCCATGATCACCAAGCCAGAGGTGGCCAGCCGGATCACCCACGCGGTCGACGCGATGGACGAGACCATCAAGGACATCCGCGCCACGATCTTCGCGCTGCAGTCCCCGGATGTGGCGGCCGGGCCGGACCTGCGCGGGGAGGTCCTGGCGCTAGTCGACGAGATGACGGACATGCTCGGCTTCGCCCCGTCGCTGCGGCTGGGGGCCGGCCTCGGCGCCGGTATCAGTCCCGAGGCGGCCGAGCAGGCACTCGCCGCGCTGCGCGAGGCGCTGTCCAACGTGGCCAGGCACGCGAACGCCAGCCAGGTGGACGTGACCGTGGACGTGAGCCCCGACGCGATGCTGACCGTGCAGGTGACCGACGACGGGACCGGCATCCCGGCCGAGGGCAGGCGCAGCGGGCTGCGCAACCTGGCCAGCCGGGCCGAGAAGCTCGGCGGCGAACTGCGGCTCGAGCCAGCCGACCAGGGCGCCCCCCGGCCCGGCACCAGGCTGGAGTGGCGGGTCCCGCGCGGCTAGGGACCAGCTGGGACCAGGACGTCTTCGGGATCGCGCCGTACGCTGGTCGCCACCTGGGTGACCAGCCCGATCCGGAGCACCATATGCGGGTACGCGCCGTCGCTGAGCCGGGTCCTGATGAACTCGCGCAGCCAGGGCTTTTCCAGCGGCTGGCTGTGCAATGCCACCGCCGCCCCGCAGACGCTCGCGGTGAGCATGATCCGCTGCAGGGCCTGCCCGGCGTTCACCCAGTCCGCCGGGCGGTCGGCGGTCGTGGTGAGCAGCCCGACCACGCCGGCGGCCCGGTGCGACGTGGCCGGGCTGAGCGGCGGCAGGCCCCAGCCGTGCCCGCGGGCGAAATCCCGCCCGGGGAAGTCCGGCTCGGTGGGCTCGGCCCGCGCCGGGTAGGAGGTGACCGGCACTCCGTCGCGGCAGGCGCTGCCGGGTGCCGGCGTCCACCTGGCGAGCTCGCGGAGGCGCTCGCCGTCGCGGCGCAACTGGTGCTCGGCGGCCTGGACGGCGGCGGCGAGGGCGGCCCGGTGCCCGTCGTCCGCCACGATGCGCAGGGCCGCCCCTTCCCTGGCCGCGCCCGCGCGCAGCGCCGCGAGCGTGCCGGAGGGCAGCGGCTCCGGGTCGAACGCGCCGCGGTGGGTCCGCCGGGTGAGCAGGTGGCCGGACAGCCGCCGCTCGAACTCGTCGGCAGCGGCGCGCTCCCGCCAGGACACCTGGGCCACCAGCGCCGGCTGGCCCGGATCGGGCAGCACGCTGGTTTCCGGGACGTAGCCGAGGGATCTCAGGGCCAGCCGGATGCTGAACAGCGCGGAACCGCAGCTGATCATCATCTCGCGGCCGTCCGGGTCGGCCGCGGCCAGCCGGCGGCCGGTATCGGCGTGCAGGCTGAGCCGCGGGCCGCCGTCGGCGGTGAACCGCCACGGCTGGGTGTTGTGCACCGAGGGCGCCCATATCGCCCTGGCTACTACGTACCTGGTGATCTCCGCTGGGGTCATCGGCTCGCTCATGATCCCAGCCCACCCCGGTGCGCCGCACCGGGACAGGTACCAAGGTCCCGTCGCGGCCAGACCTTCGGCCGCAAGGGTGCGATCAGGCCGTCGCACCGAGCTCGAAGGCCCGGTGGCCGGCCCCGAGCCAGCGGCCGTTCAGCAGCTGCGGTGATATCCGGATGAAGTGCTCCCGCTGGCCGGGAGCCCAGGAACTGAGGCCTATCTCCTGTAGCCGCGCTATCTCCGCGGCGTCGGTCACCTCGCGTGAGGGGCCGATGGCGGTGACGCTCCAGCCTGAGCGGTTCTCACAGTCCAGGGCATCGGCCTCGAACGCGACGATCGCCTCGCGGGTCGCGGCGGCGAGCTTGCCGCTCCGGTCCGTCCTGATGATGATGTCGCCGCTCTCGAGCGCGAAGTTGACCAGCTCCACGGCGGGCAGCGCCTGCCGGGTGTAGATGATCCGCCCGATGGGCGCCGTGGCCAGCAGCCTGAGGCAGTCGCCCCTGGTCAGTTGGCTGAGAGCCGAGCCGTCGGAGTACATGAAGCCGAGGATGCCTAACAGGAGACTGTCCGCATAGGGAAGAAGGTCCCTACGCGCCGGGACCGTAGTGAGGTTCGCCGCCCGCGTTGTGGTCGAAGGCGCGGACCGCGTATGCGGCGGCCTGGGTGCGGCGTTCCATGCCGAGCTTGGCGAACAGCGCGGACACGTAGTTCTTCACGGTCTTCTCGGCCAGGAACATCCGCTCGCCGATCTGCCGGTTAGTCATTCCTTCCCCGATCAGCTCGAGGATCTTGCGCTCCTGGTTGCTCAGCCCGGCCAGCGGGTCCTGCTTGGCCGACTGGTCGCGCAGCCGGGCCATCAGCTGGCTGGCCGCCCGCGGGTCCAGCATCGACTGGCCCGACGCCACCGTGCGCACCGCGCCCACCAGATCGGTGCCGCGGATCTGCTTGAGCACGTATCCCGCCGCGCCGGCCATGATCGCGTCGAAGAGCGCCTCGTCGTCGCCGAACGAGGTCAGCATCAGGCAGGCCACCTCGGGCATCCGGGAGCGGATCTCCCGGCACACCGACACCCCGTCGCCGTCCGGCAGCCGGACGTCGAGAACGGCCACGTCCGGCCTGAGCGCGGGGATGCGGGCCAGCGCCGAGGACGCGGTGCCCGCCTCCCCCACCACGGTGATGTCCGGCTCGGCCTCCAGCAGGTCGCGGACGCCCCGGCGGACGATCTCATGGTCGTCCATGAGAAACACCGCGATCGGCGGCTTAGCCTCGCCCGCCCCTGTACCGCTCACCGGACTTGTCACGGTAACTCCTGACCTTCGTGAAGGGCCCCGCGGCCCTTGTGCCACCTCAACTCTAGGCAGTAAGTCCACCCCGGGCTAAGGACCAAGGTCCCTGGTGCCCAGCCCGGACGGCCCTTATCGGGCGGGTCCTGGGTGCCTAGCGTCGGTAGCGGAGGGGCAGGAGCCCCCATGGCATAAGGAGAAGGCAATGTCGGGGATCATCGTCGGAGTGGACGGTTCCGGTCATTCCCAGCGCGCCCTGGAATGGGCCATGCACGAAGCGGCCATCCGTCAGGTGCCGCTCACGGTCATCACCGTGCACGAGGCCGTCAGGGGTTACTACAGCGGCATGGCCATCTACCCGGATGACACGGCCCGGACCGAGGAGGCCCGTCAGCTGGCTCAGGCCGAGACCGACAAGGTGCTGGCCGGGCTGGACGGACCGCGCCCGGACTCGGTCACGGTCAAGGCGGTCCACGGCTTCCCGGCCGAGGAGCTCCTCAACGCGGGCCAGGACGCCGACATGATCGTCCTGGGCTCGCGCGGCGCGGGCGGCTTCACCCGGCTGATGATGGGCTCGACGGCCGGCCAGGTGGCCCAGCACGCGCACTGCCCGGTCCTCATCGTCCCGCCGGAAAACCGCAGCTGACGGTCCAGCCGGGGCTGGGTCAGCTCTCGACGAGGCCTCCCAGCCGGTCGAAAGCCTCCGCTATGCCCCGGCGGATTTCCTCCGCCGCGGCGTCCGCCGACGGCCCCAGCCGGCCGTCGGGGACGGCGAGGTGCAACCGCGCCTCGGATCCCGGCGGCCGGTCGAGCACCCGGAGCCAGCCGCGGTAACCCTCGTCCGCGTCGGAGCCCCAGTGGAGGGTCCGATTGCCCTGGTCGGCGCGCAGCGTGCTGTCCAGGGAGTAGGGGTGGCCGTGTGACTCGCCCTCCAGGTGGACCTCGGCCTGGCCGGCCGCCTCGGCCCGGCGCATGGTCGGCACCCACTCCGCCAGCCGAGCCGGATCGGCGACCACCGCCCAGACCGCCTCAGCTGAAACGCCGAAACTCCTGGCTCCCTCGACCTCCGCCATCGCCCTGCCTCCTTGTGATCCAGACCCGGAAGCAAGCGTAGACCTCAGGGCATCAGGCCGTGCAGGGGGAAAACGGCCTTCCTGGTGGCCATGACGGCCTGGTCGACCGGATCGGCCGGGTCGTGTCCGTCGTCGAAGGAAGCGAACGTCACGCGGCCGCCTTCGGTCATCGTCTCGGGGGCGGCCTGGCTGGTCACCAGGGACACGTACTCTCGCCACCGTCCCGGGGTGGCCGATGCCGGGTCGAGCGGCCGGCCCGCGGCCTCGAACAGCAGGTGGGTCCAGCTCCTCGGCACCACGTGCACGTGCTCGTAGCCGCCGCCGCCGGTGAGCAGCCAGCGGCCGCCCGAATACTCATGGGCGAGCCGGTGGATCGCGGCGTGCGCGGCCCGCTGCGCGTCGATGGTCAGCTCCAGGTTGGTCAGCGGGTCGTCCCGGTGCGAGTCACACCCATGCTGGCTGACCAGGATCTGCGGCCGGAACTGCCGCAGTAGCGGCGGCACCACGGCGTGGAAGGCGCGCAGCCACCCGGCGTCCCCGGTGAGGGCGGGCAGCGCCACGTTGACCGCCGAACCCTCCGCGTCGGGACCGCCGGTATCGGACGCGTACCCGGTACCGGGGAACAGGGTGTCCGGGTGCTCGTGCAGTCCGATGGTCAGGACCCGCGGGTCGTTCCAGAACGCCCGCTCCACGCCGTCCCCGTGGTGGGCGTCCACGTCGACGTAGGCGATCCGCTCCGCGCCCTGGCCGAGCAGCCAGGCGATCGCGATGGCCGGGTCGTTGTAGACGCAGAACCCGCTGGCGTTCCCGGCCATGGCGTGGTGCAGGCCGCCCGCGAGGCTGGCCCCGTGCTGCGCCTGCGACGTCCACACGGCTCGGGCCGCGGCCAGCGTGGCTCCGGTCACCATGGCGGCCGCCTCGTGCATGCCGGGGAACACCGGGTCGTCCTCGGTGCCGAGCCCGTGCATGAGCAGCACGCGCTCGGTCATGTCCTGCTTGCCCGGGCCCAGCAGCTTGCCGCTGCCGGCCAGCCGGACGATATCGATGTAGCCGGGATCGTGGTACAGCTCGAGCTCGGCCTGGGTGGCCGGGGCCGGGACCTCGGCCGAGACCCCGTCCAGGTGGAAGAGGCCGAAGGCCCGGGCCAGCTCCATGGTCAGCGTGAGCCGGACGGGCGCCATCGGGTGACCAGGCCCGAAGTCGTAGCCGCCCAGCCGCTCGTCCCAGGCCACGTGCAGGGTGCAGGTCATGTCAGTTCGGCCGGCGGCCGGCGGCCGGTGGCGTGGCTGGTCCGGGCCACGCCGATCTCGAGCAGCAGCTGCGGCGTCCCGGGCAGCGCCAGGCTGCTGCGGATCTGAGCCCGGACCGACGCGGATTGCAGCGGCTGGGTCTGCAGGCTGGCGAAGACCCACTGGCTGGCGGCGCGTAGCAGCAGCCGCTGCAGGGCCTGCCCGGCGTGCAGCCAGCTCTCCTCGTCGTCACCGGGTGTCACCAGGACCGCCGTGACCGGAGCGGGCGGGCGGCCGGATGGCAGCATTCCCCAGCCGCGTCCCAGGTCGAAGTCGCGCTGCGGCAGCCGCCCGGTTTCCGCGCCGGCCGCGGCCGGGAAGGCGTACGCCGGCACGCCGTCCCTGGCCGGGCTGCCCGCCTCGCGGGTCCACCGCCGCGTCTCGGCCCGCGACTGTATCTCCGGGCCCGACGTCGGATAGAGGTCCCGCCTCCGGTTCCACGCGGCGAGGATTCCCGTCAGCCTCTGGTACCCGGGTCCGCCGTCGACCACCGCCAGCGTCGCGCCTTCGGCCGCGGCGTCGTCCTGCAGCCGTGCGAGCAGGCCGCCGGGCAGCGGCTCAGGGTCAAACGCGCTGCGGTGAGTGTGCCGGTGCGGTACCGCCTGGAGCATCGTCCGCTCATCGGGCGTCATGGGGGCCGGCTGGCCCGCCCGTACCCGGGCCAGCAGCCGCCGCTGGCCGGGCTCGGGGAACAATCCGGTCTCGGGCTGGTAGCCCAGCGAGCGGATCGCGAGCCGCAACCCGAATAGCGCCGCGCCGCAGCTGATGATCATCTCCCGGCCTGCCGGATCTTCGAGCAGCTGGCGGCCGGCGTCGGCGTACAGCTCGACCGCGTGCCCGGTGACCGCGAACCGCCATGGCTGGGTGTTGTGCACCGACGGTGCGCGGGCCGCCACCTCGATCAGGTAGCCGGCCTGTGCGGCCAGGCCCGGCCCCGGGTCCTGGTCTGTCCTGGTTGCCTTGCTCACGTTCCCACGCTGAGCCGCGCGCGCCGGCGGCGGCAGGGCCGAAGGTCCCTCCCAGCCAGGCTGAACGCCCGTAGCTGGTCCCGGGCACCGGGCCGAGCCTGATGTCAGGCCCAGCACGATGCCCGGCCGCTCCAGCTCCGAAAGAGGAGGGGTCATGAGCTTCAACCTTGCCGTCATCCTCGGTGAAAGCGCGCGCTGCGCACCGGACCGCCCGGTGGCGGTATTCGACGGCGGCCAGCTCAGTTACGGCGAGCTCGATCAGGCATCTGACCGGATCGCGGCGAACCTGGCGGCGGCGGGAATCGGGCCCGGCGACCGGGTTGCGCTGCAGCTGCCGAACATCCCGCAGTTCCTGATCTGCTATTTCGGGATCCTCAAGGCCGGCGGCGTCGTGGTGCCGCTGAACGTGCTGCTCCGGGCGCCGGAGATCGCCTACCACCTGGATGACAGCGGAGCCCGGGCGCTGATCACCTGGGAGGGGGTGCTGGCCGAGGCGGCGAAGGGCGCCGAGGCCGCGGAGGTCGGCGCGGTCTACGCCGTCGGCCACGCGGCGGGCTCGCCAGGGGCACTGCCGTTCGAGCGGCTCCTCGACGGCACGGTGCCGCGTTCTGACATGGTGATGCGGCAGCCCTGCGACACGGCGGTCATCGTCTACACCTCGGGGACCACGGGCCGGCCGAAGGGGGCCGAGCTCACCCACATCCAGCTGTACATGAACGCCGACATTCCCGGGCGGCTGTTCGGCGTCCAGCCGGACGACGTGGTCGTCACCGTCCTGCCGCTGTTCCACGTGTTCGGGCTGTCCAGCATCATGGACGTCTGCGTGCGGTTCGGCTGCACCATGTCGCTGATCCCCCGGTTCACCGCCGCGGCAGTGCTGACCGCGATCCAGCGCGACCGGGCCACGATCTTCGAGGGCGTGCCCACCATGTTCGCCGACCTGCTGTCCTGCCCGGACCTGGACCGCTACGACCTGTCCTCGCTGCGGGTCGCCATCTCCGGCGGGGCGTCCATCCCGGTACCGGTACTCGACGCGTTCGAGCAGCGCTTCGGCCTGGTCATCCTGGAGGGCTACGGCATGACCGAGACCGCGTCCACGACGACCTTCAACCCCAGCGCGGCCGAGCGTCGCGCCTACAGCGTGGGCAAGCCCATCTGGGGGACGCAGACTCAGATCTGGGACGACCAGGGCCGCCCGCTGCCGCCCGGCCCGGAGCACGTCGGCGAGATCGTCACCCGCGGCCTGCACGTGATGAAGGGATACCTGAACCGGCCCGAGGCCACCGCCGAGGCCTTCACCGGCGACTGGCTGCACACCGGCGACCTCGGCTACTTCGACCAGGACGGGTTCTTGTTCATCGTCAGCCGCAAGAAGGAGCTCATCATCCGCGGCGGGTACAACGTGTACCCGAGCGAGATCGAGAACGTCCTGCACGCCCACCCGGCCGTGGCCGAGGCCGCCGTGGTCGGCGTGCCCGACGAGCGGCTCGGCGAGGAAGTCATGGCCGTGGTCATCGTGCGGGGCACGATGGAGCTGCGCGAGCACGAACTGGTCTCCTGGTGCCGGGAGCGGCTGGCCGCCTACAAGTGCCCGCGGGTCTTCCAGTTCCGCTCCGAGCTGCCGAAGAACTCCCTCGGCAAGGTCCTCAAGGACGAACTGGCGCGGGCGGGATCGGCGTCATGACCGCATCCGTCACCACGCGCCGGGCGGTCCGGCCGGAATCGTCCCTAGGAGGCAGCCATGTCACAGACGCTGGATCGGATGAGCACGCTGGACGCCGAGTTCTTCTACGCCGGCCCGCGGCCGTCGCTCGCCGAGCTGGCAGCCGGCGACCTGCGCGACGTCGTCCCCAGGCCGCTGCGCCAGCTGGCCGAGGTCCCCGGCCTGTTCCGCCGGGCCACGCGCGACGACGTGCTCGACTACGGCCGCGGCCTCGGCCGGGCCGCGCGGGACCTGGCCGCCCCGTCCGCGGGCTCCCTCAACGGCCGGATCGGCCCGCGCCGCCGGTGGACCTGGACCACCGCGAACCTCGCCGACCTCAAACGGATCCGCGCGGCGCACGGCGGCACGATCAACGACGTCGTGCTCGCCGCGATCACCGGGGCCTTCCGCGACCTGCTGGCCCAGCGCGGGGAACTGGCCGACGGACTCGTCCTGCGCAGCCTGGTCCCGGTGTCGGTCCGCAGTCCAGGCGAAGACGGCGTCATCACCAACCGGGTCTCGGCGGTGCTGGCCAACCTGCCCGTCGGCGAGGCCGATCCGCTGCGCCGGCTCGGCCTGATCCGGCAGGAGATGGATCACCTGAAGCACACCCACCAGGCGGTGAGCGCCGAGGTCCTCACCGGGATGCTGGGCCTGGCTGTGCCCATGTGGCTCGCGTTCGGCACGCAGGCCGCCTTCCGGATCAGGCAGCCGCTGGTGCAGACCGTGACGACCAACGTTCCCGGCCCGCGCCGCCCGCTCTACGTCCTGGGCCGCCCGCTGACCGCGCTCCACCCGTACGTGCCGATCGGCAACGCCGTGCGCATCTCGGTCGCGATCCTGTCCTACCTGGACAGCGTCTCCTTCGGCGTCACCGCCGACTACGAGTCAGTGCCCGACCTGGACCTCTTCGCCGCGGGCATCGGCCGCGGCCTGGCCCAGCTCGGCTAGGTCGGGTCGGCTAAGTCAGCTTGCCTGGCCTGGGCCTGAGTACGGCGGAGGCTGCTGGTTCCGCGCAGCCTTGCGGTGCTGCCTCGCCAGCGATCCGGTATCCCCGGTGCCCAGCACGGCGGCCCTTCGCGGCCGAGGGCCGTAAGTCCCTAATGCCCGGGACCAAGAGCACATGACTGATCACAAAACGTGACCTAGCGTCGCACCTAAGCCCGAGGAGGAGCCTGCCATGCCCGCACCCGATTCAGAACAACGGCTTGAGGAGCTGCTCCAGGTCACCGGCTTCCCGCCGCCGGCCGGGTTCGCGGCACGCGCGACCACGGCCGACCCTGCCGTGTACGAGCAGGCCTCGGCCGACCCGCAGGCCTGGTGGGCCGGACAGGCGCGGCAGCGGCTGACCTGGGATACGCCGTTCACCGAGGTCCTGGACGACACCAACCCGCCGTTCTACCGGTGGTTCGCCGATGGCACGCTCAACGTCTCGTACAACTGCCTGGACCGGCACGTCCAGGCCGGGCACGGCGACCGGGTGGCGTTCCACTGGCACGGCGAGGAAGGCGAGCAGCGCGACCTGACCTACGCCGACCTGCTCGCCGAGGTCCAGCGGCTGGCCAACGGGCTGAAGGCCCGCGGCGTGCGCAAAGGCGACGTGGTCGGGATCTACCTGCCGATGATCCCCGAGGTCGTGGTGGCCATGCTGGCCTGCGCCAGGATCGGCGCGCCGCACACCGTGATATTCGGCGGCTTCGCCCCCTCCGCGGTGCGGGAACGGCTCGAGGTGTCGGCGGCCCGGGCGCTGATTACCGTCGACGGCGCCCGCCGCAAGGGCAGGACTTCCCCGGTCAAGGCCGCCGTCGACGAGACGGTGGAGGACCTGGCCACGCTGGAGACGATCGTCGTCGTCCGTTCGGCCGGTTCCCCCTGCCCCATGCGGCCCGGCCGGGACGTCTGGTATGAGGACCTGCTCGGCGGCGCCAGCGGAGACTGCCCGGCCGAGCCGATGGAAGCCGAGCATCCGCTGTTCCTGCTCTATTCTTCCGGCTCCACGGCCAAGCCGAAGGGCATCGTGCACACCACGGGCGGCTACCTGACCGGTGTCACCGCCACCACGGCCACGGTGTTCGACCTGGACCCGGAGCGTGACGTCTTCTGGTGCACGGCCGACGTCGGCTGGATCACCGGGCACTCGTACGTCGTCTACGGCCCGATGGCCAACGGCTGCACGTCGGTGATGTTCGAAGGCGCGCCCGACTACCCGGACAAGGACATCTGGTGGGACATCGTCGAGCGGTACCGGGTCTCCATCTTCTACACCGCGCCGACCGCGATCCGTGCCTGCATGAAGTGGGGCGCCCAGTACCCGGCCAAGCATGACCTGTCCTCGTTGCGGCTGCTCGGCACCGTCGGCGAGCCGATCAACCCGAAGGCATGGCTGTGGTACCACGCCGTGATCGGCGGCGAGCGCTGCCCCATCGTCGATACCTGGTGGCAGACCGAGACCGGCGCGATCATGATCTCGGCCCTGCCCGGCCTGACCACGACCAAGCCCGGCTCCGCGACCCGGCCGCTGCCCGGCGTGTCGGCCGCCCTGTTCGACGACGCGGGCCACGAGATCGACCAGGGCAGCGGCGTCCTGGTGCTGACCCAGCCCTGGCCCAGTATGCTGCGCACCCTCTACAACGACGCGGAGCGGTTCGTCCAGACCTACTTCAGCCGGTTCGGCCCAAGCGTCTACTTCGTCGGCGACGGCGCGCGCCGGGACGAGGACGGCTACTTCTGGATCACCGGCCGGATCGACGATGTCATCAATGTCTCTGGTCACCGGCTGTCCACCGCCGAGATCGAATCGGCCCTGGTGGCCCACCCGCTGGTCGCCGAGGCCGCGGTGGTCGCGGTCAGCGACGAGCTCACCGGCCAGTCGGTCGTGGCCTACGTCACGCTGCGGGCCGACACGCCCGCCGAGGACGTGCTGAAGGAGGCGCTCCGCCAGCACGTGGCCGGGCGCATCGGCAAACTCGCCAGGCCGAAGCGGATCATCTGGGCCGAGGACGTGCCCAAGACCCGATCGGGCAAGATCATGCGCAGGCTGCTGCGCGACATCGCGGAGGGCCGCAATCCCGGCGACGCCACTACCCTTCGCGACGCGTCCGTGCTGGCCAAGCTACAGCAAGCCACCGCGCAGGACGACCAGGTACCCGCAGGCACGCCGGAGACAGGAAGCACACGATGACCACCGAAGTGCCCCGCTGCAGGGACAGGAACACGAACGGCAGACACGACCGGGCATGGCCCGCGACCGGGTGGCACTCGTCACCGGCGGGACCCGCGGCATAGGCGCTGCCATCTGCCGTGAACTGGCCGGCCAGGGTGCGCACGTCGCGGCCGGCTTCTGGCACGATCATGAGGCCGCGGAGAAATTCCTCGCCACCATGACCGCCGACTACCCGGGCCAGCGGATCACCGTGCACGAAGGAAACATCGGCCGCGGTGATGACTGCCGGCGGGTCCTGCACGAAGTCATCGACCGTCACGGCCGACTGGACATCCTGGTGAACAACGCCGGGATCACGATCGACCGGACCGTGGCCAAGATGAACGATGACGACTGGCAGAAGGTCATCGCGGTCAACCTGTCGGGCGCCTTCTACATGGCCCAGGCCGCGGTCGAGCACATGATCGAGCGCGGCACCGGCCGGATCATTAACATGTCCTCGGCCATCGGCGAGACCGGCAGCATCGGCCAGGTCAACTACGCCGCCTCGAAGTCCGGCATGTTCGGCCTGACCAAGTCGCTGGCCAAGGAGGCCATCTTCCAGCTCAACCGGGCGCAGCACCCGTTCGGCGACGGGATCGGACTCACGGTGAACGCGGTCACGCCCGGCTTCATCGCCACCGACATGCTCGCCACCATCCCCGACAAGGTACTGGACAGGATCCGCGGCCAGATCCCGGTCGGCAGGCTCGGCGCGCCGGAAGAGATCGCCCGCGTGGTCGGCTTCCTGGCGGCCGACGCGTCCGCCTACATCACCGGGCAGATCTGGGCCGTCAACGGCGGCCTGGACATGTGAGGAGAAGGTCATGCCACAAGACAGGAACGTCCTGGTGCTGTCCGCCGTCCGGACCGCGATCGGCAAATACGGAGGCGGCCTCGCCGCCGTCCCGCCCTGCGACCTCGCCGCCACCGTCGTGCGCGAGGCGGTTCAGCGGGCGGAGGTCCAGCCCGATCATGTCGGGCACGCCGTGTTCGGCCACGTCATCCACACCGAACCCCGCGACATGTACCTCAGCCGGGTGGCGGCCGTCAACGGCGGCCTCCCGGTCGGGACACCGGCCTTCGGCGTCAACCGGCTGTGCGGCAGCGGGCTGCAGGCCATCGTGTCCGCCGCCCAGGCGATCCGGCTCGGCGACTGCGACGTGGCCGTGGCCGGCGGCGCCGAGTCGATGAGCCGCGGGCAGTACTGGCTGCCCGCCATGCGCTGGGGCCAGCGGATGAATGACGGCACCGTCATCGACGCCGTGGTCGGCGCGCTGACCGATCCGTTCGACGGCTGTCACATGGGCGTGACCGCGGAGAACGTGGCCGCCGACTACCATGTGTCCCGCGAGGACCAGGACGCCCTCGCCGCCGAGAGCCACCGGCGCGCCGCCGCCGCGGTCGCCGCGGGGTACTTCGCCGGGCAGATCACGCCGGTGCAAGTGCCCGGCCGCAAGGGCACCACGACCATCGACGCCGATGAGCATATCCGGCCGGGGGTGACCGCGGCTGACCTGGCCCGGCTCAGGCCGGCCTTCGACAGCGAGGGCACGGTCACGGCGGGCAACGCCTCCGGCGTCAACGACGCCGCGGCGGCGGTGATCCTGGCCGGTGCCGACTATGCCGAACGGCATGGCTGCACGCCGATGGGCAGGCTGGTCGCGTACGCCCACGCCGGCGTCGAGCCACGGGTAATGGGCATCGGCCCGGTACCCGCGGTGCGCAGGGTGCTGGAGCGGGCCGACCTCAAGCTGGATGACATCGACCTGTTCGAGGTGAACGAGGCGTTCGCCGCGCAGGCGATCGCCGTCGTCAGGGAACTCGGCCTTCCGCCGGACCGGACCAACCCGAACGGCAGTGGCATCTCGCTCGGGCACCCGGTCGGCGCCACCGGCGCCATCCTCACCGTCAAGGCCCTCTACGAGCTGCGCCGGACCGGCGGCAGGTACGCGCTGGTCACCATGTGCATCGGGGGAGGCCAGGGCATCGCCGCGATCTTCGAAAGGATCTAACCTGCGCTGTAGTCACGCCTCGATGCACGAGATCGTAAAGGTCTAGGCCCGCAGGCCGGTGACCTCGCGGACGTAAGCGAGGTCCCGGTCCACGAGCCAGCCCGCTGGCACTTCCGGCTCGACGGCGCGGACTACCTGGCCGAATGCGGCCACCAGTGGTCCCTCACCGCGGGAACCCCGCCCGCACCGGCCGAGGTCACGATCACCGCGACCACCCAAGCCCTGACCGCCCTCATCTTCGCCGGGTCAGACACCGGCATCGACATCACCGGCGAAACCAGCGCAGCCCAGCGATTCCGACGGCTGATCAGCACCATGGCCACCGTCGTACATCCCGTCTAAACCGGCGCCGTGGGGCCGGCGGTCACGTACGGCACACTTTCAGAACCGCATGTTCTGCGTGCAGGGGACCTTGCGGGAGAACGCCAGTCCCAATCGCACCGAGTCGGCGTTTCGTGCGCTCTATGCTTGGTGTTTTGGGGTCGTGTGGCTGGCAGTTACGGTGCTGGCGCCGGTGTGCGGCTTGCCTGGCCGTACCGGCGGGCTGCCGGGAGCGAGAAGGAGGTGCATCGTGGCAGGGCACTGGCTGTCATCCGGCCGGCCGGATGATTCCGGGCCGGTGGCGGCCAGGGTGGACACCACCGTGGCGCACATCGCCCGGGTCTATGACTACTGGCTGGGCGGGAAGGATAACTTCGCCGTCGACCGGATAGCCGCCGAACGTGTGATCGCGGCTCATCCGGACATCGTCCGCTCGGCACGCGGGAACCGGGCTTTCCTGGGGCGGGCGGTCCGGTACCTGGTGGGCGAGGCCGGGGTCCGCCAGTTCCTGGACATCGGCACCGGCCTGCCGGCCGCGAACAACACGCACGAGGTGGCCCAGGGCGCGGCACCGGAGTGCCGGGTGGTGTACGTCGACAATGACCCGGTGGTGCTGTCCCATGCCAAGGCGCTGCTGGCGAGCGGGCCGGAAGGCACCACGGCGTACGTCGACGCCGACCTGCGCGACCCGGACGCGATCCTTGCCGCGGCGGCGGAAGTGCTGGATTTCTCCCGTCCGGTGGCCGTCATGCTGATGGCGATCTTGCAGCACATCAGCGACCAGGACGATCCGTACGGGATCGTGGCCAGGCTGGCTGCCAGCGTGCCGTCCGGGAGCTACCTGGCGCTCTCGCACCCGGCCCGCGACATCCAGGCCGCGGCGATGGCCGAGATCGCGGACACGATGAACGAGCTGGTCGCCGAGAAGGTTACCCACCGCACCCGGGCCGAGGTAGCGCGGTTCTTCGACGGCTTCGAGCTGGTCGAGCCGGGAGTGGTGCCAGTACCGCAGTGGCGGCCCGCATCGGACCTGGAAGCGGCCAGCCCCACGGTCCTGTGGTGCGGGGTCGGGCGCAAGAGCTGACCGCCCAGCGCCGGGCGCATGCGTCCGCCGCCCTGAAGTCCCGCGCGGGATCTTCACCACCGTGATCCCCGGCACCGCCAGCACTACGCCGAAGGCTCCGTCCCGATGCGCCCTCACCCCAGGGACATGGACATGACGGGTCTGAGCCGGGCACGAAGACCACGCAGACGCAGCGCAGGACAACCGCGCGGCCGGCCTGGTGCCAGGCGCCACCCGGCATGAGCACCGGGCGTCGCGCGCGGCGAACCCGGCTGCTGGCGTGCCTGGCCGATGGGCGCCTGCGTCAGGCTCATCTTGACACAGGAATGCTGGCACAGGAATGCTCACCGTGGCGGTCGCGGTCGGCGCTGGCGACATCCCGTCGGCGGCCACGGACGATGACGACAACCAAACATGGTGCGCGCCGGATCCGCCGATCTGCACGGCCGACCAGTCGTCCCTATGGCCATCCGTGCCGCGCCCGAACGGGTTGTTCTGGATGTGTCGGTCATCGCGGCCGCCACGGGGCCACGCCTGGCGAGGGTGGGCCGGGAACGAGATTAGCTGCTGGCCGGTGGCGGGTTCTGGTTCAGTGGTCGTGGTCTTGGCTGTGAGGTCGATCAGGGCGCCGAGAGCCGTCTGCGGGTGCCCGATATAGGGCACGTCTGCGGGAATCTTCACCGGGCGGTCTTGCGAGACGCCCTTGAACAGGCACGCGGTCTGAGCTGAACTGTTCTCGAAGAAGGTTCCGCATGCGGGACTGGCTCGGCGGCATGGAGATAACGACGAGATCACTGTGTTGGCAGGACGGCCGGTGATGAAGGGCGCGCTTCGGCGCAGTAGCGAGCCCGCGCGGTGTTGCCGCCGTTCTACGATTGGGCTGTGACCGTGCCCGAGCCCGCCGCGCACTGGCTCGGCGGCGTCGAGCGTTGGAACCGGGCGCATAGCGGGGCGGGCGACGCGCTGGTGGCGCTCGCGTTCGCCGCGGTCCTCGGCGGGCTCTCGATCAGCGGGTCGCAGGGGCTGCATTGGTCACTGGTCTGGGTGATAGTCCTGATCGTGGCGTTTGCCGTGCTGCATCTGACGGTCGCGTTCCGGCGCCGCTGGCCGGGGTTCGCCTATGCGGCGGCGAGTGTGGCGCTGCTGGTGATCGTGCTCGCGCCGGACGGGCAGGTGACCCATCCCGTCTCCGGCGGGCCGGCTCGCGTCCCTGCGCTGTTCTTGCCGTCCAGCCTGGTGTTCCTGGTCCTCTTGTTCAGCGTGGCGGCCCGCGCGAGCGCCGCCCGCAGCCGCGCCGCGCTGGTGATCGCGCTCGCGGGCGTAGGTATCGCCACCGGCACGGCTGCCGATGCGTTGCGCCGCTTTACCGCGGGCGGCTGGCTGATTACGTTCTACCTCGGCGTCGGGTTCGGCCTCAGCGTGCTGATGACGTGGAACCTGGGTCGGCTCGCCCTGGTGCGCCGGCAGCGGACGGCTACCGAGCGCTCCGAAGCGGCCCGGCTCGCCGTACTTGAGGAGCGGGCTCGCATCGCGCGGGAGATGCATGACATCGTGGCGCATTCGCTGGCGGTGATCGTCCGGCAGGCCGAGGGAGGCGCGTTCGTGGCCGGCCAGGATCCGCGCGCGGCCGGTCAGGTGCTGCAGACGATCGCCGGCACCAGCCGCTCCGCGCTCGCGGACATGCGCGGCCTGCTGGGTGTGCTGCGCGATCCGGCCAGCGGATCAGACGGCGAGCCGGGCGGGAGCTCTGAGGCAGAGCCGGTCGCCGCGCCGCAACCCAGGCTGACCGATCTGCCGCGCCTGGTCGCTGGCGTCCGCGACAGCGGCGTCGACGCCGAGCTCACCGAGTCCGGCGCGCCGTTCGCCATCGGCGCTGCCGCCGAGCTCGCCGTCTACCGGCTCGCGCAGGAAGGGCTGACCAACGCGGTCAAGCACGCCGGGCCGCGGGCGCACGTCGCTGTGGCGCTGCGGTGGCAGCCGCAGGAACTGACGGTCGAGGTCGCCGACGATGGCGGCGGATCGATGCCGGCGCCTGCGGTTCCCGGAGCCGGCGCCGGGCTGCAGGGGTTGCGTGACCGGATCGCCGCAGTGGGCGGCACGTTCAGCGCGACACCACGCGAGCTGGGCTTTGCCGTCCGCGCCCGGTTCCCGCGCGCGGCGGGTCCGGCATGACGATCCGGGTGGCGCTGGTCGATGACCAGGAGCTGGTGCGTACCGGGCTGGCCATGGTCATTGACGCGTGCGAGGACATGCGCGTGGTGGCGCAGGCCGGCGACGGCGCGCAGGCGCTGGCGATGCTGGCGGCGACGCACGCTGACGTGGTGCTGATGGATGTCCAGATGCCGAAGCTGAACGGCGTGGACGCGACGGCGGCGCTGACCGCCCGCGGACAGGCCCCGAAGGTGATCGTGCTGACCACCTTCGACCTGGACGACTACGCCTACGCCGCACTGCGGGCCGGAGCCAGCGGCTTCCTGCTCAAAGACGCCTCGGCCGCCGAGGTGATCGCAGCGATCCGCAGCGTCCACTCCGGCGACGCGGTGATCGCCCCGTCGACCACCCGGCGGATGCTCGATCACCTCTCCCGCGGGGCACCCCGCCCGCGGGACGACCATGCGGTCGCCGCGCTCACCGACCGCGAACGCGAGGTGCTGGTCGAGATCGCGCAGGGGTACGCCAACCCGGAGATCGCCCGGCGGCTGTACCTGTCCGAGGCAACCGTCAAGACGCACGTGGGACGCATCTTGGCCAAGCTCGGGCTGCGTGATCGCGTCCACGTCGTGATCTTCGCCTACGACCACGGTCTGGTCCGTCCGGCGTAGGGATCATCCCGCGGTCGGACGACGACCATCCTGCGCTCCGACGCGCTACAGCGGCTTCACGAGCACGCTGGGGATACCAGGAAGCGCCTAGCAGCAAAGGAAATCGCTGTGATCTCCACACGCACTCTCGGCACGCATCGACCCCAACCGGCCGAACCTAATTCGGACATCAAAGTTCAGGTTAGAAAAGGTCACCGGATGTTCCTGGCAAGCGTCATTGAACCTCCCACATCGATGTCCACCATCAATTCGAGAAGCTTTCGTTATGTAGGAGTGTGCCGATGAGAGCGGTGATGTTCGACAAGCCTCGCAGTGCGGCACGAGTCCTGCGCGCTCTGGCCTTCACTGCCTGCGTGCCCTATCTCGCGCTCAAGATCGCATGGGTGTCGGGCAGCCGCGTCGGCATCCCCGATGGCAGCATGCTGCTCGAGCACCACACCGCGATGATCGTCGGAAACTCCGCCAGCATCCTGATCGATTCGATGGTAGTCGTGCTCGCACTGCTGCTCACCCAGCCATGGGGTCGACGGGCGCCGGTCTGGCTCCTCATTCTTCCGGCCTGGGCCGCCACTGGTCTGCTCAGCCCGATCATGGTCGGCTACCCGCTGCAACTCGGCGCTCGGCTGCTGGGCGGAACCGCGGCGCCCTCCGGCGGACCTGCCGCCCGCCCGTTCCTGGACGAATGGGTGTTCACCGTCGTCTACACCGGCTTCATCGTCCAGGCTCTCGCCCTGGGTGCGCTCTTCGTCCTGTATGCACGCGCGCGCTGGGGACATCTGTGGCGAGGCCGGATCTCGGGGCTGGCGGGGCAGGGTCCGACGCGTGGCGTGCAGCGAGCCACGGCTCTGATGGCCTCCGCAGTAGTGCTCGTGCCGTTGACGGCCCATCTGCTGTGGGCCACCGGTTCGACGAGCGGACTCACCGCCACCATGATCGCCGAACGGACGAGTGATTTCTACGCACTCGAGGCGGCCTACGTCTTGTTCGCGGTGATGACGGCGACGGGGCTGCTGCTGGTCGCGTTCCCACGCGCCGGCGCCCTGCCGCTGCGGCTTCCGCTGTCCCTGGCCTTCATCGGCTCCGCGGCGCTCGCGTGCTGGGGCGGCTACATGATGCTCACTGCGCTGGAAAATCGCGACCCGTCGCGGCGCATCAGCGAGCTAATGAACGTCACGTACTCGATGCAGCTCCTCGCCGGGATGCTGGTCTTCACCATGGGGGCATACTTCTTCGCCGAGCGCGCCGCGCAGCGGGGCCATGGTGAGCAGAGCGCGGCCAGTTCGGACTCACAACTCCACACCGTGCTAACGCACGAGCGGGACCACGAAGCAGTCCTTCCGGGCCCGCCGGGGTAGGGCACGTCTCCTTGTCCCATCGTCTATCAGGGCGGCCGGACAGGAAGCCGTACCCCGGGTGCAGCATGTCGCAGCCCATGCCGGCGGCCGCGCCGACGTCGAGGTAGGCTCCGCGACAGTCCCGGGCAGCTCGACCGTCTCGATGCCGAGCACGGCGGCCGTCGCCATGATGCGGACGGCGATCTCGCCGCGGCTGGCGACGAGCAGCCGCTTGATCACCGGCTACTCCTCAGCCGAGCGGATATGCCGCCAGGCCTGATCGTGCTCCTAAGAAGGTACCCACTGGATCGAGCCAGGTGGCGTCCGGGCAGACCTTGGCCACCGCCGCGGTCCTGCTGGTGACCTCGAGCCGGGCGAACGCGTTCTCCAGGTGCTTGCGCACGGTGTAGGGCGAGAGGCTGAGCCGCCGCGCGATTTCGATGTTGTCGTGGCCCGCGGCGACCAGGCGGAGCAGTTCCTGCTGACGGCCGGTGAGCAGGCGGGCGGCGGCGTGGCGGCTCTGGCAGCGCAGCGCGTCGGCGATGTGCGGCTGCAGCAGGATGGCCGCCGACCGGTCTTCGTCGCTGAACGCACAGCCGGGCTGCCGCATGAACACCAGCCGCCGGCTGTTTCCCGCCGGAGCGGGCAGCGGCATCACCAGCGTGTGGCCGACACCGGATGCGCCCGTCCAGGTCAGCGCCTCGCCGAGCTCCTGCCGGGCCGCACCGCGGGGTTCCCCGGTGAGGGGAGGCGGCCAGAGCATCAGCGTCACGGACCGTTTCCCGCTGGCCTCGACGTCGTTGAACCAGATCACGTCGGCGGTGAGCACCCGCAGGATGCCATCGATGACGCCCGCGGCGAGGAGAACGAAATCCTCGCCGTCGCGGACCCGCCGCAAGGCCCGTACGGCCTGCACGACCTTCGCTAGTTCCATACCCATCACCAGCGCTGCTCACGATCGGTACCGGCCAGCCGAGCCGGCCCGTGAGAATCGGCTCTCCAGCACGGCACCAGGCGCCGTCCCCCTACCGGTATGGAGGAGGCTCCGGCCGTGGAGATACACCCGCCGCCCGGCCCGGCGTCCCCGTGGCTCCCCGGGGATATGACAAATGTCGTACGCCTGCCTTTTGCCGGGATACGGCAAATGTCTTATCCGGCACCGCTGCGTTCCCATGAATACGACAAACGCCGTATCGCGCCTCGGCTTAATCCGGCCAATAATCGAAATCGTCAACTCGGAATGGGATCAACTCTGTTCTCATGCCTGCCGAAACCTCTTGAAAGGATCTTGCCGATGGCAAGCGACCTGTCTGGTGGCCTCAAGGTCACCACCTACGATGGCCCGCCGCGCGGCTTCGACCCGATGACCGCCGAATCTGCCGATCTGCAGAAGTTCGGCCTTCCGCCGCGCCAGGAAGACCCTGAATTGCAGGCGAAGTATGACCGGTTCCTGAACCGGACCAAGGGCAAGTTCCACTACATTCCGGCGACGCTCCGGACGAACAGCGAGATCTTCCACGGCCCGCGCCAGCGGGTGGAGGCGGCTGGTACCGAGACGTCGGCCAACTGGTCGGGCGCGGTGGTCTTCGCCCCCGCCGGGACCGCGTTCAGGTGGGTCCTGGGCGAATGGGTGATCCCCGACATCGACGCGCCGACCGAGAACCAGTGGTACTACGCCGCGAGCTGGGTCGGGATCGACGGGGACGGCTCGGGCGACGTGTGCCAGGCCGGCATCGGCAGCCAGGTCTACCGGAGCGGGTCGTCGCTCATCCGCTATTTCTACCCCTGGTTCGAGTGGTACCCCTTCCCCGAGACCGCGATCACCACCCTGCCCGTCGGCCCGGGGGACATGGTCACCGCCCTGCTCTGCGCCCCGCCCGGTGCGGGAGCGACCCAGGCGACCGTCTACTTCAGCAACGTCACCACCGGGGCCAGCACCTCGGTGACCTTCAGCGCTCCCTCCGGCACCAAGCTCGTCGGTAACTCCGCTGAGTGGATCGTGGAGGCGCCCACGGTGGGCGGCCAGCAGAGCCTCATGGCCGACTTCGGCGAGGTCTTCTTCTCCGCCTGCGAGGCCGATCTGACCAATGGCACCCTGGTGTACGGCGGAACCGGCGACAACATCAACGAGGTGAACAGCGCCGGCACGGTGATCGTCGACGGGAACCTCATCACGCCCCAGGTCGTCCAGTGCCTGTACGTAGGCCCCAGGCCCTGACGTCTCCGGTCATCCCGGACGGCCGCGGGTAACGGTCGTGAAGGCCCCGGGCGCGCCGCGCCCGGGGCCTGCGGCTGCTGATCCTCGGTCCGGGCGGCGGCCAGGCCGACCCCGGTCCGTGGCATCATCCAGCTGCCCCCGGGTTCTGGACGACCATGCCGAGTCGATGGTAGATAAATGCGAACGCTCTTTGTTGTTCGGAAGACGCGGGCCGGGTTTGGAGGCTGGCCAGGATCTGGCTGATCTGTACTTGCCAGCCACGTTGACGAGCCGGGATAGGCGGGTCAACCTGTGGGTTGACCCCGGGTGTCAACCCGGACTCCCACCCGGGGACTGACGCGCCCGGCGGTGCCCGGAGGCACGCTGGCGGCATGAACATTTACCTGATCAACGCACTGCTCATCCTCCTGGTCCTCCGCCAGATCCGCGAGCACCAGCTCGACCTGCGTGCCCTGGCCGTCCCGGTCCTCGCGGTGGCCGCCGCCGCCGTCATGTTCCTGCACTCGGTACCCAGCGGCGGCAGCGACATCACGCTGGACCTGCTGTGCGTCTCGGCCGGCGTCGCCATGGGCGCGACCGGCGGCCTGGCCACCCGGCTGCGCCCGGGTGCCGGCGGCCGCCCGCTGGCCCGGGCGGGAGCCCTGGCGGCGAGCATGTGGATCGCCGGCGTCGGGGCCCGGATGGCCTTCTACTTCGCCGCGACCCACGGCGCCGGCCCGGCCATCGCCCGGTTCAGCATCGCGCATCACATCACCGGCTCCGCCGCCTGGACCGCCGCCCTGGTCATGATGGCCCTGGCCGACGTGACCGCCCGGCTGGTCACCGTCTACCTGCGCGGGCGCCGGCTCACCGCCACGGCCACCCCGGTCATCGCGACATCTGACCCGGCCGCCGCCGGCGCCTGACCGGGCATCCCAGCCCGCGCAGCCCAGACCGTACCGTGAAGGCGCCGCCGACCGCGGCGCCTTATTCATGCCACCGCACGGTCCGGTCCGTCTCCGCCCCGCTGGGGCCGGAACCGGGCCCGGGCGGCGCACCGGCACCAGCCCGGGCAGGATCGCGGGGCGATATAGCCTGTCCTTCGTGGCGGTGAATGCGGAGCAGGCCGAGGACTGGAACGGAGCCAGCGGGCGGGAGTTCATCGAGCAGCGTGAGCGGCATGAGCGGATGCTGGGCCCGCTGACGGCGCGGTTGCTCGCCGCCGCGCAGATCCAGGACGGGGAGAACGTTCTCGACGTCGGGTGCGGCTGCGGTGACACGACCATCCTCGCGGCACGCGCCGCCGGCAGCGGGCACGCTCTGGGCGCGGACTTCTCCCGGATCCAGGTCGCCGAAGCGCGCCGGCTCGCCGCTGCCGCTGGCGTCGCTAACGCCAGGTTCGAGGTCGCCGACGCCCAGGTGCACCCGTTCGGGGCCGGGATCTTCGACGTGGTGCTGAGCAGTTTCGGTGTCATGTTCTTCGATGACCCGGCGGCGGCGTTCGCCAACCTGGGGAAGGCGCTGCGGCGCGGCGGCAGGCTGGCGTTCCTTTGCTGGCGCACCCGCGAGGAGAACCCCATCTTTACCACCGGGTTCGCGGAGGCCGCGGCGGTACTCGGCCTCCGCGAGCAACCCGGGCCGTCGGCTGCTTTCTCCCTGGCCGGCACCGGCCGCGTGAGCGCGTTGCTGAGCGGCGCGGGGTTCGGCGGCATCGAGTGCGCGAAGGCGGACGAGCCGATGCTCATCGGCCGCGACGTAGACGACGTGCTCGAATACGAGCGTGCCTCCCCGGCAGCCACCGAGATCCTGACCGGGCTCAGCCCGGCACAAGCCGCCGAGCTGACCAGACATGTCCGCGACCGCCTCCTGGCGTACGCGTCGCCAGCTGGCGTGGCCATGCCCGGCGCGGCATGGCTTGTCACGGCGCAAGCTATGTGAACCGGCCCATCTACCGCTGAACCGCACCCGTCGTTCAGGCAAGTCATGCGGCAACGGCCGGTTTCACCGCCCCGGCAACGGGCACGACCAGCGCCGCCCCGGATCACATACAGTCACCAGACGGCCACGGTGTCCCGGCTGACTTCAAAGAGCCACTCAGCCAGCGTTTGAAACACGCCCTGGTATTGGCGTGCTCGCGGCTAGATTATGGTCGTCGCCTGTCGTGCCATTACCTGATCCGCCAGAATCCGGCTGATCCACGGCTGTCCCCAGAGTTGCCTTGCTCACCTGCTCGGCTACCTTACGGCGTTGCCGGCGTCGGGTGAATTCGCCTGCGATCATCCAGACCGGAGGCAGCAGGACGAGCAGGAAGAGCGCGGTCCAGATCCAGGCGTGATGGTCCATGTACGGCACGGCGGTCTTCTCCAGCCAGGAGAAGAGGTGACGATGGAGGTAGGGTAGCCACGGCGCGGCGGCGATGACGGCGATGGCGATCGCCACCACGAGGCCGGCTGCGTACAGCGAGCGCCGCCACAGGCCGATGCCGAGCAGGATCGCGCCGGTCAGAAGCACGGCCAGCCCGATGGTGCCGACGATCGGTATCGACACGAACATCGAGGCGATTCCGACGCCCAGGGCGAGCAGGCCCAGCCAGATCAGCGCCTTGGCGCCGCCGGCGGATTCCTTGGTGACGAGGTAGGCGGCCGTCGTGACGGTCCGGGCCATGGAGATGGTCGGGGCCAGCGTGGCGGGCGGCTTCCCGGTGGTCGCGGTGGCGGCCTTGATGCCGACTGCGAGGGCCTGGGTCGCGGTGCGGGTGAACAGCGGCGTGCCGATCTCGCCGCTGAGTTTCTCGTCCGCGATGGGGCAGGCGTCCAGGATGGCGGCGACCCGGTCGACCCAGGTCTCGTCAAAGACAGGCCGCAGCGTGCCCTGGTCGGCCGCTGCCGCTAGGTGCTCGCCCGCCCAGCTCTGCAGGGCGTTCAGGGCCGGAGGGATGAACTGTTCACCCTTCCGCAGGTAGCCGAGTTCGGTCCGGACCGCATCGGGCGCTTTGCCCAGGAGGGGCTCCAGGCCGCCCAGGAAGGTATCGATCCGCTTCCTCGATGGCACCCCGGCCGCCACTAGGTGTTTGTAGATGGTGGCCGGGTCCAGGATGCCGCCGCCCAGGCCACCTGGCGGCTTACCGGGGAGCGCCATGTCGTACCGGTCCAGCCAGCCGAGCGCGGGTCCCCGCGGAGAGCCGTTGGCCGGGTTCCTGATCTGTCCCGCCACCGCGGTGAGTTCCTCGGCGGCGATGTATCGCTGCATCGCCAGCGCCACCCACAGGGCAACGTTCGGCAGGCTCGCCGGAACCTGCTGATCAGGATCGTCCAGGAAAGCAAGGTCTTTCCGCAGGCTCTGCTCGGTGATGCCGAAAGCGGCCTTACCCGGGGCTCCTACGATGTCGCACAGCTTCCGGAAGAACCAGTCCGCGGGTTCGGTGACGTCCTGGGCGTTGACGACCGCCAGGATGCGGCGCGGGTCAAGCAGGATCTGCGCCAGCCAGCCGGCTCCGTCGAGCCGGCCCCACATCCAGTCGTTGGCTCGCCAGGTGCCCTTGTAGAAGGCGGCGAAGTGATGCAACTGCAGGCCGGTGAGCTTGCTAGTCGCGGTGGTGTGGTTAGGGGCCAGCATCGTCCTGGTGTCGGCGCTGGCTTGAAGGAGATCGAGCCGCTGCTCGGTCTCGGTCCAGACGGGGGAGGTGACCCGCACGGCGGCCTGCAGTTCGGCCAGCCGCAGCGCCAGCCGCTGGCGGGCCGCGTCCGCATCGCCGCTGTTCTCTTCCGCGTCAGGCTGGTCGAGGAAGGTCAGGTAGTCGCCGATCAGGGCGGCCAGGCCGAGGCGGCGACCAGCCGTGCTCTGCGGCGTGGTCTTGCGGGTGACCGCGGTCGCAGACGGTGGCAGAGGCTGCTGTCCTGCGGCGGGACCGTCATCGGTCCCGGCGGCGCTGCTCGCCGTTGCGGCGCCGTCCTGGCCGGAGGAGGCGGCAGGCGGCGGCTCCTCGTTGTCGGCCAGACCCTTCAGGATGGGAGAGAGGCTGGTCAGGGCGTCGAGAAGGCTGCCCCATGCGCGTGAGAGCACGGCCGCCTCCCCTGTCACTTCCCCTTTGTCGCCATCCGCGGCCGGAGGGGACGCGGCGGGCACGCCCCTCATTCCCGCCTGCAGCCGGTCGAGCAGGTCTCCGGAGAGCTTTTCGAGAACCGAATCCCAGGTCACCTTGGCCGGTGCGTCCCTGCAATCCGCGGCCTCGAGCGCGGCCCGCACCGTGTCGGTGAGATCAGCGGGCCTGACCGACATGGCGTTGAGCTGCTGATGCGCGCCGGCAATGGCCGCGACGAGACCCGGGTCCCGCGCCAGCTGGTAGCCGGCGTAAACAAGATCCAGCACCGCGGCGCGAGCGTTCTCGTACGCGGGCAGGCCAAGCGCGATCACGTCCGCCAGCGTCTGCGGCCGGGTCGGCAGGCGCTTTGCTGTCGCGGTGCCGAGCGCGGCACGGACGCGCGCGGAGACGCGTCCTCCGGTGCTGAGCAGCGGCTGCCACTGGGGGGCGCACGCCATGCGCACGGTCACCGCCTCGGCGATCGGTGCCGCCACCGCGACCGTCTCCACGTTCTGGTAATCCGACCACATCTGCGCGTCGGCCAGTTCCCGCACGCCCGCGAGCCGAGCCAGCAGCACGCGGGTATTGGCCAGAGAGGCCACCTGGTCGTTGTGCCGGACGATCGCGTCCAGGTCGGCGGCGATGCTCTGGTTCAGCATGGCATCCAGGTCCAGCCTGAGCGATTCCCCGAGCTTGTACGGCATGGTGAAGGCGGGCGTGGCGGGCGGTGGCGTCGATGCGGAGGTGGGGACGACGTAGAGCATCACCCGGCGGACCTCACGGTCGGTGGTACGGGCCATCACGGACTGCAGCATCGGGCCGAGCGGACGGTTAGCGAGCAGGCCTCCGTCCGCCACCCAGGCCGACTGCATGATGTTGCCGGTGTAATTCTGCATGTCAGGGTGCCAGCCCTGCATGCCCTTGGGCTCGTCGCCGTCGGCGACAGGCCCCCCGATCGGGATGAACGAGGGCTCGAATGCTGCGGGGAAGGAGGCGCTCGAGCGGGCCGCCAGCGCCAGCGCGCCGATGACGCCGGGCACAACCAGATCTTCCGCAGTAAACGTAAAGAGCCCATGGTTGTCCGAGTCGTTGACCGAGTTCCCGTAGTCATCTGTGAACTGGCCGTTCTGCCCGTGCAAGAGCGTAGTAGTGATGTGGACGGTGGTTTCCCTGGCCTGATTCACGCTGACCGGGCCGGAATTGCCTTCCGTGAGGTCATCCAGGCCCTTGCGCAATGCGTCCAGCAGCTGCCCGTCACCCTTCAGCAGCGAGGGCGGATTGGGATCGGCCTGCGGATCACGGAGCAACTGATCGAATGCCCCGGCCTGCAGCCACAAGTCCCGCAGGGACCCGATGTCCAGTCGCCGGGCGTTGGCCAGGCCGAGTACGGCCGCGTTCACGCCCCCCGCGCTCGTGCCGGACAGCACGTCCACGCTGGCGGTCAGGTCCATCAGGTCGAGCAATTGCCCGTACAGATCACGGACGCGGAGGGCGAGGCCGCCCGCGGGCGACCCGGCCAGGGCCGGAACAGGTACCTCACCGGGTCCGCGCTCTCTCAGGTCGCTGGCCTGGGTCAGCAAGTTGATCTCGCGGGCCACGCCGCCCATCCACACCGCGAGGCTCACTCCGCCGCTCATGGTCACAGCCAATCGCAGCTTCTGAGTGGCGAGAGAAACGGGCACCCGGTCCGTTCCGGCGGAGGCGGACCCGGGCGGTGCATCGCCGTTTGCGTGACCTGTTATCTGGCCGTTGCCGGAATCAGCGCTGCCCGCGGAATCGGCATTCGCCTGATCATTCATTGTATACCGTCCCCCCTGAATGACCGCTGGTGGCTGATTGTCGCACAATGTCCCCCTGGCGGACAATACGGCGCGGGCCAGATGGCGCCCACATCCTGCTACTGCCTTATCACCAGCCTGCACGACAAGGAGGGCACCTGCACAACATGCAGATCAGCTGTCTTAGAACTTTCCGGGTTTATGCACACCTCATTTTGTGTCCGTGGAGCCTAGAGGGGCTACCGCATGTAAGACGTTGTCAGGATCTAACCGCTTACATCCCTCCGATCGAACAGGGTCCGCGAGGTCAGGAGTCGCCCGGAGGGCTGGCTGCGCCCTTTCTTAGGAGACGAGTCCGAGATTGCAGCAGGTGCTGGCGGGTGATAGGACGGCGTTTGCCGACTTTGATGTTGGCCAGGTTGCCGCAGGGCGGCTTGTCCTAAAGCAGGTCGCGGGACAACCCGGTGCGCCGGGCGGCCTCGTCAATGAATGAGGCGAGCCGTTCGGCACCTGGATTCAGTTCAGGTCGGCCGACTGCAGGAACCGCAGCGCTCCGCCCTCCCTCAATAGTTCATGTCTTGCCGAAGACCGCTCAGTGTGACTGGTAGCTCCGGCTGGACGTGCGCCGTGGCGGCGGCCACCTCCCAGCCTGCGGGGTCATCCTGGGTGGCGCTGCGGAAGGTTCCCACGCGATGGTCGGCGCGTCCGCTATGTCGGCGGTGAGGACCTTGAGCGCGACGGTCACCCGGACGTAGCCGGCGCCCCCGCGAAGCTCCGACGCGATCTCCGCCGATGCTATCGCCAGATCGACCGGATCGGCGAGCGCGCGCTCGAAGTCCGCACGGACCGCTCCCCAGGAACGCCGCAGCCAGGCCACCACGGTCATGGAGGACGCCGGTCGCGGCAGCAAGCCGGAGCACCCGGCGGCGCTAAACTGCCATCTCGCTGCTGATCATGAGCGCCGAGGGCTCCGTCATCCCGTGGCCACGGTCACCGTGCACCGCCGCCAGCCAGATCGCGATCGTCACGCGCCAGAGCCCGCGATTGCCGGCGACGGCCGCGGCGCGGAGAGCAGACACCACGAGCCTCCACTACCCGACACGGATTCGCCGGAGGAGGCTCAGGCCCGCGGGCCGGTGATCTCGCGAGCGATGATCGTCTTCATGATCTCGGACGTGCCGCCGTAAATCCGTTCCGGCGGCATTTGGGTACCATGAAACTCATGAAATACCAGGTAGATGGGCACTTTGTGTTAGGCAGTGGAGTGGGTTGCAGCCCATTGTCGGTGGATGCTTCTAACATTTCGCCTAACACGTCTGCCGTCCTGGGCCTGGAGGTCTGGCGCGGCTTACGTGATCGAGCGGTCCGGGCGAGCTGGCGCCCGGTACGTCGGGATGTACCGGGCGGCGGACGGGAAGTACAAGTCCGCAGGGACCTACGACTCGCATGAGCGGGCCCTATGAGGTGGCCGAGTCTCCAACAAGGCGTCGAGACCTTCGTCGAGTACCTCCCCGCAGATGAGATAGTTGGCTAACTCGGGCGCTCGGATGCGCCGAAAGCGACATGGCGGCGGATCAGCTCAATCTTTATCAGGGCGCCGACTATGAGCGCGCCAGCGCGTTCATCGTCCGGCCAGGCATGGAGCTGGTTCCGGTCGTTACCGCAGGCTAACCACCCTGCTCAGGTAGGAGTAAATTGACGAATAACGTTTACAACTATCCCCAACACCGCCACCTCGCTGAGCCCATAATCCAATGGGCTCATGGCGCTATTCGCGGGTTGCAATCGAATACCATTGTCGTTTTTATAAAACCTTTTGATAGTAAATCGACCCGATCTCTCGCCGATTGCTTGATCAATGCCCACTTCGGCCAAAACAATTTCGCCGTCCTGCGGACAGGTCCCAGGTCTTACTCGTCGGATCTGAACTAGATCGCCCTCTTCGATTCCAGCTTCGACCATCGAGGAACCTCTGACACGAAAAAAAACATCTGCTGATTTGACGTTAAACTCGTCGAGCAACGACGCCGACGGAGTTTCCTCTACGAAGGCATCGGCTTCCGGATCCCCCGCTCGAACAACGCCGACAACCGATCCAGGACGCAGTGCTTGATCGGGGCGGCTCGCACCGTTCTCCACATCCACCTGGTTGTCGATGTCATCCTGCCAGGCGTCCTGGAAGACGACTTGCCTCTGGCGAAGTCGTACGTAGCGCTTGCTCCTCATACCTGATCCTGAAGGGCTCGAGAACCTCCGCTGTCTAACCAGGTTAGACGAACATCCGTTCGATGACAAATAGAACGCCTGCCAGCTGCACCGAGACACGCCGCAACGCAACCGCTCGACACCCTCTTAGCGCCGCCCAAAGATCATTTCGAGGTCGCCACGTCGCTACGCCTGCATGAGGTTACGGAAAGTCACTTCAACAGTCATTTGCATCACACAGCGTAATCGAACCTAGTCGAAAAATCGATGGCGGTAGTCATCGGGCGCAATGGCCCAGAGAGATCGGCGCGGCGCCGAGGCGCGGCCCCCATTACTGAGGAGGGCCACCGCGCGGTCACGATGGCCCTGGAACGCACCTGCTTATTCACAAATCACCACTAATTGGAGCGCTCACGCCCACGCTCGTTACCGAACAGAGGAAGTAGCTAAGGTTGTGGCGAGGCGGTAAGTTCAGAATCCCAACGCCGGACGATCGAGTTGCCTATATCTACTTGCTCTATCGCCGCTTGAAGTACGGCATTGCATTGCTGAAATATTCGACCAATATGCCTCATCGAGGCGAGCATTTCCGGAAGAGAAATGCATTCCAAGTCTCGACCGTCAGCTTCATCGTCGGCACGGATAGCCTCCATCGCCTCGTCGATTGCTCCTCTAACTTGGCTCACCAGGTAGTAGCTATCCGGATGCGCGGATACTAGCCTTGCCAGCCTAGAGATTAGGGGGTCTAGCTGAATGCTGAGCGAGGAATAGGTTGTTGCCTCCCTGTGAAATCTTTGCAAAAGAGGAAGAATTTCATTACCCATTCGTACCTGCACTGCCATGATCGCGGATTTTGGAGCTCTCGCTCTCCTCAGCCGAAAGGTATCTGCATCAAATTTACTTAGGGTTGCCTCAATCTGAACAGTATTAGTCCTGTCGCCCGTGACGGCATCCAGCCAGTCCGGCAAAAACTCAGTTATTCTTTCTACTATGTCGATTATACCTCCATGCACATCATCACCGTCGTCGGAGTCCGCTCTCAACTCCCGGACGATCTGCCTTCCCGCAACTTCCCTGGAGATCTGCAGTAGGCGGCGAGCAAGGCCATTCACCGCTTGTCTGTATTCTTGCGAAGAAGGTTCCAGAAGTCGAATTTTCCGCCAGTCCACATACTGAGTCCGGGCAATCAGAGCGAATACTTCTTCTGGATTATCTTCGGAAAGACCTTCTGTTTCCACATATAGGATAGGCAAGATAAACTCTTCCACATCACAACTTTGCGCCTTATCGTAAAACTCTTGCAATTCTTTGAGGCACTCTCGGCGAGTGAAATATCTTGGCGTAATTATTGGTATAAAAAAGGTAGTCTCAGACAAGGCGCAGTCAATGCGTTGCCGCCATTCCTGCCCCCAGGCCACTTCGCGACGATCGATGAATAGTTTTAGCGGTTCACTTGACAGCAGATTGAATTCTCTAACAATGAGACCGGCAAGCTTTACAATCGCGCCTTCGACCATTTCATCGTCGTCATGCGCGTAGCTCCAGAAGCCAGCGGCTGCTCTGCCGGACATGACACGTTATTCTAACGCTCTCTGAGCTCCGCGGCAGCAGAGCGCTCGGGGTGGATTCCGAGGCCGCCGACTGGGAGACTTCCTTCACCTGGCTGGACAAGGAGGGCAAAGCTTCTAATTTTCGCCATTTAGTTCGGTCAATCGCTCTGAGCAAGCCGAACGATCTCAGTACTGGTCAACCAACACAGTTCCGGATCTCCGCAGATACTGTCGCGCGCCCGTTCTCAACAGGGCGTGTACCGTACGATTTCGCGGTTGAGGGGTGCGGGCTAGCTCCCGTCAGCATGGAAGCACAGCGAGACGCGGCATAGGGCTGCTCCGGACAGCCACGGTTGTCGCGTAAACCTTGGCCTAGGTTCGCTGGTGGATATGGCGCATTTTCGGGTTTACTAAAATTTCCAGTCGACGCTCTCAATGGCAACTCATCAGTAATTAACATGGAACCGCAACATGCCGATCCAGCGATTTTACCCGACACGGATCTGCTGCGGGCTGCCGGTTCTATTTTCTCCCCAACATTCTATTAGAACCCAGTGGGACGAATTATATAGAGAACCTGATCGTGCTACGGCCCGATGCTACGGCGCAGTCGTTCGTACAGCCGCTGGGTGGGCCGCGCCGCTGACCAGGAGCGCTGGGTAAGAGTGGTGCGGGATCGTGAAGAGTCAGGCCCGGAGGCCGGTGACCTCGCGGGCGATGATCGTCTTCATGATCTCTGAGGTGCCGCCGTAGATGGTCTGCACCCGGGCGTCCGCGTAGGCCCGCGCGATCGGGTACTCGGCCATGTAGCCGTAGCCGCCGAACAGCTGCAGGCACCGGTCGAGCACCCGGTGCTGCACCTCGGTGGCCCAGAGCTTGGCCTTGGCCGCGTCCACCGCGGTCAGCTCATCCGCGTTCAGCGCCAGCACCGCCTTGTCCAGGTAGGCCTCCAGCACGTCGACCTCGGTCACCGCGGTGGCCAGCTCGAACGCGGTGTTCTGGAAGGCGGCCAGGGGCTTGCCGAAGGCGGTGCGCTGGGTGGTGTACTCCACGGTCCAGCCCAGCGCGGCCCGGGCCGACGACAGTGCCAGGATGGCGATCGACATCCGCTCCCGCGGCAGCCGCTCCATCAGGTGCACGAAGCCGCCGCCCTCGCGGCCGAGCAGGTTGGCCGCGGGCACCCGGACGTCGTCGAAGAACAGCTCGGCGGTGTCCTGCGCGTGCAGGCCGATCTTGTCCAGCTTGCGGCCGCGGCTGAAGCCGGGCATGCCGCGCTCCACCACCAGCAGGCTGATGCCGTGCGAGCCCGCCTCCGGATCGGTGCGCGCCACCACGATCACCAGGTCGGAGTGGATGCCGTTGGTGATGAACGTCTTGGCCCCGTTGAGCACCCAGTGCTCGCCGTCCCGGACGGCGGTGGTGCGGATGCCCTGCAGGTCGCTGCCGGCGCCTGGTTCGGTCATCGCGATCGCGCCGATGCACTCCCCGCTCGCCATCGGCGGCAGCCAGCGGGCCTTCTGCTCCTCGGTGCCCAGGTCGATGAGGTAGGGGATGGCGATGTCGTCCTGCAGGCCGAAACCGGAGCTGAGCGACGTCGCGCACACCCGGGCCAGCTCTTCCATCACCACGCAGCGGTAGCGGAAGTCCCCCGTCCCCGCGCCGCCGAACCTCTCCGGGATCAGCAGCCCGATGATGGCCTGCTTGCCCGCCGCCAGCCAGGCCTGCCGGTCGACCGAGCGCTCCTGCTCCCAGCGCTGCTGGTGCGGCGTGACCTCGCGCTTGACGTAGGCCTGGACGACCTCGCGGAAGGCCTCGTGGTCCGGCTCGTATAGATCGCGGCGCACGTCAGCGTCCCTGCCACACGGGGGCGCGCTTCTCGGCGAACGCGGTGGCGCCCTCGCGCGCGTCTGCCGAGGTGAACACCGGCTGCATCAGCCTGGCCATCTCGTCCCACCGTTCGGCCGCGGTCCAGTCGCCGCCGCGGTGCGCGATCTCCTTGCTGGCCACCAGCGCCAGCGGCCCGTTGGCCGCGATCTTCCCGGCCAGCTCCAGCGCGGCCGCCAGCGCCTGGCCCTCGTCCACGACCCGGTTGACCAGGCCCATCTCGGCGGCTCGCCGGGCATCGACCGGGTTGCCGGTGAGCAGCATCTCCAGCGCCAGCGCCCGGGGTATCCGCTGGGCCAGCAGCAGCGCCCCGCCGGCCCCGCCACCAGCGAGCGCTTGACCTCGGGGACGCCGAACCGGGCCGACGCGCCCGCGACCACCAGGTCGCAGGCGAGCAGCAGCTCGAACCCGCCGGCCAGCGCCCAGCCCTCGGCCGCGCCGATCATCGGCTTGCGCGGCGGGGTCTGGGTGATGCCGCACAGCCCGCGGCCGGGGAACGAGGGCGTCTCGCCCTTGAGGAACGCCTTGAGGTCCATGCCCGAGGAGAAGGTGCCGCCCGCCCCGGCGAGCACGCCCACCCGCAGGTCGCCGTCCGCGTCGAGTTCGTCGGCCGCGTCGCGGATCCCGGCCGCGACCGCCCCGTTCAGGGCGTTGCGGGCCTCCGGCCGGTTGATGATGATGACCTGCACCGCGCCATGGCGCTCGACCAGAACCTCGTCGCTCATCTCGCCTCCACCCTGCTCAGCCCCTCAGGAATACTGCTCAGACACTTTGAATATAGTAAGATGATTACATCGAATCAGCCAGCCAGGGGGCTCTGGTCTCGTCCGGGCCCCTAGTCCCGTCCGGGCAGGGTGCTGAGCTTACGGAAATCCCAGCTGGTGATCTTGGCGGGCGTGACGCGCAGCCAGGCGTGCCGGCCGTCGTGCGTCATGTCCGCGGAGCCGAAGTACTTGCCGGCCATCAGCCGTTCTGGCCCGGCGAGCTCCGGGGTCCCTGGGTCACCGTCGCCCGTCCGCGGGACGGGGCCGACGACGGCGGCCTCGCCCTCGATCTCGACGCCGTGCAGCTCGGCGTAGTGCTCCCCCGCGTCGACGACCGCCGCCACCCGGGGATCGCGCTGCAGGTCGGTCCAGCGCTGGCTGCGGGTCAGCGAGTAGACCCACAGGACGCCGCGGTCCCAGACGAACCAGACCGGCGAGACGTGCGGGCCGCCCGGCCCCAGCGTCGCCAGCCGGCAGGTGCGCTGCGCACCGAGGAAGGAATCCAGTTCCGCGGCGGTCATCGCGATCACCCGACCGCGCCGTTGATCTCGCATCACAGACCTCGCCTCATTCCAGTCGCGGCCTCGTCGGCTTGACAGCCTACAAAAGGCGATAATGGCGGAGGATGAGAGTACGCCGCTACCTTGAACTCCGAGGTTAGCGTCCAAATTGTAAATAAATAAACTAGTTACGCTATATAGCGTCGTCAGGGAGCATCATGGCCGACTCGCCGACACTGCCCGCCGGACAGCCCGACGAGCTCAGCCCGCTGGACTACCTGCTGCACCGCGGCGAGGCGCACCCGGCCACCCGGTCCGCGTTCTGCGACCTGGAGATCCTCGACCGCCCGGCCGACTGGGGCCGGCTGCACGAGGCGATTGACCGGGCCAGCCGGGTGGTCATCAGGATGCGGCAGAAGGTGGTGGTCCCGCCGGTCCCGGCGACGCCGCCGCGGTGGGTCGTCGACCCCGACTTCGACCTGGACTACCACCTGCGCCGGGTGGCGCTGCCCGCCCCGGGCACGCTGCGCCAGCTCCTCGACCTGGCCGAGGTCACGCTGCAGTCGCCGCTCGACACCTCGCGCGCCCTGTGGGAGGCCGTGTACGTCGAGGGCCTGGAGGCAGGCCGGTCCGCGCTGCTGATCAAGCTCAGCCACGCCATCACCGACGGGCTCGGCGGGCTCGCCCTGTTCGAGCAGATCTACGACGCCGAACGGGATCCGGAGCCGCGGCCGATGCCGCCGGTGCCTGTGCCGCGCGACCTGAGCGGCGAGGATCTGCTCCGGGACAGCCTCAGGCAGCTGCCGGCCACCACGTTCACGGCCGGCCGGAAGGCGCTTGGCCGCGCCGCGGGTACCCTGGGCCGCCTGGTCACGCGGCCGGGACCGGTGCTCTCCAGCGCGATAGGCTTCGCCGACTCGGCTCGCCGGATGCTCGGCCCGATGCCGGCCGAGCCGTCGCCGCTGCTGCGCCGGCGGAGCCTGGTGACCCGCACCTTCGTGCTCGAGCTGCCACTCGCCGACCTGCGCGCGGCGGCCAAGGCGGTCACGGTCCCGGGGGGGCGCGGGGGCACAGCCTCGGTCAACGACGCCTATCTCGCCGCGCTGTGCGGCGGCCTCGGCCGGTACCACGAGGTGCTCGGGGTGCCGGTCGACGCCCTCCCGCTGGCCCTCCCGGTCAGCCTGCGCACCGGGGACGACCCGGCGTCGGGCAACCGGTTCGCGGGGGTCACCATCGCCGCGCCGGTCGGCGAACCCGATCCCGCCGAGCGGGTGAAACTGATCCGCGGGCAGGTGATCGCCCGCCGGAAGGAGCCCGCCATCGACGTGATCGGCCGCCTCGCGCCGGTCCTGTCCCGGCTGCCTGACGCGGCGCTGCGCGAGGTCATCGACCGGATCACGCCGCCGGACATCCAGGCCAGCAACGTGCCCGGCTACGCCCAGGAGACGTTCCTGGCCGGGGCCAGGGTGGACCGGCAGTACGGGCTCGGGCCGATGCCGCGGGTAGGCATGATGGCGATCCTCGTCTCCCGGGCGGGCACCTGCACCGTGTCGTTCCGCTACGACACGGCGTCGTTCACCTCCGCCGACCAGCTGGAGAAGTGCCTCCAGGCCGGTTTCGACGAGATAGTGGAGCTGGGGCGGACACCCGGCCGTTCGGGATCGAAAAAGGGCCCGGCCTCATGACCACGCCGAGCAGGCAACTGCGGCTGCCCGGGTCGGTGGCCGAGGTGGACGCCAGCCCGGAGGGGCCGCATGTCGGCGCGTTCTTCGACCTGGACGGGACGCTGGTGGCCGGGTTCACCGTCGCGGCCGTCACCAGGGACCGGCTGCGCCGCCGGGAAGTCGGCGCGACCGAGTTCGCGCACATGATGCAGCTCGCGGTGGAGTACCGGCTCGGCCGGCGCCAGTTCGAGAACGTGATCGAGGGCGCGGTGCGGTCGACCAAGGGGCGGCTGGCCGAGGACGTCGAGGAGATGGGCGAGCGGATCTTCCAGCAGTCCGTGGCCGACCTGCTCTACCCGGAGATGCGCGAGCTGGTCCGCGCCCACCAGCACCGCGGCCACACCGTGGTGCTGAGCTCGTCGGCGCTGAGCATGCAGGCCGAGCCGGTGGCCCGCTACCTCGGCATCGACCACGTGGTGTGCAACCGGTTCGTCGTGGACGAGCTCGGGATGCTGACCGGCGAGATCAAGCGCCCGGTGATCTGGGGCACCAGCAAGGCCACCAGCGTCCAGCGGTTCGCCGCCGGGCACCAGGTCGACCTGCGGTCGAGCTACTTCTACGCGGACGGCGACGAGGACCTGGCCCTCATGCACCTGGTCGGCAACCCGCGGCCGACCAACCCCGGGCCGGCGCTGGCCAAGGTGGCCGAGCGCCGCGGCTGGCCCATCCTGCGGTTCAGCAGCCGGGGCCGCGGCGGCCCGCTGGGCGTGGTCCGCAGCCTGGCCACGATCGGCTCGCTCGGGCCGGTGGCGGCCGGCGCGCTGAGCCTGGGCCTGCTGACCAGGAGCAAGCGCACCGGCGTCAACTTCCTGACCAGGTACTGGCCGGAAGCCGTGCTCGCGCTGAACGGCGTGAAGCTGAACGTCACCGGCGCGGAGCACCTCACCGCGCAGCGGCCGGCCGTGTTCCTGTTCAACCACCGCAACAACTTCGACGTCTTCATCGTGGCCGCGCTGGTCAAGGACAACTGGACCGGGATCGCCAAGAAGGAGCTCGAGAGCAACCCGCTCGTCGGCCCGCTCGGGAAGCTGCTCGACGCCGCCTTCATCGACCGGGCCGACAGCGCCTCGGCGGTCGCCGCCCTCAAGCCCATCGAGGAGGCCGCGCGCAAGGGCCTGTCGATCCTGGTCGCCCCGGAGGGGACCCGGATGGACACCCAGTCGGTCGGCCCGTTCAAGAAGGGCGCCTTCCGGATCGCGATGGCCACCGGCCTGCCGGTCGTCCCGATCGTGATCAGGAACTCCGAATCGGTGGCGGGCCGCAACTCCGCCACGCTCCACCGGGGCACGGTCGACGTCACGGTCCTGCCGCCGGTCAGCCCCGCGGACTGGACGCTGGAGAACCTAGCCGAGCGGATCGAGCAGATCCGGGCCGGCTACCTGGCGCTGCTGGCCGACTGGCCCGTGGCGGGGCCCGCCTCGTGATCGCCGAACACGGGCCCGACCTGGCCGAGTTGCTGGCCGACCGCGCCGGGACGGTGGTGCTCACCCAGGCCGCCACGCCGACCGAGGCGCGGCTGATCCGGGAGCGGATCGCCGCGGCCGGGGGCACGGACCGGCCCCCGGTCAGCCTCGGGCCGCCGGCCAGCCTCGGGTCGCCGGGCGCCCAGGTCCCCCGGTCCGTCCTGGAGCAGGGGGAGGACGTCCGGCTCATCCCGGTCCGGGTCGCCTGGCTGCCCGCCGAGCGCGCCGGCCGGCGTGCGGCCAGGCTGCAGGACATCCTGCCCGGCCACGACCCGTATCGCCCCAGTGAGACCCAGCAGCGGCGGATCCTGGCCCGCTCCCCCGGCCGGGCCACGGTGCTGGTCGCCGAGCCCGCGACCGTCGCCTCGCTGCGGCAGCACTGGGCCGACGCCACCGGCGGCGAGGACCCCGGCGACTTCGCCGGCTACGTGGCCCGCCGCGCCACGCTCGCGCTCGACCGGGCCGAGTACCGGCTGCGCGGCCCCAGGTACAAGACGCCGAGCCTGGTCAAGGACGAGATCCTGTCTTCCCGCCGGTTCCGGTCCGGGCTCGGCAGGGTGCGGCGCGGGCCGGACGAGGCACCGCCGTCGCTGGCCGAGGCGGGCGAGATCCTCTCCGAACTCGCGGCCGGCTGGAGCCGGCGGCTCATCGACATCATGCCGAACGTCGGCCGGCTGATCTTCCAGCGAGGCTTCGACCCGCAGATCGACTACGACGAGGGGCAGGTCGAGCGGCTCCGCGCGGCCGTGGAGCGCAATCCGGGCATCTTCTTGTGGTCGCACCGGTCCAACCTGGACAACCTCGTGCTCACCGCCGCCATGCAGGAGCAGGGCCTGCCGCCCGCGCACCTGTTCGCCGGCATCAACATGGCGTTCGGGCCGATGGGCGCGCTCCTGCGGCGGGCGGGCGTGATCTTCATCCGGCGCTCGACCAGCGACGACCCGCTGTACAAGTACGTGCTGCGCGAGTACGTCGGGTACGTGCTGGAGAAGCGGTTCAATCTTTCCTGGTCTATCGAAGGCACCCGGTCGCGGACCGGGAAGATGCTCCCGCCGCGGCTCGGCCTGCTGTCCTACGCGGCCGACGCCTACCTGCAGGGACGCGTGGACGACATCGCGCTGCTGCCGGTCTCGATCACCTTCGACCAGCTGCACGAGATCTCCGAGTACGCCGAGTACGCGCGGGGCGGTGTCAAGAAGCCGGAGGGGTTCGGCTGGCTGTACGGCTTCATCAAGGCGCAGGGCGCCCGGCACTACGGCAAGGTCTACGTGCGGTTCGGCGAGCCGGTCCTGCTGAGCTCGTTCCTCGGGTCGCCTTCTGGTGCGGTGGCCGCCGATCCCGCGGCCCGGCGGCTGGCCCTGCAGAAGACCGCCTTCGAGGTGGCCTGGCGGATCAACCAGGGCATGCCCGTCACCGCGACCGCCCTGGTCACCACGATCCTGCTGGCCATGCAGGGCGCCGCCCTCACGTTCGGCCAGATCAGGCTGGGCCTGGCCGACGGGCTGGACTACCTGGACAGCCGCGCGGTCCCTCAGACCGCGAGCGCACGCGCGCTTTCCGGCGCCGAGCCGGTGCGGGCCACGCTCGACGCGCTGGTGGCGGGTGGCGTGGTGAGTTTCGTCGCGGACGGCCGCGAGCCGGTCTGGCTGATCGGGCCCGAGCACCAGCTCGCCGCCGCGTTCTACCGGAACTCGCTGATCCACTTCCTGCTCGACACGGCGCTGTGCGAGCTGGCCGTGCTGCGGGCGCGGGACGCGGGCACCGACCCGGTGGAGGCCTTCTGGGCCGAGATCGCCTGGCTCCGCGACCTGCTGAAGTTCGAGTTCTACTTCAAGGACCGCGAGGAGCACCGGCGCCAGGTGGCCGAGGAGATGACCCGGCACGACCCGGCCTGGGAGGACCGGCTCAGATCCGATCCCGACGCGCTGCTGGCCGGGATGCGGCCGCTGGTGTCGCACATCATGGTCCGGCCGTTCGTGGAGGCCTACCGGATCGTCGCCGACGTGCTGGTGCATGACGATGCGCCTGCTGACTCCGAGGTGATAAGCCGGGCGCTCGGGCTGGGCCGGCAGTACGTGGCCCAGCACCGGCTGCGCAGCTCCGAACCGGTCTCGGCGCTGCTGTTCCAGACGGCCCTGCAGCTGGCCAGGAACCGGGGCCTGTTCGAGCCGGGCGACGACCTGGGTGACCGGCGGGCGGCCTTCCTGGCCGAACTGCGCGACCTGGCGCGCCGGCTCGACCAGATCGAGGACCTGGCGATCAGGCGGTACATCCGGGACGCGGTCAGCGCCGTGCCGACCGACTGAGGCCGTGGGGGTCTAACAATCCACGATCACGCGATGCTGGAGGCGGGCCAGATGTATCGCCGCGCTCGGCAGCCGAAGGCAGGCGGCCGCCGAGGGGCCTACCCGATCCCGAGCTGGCTGGCGGGCCTGCTCGTGGTCATGACGTACCTGACCAGGCTGACGAGCACCTTCTTCACGGAGTCCCGGTCCCGGGCGTCACAGAGCACGATAGGCACGTCTGGTCCCAGGCTCAGGGCGATCCTGATGTCGTCGGGCTCGAACCGCGGGGCGCCGTCGAAGCAGTTGACGGCGACGACGAACGGCATGCCGTTCCGCTCGAAGTAGTCGATCGAGGCGAAACAATCGGCGACGCGGCGGGTATCGGCCATCACCACGGCGCCGACGGCGCCGACGGCCAGTTCGTCCCACATGAACCAGAAACGCTTCTGGCCGGGCGTGCCGAACAGGTAGAGCACCAGCTGCGACGGGAAGCTGATCCGGCCGAAGTCCATGGCCACCGTGGTGGTGGTCTTGGCGCCGACGCCCTGGGTGTCGTCGACGCCGACGCTGCGGTCGCTCAGCGGCTCCTCGGTCCGCAGCGGCCTGATCTCGCTGATCGCGCCGACCAGGGTGGTCTTCCCGACGCCGAACCCTCCGGAGATGAGGATCTTGGCGGTCGACGGCACGGTTCCGCTCGCCGGGGCGCCATCAAAGTGATTCGAGTCCATCGAGCACCATCCTCAGCAGGCGCTGATCGGTTACTGGCTGCTTCTGCGTGGAGAGCACCCGGAGCATCCCCTCGCTGGTGAGGTCGCCGAGCAGAACGCGTACCACGCCGAGGGGGAGGTCAATGTCGGAGGTCAGGTCGACGACGGGCGTGGGCCGGCGGCACAGGCTCAGGATCCGCCGGTGTTCGGGCCCGGGCCGGAAATGCTCCGGCGGCCGGGCCCCGGTCGCGACCACCACATCGATCAAGCCGAACGACACGCCGCCGCTCGGCAGGGTCCGCCCGTTGGTCAGGGCATAGGGCCGGACCACCGGGCCGGCCTCCCGGTCGAGCCAGCGGCTCCCGTAACCGTCGCGGGTGGTCACTCCGCCGCTGTTTCACGGTCAGGAAACCTGGGCTGCGTGTCAAGGTACTTGCCCATCCGCCGCACGAGCATCGCCATCTCGTAGGCGATCAGGCCCACGTTCGCCTCCGCGGAGGTCAGCACGGCCAGGCATGTCCCCTGGCCGGCCGCGATGACGAACAGGAAGACGGATTCCATCTCGATGATGGTCTGCCGCACCTCGCCGCCGTGGAACTGCCTGCCGGTCCCCCGGGCCAGGCTCTGCATGCCGGCGGCCAGGGCCGACAGGTGCTCCCTGTCCTCGGGTGTCAGGCCCCGCGATGCCGCCACCACCAGGCCGTCCCGGGACAGGACGAGCGCCTGCTGGACGTGCTCGACCTGATTGACGAGGTTGTCCAGCAGCCAGCTCAGCTGCCCTGTCGTGTCCGTCTGTGCCATTAACCAGCCTCGCTATCGGTCAGTTCCGTCATTCCGGGGCACCCTCGGGATCCTCGAGATCGTCCACGCGCCCGCGCCGCCACCCCAGCTGCATCTGGGTCATCATGCGGCGGGTCGCCTCCGGTGACCGCGCGTCCACGCCGGGCGCCTCGCGCGGCGCCGCCGTCTGCGGGCCGGCGCCGCGGCGGTCCCGCAGGGCCGGGGCCAGGCTGGCCTGCGGAACCCGGATAGGCATCCCGAGGTGACTGCCGGACGACGCCGGGCCGGGGGCCCCGGGTGGACGCGGTGAGCCGGCCGGGGCGCCCGGCTCATCCAGCGGTGACGGCCGGGACGTCCCGGGCTGGAAGGCGCGGCGCCAGGGTGTGGCAGGCTCCGCGTCCCACGGGGGAGCCGCGGGCCCCGCCGGGAGCGCGGCCTCCGCCGGGAGCGCGGGCCCCGCCGGGAGCGCGGGCAGCGGCGGCAGCGTGGGCAGCGCCGACCGGGCCGACGGCGCCGGCGCGGCCTCCCAGGGCGCGAGCGGGTGGGTCGCCGGCGCCGGGGGCCATTCCCGCTCCCCCGTGCTCGTGCCCGCGTCCATGCCATAGCCGGGCGCGGCGGCCAGCACCCGGTGCCGCCCCGTCAGGCCGCGGGTTCCGCTGTCGTCCGGCTGGCCGCCGCGATCCGCCGGCGGCGGGGCTTCCTCCTGCCGCACCACGACGCCGAACGGCATCAGGACCACTGCCGTGGTCCCGCCGTACACGGACCGGCGGAGCGAGACCTTGATGTCGTGCCGCGCCGCCAGATCGCTGACCACGAACAGCCCGAGCTGCTCGCTGTGGGCCAGGTCGAACTCCGGCCTGCTGGCCAGGCGCCGGTTGATGTCGTCGAGTTCGGTGGCGGACAGGCCCAGGCCGCGGTCTTCCACCTCCGCGACCAGGCCCGTGCCCACCCGTTCGGCCCTGACCTCGATCCGGGTGTTGGGCGGGGAGAAGACCGTGGCGTTCTCGACCAGCTCGGCGATCAGGTGGATGACGTCGCCGACCGCGGTCCCCGCCACCAGGTCGTCCGATTCGCTGGTCACGTCGACCCGGACATAGTCCTCGACCTCGGCGACCGCGGCGCGCAGGATGTCGACGACGGGGACCGGATCGCGCCAGCCGCGACCGGGAACCGCGCCCGACAAGATGATCAGGCCTTCGGCGTAGCGGCGCATGCGGGTGGTCAGGTGGTCGAGGCGGAAGAGGTCGGCGAGCGCCTCCGGCTCGCTGGTCCGCCGCTCCATCGAGTCCAGCATCCCCAGCTGCCGGTGCAGCAGGGACTGGTTGCGCATGGAGATGTTCAGGAAGACCTGGCTGACTCCCTTGCGCAGCCGGGCCTGGTCGACGGCGGCGGCGACGGCCGCGCCCTGCACGGTGCCGAACGACTCCGCGATCCGCGAGATCTCCTGGATGCTGCTGGTGCCCGGCGACGGCGACTCGGCGCCCACGTCCACGTCCTCGCCCCGCCGCAGCCGCTCGACCACGCTCGGCAGCCGTTCGGAGGCCATCTCACGGACGCTGTCGTTCAGCCCGGTCAGGTCCCTGGTGACCTTGCGGCCGAACCACACCAGCAGGAAGACCGAGGCCACCACGGCGGCCAGCCCGAGGCCGCCCGCCAGGACGGCCTCGAGGACCAGCCGGTCGCTGAGCGACGCGCTCATCGCGGTCAGCTTGTTGCCGTTGGCGGTCTCCACGTTCTGCAGCGAGGCCAGCACCCCGAGCGAGGCCGCCTGCCAGGCGCCTGGGTTCACCGTGACCGGCCCTGAGCTGGCCAGGATCTGGCTCTCCATGGCCTCGAACTGCTGGTAGGCCTGCGACTTCTGCAAGGTCAGGAAGCCGGCCCTGAGGTCGGGCGTGAGCAGGGCGAGGGACTCGTTCATGAGCAGATGCCGGTTCGCCACGCTGCTGGCGAACTGCTGCCGGACGGCCGGGCTCATCTGGCCGCGGTCGAGCAGCGCGCCGCCCACCAGCGCCGCCTCCCGGCCGGCCATCTCGGTCGCGTACCCCGAGTCCGCGGCGCCGACCGAGACCCCGGCCAGCGAGGCACCGCGGTCCTGGATAGCCGAGTCGAAGAAGCCGTACAGCGCATCGACGATGCTGTTGTAGGCGCCGAAAGCGGCCGACGGGCTCATGGCGCCGGCATCGATGGCCGCCCGTACCTGCCCGAGCTGCCCGATCTGGCTGAACAGGGTGTTCTGCGCCGACCTGGACGCGACGGACAGCTGGCCCTGCTCGGCGTGCAGCGCGGCCCGGGCCACCGGGATCCCCTCGTCCACGGCCTTCCTGGTGGCGAGCAGGGACGCGTTGGAGGTCGCCCGGCCGCTGATCAGCCAGAGGTAGGACTGCGCCCGCTCCTGGGGCAGCTCGACGGTCAGCCCCCTGACCCCCGAGGCGATGGCCGCGGCGCTCGTGTTGTACTCATGGTCGCTGATCGCGCTGCTGACCGTGATGCTGGCCGCGAAACCCCACAGCGCCAGCAGCGAGACCAGGGGCACGGCGAACATGCTGATCAGGAACAGCCTGATGGGCCGTGAGCGGACGGGACGCCGGAAAAACGCCATTGCGCCTCACACAAGATAAGCACGGGAAGGAGGCACGTGCCCGTCCGCAGAAGTACGCCTCAGGCTTCGCCCCGACGTCCCCACCCGGCGGCAGCCGAGACCCCCCGGCATGACCAAAACTGATTGTTAACAAGTAAGACTTCCGGACCGTAACACGTTCATATCCGGGTAAGTGCCGACACTTCTCGAGATCGTTAGCAGACCGCGATCCAAGGTGGCCGTCCGCTTCGGATCATGTACTCAGGCATACCGAACGGCCGGGTTTCCCGCCCTGGCCCCGGCCTAGTCGAGTTCCTCGACGAAGGCCCTCAGCTGCCTTATGTTCCGGCATTCATGAACCGCGTCGCAGAACGGCCGGTACCGGCCGATCACCGAGTCGCCGCTGTTCCAGGCGGCGGCGGGTTCGGGGTTCAGCCAGAACAGGTGGCCGGCCCGCTGGCTGACGGCCTTGAGGGCGCTCTCGCGGGGATCGTGGTAGTTGGTGCGGGCGTCGCCGAGCACGATCACGGTGGTGCGCCTGCGCACCTGGCCGCCCCACTGTTCCCAGAACGACTCCAGGGCGTGGCCGTAGTCCGACCGGCCGTCCAGCCAGACGCCGCTGCCCGCGGCGTTGATGTGCCGGGCGGCCTCGACCACGTCGGGGGCCTGCTGCAGGACGTCGGTCACCTCGTCCACGCCGTCGACGAAGACGAAGCTGCGGACCCGGGAGAACTGCGACCGCATCGCGTACATGAGCTGCAGGGTGAAGGCCGCGAAGGTGGCCACCGAGCCGGAGATGTCGGCCAGCACGATCAGCTCGGGCTTGGCCGGGTGCGGCTTGCGGAACGCCGGGCGGACCGGCACTCCCCCGGTGCTCAGCGACCGGCGCACGGTGCGCCGGAAGTCCAGCGTGCCGCGCCGCCGGTGGCGGCGCTTGGCCGCCAGCCGCCCGGCCAGCCTGCGCGTGAGCGGGTCGAGCACGGCGCGCATGTCGGTGATCTGATCGCGGGACGAGGTCAGGAAGTCCACGTCCTCCGGCAGCGGGCGGCGCAGCGTGCGGGCCACGTCCGCGGCGCCGCGGTCGTCCACCAGGCGCTGCCGGACCTGCGCCTCGACCAGCTGGCGGAACCAGAGCAGCCGGGCCTCGTAGCCCTCGATCTCCAGCCGCCGCAGCAGCTGATCGGCGGCCGGCTCGGTGACCTGCTGGGGGGTCTGCTGCGGGGCCTGCTGGGGGGTCTGCCCGCCCGGCCCGGCCAGCCGGGCCAGCAGCCGGTCAGGGTCGACGGCGCGCAGGGTGCGGAACACGTAGTAGGTGCCGGCCACCGGGCGGCCCGGCTCGATCCCGGCGTGCCGGTCCACGAAGATGCCCGCGATGGCGCGCAGCATCATCTCGTTGCCCTCGCGCAGGGCGGTCAGCAGCAGCTCGGTCAGGCCGGCGTCATCGATGGACCCGAGGCCGCCGGTTCCGGCGGCGGGTCCGGCTCCGGCGGCGGGTCCGGCTCCGGCGGCGGGTCCGGCTCCGGCGGGGGGTCCGGCTCCGGCGGGGGCGGCCTGGGCGGCGAAGTAGAGGTCGAAGACGGCGTCGAAGGCGAGCTCGTGATCATGGCTCTTGACCAGGACCGCGCGCAGCGCGGCCCGCACCGTGTCGCGGTCGTCGACCGGCAGGTGCCGCAGGCTCTGCACGGCGTCGATGCGTTCCGCGAGCGAGACGGGGACGCCGATCTGGCGCAGTTCGGTGATCATGCCTTCGATGGCGGCGAGCATAAGCCGGCCCTTTCCGGGGATCGGGAACGGAGGCGGCCACGACCGCGGCCACGACGGACACCGCCACCAGCACCACCAGGCTAACCGTGACGCCGCCGCGGCCGGGGAGCCGATCCGCCGGGCCAATGTCAGCAGCTCGAGGGCGGGCTTGGGCGCCGGCCACCAACTCGGATATAAATATGCGGGGTCCCGGTCGATCGGCGGGGCCTGGCCACGGGTGCAGCGGGAGCGACGATGACAGACCCGGTCGGGGCCGGGTCGGGCCGGCCCGGCCCGGCGGGCCAGATCGCGGACCTGCTGAGCGGCGTGGGCTATCTCGCCGATGAGCATGCCTGCGGCGTGCTGCGGCTGGCCGGCCAGCTCGGCAAGCCGGTCCTGGTCGAGGGGCCGGCCGGCACGGGAAAGACCGACCTGGCTACCAGCCTGGCCGCCGCGACCGGCAGCAGGCTGATCAGGCTGCAGTGCTACCAGGGGCTGGACGAGGCCAGGGCGCTGTACGAGTGGAACCATTCCAAGCAGCTGCTCCGGATCCTGGCCGGCCAAGGCGAGCAAGGGGGCGGGAGCTGGGCGGACGGCGGCGTCTTCACCGAGGAGTTCCTGCTGACCCGGCCGCTGCTCGCGGCCATCAGGTCCGCCGAGCCGACGGTCCTGCTGATCGACGAGGTGGACCGGCTCGACGTCGAGACCGAGGCGCTGCTGCTCGAGGTGCTTTCTGACTACCAGGTCTCGATTCCCGAGCTCGGAACGGTGACCGGCAGGCAGGTGCCGGCCGTCTTCCTGACCTCGAACAGCTCACGGGATCTGACCGAGGCGCTCCGCCGCAGGTGCCTGTACCTCTACCTGGACTACCCGCCGGCCGGGCGGGAGCGGGAGATCGTGCGGACGAGGGTGCCGGGCATTCCCGAGCACCTGGCCGGGCAGCTCGCCGCGTTCGTCGGCTCGCTGCGCCGGCTGGACCTGCGGCAGCGCCCGTCGGTGGCGCAGACCCTGGAATGGGCCAGGACGCTGCTCGCCCTCGGCGCGCAGGACCTGGAGGCCGGGCTGGCCGCCGAGTCGCTGTCGGTCCTGCTCTCCCACCGGTCCGACATCGAGCTGGCCGCCGCGGAACTGGCCGCCGGCCGCCTGTGATCGCTGGCGGTCAGCAGCCGAGGAAGTCCAGCACGGCCTGCATGCACCCGAAATCGGACGGCGTGCTGAAGTGATCCACGCCCCGCAGCGTGACCAGGCGCGCGTCGGGCAGCGCGGCGACCAGGCCGTCGCCCGGGCCCGCCGGATCCCGGTCACCGAGCACGACCAGCACCGGGCCAGTGATCCCGGCCAGGCCTTCCGCGGTCAGCGGCCGCTGCGGCCTGCGCAGGAAGGCGATCAGCGCGGCCCGGTCGTTGCCCAGGCCCTCGGCCAGGCGGCGGAACACCATGCCGGGCACGTTCTCCGGGTCCGCCTCTCCGCTCAGCGCGGCGACGATGGGTCCGGTGTCGGCCGGGGCGAGCACGCCCCCGGTGCCGATACCCAGCAGGGCCAGACGGCGGAAGCGGTGTGGCTGCGCCGCAGCCAGGCGCAGCAGCACCTGCGCCCCGGCGGAGAAGCCGATGGCGTCGAGCCGTTCGTGGCCGGCGGTGGCCGCCGCCACGTGCGCCTCGACTTCCGCGTACCCGGCTGGTGAGGTGGGCCGCGGTGCCCGGCCGTGGCCGAGCAGGTCGACCGCGATCGTCTCCCGGCCGGCTTCGGCCAGCAGGTCGAGCCAGCCGGGCTGCCGCCAGTTGTGCTCGGCGGAGGAGGCGAACCCGTGCACCAGCAGCACCGGGCACTCCGGGCTCTGGTCCGGGGCTGGCGGCATCTCGGGAAGCCTAGCGGATGCGGGCCCGGTCCCTGCGGAGCTCGGCGGTGGCCTTCTCGATGTCCGGCTGGTGCTTCAGCAGCACGTGCAGGGTGCCGACAACCAGGTCGGTGCTGATCTCTTCCGCGCCGAGCAGGAAGAGCGTCCGGGCCCAGTCGATGGTCTCTGACACCGACGGCCGCTTCTTAAGCTCGAGCTGGCGCAGCGACCGCACCACGCCGGTGACCTGGCCGGCCAGGGTGACGCCGAGGCCCGGTACCCGGCTGAGCACGATCTCCCGTTCCCGTTCGGCCGAAGGGTAGTCGATATACAGGTACAGGCACCGCCGCTTGAGTGCCTCGGACAGCTCGCGCGAGTTATTGGAGGTGAGGAAGACCGTCGGGGTCTGCGTGCTGGTGACCGTGCCGAGCTCGGGAATCGAGACCTGGTAGTCAGAAAGCACCTCGAGCAGCAGCGCCTCGGTCTCGATGTCGAGCCGGTCAACCTCGTCGATGAGCAGGACGACGGGATCGGGCGCGCGGATCGCCGCCAGCAGCGGCCGGGCGAGCAGGAATTCCTCACCGAAGATGTCCGCCTGCAGCTCGGACCAGTCCGCGCGGTCACGGCCGACGCGTTCGGCCTGGATGCGCAGCAGCTGCTTGGAGTAGTTCCACTCGTACAGGGCCTTGGCCTCGTCCAGGCCCTCGTAGCACTGCAGCCGGATCAGCCGCATGCCGGTCATCGCGGCCACGCTCTTGGCCAGCTCGGTCTTGCCGGTTCCGGCGGGGCCCTCCACCAGCACCGGCTTGCCGAGCCGGTCGCCGAGGTACGTCACCGAGCAGATGCGCTCGTCGGCCAGGTACCCCGCACCCCTGAGCCCGGTCCCGACCTGGTCGGGTGAGGCGAATCGGTAGGCCGGGCCCTCGGCCTGGCTCGCATCCGGTCGCCGGCTCACGTGCGCCCCCTTGCCCGATATTTACTTCAACAATGACCAAACTATAGAGAAGGCGGGTGGCGCCGCTAGCTGCCGTCGAAGGCGTGGGGACGGTGCTCGCGGCGGGCCTGGATGCCCTTGTGGATATCGGCGGTGGCCATGGTGACGGCTGGGCCAGGGCCTCCACTGCAGGGCCACCTCGAACCCGCCGCGCGAGCCCTGCGCCAGGGCCGCCTTGGTGATCGGTTAAGCTCTGTTCGCGCAGCTCAGTCGGCCTGTCGCCGGTTGCCGGCCCGGCTTGTGCCAGCAATGCTGGATCGGGCGGCCGGTCCTGGCGAGAGTGATTCTTCGCGCGGATGAGTGCCCGGGCAATGACCGGGGCGGCGATGGCCGAGGGGAGGAGCCAGAACGCCGGGGTGGGCAGCCGGTCCCACAGGGGCAGGTGCGGCCCGTTGTCCACGTAGAACGCGGTGAGCATGGCGGTGTAGGCGATGCCCATCCCGGCGATGTGGCCGGCGTCGCCCGGGCGGTGGCGGCTCCGGTGCAGGTAGCCCGTGGTGGCGGCGGAGAACGCCACCGCGCCGATGATGAGCAGGTAGTAGTCATGGGACCAGCGCATGGCGGCCAGGCCCGCGGCGGTCGCGAACACGGTCGTGATGGCCCGGTAGAACCAGCGCCCGGCGATGATGTGGCGAGGGCTGCCCTTGCGGGTCAGCGCGGCGATCGCACCGGTGATGACGGCGGCCAGGCCGGCGATTACGTGGACGGCCAGGATCGCCAGGAAGGCGGGCGCGCTGGAGCCCACCTGGTCGCCTAGGATCCGGGCGGCTATGACCATCTCCTGCTCCTCCCCGTGCTGATGGAGTGCCCTCCGATTTATAGGTAGCAATGCTATGTATTGGCCTCACTTTAGCGGGCAAATTGCCTGGCCGGAAGGGGTAAAGTAGTGTTGCTACATATGAGGGTCGGCGGCAGGAGCAGGCCTCTGGAAGCATGCCTGCTCGACGTGTCGGGGAGACGTCGGTGCGGTACACCGCGGAGGCCACCCCGGCGTTGCCTTGGGCGCCTTGCCGGATGGCCAGTTGAGCGTCTTCGGAGCGAGTTAGAGCGTGTCCCGTAGATCATGGAACAGGGTGGCGGAGCACCAGTGGCGCAGCCATGCCGGCCGGTCCGGTCCGGTCCGGCCTGCCGGCCGGCTCGATGTGGCATCGTGCCGGCACGGGCCGGGGGCCGGGAAGTGGCGGCCGGGACTGGCGGGGGCTGAGTGACGCGGGATCCACCCGCCAGGAAACCTGCGGAACCACCCGCCAAGACCTTCGGGACACGTCCTAAGGGCGCTGGGTGGCACGAAGCCAGGCCTGGGCGCCCATCTGGACCGCTTCCCAGGGGCTGCCGAGCGGCGGGGTGTAGGACAGGTCGAGGTCGCTGATGGCGTCGACGGTCATGCCGTTGTAGATCGCAGTGGCGGCGATGTCGATGCGCTTGGCGATCTCGGCGTGGCGGTGGCCGAATAGCTGCAAGCCGAGCAGCCGCCCGGTGGCGCGGTCGCCGGTGACCCGCATGGTGATGCGGTGGCTGCCGGGGTAATAGGCCTTGTGGTCATCGGCTTCGGATCCGGTGGTGACCGGGTCGAACCCGGCGGCCCGGGCTTCGTGGTCGCGCAGCCCGGTGCGGGCGGCGGCCTGGTCGAAGATCTTCACGACCTGGGTGCCGAGGCTGCCGGCGAACTGCCGGTTGCCGCCGGCCGCGTTCTCGCCTGCGACCCGGCCCTGCTTGTGCGCGGTGGTGCCCAGCGGCAGGTACGTGTCGCCGAGCAGCCGGTGGCGGGTGATGACGCAGTCCCCGGCGGCGAGCACGTCGGGCAGGCTGGTCCGCATCCAGGGGTCGACCGCGATAGCGCCCTTGACGCCGAGGGCGGCTCCGGCGTCGGCGGCCAAGGCGGTCTCGGGCCGTACTCCGGTCACGACCAGCACCATGTCAGCCGCGCGGGTCACGGCCGTGCCGTCGGAGGCGGTGGCCTGGACGTGCAGCCGCCCGGCCTGGCCGGGTACGGCCCGGGTGACCGCCTGGACGGTGGTGCCGGTCAGCACGTCCACGCCGCGGGCGGCCAGCTCGGCATGGACCAGCGCGCCCAGTTCCGGGTCAACGGTGGGCAGCACCTCGGGCAGCTGTTCCAGCTGGGTGACGGCCAGGCCGCGGACGGTCAGGGCGTCGGCCATTTCGAGGCCGACGTACCCGGCGCCGACGATGATCGCGCTGGCCAGCGCGGACTGCTCCAGGGTCCGCATGACGGCGAAGGTGTCGCCCATGGAGTGCAGCAGGTGCACTCCGTCGGCGGCGCCAAGGGCATCCGGGCCGGCCAGGCCTGCGATCGGGGGGCGGACAGGCACCGCGCCGGTGCCGACGACGAGCTTGTCGTAACCGAGCAGTTCCTCCCCGCCGCCGTCGGAGGTGACCAGGAGCTTGCGGCCGGGGACGTCGATGCGGCGGGCGGTGGTGTCCAGCCGCAGCCGCATCCCGGCTGCTTCCAGATCGCCGATGGTGCGGTGGGCCAGGTTGCGCCAGTGGGTGACCTCCCCGGAGACGTAGTAGGGGATGCCGCAGATGGAGAAGTTCGGGTAGGCGTCCTCGACGACAACGGTGACATCCGCGCCCGGGTCGAGGTCGCGGGCGCGCAGCGCGGCGCTGATCCCGGCGTCACTGCCGCCGATCATGATCACGTGCATGGCAGCCTCCCTGTGGCTGGCTGGTCAGCGGGGCCGGGCGGGCCGGGCGGCCGGTCCGCGGACGGCGACGCGCGGTCGTGCGCGGCGGCGGGCGCCCGGCTGGCGTCCCCGGGGTGGGGCACGATGATGCCGGCGGCGTCCGCCGGGGTGAGGGCGGGATACAGGGCCTTGATGACCGCGATGGCGAGCGCGCCGCCGATGATCTGGGCGACGATGAAGGCCGGTACCGAGGACGGGGCGATGCCGGCGAAGGTGTCGGAGAACATCCGGCCGATGGTGATGGCCGGGTTGGCGAAGCTGGTCGAGGAGGTGAACCAGTACGCTGCGCCGATGTAGGCGCCCACCGCGGCCGGGGCGGACTGGCCGCGGCCGGACCGGGCCAGCGCGAAGATCACCAGCAGCAGCCCGAGGGTGGCGATGACCTCGGACAGGAAGTGAGCGGGGGTGGCCCGGTGCTTGCCCGAGATGCTGGCCGCGGGCAGGGCGAACATCAGGTTCGCGATCACCGCCCCGCTGACGCACCCGGCCACCTGCACCGGGAGGTAGGCCGCGGCGTCGCGCCAGGACAGCCCGCCGAAGGCGGCATCGGCGAAGGACACCACCGGGTTGAAGTGGCCGCCGGAGACCGGGCCGAACATCAAGATGATCGCGTACAGCCCGGCCGCGGTAGCCGCCGCGTTCTGCAGCAGTTCCAGGCCGGTGTCCCCGGGGGACAGCCGCTGCGCGGCGATCCCGGAGCCGATCACCAGGGCGGCCAGGAACCCGCTGCCGAGGAACTCCGCGGTCAGCCGACGCCGCAGCGTGACAGGCATACTGCTCACGGCCCCCATCTTGACGGGCCTAGTTAGCTCAGTCAAGATTGAGTCAATGAATATTGAGCTAATGTCGATTCCGGGCGTGGCGGAGAGGGCCGCGGTGCACGCGGCCCTGGCCGACCCGGCCCGGCTGCAGATCGTCGACACCCTCGGCGGCGGCGATACGTCCCCGTCGGAACTGGCCGCGATGCTCGCGATGCCGTCAAACCTGCTCGCGCACCACCTGCATGTGCTGGAACAGGCCGAGCTTCTCACCCGCCGCCGCTCCGATGGCGACCGCCGCCGCACCTATCTCCAGCTCGTCCCCGGCGCGCTGGAGTCGCTGACCCGCCCCGAGGCGCGCGCGGCCGGGCGGGTGCTGTTCGTGTGCACCGCCAACTCCGCGCGCTCCCACCTGGCCGCGGCGCTGTGGCGTCGTGCCAGCAGCGTCCCCGCCGCCTCGGCCGGCACCCAGCCCGCCGCGCGGGTCGACCCGGGTGCCATCGCCGCCGCCCGGCGCCACCGCCTGCCGATGCGCCGCCTGCGACCCCGCCACATCAGCGACGTCCGGCAAGATGGCGACCTCATCATCACCGTGTGCGACCTGGCCCGCGAGGAGCTGGGCCGCCAGACGGCGGTGCACTGGTCCGTCCCGGACCCGGTCCCGGCTGGCGATCCCGCCAGCTTCGACGCGGCGCTGGCCGAGCTCAGTCACCGCGTCGAGCGCCTCGCACCGCGGCTGGCCGCGACCTGCTGACCCCGGCACGCTGACCCCGGCACGCTGACCCCGGCACGCTGACCCGGCACGCTGACCCGGCACGCTGACCGCGGGATGCTACCGCCGGGGTGGTTACACGACCGGGCTGCGGCGCTCGATGAGCACGACGTCGCGCCAGCGGCCGTGATGCTGGCCGATGCGTTCGCGGATCCCGACGACCCGGAATCCGGCGGCCCGGTGCATGGCCAGGCTGGCGGTGTTCTCGGGGAAGATGCCGGACTGGATGGTCCAGATCCCGGCGGCTTCGGTAGAGGCGATCAGGGCCTCCAGGAGCAGGCGGCCGGTGCCCTGGCCGCGGGCGCTCGGGTGGACGTAGACCGAATGCTCGACGACGCCGGCGTAGGCACAGCGGCCGGAGGTGGCCGAGGCGGCCACCCAGCCGGCGACCTGGCCCGCCGCGATCGCGACGAACCGGTGGCCGGGCAGCCGGGCGGCGGTGAAGGCCGGCCAGCCGGGCGCGCGGGTCTCGAAGGTGGCGTTGCCCTCATCGATCCCGGCCTGGTAGATCGCGAGCACGGCGGCGGCGTGCACGCCGGTCATCGGCTCGACGTGCACGCCCGCACTCTGGGCCGGCATGGGTTACGGCCGGGTCGCGCGGATGACCGCGGCGTGCACACCGTCGCCGGCCCGATGGGTCGCGGTGATGCTGATGCCGGAGATGCCCAGGCGGCCGCCGGGCCGCGGGACGCGGAAGCACTCGGCGAATACGGCGGGCAGGTCGGTCGAGAGGTTGACCACCCAGTTGGAGATGATCACGCCGGTGACGCTCTCGGCCGCCTGCGCGGCCCGCGCGAGGCCGCCGTACCTGGCGGCGACCGCCGCCCGGATCTGGTCGCGGTCGGCGGGCTGGCGATCTGGTGTCATGGTCATCCTCCGGCAGTATCAGCGACGGGGGCGGGCGGGACGGGTGAGGGGCTGCCCATCACCAGGTCCGCGGCGGTCGGGAAGCACCTCACGCAGTTGCTGTTGATCCGGTACAGGCGGGACGTGCCGCGTTCCTCGGCGAGCACGAACCCGACCGCGGCGAGCTGCCGCAGGTGCTCCGACACGGTCGACTGGCCCACCGGCACGGCCGCGACGATCTCCTTGACGCTCAGCGGGGTGCCGCTGCCGGCCAGCAGGGAGACGACCTGGACCCGGGTACCGTCGGCCAGGGCCCTGAACCAGGCCGCGTAGCTCTCGGCGGTCTCGCGGTCCAGCGGCTGCGCATCATTCATCGTTAATCGACGATAGACGATGAATGGACAGAGGGGAAGCCCGGGCCCTGCGGCTAAGCCGGGCAGCCGATCAGGGCGCCGATAGCGGCCAGAGCCTGCGGCCGGGCGCGGTAGTACACCCACACGCCGCGCTTGTCCCGGTCGACCAGGCCGGCCTCGTGCAGCACCTTCATGTGGTGGCTGATGGTCGGCTGGGACAGGTCGAACGCGTCGTTGAGGTCGCACACGCAGGCCTCGCCGCCCTGGCGCGAGGCGATCAGGGACATCAGCCGCAGCCGGACCGGGTCGGCCAGCGCCTTCAGCAGCGGCACGATCTGCCCGGCCTGCTCCATGGTCAGCGGCGCGGCGGTCAGCGGCGCGCAGCAGGCCGCCGACTCAGCCGGGCTGATCACCGTCAGGAAATTAGACACGCATCTATATTGACATGGGTCGATGTCTCGTGACAAGCTCGCCCACAGACAAGAAATAGACAGTCGTCAATGTCCTTGGAGGTCGCCATGTCCCGGGTGCAGCTCGCGCTGAACGTCAACGACATCGACGAGGCCGTCAGCTTCTACGCCAGGCTGTTCGGCACCGAGCCCGCCAAGCGCAGGCCCGGCTACGCCAACTTCGCCATCACCGAGCCGCCGCTCAAGCTCGTCCTGCTGGAGAACCCCGGTCAGGGCGGCCTCAACCACCTGGGCATCGAAGTACCGGACACCGGCGCCGTCGAGGCCGAGCAGGCCCGGCTCGCCGAAGCTGGCCTGGCCGCGGTCGAGGAACGCGACACGACCTGCTGCTACGCCCGGCAGGACAAGTTCTGGGTCACCGGGGCGCCCGGTAGCGAACGGTGGGAAATCTACACCGTCCTGCAGGACAGCCCCACCTTCTGGGGCGAAGACAGCGAGCAGCGCCGCGACGCGGTCCAGGCCGAGATGGACGCCGGCCCGGCCGGGCAGTGCTGCGGCGGCCCCCAGGCGCCCAGCGAGGACGCCGGGTCCTCGGGCGCCTGCTGCGGGTAACCGGCGATGCGGGGCGGCCGGGGGACGAAACGGGTCCATGGCCGGGGGGCAGGTGGCCACTTGGCCGGTCACCGGTGAGGTGCAACCGCCCAGCCCAGAGGCCGCGCACCTGCTGCGCGGCTACGGCATCGGCGCATGGCCCGCCGGGCCGGCGGCCCGCCGCGCGTCGATCCGGCCGTAGCGCATCCGGCCGGCCAGCTCCACGGTGAGAACGACTGGCGCGCCCGGCTCGGGGCCCGGGGCGATCTCGACGTCGGTGTAGCGCACGGACAGGGCGTCGGCATTTACGATTACGCCCGGCCCGGCCAGCAGGGTCAGGGATCCGCCACGCATCTTCATGTCGATCCGCAGCGTGTCGTTCATGATCACCGCTTCGGTCAGGTCGAGCGTCACGTCGCACCAGGACGGCCGCAGTTCCAGCCGCCGCGGCAGCACCCAGCGGCCGGTGCGCTGGACCGAGCCTCCGCGCTGGTCGATCCGGATCACGTCCTTGGCCTGCGCCGAGGCCGCGGCCGGCCCGGACGGCAGGTCGGCGGTCAGCGCGGCCAGCTCACCAAGCGTCCGGGCGGACAGGGCAGCCTCCAGGCGCTCCTCGAGCTCCTCGACGGTCAGCCGGCCGTCTCCGGCCGCGACGCGCAGCGCATCCACCGCCCGGTCCCGGTCCGCGTGCGAGGCTCTCGCCCCGGAAGGCTCTGCCATATCCCTTCCCGTGCCCAGTCGTCGTGATGGCCACCACGATGTCACACCGGCGTGGCTAAGTTGGGCTCATGGGTGTGCTTTTGCTGGTCCGGCACGGTCAGGCGTCACTCGGGGCGCCGGACTACGACCAGCTCTCCGAGATCGGCCGGCGTCAGGCGCGGGTCACCGGGACACGGCTGGCTGGAGCCGACCTGGCGGTCGACCGGGTGGTGTCCGGCGCCATGACCCGCCAGCACGATACCGCCCAGGCCATCCTGGCCGCGCTCGGCCGGCCCGGATCGCAGCTGCGGACCGACGAGCGGCTCGACGAGTACGACCATGTCGGCGTCATGGCCCGGCACAGCGGGGAGATCAGCTTCCAGACGGCCGCCGCGGGCGGCGAGTCCGGCCGGGCCCTGCAATCCGCGCTTGAGGAGGCGATCGGCCGCTGGATCTCCGGCGGGCCGGGCTACCAGGAGACCCACGACGCGTTCACCGGCCGCGTCCTGGACGCGGTCCGCGACCTGATCGCCGCGCCCGGCGGGACCGTCGCGGTGACCTCCGGCGGGGTCATCGCCACCGTCTGCACCCGGGCGCTCGGGCTGCCCATCGAACGCTGGCCCGCGCTGGCCCGGCTGCTCGTCAACGCCAGCATCACCAAGATCATCAGCGGGCAGAGCGGAACGAACCTGGTCACGTTCAACGATCACGCCCACCTGGAAGCCGACCGCTCCCTGATCACCTACCGGTAAGCCGTCAGGCCTGGATCGCGGCACCGCAATCGATCAGGTCGGCCGCGTCGGGCAGGCCCCACCCGGTGAGCGCCTCGGTGGTGTGCTGGCCAGGGCCGGAGGCCGGCTCGGACAGCTCGCCCGGCGTCCGGGAGAAGCGCGGCGCGGGCGCGGGCTGGATGACGCCGTCCCGGACGACGTAGGTCTCCCGCGCGGTCAGGTGCGGGTCCCCGGCGGCCTCGTGCAGCGACAGCACCGGCTCCGCGCAGGCCTCGCTGCCGGCGAAGGTGGCCGCCCACTCGTCCCTGGTCCGGTCCTTGAACCGGGCCGAGAACAGGGCGCGCAGCTCCGGCCAGTTCTGCGGGTCGCGGCGGTCCGGCGCCCCGGTCAGGCCGAGCCCGGCGAGCAGCGCGTCGTAGAACCGCGGCTCGAGCGCCCCGACGGCCATCCACTTCCCGTCCGCCGTCTCGTACACGTCGTACCAGGGCACGCCGCCGTCGAGCAGGTTCACCCCGCGCTCGTCCTGCCACACTCCCTGGGCCATGAACATCAGCGGCATGGCCAGCAGCGACGCCACCCCGTCCACGATGGCGGCGTCCACCACCTGGCCCTGCCCGGAGGTGGCCCGCTCGACCAGGGCCGCGCAGATGCCGTAGGCCATGAGCATCCCGCCGCCGCCGAAGTCGCCGAGCAGGTTCGCCGGGAACTGCGGCGGGCCGCCTTGGCGACCTAGGGCGTGCAGGGCACCGGTGCGGGCGATGTAGCCGATGTCGTGCCCCACCGTCGGGGCCAGCGGGCCGTGCTGCCCCCAGCCCGTCATCCGGGCGTAGACCAGCCGCGGGTTGCGACGCAGGCAGACATCGGGTCCCACGCCGAGGCGCTCGGTCACCCCCGGGCGGAGGCCCTCGAGCAGCACGTCCGCGGTGTCGGCCAGCCGGAGCAGCGCGTCCACCGCGCGCGGGTGCTTCAGGTCGAGCACGGCGGACTGGCGGCCGCGGTTCAGCAGCTCACGCTCGGGCCGGGCGCTCCCGTTGCCGGGCCGGTCGATGCGCAGCACGGTCGCGCCCTGGTCGGCGAGCAGCATGGCGCAGAACGGCCCGGGGCCGATGCCCGCCAGCTCGAGCACCCGCAGGCCGGCCAGCGGCCCGCGACGGGGTGGTTCCGGCACCGCCATGGTGATACCTCCGCGTTACGTCACGGCTGGTTGTCGTCTAACCCAGTACACTATTTGATACGTCTGACAGTGGCACTGCCATGGGCCGGAGACGGTCATCCACCGCCAGGAGGTACCGTGCCCAGTCTCGCCGACCGGGAAGCGGCCCAGGGCGCCCGGCAGTACGTCGGCCAGATCGTCCGGGCCCCCAAGACCGCCGAGCTCATCGCGACCCTCTACCGGCGCCGGATCGTCCGCGGCGAGCTGCGGCCCGGTGACACACTGCCGTCGGAGCAGCAGCTCATGGTGCAGTTCGGGGTGTCCAGGCCGACGCTGCGCGAGGCGTTCCGCATCCTTGAGGCGGAGGACCTGATCAGCGTCAAGCGCGGCTCGCGCGGCGGCGCCCGGGTGACCCAGCCCAGCCTGTCCGTGGCCGCCCGCTACGTGGGCCTGCTGCTGCAGGTCCAGGGGACCACGATCGCCGACGTCTACGAGGCGCGGATGCTGCTCGAGCCCGCCTGCGCCCGGCTGCTCGCCGAGCGCCGGACCGAGCAGGACCTGGCCGACCTGGCCGCGTGCATCGAGGAGCTGCGCGGCGGCGTGGCGGAAACGGTCCCCGAACCCGCCCGGTGGTCCAGCCTGGCCTACCGCTTCCACGAACTGATCATGCAGCGCTCCGGCAGCAAGACGCTGGCTGTGCAGGGCGGGGTCCTGCAGGACATCGTGGAAACCCACGTCACCCTCGCGCTCTCCCGCGACTTCGCCGAAGCCGGGCTGCTCGACAACTTCCGCCGCAACGTACGCAGCTACGAAAAGCTCGTCGGGCTGCTCGAGAAGCGGGATGGCGCGGGCGCCGAACGGCACTGGCGCGCGCACATGGAGGCGGCCGGCCAGCGGCTGCTCCGCGACGACCTGCAGCACCGTTCGGTCGTCGACCTGTTCGCCTGACCCGTCAAGGGTGTAATCAGTAAGACGATTTGGAGGCACGATGAAGATCGCGGGAAGCGTCGCCCTGGTCACCGGGGGGGCGTCCGGTCTCGGACTCGCCACGGTCAGGAAGCTGCACGACGCCGGCGCGTCGGTGGTCATCCTCGACCTGCCCCGCTCGAACGGCACGGCGATCGAGAAGGAACTCGGCGCCCGGGCCGCGTTCTCGGCCGGGGACGTGACCAGCCCGGACGACGTGGAGGCCGCGCTCGACGCCGCCGCCGCCCTGGCCGGAGGCGCGCCCCGGATCCTGGTCAACTGCGCGGGTATCGGCAACGCCGCGCGGACCGCGGGCAAGGACGGCCCGTTCCCGCTGGACGCCTTCACCCGGGTGATTCAGGTCAACCTCATCGGGACCTTCAACGTGATCCGGCTGGCCGCGTACCGGATGAGCCAGGCGGGCGAGGAAGACGGCGAGCGGGGCGTGATCGTGAACACCGCGTCGGTCGCGGCGTTCGACGGCCAGATCGGCCAGGCCGCCTACTCCGCGTCCAAGGGCGGCATCGTCGGCATGACGCTGCCGATCGCCCGTGACCTGGCCCGGCTGAAGATCCGGGTGGTGACGATCGCACCGGGCCTGTTCGAGACGCCGCTGCTCGGGGGCCTGTCCGAGGAACAGATCAAGTCGCTCGGCCAGCAGGTGCCCCATCCGGCCCGGCTGGGCAGCCCGGCGGAGTACGCCGCACTGGCCGCGCACATCGTGGAGAACCCCATGCTCAACGGCGAGACGATCCGGCTGGACGGCGCGATCAGGATGGCCCCGCGCTGACCGGCGGGGCCGGCGGGGCCGGCGGGATCCCGGTGCGGCGGGTTATGCCTGGACGATCGAGGTGCCCTGGACCTTGATGCTGACCGGGGCCAGCGGGGACGCGGCCGGGCCGTTGACGACCGAGCCGTTGGTGATGTTGAACTTGCTGCCGTGACACGGGCAGTTGATGGTGCCGCCGGTTACGCTGCCGACGGTGCAGCCCTGATGGGTGCACACCGCGGTGAACGCATGGAACGAGCCGGCCTGCGGCTGGGTGATGACGATCTTCTTGTCGGTCAGGATCGTGCCGCCGCCGACCGGGACGTCGGCGGTCTTGGCCAGGACCGGGGGGCCGTTCTGGGCCGCGCCGGAGCCCGACCCCGCCGGGGCGGCCGGCGAGGAACTGCCCTGGGCCGGCTGGGGCCCGGCGACCCCGCCGTTGTTGGAGTTATAGGTAGTGCACCCGGCCAGCACGGCGGCACACGCGGCGCCGGCGCAGGCCAGCACGGTGCGGCGGCTGGATGCGGGGATGGCGGGTTCTGCCATGAGCGGGCTCCTCAGCGCTTGATGCCGAAGGTGGAAAAGAACCAGTAGGCGGAGGTGAACCACACCGCGGTGAGGATCACGAATACCACGGCGCCCATGACCGGCAGCACCCAGCCGGGCAGCCCGCGCTTGGGCAGGATCAGCATCTTGATCGTGAAGGCGCCGAAGAAGGCGCAGCCGAGCACCGAGTGGATGAGGACCCGGGTGCTGTAATGCTGGAAACCCAGCGCGTAGAGGCAGTGGATCGCGACCGGCACGGCCAGCAGGAACGCGATCCGGCCGGACCACCGGTGCAGCCCCCCGATCCACGAGGGCGCGGCGACGCGCGGGATCTTCCCGTACATCACCAGGGCCGAACCCACCTGGATGATCGCGAACAGCGTCGCGCCGGTGGCGAGCCACGACTTCACCGAACCCGGACTGGAGAAACCCGCGATGTTGACCGCGATGCCGGTCGGGTGATGCAGGCGGCCGTAGATACCGAGGGTCAGCGCGACCAGCGCGCCGATCAGGCTGGGGATCACCAGCTTCGCCGCGCCCGAGGCGGCGCGGGCCGGTGGCAGGGGCGTGGACATGCCCGGTTGTGCCGTCATGATCGTCTCCGTTTTGCTGGCCGAAGGTTATGAGAATCCGCTGCCGGTCAGGCCGCTGACCCGGACGGCGTGCAGGACGGTGCTGCCGTCCTGGGCGGTACCCGTGGCCACGTCAAGGCCCGGCGCCTGGGTCGCCGACGGCGCAGCCGCGTCGGCATTGGATTCCAGCGAGCCGACCTTGCTGCCGTTGGACAGCACGATCCAGCCGGCCTTGACGGTGGCACCGCCCACGACCGCGGTGGCTACGTACAGGCCCGATGGCCTGGTCACCAGGGGCACCGCGAACTGGTAGTCGGTGCCGTGGGCCAGGACGTCGCCGGTCACCTTGCCGAAGTCGTAGATCGCGCTGAGGTGAGCGTGGTTCTTGCCGGTCATGATCAGCACCCCGCCGTTCGCGGTGCCCTTGTACCACGACTCGATGACCGAGCCGTTGCAGACATACGCGATGGCCTGGCCGCCGCGGATCGAGATCGCGATCGACGCGGCGTTGCCGTGTACCCGGCCCGCGTAGTCGGCCTTGGTCGGCGCGGTCACCAGGGCCGGCCCTGTCGAGGTGGGTGAGGCCGGTGCTGATGCCGCGGACGAGGCCGGCGATGGCGTGGTGGCGGCGGAGGAGGGTGCGGTGGGCGTGGCCGCCGCGTTGTAGCCCGTTGGCGCCGTGGAGGGCGTCGACAGCATGCTCGCGATCAGCAAGACGACGCCGAGCGCGGCACCGGTCAGCAAGGTGATCAGTGGCGTATTGCGTTTCATGTCCGGTCCCACGCACCTAGAGCCCAGCGAGTTCGATCTCGCCCCGGCGGTGTTTGCTCACGCTCACGTCGGGCGCCCCCCCTAAGCCGGGCTCCTGACCTACAGAGACAGTAACGCGGTTCCAGATACACCGGACAGGCACAAGATGGAAACGATTACCCCGTGAAACGCCATCGGCCCAGCCCCCGGCCGGGGGCTGGGCCGATGGCGTCAGCGATCAGCCGATGCGCTCGATGATGGTGGCGTTGGCCATGCCGCCGCCCTCGCACATGGTCTGCAGGCCGTACTGGATCTCGTGGCTGGCCATGTGGTGGACGAGCGCGGTCATCAGCCGGGCGCCGGACGCGCCCAGCGGGTGTCCGATGGCGATGGCCCCGCCGCCCGGGTTGAGCCGTCCCGGGTCCGCGCCGGTCTCGGCCAGCCAGGCCAGCGGCACGGGAGCGAACGCCTCGTTGACCTCGAACGCGCCGATGTCGCCGATGGACAGGCCGGACTTCTTCAGCGCCTTCTGGGTCGCCGGGATGGGCGCGCTCAGCATCATCACCGGGTCGTCGCCGGCCAGCACCGCGGTGTGCACCCGGGCCAGCGGCGTCAGGCCCAGCTCGCGGGCCTTGTCCGAGGTCATCATCAGCAGGGCCGCGGCCCCGTCGCTGATCTGCGAGGAGTTGCCCGCGTGGATGACGCCGTCCGCCTTGAAGGCCGGCTTGAGCCCGGCCAGCTTCTCCGGGCTGGTGCCCCGGCGCAGGCCTTCGTCGGCGGAGAGCACCTGGCCGTCCGGCAGTTCCACCGGGGCGATCTGGCCGGCCAGCCGACCCTCGTCGGTCGCGGCGGCGAGCTTGGCGTGCGAGGCGCTGGAGAACTCGTCGAGCTGGCCGCGGGACAGGCCCCACTTCTCGGCCATCATCTCGGCGCCGATGCCCTGGTTGAAGGTGACGCCGTAGCGCTCCCGCACCTTCGAGCCGCCCGGGCGGCCGAGGTCCCGGTCCTTCGCGGTCGACCCGAGCGGCACCGCGCTCATGTTCTCCACGCCGCCCGCGATGGCCACGTCGTACTGGCCGGAGACGAGGCCGGCCGCGGCGAAGTGGACCGACTGCTGGGACGAGCCGCACTGGCGGTCTACAGTGGTGCCCGGCACCGACTCCGGCCAGCCCGCGGCCAGCACGGCCATCCGGGCCACGTTGAGGCCCTGCTGGCCGACCTGCTGGACGCAGCCCCAGATCACGTCGTCGACCACGGCGGAATCGACGCCGTTCCGCGCCACCAGCGCGGTCAGCACATGGGCCGATAGATCCACGGCATGGATCCCGGCGAGTGAGCCGTTTCTCTTGCCGACCGGCGTTCGCACCGCATCGACGATAACGGCGTCACGTGCAGACATGCAGACCTCCTGGACTCATCGCCCACCTCGAGCGTGGACGATAATCAGTTTACTAATACAAACTAACAACCGGCCGGGCGGACCGCCACCCCCGGCCTGGGAGGGGACGGGCATGGGCTCGGATTCCGTGTCGCTCGAGCAGATCCTCGACCTGGAGAAGATCGAGGTATGGACCTACCGCGGCTTCTCCTGGCACCCCGAATCCACCCGGGTGTTCGGCGGCCAGGTCGCGGGCCAGGCCCTGGTGGCGGCGGGCCGGACGGTGCCTGCCGACCGGCGGGTGCACTCGCTGCACGCGTACTTCCTGCGGCCGGGCGACACCGCCGCGCCGCTGCTCTACAACGTGGAGCCGGTCCGGGACGGCGGCTCGTTCAGCACCCGGCGGGTGCTGGCCATCCAGCACGGCGAGGTGGTCTTCAGCCTGTCGGCCTCGTTCCAGGCGGCCGAGCCGGGCATCGAGCACCAGGTGCCCAGGCTGGTCGCGGCGCCCCCGGAGGAGTCGGCGGACGCCGATTCGGTGATCACGCCCGCCGACCCCGCCACCCAGGCCTGGTACGACGTGTTCCGGCAGCGTTTCCCTGTCGAGGTCCGCTTTCCCGAGGGCCTGGCCCGGGTGGCCACCATGCGGGGCGAGAAGGGGCCGCCCCGGCAGCGCATGTGGGTCCGCTCCCGCCAGCCGCTGCCGGACGACCCGCTGGTGCACGTGTGCGCGATCACCTACGTGTCCGACCTGTTCCTGCTCGCCGCGGCGCTGCCGCCGCACGGCTTGGTCGTCGGCGACCCCGCGATCAGCGTGGCCAGCCTCGACCACGCGGTGTGGTTCCACGCGCCGTTCCGGGCCGACGACTGGCTGTTCTACGACCAGCAGAGCAGCTGGGCGGGCAGCGGCCGGGCGCTGTGCCGCGGCCTGCTCTTCGACCGGTCCGGCGTGCTGGTCGCCTCGGTGATGCAGGAAGGGCTGATCCGCTCCCGGGACCGCAGCCGCCCCATCGACAAGGTGGTGTCGCGACCCGGCAGGTAGGCCGGCGGCCACGGTCAGTGCCGTGCTCGTGCCGGTCCCTGAGGCCGAACGGGTGGATGGCCGGAGGCACCTTGGGTCTCTGCGGGAAAGGGTATGTACCCGCAGCTGCGTTTCCGCGGAAACGCGGGAGTCCGGGCTGGGGACCGGTTGGCTCGCGCCTTGGCCCGGTGCAGATCGCGTGATGGCTGGGTGCGGCGATGGCGCATAAGCTCGGGCGGTGACCGGCGGAGGGGCCGGGGCCGGGCGCGGCTGCCCGGACGGCCCGCGGCCGTTAAGAGCTACTCAGAGAGGGACGAAAATGGGCATCGAGAGGCCCGAGATCGATTTTCCGGGCGGCGAGCCGCCGGCCGAACTGCAGATCACCGACATCTGGGAAGGTGCTGGCGGCGAAGCGAAGCCCGGCGACATGGTCAAGGTGCACTATGTCGGGGTCGCGTACTCCACCGGGGAAGAATTCGATGCGAGCTGGAATCGAGGCGATCCTCTGGAGTTCCAGCTCGGTGTCGGGAAGGTCATCGCCGGCTGGGATCAGGGCGTGCAGGGCATGAAGGTCGGCGGCCGCCGTCAGCTGATCATCCCTCCGGGCATGGCCTACGGAGACCGGGGCGCCGGGCACGCGATCGCGCCGGGCGAGACCCTCATCTTCGTGTGCGACCTGGTGTCGATCTGAGGCACGCCGGCTAGGTCCGCGCCGGCGAGTGAAGCAATCACGAGGGGAATGGCAGTGCCGAACGTTCCGTGATCGCGAGGACTTGGGGGTCGAAAACCGCCACCAAAGTCTTCGCGATCACGGCACCAGGCCGGTCGCCGGGCCATAGTCGGGGGGTGCGGGGCCGCCGTTCAGAGGTCGAGGTGGTCCTTGCCGCCGCGCATCGCGGTCAGCAGCCGCTCGATGTCATCGCGGGCGACCGAACGCTGCCACTCGCTCAGCATGCCCCGCACCACGAAGCCGCCGGGGGCCGGCTCTACCGAGGTCAGCACGATGCCGCTGGGCAGCGCGGGCACCGGCAGGCTGAACGCCGGGGAGCGCAGCGACAGCCGCCGCTCGAGCAGGTGCAGGGCCCGCGGCTGGACGCGGAGGGAGGTGCCTCCGACGCCGGCGTCCACCTCCAGGCGCACCCACGGCGCCCCGGCCAGGCCGACCTGCGGGACGCCGGCCTGCACGGTCAGCTCCAGCCGGGAAGACACGGTGGCCAGCCAGCGGGACGCGGCCGGGATCGAGATGAACGCCTCGACCAGCACCGGCGCGACCAGGAGCACCGGCCGGGTGCCGGGGCGCAGGTGGACGTTCCTGGCCCGGACCTCCATCCGCTCGAACTGGTGGTCTCCCCAGCGGACGTCGCGCGCGGTGAAGCGGACCTGGCCGTACTGGCCCATCGCCCGGGCCAGATCCGAACCCTCCACCGAGATGTCCGCCAGCACCATGGTCAGCTCGTGCCCGGAGAACCGGATCGTCCGCTTCTTCCCGACCAGCCAGGTGCGGGCCGCGTCCACGATCATGCCGAACGGGTCGCCCGGCAGGAAGCTCGGCTGCGGCAGGCCGAGCGACTGGGCCGCGGCCGAGGACATGTTGAGGACTTCCGTCCAGTTCCGCTTCAGCTCATCGGCCCAGGAACGGTCGAACGGCCACCAGTCAGCCATGACCCCATGCTGGCACAGCGACGGGCCCGGCGCTCATCCCGGCTCCCGCTCGTGCCCGGCCTGGATGCGCAGGCCCCGGTAGGCCTCGGACGCGGGGATCTCGCCGGACAGGACCCGGTACACCTCCCGGCACACGGGCATCTCCAGGCTGTAGCGTTCGGCCAGCTCGTGCACGGTGTAGGCGGTGCCGACGCCCTCGGCCACGGTCCGGGTCGCACCGAGGATCTCGTCCAGCGTCCTGCCCGCGCCGAGTTGCTCGCCGAGAGTCCGGTTGCGGCTCAGCGGGCTCATGCAGGTGGCGATGAGGTCGCCCATGCCGGCCAGGCCGGAGAAGGTCGCCGCCTCGCCGCCCATCGCGACGCCAAGCCGGGTGACCTCGGCCAGGCCGCGGCAGACCACCGCCGCCCGGGTGTTGTCGCCCACGCCGAGGCCCTGCGCGATGCCGGTGGCGATCGCCACCACGTTCTTCAGCGCCCCGCCGAGCTCGCAGCCGAGCACGTCGTGGTTGGTGTAGATCCGGAACAGCCCGCGCTGCATGACGGACTGCAGCGCCCGGGCCACGGCGAGGTCCTCGGTCGCGATGACGCTGGCCGCGGCCTGCCCGGCCATGATCTCCTTGGCCAGGTTCGGCCCGGTCAGGGCGGCGGGGGGATGGCCGGGCAGCTCGTCCTTGATGAGCTGGGTCATCCGCAGCAGCGAGGCGCGCTCGAACCCCTTGGCCAGGCTGACCACCGGGATCCACGGCCGCAGGTACGGGCGGACATCGGCCAGGATGGACCGGAACCCGTGCGTGGGCACGCCGACGACCAGCAGGTCGACGTCGTGCACGGCCTTCTCCAGGTCGGCCGTGGCCTTCAGGTTGGACGGCAGGGTGAATCCGGGCAGGTAGCGCGAGTTGGCGTCCCGCTCGTAGATCTCCCTGGCCAGTTCGGGGTCCCGGGCCCAGACGGTGCAATCGTTATGGCCGGCCAACAGGGACGCGACGGTCGTGCCCCACGACCCCGCCCCGAGCACTGCGATCCGCATGCCCTCCATGATGGGACCCCAGACGGACCGGTGACCAGCCCCGGCGCCGGACATCCGGCACAATGAACGATCAGTGACGGGCTAGCCAAGGGAGTCGCAGATGACGGGACAGGATTTGTCCGGCCGCAGGATCGTGGTGCTGGGCGGGACGGGCGGCCTCGGGCACGCGGTCACCGGACGGCTCCGGGACGACGGCGCGTCGGTGCTGGTCGCCGACGCCAGGCCGCCGGCCGAGGAGCGCCGGCACCAGGACGTGGACTACATCACCGTGGACGTGCTTGACGAGGCCAGCGTCGCGGCGGCGTTCGCGAAGTCCCCGCCGCCCCAGGCCGTGGTCAACCTGATCGGCGGGTACACCGCGCCGCAGCCGCTGTCCGCGCTCGACGTCTCCGTGCTGCGGCAGCAGCTCGAGGTGAACCTGGTGACCGCCGCGATCGTCACCAAGCACGCCATGCCGGTGCTGGCCGCGCGGGACGGCGGGGCGCTCGTGCACGTGTCCAGCCGGGTGGCCACCGAGAAGGGGGAGAACGGGTTCGCCTACAGCGTGAGCAAGCTCGGCGTGGTGCGCCTGGTCGAGGCGGCGGCGGCGGAGGGGCGCGAGCAGGGGGTGCGGGTCAACTGCATCATGCCCAGCATCATCGACACCCCGGCCAACCGGGCGGCGATGCCCGACGCCCGGCACCACCGGTGGCCCAAGCCGGCCCAGCTGGCCGCGGTCCTGGCCTTCCTCGTCTCCGACGACGCCGCCCTCATCTCCGGCGCCGCCATCCCCGTCTACGGCCTGGCGTAATCACATGATCGTGGCCAGTTTCGGGCGCTATCCGCCCCGAACTGGCCACGATCATGAAAAGCGCGGGCTGTAGTCGGCTCAGGCTCAGTAGTCGAAGGATTCCATGGCGCTGCGGAGTTCCGCGGATCGGCGCCACGCCTCGACCATCCGGCGTTCGGCCCGGTGCTCGAGCCGGGTGGCGCGGCGGAGCGTCCGCATCCTGCGTGTGTGACGCATTCGCTCCGCCTCTTGCAGGTTCCAGCGAGCTCGCTCTCTCGCCAGCAGTTCGGTACGCATGTCTGACCACTCCGTTGTGTGTGTGCATTGTGTGCGGCACGGGGGCCGCGCGGCTCATGTTCGCCGCGCGGCCGCCTCTGGCTGGCGTGGCCTTGGCTACGCGGCCACTTCTGTCTTACGAGGACGCCCACGTGGGCGCTTCCGCGGCACGATCGCGCCGCGCATCAGCAACTCGCCGCCCCAGACTCCCCAGGGCTCCCTGCGCTCGAGCGCACCGGTCAGGCAGGCCAGCCTGGCCTTGCAGTCCCGGCACATCGCCTTGGCGGTCTCCACGTCCTCGGGAGACTCGGCGAAGAACAGCTCCGGGTCCTCCGTGCACGGAAGATCCAGGCCCACCGGGAGCGCGGTTGCCGCATCGGCCACCGCGACAATGCCGACCTGATCGAATACCTGCCTGACGTCTGGCTCCTGCCGCGCCGTCATGGATCCGGGTGCCTCGAACCCCGTTGCACCCGTCCCGCCGACGGTGGCATCGCGCCACTGCATCGGTGCCATCCCCTCTCGCTTGCCGGTCCTAGTTGTCGTCACGGCGATTTCTCGCCCCGTCTTGGGACCTAGGCCTTCAAATAACTAGGCCGCGGACCCTGTGTGCGGGTCCGCGGCCTCGAGGGGAGTTCTGGCCGGTCTGGTTAGACCGGTTCTCTATCTCGAGGTGGACCCGATGCGCCCTCACCAACGGCGGGGACGCCGGTCATGGAGTTGTGGATATTCGCCTGGCCGAGCGGTGCCGGGACAGCGACCTTGGCCCGGACGCGCGGAAGCGCGACGATGCCAGCGGCGCACGGCCCGGCAGCGGGCACACTCGTCCCCGGGAAGCTGACCGACGGCAGGCTGGAAGCACCCAAGCGCGAGGCCCAGTTCAGTGCGGCCGAGTACAGCTCGGGCAGAACGTCTGAGTTGATGTACGTCACGTCGGGCACCTCCCTCCAGGAGTATCGACAGCTAGCCCACGGACATGTAGGAAGCCTAAGTGTTGCCCCCTCTAGGGGGCAACACTTTTTTGACCTGCGATTATAGGTTTTTCTGAGCCTGCTGAGGCCAGTCGCGGCTGACCTGCGCCGTTCAGCTCGGCCGGGCCGGGTCGGGCGAGAGGCCGGCCCGGATCAGCCCCTCCTGCATGACCGACACGACCAGCTCGCCCTCGGCGGTGAACACCTGGCCGCGAGCCAGGCCCCGGGCGCCGGAGGCCACCGGCGACTCCTGCGCGTACAGCAGCCACCGGTCGGCCCGGAACGGCCGGTGGAACCACATGGCGTGGTCCAGGCTGGCGCCCGAGGTGCGGCCGTCCAGCCAGGACAGGCCGTGCCCGGTCAGCACCGAGTCGAGCAGGGTGACGTCGGAGGCATAGGTCATCAGGCACACGTGCAGCAGCGGGTCGTCGGGCAGGTCCCCGTCCACCCGCAGCCAGACCAGGTTCCGGTTCGAGCGCAGCGACGGATCCCCCGCCACCTCGACCGACAGCGGCCCGATGGACCGCAGCGCGATCGGGTGCTCGAACACCTGGGCGTGCGCCTCGCCGAGCACCCGGCGGAGCCGGTCCGAGGTCCGCTCGACCGCCTCGGGCGGCGGCGCCCCGGGCATCGGGTCGGCGTGCTCGGGACCGGGTTCGGGGCGGTGGAAGGACGCGGACAAGGTGAAGATCGTCTCGCCGTGCTGGACCGCCGACACCCGCCGGGTGGTGAAGGACCGCCCGTCCCGCACCCGGTCCACCAGGTACACGATCGGCACCGCCGGGTCACCCGGCCGGATGAAGTACGCGTGCAGCGAGTGCACGGGGCGGTCCGCGGGGACGGTCCGGCCGGCCGCCACCAGCGCCTGCCCGGCCACCTGTCCGCCGAACACCCGCTGCACCCGCGCCTCCGGGCTGCGGCCGCGGAAGATGTTCACCTCGATCTGCTCCAGGTCGAGCAGGTCGAGCAGGTCGAGGAGCCGGTCGAGCGGCTTAGCCATCACGCCTCAATTCGTCACCGGCCGAGCCGGATGTCATCGAGGAAACGCGACCGCGGCCGCGCCGCGCCGCGGCTCCGGGCCCCCGGGGCCCGGGCCGGCGACCAGGACAGGTACAGGTGCTCACGCGCCCTGGTCACCGCCACATACAGTAGCCGCCTTTCCTCCTCGACCGCCTCGGGCGTCCGGGCGTGCACGATGGGCATGAGCCCCTCGACCAGGCCGGGCAGCAGCACCGCGTCCCACTCGAGGCCCTTGGCCGCGTGCATCGAGGCGAGCGTCACGCCGTCGACGGCCGGCGCGTGTCCCAGCTCGGCCCGCTGGGTCAGTTCGGCCGAGAAGTCGCTCAGCGTCGCCTCCGGCCGCGCGGCGTGCATCTCGTCGGCGAGCTGGGCGATCGCGGCGAGCGACTCCCAGCTCTCGCGGGCCGCCGGGCCCCCGGCGGGCGGCCCGGCGGACAGGCCGATCCCGGTCAGCACGTGCCGGACCGAGGACGGCAGCGGGTCGCCGGCCCCGGGATCAGCCGCCGCCTCGCCGCGGGCCGCCCGTTCTCCCCGGGCAGCACCGCGCAGCAGCACCAGCGCCTGGCGCACCGCGGGCCGTTCGTAGAACCGCTCGGCGCCCCGGATCACGTACGGCACGCCGGCTTCGGCCAGCGCCCGCTCGAACCGCTCGGTGTCCGCGTTGACCCGGACCAGCACCGCGATCTCCCTGGCCGGCACTCCCCTGCCCCGCAGCGCCTGGACCTGGATGGCCAGCCCGGCCGCCTCCGCGGTGTCGTCGGGATACTCGGTGAGCACCGGCGGCGGGCCGGGCGCCCGCTGGGCGGCCAGCGGCGTGTGCTGGCCGCCCGGCCCCGAACGGACCAGCTGGTTGGCCACCGCCACCACCTGCGGCGTGGACCGGTAGTCGCGCACCAGCCGGACCACGGCCGCGCCGGGGAACTCCGCGGTGAAACCGGTCAGGTAGGACGGGGTGGCCCCGGTGAAGGAGTAGATCACCTGGTCCGGGTCGCCGACCACGCACAGGTCGTCGCGATCGCCGAGCCACGTGTCGAGCAGCAGCTTCTGCAGCGGGTTCACGTCCTGGTACTCGTCCACGACGAAATGCCGGAACGTGTCGCGCACCTGGTCCGCCGCGCCCTGGCTGTCGATCAGGATGGCGGCGGCGAGCTCGAGCACGGACTCGAAGTCGATCAGGTGCCGTTCCCGCCGCAGCTCCTCGTAGGCGGCGTAGACCGCGGCCAGGGTGTCCGCCCCGGCCGCGGGCGAGCGGCCCGCGGCCGCCGCGGCCTGCGCGTACCCGTCCGGGCGGACCTGGGTGACCTTGGCCCACTCGATCTCGGCGGCGGCGTCGGCCAGCGCACCCCCGGCCGGCCCTTCCGGTCGTAGCGCCGAGCCGGATGCCGGCCCGCTTGGCCGCCTCCCGGACCAGGCTGGCCTTGGAGTCGACCAGCTGCGGCGGCCGGCCGCCGATGACCCGCGGCCAGAAGTAGTTGAGCTGGCGCAGCGCGGCCGCGTGGAACGTGGACGCCCGCGCCAGCCCGGTGCCCAGCCCGCCGGCGCCCAGCTGCCTGAGCCGGCCGCGCAGCTCCCCGGCGGCCCGCACGGTGAAGGTGAGCGCCAGCACGTGCGCCGGGTTCACCAGGCCGGCCGAGGCCGCGTAGGCGATCCGGTACGTGATGGCCCGGGTCTTGCCGGTGCCCGCCCCGGCCAGCACGCAGACCGGGCCGCGGGCGGCCAGGGCCACCTCGCGCTGCTCCGGGTCGAGCCCGGCCAGCAGCGCCTCGGAGGTGCCGAGCATCGCGTCTGTCACCCCATCCTCCCCGCCCTATCCTCCCGCATCCGGGAACGCAACCGGCCCCGCCGGTGTTACAAGAACCTGGAATTCTCAATCAATTTCGAGGAGGCGGCGGGTGTCCGGCCAGCTGACGATGTACACCACCCCCTGGTGCGGCTTCTGCCGGAACCTGAAGAGCCAGCTCGCCCGGGCCGGGATCGAGATCGCCGAGGTCGACATCGAGCGCGACGAGGCCGCGGCCGAGTTCGTGATGTCGGTGAACGGCGGCAACCAGACCGTGCCCACCGTCGTGTTTCCCGACGGCAGCGCGCTGACCAACCCTTCGGCGGCGCAGGTCAAGGCCCAGCTGGCCGCCATGGCCGGGTTAAAGCCGTCCGGTTGGGCAGGTACCCGGTCCGTTCGGGATCAATTTTTTAGACCCGAACGATCCGGGTGCGAGTCACGAGACAGGACGGACGTGTGAGCGGGGAAACGACGCCTAGTGAGAGTGAGGCCGCCGCGGCGGACGGGATAGTCGTCCGCCGGTCCGCTCGCGGCTGGCAGGTCGGGGCCGAGGAATCGGCCGACCTGACCAGCGCGATGGTGCTGGCCGACCTGCTCGCCGCCGACCTCGGCACCCCCGCCCCGGCCCGGGCCGTCAGCTAGCCCGGCTAATGTCGGGGGGCGGCGCTAGAGTCCTGGCAGATGGTCCGCGGGGGAAATCCATCGAGCAACTTGCGACACGTTGGTCATGTTCCATGACCAGGTGACCGGGCTGCGGGAAGATGGGTCAGCGGCTGGAGCTAAGGAGGCCTAGGTGGCAGAGCTCGACGTTCTTGATGTCGTCGAGGTCTGTGCCGGGGCGGGCGGGCAGGCTCTCGGGCTGGAGCTGGCCGGCTTCGAGCACGCCCTGGCCGTGGAGCTCGACGGGGCGGCCTGCGCCACGCTGCGGGCCAACCGGCCCGGCTGGAAGGTCGCCGAGGGCGACGTGGCCGACCAGGCGCTGTGGCGGCCGCGGGACTACCGGGGCGTAGCGCTGCTGGCGGGCGGGGTGCCCTGCCCGCCGTTCACCGTGGCGGGCCGGCAGCTCGGCGCCACCGACGAGCGGGACCTGTTCGCCTGGGCGGTGGAGCTGTGCGCGATCGTCCGGCCGCGGGCCCTGCTGCTCGAGAACGTGCGGGGCCTGAGCACCAGCCGGTTCAGCGCGTACCGGCAGCACGTCCTGGACCGGCTCCGCGACCTCGGCTACGTCCCGGGCTGGCGGCTGCTGAGCGCGTCGGATTTCGGCGTGCCCCAGCTCCGGCCGCGGACCGTGCTGGTGGCCCTGCGGCAGGCCGACGCGCCGTGGTTCCGCTGGCCCGAGCCGTCGCCGCGGCCGCCCGCGACCGTGGGCGAGACGCTGGGCGACCTGATGGCCGCGCGGGGCTGGCCCGGCGCGGCCGCCTGGGCCCGCCGGGCGGACAGGATCGCGCCGACGATCGTCGGCGGCTCCAAGAAGCACGGCGGCGCCGACCTGGGCCCGACCCGCGCCAAGCGCGCCTGGGCCGAGCTCGGCGTGGACGGCATCGGGATCGCGGACTCGGCGCCGGGCCCGGACGCGGATCCGCTGCTGACGCCAAGGCTGACCTGCGAGATGGTGACCAGGCTGCAGGGCTGGCAGGACGACTGGGGCTGGCGGTTCAGCGGGCGCAAGACCGCGCGCTATCGGCAGATCGGCAACGCGTTCCCGCCACCGGTCGCGGCGGCGGTCGGGACGGCCATCCGGCGCGCGCTCGAGCACGCCGGCCTGCCGGACGCCGCCGAGGCAAGCGCCCACGTGCACGATCCCGTATTCCGCGTGCTCCGCTCCCGGGCCGACTTCCTGACGCCCCGGCAGATCGCCGAGCTGGCCGCGGGGCTGAGCCTGGCCGGCGTGCTCGGCCGGCTGCGCCATCTCGGCCAGGACTTCGAGCTCGAGGTGGCCGACTCCGGCGACGGGCCGGCCTACCGGCTGGGCGGCTTCAAGGCCTTCCTCGGCCAGCCCGAGCACGCCCGCCACCAGCGCTTCGCCGCCCGCCGGGGCACGATCAGCTGACCCGCCCGGTTTATCCAGCCCGGTTTTAGCCAGCGGCCGGCCAGGGCAGGCGGTTGGCGCGGTCTGCGCGACGTGCGTCGCGAGGTCGAGCCGCACGGTGACCGCCCGGCTTTGGCCGAGCAGGCCGCTTGGTCGATCGCGCACAGGAGGTGCTGGACCTGATCGGGTCAAGTCCGTCGATGGTTGATGTCGCGGTACGGCGGTGACCGGCGGCCTCCGGCCGGTCAGGCAGTCATC
>CAVRMX010000023.1:0-184586 GCA_963722275.1 uncultured Actinomycetes bacterium | reverse complement strand
TCCGGCATCGCGGTGAGGATCTGCCGCTCGGTAAGCGGCAGCGTGCGCACGCGGACACCGAGGGCGTCGCAGAGGGCGTTGCCGATGGCCGCGGCGGTGGGGCCTTGCGCGGTTTCTCCGACTCCCAGCGGCGGATTCTCGTGGCCGGGCAACAGCTCCACCTCCACCTCGGGCACCTCAGAGAACCGCAGAATCGGATAGCTTTCCCAGGTATCGCTGGTCACGGTAAGGCGGTCGAAACGCACGCGTTCCTTCAGCGTCCAGCTCGTCGCCTGGATCGCGCCGCCCTCGACCTGGTTCTCGGCACCGTCGGGGTTGATCACCAAGCCGGCGTCGACCGCGATCGTCAGCCGGCGCACCCGCACCTCGGTGACGGCGTCCACCTCCGCGACGACCGCGCAGTAGGCGCTGCTGTTCTTGTAGCGCGCATAGCCGATGCCATGGCCGGCGGACCGGGACGACCCGGCCGGGGACCAGTCGGCCCAGCCCGACCGCCGGACGACGGCCTCGATCACCGCCCGGCCCCGGGGGTCCGCCAGCTGGGCGAGACGGTATTCGACCGGATCGCGGCCAGCCGCCGCGGCGAGTTCGTCCATGAACGACTCGATCGCGAACACGTTGACGAAGCCGCCGAGCGAGCGCAGCGAGGAAGTTCGCAGCGGCATCACCGACAGCCGGTGGTTCATCACACGGTAGGCCGGGAACGCGTAGCCTGGCACGGCGTTCCGGCCTGCTCCGCCACCCCGTTCCAGCGGCGGTTCCGCCGCCGGTTCGATCGGCTCGCCGCCGTCCCGGTGGCTCGCCGCGAGCAGCCCGATCGAGCGGCCGAACCCGGGCCGGGTCACGTGACCGTTGCCCCAGATCTCGTGCTGCCAGGACAGCACGTCACCGCGCGCGTCGACGTCGGCGGCGACGCGGACCACCGCGGCCGGCCCGAAGGGCTCCCAGCCGAGCTCATCGGCGCGCGACCAGACCACCTGCACCGGCCGGCCGGGCACGGCCAGGGCGAGCAGGGCCGCGTCCATGGCGGCGTCATCGGCGGCGTTGTGACCGTAGCAGCCCGCACCCTCCACGTGCCGCACCCGCACCTGGTCCTCGGTCAGCTGCAGCGCCCGGGCCAGCTCGCGGCGCAGCGGGTACACGCCCTGGCTGTGCGTCCAGACCTCCAGCCGGACACCGGCCTCGTCTCCGGCTGCCCTCGCGGCGCCGTGCTGGCCAGCGCCGTCGCGGTGGACGGTCCCATGGCCGCGTGCGCCAGGTAAGGCCGGTGATAGGTGGCTTCGTGCGAGCGCGCGGCAGGCGCCGGCGCCGCACTGGCGGGAGGGGCGGATTCGGCCAGGACCCTGGTCTCGGCGGGCGCGGAGATAAGGAAGGCGGGCAGATCGTCCTCATCGGGCAATGTGGGCTCCTCCTGCCATTTCGCATCCGCGCGCAGCAGGTCGGCGGCGCGCAGCGCCACCTCCTCCCGTTCGGCGATCACGCCGAGGAAACTCCCGTCCCGCACGACGGTCACGACGCCGGGCAGCGCCCTGGCCGGTTCCGCGCGGACGTCGAGCAGGGTGGCGCCGCGGGACGGCGGCCGGATGACCCGGCCGTACAGCATCCCGTCGAGCGCCATGTCGTGGATGAAGCGAGGCCGCGGGGCCAGCTTGTCGGGCAGGTCCACTCGCGGCACGCTGGTACCGACGATCCGGTAGTCCGGAACCGCCTTGGGCCCGGCCAGGCCCGTGGCCGGGCGATCCAGCAGCCGGTCGTCCGCCAGCTCCCAGTAGCTCGTGGTCCGTCCGTCCGGGGCGGCAATGGTGCCGTCCCGAACGGTGAGCGCTCCGACCGGCATGTCCCACCGGCCTGCGGCTACGCTGAGGTAGATCGTCCGGGCCTCGGCACAGGCGACCCGGAGGGCGGCACCCGAATGCTGGATCGACAGGCTACCCGCCGTAGCGCCCTCATCAGGACTGATGCCGGTCACGGCCGCGACCATGCGGACCCTGGCCACATCGACGTCAAGCTCCTCGGCGGCGACCTGCGCCAGCGCGGTGAGCACGCCCTGGCCGAGCTCGACCTTGCCCGAACGCACCTCAACCACGCCGCCCGGCAGGACGCGCAGCCAGTCCCCGAGACGGGGATTGGCCGCGAGCGATGGCGGCAGCACCGTCCTGGTTTCGCGTGATCCTGCCATCAGCCGCCGTCCCGGCTGGCCCGCAGGCTGGAGGCGGCCGCGAGCACGGCGCGCACAATCCGGTTCTGCGCGCCGCACCGGCACAAGTTGCGGTCCAGCGCGGCGCGGACCTCGTCCTCGCTGGGATCGTCGTTGACGGCCAGCAGCGCGGCGGCGCTGATCACCACGCCGGAGATGCAGTAACCGCACTGCGCGGCCTGCCCGTCGATGATCGCCTGCGCGGCAGGGTGCGGCCGACCCGATACGCCCAGTCCCTCAACCGTCGTTACGTCCCGATCCTCAACCGCCCACATCGGCGTGTCACAGGAGTAGGCGGGGCGGCCGTCGATGAGCACGAGGCAAGCGCCGCACAGGCCAAGACCGCAGCCGAAGCGGGTGCCCGTCAGCCCGAGATGGTTCCGCAGCACGTACAGCAGCGCGGTGTCCCGCTCGGTGCGGACCTCCTCGCGCTGGCCGTTCACCAGCACGGTGACCCGCATGGGATCGGTATCAGGCATGATCCTCGCGCTCACCATGGTCACAGAAAGTGTCGATGATGTCCTCGGCCGGGTTCCACGGTCCTGGCCGGCGTCGCGTGGGAGGAGCGGTTCAGCCGATGTCGCGGCCGTTTACCGTCAGCTTCACGTCGATGTTGCCCCGGGTGGCATTGGAATACGGGCACACCTGATGTGCGGCAGCAACGATCCGCGCCGCTTGCTCAGGGTCCTGAACCTGCGGCAGGGTCACATCGAGCTCGACGGCGAGCTTGAAACCACGCTCCTCGGTGGGAAGCAGGCTCACCCGGCTGTCGATCGAGACATCACCTACCTCGGCGCGTTCACGACGGCCGATCACGCCCAGAGCGCTCTCGAAGCAGGCCGCGAAGCCCACAGCGAAGAGCTGTTCAGGGTTTGTGCCACCGCCCTCGCCGCCCATCTCCTTTGGCGAGCGGAGTTGCACATCCAGGGCTCCGTCAGTCGTGCGCCCGTGGCCGCTTGCCCGGCCGCCAGTGACCATTGCCTCCGCCGTGTAAAGAACTCGCGCCATCTCGGCTCCATTCTCGGGATCTGCAGATTGCCCGCCTCGCGGTCGGGCTGATCCAGCACGTGATGAAGATCGCAGCTGACCAGTCCCGGCGCGTGTTTCCTCTGACATCACGGTACCCGGCGGTACCTGGCCGGCGAGGAACTGCGCGAAGCCCTGCACACCACAGTGCTGCGGGCTGCCCTCATCCATGAGGCAACCCAACCGGCAACGACTATGGACCTGGTGAGTTTGCGGGAAGACATCTGGCGGGCTCCTTTCCCAGGACACATTCAGGCTCATGACCACAAGGCCGGCCGGGAAGCGATGAGCAGCGGCTGGTGGATTAGCGTTCCTGCGCACGTGCCGCGACCGGCAGGGGTGATGCGGGTCCGGTCCCGGCCCTGGTGGCGCGGATAGCGGCGGCGATGTCGGCCAGGTCGTCTTCCTTCAGTTCCAGATTCGCCGCGGGCAGCCAGCCGTCGACCTGCCGGGGCGACCTGGCCCCCACGATGGCCCCGGTCACGCCGGGGAAGGAGAGTGTCCAGGCGACGGCGATGGCGGCAGGCGTCACGCCGTGGCGTCCGGCGACCGGGCGCAGGGCCGCCGCCAGGGCCAGGTTGGCTCGCAGGGCGGGCCTGGTGAAGTCGGGGTGGCCGCGCCGCCAGTCGCCCGGCTCCAGGCTGGCCGCCCGTTCGGCAGTGAAGGCCCCGGTGAGCAGGCCCGAGGCCATCGGGCTGTAGACGATCACCCCGGACTCGTGCTCGCGCGCCCACAGGAGTACGTCGTCGGCCGCGTCGCGGTGAATCAGGTTGAACGGGGGCTGGATGGCGTCCACGTTCCCGACGCTCTCGGCCGCCTCGAGCTGGCCGATGTCGTGATTGGACAATCCGGCCGCGCGGATCTTGCCCTGGCGCTTGAGGTCGGTGAACACCTGCCAGTATTCCTCTACCGGGACGCCGTCACCGGCCGGCCAGTGCATCTGGTAGAGGTCGATCCGCTCCACGCGCAGGCGGCGGAGCGAGGCCTCGACCTCGGCTCTGAGGCTGGCCGGGTGGCCGGCCCGGCGGGGCGCGGCGGAGCGGTCGGCCGGATCCCAGACCAGGCCGCCCTTGGTGAAGACGTAGGGCCGGTCCGCCTCCGGGATGCCGGCCAGGGCGGCCGCCACCACTTCCTCGGAGTGCCCGAGGCCGTAGACGGCGGCGGTGTCGATCCAGTTGACGCCGGACTCGACGGCGTGGCGGATAGCGGCGATGGAGGCGGCGTCGTCCTGGTCGCCCCAGGCGTAGGCCCAGTCGCCTCCGCCGATGGCCCAGGCTCCGAAGCCGACCCGGGTGAGGTGCATGCCGGTCCAGCCGAGCCGGGTGGTGGGAAGAGAGGTAGTCACGGTCATTCTCCTTTGTCGTTTGGTTGTGATGGGATGGTCAGCTTGCGGCGGCGGCGCCCAGGGCGGCGCTGAGCGCGGCGATGATAGCTCCGCCGACGGTGATCGCCAGGAATGACCGGGCGAAGCTGGTGTGGAAGAACTTGTGCCGCAGCCAGGCCAGGACGAGCAGTTCAGTGGCGACCACGGCTATCGCCGCGCCGACTGCGGCGCCGTAGCCGGGGATGAGGAACGGCAGGGTGTGGAAGATGCCGCCGGCGAAGGTCCCGCCGCCGGTGATCGCGCCGCGTAGCACGGGGCTGCCGCGCCCGGTTAGGTCGCCGGTGTCGGACAGGCCTTCGGAGAAGGCCATGCTCACCCCGGCGCCCAGGGCGGTGGCGACGCCGGTGAAGAACGCGGTCAGCGGGCGGTGGGTGGCCAGCGCGACGGCGAAGATGGGCGCCAGGGTCGACAGTGACCCGTCCATCAGGCCACTGAGCGCGGGCTGGACGCGCTTGAGCAGGAATGACTGTCCATCGACGGAACCCGTCGGCGGAATCTTGGCGGGCGCGGTGGCAGCGGTGGTGGCGCTCATGGCGTGGTCCTTTCGTGCGTTGTGATTCGGCGGAGCTCGAGTAGTTCGAGCCCGAGCGCCTCGACCTGGGCCAGTACGCCGTGCAGTGCGGCCTGGTCCGCGACGGCGCCTCGCAAGAGGGTGTCCTGGTCTTGTGTCTCGGCTCGGAGCGCGGGGAAGGCGCGCCGCGTTGTCGCGCCGAGGTGGCCGCGAATACGGAACTCGTACCAGGCCGGGAGCTGCCGCTCGCGCTGGCTGCCAGTCACCGGCTCACCGCCGTTCCGTCCGGCACGGGAGTCCTTCCCAGCCCGGCCAGGGCGTATAGGCACAGGGCAGCGAGCAGGACGGACAAGGCGAGCACAGCCGGGAAGTCCCCGATGAACCCGGAGGCGATCCCGACGCCGACTACCGGGACTATGAGGCCGCCGTAGCATGCCACGAAGTAGGTGGAGACGATCTGGCCGCGCCGCCCGGGCGGGGCCAGCCGGTTGGCCGTGGCCAGGCTGCCGAGGAAGATACTGCCCACCGCGACCCCCGCTACGACCGTCCCGGCCAGGAACAGGGCCAGCGCGGCCTGGGCGAGCGCGGTGACGATCAGGGCCAGCGCGGGCAGCAGCAGGCCCAGGCCGGCCACCATGACCCGGCGGCTGGGGAAGCGGGAGAGCAGGAGCTGGATGGCGGTTCCCGCCGCGAAGAGCAGGAACACCACGGCACCCTGGACGGCGTGGTTGTCCTCGTGCAGCACGCTCCCGAGGAAGGTGGGCGCCAGCGCGGAGAACAGCCCGAGCAGGGAGAAGGCGGCGAACGCGGCCACGGCCGCGGCGATGAACTCGCCCCGGCTCCGCTCGGGGATGCCCAGGCCGGTCAGGCGCAAAGCGGGCCGTCGCCGCGGGCTGACCGTTTCGGGGATGAACAGCAGGCCCAGGCCCGCGGCTGCGAGCACCGCCAGGTACACCTCGAAAACCAGCGTGGTGGGGTGGGGCGCGTACTGGCTGAACAAACCGGCGATGAGCGGGCCTAGGCCCAGGCCGCCCATGTTCGCGGCGGTGGCTACCAGCGATGCCCGGCGGCCGGCCGGGGCCGGGGCCAGCTCGCTGAGCGCCGCGGTCGCCGTGCCGGTCATCAGTCCGGCCGACAGCCCGGACATGATCCGGGCGGCCAGGAGGGCGCCCAGGCCGGGGGCCAGGACGAACACGGCCGTGCTGAGCGCGCTGAGGCCGAGGGCCGCGGCCAGCACGGGCTTGCGCCCGGCCTGGTCCGAGGACCTTCCGGCCAGCAGCAGGGCGGCCAGCACCCCGGCGGCATAGACGGCGAAGGTCACCGTCACCATGGCCGCGGAGAAATGCCACCGTGCCTGGTAGATGACATACAGCGGGGTCGGCAGCGTGGTGCCGAGCATAGTGGCGGCGAATACCAGGGCCAGCAGCCAGAACGCGACCCGGCCGGGAACGCCGGCTCTGCCGGCCTCGGCGGTCGGCACGGCCGCCGGCCGCTCCCGGCGGGAATCCGCGACGGTGAGACTCATCTGAGGTCCAGCTTTCTTCTCGTCTGCGTTGATCCTCAGCAAGCCTCACGTCCGGCAGGGTGAGCGGGCGTCACACGGCCAGGTGATTTGCCCCATCACCCGCCGGGCGGCAAGATCCGCGATCGCCACGGCGGAGGGCGTAGTGTTGGTGGCAGGCGTGTCAAGGAGGACGTCGTGGGGCCTGCCGACCGGTCCGGGAGCGCCAGTGCTCCAGCCGCTCCTGCCATCCGGGACGGGCTCGTTTCCCGCCCGGGGCTTTTCGCCCGGCTCGACGGGGCGGGGCGCGTGACCGAGGTGTCGGCGCCCGCAGGAAGCGGGAAGACGCTCCTGCTGGCTTCCTGGATCGCCGAGGCGGACCTGGCGGGACACGCCGCGTGGGTACCGGTGCAAGGCGAGGAACGTGACCCGCAGCGGTTCTGGCTTTCCGTGCTCGGCGCGCTGCGGGAAACGGCGGCCGGATCGAAGCTGGTGCGGCCGCTGATGGCAGCGCCTGATCTGGACGGCTGGGCGGTCGTCGAACGGCTGCTTGCCGATCTCGCCTCGCTGCAGGACCGGGTTCTGGCTGGTGGTCGATGACCTGCACGAGCTGCGCTCGGCCGAGGCGCTGCGCCAGCTGGAGCTGCTGATGATGCGCGCTCCCGCCGGGCTGAGGTTCGTCCTCGCCACCCGCCACGATCTGCGGCTGGGGCTGCACCGGTTGCGGCTGGCGGGGGAGCTCACCGAGATCCGCGCGGCCGACCTGCGCTTCACCCTGGACGAGGCGCGGGCGCTGTTCGAAACGGCCGGGATAGAGCTGTCCGCCCCGGCCCTCGGGTTGCTGTATGAGCGCACCGAGGGCTGGGCGGCGGGGCTGCGGCTGGCGGCGCTGTCGCTGGCCGGGCATCCGGACCCGGACCGGTTCGCGGCCGAGTTTTCCGGCAGTGAACGGACGGTGGCGGAGTACCTGCTGGCCGAGGTGCTCGACCGGCAGCCGCAGGAAGTCCGGCGGCTGCTGCTGCGGACCTCGGTACTCGACCGGGTGAATGGTCAACTGGCCGACTTGCTCACCGGGGGCTCGGGCGGGGAGCGGCTGCTGCAGCAACTCGAGCAGGCCAACACGTTCGTGGCCGCGCTGGATGCGCGGCGGTCCTGGTTCCGCTACCACCAGCTGTTCGCCGACCTGCTGCAGCTGGAGCTGCGGGGCAGCGCCGCGGCCGAACTGCCCGCGCTGCACGCCGCCGCCGCCGGGTGGTACGCGGAACACGGGTACCTGGTCGAGGCGGTCCGCCACGCCCAGGCGGCGCAGGACTGGGGCCTGGCCGCCCGCCTGTTGTCGGACCACTGGGTCGGCTTCGGGCTCAACGGGCTGGGCGCTACCGCGCACGAGCTCCTGGCCCGGTTTCCGGCCGGCGTGATCGCGGCGGATGCCGAGCTGGCCGCGCGGATGGCCGTGGACGAGCTGGCCCGGGGATCCCTGGACGAGGCCGAACGGTACCTGGCTCTCGCCACCCGGGGACTGGAATCGATACCCGCGGACCGGCGCGGGCGCTCGCAGGTAGTACTCGCCGTCGTGCGCATGCGGCTGGCCCGCCAGCGCGGGGATGTGCCAGCCGTGGCCGAGCAGGCGGAGCGGCTGCTGGCCCCCGCCGGGGCCGCCGACCTGGCAGAGCTTGGGGTGGGCGGGGACCTGCGGATGCTCGCGTTGATCGATCTCGGCATCGCCGAGCTGTGGACAGCTCGCTTCGAGGAGGCCGACCGGCACCTCGAGGACGGCATCTCCCTGGCGCGCCAACTCGGCCGGCCCTATCTGGAGGTCACTGGCCTGGCGTACTGGGCGCAGCTGGTGAGCTGGCGGTCGTTCCCGCTGGGAGCGCAGCGGAGCATGCAGGCGATCGAGCTTGCCGACCGGCATGGCTGGACGGAGGAGCCGGTTGCGGGCGTCGCCTACCTGGCGCTGGGTGTGGCCATGGTCGCCCAGGGGCGGCTCGAGGAGGCGGAGCGGTCACTCGAACGCGCCGAGCGCACCGTCCGGGCGGAGGTCGAGCCGGCGGCCGGGATGAGACTGCACTACGGCCGCGGGATGATCGAGCTCGCACGTGGCCGGTACCCCGAGGCGCTGGCTGCCATCCAGACGGCCGAGCGGCTGGCCGCGTTGCTCGTCACGGAGCACACGCTGGCCAGGCGGGGGAAATCACACCGGCTGCAGGCGCTCGTGCGGATGGGCGAAACGCGGCGCGTCGAGCACGTCCTGGCCGAGATGGACGGGGCGGAGCGCGACAGCGGCGAGATACGCGTCGCCGTGGCGGCGCTGCGGCTCGCCCAGGATGACCCGGAAGCGGCGGTGGTCGCGCTGGCGCCCGTCATCGACGGTTCCGTTCCGTTGACGAACGCCCACCTCTGGGAGGTTCAGACGTTCCTGCTCGACGCGATCGCCCGCGACGCGCTCGGCGACGCGGGCGCCGCCAGGCGGGCGCTCGAGCGCGCCCTCGATCTGGCCAAGCCGGAAGGCCTGCTATACCCGTTCCTGGCTGATCCCGCGCCGGAACTGCTCGAGCGCCACCGCCGGCACGGCACCGCGCACGCCGCCCTGGCCGCCGAGATCCTGAACGTGCTGGCCGGCCGGAAGCCCGTCCAGCGGCCGGGTGAACCCCAGCACTTGCGTGAGCCGCTCAGCCACGCCGAGACCCGCGTGCTGCGCTACCTGCCGACCAAGCTGTCCGCTCCGGAGATCGCCGACCAGCTCTACCTGTCGGTCAACACCGTCAAGACCCACATGCGCCACCTGTACGACAAGCTCGGCGTGCACCGGCGCCATGAGGCCGTGGAGCAGGCCCGCGCCCTCGGCCTGCTGGCACCTTCCCCGCGCAGGCTCTGAATCACCCGCCGGTGTGACGCCGGCTCACCCCGGCGGGCATGAGGCTTGGTGCTACCTGCCACCTAGGAAGGAACGACATGACCACGATCCCTCCCACCGCACCAGCCATCGCGTTCCTCGGCACCGGGCGCATGGGCGCCCCGATGGCCGCCAACCTGGCCCGTGCCGGCTTCGCCGTGCGGGTATGGAACCGCACCGCCAGCCGCGCTTCCGCCCTCATCAAGGACGGCGCGACCGTGGCGGCCAGCCCGGCCCAAGCCGTCAAGGGCGCCGGGATCCTCATCACCATGCTGGCCGACGGGCCCGCCACCGAACAGGCACTGCGCGGGCCGGACGGAAGGCTGGACCTGGCACCCGGCCTGATCTGGATCCAGATGGCCACGGTCGGGATGGAATGGACCGAAAGGTTCATCAACACCGCGACCCGGTACCAGGTGAGCTTCTTCGACGCCCCGGTCTCCGGCAGCCAGGGGCCGGCCCAGGCCGGGGAGCTGACCATCCTGGCCAGCGGCCCTTCCTGGATGCGAGAAGCCGTCGCCCCGGTGTTCGCCGCGCTCGGCCGCGCTAGCACCTGGCTGGGCCCGGCCGGAAACGGTACCCGGGCCAAGCTGGTACTCAACAACTGGCTCGCCGACCTCACCGAGACCACCGCGGAAACCCTCTCCTTTGCCCGCCAGCTCGGCCTGGACCCCGCCGCGATCGTGGACCTGCTGCAATCAACACCGCTCGGCTCGCCATACGCGGCGCAGAAGGCGAGCCTCATGCTGGCCGGCGACTTCACCCCCGCGTTCGCGCTCAAGCATGCGCTCAAGGACGCGGAACTCGCGGCGGCGGCCGCCCAGGCCAGCGGCACCGAGCTCACGCTCACCCGGGCGCTGCTGCCACGCTGGCGCCGCGCCGCCGCCGACGGGCATGCCGAGGACGACCTGGCCGCCATCTACACCACAACCTGATAGCCGGTTCATCACAGAGCCTGATTAGGTGACCGCGCGAGCGTGCGGTCGGCCCGCTCGAGCTCTTCTACGACCTGGCCGTGGCGTGCCTCGGCGCCGGCGCCTCCCGGCCACCTGACTAAGGCTGTCCCGGCCGGAGATCGCTACCGAGCTATCAGTGTCGGTGAACACGGTCAGCACGCACATCCGCAGCATCTACGCCAAGCTCGGTGTCCGTGACCGCTCCGCGGCGGTGCAGCGCGCGCGGGAGCTGCGGTTGCTCGCGGGCGCTCGCACGCGTTAGGCCGGCGGTCAGGACTTCCTCCTGGCCGGCCGGATCCGACTCAGACAGCACCAGTACCGGACCGCAGCACTGACGAGCCGAGCCAGTGGCTGGCCTGCAGCGCGAGTTCCACGTCGTGGCGGTTCTCGCCCACCGGCCGGCCGAGGCTCTCCTCCGCCTTGCGGATCCGGTACTGGACCGTGTTCTTGTGCAGCATCAGCTGTTCGGCGGTCGTCTTGTAGCTGCCCCCGCTCTGCAGGAAGGCCAGCAAGGTCTCACGCAGGCGGGCATGGTGCTCGTCGTCGTCGGCCAGGCCCGCAAGCGTGCTGAGCACCCAGGGCCGCAGCAGGTCGGAGGAGCCGAGCATCATCGCCACCGGCGCGACCTCGCTGAACGCTACCGCGCGCGGGGGAGAGCCCGCGGCGAGCGCGACCGCCTGGGCGGCGAGGGCCTGCCGGTGGGTGAGGCGGAACCCCGTGGTCCCCCTCGCCGCGTCGCCGAACGCGAAATGGATGTCGCCGTCCACGCCGACCACGCTCGCCGCTGCGGCGCCGAACGTGTCCCGGATCCCCAGCGGCAGCCAGGCCCACGCGCTGGATACGTCGCGCGGCAGGAAGACAGGATCGGGGCAAGCCGCCTTCCCCGCGACGTGGCTGATCGCGTGCTCGAGCCGGGTGATGTTGTCTACGGCGGCCGCCGCGTCGCCCGCCCAGCAGACCACGCCTACGTGGTACTGGCGCAGCCGGTAGCCCAGGGTGGCCTCTGTCGCGCTCACGTTGATCCGCTCGCCAGAAAGCAGGTCACGGATCCGGGCGGCTCGCGCGGTACTGCGGTTCCGCAGCCAGTGTTCCCGTTCGCGCGCATAGGCCGCGACGATCTCTTCGGAGGTCTGGTCGACGTACCCGGCCACGATCTTGGACATGCTCAGCGCGGCGGCGGTGATCATCGGGGCTTCATCTGCCTGCTGGGCCAGCTCCTTGAGGAGCCAGTCGGAAAAGCACGTTTGTCCGAGCCGGTAGGCGCGCAGCAGCGCGGTCAGCGACGTGCCGCGCTGCGCCCGCCTGCGCGCGTATTCCACGGCCGCGGCCGGGGCTTGCACGGCGCTCAGGTCGATCTGGTGCTGCATGACCTGCAGGCAGGTGCCGACGTTGCTGTGGACGCTCGAGGCGAGCAGCGTGAGCACCGACTTGTCGTCTCGCAGCTCCGGGATCTCCCGCAGGATTACCTCATAGATGTCCTCGGACACCGCGGCGGCCCGGCGGCTCACCGCCGCCGCGACATCGGCCATCAACTCGGCGACCGCGGGACCGTCCATGTCCACCTGCGGATTCTTGCACATTCCGGCGAGCATGCCGAGTGGCAGAGCCGACAGCGCCTGTGCCCGCAGAACCACGTCTGATCCAGGGTTCGTGACGAGCGACCAATGGAAGAGCGCGCCCCGCGGGGCTACGCTCGGCTGATAATGAGCGCCGATAACGATACGACCAGGTCCGCCGCTGCCGATGCCGCGGCGGCGCCGCTTGACCTACTGCTGGGCGATGCCGCCACCGGCATGCTGCGCCGGATGAACCCCGGGGGCTCTGGCCTGCGCCTGGCCGCGTCCCTGGCGGCCAGGCCCCGGATGGTCGCCGGGCGGGGGACGCGGCTGGCCGGCGAGCTGGCCCGCATCGCCGCGGGCCGTTCCCAGGTGCAGCCGTCCCGACGGGACCGCCGGTTCGCCGAACCGGGCTGGACGGGCAACCCGCTGCTGCGCCGCACGATGCAGGCCTACCTGGCCACCGCGGAGAGCGTGGAAAGCGTGGTGGCCGAGGCCGGCCTGGACGAGCGCGACTCCGAACGGGTCGGTTTCGTGCTGACCAACCTGATCGACGCGCTGGCCCCGAGCAACAACCCGCTGCTGAACCCGGCGGCGGTCAAGGCCGCCCTCGACACCGGCGGCGGCAGCGCCCTGGCGGGCCTGCGGCATTTCCTCTCCGACATGGCGGTTCCGCCGCGGGTGCCGACCATGGTCGAGCCGGACGCGTTCGAAGTCGGGGTGGACCTGGCCGTCACGCCCGGGTCGGTGGTCTTGCGAACCCCGGAGTTCGAGCTGATCCAGTACCGCCCGGTCACGCCCGCGGTCCGGCAGGTCCCGTTGGTGATCGTCCCGCCGGTGATCAACAAGTTCTACGTGATGGACCTGGCCCCCGGCCGGAGCATGGTGGAGTACCTGGTCGGCCAGGGCCTGCAGGTGTTCATGATCTCCTGGCGCAACCCCGACGCCCGGTACGCCAAGTGGGATATCAACACCTACGGTCAGGCCATCCTGGACGCCATGGACGCGGCCGAACGGATCACCGGGAGCGAGCAGACCGTGCTCACCGGGGCCTGCTCCGGCGGGATCATCGCGGCGATGGTGGCCGCGCACCTGGCGCACACGGGCCAGCAGGACCGGCTCGCCGCGTTCACCCTCATGGTCACCGTGCTCGACCAGGCGCATGCGGGCCTGGCCAGCGCCGTCATCGACGAGCGGACCGCGAAGCTGGCCGAGGCCTCGTCCCGCGCCCGCGGCTACCTGGACGGCCGGTCGCTGGCCGAGGTGTTCGCGTGGCTGCGGCCGAACGACCTGATCTGGAACTACTGGGTCAACAACTACCTGCTCGGCAAGAAGCCGGCGCCGTTCGACATCCTGTTCTGGAACGCGGACACCACCCGGATGACCGCGGGCCTGCACCGGGACTTCCTCGAGCTGGGCGCGGCCAACGCCCTGGTCGAGCCCGGCGGCGCGACCATGCTCGGCTCACCGGTGGACCTGGCCGCGGTCGACCGGGACAGCTACATCGTCGCCGGGATCACCGACCATATCTGCCCCTGGCAGGCCTGCTACCGGACTACTCAGCTGCTGGGCGGCCGGCCCCGGTTCCTGCTGTCGACCAGCGGGCACGTGGCCGCGATGGTCAATCCGCCGGGCAACGAGAAGGCCAGGTACCAGATGGCCAAGGAGTGCCCGGAAGATCCCCAGGAGTGGCTGCGCCGTGCGGAAACCTGCCACGGGTCCTGGTGGCCGGACTACGCGGGCTGGCTGGCCGAGCGCTGCGGCGAGGAGAAGGCCGCGCCCGGTGAGCTGGGCGGCGGCGGGCTGGCGCCGATATGTGACGGGCCGGGAACATATGTCTATGATCACTGACCCGCCTGCGCCTGAACCGGCCAGGACCAGCCGCCGCTGGAGCGACCTTCTCCGGGTGATGGCGGCCCGGCCGCGGCGCGCCGGGCTGGGCGAGCACATGAGGACCCTGAGTATCGGCCGCCGCATCGTGCGGGTCGCGGTGCGGGAGGGGAATCCGGATTGGCCGCCGCTGCTGCTGTGCAACGGCATCGGCGCCAGCCTGGAGCTGTTCCAGCCGTTCGTGGACGCGCTGGATCCGCAGCGGGGCGTCATCCGGTTCGACATGCCGGGCATCGGCGGATCCCCTGCGCCGGTGGTCCCTTACCATCTGGTCACCCTGCCGTCGCTGCTGAGCGGGCTGCTCGACCAGCTCGGCTATGAGCAGGCCGATGTCCTGGGCATCTCCTGGGGAGGCGGGCTCGCGCAGCAGTTCGCCGCGAGCCGCCCGGCCCGGGTGCGCCGTCTCGTGCTGGTGGCGACCGGGCCAGGCGCGCTGATGGTGCCCGGACATCCCCGCGTCCTGCTGCGCATGCTCACGCCGCGGCGCCACCGGGACCCGGGACACGCGGCCCGCATCGCCGGTGAGCTCTACGGGGGCAGCGTGCGCGACGATCCGGCGCTGGCCCGTGACCTGCTGCACGCGACGACGACACGCCTGGGTCCGTCCACGGGCTACTACTACCAGCTGCTATCCAGCATCGCCTGGACCAGCCTGCCGCGGCTGCCGCGGCTGCGGCCGCCCACCCTGATCCTGGCGGGCGACGACGACCCGATCATCCCGCTGATCAACGCGCGGATCATGCACTGGCTGATACCGCGCAGCGAGCTTCACATCTATCACGGCGGCCACCTCGAGCTGGCCACGGACGCAGAACGCATCGCTCCGGTCGTGGAGGCGTTCCTTGGCCCGGAAGGAGCTGATGATGTCACAGGTGGCTAGCGAGCATCTCGGCGAGTCTCTCGGGACGGACTTCTTCTCCGTTCGCGAGCAGTTCACCGACGAGCAATGGGAGCACTTCATCACCGTCCGGCGGTTCGTCGACGAGGAGGTCGTGCCGGTCGTCGGCCCGTACTGGGAACGGGCCGAGATCTGCTGGCCGCTGGTCAAGCGGCTGCCCGAGCTCGGCATCGTCGGCGAAGACATCAAGGGTTACGGCTGCGCCGGGATGAGCCCGATGGCGTGCGGGCTGGTGACGATGGAACTGCACCGCGGCGACGGCAGCCTCGGGGTGTTCCTGGGCGTGCACGCGGGCCTGGCCATGGAGTCGATCGCGATGTGCGGCTCGGAGGAGCAGAAGGCGCGCTGGCTGCCTGACATGGCCCAGATGAACAAGCTGGGGGCCTTCGCGCTGACCGAGCCGGAGCACGGCTCGGACTCGGTCGCCCTGGAAACCTCGGCCCGGCCGTTGAAGGGGGATGGGGAGGTGGGTGGGGACTGGGTGCTGAACGGCCGCAAGCGGTGGATCGGCCTGGGTAGCGTGGCCGACCTGGTCGTCGTCTGGGCCCGCAACACCGAGGACGGCCAGGTCAACGGGTTCGTCGTGGAGAAGGGATCGCCGGGCTACCAGGCCAGGGTCATCGAGGGCAAGATATCGCTGCGATCCGTGTGGCAGGCCGAGATCACGCTGGAGAACGTGCGGGTGCCGGCCGAGAACCGGCTGCCGGGGGCGCGCTCGTTCAAGGACACCACCCGGGTCTTGGCCACCACCCGGAGCACCTGCGCCTGGGGGGCGCTGGGCCACGCCACCGCCGCCTACGACGCCGCCTTGCGGTACGCGCAGGAGCGGCGCCAGTTCGGCGAGCCGCTGGCCAGCTTCCAGATCATCCAGCAGCGGCTGGTGTCGATGCTGGCGGACCTGACCGCGATGCAGCTGTACTGCCTGCAGATCGGCCGCCTGGCCGAGGCCGGCTGACCCCCACCGTGGCCGGGCTGGCCAAGATGCACAACACCCGCAAGGCCCGCGCGATAACCGCCGAGGCCCGCGACATGCTCGGCGGCAACGGCATCCTGCTCGACTACCAGGTCATGCGGCACATGGTGGACATGGAGGCGATCCACACCTTCGAGGGCACCGAGACCATGCAGACGCTCATCGTCGGCCGCGAGATCACCGGCATAGGCGCCTTCACGTAGTGAACACCGATCGCCATGTCATGGTTGTGACAGCGTGGCCGGTACTGGTTTCACCGGCGTCAGGCTGCGCCTGGCGTCGGCCGCACGTCACGGGGTGCCCGGACCGCCCGGGCGGGAATGTGCCGTCGGCGCGGCCGTGACTTGTGAACCCGCAGGTCGGCGCGGGTCTGGTTGGTGCGGAGGGCAGGGCGAACGGGATCCTGGCCGGTGCCGCCCCGCCGTTCGACGTCCAGGTCGTGGCCGCCTGGCCCCGGCCCGGGCGGCAGCTGCCCCCGGGAGCGCTTGAGCTGCCATGAGGCGGCCACCCCGTACCCCAAGATGCCGAGCGCTGCGACGACGGCGAGAAAGGCCAGAAGCATCATCGGGGCAGCCCAGTCCTGATAGGGAGTGGAGCGGGCGCCTGGATCGACGAGGAAGGCGACCCGTACGGCGGCGGCGGCGATGATTAGGCAGCTGCCCGACCCGGCGGCCGCCTTGGCCAGTGGCCGGCGGCGCGCCCGGGCGGCCGGGCCGCGCCGGCCCGGCTGCGACTGGGCCGGCCGGGATGTCGGCGGTGAGCGCGGCCAGGTCCGCGCAGGTCCGCGCAGCGAGCGCCTGGCTCGCCCGCGCGTCAAGTTCATCCTTGGTCAGCCCGGCCGTCAGCCAGGTCCCCACCGGCGGTCCGGCCAGTTCACTACGCCGCCTGGCGATCGAGGTCGGTCATCGGCTTGATCGGCGACGGCTCCTCCCAGTACTCGGCGGCGAACCCGAGGGCGCACAGGGTCATCCCGTACTTGGCGATCGTGTAGCCGATGTGCGGGCCGAGCCAGCGCGGCTCCAGGCTGACCGGCGGGGACAGGGTTCCCTCCAGCTTGGGGTGCGGCTCGGCCGTCTTGGCGATCAGCGCGACGTTGGCGCCGTCCCGCGCCGCGCGGATCGCGATCGCCAGGCCGATGCCGCGGCTGCCACCGGAGATGAACATGGTCTTGCCCGCGAGCGTCATAGATGCGGTCCTTTCCCGAACGGACCGTGGTATCAGTTCCTCGTCAGCCTGGCTCGTGGGTCTCCCGCAGGCGGCGCCGGGATGCTTCCACCTCGGCCTCGGCGGCCGCGCGGTGGGCCCAGGCCGTGTCCCGGACGCCTTTGCCCGGCTCCAGCTCCTTGTACACGGTAAAGAAGTGATGGATCTCCAGCCGGTAGAACTCGGGCACGTCCTCGAGCTCGCGCATCTGCTCCTGCCGCGGGTCGCCGGCCGGGACACAGATGACCTTGTCGTCACCGCCCTTCTCGTCCGTCATGCGGAACATCCCGATCGGACGGCTGCGGATCAGGCAGCCGGGGAACGTGGGCTCCTGAACCAGGACCAGCGCGTCGAGCGGGTCGCCGTCCTCGCCCAGGGTGTCCGGTATGAAGCCGTAGTCGGCCGGGTACTGGGTCGCGGTGAACAGCGTCCGGTCCAGGCGGATCAGGCCGCTTTCGTGGTCAACCTCGTACTTGTTCCGGCTGCCCCGCGGGATCTCGATCACGACGTCGAACTCCATGGCCTACGACGCTAAGCAGAGGCGAACGCGGAATGAACGTGCTGGCGGCACGAGGATGGGCCGCCGCCTCGGGCCGCCGGCACAACGGTTGTGCCGTCGTACCAACGCCGGGGGACAGGCTTGATACCGGGGACCGACGACCGCCCGGGCCTGCGGCCGGACAATGAGCAGCGTGACGAACCTGGCTAGGAACCTGACAGACACCACCCGTATCCATGCCGGACGGGTGGCCGTGCGCGTGGACAACGCGGCAATGACCTACCGGGCCCTGGACGAGGCGAGCGCCAGGGTGGCCGGGCTGCTGCACGAGCGCGGCCTCAAGCCCGGCGACCGGGTAGGCATCATGATGCCGAACGTCGCCGAGGTCCCCGTGGTGTACTACGGCGTGCTCCGGGCCGGCGGCGTGGTCGTCCCGATGAACCCCCTGCTGAAGGCGCGGGAGGTCGCCTATTACCTCGGCGACTCCGGGGCCGGGCTGATCTTCGCCTGGCACGCGTTCGCCGACCAGGCCCGCGCCGGCGCGGAGCAGGCCGAAGCGGAATCCATCGTGGTGGACGCGGTCGGCTTCCCCGACCTGCTGGCCTCCTCCACCCCGGACTACCAGGTCGCGGACACCAGCGACGACGACACCGCGGTGATCCTCTACACCTCAGGCACGACCGGCCACCCGAAGGGCGCCGAACTCACCCACGGCAACCTGATCAGCAACACCGAGGTGTCGCGCGCCGACATCGTCCAGGCCGGCCCCGACGACGTGATATTCGGCGGCCTTCCGCTGTTCCACGTGTTCGGGCAGACGGTCGCGCTCAACGTCTCGGTGGCGGCCGGGGCGTGCCTGACCCTGCTGCCGCGGTTCGACGCCGGGCACGCCCTGCGGATCGTCGCCGACCACCGGGTCACCGTCTTCGAAGGCGTGCCGACCATGTACGTGGCGCTGAACCACCAGCCTAACCGCGCGGACTACGACACCTCCTCGCTGCGGATGTGCATCTCCGGCGGCGCGGCCCTGCCGGTCGAGGTGCTGCGCGGCTTCGAGGAGGCGTTCGGCGTCCCGGTGCTGGAGGGATACGGCCTGTCGGAGACCTCGCCGGTCGCCTCGTTCAACCTCCCCGGCCGGGAGCGCAAGCCCGGCTCGATCGGCACGCCCATCAGGGACGTCCGGATGCGCGTCGTGGACGGCGAAGACCACGAGCTCCCGCAGGGCGAGGTGGGCGAGATCGTCATCCGCGGGCCGAACGTGATGAAGGGCTACTGGCAGCGCCCCGAGGCGACCGCCGAGGCGATCCGCGACGGCTGGTTCCACAGCGGTGACCTGGCCCGGGTCGACGAGGACGGCTACTTCTTCATCGTGGACAGGAAGAAGGACCTGATCATCCGCGGCGGCTACAACATCTACCCGCGGGAGATCGAGGAGGTGCTCTACGAGCATCCCGCGGTCGCCGAGGCCGCCGTGATCGGCCTGCCGCATCCGGCCCTGGGCGAGGAGGTCGGGGCCGCGGTGGCCCTCAAGCCGGGTGCCGTCGTCACCGCCGAGGAGCTGCGCGACTACGTCAAGGGCCAGGTCGCGGCGTACAAGTACCCGCGGCACGTGTGGATCATGGACGTGCTGCCCAAGGGCCCGACCGGCAAGATCCAGAAGCGGGATATCGTCATCCCGGCCGACCTGACCGCGCCGTGAGGCTGCTGCTGCTCGCTCCTCCCGGCGCCGAGACGACGGGCCCGCTCGTCCCCTACTACGCCGAACGGGGCATCCTGGTCGCGGTCGACGCCGACCAGCCACCTAACTCCGTCACCGCCGACATCCAGGCCGGGCTGTCGCGGCTTTCCCGGACCGGAACGTTACCCAGGGCACGGAGCCATCCCTCAGCACGGCGCGGGCGGGGGAGCGGAAACCACATCCCGTTCGGATCCGATCCTGGCGTACCTGGACGCCGTTGGCGGACGCCGGGGAGCCCCTTGACTGATTAGACCTTTCTGTCTACTATCATGAGTGTACAGACCTGTCTACTCAATAAGGGTGGGTAACCAGACATGACGACGCACTACGGTGCAGGGCCGACGGCAGGCATCGCACAGGCAGCACCGGCCCCGCACCGGGCCGAGCGGGTGGTGAGTGCCCGGGCCGTGCAGGTCCGCCGTCCCGCCAGTGAAACCGCCGCGGCCCTCCCGGCTGACCCGTTCGCGCGCGAGCCCTGGCTGCGCGGGCGCGGCAGCCGCCGGCTGACCGGGCGGCCGGCCGTCTTCGTGCTGGCCTCGCTGATCGTGGCGTTGCTGGCCTCCTCCGCCGCCCCCACCCCTTTGTACGCGATCTACCAGGCCAAGTGGCACTTCACGCCGATCACCACCACGGTGGTGTTCGGGGTGTACGCGATGGCGGTGCTGGCCGCCCTGCTGACCCTGGGCAAGCTGTCTGACCACGTAGGACGCCGGCCGGTGCTGCTGACCGCGATCGCCGTGCACGCGGGCTCGCTGGTGATCTTCGCCACCGCCACCGGGGTGCCTGCGCTGCTGTCCGCCCGGGTGGTCCAGGGTCTGTCCACTGGCGCGGCCCTGGGCGCGATCGGCGCGGCCATGCTGGATATGGACCGCGAGCTCGGCACGTTCGCCAACGCGGTGACGCCGGGCATGGGCAGCGCGAGCGGCGCGATCTTGTCCGCGCTGGCGGTCCGCTTCCTGCCTGACCCCACCCACCTGATCTACCTGGCCCTGATCGGCGTGCTCGTCCTGCAGGCGGCCGCGATCGCGGCGATGCGCGAGACGGTCAGCCGGGCGCCGGGCGCGCTGGCCAGCCTGCGCCCGGAGATCACCCTGCCGCGGGCGCTGCGGACCCCGGTGCTGACCGCCGTGCCCGTGCTGTTCGCAGTGTGGGCGCTGGCCGGCCTGTACGGCGCGCTCGGCCCGGCGCTGGTGCACGCGCTGACCGGCTCGGGCAACGTGGTGCTCGGCGCCCTGAGCCTGTTCGTGCTGGCCGCCTCGGCCGTCGTGGCGACCATCGTGCTGCGCCGGGCCGCGGCCCGGACGGTGATGCTGTTCGGCATCCTGGCCCTGATCACCGGGGTGGCCGTGACCGTCATGGCCGTGAGCCTGGGATCCGCGGCGGTATTCTTCGCGGGCTCGGCGATCGCCGGAGCCGGGTTCGGCAGCGGCTTCCAGGGCGGCATCCGGCTGGTGGTGCCGCTGGCCGCGCCGCACGAGCGGGCCGGCCTGGTCTCGCTGCTCTACGTGGTGTCCTACCTCGGGCTGGGCCTGCCGGCCGTGGTGGCCGGGTTCGGCGTGGTGCACGGCGGAGGGCTGATCGACACCGCCCGCTACTACGGTGCCGCGGTGATCGCGCTGGCCGCGCTGGCCCTGTTCGGCCTGCTGAAGACCCGGCCCGGCCTCGTCGCGGCGCCTGCCGCCTGCCCGGCCCAGGGCATACGATAGACAAGCCTGTCTAGGAAGGTGGCCGTCACCATGGCTATCGGAACCTCGGCCCGGCCGTCGGCGCGCGAGCGGCTGCTGGCCGCGGCCAACGAGCTGTTCTACAACGAGGGCGTGCATACGGTCGGCATCGACCGCGTCATCGAGCAGGCCGGCGTGGCCAAGGCCTCGCTGTACAACACGTTCGGCAGCAAGGACGAGCTGGTCCGCGCGTACCTGGAGACCCGGCACGCCAGCGTCACCCAGCGCATCACGCAGGCGGTGGAGCGCTACGACACCCCGCGCGAGCGCCTGTTGGCCGTGTTCGAAGGCCAGGGCGAGCTGTTCGCCCAGCCGGGCTACCGCGGCTGCGCGTTCGCCCGGGCCAGCGCCGAGTCCCATCCCGGCGACCTGGTCGAACAGGCCGCCGAGGCCTACCGCGACTGGGTGCGCGCGCTGCTAACCGAGCTGGCCGCCCAGGCCGGCGTGCCCGAGCCCGAGGTCCTGGCCCGCCAGCTGCACCTGCTCTACGACGGCAGCGGGCAGTCCGCGCGGATGGACCACGACCCCGCCGCGGCCGCCGCGGCCCGCGCCGCCGCGGCCGTCCTGCTCGACGCGGCCCTAGGCCGGATCACCGTGCCTATATTGGGCGGATGAGGGTGGCATTCCCGCGATGACCGGCAAACATGAGCCTGGCCGGGCGCGAGGCCAGGTCTAGAATTGTCGGGGTGCCAGGGCCGACCGCAGGAAGCGCCGTACCCGCGGGCAGGGCCCGCACGCTCGCCGAGGTGTACCGGCACTTCGGTGAGGTCGATGCCGCCGGAACATCGCCGCTGTACGAGCGCGTCGCCGTCGCCCTGAGCGAGTCCGGCGAGGCGCTGCGCGCCATCGAGGCGGCGCCGGCGCGCAAGCGGCACCCCACGGTGATCCTCGCCGCGCTGCACGACCTCGCCCTCGCCGGACGCGCCCCGGCGCTTGCCGCGGCCTATGCCGCTGCGGACGGCGACGCTGCCGCTGGCGCGGCGATCGGCACGCTGCTGCGAATGACCGACTCGGTCGTGGCTATCGCCGTGCGCCGGCAGACGCGGGCCAACGAGACCGGGCGCTGCGCCGTGCTGTATCCGGCCGTTGCCGAGGCGGCGCGCCGGGTAGGCGCGAACACGGTCGGGCTGATCGACGTGGGCTGTTCGGCTGGGCTCAATCTCAATGTCGATCGCGTTGGCATCACCTACAGCAACGGGCAATCGCTGGGCGACCCGTCATCCCCCGTGCAGCTGTCGTCTTCGATCGTGGGAGGCCGGCCCGTCCCGGCGCGGGCGATGCCCGAGGTCGTCGCCCGGGTCGGCGTCGACCTCGATCCGGTCGACGTGACCGACGCGGATGACGCCCGGTGGTTGCGCGCCTGCCTGCGGCCGGATCAGCCTGAGCGGGTCGCGAGGCTCGAAGCGGAGATGGCGCTGGCGGCGACGGCCCCTCCGCTGCTGCTGCGAGGGGACGCCGTTCGAGGTGATGCCCGACGCCTTCGCCCGTGTGCCCGCGGACGCCCTGCCTGTCGTCACCACGACGTGGGCGCTGTCGCACTTCCCGCTCGAGAGCCGCCTGCGCTTCCTGCACCGCCTCGACGAAGCGGCAACAGGCCGGGCGGTGGCATGGGTGTCAGCGGAGGGGGTCGGAGTCGCGCCGGCGATACCGACACTTGGCGATCGCCGCGCCTCTGGCCACAGCATCATCGGCCTGGCGGTGTTCGGCCGGTCGGCTCTGCGCGCCGAGGCCGTTGGCCGCTGCTGGTCGCAGGGCCGCTTGCTGGCGTGGCTGGCAGACTCCTAATTATCCGGGACCGGGACGCCGGGCCGGCCGCCCAGGGGCCCGCCTGGCCTCACCGGCCCCGCCCGCCATCAGCCCGCGCACCTGCAACTCCCCGGCGGGCCGCTGATCCTCCCGCGCGAGCCCACCGCGAATCCCCGCGGCGCTGGCACGCCGGCGGGACCTGGCCGGCATGTGTAAAGATCACAGCATGCTGACGTTGATCGCCTGCCGGAACGGGGCGTGAGGCGGTTGTCGCTCAGCCGGTCGCTGCGGTCGCTGCTGCTGTTCGTGTGCGTGCTCGTGCTGGTCGACACGATGTTCTTCACGGCGCTGACGCCGCTGCTGCCGCACTACACGCAGGCGGCCAGCCTGTCCAAGGCGGGCGCGGGGATCCTGGTCGCGAGCTACCCGCTGGGCACGCTGATCGGGGCGCTGCCGGGCGGCCTGCTCACCGGGCACCTGGGCTATCGCAATACCGTCCTGCTCGGGCTGGCGCTGATGGGCGTGTCGACGCTGGTCTTCGGGTGGGCCTCGGCGGCGGCGGTGCTGGACTCCGCGCGGTTCGTGCAGGGTCTGGGCGGGGCGTGCACCTGGGCCGGCGGCATGGCCTGGCTGGCGACCGAGGCGCCGCCGGAACGGCGCGGGGAGATGATCGGGACGGCCATGGGCGCGGCCGTGGGCGGGGCGCTGTTCGGGCCGGTCGTGGGCGCGATCGCCGACGAGGTCGGCACCGGGCCCGCGTTCGCCAGCGCCGCGCTGGCGGGCGGGGTGCTGATGGCGGTGGCGTTCGCATTGCCGGCGCCGCGCGAGGCGGTCCCGCAGGGCCTGCGGGAGGCGTTCGCCGCGCTTGGCGACCGCCGGCTGGGCATCGGACTCTGGCTGACGATGCTGGCGGGACTGGCGTTCGGCGTGCTGGATGTGCTCGCGCCGCTGCGAATGGCGGACCTCGGGGTCACGGCCCTGGTCATCGCGGGGACGTTCCTGGCCGCGGCCGGGGTGGAGGCGGCGCTGTCACCAGTCGCGGGGCGGGCGGCCGACCGGCGGGGCGCCATCGTGCCGGTCAGGTGCTCGCTGACCGGCGCGGTGGCGGTCAGCCTGCTGGCGCCCACGCTGGCGTCGGCCTGGGTGCTCATCCCGGTGCTGATCGTGGGCATGCCCTGTTTCGGCACGCTGTTCACCCCGGCCATGACGCTGGTGAGCGAGGGCGCCCAGGAGCGGCGGCTCGACCAGGGGCTGGCCTTCGGCCTGGGCAACCTGGCCTGGGCCGCGGGTCAGGCGATAGCCGCCGCGGGCAGCGGGGCGCTGGCCCAGGTCACGTCGGACCTGGTCCCGTACTCGCTGCTCGCAGTCGCGTGCCTGGTGACTCTCGGGCTGGTCAGGATCAGGCAGCGCCCGGCGGCCTTACCGCCGCGGGAGGTGGTAAATCCCTTTGGCCCGGCCGGCTGACCGGGCTTACAGTGAAACGATGAAGGTCAGTTTCACCTGCGCGGCCGCGCGAGCTATCGGCTCGCCGGCTGCCGCTGCCTGACCTGACGAATTCCGCGCTGGCGACCGGGAACGGTTCGCTAGCGCCCGTGTGATCATGGCCGCGCCAGCGGTCCCTTTCCGGTGCCGGACACCAGAAAAGGACCTCTCATGAACGTGACCGAAACGATCCGGACCTTCCTTGAGTTCTTCGGTGTCCGGGACCATCAGATGGTGCCGGGCAGCTCGCTGGTGGCGCCGCACGGTGACCCGGTGCTGTTCACCACCGCGGGGATGCATCCGCTGACCCGGTACCTGGAAGGCCGCCCCCATCCCCAGGGCCGGCGGCTGGCCGGGGCGAGAGCGCTGTGACGCTGACCAGGGGCGGTGGGCGAGCAGCCTGCCGGGCTCAGCGGTAGACGAGCGTCCCGTCGTCGAGGTCCGCCTTGGGCAGGATCTCGCGCTCCTGCTCGTGTTCCATCATGTGGGTCCATGGCTCGCGATCGCCCTGCTTGAACAGGATGTGCTGCGAGCGCATGACATAGCCGGCGTTGAAGTTCTCCGGATCGGAAAACGGCTGCAGCTCCATGTCCTCGTCCTCGGGCCGCAGCGTAGCGACCACCATCGTGGCGCCTTTGTCCTGCATGTTGGCCAGCAGGCGGCCCACCAGGTCGCTGACCAGGTCCACCCGCAAGGTCCAGCTGTGCCGGAAGTAGCCGAAGACGTAGGCCATGTTCGGCAGGCCGTTGATCATGATGCCGCGCCAGGTGACGCGTTCGGTGAAGTCGACCGGCTCGCCGTCGACGGTGAACGCGACGTCACCCAGGACCGACATATTGAAGCCGGTGGCGGTGACGACGACGTTGGCCGGGATCTCCTCACCGGAGCTGACCCTTATCCCGTGCTCGGTGAACGTGTCGATGGTGTCGGTGACGATCGAGGCCTTCCCCTCGCGCAGGGCCGCGAACAGGTCGCCATCCGGGACCATGGCGATGCGCTGCTGCCACGGGCGGTAGCGGGGGGTGAAGTGCTTATCGATGTCGAAGCCCTCGGGCAGCTGCGGGCGCATGGACTCGATGAGGAACGTGTGCAGCTCGTCGGGCGCTTCGAACGACGTCCGGGCCAGCCAGTGGTACTGCGTCGTGTACTGGCGGCGCATGATCTCGTGCATCCACTCCTCGGGGAGGTCGAGGGGGCCCAGCGTCACGGCGAGTTCGTGCGTCGTGGGCGGGGCGAAGAAGTAGGTAGGGGAGCGCTGCAGCATCGTCACGTGCTCCGCCTCCCCGGCTATCGCCGGGATCAGCGTCGCGGCCGTGGCGCCGGAGCCGATCACGACCACGCGCTTACCCGCCAGGTCGAGGTCCCCGGGCCACCGCTGCGGGTGCACGACCACGCCCTGGAAGCGGTCCATGCCTTCCCACTGGGGCCGGTAGGGCTTGGCGTGGTTGTAGTAGCCCTGGCACATCCACAGGAAACCGGTGGTGAACCGCAGCTGCTCTCCGGTGTCGTCCCGGGTGACTTCGACGGTCCACCGGCGGTCCTCGGTGGACCAGGCGGCCGCGGTGACCCGATGCCGGTAGCGGATGAACTGGTCGAGGCCGTCTTCCTTGATGACTTCGTTGAGGTAGGCGAGGATCTCCTCGCCCGCCGCGATCGACGGGCCGCGCCACGGCTTGAACCGGTAGCCATAGGTAAACAGGTCGCTGTCGGAGCGCACGCCCGGGTACTGGTGGGTCCACCAGGTTCCGCCCCGGTTGTCCTGGGCGTCCAGGATGATGAGCGTCCGATCGGGGAACTGGTCTCGCAGGTGGTGCGCGGCGCCGATGCCGGACACCCCGGCGCCGACGATGAGGACGTCGACGTGACCGGCGTCCTGGATCTCCTCGGTGCTGATCTCCTCGGTGCTGATCTCCTCTGGGCCGATCTCCTCTGGGCCCTGGGCGGGAGCGGTCGTGGGTGCAGTTGTCATGGCTGGACCTCCGGGACGCGTGCCCTGATGTAGATAATCCTAACTCCTGCCCTTATGGGGCATTCGGGCTCCGGCTGCTTGAACAGCGGCGAAGACTAAGCTGGCTCCTCGGTCCATCGGCAGTGCGCACCTACGGGAGGATCTCCGGCTCATGTCCTACAGCGAAGACATCGGCGCCGTCAGCGCGCGCTACCGTCCAGGCGGGACGGCGGCGTCGGTAACGTACCCGTCGGGTACTCACGTTCGGTTCACCGCCCCAGGCTCCGTCACCAACGGTCAGTATGGCCTGTTCGAATGGAACATGACCGGGACACCCGGCGGCGCCGACCCGCACTTCCACAAGACCTTCTCCGAGTCCTTCTACATCACGGAAGGCACCGTCCGTCTTTTCGACGGGGAAAGCTGGATCAACGCGGCAAAGGGCGACTTCCTCTACGTTCCGCAGGGCGGGATTCACGCTTTTTCCAACGAGAGCGGTGCGCCAGCCCGGATGCTGATCCTCTTCGCTCCCGGGGCGCCCCGGGAGGAGTACTTCGAAGAGCTTGCCGCGATTCGCTCATCCGGACGCACCCTGGCGAGAGAGGACTGGATTGCGCTCTGGGCCCGCCACGACCAGTACCCAGCCTAGGGCCAGCAGCCCGGCCGGAATAAGGCCCGTAGCCGGTTCTCGGGCGAGAAACCTGCGGACCGTTCGGTCAAAGGCTTTATGCCGAACGGCCCGGCTTTCCGCCCTCGTGACTAAGGCGTTCTGGGCCTCGGCCCTGAAGAACCAGAACCGGTGTCTTGACCCTTGAGCATCAAGACGCAAGCCCGGGCTCTGCTAGTCGGCGGGCTGAGCGTCGTTAGCCGAGGGGAACCGGGGCGCGCGCTTCTCGGTGAGCGCCGCCGCGCCTTCGAGGACGTCGGGGCCCATGAAGGTGAGCATCTCGTAGGCGGCGGACTGGTCGAAGATCGGGCCGGCCATCTTGAGCCAGTTGTTCAGCGCGCGCTTCGTCCAGCGGATCGCGGGCTGCGAGCCGGTGGCCAGGCTGTCCGCGACACGCAGAGCCTCGCCGAGCACCTGATCGCGGGGCACGGCCTTGCTGACCATGCCGAGCCGTTCGGCCTCCTCGCCGGTGATCATCTCGCCGGTGAGCAGGTAGTAGCGGGCCTTCGCCATGCCGCACAGCAGTGGCCACAAGATCGCGGCGTGGTCGCCGGCGGCGACGCCGAGCCGGACGTGGCCGTCGCCGAGCCTGGCGTCGAGGGCGCAGATCGAGATGTCGGCCAACAGCGCCACCACCGTGCCGGCGCCCACGGCGACGCCGTTGATCGCGGAGACCACTGGCTTCTCGCAGTTGACGAGGTTGTAGACCAGATCGCTCATCTCACGGAGCATGTGGGCCACGCGGTCGTGGTTCCCGGCCATCCGCCGGACCATGTCCAGGTCCCCGCCGGCCGAGAACGCCTTGCCGGCGCCCGTGATCACGGCGACCCTCGTCTGGGGGTCCGCCGAGACCTCGGCCCAGACCCGGGCGAGTTCGCCGTGCATCTGCTCGTCGGCGGCGTTGTACTTGTCCGGCCGGTCCATGGTGATGAGCAGAACGCCGTTGTCCCGGCGTTCGAAGCGGAGTTGCTCGTACTCGGCGAACTTCACGGACTGCTCCTTCGCTAGCCGTCGGCGGTGTGCTCAGGTGCCAGCCTGGTTCTGTTTCAGGCGGCGAGCACGTCTGGCGAGCTCGCGTCGTAATCGGCGAGCCAGGCCGCGCCGCGTCCCTCGGGGTCGCGCCGGTCGCGGTCGTAGAGCGCCCACTTGTACCAGGTGTCCGCGGCGGCCAACAGGCGCAGCAGGGACTCATGCCAGCCGGCGTAGCGCTCGAGCACCTCGTCGCGGCTGCACTCGGCGATCCAAGACTCGTGGCGGTAATTGTCGTCATCGTAGTGGCAGACAACGTTGATCAACTGGTCGCGACGCAGCGGATACAGGACGATCGTGCCGTGCGGGCCAAGCCACTGGGCCCCTTCGGCGGAGGGCCGGGTGCCGCGGACCGCTTCAACGCCGGCCCGATCTCTTTGAGCTCGGCGGCTGCCTCGTAGACCGCCACCTCGATCCCTGCCCGCGACAGCGCGTTCGCCGCAGTCAGCCCGCCGATGCCTCCCCCGATGATCGCGACACGGGTCATAGGGCAGCAGTCTATTTCTCGGCGTGGCGTAAGGACGTTAGCGTTCGTCATAATTGCGTGCTCTGGAATTTGTCCTTCAGCCTGTGGCCGAGGACTTGTTCGCTCGCCGTGGGCCGGTGCCGCCGGCCGCTGACCTGGGGCATACGCTGGCGGGCATGTCCGCCGTGACCATCCATCGCCTTGACGAGCGGCCCGACTTGATAGATCGCGTGTACGAGGTTGACTTCACGTGGCCGGACTTCATGGCCAGAGATCCGGTAGCGAACGCGCTGTACTGGCAGGTTGCGGGCGCTTTCCCGCACTTGTGCGCCGCAGCGACGGACGCCAGTGGCGCGGTCGTGGCCACTGCGCGGGCGCTGGCGTTTACCCTCGGCCTGCCGGACCGCGGCGACTTGCCAGACGGCGGCCTTGACCGGGTGACGATATGGGCGTTCAACGACCGGCTAGCCGGTCGCATGCCGGACATCGCGTCAGCCGTGGAAATCGTGGTCGCAAGGGCGTATCAGGGCAGCGGGCTGTCCCGCCGGATGCTGGCCGCGCTCGGTAATGCGGCCCGGGACGCGGGGCTGCCCCGGCTAGTCGCGCCGGTGCGGCCGAACGGCAAGCACCTGTACCCGCACATGCCAATGAGCAAGTACATCACGATGATGCGAGAGGACGGCTTGCCTGCAGACCCATGGCTGCGCGTCCACGTCCGGGCCGGCGGGCAGATTCTGCGTGTGGCGCCCACATCGATGGTAATGGTCGGCTCGGTGGCGCAGTGGCGGGCATGGACTGGCTTGCCGTTCGGCCAGTCCGGCGATGTGATCGTACCGGGGGCGCTGGTGCCGGTGCACTGCGACATGGAACACGACCACGCCGTCTACGTGGAGCCGAACGTCTGGGTTGAGCACGACCTTACCGTTGCAGATCCCGGTCCTGGGTGATCATCCGAGCGCTGCCGGCCTGCCTGGCACCGCGTCAGAACTCACGGATCACCTCGCCCGGCCCGAAGCTGCCCGAGGACGACTGGAGATGAGCATGACCCAGCTGGCGATGGACTATCTCGGCCTCGACGCCCTGTTGTCGGCCGGGGAACTCGCCTGGCGCGACACGGTCCGCGCGTTCGTCCGCGACCGCATCAGGCCCAACATCAACGACTGGTACGAGAAAGCGGTGTTTCCCGCCGAGATCGTCCCCGAGATGGGCCGGCTCGGCCTGCTCGGCACGCACCTGCGCGGCTACGGCTGCTCCGGCCGCAGCGCGGTGGAGTACGGCCTGGCCGCGCTCGAATTGGAGGCGGGCGATTCCGGGCTGCGGACCTTCGTCAGCGTGCAGGGTTCGCTGGCCATGAGCGCCATTCACAAGTTCGGCACCGAGGCGCAGAAGGAGCGCTGGCTACCCGGGATGGCTGCCGGCGAGACGATCGGCTGTTTCGGCCTGACCGAACCGGAAGCCGGCAGCGACCCGGCGAGCATGACCACGACGGCGCGCCGGGCCGGCGACGGCTGGGTCATCAACGGCGCCAAGCGGTGGATAGGCCTCGCCTCGATCGCCGACATCGCCGTCATCTGGGCGTACACCGAGGACGGCATCCGCGGCTTCGTCGTGCCCACCGATACCCCCGGGTTCACGGCCACCCCCATCGAGCCGAAGCTGGCCATGCGCGCCTCGATCCAGTGCGACATCGCACTCGCGGACGTACGGGTACCGGCCGACGCCATCCTGCCGGGGGCCGCGGGTCTGCGCGGCCCGTTCTCCTGCCTGAACGAGGCGCGCTACGGGATCATCTGGGGCGCCATGGGCGCGGCCCGCGACGCCTACGAGGCAGCTCTGGCCTATGCGCTGGACCGCAGGCAGTTCGGCAAGCCGATCGCGTCGTTCCAGCTCACCCAGGAAAAGCTGGTCGACATGGTGCTCGAGATACAAAAGGGCCTGCTGGTCGCGCTGCACATCGGCCGGATGAAGGACGCGGGGACGCTGCTCCCTGAGCAGGTCTCGTTCGGCAAGCTCAACAACGTCAGGACCGCGATCGCCATCGCCAGGCAGGCGCGGACCATCCTCGGCGGGAACGGCGTGGCGCTTGAGTACTCTCCGATGCGGCACGCCAACAACCTCGAGGGCGTACGCACTTACGAGGGTACCGACGAGGTGCACATCCTGATCATGGGGCGGGCCATCACCGGCATCCCGGCCTTCAGCTGAATGACTCGCACCCCCGGTCGTGCTGGCCGGCCGGCGCAAGCTAAAAGGCGCCGGCGCGGCTGCGGTAAGCGGCCGCGATGAGGCCGGCGCAGGCGTCGAGTGGCACCGCGGTGCTGTCGATCTGCAGGTGGTAGAGGTCAGCGTCGTCGATGTCGAGGCCGTAGAGCCGCCGCACGTACTGCGCGCGGGCGCGATCGACTTCGGGCAGGCGCTCCCGGGCAGTGGCCACATCCACATCCTCGATGCGGGCCGCCTGGGCGATCCGGGCTTCTTCCTGGCCGAACAGCCGCACCCGCAGCACCTCTGGCTCGTCACGGAACGCCGCGCCGCCGGCCCGGCCGAGGATGACAGCGCCGGTCGCCAGTGCCTTCCTCATGATGGCTTCGGCCTGCTCGCGGAAGAACACGGCGTCATCGGGCGGCGGGACTGCCTCCGGGGGAGCACAGTCGGTGCCGGCTCCCAGCACGCCGCCTGCTAGCGGTGCCAGCACGGCCAGGAACCTGCTGGCCCCCGAGCGCTTGATCACCGCGCCCTCGGCCTCCTGGACGGACACCCGGAGCTGCGCGGCTACACGCGAGCTGATCGCGCGGTCGAGCAGCGGCAGGCCGAGCTGCCTGGCGACCTCGGGAGCGATGATGCTCCCTCCCGCGCCATAGCCGGCCGAGATAGTGACGCCGGGCATCTAGTGCATCCCTCCGGGAACGGGCGGAGCCGCACCGGTCTCCCCGGCGGCGACGGCCGCGGCGGGCAGAACGTCACCGGCCGCCCGTGGCTGGGTAAGGCTCGTACGCAGCTTGACCTGCCTGATGAAAAGCGCGGCGATGATGCTCAGCACCGACACCGGCACTGCGGCCAGGAACATCCGGTCAATGGCGTGCGAGTAGGCCTGGATGATTCCCTCGTGCAGCGCGGGATTCGTGCGCTTCAGTGTGTCAAGTACCGCCGGGCTCTGGATGAGCCCGGCTACCTTGCTGCCGCTATTCCCGCCTCCCGCCAGCGCCGCGGGCGGCAGGTAGCGCGGGAACTCGGCGGCTATGCCCGCGGTCAGCACGGCTCCGAGAGCCGACGCCCCGATGGCGCCTCCCATCGAGCGGAAGAAGGTGACAGACGAGGTGCCGACGCCCATCTGCCTCATCGGCACCGCGTTCTGCACGATGAGCGTCAGCACCTGCATGAACAGGCCGAGCCCGAGGCCGAAGACCAGGATGTCCAGGCTCACCACGAGCAGCGAGGTGTGCGCGCCGAGGCGGCTGAGCAGCACCAGCCCGATGGTGACGCCGATCGTGCCGGCCAGCGGGAACCAGCGGTACCTGCCGGTGCGCGTGATGTACAGGCCCGAGCTGATGCTCATGGACAGCAGGCCCATCAGCAGGGGCAGCAGCAGCAGACCAGACTCGGTGGCCGAGACCCCGTGCACCAGCTGCAGGTACTGGGGCAGGAACGCCAGGGCGCCGAACATCGCGATGCCGCTGATGAACGCGATGATGTTGGCGACCGAGAAGATCTGGATCCGGAACAGCGTGAGCGGCAGGATAGGCTCCGGCGCCATCGCCTCGCGGAGCACGAAGCCGGCCAGAATCAGCGCTCCCAGCGCGAACAACCCGATGATCTGCCACGATCCCCACGGGTAGTTCGTGCCGCCCAGCTGGGTGGCGAGCAGGATGCACGACACCCCGGCGACCAGCAGCAGCGCGCCCAGCCAGTCAATCTTCACCTCGCGCTTGCGCACCGGCAGCCGCAGCACGCGGTTGGTGACGACCAGGGCGGCGATACCCAGCGGCAGGTTGACGTAGAAGATGTAGCGCCAGCTGAGATTGTCCACCGCGAACCCGCCTGCCAGCGGGCCGACGACGCTCGCGACACCGAAGACGGCACCGAAATATCCCTGGTAGCGGCCGCGCTCGCGCGGCGGTATCACGTCGCCGATGATCGCGAACGCGAGCGAGAGCAGGCCGCCGCCGCCGATGCCCTGCAGCCCGCGGAAGGCGATCAGCTCGAACATGTTCTGCGACGCTCCGCAGAGCGCGCTGGCCACCAGGAACACGACGATGGCAAGCTGGAAGATGCGCTTGCGCCCGTAGAGGTCGCCGGCCTTGCCCCACAGCGGCGTCGAGGCGGTGCTGGCCAGCAGGTACGAGGTGATCACCCAGGACAGCAGGTTGCTGCGGTGGAAATCCCCGACGATAGTCGGCAGCGCCGTGGCCACGATCGTCTGGTCGAGCGCGGCCAGGAACATGCCTAGCATCAGCCCGGACATGACCATCAGAATCTGCCGATGGGTGAAGCCCTCGGTCTCCGGCGGCGTCGCGGTCGAGGTGGGGGAAGTCATCAGTGGCCACTCTTCAGGTTCTATGCCGTGCCGATCCTCTTGGCCATGCTGCCAGCCCCGTCACCGAAAATGCTAGTTCGAGATCGCACGGCAGCTCGCGGCGGGCTGCCTGTTCCGATCACGCGGTAGTCATGTCGGCAGTTCGTCGCCGGCCCGTTCGGCCACCATGTACTCGGCGTACCAGTCGGGCCAGTCCGGGTCTGCCTCGCCCGTGCGCTTCTCGTGCTCGCCGTGGGCGGCCGACGCACGGCGGAGCGCGCCCGCCAGATCGCTCGCTGACGTGAAGGACGTCGTAGCCGGGTCGATACGGCCGGGCAGCCGCGTCGTGACCTCCTGCAACAGCCAGCCGTTGCCGTCCGGATCGCTGAACGAGGCGAACGAGCCGTAGCTGCTGCGATCGGGCGACGGCCCGGCGACACGGCCGGCGTCGTGGAATCGACCGCCTAGCGTCCCCTCGTGGAACACCTCGCTCACCTTCACGCCGTGCCCCGCCAGCTCGTCACGTGCGGCCTCGATGTCGGAAGTGATCAGGTAGAGGCCCTGGGCCGAACCGGGCGCGGCCGACGTGAGGTTCGTGCCAAATTGGACCGAGCACCCGGAGCCCGCAGGCGTGAACTGGATCAGGCGGAGGTCGTCACCGGCGGCGACGTCGGCGTCGAGCCTCCAGCCGAGGCTTGCGTAGAACTCCTTCGCGCGGTCGGCATCCGAGACGGGGATGACGACCACCTCGAGGTTCATGTCGACGTTCCTGACGTTCGCGATCCCGCCGGCGTCGTTGCGGCTGGCTTGCGTCGCGCTCATAAACGGCCTCCCTGGGGTTGGTGTCAGGAGTAACCCTCCCGCGTCGGCCGCCGATTCGCACCAGGGGGATCCCTGGCCGATCCCCTGGTCAGCTGCGCAGCCCGTGTCGCATCGCATCAGCTGCCCATCTCGGACGGGCGCAATGCGCGCTGGACGTAGGACTCCGCTTGCGGCTGCCAGATGCGCCAGAGCCCGGCGAGCTGCCCGACCGGATCGTCATGCCAGTCGACCCGCAGGTCGGTGACCGGCCATGGCACCGACTCGGCGATGACCATCCCGGCCGAACGGACCGGGGAGATCTCGCCGCCCGCGGCCAGGCCCGCTTGAAGCGCGGCGATGAGCCGGTCGCCGAGGCTGCCGCTGGCCAGGTCCTGGAAGGCGGCGAGCATCGCCGCGGGCACGCCTGGATCGGCGAGCAGGTTGCCCGCGGCGGCGGCGCCCGCGGCGCGCGCATCCGTGGCCTGGCCCAGCGCCAGGTCGCCCGAGTAGCTGGCCGAGCCGCCGGCTGCGTCGACCACGGCCAGCTGCCGGTACGCGATGTCCGCCGCGCCGCCGGCCACCGCCGTGAGCGCGTCGCCCGCGGCCAGGCCGCCGGCCATCGCCTCGAGCATCGCCTCGCGCAGCCGCGGATCGGTCGTACTCTGGCTGCACACCGCGCCTACGCCTGCGCGGACCGCCGCGCACCGCGCCGCCACCGCCATGCTGGCGGAGGCAATGACGGCGCCGACCGCACCGGTACGCTCGCAGCGGCCCGCCAGCGAGAACGTCACGGCTTCACCGCCACGGCGGTTACCTCGACCAGCCATTCTGGCCGCGCCAGCGCGGACACGACCAGGCCGGTGAACACCGGGTAGACGCCCCTGAGCTGCCGCCCGAGCACCCGGTACACCGGCTCCCGGTGGCGGATGTCGGTGAGGTAGATGGTGCAGCTCACCACGTTCTCCACGGACGCGCCTGCCTCGGCGAGCAGCGTCTCGATGTTCGTCATCACCTGCTCGGCCTGGGCGGCGGGGTCGCCGGCGTGGACGCTTTCGCCGGTGTCCAGGTCCTGCGGCACCTGGCCGCGCAGGTAGACCGTGTTGCCGGCCACCACCGCCTGGCACAGGTCGTTGTCGAGCCGCTGCTCCGGATAGCTCTGGCCGGTGTTGAACGGCCGGATCCGCAGGTGGCCGCCGACCGTGATCGGGTCCCTCATCGGCGCACCGCGTCCGCGACCTCGGAGTACCTGGCCACCAGGTCGAGCGGCCCGCTGAAGTCATAGTTGTTGTAGACGGCAAGCAGGTGCGAGAACGGCGGCGACTGAGCGAACAGCTGGAACGTCAGCCGGTGCCCGGCATAGTCAGAATTGAGCAGGTCACGGGCCAGCGCGAACAGTTTGCGCCGTTCTTCGGCCGGGATCTCCCCGATCGTGAAGTACTTCCGCAGCCAGTCGCCGGCGCTGGCGCTGTCGAACATGGCCTTGCTGGGCATCAGGCTGGCCTGGCAGCCGCATAGGTCCCTGACCAGGTGCATGACCGACGGCAGCTGGGTGGACGCGAAAACCCGGGCGGCGTACATCATCGACTGGTTGGGCATCAGCAGGCCGCCCGGGCTGGGCTCGGCGAGCTCGACCGCCGCGGTCAGGTGCGCGTTGATGCCCTCGCGGTAGCACGCGATCTGCGCGATCTTCTCCCGCACGCCCTGGTGCATGGTGACCCCGGTCGACCGGACGCTGGCGTAGGCGACACCGAGCAGGAAGCCGGCGAAGCGCTCGTAGCGCTGGACGTACGGGTAAATGCTGTACCGGTGCAGGGTGGCGCGGATGAACGCGGCCGCCTTGGTGTGCCGGTAGAAGAACACGTTCTCCCAGGGGATCTCCACGTCGTCGAAGACGATCATCGTGTCGATCTCGTCGTACCGGCTCGACAGCGGGTAGTCCTCGGGGGAGCGCTGGGCCGCGAAGGCGGAGCGGCAGAGGTGCTTGATGCCCGGAGCTCCCATGTCGGCGAGGAAGCCAACGGCGTAATCGCTGAGGACCTCGTTGTTCCATTCACCGATGGTCGGCTTTACGAACGCCTGATTGGCGTAGGCGGCCGCGGTCTCGAACTTCGCCCCGCGTACCACGATGCCGTTGTCGGTCTCGCGGACCACGTGCAGCAGGACGTCGGGGTCCTGGTCTTGCGGCCGCCGCGAGCGGTTGCCCTTGGGGTCGGTGTTGGCCGATACGTGGAACGGGTCGAGCAGCTGCGCACGCCGGACGTGCTGGGTGATGTTGGCGGAGAACGCCGGGTCGATCTCGTTCAGCACGTCCTGGCCGTCGAACAGTGACCACATTTCGCCGACCGTCTCGTCGCCCACCCGGGTGACCACGCCGCCGGCGTCGTCGAGGATGGCGTCGACCGACGCCCGCCTGGCCCGCCAGTCCTCGCGGGTGCGCGGGGGGCGCGAGGTGGTGGCGCAGCGCTCCGCCGTGTGCTCGTCGACGTAGGTCAGCAGGTCTCTGAGCCCGGCCTCGTGCGCCAGGTCGTAGATCTGCGCGCGCACGTTCACCATCGGCGCGAACGCCGGATGCGTGGAGACGTCCTCGACCTGTTCGCCGTCGATCCACACCTCCCGGCCGTCGCGCAGCGACTCGATGTAGTTCTTGCCGGTTCGCAGCACTTTTCGTTCCTCGGTTTCCGATGGGCTTCGATGGGGCGCCCCCGCGCCGGGCCGCCGGGCGGGCGGACACTCATATCAGCGCTTGGTGAAGAAGTCGCGGGTGCCGGCGAGCAGCAGGGCGGCCGCGGCCAGGATGAGCAGGACGGCGATAGCCGATCGCCAGTGGCCCAGGGCCGCCCAGGTAGCGATCAATGCCGCCGCGGCAGCGACGGCGACGGCGAGCAGTCCCGCGACGAAGCGCACCAGATGACCTCGGGCGAATGCTTCCGCGCACAGTATCACCACCGCCAGGCCGCCGACGGCTGGCAGCAGCGCGCCGAACTGGCCGAGAATGACCAGGGCGAGCCCGGTGAGCAGGACCGAGGCCGAGACTGAGGACCATATCCGCAGTACCCGGGTACGGGTGCGGGCCGGGTCGACGTTGGGCAGTGCCCGGCGCCGCAGGTGCGCGTGCGGGTCCCCGCGCGGAAGGCCGTGGACAGCCGCGCGTGCCAGCGCTTCCCGCTCTTCGGCCAGGGCCTGGCGGCGTACGCGCACCTGCTGTACAGAGGCCTCCAGCGGGGCCAGTGCGGCCGGGTCCCGCCAGACCCCGGTGCCGCCCATGGCCCGGATGCCCGCGCGGGCCCGGCGCAATTCGTCGCCGCGGTCATCGAGTTCTGCTGTTACGGCGGCGAGCTGGGCGTCCAGCTCGCTGATCCGGCCCTCGATGGCCAGCTGCTCTGCTGCGCCGCAGGGTGCCTCCTTATCCAGGCCTGCCCAGCCCACTGGGTCGGACCAGCAGAGCCGCACCGACCCGTCGCGCTCGTACCGCGGCCCGGCGGGCGCGCGCTCTCCGCCGAAGGGGTCACCGGTGTCCAGCCCCCACAAGCCCCGGTAGTCACGCACCCATGGCGTCTGGTCACCGATGAGCACTGGCCGCCACCCCTGCGCCTCACCAGGTCCCACGCCGGGACCGTCACCCCGGTGGTAGTCGATGAAGGGGAGGCCGAACGCGGTGCCGCTGCGCGCCCTGGTCCACGGCAGGAGCAGCCCGCTGAGGCGGCGCAGCGCGGCCAGCAGCCGCCCCAGCGACGGCGGCTCGACGGTGACCAGGTAATCGCCCGGCAGGCAGGCACCCGAATGCGACCCGGCGCCGACGAAGACGACCGGGTGGGTGCCATGCCACTGCAGGTCGGGGTCGTCGGACCGGCGGCGCAGATCGTCACCGGTTTCGTCGTGGGAGGAGAACGCCACCCAGGCCGGCCGTGAGGACGCGTCCGGCGGGTCCGGCAGGAAGATAGTGACCTGTTCCCAGTCGGCTTCGTGGTCGTTCACGCCCGCGAACGTCGACCGCCAGTCGTTCATCGCGTAGAGGAACCAGTACTGCAAGGCGATGAAACCCCGGTCTCGGGTGACCCGGCCGTAATACGGGCAGCCGTCCGGGTCGGCGTGAGCCCGGTAATCCTGGTGAGCGGCGGCCGTCGTGCCGCCGGGTACCCGCCCGCGCATTAGCAGCGACAACCGCATCACCGCGTCGATAAACCGGCTCAGCACCCCGACCGTGGCCAGCCGGCTGCCTCGAGCCGTCAGCCGGGGACGGCCCGCGTCACGCCGCCACGCGCGGAGCTCCGTTCGGCCGAGCGCCCGCTCCACGAAGCGAAGCGAAAGATCACGCCCCGGTGCGCCGGTCTGAGCCAGGCGGGCCGGCGTGAGCTCTCCGGGCGCGCAAAGCCGCTCCGAAGCGCTGCCCCGGCCCCAGCCGCGCCTGGGACCAGTCCGCCACAGACCGCATTTCTTCAGATAGTCCTCGACCGGCATCGGCAGGAAAAGCTCACCCTCGGTAAAGCGCAGCACCGGTTCGTAGCGGCGCAGCAACCGCAGATCCTCCGCCGCACCTGCCCCGGCGGCGCATATGGTCACGTCCGCCGCGAGCAGCTCATCACTCTGGTGAGCGGTCACGACTCCAGTGTGCCGTGCTCGAGACGGGAACGCACCGGCTAGCACGACCGGCGTTATTTGCCGCGAATTTGCGCAGTGAGTACGGTCGACGGAGTGGCAAGCGATTCAGATGGCAGGAGCTCATCAGGGCCCTGGTATGCGTCGGAGCCCTCGACCGCGCCGTTTCAGGCCGTCGCGTCCGGGCCATCGGGGCCCTCCGGGCCGTTCGGGCCGGCCGGGCACGGGCACGGTCGGCGCAGGAAAGGGAAGCGGCGCAAGTTCGCCGTCCTGGTGACCGCGGGGGTGCTCGCCGTCGTGGCCGGGATCGCCGCGGTCATCGTCACGGTGGTCCTGCCCGGCGGCAACTCGAACACCACCGGCTTCATGCCGACGGGAAGCTCGCCCGCCCAGGATGCCGAACAGATCACCACCGCGTTCCTCCAGGCGTGGCAGACCGGTGACCTCGGGCAGGCCGCCCGCTACACCGATCGCCCCGCCGCCGCCACCGCCGCGTTCGCCGCCTACAGCAAGTACCTCCACCTCAGGAAGCTGACGGCGGCAACGCGCAGCGGCACCGTGGCCCCGTCGGGTACGCCCTCGACGCCACGTGAAACGGTCGGGTACGCCATCAAGGCCACGGTGACGGCGGCGGACGGCGCCAAGGTGCTCAGCGGGGCCTGGAGCTACGACGCTTCGCTGGTCGCCTATCAGAAGCCGAACTCACAGCTGTGGTACATCGCCTGGGCCCCCGATGTCCTCGCGCCGAACCTCACCGCGTCCACCCATCTGGCCGCCGTCACGGTGGCTCCCCAGGTCGTCTCGGTCAACGATGCCGGCGGGAACGACGTCACCTCGTACAACGACGCCGGGCTGACGAACATCGCGAACCTGCTGCAGCAAAAGGCGCCCCCGGGACAGGGCACCCCGGGCCTCTACGTCGAGATCCAGACCGCCTCGAACCGCCCGGTGGCGAACAGCCAGGCGGTCGTCATCGCGCCGAATAACATATCGAGCCTGACCACCACGATCAGCGCGACCGCCGAGGCCGCCGCGCGGGCTGCCGTCGCCGTGCGCAAGAACAGCTCGATGGTCGTCATCCAGCCCTCCACCGGCAAGATCCTGGCCATCGCCAACAATGACGGCTTCAACGACTTCGCGCTCACCGCCAAGGTGGCCCCGGGCTCGACGATGAAGGTCATCACCTCCACGGCCCTGATCAACGCCGGCGTGGTCACCGCCTCCAGCGCAGTGGCCTGCCCCGCGGCGTACACGGTGCAGGGAATCACCTACCACAACGACAACAGCGAAACCCTGCCGGCCTCGACCCCGTTCCTCACCGACTTCGCCCAGTCCTGCAACAACGCGTTCAGCACGCAGTGGCCGCACCTGTCCGGCCTCCTCGCCCGCACCGCCAGGCAGTACTTCGGCCTCAACCAGAAGTGGAACCTCGGCATCACCGGCCTGTCGGCCAGCTACTTCAACGCCCCGGCCGGTGCCAGCGGCTCCGAACTGGCTCAGGAGGCGTTCGGCGAGGGGCAGCTGACCGCGTCACCGCTGGCGATGGCCTCGGTGGCGGCCACCGTGGACGCCGGGACGTTCAGGCAGCCGATCCTGCTGGCCGGAACCAGGCAGGTCACCGCGACCGCGCTTCCGGCCAGCACCGACGCGCAGCTGAAGCAGATGATGCAGGCCGTGGTCAGCAGCGGGACGGCCGCGCCGATCGGGTTCGGACCGGGCGTCTACGCCAAGACCGGGACCGCCGACATCCAGGGCCAGGAACAGCCCAACAGCTGGCTCATCGCCTTCGACCCGGCCAGGGACGTCGCAGTCGCCTGCCTCGTCGTCAACGCCGGCTATGGCGCCCAGTTCGCCGGGCCCGAGGTCAAGGCGTTCCTGGATAAGTATTAACCCGTTTCCGCACTCGTAACCGGCGGCTGCGGGCCTGCGCGCCGCCCGGCTCGCTGCCCGTGGTTCAAAATCCGTCAGCTGACCGATGTCTCTCACTGCAACTTGCAGCAGCATTTGTCATGAAACCGGCACCGAGCAGTTTGGGTACCTGCTCGGGACCTTTCCGGGAGCGGTCGTGCAAGAGTGGCCGGCGTTCTCCCGGACCAGCTAGAACCGGCCCACTAAGGAAGCCTGATGAACGCGATGGCGCCGACCCGTCCGAGCGAGCTACACGGATGCCGCGTCCGGCTGACCGCGGGACCTGCCGCGGCGGCCGAGGCCCGCAGCCAGGTCAGGGCGGCCGTCTGCGCCTGGGATGTCCCTGTCGACCCGGACGTCGCGGTCTTGCTCGTCAGCGAACTGGTGACCAATGCCATCAGGCACGAGCCAGGCGAGACCGTCGCGCTTGCCATCGCCTGCTCCTGCGGTGAGCTGCGCGTTGACGTTCACGACACGTCGCGCTCCCTGCCGGTCCTGGTGGACGCCCCAGCCGATGCAGAGACTGGGCGCGGCCTGATGCTGGTAGCCACCCTGGCGGATGACTGGGGCGTCTACCGAACCCCTGCGGGCAAAGCCGTGTACTTCACGCTCGCGTTCCAGCCCGATGTTGCCGAGGGCGCCGGACGCGGTCCGCAGGGGGTTCACACGTGGGGACGGTGAGTCATATGCATCCCCGGCGCTCTCACCGTCCCCACTAAAACTTTCCCACCGAACGGCCTGCGATTTCCCGCCGCGATTACCTCGACGCGATGGTGCGCAGGGCGGACTCCCGGGCTATGTCGGTGCGCGAGTTGACATCGAGTTTCTTGAGGATGTGGGAGACGTGGGTTGAGACGGTCCGCCGGGATAGCAGCAGCCTGGCGGCGATCTCCGGATTGGACAATCCCTCCTCCACGAATGCGGCGATCTTGATCTCGGTCGCCGTGAGGCTGTCCCAGCCGCTTCGCGCCTGCCGGTGTTTGGCGTGCGGCCCGCGCCGGATGCCGTGGGCCCGGAACGCGGCCTGCAGCCGGGCGACGTCCCCGGCCGCGCCCAGGGAGGTGTAGACCTCCACGGCCTGGGTGAACGCGGCCCGCGCCTGGCTGCGGTCGTCGGCGTCGACGAAGTGCTGAGCGGCGGCCTCCAGCGCCTTCGCCCTCGGCAGTGGCCTGCAGGCATCTTCATAACGCTCCGCGGCGGCGAGCAGCCGGGGGGCATCATGGTCCAGCAGGCCGCGGCAGTAAAGAGCGTTCGCCTGCCGATGCGGGATCCTCGATTCGGCGGCGAGTACGGCGGCGTGGCCCGCGAGGGCCTGTGCGGTGCCCAGGTCGCCCGTCTCCGTGGCGAGGCGGACGGCGTCGGCCAGCAGGTCCTCGATCTCTCCGAGGTCTTCCGTACTCTTGGAGAACCTGGCTGTCAGCGCGGCGAGCGCCTCCGGTAGCGCGTCGGCGTGCTCGCAGTCCAGGCTGCGGGCGAGTGCCAGTGAGCAGATGGGCCGGCGCCCGATCCGCTTAGCGTGCTGGACGGTAGCAGCAAGGTGACGGCGCGCCGCGGTGATCTCGCCGCGATGAAAGCAGATCACGGCGGCGATGCCAAGATCGCAGCAGGCGGTACCGGGTCCCTTGAGGTTCTCAGGCAGGATCTCTACCTCGGCCAGCGCGTCGTCCCATCGTCCTGTTTCGAACAGCAGCTGTCCCAGGGCGCTGTGCGCCTGAGCCAGCCGGATCGTCGTGCCGACCTGGTCGGCGAGATCCCGTGCCTGCCAGGCTGCGGCGAAGGCTTGCTCGTACTGGTCGAGGCAGCCCAGCGTAACGGCCTTGTTGATCTGCAGCAGTAGCCGCAGATCGGTCAGCGCCGGATCGGCATGGGTCACGGTCAGGGCCCGGTCGAACAGCGGCAGCGCGTCGGTCAGATGCCCCTGTACCGCGGTCACCAGCGTCAGCACGTGCAACGCCCAGCCCATAGCCCAGTTGTCGCCCGCCTCCGACGCTGCCGCGAGCGCAGTGGTGGCGACCCGGCCGGCCTTGTCAACCTCACCGAGGTGGCTGCGCGTCCGCGCGGCGAGCACGAGCAGCCTGGCGCTGTGCCGGGCCGAGATCCCGGGAGAGGCCAGTGCCCGGTCCAGCGTGGCCAGGGATTCCGCGGACTCACCTGCCAGCATGCGGCACTGCGCCAGCGTCCAGTGCAGGTCCACGAGGAGGTCGGGTTCGGTGGCGTGCTCCAGCGCGTGGTTCGCCACCTGCTCGGCCTCTGCCGTGTCGCCGATGCGGTAGAGGGCGTCCGCGAGCCGGCTGGCCAGCCAGCCGTGCCGGTCCGAGCCAGCCGGGGAACTGGCGACGGCCTGCGTGAGGAGCTCCGCCGCCACCCCGGGTGCCCGGCCGACAAGTAGATCCGCGGTCCGGGCCAGCCAGTCCAGCATCCACTCATCCATCGGCTCGGTGGTGCCGCCAAGTCCATCGGCTGCCCGCAGCATCTGGCGGGCCACCCGGTCCGCCTGGCGCACCCGCCTCCGCCAGGGCGCGTCCCGCGTCGCGGTGCCAGGCGGCGCGCACCGGCGCCGGCATGTCGTCGTACAGCGCCGCCCGGATCAGCGGATGCCGGAACCCGAGGCCGTGGCCGGACTCGGCCAGCACGCCGGCGGCACAGGCCTCGTCAACCGCCGGGATCAGGTCCGTCACGCTGCGGCCCAGCACGATCGCCAGATCAGGGACCGCGAAATCCAAGCCGAGCAGGGCCGCCGCCCGCAGTACGTCACGCGCCGACCCGGCGACGAAGCCGAGGCGGTCCGCTATGGCCGCTGACAGGGAGCTTGGCGCGGAATCGCTCGCCAGCTCGGCGGCTCCCGCGTCGGTGATGGTCAGGCTGGAGCTGCGGCCCAGTGCGGCGACAAGCTCGGTGACGTAGAGCGGGTTGCCAGCCGCTCCGTCGGCGAGCTGCAGCAAGCTGTCGTCAGGCCTGCCGCCCGCCAGGACGGCCACTAGATCGGCGACCGCCGCCTCGGTGAGCGCGGTGAGCTGGAGCCGCGCGTCTTCGTCCACCACCCGGCGCAGCGCCAGCAAGTCATCTCGCTGGGGCACCGGGCGCATCATCGCGACCAGTAGCAGCGGCATCTGGCGCGTCGCCCTCGCCAGCCGTCCCCACAAAGTGACGCTGGCCTGGTCGGCCCACTGCAGATCGTCGACCACCAGGATGGTCGGCCGTACCGCGCATTGCTCGGTGACGAGCGCGAGCAGCTGCTCCGCCAGTGCCGCCGGCACGTCTGTGCCGCGGTCGGCGGCGACCTCGCCGCGCAAGAGCCGGACGATCGTGTTCCGCCTGGGATTCGTGGAGGCCTCGCGTACCCGCAAACCGTCGAGGAGCGGCAGCAGGGGTAGCGCCTGGCCGAGCTCGTCACCAGCACCCCAGAACACCTGGCAGCCGGCCCCGGGGGCCTCCGCCATAGCTGCCCTTACCAGCGCGGACTTGCCGATGCCCGGCTCGCCCTCGATGAGCACCGAATTGCCGCGCCCCCGGGCTACCTCTCTTATGAGCCCGGTCAGCAGCATCATCTCGCTATCGCGGCCGACCAGCGCACCGGCCGCGGTCACCGGGGGCATGAAGCAACTTTACTACCAGAACATTTATCGAACAAGCGGGCTTTTTCCGGACATTAATTCGGCATTTAAAACGAGACCATGCCAATCATATTTTCCGCATTATGCGATGCAAGTTGCGCAGCACCTTTCAATGCATAAATTACGAACCTTTCCCTGCATCGCAACATGAATATTTTCCGGCAAAAAATTATTAAAGGAATAATGAAAATATTAGTATTTGGAAAAAATGTAAATAATGGCTTACGCTGTGTATGGAATAGCCGAAACCCGGCAATAACCACCATAAGACTCAGATGTGCCGTGCGTGCCGCCGGAGCCATGCAGCGGGCTGCTGACCTCTGTAGACACCATGGAGGAATCATGCGCACAGGGCGAATCATCGTCATTCGCACCATCCTAGCACTCGGCGCAGCCGGATCAATTCTGGCCGGCTCCGCAGCCATCGCGGCGCCCGTGCAGGCGTCCACCGCCCAGGCGCCGTCGGCTATCTCTCACACTTGGTATCACGAATGAACTAGCTGGGCGTGCGCCTGGCGGCTTGTCGCCGATTCGCTAAGTCCCTCGCGGGCAAATCGCGTGATTACCGCCAGACGCGGCAAGCTTGTTGCGCTAAGGCTAACCGGCTGCCCCGGACCAGGTCATGTGGTTCGGACGGAGCGGGCAACTACAGGTGTATTTCTTCACTGACGCCCCTCTTGCCATAGAGCTGCACAGTAGTCGCAGGGCTGAATATTTCTCCGTGAAGACACTGTCAGCACCAGGGGACGAGGCGCAGCGGCCGGGTCGGATCTGCAGCATGGCCTAAGCCACGGTGGCCTGGGCACTTCCGCGGATCGCCCGGAAGTGCCCCAGCCGACGTTCACCGGCGCAATCGATCCGGAGGTACTCCGGCCTCTGTGCCGCGGTCGGCGGCGACCTCGCCGCACAAGAGGCGGACGATCGTGTTCCGCCAGGGATTCGTGGAGGCCGGCCTCGCCGGGTTGTTGGTCAGGCGGGATTCTTGGCGCGGCTGGTGCGGAGCTTTGCCTCGCAACTCGCCCAGGGCGATGCTCGCACTCGCCCAGGACGATGTCGCCGACAGCATGGCCGAAGCGGGGCGCCCCGAGCGCTTCCGCGGATCACCCGGAAACCCTCCTGCCGGCGTTCACCTCCGCGATCTGGCCGGAGTACTTCGGCGCTCGGGGAAGCCAGTGCCGTCTGGCTGTGGTTGGGCGCCTGGGTCCGGGCCAGCAGGCGGTATGCGGCATCGAATATGGCCTCCGGACAGCAAGGCGCGGCCGTCGCGGGACTGGCCCGGCCGAGGCCTCGGTTGCGATGAGCGAGTGTACGGTGTACTAAAGATTTCACAAATAGTTTTTGTGAAAAATGCGTGACCGTCCCGCTAGTCCGCGCGGCACCGAGAAGGAGGACGCTCGATGATCGCGCCAGGAAGCCCCACGGTGCGGCGCCGCCGTCTTGCCGCTGAACTGCGCGAGATCAGGGAGAGCAAGGGCAAGAGCGGAGATGCGGTCGCTGCTGCGCTGAAATGGTCACCCTCCAAGATCAGCAGGTACGAGCGGGCCAGGACCGGCTTGCGGCCGCGAGAGGTCGAGAGGCTGCTCGACTACTACCAGATCACCGGGCCCCGCCGCACGCTCCTGCTCGGGCTCGCCGAGGACGCGGCCCGGAAGGGTTGGTGGGAAGAATTCACCGACAGCCTTTCCGAGGACTATCAGCAATTCATCGGACTGGAACATGAAGCAACATCCATGTCTATTTGGCATGTTGATGTCGTAACCGGCCTGCTGCAAACGGAAGCTTATGCCAGGCATATAATTAGCAGCTACAGCCGGGTCGAGCCAGTGGCGCCAGGAATGATCGGGCGAATGGTCAGGGTCCGCATGAGACGCCAGCAGGTGCTGGATCGCGAAGGGCTCCAGCTTTCGGTCGTCCTGGACGAATCGGTCTTGAAGCGCCGGATCGGTGATGATTCGGTAATGTATGATCAGCTTCAGCGTCTCGCGCGAGAAGCTGACCGGCCAAATCTGACGCTGCAGATTCTCCCCCTTGACGCGCAGCATACTGTCTTCGGCGAGTCCTTTGTCATATTCGGCTTCGGTGTAGATAGTGATGCGATGCTGCAGGATGTTGTCAGCACTGAGCAGCTGAGGAGCGGCTTCACTCTGGAGGGGGAGAGGGAGACGTACTTGCACCGGATCGCATTTCAGATGATCGCTCAAGCATCGCTTGACCCGGCGGCGTCCAGGGCCCTCATACTCGAGACAGCCGAGTCGCATTGGTCAGGGGCCCGGCAGCGCGCGAATGCGTTATGACGCGAGTCGTTGCCGTCCGTGGTCGCGGTGACGCCCCCGCAGGCGTGACCGTCCCTGGCTGCCATGGAGCTTGACGTCGGCCCATCGGTGCTTGACGTCGGCCCATCGGTGCTTGACGTCGGCCCATCGGTACTGGCGAGCGCCGCTGCCGGCTTAGCGGCGCTCCATGCCTGCTCCCCTTTGAGGTGCGCGGTACATCATGGGTACAACAAATAGTTACTGGGCTGTAGCGTTGCTTGAGCCGATTGGGGCACTAGGGCTAAGTGATGTCTGCTAGTCTAAATAAAGTCAAGTGACTACGCTAGGTATCACCTTAGCTGCAATCAGCAGTCACGCAAATTCGGACAAATATACTACAATCAGTGAGGTAGTAACGTGGAAAGGCCTATGCTCGGAACTCCACCCGAAAGGCCGGGTTCAGGTTCTAACTGGGTTAAGAGCTCTCTGAGTTTCTCCAACGGCAACTGCGTCGAGGTAGCGAGCCTACCCGATGGCACCATCGGCGTCCGCAACAGCAGGGACTCCGAAGGGCCGGTTCTCCGATTCACGTCGGACGAATGGCATGCTTTTCTCGGAGGCGCACAAAACGGAGAATTCGACAGTTTCGGCAGATAGCGCGGGCATCAGCATGGTGCCGTACGTCTAGCCGCTGATAACTGCCGATCAGAACAAGAAGCGGAGTGCCTCCCGGAGTCCGGCAGGCACTCCGCTTCCTGGTGTCACCGCCGCCCGATATCAGGTCGGATGAATTGCTGGTAATCGACCTGAACCGGGCATATGCGGAAGAAGCAGGAAATGGCATTCCGGGCCGTGGCTGTGCGGCCGCGGATTTTTTGGCCGCGGTCAGGTGAGGGTGAGGTAGGCCAGGCTGCCATCCCGGCCACGGTGCCGTAGATGGCGAACGGGTGAGGGTGCGGGCCTGGAACCTGACTAATGGCAACGGTGCGGCCGTTACCGATGTCGCAGTGGGCTGACCTGAAATTTTGCTGCTTACTGTATAAGGGCTGAGGTTGCGCACTGTGGGTGGCCTGCGGGGACGGCGTGGCGTCCGCTTGAGGCTGTCGCAGTACTTGTGTGTCAAGCTGACGGCCCGGTTCGCTCATGCGAGATTATCGCCTGCCTCACGTGTCTCGCGTGCCCCGTCCGGCCCCCCCGTGCCCGGCCTGCGCGCGGTCCCGGCCCCGGGTTTAACGGCTCATCCGGATTGACGGTGTAGTTGTGGCTTGAAGCCGCCGGTTTCCAGTAGCGACCGTGCGATGTAGTTGGTGAGGTTACGAAAGCCCAGAGCGGAGCCGCGTAGGTGCTCGAGGCGGCCGTTGATCGCCTCGGTGGGCCCGTTGCTGGTGCCGGCTCGATCGAAGTAGGCCAGCACGTCGGCAGCGCGACGTTTTAGCGTTCGGCCGAGCGTGATCAGCTCGGTGAGCGCCGTGGGCACGGCCGCGGTGATCGTCGCGATGATCCTTTTTAGTTCGGTCTTCGCTGCGGCTCGGTCGTGGTTGCGGTAGGCGGCGACGATGCGCTGGTAGACGCCCCGGGTGGCCTCGACTTCGACGTGCTGTTACCTGGTCGTCGACCGCGACGCGCCGATTCGGTCGCGTCTGGCCCGTGCAGGCAAATCCGAAGGCGTGCGGAACCTCGCATCTGGTTAGGTAGCGAACGTGGATGTTTCGCAGATGACCAGCAGTGACGTCGACGACGTTGCACGCCTGATCAACCAGCTCCACCCAGACCAGCCCGGCGTCATTCGTCCGGAGCGGGTCCGCCACGGCTGGAGGGCGTTCGTGGCTCGAAACGATGAAGGCGGGGCAGTCGGATTCCTGCTCGGTGGTTCATCGACTACGGGCTGGCTCACGAAAGCGCGGGAACGCTTGAGCAGCTCGTCATTGACGAGTCGGGGCGCGGCCAGTCGATTGGCACGGAGCTGGTCGAACGCTGGAAGTCGTGGCTCATTGCCGAAGGAGTACCACTCGGGTTCGCGAGCACGGGACCGGACGCCGCCGGCTTCTACGAACAATGCGGTTTCCCAACGTTGCACCGGACCTTGGCTCGTGCGGGCAGCCGAATGAGACCGATCCAGGCGCTCAACTCCGCTGGCGGCGAGGCGGACTCCGTACGTGAACTTTCGGTCACTGCGACTGGCCGGTGCTCGGCCAACGATCGGTCCGCAGCTGCGGCGACCCGCGCGGTGATCCGCCCTTCGAGCCGATGAACCAGGGCACCCATCCCGAAGAGCTGCCGGCCGAGGTCCTGGACGACGTGGCCAGCGTGGTCGGGGCAGAGGTCACCCTTCTCAGTCGCCTCCGCGGAGGCGTCAATGGGGGTGCCATGCGCGTCCAGTTGGCCGGAAGGGCAAATGCAGTGCTCAAAGCAGTGCCCCGGGCACACCCCAACCACCTGGACGAGACGTTGCGAGCCCAGAGAGTGGCCGAGCACATGCGCAGGCGCGGCTATCCCACCCCTGCCTGGCTCGGAGTGGGCGCCACAGCCACTCATGTATGGCATCTGATGGACTTCGTTGACGCGGCTCCCGCGCCAGAGCTGACCCCGTCCCTCGTTGAGCAGCTGATGGAGATCATCGAACTCCAGGCTGGCCAAGCCTCCGAGCCCTACGACCACTGGTTGTACGCCTGGCGGGTCGCCACCGGTCAGGAATCGGCTGTCGCCGGGCTGGATTTCAACGAGACGCCGGAGCAGTCGCTTCTCCGCCAGTCCGTGGCCGGGCTCTCGGGGTATTCCTCCGTGGTGTCGGCCTTGGTCGAGCGCCTGCGGCTCGTGTGTGCCGACGTCCCACCACCACGAGAGGCACCTGACATGGTCCATGCCGATCTCTCAACCCCCAGCAATGTCCTGGTCCGTGACGGAGCGGTGGTGGCGGTCGTGGATATCGGGAACGCAGGTAGCGGCACGCGGGCGACTGATCTCACCACCCTCGTGTGGTACACCCTCCGGGATCCGCAGCTGGACGGTGTTCCGAAGGCGGCTGTGGACGAGAATCCTCGTCCTGGTCGGCTGGGAGGGGGCGGCGGTGCTCGCAGCGGCACAGATCCTCCATATGCTCGAGGTCCCCATCCGTCACGGGCGCCACGATGTCGTTCCAGGGGTGGTCAAGCGCGGCCATCGCGCCCTCGACGAGCTGAACGCGCTTCGCTAACGGTCGCCGGTGGAGAGGGTGTGCGAAATGGGGACCTCCGACTGCTATCAGCCGGCATAACGCGCAACATCCACCTTGAGGCCGAGAATGGCGCACTCCGTGAGTTCGTCGAGCAGCTCCAGTCCCGGGTCGGCGAGCTGCAGGAGCGCATCGTCGAGCTGCAGGAGCGCGTCGTCGAGCCCGACGGGGGATGACACCCCAGCCTCGGCCGATGCGGCATCGGTCTTCACGCCGCGCGCGATCGCAGCCCGGGACCGGACGCGATCCTCGCGCCACGCGACCGTCGGAGCTCCACCCTGGAGATCTCGTGGCGCTGGTCGGCGGCAACGGCGCGGGCAAGTCGACGCTCGTGAAGCTGCTCCTGCGTTTCTACGACCCCGGCGCCGGCGCGCCCACCACTACACCCTCAATCCGGAAGAGCCGGTTTAACGGCCACGATGGAGCATTGATGTCGTAAGCATCCGATGTGACGTGGGTTTCCGGCGTGTCGCGAGGGCCGGTGTGCTGGCGGTTGGTGAGGGCCTGGTCCTGGCTGGCTGCGCCGCCGGGCGGAGCTTGGGGTTAAAGGCCGTGGAGGTCGGGATGGTTGTCGTGCCAGATGACCAGGATCGCCTTGCCGATGACGCTGGAGCTCTGGATGGGCCCCCAGTAGCGGCTGTCGCAGGAGTCTGCGCGGTTGTCGCCCAGGACGTAGAACTCGCCGGGCGGGACGCGGTAGGGATGCTGACTGCTTGCGATCGGCGGCCCTAGCGGGTCGTAGGCGGGCAGGTACGGCTCGGCCAGCAGGTGCCCGTTGATGTAGATGGTGTTGCCAGCGGAGTAGATCATCTGGCCTGGCAGCGCGATGACGCGCTTGACGAGGTCCCCTGCCGGTCCTCCCGGGCACTGGTCCAGGGGCGGGTGGGTGAACACCACGATGTCGCCCTCGCGGACGTCGTGCCAGCTGAAGAACGCCTTCTGCACCAGGATCCGGTCGTACACCGCGAGCGTCGGGACCATCGACGCCGACGGGATCCAGAAGATCTCGCCTGCGTACGTTCGCAGCAGGACGGACAGCAGCGCCGCCACGAGGAGCGTGATGACCGTCTGGGTCAGTCCACGCTGCCATCGCCGTCGCCGCTGCGGGCCGGTGCCGGCGGGCTCGGCGCTGGCAGGATCGGTGCTCGCGGGACCGAGGTCAGCAGGAGCGGGCATGTGCGGTTCCCTGAAGGCTCAGGTGCCAGTGGCCTGCGGCGGGAAAAGCGCCCGTAACGTGCCTGGGCAGGACGGGGCGACACGGGGTGAACTGGCGCGGGGAGCCGGTGCCCGGGGGCGCGGGCTTGATCTTCGAGGGGACTGGGCCGGACGGCGACTGGGTGGTGCCTGCCGCCCTGGCCGGCGCGGTCTCGGCTGCCAGTGCAGCCGAGAAGCCGAGCACGCATGCCGCGGCCAGCAGCGCCGCGGCGACCGTGCTCAGGGACCGGCGGGGAGGCGGGGCCAGCCACTCGCGGGCCGCGCCGGCGAGGTAACTCCAGGCGATCGATGCCGCCGGGGTGCCGTCCCGGATGAGGAGCGCCGCTAGTTCGGCGGCCTCGTCTGCGTGGCGCCGCCTCCAGCGGGCCGGGTAGCAGCGGAGCGCGGCATCGACCAGCCTGCCTTCCTGGGCTTCCGGGGCGCGCATCAGATGCCGCCCAGCTGCAGGCGCAGCCGTCCGGCCGCGCTGACGCGCTCCAGCGAATCCAGGTGCACCCGGAGTGCTGCCGCACCCGGTGCGGTGATGCGGTAGGGATGCCGCCGCTCGCTGGCGGGCAGCGACTCGATGAGCCCGAGCCTTTCGAGCCGGTCCAGCGCGCCGTAGAGCGTGCCGGGCCCGAGCTCTACCCCCGCGAACTGCTTGACCTCCTGAATCAGCGCATAGCCGTGCTTCGGCCCGTCGGCGAGGCTGACCAGGACCAGCACCGACGCCTCCCCAACCCGGCGCAGCACGTCCTGCTCTCGTGTGGTCATCTGCCCTCCTATTACGTTGGCGAATATATCAGTCAACGTAATAGTCGGGCTAGCCCCGTTGCCCACCCGGCCTGCCCGTCACTTAGCACGCAAGCAGGAGAACTCCGCCGCTCGCGCACAGTCCGGTCTCGGCGAAGATGATCGCGAACAGCCCGAGCGCACCTCAGCTGGACAGCAGCGAGGACGGGCTCAGCACGTTCACCGCCAGCACGGCCGGGCTGGCCACGTCGTGAAGGACCATTATCCGGAGTCTCCTTCGCCCGTACGGGGTCCGGTGGCGGCCAGTGCGCCGTGGCGGCACAGTGACAGCAGCGACTGAATCTCTACATTCCGGTAGAAGTTCTACAGATCTGTAGATGCTATTCGCAGGCGGGACGGATGTGCGGCCAGGCAGGTTCGCGCTGGACCAGCGGCTCGCGCTCTGACGCCCCGGCACCCGGGATCGGGCTATGGGCGGCTGCGCTGGTCCGGTGTACGTTCGGTACGTGCCAGGGACAACCTTCCTTTCCGCTCTCCGGCAGCTCGCCGACGCCGATCCGGACCGGCCGGCGCTGACGTACGGAGACCAGACGCTGACCCGGTCCGGGTTCGTGCAGCGGGTCGAGCGGCTGGCCGCGCTGTTCGCGGCCCGCGGGGTGACCGAGGGATCCACGGTCACGATCGGGCTGCCGAACTCGACCGGGTTCGTGGAGAGCATGTTCGCGGCGTGGGCGCTGGGCGCCGTGCCGCAGCCGATCTCCGACCGGCTCCCGCCGCTGGAACGCGCCGCCATCGTGGACCTGGCGGATCCTTCCCTCGTGGTGGGAGTGCCGCCCGCGGAGGGAGGATCGCGGCCGGTTCTCGAATCCGTGCCCCGCGAGCTGCCCGCAGGCTCGTTCACGCCGGGCGTCTCGCCGCAGTGGAAGCTCATGACCAGCGGCGGGAGCACGGGCCGGCCGAAGCTGATCGCGGTCACCGAGCCTGCCCTGGCGGAGAACGTCGGCGCCGCCGCCGCCCTGGTGTGCCTGCGGCCCGGCGGCTGCGTCCTGATGACCGGGCCGCTCGCCCACAACGCGCCGTTCGTGGTCACCACCATCGGGATGCTGCTCGGCAACCACATCGTGCTGATGCCCCGGTTCGACGCGGAGCAGACGCTGCGGCTGGTCGAGAAGCACCGGGTGACCTTCCTCCTGCTGGTGCCGACCATGATGCTGCGGATCTGGCGGCTGCCCGAGGCGGTCCGCCTCGCCGCCGACGTGTCCGGCCTGGAGGTGGCGTTCCACCTGGCCGCGCCGTGCCCGGCGTGGCTCAAGCAGGCGTGGATCGACTGGCTCGGCCCGCAGAAGGTGTTCGAGCTGTACGGCGGCACCGAACTCCAGGCCGTGACGGTGATCAGCGGGACCGAATGGCTCGCGCACCGCGGATCGGTCGGCCGGGCGGTGCTCGGCGAGATCGAGATACGCGACCCTGGCGGCATGCCCGTCCCGGCCGGCCAGGAGGGAGAGATCTGGATGCGCCGGGGCCCGGGCGCGCCGTCCCCGTACCGCTACATCGGCGCCACCGCGCGCAGCGCCCCTGACGGCTGGGAGTCGCTCGGCGACATCGGCAAGGTCGACGCGGACGGGTACGTGTACATCACTGACCGGCTCGCGGACATGATCCTGGTCGGCGGGGCGAACGTCTACCCGGCGGAGATCGAGGCGGCCCTCGACGAGCACCCGGCCGTGCAGTCCTGCTGCGTGATCGGCCTTCCGGACGAGGATCTGGGCAGTATCCCCTACGCCATCGTCGAGCTTTCCGAACCGGTATCCGACGCGGACCTGCTGGCTCATCTGCGCCAGCGGCTGGCCCCGTACAAGCTGCCCCGCGTGATCGAGCGCGCGACCACGCCGCTGCGCGACGACGCCGGGAAGGTCCGCCGCTCAGCGCTGCGGGCCGAGCGGATCGCCCGCCAGGCGACCGTCCGGACGTGACCGCCATCCGGCCGGTCGCGCTGGTCACCGGGGTCGGGCGCACCGCCGGCATCGGCGCGGGCGTCGCGACCCGCCTGGCCGCCTCCGGCTGGGATATCGCCTTCACCTACTGGACGGCCTACGACCAGCGGATGGCCTGGGGCGCCGAGGACGGGGCTATCGCCGCGATCGAGCAGGACCTGACCGGAAACGGCGCGGCCGCGGTAGCGATCGAAGCGGACTTCACCAGCACCGACGCTGCGGCCCAGGTTTTCGGCGAGACCGAGGGCCGGCTGGGTCATGTCACGGCCCTGGTGATGTGCCACTGCGAATCAGTCGCCTCGGGCCTGCTGGACACCACCGTCGAGAGCTTCGACCGGCACTTCGCCGTCAATGCCCGCGCCACCTGGCTGCTGATACGCGAGTACGGGCAGCGGTTTCGCGGTGCTCCGGGCACCGGCCGGATCATCAGCCTGACCAGCGACCATACCGTTGGCAACCTACCCTATGGCGCCAGTAAAGCCGCCCTGGACCGGATCACCCTGGCCGCCGCGCACGAGCTGGCCCACCTGCGCATCAGCGCCAACGTCGTCAACCCGGGCCCGGTCGACACCGGATGGATGACTACCGATATCAGGCAGAGCGGTATTCGCCAGACGCCCCTGGGCCGGCTCGGCACGCCACGCGACACCGCGCACCTGGTGGACTTCCTCTGCTCGCCCGAGGGCGGCTGGATCAACGGCCAGCTCCTGATGAGCAACGGCGGCTTCGCCTAGCTCCCCAGCCGGCCGTGACCGTCGCGGTGCGGCACCTGCCCGTCGGGCGGCACCAGGGTGCCGGGCGTGTCCCGGAGCTGGTCGGCGATCAGCTTGGCCATCCGGCCAAGCGAGTCCTCCATGTTCTCCGTGGTGACCACGTCGGCCAGCGCGATGCGGACGGCGGCGAGCTCGCGGGCGAGGAACTCGGTGTCGGCCTGGGTCCGCGCCGCCACCTCCCGGTCGCGCTCGATGTTGGCCCGGTCCCGGTCGTCCTGCCGGTTCTGGGCCAGCAGGATCAGCGGCGCGGCGTAGGCCGCCTGGGTCGAGAAGGCCAGGTTGAGCAGGATGAACGGGTAGGGGTCCCAGTGCTTGACGAGGCCGGCGACGTTGAGCACGATCCAGGCGATCACCAGTACCGTCTGGCCGACCAGGAACCGCCCGGTGCCCAGAAACCGCGCGATCGCCTCGGAGAACCGGCCGAACGCGTCGGCGTCGTAGCGGGCGCCCATCCGCGGGGTGGCGCCGCGCGGAACGGACAGGTCGTTCCGCTCGACGATGCGGCGGGCGGGGAACCGTGCCATCTCAGCCTCCCTTTCTCCGCCAGTCCACGGGCAGCAGGTGGTCCAGCACGTCGTCCACGGTGACCGCGCCGAGCAGGCGGCCGTCCTCGTCGCACACGGCCACGCTGACCAGGTTGTAGGCGGCCAGGCGGGCCGCCAGCTCGCGTTCGGGCAGATCGGGCCGGACGAAAACGCTCCGCTCGAACGCAGTCGCCGAGCTCGGTGGCCGGCGGCCTGCGCAGCAGGCGCTGGAATCCCACGGTGCCGAGGTAGCGGCCGGTCGGCGTCATCATGGGCGGCTCGCACACGTAGACCTGCACGGCCGTGGTGACCGGCATCTCCGGGTCCCTGATCCGGGCCAGCACCTCCGCGACCGACACGTTCGGGGTGACGATGAGGGGCTGGGAGGTCATCAGGCCGCCGGCCGTGGTGGCGTCATAACGCAGCAGGCGCCGCAGGTCCGCGGCCTGGACAGCCTCCATCGCCGTCAGCAGCCGCTCGCGCTGCTCGGGCGCCATCTCCGCGAGCAGGTCCGCGGCGTCGTCCGGCTGCATCTCCTCCACCACGTCCGCGCTGCGCTCGAGCTCGAGGCTGGCCAGCAGCCGGACCTGGTCCTCTTCGGGCATCTCCTCGAGCAGGTCGGCCAGTTCCTCGTCGTCCAGGGCGTCCGCGAGCTGGCTGCGCCGGCTGGGCGACATGCCCTCGATGGCGGTGGCGAGGTCGGCCGGCTGCAGTTCGCGCAGGCTGGCCAGCTGGTCGGCCAGCGGGCCGGCGTGGAACAGCTCGGGGTGCTTGTCCCACGGCACGACCGTCGTGCGCCGGTAGCGCAGGCCCCGGCCGTGCGTGACCGCGAGCGCGCTGACTTCCCAGCCCACCCGCCCGTGCTCGCCGGGCACGATGGCGACATCGGCGATGGCCCCGTCCGCGGTCTGCTTGCCGTACAGCTCCGATGCGAGGATCTCCCCGGTCCGCCGGGTGAAACGGTCCAGGTCGACGGTGCTGCCGCGCAGGTGCGCGCCGTCGACCGATATCTCCGCGATCCGGCCGAGGTTGACGAAGATGCGGCGGCGCTGCAGCGTCACGACCAGCCCGAGCGCGCGGGGCGGTTCGCTTCCCGCGTTGGGCAGGATCACGACGTCGCGGACCCGGCCGATAGTCAGCCCCTCGCTGTCCAGCAGCGGACGGCCCTTCAACCGGGACGTGAATACCTGGCGGCCGGTCATGATCTGGCCATCACCTCCCGCGGCTGATGCGACCTGCACCATTATCGTTGCGCCGGGAGTCGGCAGCGCAACAGGCGGGACCTGGGCCATGGCGCTACCGCGCGGTATATCAACCGCCCGTGCCCATGCAAAGGGCCTGAGACAAGAGCGGCCAGAAGCCGGTTACAGGCGTTCCCCGGCGCTGACCGGGGCACTGATGGTGTTTCCCGGCGGGGCCAGCGGGCACTGCCACGCATCGTTGTACCGGCACGACGGGTGGTAAAGGAAGTTCAGGTCGATGACCAGCCGGCTATCCCGGCCGCCCAGGTCGGCGCCCTTGGCGGTGTCGAGCGCGTACCGGCCGCCGCCGTAGCTGGACCGGCCCGCGGTGCCGTCGCGCAGCGGCAGGAGCAGCCCGCCGGCGTACTGCCGCAGCCACCACACGTCGATGACGGCATCCAGCGGCGCGGGCAGCCGCACGCAGCCGATGCGGTCCATCGGGATCACGCCGTCGCTCGTCGGGACGGACAGCGACATCTCCCGTCCGGCCGGAAGCAGGGGCAGCTCGAAGCGCAGCTCCGGATCGTATGGCCAGTACGGCAGGCCTGTCGCGCGCAGCGGATCGCCGGGCGGCAGCGGGCTCTGCGGATGGGACCGGAACAGCTCGTCACGGCGCTGCCGCCACAGCGCATGCCCGCGGCGCGGATCGTCCTCGGCCCGCACCGCCGCGTAGAGCTCGCTGACCGTGCGCCGCCAGCTGATCAGCTCAAGCTCGCCGCTCATCGTGACACCTGCTGGCATGACACTCCCGTCGATAGCCGCGCGGCCGGAACAGAGCCCGCTGCTGCCTAACCCGCCGCGGAGTGCCGCGATTCCCGGCGGCCGCGTCCGGCAGGATCCGCGCGGGGCCGGCCCAGGGCTCGCACCACGGCCGTTCGGGTCGAAAGACCTTGAATTGCCCTCGTGGATGAACCGCTGTCATCCTCAGGTAAACGGCCGGGATCAAGGAGCCAGCACCATGACCAGCATCAGCCGAGCGCGGGCGTCGCGATACGAGGACGTCGTCGACCTGCGACGCTACCCGATCAACCAGCCGGACAGCCAGGAATACCGCGCCCTGATCCAGGCCTGCCGGGAGCAGCTCCGCGACCGCGGGGTCGCCCGGGTGGACGGCTTCCTCACCCCGTCTGCCATCAGCCAGATGACCGCCGAGGCGGGCCGGCTGGCCGCCCGGGCGTGGGCCAGCGACCAGGCCCACACCATCTATTTCGAGCCCCCGGACGATTCCGCGGGCACCGATCACCCGCGTGCGCTGCTGCAGCACTCGGCCAAGAAGGCCATCGCCTACGACCTGATCCCGGCCAGCGCGCCCATCCGGCGGCTGTACGAGTCGGACGACCTGACCGGGTTCATCGCCGCGGTCCTGGGCAAGCAGGTGCTCTACCGCAGCGCCGACCCGCTGGACGCCCTGGAGATCGCGGTCTTCGGCGACGGCGACGAGCTCGGCTGGCACTTCGACAACAGCGAGTTCTCCGTGACCGTGATGTACGCCGAATCCGAGGCTGGCGGCCACTTCGACTACCATCCCCGGCTGCGCGACGAGCACGACGAGAACTACCACGGCGTGCAGAAGGTCCTGCGGGGCGACCCGGCCGGCGTCGTCAGGCTGCCCAGCAGCCCGGGCACCCTCGCGGTGTTCCGCGGCCAGCACGCCCTGCACCGGGTAACCCCGGTCAGCGGCCCGCGGCCGCGGATCAACTCGGTACTGACCTACGGAGAGCGCCCGGGCATGAAGCTGAACCGGCTCACCCAGGAACTGTTCTACGGCCGCACCGGCTGAAATAGCCATCGGAAATCAAATCAGGTAAGCGCCAGCGCGCCCGCGGCCGGAGACCGGCGGGGCATTGATGTGAGCTCGATCACTACGTAGGATGCACTCTGCATCGGTCCTCACCGCAGGAGGATTCATGTCCCGTCGTGATCTCATCGACCCGGCTGTACGCGAACCCCTGGACCAGCTCATCCAGGCGATCCCGGGCGGCTTCAACACCATTCCCGACATCGTGGAGCGCCGGGCCGCGGTCGCGCAGCTGCTCGCCGCCCTGGAGGTCCCGCCCAACCCCAACGTCACCTCCGAGGACCGAACGGTTCCCGGGCCAGACGGCGCGCCGGATATCAGGGTGCGGATCTACCGGCCGACGGATTCCACCGGGACGCTCCGCGCGGGCAACATCGAGGCCTGGAAGTGGTACCTGGGCGACGGCAAGCCCGACCAGTACGCTGCTCCGACGCGCGCGGAGGACCTGGCCGGCCTGCCGCCGACGTTCATCGACGTCGGCACGGTCGACCTGTTCCGGGACGAGGACATCGCGTTCGCGTCGCGGCTCATGCAGGCCGGCGTCCCGACCGAGCTGCACGTCAACCCTGGCGCCTACCACGCGGCGGAGGTGTTCGCGCCGGAGGCTCCGCTATCGGAGCGGATCTGGGCGCGCCGTTTCGAGGCCCTGCGCCGCGGCCTCGCCTGATTCCAGGCCGGCCCGGACCTCGGCGTAGATCAGCCATGGTCAAGCGGCCTTGGATCAAGTAGCAGTCTTCCGTGCCCAGTACTCCTGAGATGCCTTTGAGGCGGCGAGTTCCTCCGGGGTGCCGAAGCCGGGCGCCATCGAGGCGGAAGTCCCGGCCAGCACCTCGTGGTGCTCGATGTCGAGCAGTCGCAGCCAGCTCTGCTGGCCCATCGTCAGGCCGATGAAGCAGCCGAGCTCGACCAGCTCTGGCTCGGAAAAGTGATGGTGAAGCCGCTCCCACAGCGCATCGTCAGCATCAAGGCGCCACGTGATCGCCTCAGCGTAGGCCAGAGCAGCCTTCTCGCGGTCCCCGAGCGTCGCCGAGGTCTCGAAGTTGAGCAGGTCGTCGTACTTTGCCTCGCTCAGGCCATGCTCCCTGGCCTTCTCCGAGCGCTGGTTCCCGCAGTACTCGCACTTCACCGTGCGCGACACGTAGACGCGACACAGCTCCTTGATGGCGTGATCGCAGACCCCGGTGCGGAAGATCGCCTCCCACGACCGGGCGAAAGCCCAAAAGCAGGCCGGAACGTGCGCGCGCACCGCCGAGCTTTCCGGACGCGGGGTACCCTCGCGGCGGCAGCGTTCCATCTCTGCCTGCATCTCCTGGTCCATCGCCTCAAGCGGCAGGTAGCTGATCCGCTGCTGGTCGCCCATCACCTCTCCTTAGAACGAACTCCCTCACCCCTGCCGTCTGCTGCGTAGGCGAGGACAGGGGCGCCGCACTGGGATTGCGGCATCGTCCTGACCGCAAGTAGCCACCGAACCCCATGCAGGTCGTGCGGGCCAGCCCGGCTCAGCCTGCCGTCACAGCCTAGCTGCGGAATCGTTCACGGCAACTGCGTCGCACAAAGCGATGAATGATTTGGATGTGCCTCAATTCAGGGAGTAGCTAGCCATTCCGCCCAATGATCCAGGGACGCGAGGGTGCCGTGCAGAGTGCCGATCGTGTCGATGGCCATCGAGACAGCAGCTGATGCCTCGGTGTCTGTGTCGTCAAAGTCGCCGAGGGCTCGGCTGCCCGTGAATGAGAACCAGCCTGCGAGCGCGGCCACCCATTTCGCGAAGTCCACCGGCTGCAGCGGGCGAAGTTGCCCTGCGTGACGCTGGTAGCCCGTCAGGAAAGCGCGAAACACGTCGGGTCTAGGCTTTCGACGTCCTGCTCCTGCCCATCGCAGAGCTGACTCGACCGCTTCCAGGCGTGGGTGACAGTACCCAGCTTCGTCCCAGTCCAGGACGGCGACTTGGCTGTCTGCCAGCAAGCTGTTCTCGGGCTTGTGATCGCAGTGGGTAAAGACCCACCGGCCGGCAAGTTCCTCACCCGCTGCGATGACCGCACCCGCCCCATTCAGATCTGCCCAGGCCATCTCGGCCTGGTCCTGGTTCAGCGCCCCCGCGGCATGCAGGCGGCACAGGATCGTCTCGGGCGCTATCGTCCACCAACGCAGGCTTCCTGATGGCTTGGTCTCGCGCATCAGGCCAAACCGCTGGATCGCGGCCAGCGCCATTCCCGCCGCACGAGCCGTTCCCGTGGCTGGCGGCAGCGTGACAGGAGTGCCGTCAAGGTAGCGGTGCACACGTACGAGCACCGTCGATCCGCGGGAGCCGGCCAGCCTGTGGACGAGCTGGCCATCGGCCGCCCGGATCGGTTCGGGCATGGCCAGCTGACCTATCCTCCAGATGTCATGCTCGAATTCCGCCGCCCGGAGGAGGCGCTTCCCGGCAACCTCGTAAGGGAACTCCTTGACGACGAACTGTCCACCGGGTGTCTGGAACCGCCAAAGCCGGTTGGTACTGCCCGGCAACGACGCAATTGTCAGGCCGTTGGCAGCGAGGCCGAAGGTACCGCAGACCTCGCGGGCAAAATCTCCCTCGCGGCCGTCGCTATGGACGGCTCGAAGCAGGAACTCGCTCACGCTTCAGGATGAACGCCGACTCCTGCGGAGCGCACCTCGATTTCCGCAGGTCCACGAGGCCGTCTGGTTAACTTCTACAGTACAGTAGAAGAACTAGAGGTAAATGCCTGCTTAACGTGCCCGGAGGTTGCCGTCCATGTCGTCTGCACCGACGTCTCATCACCGGCACGCGTACCCCCATGCGGCGCCGGAAATCGGCACCTCGGCTCCCCGGCACGGCCTGTCCGTACTGCTCGGCGGCATCGGGCTGGCGGTTCTCGTGTTCATCCTCGGCGCCGTGGCGAAGACCGGGCCGGTGGCCCGCTTCGACCTGCGGGTCGACAAGCACATCGCCGCTCACGACCGCACCAGCGTGCTGACCGCGCTGGCGAAGGCGGCCACCAGCATCGCCACGCCGGAGACGATCGGCATCGGGCTGATGATCGTGCTGCCGCTCATCCTGGTGCTGGCCGGCCGTCGCCTGGACGCGTTGCGGGTGCTCTGCATGTTCGGCGGAGCGTTCGCGCTGGCGACGGCGGGCAAGATGCTCATCGGCGAGCACCGGCCTCCGGTGTCGCTGCAGGCTATGGCCGCCGACAGCGGGGCCTCCTATCCCAGCGGGCACGCTACCGTCGCCGCCGTCCTCGCGCTCGCGGTCGTCGTCATCGCCACGACCGCCGGCTGGCGGTATGCCGCCATCGTGATCGGCCTCGGGTACGCGCTTGCCGTCGCCGCCAGCCGCGTCTACCTAGCCGATCACTACCCGGTCGACGTGCTCGGCGGGATCTTGTGCGCCCTGGCCGCCGCCTTCGTGGTGACCGGCCTCTTCGCGCTGCCGGCGTTGCAGCCGGTCGTGCGGCGACTCGGCACGCCTAGGGTGGCTGTCGCGCGCTAGCCGCCAGGATGTCGCGTACAGGCCGTGCCGCTGGCAATGCCCGATGGCGCGGTCGAGCAGCGCGAATCCCTCTCCCCATTACTGAGCACCTAGCAGGGATTGAAACTTTCGAAGGCTTCGCGCATTCGGTCCAGGCCGCGGACGACGCCAGTGGTCAGCACCCCCACCTGGTCCACCGCCACGGCGACCTCGTCCCCGTCCGCCAGGCTGAACGGAGCGGGCGGCACCAGGCAGGTGCCGGTGGCCAGAACCGCGCCATCAGGGTGGATGTCCGCCCGCATCAGGTAACCGACGAGATCATCGAACTTGCGGCGCAGCGCGGAGGTGCTGGCCTGGCCGTGCCAGGCGATCGCGCCGGCGCGCCGGATCGTCAGCTCGATGCCGAGGTCATACGGGTCGGTGATCTCCCAGGAGGGGCGGACCGCCGGACCCAGCGCGCACCCGCCCAGGTAGATCTTCGCCTGCGGCAGGTACAGCGGGTTCTCGCCCTCGATCGTCCGGGACGACACGTCGTTGCACGCGGTGTAGCCCGCGATCTCGCCGAAGCGGTTAATCACCAGGGCCACCTCGGGCTCCGGGACGTCCACCGCCGAGTCGGCCCGGACCGCGATCGTCTGCCCGTCGCCGGCTACCCGCCACGCCGCCGACTTGAAGAACAACTCGGGCCGTTCGGCGTCATAGACCTGCCGGTAGACGTCGGCCGAGCGCTCGCTCTCCTCGACTCGCGCCTCCCGCGAGGAGAAGTACGTGACGCCCGCCGCCCAGACCTCGGTCCGGCCGTCGACGGGCGGCAGCAGGATGACGTCCGCGGCCGGGACGGCGACGCGGTCCCGCAGGCGCTGCCTGATCCCGGCCAGCGGCAGCGCCCACAGCGCGGCCAGCGACTCCACGCCGGGCAGGCCGAACACCCGCCCCTCGTCGCGCACGCCTACCAGCGGAGCCGGGGACTCGCTCGTGCGGTACCTGATGATGTCCACGCAGGCTCACCTCTCGCGATAGGGACGACGCGGTGTGATGACGACCTTACGACACCGCCGGGCGGCGCTTCGAAAGTCTTTCAGCTCAGCTGGCACCCGGGTCGGCGCGCGCGTGACATCGGCATGCTCAACCCGGCATCGCAGGCGCATTACGATGACGCTGTCGGCCGGGCAGGCGCAGCGCGCAGGCAGCTCGTCGGCGCTGACCCGCCGAAGGGAGCGTGATCGTGAGCGAATCCAGGGTCGGCCGGGACCGGGTGACATTGGCCGACATCGCGGCGGCCGCCGGCGTGTCCGTGCCGACGGTTTCGAAAGTACTGAACGGCCACGCCGACGTCGCGCCCAAGACGCGTTCCCGGGTTGAGGCGCTGCTGGCGGACTACAACTACGCGGCGCCCCGGCGTTCGGGCCGGTCGTGCCTGATCGACCTGGTGTTCGCCGATCTCAGCCCGTGGGCCGTCGAAATCATCCGCGGCGCGGAGGAGGCCGCCTCCGCCGAGGGCTGCCGGATCGCCATCTCGGTCGTTTCCGGCGAGCCGGACACGGAGCAATGGCTGACCCGGCTGTCGACGAGTCAGACCGACGGCGTCATCCTGGTCCTGACCGAGCTGTCGCCCGCCTACCGGGCGCGGCTGGCGGCGATGCACATGCCGGTGGTGATCGTGGACCCGGTTGGCCAGCCGGACCCGCGGATCCCGTCAATCGGGGCGACCAACTGGGCGGGCGGCCTGATGGCCACCGAGCACCTGATCGAGATCGGTCACCGCCGCATCGGGACCATCACCGGCCGCCCGTCGCTGCTGTGCAGCCAGGCGCGGCTGGACGGATACCGGGCCGCGCTGGAGCGGGCGGCCATACCCGCCGACCCGGCCCTGGTCTACTCCGGCGACTTTCACTTCGAGGCGGCCCTGGTGGCGGCGGCGGACATGCTCAAGCTCGACGACCCGCCGACCGCGATCTTCGCGGGCAGCGACATGCAGGCCATGGGGGTCTACGAGGCGGCCCGGCTGCGCCGGCTGCGCATCCCCGATGACCTGAGCGTGGTCGGCTTCGACGACCTGCCCATGTCGGGCTGGGTGTCACCGCCGCTGACCACGATCATCCAGCCGCTCGCCCAGATGGCGGCCATGGCCACGCGCACGATCCTCGCGCTGCTGGACGGCCGCACCGACACCTCGAGCAACCGGGTCGAGCTGACCACGTTGCTGGTCGTCCGGGCCAGCACCGCGCCGCCGCGGAAGAAGCCGGCTGGTCCGGCCGGCGCCAGGCCCGGGCGTCGCCGCGGAGTCCGGTCGAGCTAACCGCCGCATGCCGGGCCAGCGTCTTCATCGCGTCTCCACGCGGCTCCCGCTTGCTTTGCACACACGGAGCCGATCCTTGTCTCGTCACCGGCGAACGCCGGGGCAGTAGGAGACGAAAGGACGTCGCCATGATGTACGGCAGGCTCACGGTGAACCCGGTCCACGCCGCGTGGAACACTGTAGCCCGGTTCGATGACTACGGCTCCGCCCAGCGTGCGGTCGACCGGCTCTCCGACGACGGCTTCCCGGTCGAGCAGCTCGATATCGTCGGCTCCGACCTGCAACTGGTCGAGCGGGTGACCGGGCGGCTGACCAGGTGGCGGGCCGCGGCCGCCGGCGCGCTGAGCGGGATGTGGGCCGGACTGCTGATCGGCATCTTGCTCGGGCTGTTCACCACCGGGCACGCCTGGCTCGCCATGGTCGCGGTGGGGACCGGCCTCGGGGTGCTCTGGGGTGCGGTCTTCGGGTTCGCCGCCCATCACGCGACGCGCGGGGAGCGGGACTTCAGCTCGCTGCGCGGGCTCTCGGCGGCCCATTATGACCTGATCGCCCGCGCGGGGGGCGCCGAGCGGGCCCGGGCCGCGCTCGACCAGGCCGGGCTGCTGCCGCTCGATCCCCGCTGACCCGCCCGGCAGAGCGACCCGGCCGGCGGGGGGAGTTCCGGTGGTCAGCCGCCCGGGGCGGCCCGCACCGACGCCCGGATCGCGTCCTCGAGCCCCTCCAGCGGGAGCTTGCCGTCGATGCGCATGCCGTTGACGTAGAACTTCGGGGTGGCGTTGACGCCGTTCATCACGCCTTCCCGCACGTCACGCTCGATCTTCGCGGCATAGGCGCGGCTGGTGACCTCCTTGCCGAGCCGGTCGGTATCCAGTCCGAGGCCCTGGGCATAGGACAGGAGAGAATCCAGCTCGAGACGGGACGAGGGCCGCAGCAAGAGCTCGTACATCTCCCAGAACTTGCCCTGGGCGGCGGCGGCCTCGGCCGCCTCGGCGGCCTGCTCCGCATGCGGGTGCAGCTGCACGATGGGGAAGTTCCGGAACACGAACCGGATCTGGCCGGGATAGAGGTCGAGCATCCGGTGGACGTCGCGGGCTCCCCCCCGGCAGTACGGGCACTCGTAGTCGCCGTACTCGACGACCGTGACAGGCGCATCGGCCGGACCGAGCACATGATCATCGTCGGTGATTTCCGGCACCGCGGAATTCTCCGCCACGGCTCCTCCTTCCACGACGCTCAGGCGAGCTGGTCGCCACCTGAATCGCGAGACAAGTAGAGCATCACCGTGTCCTTGGCGGCCCGCGTCGTCAAGTCGGCTAGTAACGCAGCCGCGCTCGCAGCGGAGCCGCGGCAGGAACCAGCGCCGTTCGGGAGATAACTGGGTCAGGTCTTCTTCCTGCTGGTCCGGGCGATCGCGCCGGCCGCGGGGGCGAGCACCAGCCAGAGCCCGATCGTCACGACCATGGACGTGACATAGCCGAACGGCCGGATGCCGACGTCCGCCCAGGTGATCCCCGCGAAGAGCATCAGCACCCAGGAGCTGACGAAGAACGCCGGGCCCGCGGCGACGATCCCGAAGAAGTCATTCACTGCCCTCACCTCTCGTCTGCGCATCGGCCGGTGAACCTCCGCGAAACCACCGTTGTCATCGCCTTCACCTGCTCACACGTCCGCTACACCATCAGGCTGGCATCGGCGCGGAACAGCCCGATAGGGCAGATGGTCCCTGGCTGCCTGGCCCGATGGGCCCGATACAGTGCCTTAGGCCGGCCAGCCGGTGGCATTAGCCTCCGGTCCCGCCGGGTGACGACGCCCGACCGCTTCGGCTAGGGCCATCGTGACCAAAGGCACGCCAAGTCAGGGCTTACGACCCCATCCGCACACGTTGCCGCGCAGCTCTAAGGGACAGAGTGATAGACGCTAGTTCTAAGAGGTGAGCGTCATGCGTAGGCTCATGCGCGGTGCGGGATTGGTGATCATAGCGGGATTGGCGGGGCTGGCTGGGTGCGGTACCACTCAGGTCGGCTCGCCCGGCGCGGCGAAATCGCCCGCGCCGGCCAGCAGCACTCCGGTGCCGCGGACCACGGCGCCGTCGCCATCACCGTCAGGCAAGCCAGCCGTCACGCCGGGCGGCACGTCCGGAGCCTGCTCGCTGGCCGGCAGTTACCTGACTGCGGTCAGGGTGGGGCAGCACGCCGGCTATGACCGGGTGGTCTTCCAGTTCTCCGGCGGGCTCCCGGCCGTTACCGCCAACCGCGTCCCGGCGGTGTACGCGGATCCGAGGGGAACACCGGTCCCGCTGGCCGGCCAGTCCTATCTTCACGTGGTCTTCCACGGGGCCAGCGCGGTCTGCCCGCAGCCTATGCAGCGGACCTGGACAGGGCCATCCGTGCTCACCCCGTATTACCCGCAGCTGCTGGTGGTCAGCGCGGCGGGCGACTTCGAGGGTTACCTCAGCTTCGGCATCGGCCTGGCCGCCCAGGGCGGCTATCACGTCTTTACCCTCACGGCCCCGGACCGGGTGGTGATCGATGTCAGCCACGTCGCGCTCGGCGCGTTCCCCGGCATCTGGGACATCATCAGCTGGCCGCAGTACTGGGCCTTTCAGTACTCGTGGAACAACGGCCACCAGCCATGGCTCGCCAGCCCGCTGATGGTCGTCCAGGTCTGGGCGAGGAGCCGCTGGGCCGCCACCACCCCGGTCGTCCGCCAGGTGAACGCCAGCACCCTCAAGGTCACCGAACCCAGCGGGAGGGTGGATACGGTCACGGGCACCCGGCCGGTCAGCGTCCCCGGCCCGTGGGTCATCACCAAGATCACTTACGGATAGTGTGCTCGCACCGGCAACCGGCACTGCTGGTCCCAGGATGACCACCCCTACTTGCGCAGTTATGCGGATGCCTACGTTTCAGTCACCGGGGCATAGCCCGGCGCGGAGAGACGACATCGCCCGGGCGGCGTGGCTGCGGACGGCGGTGGCGCTCCTTCCGGTCGCCGAGGCGATCTCGGCCTCGGAGAGATCGCCGAAATACCGCAGCACCAGGATCTCGCGCTGGCGGACGGGAAGTGCCCGCAGCGCGGACACGAAAGGGGAATCCTCAGCGGGGAGGCCAGCCCCCGGCCTGTCGCCTGGCGGGCCGGGCACCCGGGTACCCCCGGCAACCTGGAGCCGTGGCGCTGACCGGGAACGGCGGACCACCGAACGGCGTAGGTAACCAAGCGCGGCTTCGGTGTCGGGCAGCATGTGCCACCTGCCGTGCACAGCGGCGAAGGAGTCCTGCACGATGTCTTCCGCAGTGGCCAGGTCGGATACCAGCAGGGCGGCGAGCCGGACCAGTGACCGGTAGTGCGCCTGGTACAGGGTGGTCACCGCGTGGTCGGCGTCCTGCGTCGTCCGCATGATCGTTCTCCCGGCGTCCCCGGCCGCATCAGGGTGCGCCCGCGACCGCTCATTGATATGAGCCGGCCGCCCCCGAACCGCCAACAACTTCTGAGGCTAGATCGGCGGATTCGCGCGGGCCTTCTTCCCCTGCCGGTCCCGGGATGGTGGCACGGGCGGGATAGATCTCGTCTCCGACGGGTAACACTGGTCACCGTGGCGCTGCAGCTTAGACGCGATGAACCCGAATCCGGGCCGTGGCGTGCCGAGTCGCTGACTGCTGTTGCCGCTGCCTGCATGGCGCTTGGCCGGGGCCGTGGCGCCGATCGTCGCCCGGTCGTGCTGGCCGTGGACGGACGTAGCTCCAGCGGCAAGACCAGCCTGGCGGCGCGACTGCAGGACGCGGTCACCGGGTCGGCTGTCGTGCATACCGACGACATTGCGTGGCAGCATTCCCGCTTCGGCTGGGCCGACCTGCTGATCGACGGCATCTTGCTTCCCGTACTTGCCGGGCGGACGGTGAGCTACCGGCCACCGCGGTGGGAGGAGCACCAGCGTACGGGAGCGATCCAGGTACCGGCTGGCTGCCCGCTGCTCCTCATCGAGGGGGTCGGCGCGGCCCGTCGCGAAAGCGCGCGCCTCATCGACGCGGCCGTCTGGGTTCAGTCTGACGAGATGGAGATCGAGCGCCGCAGCCGCGCCCGCGTGGGGAAGCCAGGTAACGCGCCGACCGTGCAGCACTGGCTCGGCTGGATGGCCGAGGAGGTTCCGTTCGTCGCCGATCAGCGGCCGTGGGAGCGTGCCGACCTCGTGGTCTGCGGCACCCCGGAGATCTGTTTCGATCCTGCGTCCGAGCTCGTCGTCGCGCCCGGGCCAGGGCGCTAGGCCGCTGGGTACTTCCGGTCCAGGTAGCTGGTGGCGACGGCCGCGTCGATAGGCCCGGGAACCGGGACGACGCAGCTGGTGCCGTCGACGCTGCCACTGGCGACCGCCTCCAGGCAGCGTGCCTGCAGCGCGAATCCCAGGTCCATCGACTCGATGGAATTCCCGAGCGGACGGGGCCCGGCCAGGTTGAACATGTGCCCGCGGGCGAGGAGGTGGACGCGCCGGCCGTCGTTGAGGTCCAGCGTGAGCAGGTCGTCGGCGTACTCGCGCTGGCTCGCGACCTCCTCGGCGCCGATCAGGCCGGGAGCGTCGATCTCGGCCGGGAAGTGCCCGGCGTTGGCCAGGATCACGCCGTCCCGCAGCAGCGGAAGATCGGCGGCGGTCAGCACGTCCCGGGCCCCGGTGACGGTGATGATGACGTCGGCGTTCGCGACGGCGATGTGGCGCGGTGGCGTGCTGAACCCGTCCAGGTGCGCCTGGAGCCTGGTCACGGGGTTGATGTCCACGACGGATACCCGGGCGTGAGCGGCGCGGAAATTAGCCGCCACGCCGCGTCCGCACGCGCCGTAGCCGAACACGGTGACCTGCTCCCCGTTGGTGACCCGGTTCGTCATCCGCAGGAAGGATTCCAGCGTGCTCTGGCCGACGGCGTGCTCGTTCTCCGCGAACTGCTTGACCGGGCTGTCGTTGATGACCAGGACAGGACGCCTGAGCTGGCTCCGGAGCGGTTTGAGCCGCATCCGGCCCGAGGTCGTTTCCTCGGTGCCGCCCAGCAGCCCCTCGTAGGGGCGGTCCAGGTACCTGGCGAACAGGTCCCCGCCGTTGTCCAGGATCAGGTCCGGCTCCGCCGCGAGCACCTCGTCGAGGTAGGCGGCGTGCACCTCGATGTCCCTGGTCGGGCCGCCGATGACGGTGACGCCCTCCGCCCGCAGGACCTGGACGGCCTCGGGCTGGGTGGTGTTGAGGTTCCCGGTAGCGACGAGCCTGGCCCCGCCGTCGCGCAGCGTCAGCAGGAGCGCCACCGTCTTGGCCTCGAGATGAATGCCGGTGCCGATGGTCAGCCCGTCGAACGGGCGGGTCTGCTTGAACTCCGCCGAGATCGCCCGCAACAGCTGGCAGTGCTCGCGGACCCAGTCGATGCGCGTGGGAACCACCTGGTCAATCACCCCTTCGCCTGGAGGCCAGGTTTGCAGGAACCGGCCTGGAGGCCAGGTTTGCAGGAACCGGCCTGGAGGCCAGGTTTGCAGGAACCGGCCTGCAGGCCAGGTTAGGGCAACCGGCAGTTCCCTCTCAGCCTCGGACCAGGCAGGACTGAGATGCCCCCGACTGGGCATGATCGTTTTCGTGCCAGTATCTATTTTCGAACACAAGCCCCAGTTTTGCCCGTTCGGTCATCAGCTGTGGCCCGGCCGCGCCCAGGTCAGCTGGAAGCCCTGCATCTGCGCGGCGGCCCGGGAGGGAGCCGAACGCGGCCGCGGCATGGGCCACGTCTGGGTGACCTGCCGCGCCTGCCACGATCAGCTCAGGCAGACCACGTTCTACGAGCCGCCGCACGACATCGGGCACCGCCCGGCGTATCCCTAACCTGAAGGTCATGTCAAGATTTAAAACACTTAACGACCCGAGGCTGGGGCAGAGTTAGGACCGTTACCCACCGGAGAAGGAGCGTCGATGAAGACCAAGGCCGCTGTCGTCTACGAGCCAGGCAAGCGCATCGAGATCGAGGAGCTGGACCTGGATGGGCCGCGGGAAGGCGAGGTCCTCATCCGCTACACCCACGCGGGCCTGTGCCACTCCGACATCCACATCGCGCACGGCGATCTCCCGGCGCGCCTGCCGATGGTGCTCGGCCACGAAGGCGCCGGGATCATCGAGGAGGTCGGGCCGGGCGTGACCCGGGTGAAGCCCGGCGACCACGTGGTCCTGTCCTTCATCCCGAACTGCGGCGTCTGCCGCTACTGCGCCACCGGCCGCCAGTCCATCTGCGACATGGGCGCGACGATTCTCGAGGGCTACCTGCCCGGGGACCGCTGGCCGATCACCGGGCCCCGCGGCCAGTACGGCGCCATGTGCATGATCGGCACCTTCAGCCAGTACGGCGTGATCAGCCAGACCTCGGCCGTCAAGGTCGACGACGACCTGCCGCTGGAGAAGGCCGTGCTGGTCGGCTGCGGCGTGCCGACCGGGTGGGGCTCCGCCGTGAACACCGCGAACGTCGCTCCCGGCGACACGGTTGCGGTCTACGGCATCGGCGGCATCGGCATCAACGCCGTCCAGGGCGCCCGCTACGCGGGCGCGAAGAACGTCGTCGCCATCGACCCGCTGGAGAACAAGCGCGAGAAGGCGATGGAGCTCGGCGCGACCCACGCGTTCGCCACCGCCGAAGAGGCGCAGGCCGCCATCGCCGAGATGACCAGGGGACAGATGGCCGACTCGGCCATCCTCACCGTCGACCTCATGACGGCCGAGGTCGTGTCCGCCGGGTTCGACGCCATCGGCAAGGGCGGCACGGTCGTGGTGACCGGGCTGAACAAGCTGGAGATACCGACCGTTACCGTGTCGGGGTCGATCCTGACCCTGTTCCGCAAGACGATCAAGGGCAGCCTGTTCGGCGACTGCAACCCGACCACCGACATCCCCAAGATCCTCGGGCTCTACCAGGCCGGCGACCTCAAGCTCGACGAGATCATCACCCGCACCTACACCCTGGACGAGGTCAACGAGGGCTACGAGGACCTGCTGGCTGGCAAGAACGTGCGCGGCGTCATAGTGCACGAGCACTGACCGGGTGGCCAAACAGGTAATCGGGCGCCAGCGCGAGCTGGACCTGGTGCGAGCCGCGCTCGCGTCTGGCGCCCACATCCTGCTCGAGGGGCCGCCTGGCACCGGCAAGTCCACCCTGCTGCGGCAGGTGGCGGCGGCCCGGCACGCCGAGTTCGTGCTGGTTGAAGGCAGTGCCGAGCTGACGCCCGCGCGCCTGATCGGGTCCTTCGACCCGGCGCTCGTGCTCGAGCAGGGGTACCGGCCGGAGAACTTCTCAGACGGACCGCTGGTCCGGGCCATGCGCGACGGCGGGCTGCTGTACGTCGAGGAGCTCAACCGGGTCCCGGAAGAGACGATCAACGTCCTGCTCACCGTCATGTCCGAGGGCGAGATCAACGTGCCGCGGCTCGGCCGCGTCGCGGCGGACGAGAGCTTCCGGCTGGTCGCGGCCATGAACCCGTACGATTCTGTGGGCACGTCCCGGCTGTCGATGGCGCTGTACGACCGGACCTGCCGGATCTCGGTCGGCTACCAGGACGCCGGGCACGAGCGCCAGATCGTACAGCTCGCGGCCGAGCACGCCAAGCAGGCCCTGGTCAGCGAGGCGGTCGAGCTGGCCCGGGCCACCCGCGAGCATCCCGACCTGCGCTTCGGCGCCTCCGTGCGGGGCGCCATCGACTACGCCCGGCTGGTCCCCGAACTCGCCGACATCCGCGCCGTCCCCGCCGACGACTGGCAGGCCGGGCTGGACGCGGCGGTGACCACGCTGTCCGGGCGGGTGCGGCGGCACGAGTCCTGCCAGCGGTCGGCGGACCAGGTCATCGAGGAGATATTCCGGCGGGTGCGGGCTGCAGCGCAGGCCGGAGACCCACGGGAAGGTGAGGCGAACCCGGGGGAATGACCAGCCCGCCGGCCGCTCCCGGGGCCGGCGGGCGCCAGCAGCGGCCGCGTCCTAAGTCGGGACGGTCCGAGGGCAAGACCACCGGGCGGCGCGAGCTTGCCCGGCACGCCCGCTTCGCCGAGGTCAGCCCCGAGGTGGGAGTCCTCGACGAGCGGGCCATGAGCCAGGCCCTGGCCGATGACCCGGCCGCGTTCGAGCTGCTGGCCGCGATGACCACCGCGACCGACGAGCACCTGCGCGCCGCCGCGATCCGGCTCAGCGCCAGCATCGTGCTCGAGCGGGCCAGGGCCGGGCGCGCCTCGATGCGCGGGATCTCCCGGCTGCGGCCGGTTCGCGGGGCGGCGGACGGTGACCTGGACATCGACGCCTCGATCGAGGGCGTATCCGCCGCCCGCAGCGAGGCCCGGCCGGTAGCGCTGGATGACCTGATCACCGTGCAGTGGGCGAAGGCGCACACGGCGTTCGCGGTCGTGGTCGACCGGTCGGGCTCGATGAGCGGGGCGCGGCTGGCCGCGGCCGCGACGGTCGCCGCCGCCTGCGCGCTGCGGGCCCCGCAGGAGCACGCCGTGCTGTCCTTCGCCGGCTCGGTCGAGGTGATCCGCCCTCTGGTCAGCGAGATCACGCCCGCGGCGGTGGCCGAGCGGCTGCTGCGGATGCGGGGGCACGGCGTGACCAGGCTGGCCGCCGCGCTCAAGGCCGCGGGCGAGCAGCTGGCGCCGGCCCGGGCCCGCCGCCGGGTGGTCATCTTGCTGTCCGACTGCCGCAGCACCGACGAGGACGACACGCTGCAGACGGCCCGCGCCCTGCCCGAGCTGATCATCCTGGCCCCGGCCGGGGACCACGAGCAGGCCGCGCACCTGGCCGCCCTGGCCGGCGCCCGCTGGGGCACGATCGAGCACCCCCTGGACGCCGCCGCGGCCCTCGATCAGCTGCTCGAGGCCAGGGTCACGGCGTGAAGGTCCGGTCCGTTCGGTCATAAATTACCCCGAACGAAGCGGGTGTCGCGCCCCTTCGCCGGCCCGCGCCCCAGCAGGCGGAGGCTTACCGGTGCGGGATCGAGTGGTCCCAGTCGGACAGCAGCGTTCGGAGCGCCGCGACCAGCGCGATGGGCTGGTCGAGCATGATGTGATGACCCGCGGCCGGGATCTCGATGACCGGGGCGACGCGGCCGAGCCGGTCGTACATGACCTCGCCCTGCTGAGGCGTGACCAGGCCGGACTCCGCCCGGAACAGCGCGACCCGGCAGTCCAGCCTGGTCAGCAGCTCGGGGGTGAGGTGGTCCCGGACGAAGATGCCCGGGTCGAACTTCCACGTCCAGCCGCCTTCGACCGGGCGGATCGAGGTGGCCGCCACGTGCTCCGCGATATAGGGCACGACTGGCTGATCGGGGATGGGGCGGAAACGGGCCAGGATCTCCTCGCGGGTGGGATGGACGCGCAGCGGCCCGAAGGCCCGGTGCTGGCGCGCCACGCGGTCCTCGGGGGCCAGGTCCCGGACCGGCGAGTCGATGGCGACGGCTCCGGCGATCTGGTCCCCGGCCAGGCTGGCGAACCAGATAGCCGGGCCGGCTGGCGCGCAAACTGGCTGCCTAGCCGGCTACCGCCTAGGGTCGTGTCATGGCATCAGCAGACGCGCCCGGCCGCCAGGTCACCGGAGTCGAGGTCCCCGGTGGCTCCCTCGCCGTCGAGGTGTTCAGCTCAGCCGCCGAACCGGTGCTGGCCATCCACGGCCTCAGCAGCCAGCGCCGGCTGTGGAACTGGCTGATCGCCGAGGCGATGACGGCGGAGGCGGTCTCGTGACCGCGGCCGCTACCCTCGTCGAGGCGCTGAGCCGGGGCCTGCCCGGTGACCGGCTCGTGGTCGATCCGGACGTGCTCGCCGCCATCTCGCACGACGACGCCGAGTGGGCGCCCGGCCGGGAAGGCCGTCGCTGGCGTGCGCGCGCGGACCGAGGCCGAGGTGCAGCACGTCGTGCGTACCTGCGCCGGGCTCGGCGCCCCCGTCGTGCCGCGCGGCGCGGGCACCGGCCTGTCCGGCGGCGCGAACGCGGTCAGCGGCTGCGTCATCCTCGACCTGTCCCGGATGAACCAGGTGCTCGAGATCGACCAGGACAACCTGCTGTGCGTGGTGCAGCCGGGCGCGGTCAACAACGACGTCAAGGCCGCGGTGGCCGAACACGGCCTGTGGTACCCGCCGGACCCGGCCAGCGCGCCGTGGTCCACGATCGGCGGCAACGTCGCTACCAACGCGGGCGGCCTGTGCTGCCTGAAGTACGGCGTCACCCGCGACTACGTGCTGGGCCTGCGCGCCGTTGTCGGCGGGCCGGTCGCGTACGGCGACGCCGTCCGCCTGGGGCGGCGCACTACCAAGGGCGTCGCCGGGCTGGACCTGGTCGGGCTGTTCGTCGGATCCGAGGGCACGCTCGGCGTGGTGACCGAGGTGACGCTGCGGCTGAGGCCCGCGCCCGCCGGGACGCCGCGAACCATCGTCGGGGCCTTTCCCGACCTGGTCTCGTGCGGGCAGGCGGTGGCCCAGATCACGCGGCGCGGGCTGACCCCGGCGGTCCTCGAGCTGCTGGACCGGGCCTGCCTGGAGGCGGTGGAGGAGTGGAAGCACCTCGGCATCGACGCGGACGCGGCGGCGCTGCTGCTGGCGCGGGTGGACACGCCGGGAGATTCGGGCGCGGCCGAGTCGGCCGCGATCGCCGCCATCATGACCGAGACCGGGGCGCTGTGGGCGGAGCAGTCCACCGATGACGCCGAAGCCGAGGCCCTGTTCGACGCCCGGCGGCTGGCCTACCCGGCGCTCGAGCGGCTTGGCCCGGTGCTCACCGAGGACGTCTGCGTGCCCCGGTCCAAGGTCCCCGCGATGCTGGAGCAGATCAGCGTGATCGCGGCCCGGCACGGCGTGCGGACCGCCACGGTCGCGCACGCCGGCGACGGGAACCTGCACCCGTGCCTGATCACGCCCCCGGGCGACTCGGCCGCCCGGGAGGCCGCCCAGGCGGCGTTTGAGGAGTTCCTCGACGCGGCGATTGCGCTGGGCGGCACCGTGACCGGCGAGCACGGCGTCGGGATCCTGAAACGCGACGGCATGCGCCGGGAACTCGACCCGGGCTCGCTCGCGCTGCAGGCCGCGGTGCGCCGCGCGCTCGACCCGCGGGAGGTGTTCAACCCCGGGAAAGGCTAGCGCGCTAGTCAAGTAACTAGGGTAAATCCAGTCCGCCTGGCATCACAGGGCCACATGATCTCAGTGCGCGGTGCCCACGTCACCGGGATGGAATGCCAGCGCGGTCAGCGTGACGGCCGCGTCCCACCGGGCTTTCTCGCTGGCGGGATAGCTCCAGTAGAGGGTATCGATGGCACCGGGTCCCACCACGTCCCGCTGGTACACGATCGTCTGCCCGTCATTCCGGTATCCGCTCACCGTCACGACATTTCCGCTGACATTCTTGTAGGCCACGGACATGCCGCGGGCGTCCGCGGCCTCATCCTGCCCTGGTGAATATCCGAAGACGTTATTTGCCCCGTACGCGGACAACATAACCTGCCCATCCGGTGAGGCCCATCCCTGCCCGTCGCCGTTCTCGGGCGGCGCCAGTATCCCGAGGGAAGAAGGCCAGAGCGTGGTAAATCCGTAACGCTGGTTAGCGTACTGGTCGTAACCAGATGGAATGCTTCCGTTGCCACTGGCCGGCGGCTTTGACGGCGCGGGCGGAGGCGAAGAAAAGACGACGATGGTGAACTAGAGGTCGCAGGCGCAGCAGGGGGAGAAGGCCCGGCCGCCGCGGGCGCCGTGCTCGAATGGGCAATAGCCGAGCACGATGCTAATAGCGCACACATTATCCAGACTGGCAAGAACCGGCACCAGCGCGCGGCAATCGTCATATTTCATCATGACATCAGGCGGCACGCTGACGCCAGCCAGGTAAATGCGCCGAGGCGCCAGCGCCTATCACCGGGCCGGCGGGACTGACGCCGCGGTCGCGGTGGCCAGGCAGCGGCGCGGGACGCAGTTCGACCCGCACGTCGTGGACCTCTTCACCGGGCAGCTGCCCCATCTTTCGTGGCAGGCCTGAGACGTGGTACTCCCGGTTCACGACGTCAACCCGGTGCGCTGGACCCGCTGAGGGCAACGCGGCCGAGCCAGGTCTTCAGCTCGGCGATGATCTCGTCCCGGTTGGTCTCGTTCAGGATCTCGTGCCGGGCGGCCGGGTAGGTACGGATCGTCACGTCGGTCAGGCCCGCGGCCTCGTAGCGTTCGGTCAGCGGGGTCAGCAGGGCCAGGCCGCCGTTGACCGGGTCGGCCTCGCCGACGGCGATGTAGACCGGCAGCCCGGACCTGATCCCGGCGACCTGGGCCGGGTCGGCGCCCCGCCGCGCTCCGGCGAACATGGCCCGGGCCGAATCGGTGTCGATCCCGAAGCCGCAGCGCGGATCGGCGACATAGGCGTCGACCATGGCCTCGTCGCGGGACAGCCAGTCATAGTCGGTGCGGGCGGGCTGGAACGGCGCGTTGAACATGGACAGGTCAATCGGCTGGTCCAGGTCGAGCGCGCCCTCGAGCAGGTCGATCGCCGCCGTGCCGGTCAGCACCACCCCGTCGACGTCGGCGCTGTGGTCGAACAGGTACTGCTGGACGGCGAACGATCCCATGCTGTGGCCGAGCAGGATGAGCGGCAGGCCCGGGTGCTCCGCGCGGATATGCGCGGAGAGCAGCCCGATGTCGCCGACCAGGCCAGGCCAGCTGCCCTGGCCCAGGTCGCCGAGCGCCCCGGGGTCGGCGCTGGCGCCGTGACCCCGGTGGTCCTGGGCGTAAACGACGAAGCCGGCCTTGTTCAGCGCGCGGGCGACGTGACCGTAGCGCTGCGCGTGCTCGCCCATACCGTGCGTCAGCTGGACCGCGGCCCGCGGCTCGCCGGCCGGATCCCACCGGTAGGCGGCGATCTGCGTGGCGTCCGCTGACGTATAACTGAATGTGCTCGACGGCATCGGGACGTCCTCTCGTCACGGACGCCGTCGGGCAGGTGACGGCGGCCTCGCCTGGGATAACTTAAGTTAAAAAACTGCAGGTTACAAGAGTTGCCATGAGGCCTAACGGACCGGGTGCGTGCTCCGCTGCCACCCCGAGCACGAGAGGGCGGGAGGCGCAGGCCGGTCTTCTGCGGCCTATGAGCCGCCGGTTATTCTAATGCTGGTTAAGAAGAAGGGGAAGGAGGCGTATGGCGAATCCGGATAGCCACCTGACTCAGCTCCTCGACCCCTCGGCCGGGCGCTGGCGGGACGCCTGATGGCCGCCGTCACCGTGCCGGTCCCCACCTCGTACTTCCAGTTCGACCAGCAGGGCGTCGTGTTCAACATGTGGTACTTCGGCTGGTTCGACGACGCCATGACCCAGTTCCTCGGCGAGGTCGGCTACCCGTACACGGCGATGAACGCCGACGGCATCGATGTCCAGCTGGTGCACACCGAGGCGGACTGGCGGGAGGCGGTGCGCTACGGAGAAGAAGTGATGATCGACGTGGCCACGGAGCGGGTGGGCTCGACCAGCTTCACGCTGTCGTTCACCGTGCGGGCCGGCGCCCAGGAACGGTCGACGGGACGCACCGTCTACGTGGTGGTGGGCACCGACGGCTCGGGCAAGCGGCCGGTGCCGCCCAAGCTCCGCGCCGCCCTCGAATCAGCGCTCGCGTGATGAGCCCTACTGAAGGAGCGGAGATGCAGGACGCGCCGGGCGAGCTGGCGATCACCGGCACGCTGCAGCGGGAGGCATGGCTGCGGCGCGTCATGCCGCCGGTCGAGCAGCTCACCGGGGACCTGTGGTCCATCCCCGTCCCCATCCCGGACAACCCGCTCCGCTACGTCTCGGCGTACGCCTTCGGCACCGGCGAGGGCCTGGTGCTGATCGACGCGGGCTGGGGCACCGAGGAATCCTGGCAGTCGCTCCAGGCCGGCCTGCGGTCCATCGGCGCCGGGATCGCGGACGTCCGCGGCGTGCTGGTCACGCACATGCATTTCGACCACATCGGGCTGGCCGGCCGGGTCCGGCAGGCGTCGGGCGCGTGGATCGCGCTGCACCCGGCCGATCACGCCGTCCTCGCCCGCCCGGACTACCGCGACGCGGACCTGGCCGTGGCCAGGGAAGCGGAGTTCCTCTGCGGTCTCGGCGCCTCCCCGGCCGAGGCCGGGGAGGCGGTCGGCACCGCCGGCGAGTGGGAGAAGTACACCGCCATCGCGCTGCCCGACCGGCTGATCATGGACGGCGAGCTGGCCGACGTGCCTGGCTGGAAGCTCCGTGCCGTGCACACGCCCGGCCACACCCCCGGGCACCTGTGCTTCGTGGACGAGCGATCCCGCCGGCTGTTCTCCGGCGATCACGTGCTGCCGCGGATCACCCCCAACATCTCCGTGCAGCGGGCCGATCCCTACGGCCCGCTCGAGGACTACCTGAACTCACTGGCCAGGACGCGAGACCTCGACGTAGACGAGATCCTGCCCGCGCACGAGTGGCGGTTCAAGGGCCTCGGTGCGCGCATCGACGCCATCGCCGCCCATCACGAGCGGCGGCTCGCCGAGCTGCTGGCCGCGATACGCCGCCGGCCCGGCTCCACGCCGTGGCAGCTAGCCGGGCACCTGACCTGGTCGCGCCCGTGGGACCAGTACAGCGGCCAGATGCGGATCTTCGCGGTGACCGAGACCGCGGCGCACGTCCACCAGCTAGAACGCCGCGGCCTGGTGACCGCCGGCCAGGACCGGCCGCCCGCGTACACCGCGGCCGCCGGCTTATCCGCGTTCAGGCGGATCCGCTGAGCTGCGGGCCGGTCAGCCGCCCATAGACCGGCTCACCTCCGGGGCGAGCACCGGCACGTCGGCCAGGTCGGCCCGGCTCCGGTCCGGCAGCAGGGCGACGGCGATCAGGGTAATGACCACGCACGCGATGATGTAGACGGCGATCGCCTGCCAGCCGAAACTGGCCAGCATCCAGGTCGCGAGCAGCGGTGCCGGGCCGCCGGCGATCAGCGACGCGCTCTGGTACCCCAGGCCGCTGCCGGCGTAGGCGAGCCCGGTCGGGAAGTTCTCCGCGATGTAGGACGACTGCGGGCCGTACTGGATGGCGTGCGGAATCGCGATCAGGGCCACCCCGACGATGATGAGGCCGGCCGCCCCGGTGTTGAGCAGGAGGAAGGCGGGGAACGCGACGAGCCCCATCAGGATCGCCCCGGCGCCGTAGACGCGACGGCGGCCCAGCCGGTCGCTGAGGTTGCCCATGAGCGGTATCAGGAAGAGCTCGAGCGCGCCGCCCACGGTCACCGCGGCGAGCGCGAGGCCCTCGGTCTGGTGCAGGTGCTCCTTGATGTAGGCCAGCGCGAACGCCGTGTAGATGTAGAACGGAGCCTGTTCGGACATCCGGAGCAGCGCGCTGAGCACGATCTTCTTCGGGTACCGCCGCACAACGTCGCGTACCGGGACCCGGGCTACCGTCTGCTTCTCGACCAGCTTGGCGAACAGCGGGGTCTCCATCACCTTCAGCCGCACCCAGAGGCCGATGCCCACCAGGATCAGGCTGCCCAGGAACGGGATCCGCCAGGCCCACGCCTTGAACGCATCCGGGAAGGACAGCGCGATCGCGGTCATCGCCCCGGTGCCGAGCAGCAGCCCGATCGGCACGCCCATCTGCGGCCAGCTTCCCATCAGGCCGCGCCGGCGCTGCTTGCCCCACTCCATGGAGAGCAGCACCGAGCCGCTCCATTCGCCGCCCACCGCGACGCCCTGCAGGAGCCGCAGCACCACGAGCAGGATGGGCGCCGCGATGCCGATGGTCGCGGTCCCCGGCAGGACGCCGACCAGGGCGCTGGCAAGACCCATCATCAGCAGCGTGATGATCAGCGTGGCCTTGCGGCCGAGCCGGTCGCCCCAGTGACCGAAGATCGCCGCGCCGACCGGGCGGGCGGCGAAGCCGACGGCATAGGTGGCGAAGGACTCGAGCGTGCCCGCGTACGAGCTGGAAGCGGGGAAGAAGACCGCGGGGAACACGATGGCCGCGGCCGTGCCGTAGAGAAAGAAGTCATACCACTCGATCGAGGTCCCGACCACGCTGGCCAGCGCGGCGAGGCGGATCTGCCGGTTGCGTCCGGATTCGTCCACGGACATGGCGCGGCCGGCTTCTTCGGGTTGCAGCACCATGGGGGTTCCTTCCTGACCGTCCCCCGGCCGGTCTTCGACTGTCTCCCCGCCTACCGAGAAATCCCGCGCCGAAACCCAGTCACCCAAGAAGCCGTCCCGCTGCCCCGACCCGCCCCGGGCGCGGGCCGGGTCCATCCCGGAGCCCGAGGCCCCGCCGGAGGCATTCGTCTTCACCTCTCGGGCGGGGGTGCGAGGTCCTTGCGGCCGGTCAGCACGAACCACACGATCACCCCGGACACGTCCGCGGGTGCGGCGGCGGTGCCGGGAATCAGCTGCAGCACCGCCAGGGACAGCACCATGGCGGCGGCAGCGCGGATGAGCAGCCGGCCGGGACGGCCGCGGCGGACCCGGGCCGGGAACTCCCAGACGGCAGCCAGCGGATGCCGCGGCGGGACACCGGGCGGCGCGCCGTCGGCGGGGATGACGGGCAGCGGCCCGGTGGCCGGCTCGGAGGCCCGTTCGGCCTGCTCGATCAGGTCGGCGTAGGCCTCGCTGCGGCCCCACGGGGTGCGCAGCTCGGCGTAGGCGGCCGAGGCGGCGGTGTACCGGGCCAGGTCCCCGCCGTCGGGCCGGTCCGGGTGGGTGGCGGCGGCGATGGCGCGCCAGGCGGCGCGGACCTGCTCATCGGGCAGGTCGGGGCGGGCGGGCACGCCGAGCGCCTCGAACGGGTCGGGGTTCACCGGTTAGCTCCGGGTCCGAAGACGTCATCCAGGCTGCCCGGGCCCGGCCAGGTGGCGGGGGCGGGTTCGTGGCGGGGCTCGGGTACCGGGGCCGGCGGCCCGGGCGTGGCGGGCGGGGGCAGGAGGGTGAGGGGGGAGGGCTTGGGCCGGGCGACCTGGACGAAGGTGGCGGCGCCGCGCTGGATGTAGCAGGCCTGCCCGACGTGCAGGCGGCGGATGAGGTCGGGGTCGGCGGTCCAGGCGCGCTGCTCGCGGGTGGTGCCCTCATCGCTCCAGGCGCGGCCGATGAGCTTGTGCGCGGTCTCCAGTACCCGCCTTTTCCCCGCGGCGGCGGCCAGCGCCTCGGGGTAGGGGGTGTGCAGGACGAAGATGCCGCCGTCGGCGGTGCCCGCGATCTTGTACCGCTCATCGTCGTTCATCCCCAGCCCCTGCCAGGACTGGGCGGAGACCTGGACGCCGATGCCGAGGGACCGGCCCCGCTCGTACAGGTTCGCCAGCGGCACCTTCCCGGAGACCGCGGAGTAGTCATCAGCGGCCAGCAGCATCGCGCGCGGCTCACTGTCGAGGCTGGTGGCGGCGTGGGCGGTCAGCTCGGTGATCGCCATCGCCTGCGCCTCGGCCACTGAGGGTTCGCGGGTGCCTTCCAGGATGCAGTACCAGGCGTCCGCCTCCGCCAGGGTCCCCGGGCCGTCCAGCGCGGGGCCGAGGCGTCCGAGGAGGGTGGCGTAGCGGAGCTGGATGTCGGGCAGCTGCCGGGCCGCGGCCCGGGCCCGGGACGCCTCGGCGGGGTAGCGGGCAGGCTCCCAGGCTGTTTGCAGCCAGCGGGCGTCCAGCCGGTCCAGGAACCCGGCCGTGCTCAAAGGCGGCCCGCACGGCGCCATGACGGCCAGCGTCAGGGCGGCTTGCAGGATGTCGGCGTAGTAGGCGGCCGCGCCGGTACCGGAGTCGATCATCTGGTACAGCAGCACCGCCAGGTCGTTCGGCGGGAGATCCCACAGGGACAGCCGGGCCTCATCCGGCCAGACCGCGACGCGGCGGGCGCCGGCGCCGTAGAGCAGGCGGCGGGTGCGGTCGGCTTTGACCCGGGCGTCCCGGCCGCCCTTGCAGTCCAGCACGACCAGCAGCGGCCGGTTCCCTTTCCCCGCCCGGGCCGCGGCCAGGGTGGCGGTGAACCAGCCGGCCCACAGCCGGATCATCAAGTTGGTTTTCCCGGACCCGGTGGCGCCGACGATGACCATGTGCCGGGTGCACGCGGCGGCCGGGATGGTGAAGACGGGGTGCCAGCGGTGCCCGATCGAGCGGATGGTGCCGCCGACCGGGATCCGTGCGCCTCTGGCGAGCAGGGGGACGGCGCCGGGCGCCTCGGTCAGCCCCTTGGCGGTGCGAACCTGCCGTCTCCACTGGCGGGCATCGAAGGTGATGGGCGCGGAGGCCATGAGTCCGCCCAGGCCGGAGGTAATGGCGTAGATCCGCCACGCCCAGGCCAGCGCGGCCAGCCCGAGACCGGCCGGGACGGCGAACGGGGCCAGCAGCAGGAACACCCGGGCTGCCTCGGCGGCGGCCGGGTGGGACCAGCCGCGCGCCCAGGTCCGCACGGGCGCCAGCACGACCGGCCGCCAGGTGCGCAGCCGCGCGCCCTGGATCGCGACCCAGATCCCGGCCGGGATCAGCGCCCAGCCCGCGGTCCGGCGCAGCCGCGCCGCCGGCCAGCCCCGCAGCCACGCCGCGGCGTACCCGAGCGCCGCCACCAACGTCACCGGCCACGCCGCGATGGCCAGGGCCGCCAGCAGCAGCCAGCCGCCGACCTTGATCATCTTGCCGAGCAGCCACAGGCATACGGCCAGCTTCAGCCACGACCACACGCTCATCGCGCAGGCTCCGGGGTGAACACGGCGGCGGGCAGTTCCCGGACCACCACCCGGGGCTGGTCCCCGGGCGGCAGTCCGGCGACGGCGCGGGTCACCACGGGCCGGGCGGCCGGGGCGGTCAGGTAGATCACCTGGGCGTACCGCAGGGGATTGAGGAGCCCGGTCATGATCCGGGTGGTGCGGGCGATGGGCTTGGGGGTCAGCTCGGCCTCTATCGCCCATACCTGCCCGGCGTACGGGCTGCCGGTGATGCTGGGCCAGTGGATCTCCGCGTCCGGGACGTGCTCGCGGCGCCCGGCGGCGGGATGCTCGGCGCGCAGCCGCCGCTCCGAATGCCACCACGGCTGCCCGCCGGCCCAGGCCGGGCTGGCCTGCAGCCACAGCCGGGCCGCCAGCACCGCGCGGACGTGGGCCAGCCGCCCGAGCGCCGGGCGGGTGGCGGGGAACCCGAGCCCGGTCTCGGTCATCCCGGCCCGGGTCAGCCAGCACCACCCCGGGCCGGGCCCGAGCCTGCCGGTGGCGGCGTACCCGGCGCGGCGCCACCGCGCCGTGATCGCGGACAGCCGGTCGGGCTGCACCCGCAGCGCGGCCGCGAGCAGGTCGTACGGGGCGCCGTAGTGCTCCCCGCAGAGCAGGAGCCCGTCGATGTCGCGCTGGCTGAGCCGGACCTCCCCGGCGTCGGCGCGGCGGGCCGGGCGGACGGTGGTGAGGGTGTCGCGGGCGTGTGCTTGTGCCGTCATGATGTCCCCAGGTTTCCGCAGTAACAGCAGCATCAGTTGCCCCGTGTGCCCGGCACAGCACGAGATGTGACGATTTTTCCGCTGAGAACCAGTGCGCGACAGGGGTCCGCGGCGTCCGTAAGCGCATCGTCATGATTACGCCTTGTAGCGACCCGGCGCAGCTGTCAGCAAAACAGTGCCGTCCGGAAGCTCCACCGAGGCGACGCTCAGCCGGATATGCGGATTCTCATCAACCACCCGGTCGGCGCGGATTTTCCACCGGGTACGTTCGGCGCCATCAGCCACACTGCGAGGCTACCGGCACGGTCTCAGGCCAGGACGTGCCCGACCGCGCCTGCGGAGTGCCGACGGAAAGCGCGTCGGCCTGCGGTTACTCGCGGACCGGGGTGCTTTCGCCCTCGCGCAGCCAGGTGGCGACGATCTCTCCCGGCTCACTGTCGTGGCCATGCTCGATCTGCTGCAGCGCCCGGGCGACGACGCGCCGGGCGATGTCATCGACCGGCATGATGACGCTGGTCAGCCGCGGATGGAGCAGCGCGGCGCCGACGCTGCCGTCGAAGCCGACCACGGCGAGATCACGGCCGACACGCAGGTTCAGCTCGGCCGCGACACCGTAGACGATGACGGCGATCTTGTCGCTGCCGGTCAGCACCGCGTCGGGCCGGGCCGAGGCGAGGAACGAGCGGATCTCGGCCCGCGCGCTGGCGTCGTCGCCGACCCGGATCAGGCCAGCCCCGTCACCGGGAATCCCGCAGCGGGCCAGCCCGGCCCGGAAGCCGGCCTCGCGGTCGACGTCCCAGTAGGCCTGGGACGTGTAGCCGATATAGCCGGGCCGGGTATAACCGCGCTCGACCACATGCCGGACCGCCCCGGCCTCGGCCTCGACGTTGTCGATGTCCGCCCACGGCTGCGGCAGGCCGGGGCGGGTCCGGCCGAAGCAGGCGAACGGCATGCCGAGCTCGGCCAGTAGTTCCGCCCTCTTGTCGTCGGACCGGAGCTCGGAGAGCACGAACCCGTCCACGGTGCGGCCGGCCGACAGGCTGCGGATGTCGTCGGCAGGGTCGGTGTCCTGGGCGATCACGAGCATCCGGTAATGCCGTTGCGCCCCGGCCGTCAGCAGCGACTGCATGAACTGCATCATGATCAGGTTGGTCGGCTCGAGCTGGATCAGCGGCATGAAGTAGGCCAGCTGCATCGTCCGGCGGGACCGCATGCTGCGCGCGCCGTGATGCGGCCGGTAACCGAGCTGGTCCACCATCTCGAGCACCCGGGCCCGGGCGGCTTCACCGACCCGCCCGCTCCCGTTGAGCACGTTCGACACCGTTGACTTGCCCACGCCGGCCGCGCGGGCGACATCTTTGAGCGTGACAGTCCGTTGCGACACGCTTGCCGTCTGGCCTGTTGGCGATGCCACCGGTTCTCCGTTCGGGTGCCGAGAAAGATCCCTGCTGACATTGTGCGGGAAGAATGTCTTGACATAAGACCCGGGCAGCGTTCTGATAAATGGTGGAAGCTTCCATCATGCCTGCCAGGCCGGTTTGGACCGGCACATTTGCCCTGCCACGGGAGGCGCGATGAGCGTTGCTGCTGCTACTACGGTTATCGGGAAACATAGGGCAAGGTCGGCGGTGTCCAACCCTGACCGGCGCCGCCGGGTCCGCACTGCGTTTCTCTTCCTGACCCCCAGCCTGATCGGCGTGGTGGTGTTCCTGGTCATCCCGGTGATCTTCGTCATGGTCCTGAGCCTGACCCGGTGGAACCTGCTCACCCCGATCAAGTGGGTCGGGTTCAGCAACTACGCGAACATCTTCCGGTTCGATGGCTTCGGTCATTCGCTGCTGGTGACGGCGTACTACGTGGTGCTGAACATCCCGTTCCAGACCGTGCTCGCGCTGGGGCTCGCGCTGCTGCTGAACAGCAAACGGAGGGGCAGCGGGTTCATCCGGGTCATCTGCGTGCTGCCCTTCCTGGCCACGCCGGTGGCCATGGGCGTGGTGTGGAACTGGTTCTTCTCTCCGACGGGCATGATCAACCAGTTCCTCGCCCACCTCGGCATCACCGGGCCAGCCTGGCTGTCGGACCAGGCCACCGCGATGCCGGTCATCGCGTTCGCCAACATCTGGCAGTACGCGGGCTACAACATGCTGTTCTTCCTGGCCGGCCTGCAGGCGATCCCGCTGAGCCTGTATGAGGCCGCGTCCATAGACGGGGGCACCAAGATCCAGCAGTTCCGCCGGGTGACACTGCCGCTGCTGCGGCCTGCGCTGATGTTCGTCCTGGTGACCACGGTCATCGGCTCGTTCCAGGTGTTCGACACCGTGTACGTGATGACCGCCGGCGGCCCCGGGAACGCCACCAAGGTGGCCAACCTCAACATCTACAACACGGCCTTCGCCGGATTCCGGATCGGCGAGGCCTCGGCCATGTCGGTGGTGCTGTTCCTGATCATCTTGGTCGTCGCCATCGCGCAGTTCACCTACTTCAACAAGCGCACCACCTACGAGATCGGGTGAGGAGCACCAGTCATGGCCTCGATAGCATCGGTGAAGCCTGCCTCCGCGTCCGCATCAAGATCGGCCGCCGCGACATCGCCTTCCGGCCTGGGCAAGGGCATCCGGCTAGCCGTGTTCTACCTGCTGCTGCTGGTGATCCTGCTGGTCTTCATCACGCCGTACCTGTTCTCGGTCTTCGCCGCGTTCAAGACCCTGCCAGAGATCCTCGCGCAGTCTCCGGCGCGGCCGCCGACGAATCCCACCTGGGATAACTTCAAGATCATCTTCACCCAGTACGACTTCGGGCGGTACCTGCTCAACACGCTCCTGGTCACCGTCATCCTCACCGCCGGGCAGGTGACCTTCTCGATGATGGGCGCCTACGCTTTCGCCCGGATGGATTTCCCCGGCCGGGACTCGCTCTTCTGGATGTACCTGGCCACGCTGATGGTGCCGAACGTGGTGACCATGGTCCCGCTGTACGTGATGTTCGCTCACTCCGGCCTGCTCAACACGTACTGGGCGATCTTCCTGCCGTACGTGCTTGGCGTCCCGGCATCGGTGTTCCTGTTGCGGCAGTACTTCATGACGATCCCGAAGGAGGTGATGGAGGCCGCCCGGCTGGACGGCTGCTCGGAAACCCGCATCCTGTGGCGGATCGTGGTGCCGATCTCCCGGCCGATCATCATCACCGCCACGCTGCTGGCCGTCGTGTTCGGCTGGAACAACTTCCTCTGGCCGCTGATCGTGACGAACTCCAACGCCCTGCAGGTCCTGCCCGTGGCCACGGCCAACCTCAACTCCAACTTCAACTCCCAGTGGAACCTGGTGCTGGCCGGCTCGCTGGTCGCGCTGATCCCGATGGTGATCTTGTTCGCGATCTTCCAGAAGTACATCGTCAGGTCCATCTCGCTGACAGGGATCAACCGATGAACGCACGCAGACCCCGGCGCCTCTCGCCCCGCTGGTTCTCGCTCCGCCCGGCCCGCACCCTGGCCAGGGCCGCGATCGCCGCGATCGCGCTGACGTTGCTGTCCGGCTGCGCCGAGTGGGGGTTCGGCGGCTCGGGCAGCGCCAACGGCACGGTCACCCTGGTCTACTCGCTGTGGGATACGCACGAGCAGATCGGCTACCAGCAGTCGATCGACGTGTTCGAGAAGATGCACCCGGACATCAAGGTCGACATCGAGGAAATCCCGTACGGCAGCTACCAGCAGAAGGTCACGGCCGAGTTCATCACCGGCCAGGCGCCGGACCTGTTCTGGGTGAACACCCCGTGGCTCGGCTCGTTCGTCAAGAACGGGATGCTGACCAACCTCACGCCGCTGATCCAGGCCAATCACGTCAACATGGCCCAGTACTACCCGCAGCTGGTCGCGCTGCACTCGGTGGGATCGAAGATCTACGGGCTGCCGAAGGACTGGGACACCATCGCGCTGTACTACAACAAGGCCTACTTCGCCAAGCTACACCTCACGATCCCGGCCAACCTGAGCTGGAGCGCCAACGGCACCGGGTCGTTCGTGACCTTCCTCAAGGCGGCGACCACCGACAAGAGCGGGCACAACGCGCTTTCCCCGCAGTTCAACCCGAACCAGATCGCGACCTACGCGCTCGGTGTCAGCAACGACCCGCAGAGCGGCTGGGGCAACTACACGGCGCAGGCCGGCGGCAAGATCATCCCCTACCCGTACGCCCCGGTGGCCAGCCTGACCACCCCTGCGGTCAATGTCGGCATGTCGTTCCTGGCCGATACGCTGACCAACGCCCATGTCATCGTGCCTGGCGCCCTGTCCGGGCCGAACGCGAACGGCAACAACCTGGAGCAGATGTTCTCCCAGGGCCAGGTGGCCATGTGGGAGAACGGCGACTGGAATACCCTCGCGGTGAAGTCGAGCGTGACCTTCCCGGTCGGCGTCGCCACCCTGCCGATCGGCCCGGTCGGCCGGGTCAGCGTGTTCAACGGCCTGATCGACGGCCTGAACAGCCACACCAAGTACCCGAAGCAGGCGTGGGAACTCGAGCAATGGCTCGGCTCGCCGCAGTCGCAGGCCATCCTCGGTTCGGGCGGCTACGTCTGGCCAGCCATCCGCAGCCTCGACCCGCTCTTCCTGAAGTACTGGGCGAAGAACGGAATCGACATGTCGGCGTTCCTGACCGAGGCGCACGGGCAGGTGGTCAACTTCCCGGTCAGCCCCGGCGTCGGCGACGCGCTGACCGAGGTGGTGAACGATCTCGGTCCGGCCTGGCTCGGCACGGAACCGGTGCACCAGGCACTGAAGACCGCCCAAACCGATGCGAACTACATCCTGAGAACCAGCTGATATCCCAGGCAAGGTGGGAGCGTGAGTGACCGTCGGCAATGACCCCCGTCCCTGATCTCAACACAACTAAGGCCGAACGAAGCGCGGCCGGGCACGCCCCTTCTGCTGGTGGCTGTCCCGGCTGCGGCAGGCACTGGGCTGATCCTGTTCCCGCGGACGGACTCCCTTCCGGCCGCGTGGGTCGGCCCGCTGCCAGCCGGCACCGGGCCGGCCGGCCTCGAGCCGGACGACGCCGCGGCGCTGCTGGCCGCGGCCCGGCCGTGCCCCCTGCTGCCCCAGCACGGGGAGGGCTGGTTCGGCCGGCCGGGCCTGTCCGGGCACCGGCTGGGCACCGGAGCGGGCGACCCGGCGGCCGGCCGCGACTGGTCGCCGCTCTTCCAGCCGGTGCGGTCCGAGCACGACGGACGCCGGGCCCGGGTCGAGGCCGCGGACAAGACCGCCGGCCTGGCGCTGGCGACCGAGATCGAGGCGGTGCCGGGCGGCGCGATCCGCGCCCGGCACACGCTGACCAACCTCGGCCAGCAGCGCTACCTGGTCGGCAGCCTGGAGGTGGTCTTTCCGCTGCCGGGGCGGGTCGGCGAGGTCCTCGACTTCACCGGCCGGCAGACCGCCGAGCGCATCCCGCAGCGGCACCAGATCGGCGACGGGCTGTGGCTGCGCGAAGGCCGCCGGGGTCACACCGGGCACGACTCGGCCACCGTCCTGGTGGCCGGCGTCCCTGGCTTCACCTTCGGCAGCGGCGAGGCCTACGGCCTGCACGTCGCCTGGAGCGGCAACACCGTGCACCGGCTCGAGCGAGTGCCGTCCGGCCTGGGCATGACCGAGGCGCAGGGAGACCCGGGGGAGGGGATCCGGCCGGGAGTGATCACCATCGGCGGCGGCGAGCTGCTGCTGCCCGGCGAGATCAGCCTGGCCGAGGGCGAGTCGTACACCACCCCGTGGGTCTACCTCGCCGCCACCCGGGATGGCCTGGACGACCTGTCGGCCCAGTTCCACGGCTACCTGCGCTCGCTGCCCGCGCACCCCCGCTCGCCGCGCCCGGTCAACCTCAACGTCTGGGAAGCGGTCTACTTCCGGCACGACTTCGGCAAGCTGACGGCGCTGGCCGATGCCGCGGCCGGCCTCGGCGTGGAACGGTTCGTCCTGGATGACGGCTGGTTCGCCGGGCGCCGCAGCGACCGGGCCGGCCTGGGGGACTGGTGGGTCGACGAGGACGTCTGGCCGGGCGGATTGCACCGGCTCGCCGACCACGTGCGCGGTCGCGGCATGCAGTTCGGGCTCTGGATCGAGCCCGAGATGGTCAACCCGGACTCCGATCTGTACCGCGCGCATCCGGACTGGATCCTGGCCACCGGGCACCGGGTGCCGCCGCTGCAGCGGCATCAGCTGGTTCTCGACCTGACCCGGCCCGAAGTGGCCGGCTACCTGCTCGAGCGGATCAGCGGCCTGCTGGCGGAATACGAGATCTCCTACGTCAAGTGGGACTGCAACCGCGACATCATCGACGCCGGCAGCGGCGCGCGCGGCGGTGCTCCCGCCGCGCACGACCAGGCGCTGGCGGTGTACGCGCTGCTCGGCGAGCTGCGGACACGGCATCCTGACGTGGAGTGGGAGTCCTGCGCGGCCGGCGGCGGCCGGATCGACCTGGGCATCCTGGAACTCGTCCAGCGGGTCTGGACCTCGGACATGACCGATGCCCTCGCCCGTCAGCCGATCCAGCGCTGGACCGGTCAGCTGGTGCCGCCGGAATACCTGGGCGCGCACGTATCGGCGCCGTTCTCGCACCAGACCGGCCGGTACATGCCGATGTCGCTGCGCGGCGCCACGGCCATGTTCGGCCATCTCGGCATCGAAGCCGACATCACCCAGCTGAGCGAGGAGGACATCGCCGAGCTGGCCGGCTGGATCGAGCTGTACAAGCGGCACCGCGCGCTCATCCACTCCGGCCGCATGGTCCGGATCGACACCCCGGACGACACCGCGTGGATGCATGGCGTGGTCGCGGCGGACCGGTCGGCGGCCCTGATGAGCTACGTGCAGCTGGACGAGCCCAGGAACGACCAGCCCGCCTCCTTGCGGGTGCCGGGTCTTGACCCGGAGCGGCGTTACCGGGTCACCGACGTGACACCGGGCGTGCGCCGCCGGCGTCGCAGCGGCCTGGAGGAGTCCGGCGTGCCGGGCATCGAGGTTTCCGGCGCGGCCCTGGGCGAGATCGGCCTGGCGATCGCGCCGCGGCGGACCCTCAGCGCGACCGTCGTCCTGGTCGAGGCGTAGGGCCGCCCGCCGGCTGGGTGCCGAGACCGTGCCGGACCAGCGACTGCGCGGTGCGCACCACGGTGTCCAGCGAGCCCCGCCGCGGGTTCCACCACTCGGCCGCCCAGTTGAGGGCGCCCAGCACCATCATCCGGGCCGCCATCGGGTCCAGGCCGGGCCGCAGCAGCCCGGCGTTGTCCGCGTCCTGCAGCAGCTTGCGCCACATGTCGCCGTACTGAGATGCCTCGGCCGCGTACCGGATCGCGATGCTCTCCGGGACCTGACCCGCGTTGCGGATCGAGGCGGTGGTGTAGTCCGAGATCTCCAGGCAGTACCGCAGGTGGGCCTCGACCGCGGCGTCGATGCGGTCCAGCGGGTCCGCCTCGGGCGGCAGCGCGGCCAGGATCCCGGTCATGTGCTCGCGCATGTGCGCGATGCCCGTCCACATGACCTCCTCGATCAGGTCATCGCGGGACGGGAAGTAGTAGTAGATCGCCGGGGCCTGGATCTCGGCCTGGACGGCGACGTCGCTCAGCCGCGTGCCCGCGTACCCCTTCCGGCTGAGCACGTGCGCGGCGGCGTCGAGGATCCGCTCCCTGGTCCGCGCGGACTTGGAGCCGGCTTCCTCCGGCACCGTCACGTCCTGTTTTCTAGGCACGCGTCAAATTATAGGCTCACGATTATTTTTATCTTAGATTCAATCCACTCTGCCGCAACCAGGCGCACCGGACCGCGTCTTAGTTTGTGAAATGGGGCGTTGCGAGGAGCAGCCGATGAAACGTTCACCTATACGGCAGATTGCCGCGCTCACTGCCGTTCTGCTCGCCATAACCGCCGCCGGCTTCCTGGCGGGCTGCGCATCGCCGCACGCGGTGACCACCGCGTCCGTGTCCAGCCGCGCCGCGGACCGAGCCGGCGCCCAGCCGCGCGTGATCGTGGTCGACTGCCTCGGCCAGCAGCAGACCCGCCCCTCGAGCTTCATCCTGACCTGCGCCGACGCGGGCGACGTCCTGACCGCCCTGCACTGGGTCAACTGGGGCTCCGAGGCGTTCGGCACCGGCACAGAAAAGATCAACACCTGCACGCCGGACTGCGCGGATGGCAAGTTCGTCTCGTACCCGGCGCTGATCACCTTGTGGCGCCCCGAGCCCCTGCCCGGCCACCCCGGCGTCCGCTATTTCACCAAGATCACCAGGATCTACACGGCCAACCGCCCGCCTCTCTACTACTGCCAGGGCACGCACACCTGCTACCCGCTCACCAGCACCTTCGGTCTCTGGAACACTCAGATAAACGCCTAGTAGTGCATTGTCAGGTAACTTGGGTAAGTCCAGTCCGCCTGGCATCACGGGCCCCGTGAGCCCGGGACCGAGCGGCCCGGGAGTGGGCGGCGGCCCGGGACGCGACGCTATCTTCCGCATCGCGTCGATCACCAAGCCGATCGCCGGCGTGGCGGCCATGCTGCTCATCCAGGACGGGGCGATGGCCCTGGACGACCCGGTGCGGCGGTGGCTGCCCGAGCTCGCCGCACCGAGGGTCCTGCGCGCCCTGGAGTCCGGTCTCGACGACACGGTGCCGGCCGAGCGACCGGGCCGCCCGGCCAGGGCGGCGAACCCGGCATACCCGGCGGGTTCGGCTGGGACGGCGGCTCCGGTACTACCTGGCGCACCGACGTGACATCCGGCCTCACCGGGATCCTGCTGACCCAGAGGATGATGACGTCACCGGAGCCCACCGAGCTCGTGCGGGATTTCTGGGCGGCCGCGTACGCGGCCATCGGCGCCTGACCGGGCCGCTCGAAGCCGAGCTTGCCGCCGGCCGGGGAACCCGGTTACTTTTAGGCTGGATTAATCAGGCCTGCCGCACCGAGCCGTCCCGGCGGAGGACCATGTACCCAGGAACGTACGCGGCCGAGGCGCCCGACCGGGTCGCGGCGGTGATGAGCGGCACCGGCGAGACGCTCAGCTACGGGGATCTCGAGCGGCGCTCGGTCCAGCTGGCGCACGTGCTGCACGAGGCGGGCCTGCGGCCCGGCGACGTGGTGGCCCTGCTGACCGAGAACAACCTGCGCGCCTTCGAGGTGTACTGGGCCGCGATGCGGTCCGGCCTGTACATCACCGCCGTCAACTGGCACCTCAAGCCGGACGAGGTCGCCTACATCGTCGGCGACAGCGGCGCGACCGCGCTGATCGTGTCGGCCGGGCAGGCGCCCACCGCCGAGGCGGTCACCGGCCTGACCAGCGGGGTGAAGCTGAGGCTGGCCTACGGCGGCCCGGTCGCCGGCTACGGCAGCTACGAGGACACCATCGCCGCCGCGCCGGACGAGCCGTTCGCCGACCAGCCGAGCGGCGCCACCATGCTGTACTCCTCGGGCACCACAGGCCGGCCCAAGGGCGTCCGGCCGTCGCTGCCCGACCGCCAGGTGACCGAGCCCGGTGAGGCCCTGGCCGGCCTGGCCAGCATGTTCTTCGGCGTCAATCAGGACTCGGTGTACCTGTCTCCCGGGCCGATCTACCACGCGGCCCCGCTGCGCTGGTCCGGCTCCATCCAGGTCCTCGGCGGCACCGTGGTCATGACGAAGCGGTTCGACGCCGAACAGGTCCTGGCGGCCATCCAGGACCACGGCGTCACCCACGCGCAGTTCGTGCCGACCATGTTCGTCCGGATGCTGCAGCTGCCCCAGGACACCCGCGATCGCTACGACGTGTCCAGCCTGCGGGTCGCCATCCACGCCGCGGCGCCGTGCCCGGTCGAGGTCAAGGAGAAGATGATCGCCTGGTGGGGGCCGGTCCTGTTCGAGTACTACGCCGGCACCGAGGGCAACGGCATGACGGCCATCGACAGCGCCACCTGGCTCACCAAGCCGGGCACCGTGGGCCGCCCAATCATGGGCACGGTGCGGATCTGCGCCGACGACGGAACCGAACTTCCCGCGGGCCGGACCGGCGGCGTCTACTTCGAGAGCGAAGATATCCCGTTCGCCTACCACAACGACCCGGACAAGACCCGGGCCGCCCAGCACCCGGCCCACCCCAACTGGACCACCCTCGGCGACATCGGCTACCTCGATGACGACGGCTTCCTGTTCCTCACCGACCGCAGGGCGTTCACGATCATCTCCGGCGGCGTCAACATCTACCCGCAGGAAACCGAGAACGTGCTCGCGCTGCACCCGGCCGTCTACGACGTCGCGGTCATCGGCCTGCCCGACCCGGAGATGGGGGAGTCGGTGGCGGCGTTCGTCCAGCCCGCCCCCGGGGCCGTCCCGGGACCCGAACTCGAGCAGGAGATCATCGCGTTCGTGAAGTCGAAGATCGCCGGCTTCAAGGCGCCCAGGACCGTCCGCTTCGTCGACAGCCTGCCGCGCAGCGAAGCGGGAAAGCTGATGAAGACGGAGCTCAAGGCCAGGTACGCCGGCGCCTGAATGACCGCGGAGATCAGCGACGCCGCCGCGCTCGACCTGGCCAGGTACATCAGGCCGGGCGCCGTGGTGGCCTGGGGCCAGGGCTGCGCCGAGCCGCTCACGCTGACCGAGACGCTGGCCGCGCAGCGCGAGCAGCTCGGCGGCGTCCGCTGCTTCGCGGGGATCTCGACCACGGCCGCGGTGCGCCCGGAGCACTGTGACTACCTGTCGTTCAGCTCGTACACCGCGGCCGGCGCCAACCGGGCGCTGAGCGAGGCCGGGCTGCTCGACATCGTGCCCTGCCATTACTCCCAGCTGCCGGACATACTCGGCCACGGCCCGCTCCGCGCCGACGTGCTGTTCCTGGCGCTGCCGCCGGCCGGGCCCGACGGCACGTTCGGCCTGGGCCTGGCCGCGGACTACCTGGCCCCGCTCATCGGCCGGGCCGGCACGGTGATCGCGGAGGTCAACGACCAGGTGCCGGATGTCGGCTGCGACCGCAGGCTGAGCCGCGGCGAGATCGACGTGCTCGTTCGCACCTCGCGGTCACCCGCCGAGTATCCGCCGAAACCGGCCAGTGATGTCGATAGAGCGATAGCGGAGCAGGTCGCGGGCCTGGTGCCGGACGGCGCCACCCTCCAGGTCGGCATCGGCGGCCTGCCCGCCGTCGTGCTGCGCCACCTGCGCGGCCACCGTGACCTGGGCGTGCACTCCGGGATGATCACCGACGAGATCGCCGGGCTGATCGAGGCCGGCGTGGTCACCGGGGCGCGCAAGAGCGTCGACCGGGGCCTGGCCGTGACCGGTCTCCTCCTCGGCACCGGCGCCCTGATCAAGACGGCCGCCGTCGATAGGTCGGTTCAGCTGCGCGACACGCGATACACCCACGACCAGGCGGTGCTCGCCGCCCAGCACGCCCTGGTCGCGGTCAACTCGGCCATCGAGGTCGACCTGACCGGGCAGGCCAACATCGAGGTCGCGGCCGGCCGCTACGTGGGCGGCACCGGCGGCGCCGCGGACTTCCTGCGCGGCGCGGCCCGGTCGGCGGGCGGCGTCCCGGTAATCGCCCTTCCCTCGACCACGGGGCCGTCCACCGCCGGGACGGCCAGTCGCGTCGTGGCCCGGCTGCACGGCCCGGCCGGCCTGGCCCGGGCTGACACGGGCGTGATCGTGACCGAGTATGGAGTGGCCGACCTGCGCGGGCTGAGCCTGGCCCAGCGGCGCGAGCGGATGATCGCGATCGCCCACCCGGACCACCGGGCCGCTCTCGAATCAGCGCCCGGAGACTGAACGGAGGACCAGACATGACCACACGCCCCGCCGCTAATCGCAGGGCTGCGATCGTCGCGCCGGTGCGGACGCCGGTGGGCACGTTCGGCGGGAGCCTGCGGGCCGTCCCCGTCGAGGAACTCGCCGCCACCGCGATCAAGGCGGTGCTCGAGCGGACCGGGATCGACCCGGAACTCGTCGACGACGTCTCCTTCGCCCAGTCCTACGTCAACGGCGAGACGCCCTGCATCGGCCGGTGGGCGGCGCTGCACGCCGGCCTGCCGGTCAGCGTGCCCGGGTTCCAGATCGACCGGCGCTGCGGCGGCGGGCTGCAGGCGGTCATCACCGCGGCCATGATGGTCCAGACCGGCGCCGCCGATGTGGTGCTGGCCGGCGGGGCCGAGTCCATGAGCAACGCCGAGCACTACACCACCTCGGTCCGCTGGGGCGCCCGGGCCGGGAACCAGGTCCTGTACGACCGCATCGACCGCGGCCGGGAGCGGTCGCAGCCGGAATGGCGGTTCGGCAAGATCTCCGGGATGATCGAGACCGCGGAGAACCTCGCCACGCGGTACGGCATCACCAGGGACGAGGCGGACGCCTACGCCGCCCGCAGCCACCAGCGCGCCGCGGCCGCCTGGGACGCGGGCTTGTTCGACGACGAGGTGGTCCCGGTGCGGGTGCCGCAGCGGCGCGGCGACCCGGTGGTGGTCAGCCGGGACGAGGGCGTGCGGCCCGACTCCACCGCCGAGGCCCTGGCCAAGCTGCGCACGATCATGCCAGGCGGCACCGTCACCGCGGGCAACGCCAGCCAGCAGAACGACGCGGCCGCGGCGTGCCTGGTGGTGGCCGAGGACCGGCTCGGGCCGCTCGGCCTGGAGCCGCTGGGTTACCTGGCCGGCTGGGCGGCGGCCGGCTGCAGCCGGCCACCATGGGCATCGGCCCGGTCCCGGCCGTGGAGAAGCTATTTTCCCGAACGGGCCTGAGTTTCGGCTCCATCGACTTGATCGAGCTGAACGAGGCGTTCGCGGTCCAGGTGCTGGCGGTGCTCGCCGGATGGCGGTGGGACGAGCCGGACAAGCTCAACGTCAACGGTTCCGGCATCTCGCTCGGCCACCCGATCGGCGCCACCGGCGCCCGGATGCTCGCCACCGGCCTGCGCGAACTGCGCCGCCGCCAGGGCCGGTACCTGCTGGAGACCATGTGCGTCGGCGGCGGCCAGGGCGTGGCCGCGGTGTTCGAAGCCGCCTGAATCCGGCCGAGAAAATCGAATCAGGATTAAACTATTCGGGGTACCCGACGCGCCTGCCCCTGGCCGCGGTCATCGAGCGCCGCGCGAAATACTGAGGCATGAGCAGCCTGCAGTACTCCGAGTCCATCGTCATCGCCGGCTCGCCGGAAGCCCTGTACGACATGGTCTGCGATGTGAGGCGGATGGGGGAGTGGAGTCCGGTCTGCACGGCCTGCTGGTGGGACGACGGCGACGGACCCCAGGTCGGGGCCTGGTTCACCGGGCACAACGAGCTGCCCGGACGGACCTGGGAAACCCGGTCCCAGATCGTGGCAGCCGATCGCGGCCGGGAGTTCGCCTTCGAGGTCAACGGCGGCTGGGTGCGGTGGGGCTACACGTTCACCCCCGTGGACGGCGGGACGCGGGTCACCGAGTCCTGGGAGTTCCGTCCCGTCGGCATCACCGGGTTCCACGACAGGTACGGCGACGACGCGGAGAAGCAGATCGCCAACCGCGTCGAGGCCGCACGGCACGGCATTCCCGTCACGCTGGCCGCGATCAAGCAGGCCGCCGAGGCGGACTGACCTCCGTCACGGCGATCGCCTGCCTGGCCGCCGTCCCGCTATGATCGTCCGGTGCCCCAGTGCCTGGACTACCGTGCCCCGGCGAGCCGGAGGAAAGAATGCAGCTGACCCCGACGGACCTTCCCGCGCTGCTGCGGCGTGGTGCCGTGACCGTCGCGGCCGGGCGCGTGGCGCTGGGCCTGACCGCCCTGGCCTGGCCCGCGGTACCGGCCCGCCCGTGGGTCGGCGCGTCGGCGGACGACCTGACCGCGCGGGTGTTCGGCCGCGCTCTGGGCGGGCGTGACCTGGCCCTCGGGCTGGGTGCGCTGGCGGCCCTGGCGCGGCCAGACGCGGAGCCGGGACCGGCCGCCGCCTGGATCGCCGCGGGCGCCCTGGCCGACGGCCTGGACGTGGCGGCCAGCCTGGCATCGTGGCGCGAGCTGCCGCGGGTGACCCGGTGGCTGGTGGCCGCGATCGCCGGCGGCGCGGCCCTGACCGGTGCCGCGGCGGTGCTGACCTCGTCTACCTCGCGCGCGTCGTCCGGATCGGCCTGACAGCGCCTGGGCTGGACAGATGGCGGCACGATCGCGCCGGGCCCGGCTCGCGGACGTACACGAGCTGGCCATGCGCATGCCGCACGTCACGGTCGTGCGCGGATCGAGCGGCAACCCGGTCTACCAGGTCGGCGGGAAGTCCTTCGTGTTCTTCCGCACCCCCCGCCCCGACGCCGTTGATCCCGTGACCGGTGATCGCTACCCGGACGTGATCGTGTTCTGGGTGCCCTCGGAGTCCGACAAGCAGGCGCTGGTCCAGGATCCGGGGTCGCCGTTCTTCACCACGCCGCACTTCGACGGCCACCCGTCGGTGCTGGTGCGAGGGAGCCAGATCGGCGAGCTCACGGTGCGGGAACTGACTGAGGTCGTCGAGGACGCCTGGCTCTCGCAGGCGTCGCGGGCGCGGGCCGCGGCCTGGCTCGGCAGCAGGCCGGGCGGCTAGCCGCCGGCGGCTGCGGTACTGTCCGGGCAATGGAGGATGAAGACGGCTGCTTCGTCATCGAGTGCCGGGTTCCCGAGCTGCGCCGGCTCCCGCCGGGGCAGGATGTGCTGCCCTGGCACCTGAGCGAGGAACGCTGGGTGTCCTACTCGTATGACCCGGCCACGCAGGCGATGCACGGGCACTACGTCGAGTTCACCGGCGGCCAGGGCGAGTACAGCACCATGCCGTTCCGGTACGTGTGGCCGGCCGAACTCGACCTGATGGCACAGCTGGCCGGGATGCGGCTGAGCGACCGGTGGGAGGACTGGAGCCGACGGCCCTTCACCGGCGAGAGCAGCCAGCACATCTCGGTCTGGGAGAAACCCTGAGGCACAATGGCCAGGTGGACGCCGATGTCGTGGTCATCGGGGCCGGTGCGCTTGGCCTGAGTACCGCCCTGCACTGTGCGCTGGCCGGCCGGTCGGTCGTGGTAGTGGAACGCCACACCGCCGGGTCGCAGGCCTCCGGCCGGGCGGCGGGCCTGTTCAAGTCCGTCCAGGCGGACGAGCTGCGTACCCGGCTCGCCCGGCGCAGCATCACCAGGGCACTCACCTTCGCCGAATGGGCCGGAGAGCCGCTGACGGTGGCTCCCTCCGGGAGCTTCCTGATCGCCAGGACCGCTCAGCACCGGCAGTACCTCGCCCAGGAAATGGCGCAGTCCCGGCGCTGGGGCGCCGACGTCCGTGAGGCCTCCGAGAGCGAGCTCCGCGGCAGGCTCAGCTACTACCGACCCGCCGGCGACGACTTCGCGCTGTGGTGCCCGGAGGACGTCTACATCGAGGAGCCGGCCAGCCTCATCCAGGCCTGCCGAGCCGCCTGCCGGCGGCTCGGGGCCGTGGTGGCCGAAAACGAGGCGGTCATCGGGATCCCGGTCGCCGCGGGCCGCGCGGCCGGGGTAGAGACCGGGAGCCGGCTGATCACCGCGCCGGTGATCGTGGACGCGGCGGGCGGCTGGGTCCGCCAGGTGGCCGGCCTGGCCGGAGCGCGGGTACCGGTCGCCCCGGTCCGCCATCAGCTGCTGATCACCGAGCCCACGACCCACATCGATCCTGCCGACGCGATCGCCCGGGTCGTCGACGCCGCCGTCTACCTGCGCCCGGCCCGCGGCGGGCTCATGGTCGGCGGGTTCGAGCCAGGCCCGCTGCCGGTCGACCCGGACCAGCAGCCTCCCTCGTTCAGCACCGATGACGTGCCGCTGGACCTCGGCGTGCTGCGCAAGCTGGCCGGCCAGGTTGAGGCTGAGGCCCCAGCCGCGGGCAGCGCCGCGGTCGCCGAACACCGCGGCGGGCTGTTCACGATGAGCCCCGACGGCCGCTTCGTCGTCGGCCCCGTGCCGGACCTGCCCGGCCTGTGGGTCGCCAGCGGGTGCAACGGCTCGGGGTTCTCGTCCTCGCTCGCGATCGGCGAGGCGCTGGCCGCCTGGATCACCAGCGACGCTCCGCCACCGGGGATGACGGCGCTCGCTCCGGACCGGTTCGGTGCGCTAACCGACGACGTGCTCGTCTCCCGCGGGCTCTGGCAGTACGCCCACTACTACGATCCCGTCGGCGTCGCCGCCGAGGCCGCCGCGCCGGCGGTGTCGCCGGATCGCTAGTCAAGGCCAGGCCAGCATGCTGCTATTGCCAGCCAGCGGCGGACCGGCCACTCTGGCAGTGGGCCGCTCCCGCCGGGGCGGCCGGGAGGGAGAGTCATGACGGTGACGGCGCCGCCAGGGATGGACTTCATGACCGACGCGGTCGCGCACTGGGCCGCGGTGCAGCCGGACGCCGAGGCGCTGACGTACGGCGGGGTGCGGTGGACGTGGGCGCAGTGGCACGACCGGATCCGGCAGGTGGCCGGCGGCCTGGCCGCGCTCGGCCTCGGGCGCGGTGACCGGGTGGCGTTCCTGGACAAGAACAACCCGGCGTGCCTGGAGGTGGCGCTGGGGGCCGGGCTGCTCGGCGCGGCCAGCGCGGTGATCAACTGGCGGCTGGCGGCCGGCGAACTGGACTACGTGATCAACGACTCGGGCGCCAGCGTGCTGTTCGCCGGGGCGGAGCTGCTGCCCGCGGTCGAGGTCATCAGGGACAGGCTGCCAGGCGTCACCGACGTGATCACGGTGGGCGGCGCGGATGACGGCTACGAGGCGTTCCTGGCGACCGCCGGGCCCGCCGGGCGCGGCCGCGACGTGACCGGGGAGGACCTGTGGCTGGTGATGTACAGCTCCGGCACGACCGGCCGGCCGAAGGGCGTGATGCTGTCGCACCGCAACATCGTCGAGCACACTCAGAACGCGGTCCCGCTGGCCCCGCTGGGCCCGGGGGACCGCAACCTGGTCGCGATGCCGCTGTTCCACGTCGGCGGCACCTGCTACGCGCTGTTCGGCATCTACGCCGGGGCGCCGAGCACGTTCACCCGCGAGCCTGACCCGGCGTCGCTGCTGGCGGCGTTCGCCGCCGGGGCCACCCACGCGTTCCTGGTGCCGGCGGTGGTGTCCGCGCTGCTCGCTGCGGGGGAGAAGGCCATAACCGCGCTGAGCGGCCTGAAGTACCTGCTCTACGGGGCCGCGCCGATGCCGCTTCCGATACTGCGTCAGGCGCTCGCGGCGTGGCCCGGGCTGAACTTCGTCCAGGTCTACGGCCAGACCGAGCTGGCCGGCGTGATCAGCGCCCTGTCCCCGCAGGCACACCGGGACGCCTCCCGGCCGGACCGGCTCGTCTCGGCGGGCACCTTGCTGCCCGGCGCCGAGGTGCGCGTGGTCGACCCGGGCACCGGCCAGGATGTCGCTGCGGGCCAGCCGGGCGAGTTCTGGTTCCGTTCGCCGCAGCGGATGATGGGCTACCTGAACAAGCCGGACGACACCGCCGAGGCGATCACCGGGGAGGGCTGGCTCCGCAGCGGCGACATCGGGCACGTCGACGACGGCGGGTTCCTTTTCGTCTCCGACCGGGTCAAGGACATGATCATCACCGGCGGGGAGAACGTCTACTCGCCCGAGGTCGAGCAGGTCGTGGCCGGGCATCCGGCGGTGGCCGAGGTCGCCGTCATCGGCGTTCCCGACGACCACTGGGGCGAGACCGTCAAGGCGGTGGTCGCGCTCCGGCCGGGCCAGCAGGCGACCGGGCCGGAGATCGTCGAGTTCGCCAGGGAACGCCTGGCCCACTACAAGTGCCCGCGAACCGTCGACATGGTTGACGCGCTGCCACGCAACCCGAGCGGGAAGATACTCAAGCGCACGCTGCGCGCTCCGTACTGGGAGGGGCGCGGCCGGCAGATCTGACTACTAGTGCTTTGTCAGGTAACTGGGGTAAGTCCGGTCCGCCTGGCATCACGGGCCCCGTGAGCCCGGGAGCGAGCGGCGGCCCGGCCGTCCGCCGGCGCCCGGGACCTGCCCGGCGCCGCATTTAACGGGGAGGATATGGCTTACCGGGAGGATCCGGGCCCCCCTGGGGTACCTTTTCCTCCCCGCAGGCCGGATCCTCCCCGTTAACCCGGGACCCGGACGCCAGGCCTGCGGCCCAGCGGCCCGCCTGGCCTCACCGGTAGCGGGAACGCGGCCGCGAAGGCGCCTGTCTCAGGCGGCGGAGCGCTCGCTGAGCGGGCGGCGGCGCAGTTCCGTCTTCTGGATCGCCGGCGGCACGTATGCCTGGTCGAGGGTGCCGATGTCGGTTCCGGGCGGGACGATCTCATCGATCCGGTCGAGGACATCGTTGGAAAGGACGACGTCCACTCCCGCGAGAAGGTCGTCGAGTTGCTCCATGGTGCGGACACCGAGCAGCGCGCTCGTGACACCCGGGTGCGAGATCGCGAACGCCATCGCGAGGTGGGGCATCGACAGTCCGGCTTCTTCGGCGAGCGGGATCAACCGCTCCGTCGACGTACACTGCCAGCAAGCGGAAGCTCTTTCCGGAACTATACGGAATCGCTTTCCGGTTAGCAACAGGAGGATCATGGCACCCGAGTCGGTCACGACGACGGCTCCGTCGGCGGGGCGCGGTATCGACCCGTCCCGGCGTCAGCGCTCTGACGCAAAGCGGAATGTCGTCGCACTGGTGGAGGCCGCAAAGACCGTGTTCGCGGTCAGCGGTGTGGACGCGCCCGCGAAGGAGATCACGGATCTTGCGGGAGTGGGCGTCGGAACGCTCTACCGGCATTTCCCTCGCCGTTCCGACCTCATCGTCGCCGTGTTGCAGCACGAGATCGACGAGTGCGTCGAAGCTGCGGAAGAGCTCGGGACCATGCTCACTCCGTGGGAAGCGCTCATGGGCTGGATCGGGCGCTTCACGGACTTCGTCGGCACCAAACGCGGGCTCGCCTCGGCGCTACACTCCGGTGACCCGGCCTACGATGACCTCCCGCAGCACCTCATGGACCGGCTCGAACCGGCGCTCCAAACGCTCCTCGCCCGAGCGGTAGACGGCGGGTACGCGCGTGACGACGTTACGGCCAGGGAAGTCCTCATGACCATCGCCCTCATTGGTCAGCCGGTCCGCGGCGAGCAACCGAGCTTCAATCAGCGCATGACACGAGTGTTCATGGAGGGACTGGGCCGTGTTGCCAAAGCTGGTGCTGAGCCAGTGGAGGGTGGCGGCCAGGCAGAGTGCGGCGTGGTAGTTCCTGACGGTCTTGCCTGAGCGCTCGGCCATGCGGACGGTCGCCGCCCGGCATGGCCCTGCCGGGCGTCAGGGCCGGGGCAGCCACGGGTAGCGTTCCGTGTCCTTGGCCGCGTAGTCAGGGTCCAGGTAGATGAAGCAGCGCTGGATCTTCCAGTCGCGGATCTCGAAGACATCGCACCACCGGCCGGCGGCCCACTCGGGGACTCCGGCGCGCCAGGGGCCGTCGCGGTGCTCACCGTGGCTGGTGCCCTCGCACACCACCATGTCGCCTGAGATCACCCAGTTGAAGTGGGAGTAGTGGTGGACGATGGAGGTGATCGTGCCGCCGACGTCGCCGAACATCTGGCCGATGTCCTTCTTGCCGTTCGCCAGCCCCCACTTGGGGAAGTAGACCTGAGCATCCTCGGCGAACAGATCCAGGAGGCTGCCGCCCGTCGAGGTGACGCCGCCGTTGTCGAAAGCCTTCAGGTACTCGAGCGCAACGGACTTGCGCTGCTCATCGGTCATCGTCTGAGTGGTCAGGGCCATCGGGCCACCACCGTCCTCGCGAGTGGGAACAGCCGGCATAGGGGCGGAATGTGACCATGCCCTCTACGTCGGTACCTTAGCGAAGCTCATGCGGAATCGGCAGTACCGAGGATTCCCTCGCCGTTGTTGCCCGGCGCGGGCCTGGCCATGATCATGAGGTGACGGACGCCCGAGGGAAGGTTGCGTGATGACTGAGCTGCCGGACTACGCTGACCTGCCGGCCGCCCCGCGCGGCGGCCGCTCCGCGTGGGGCCTGTTCGGCGCCGAGGACAACCTCGGCCTGGTCAACCTGATGACGCCGCAGCGGATCGCCGCGGCCGCCCGGCTGGTCCGGCGGGGACAGGTCTTCTGCCTGGACATGCCGCTCGGCAGCATCTCCCCGGCGCTGGCGACGTTCCGCGGCGCACCTCGCCATCAGGTCCTGCACCAGCCCGGCACGGCCGGCTTCGACGACGTCTACGACAACTTCTACCCGCAGGCCTCCAGCCAGTGGGATTCGCTCGCCCACGTCGGCTACGCACCGGACCAGATGTACAACGGGGCCACCGAGCAGGAGGTGCTGGCGGGCAGCCGGAACACCATCGACCACTGGGCCAGGCACGGCCTGGCCGGGCGCGCGGTCCTGCTGGATGTCGAGCGGGCGATGCGGGACGCCGGGTGGCCCTACGATCCCGGCGACAGCTCCGCGATCGGCGTCGCCGACCTGGAGCTGGCCCGCCGCCAGGCCGGCGTCGAGTTCGCCGCCGGCGACGTCATCTTGCTGCACACCGGCTTCGCCGCCTGGTACGTCCAGCAGCCCAGCCGGGTTAAGAACCGGCTGCACGGCAACGTCACCGCGCCCGGCGTCGAGCACAGCGAGGCCGTCTGCGAGTACCTGTGGAACAGCCACGCGGCGGCCATCGCCTCGGACACCTTCGGCGTCGAGGTCTTCCCGGCCGACCTGAGCCCCGAGGCGCACCCGTTCGGCTTCCTGCACAACACGCTCATCGGCCAGTTCGGCATGGCCCTGGGCGAGCTGTGGTGGCTGAGCGACCTGGCCGACGACTGCGCCGCCGACGGCATCTACGAGATGTTCATGGTCAGCGCGCCGCTGAACGCTCCGGGCGGGATCGGCTCGCCCGCCAACGCCGTCGCCATAAAGTAACGGGCGTGACACCGGCCGAGTCGCGGCGGGTCTCCTTGCTGCGCTCGGCGAAGCTCACCTCGATGTCGAGGCCGCCTTCGGGACGGGCCTTCGCGGTGAGCGCGGCGCCGTGGGCGCCGGCGATGGCCCGGACGATGGCCAGGCCGAGCCCGTGCCCGCCGTCGTGGCCGACCCGCTCGGTGCCAATCCGCTGGAACGGCTGGAACAGCCGGTCCACCTCGTCCGGCGAGACCAGGGGCCCGGTGTTGCCGACCGACACGACCGCCTTCCCGGCGCGGGTCGTCGTGGCGATCTCGATCCGGCCTCCGGCCGCGTTGTGCCGCAGCGCGTTGTCCACCAGGTTCGCCACCAGGCTCTCGGCCAGGCTGGGGTCGCCTGCGGCCGGGGCGGTGCCGAGCGCGGCGCCGACGCGGACACCGCGGCGATCTGCTTCCCCGCTGCGGTCCGCGATCACCTTCCCGGCGAGTTCGGCGAGGTCGAAGGGATCCCAGCGATCGACGCCGCGCTCACCGGACGCCAGCGTGAGGAGCGCCTCGATGAGGCGCTCCTGCTGCTCGCCGAGCACGAGCAGTTCCTGGCAGGTCGCGCGCAGGGACTCCGCGTCGGCGTCCGGGTCGGCCAGCGCCACCTGCAGCAGGGTGCGCTCCGCGGTCAGCGGGGTGCGCAGTTCGTGGGAGGCGTTGGCCACGAACCGCCGCTGCGAATCGAACGACGCCTCGAGCCGGCCGAACAGGCTGTCGAGGGTCTCCCCGAGCTCGGAGAACTCGTCGTGGCGGGCGCCGAGGGCCAGGCGCCGGTCCAGGTTACTGGCGGAGATGTCCCGGGCGGTCGCGGTGATCGTGCGCAGCGGCCGCAGCAGCCGTCCGGCGATCAGCCAGCCGATCGCGAGCGACAGCAGGACCAGGCCCGCCAGGCTGGCCGCGGCCCGGATGACCTCCATGCGGGTATCGGCCTCGATCTGGGCGATGGCGGCCGCGTTAGCCCCTTCCGGGATCGACTGCTTGATCGTGAGGATCGGGACGAGGAGCACGGCCACGCCGGTGGCGAAGAAGGCCCCGGCGTAGAGCAGGACAAGCTGCACGCGCAGTGTCCGCCAGGGCAGGCGGCGCACCCATGACATCATTACGCTGCTCCGATCTGGTATCCGCCCTCGCGGACGGTGCGGATGACCGGCGGGTCCCCGAGCTTGGCCCGGAGCCGGAGCATCGTCGTCTTGACCGCGGTGGTGAAGGGATCGGCGGCCTCGTCCCACACCCGGTCGAGCAGTTCCTCGGCGGAGATCACCCGGCCGGCCGAACCGAGCAGGCATTCCAGCACCGCGAACTCCTTGGGGCTCAGCTCAAGCCGGCGCCCGGCGCGGAACGCCACCCGGCTGCCGGGGTCCAGGCTGATGTCGCCGCATTCCAGGATGGGCGGCAAGGGCGGCGCGCTGCGGCGGCCGAGGGCGCGGATACGGGCCACCAGTTCGGCGAAATCGAACGGCTTGGGCAGGTAGTCGTCGGCGCCCAGGCCGAGGCCGTGCACCCGCGCCGCGACGGTGCTGGCCGCGGTCAGCATCAAGATCCTGGTCGCGGCGCGCTCGGAGGCGAGCCGCCGGCAGATCTCGTCGCCGTGCGTCCCGGGCACGTCCCGGTCAAGCACCACGACGTCGTAACGGGTGACGGCCAGGTGGCCGAGCGCGTCGTCGCCGTCGAGGACGACGTCGACCGCCATGCCCTCGCGGCGCAGCCCGGTCCCGATCGTCCGGGCCAGGATCTCGTGATCTTCCACGACCAGCACTCTCATGCATCCAACGATGCCAGGTGGCGGGTGTCAGTCCGGTGTCGGCTGCTGGCACCGTGCTGACACCGGCGGTGGCATACAACCGCGGTAGGACGTGGCCGCCATCAACGGAGAAGGATCATGACAGCGATCGAAGTAGCCGGGCTGCGGAAACGCTTCGGGCCGACCGTGGCACTGGACGGCATGTCGTTCACGGTGGCGCCGGGCCGGGTCACCGGGTTCGTCGGGCCGAACGGCGCAGGGAAGTCCACCACCATGCGGGTGATCCTCGGCCTCGACGCGCCCGATGCGGGCATCGCGCTGGTCGGCGGCCGGCCCTACGCCAGCCTGCCCCGCCCGCTGACCCGGGTCGGGTCGCTGCTTGACGCGGGGGCCCTGCAGCCCAGCCGCACCGGCCGCAACCACCTGCTGTGGCTGGCCCACTCCCAGGGGCTGCCCGCCCGGCGTGTCGACGAGGTCCTCGTCCAGGCCGGCCTGGACAGCGCGGCCCGGCGGCGCGCGGGCGGGTACTCGCTGGGCATGCGGCAGCGGCTGGGCATCGCCGCGGCGCTGCTCGGCGACCCGCCGGCGCTGATGCTAGACGAGCCGTTCAACGGCATGGACCCGGAAGGCATCGTCTGGATGCGCGGGCTGCTGCGGTCGCTGGCCGGCGAGGGCCGGACCGTGCTGGTGGCCAGCCACCTGATGAGCGAGCTGCAGGACACGGCGGACCACCTGGTGATCGTCGGCCGCGGGCGGGTGATCGCCGACACCAGCACCCAGGAGCTGCTGGCGGCCGCATCAGGCGGCCGGGTGACGCTGCGCACCGCCGCGCCGGCGCAGGCGATGGAGGTCCTGGCGCAGGCGGGGGCCGCGGTCGCCGCCGAAGGACCCGGTGTGGTGACGATCTCCGGCATACCGGCCGAACGAGCGGTCGTGCTGCTCACCCGCCACGCTGTCCCGTTCACCGAGGTGGGCGCCCACCGCGCGACCCTGGAACAGGCCTACCTGGAGCTCACCAGGGGCGCGGTCGAGTTCCGCGCCGCCTCGCCGGCCGGGACGGGGGCGGCCCGATGACCGCCACCGCCACGCCCGAGCGCACCTCGGCCAGGCGCTACGGCTTCGCGCGGCTGCTGCACGCCGAGTGGACCAAGTTCCGTACCGTCCGCGGCTGGATCGTCGCCATGGTGATCGCCGCACTGCTGATCGTGCTGATCGGGTTGTACGCAGGATCCGCCGGCCAGGACATCTGCGGTGAGGGAGGCCCGAACGGTCCGGCGGCCGTCTGCCATCCTCACGTCCCGGCGGGCCCGGACGGCGAGGCCGTCACCGACACCTTCTACTTCGTCCGCCAGCCACTGCCTCCGGACGGCAGCCTGACCGTGCGGGTGACCTCGCTGGCCGGCACGATCGGGTCCAATTTCGTGAACGGCCCGACCAGGGCAGGCCTGCAGCCATGGTCCAAGGCCGGGATTATCGTCGCGGCGAGCACCCGTCCGGGATCGCCCTACGCGGCGATCATGGTGACCGGCGGCCACGGGGTGCGGATGCAGTACGACTACACCCACGACGCGGCCGGCCCGCCGGGGGGCGTCTCCGCCGTCTCCCCGCGGTGGCTGCGCCTGGTCAGGTCCGGTGACACGCTCACCGGATATGACTCTGCCGACGGCACGCACTGGACCCGGGCAGGCACCGTCAGGCTGGCCGGCCTGCCGTCCACGGCGCAGGCCGGGCTGTTCGTCGCCTCGCCGCAGGAGGTGACCGCCACGGATAGCTTCCCCACCCTGGCCACGGCGTCCTTCGACCAGGTGAGCCGGTCCGGCGCGGGGTCCCGCGGCGGCTGGAGCGGCGAACAGGTCGGGGCCGGCACCGGTTACCGGCCGCTGCCTGGCCGGTTCCGCCCGGCCGGGGACGGGCTCACGGTAAGCGGATCCGGCGACATCGCGCCCGCCGGCCCGGGCCGGCCGGCATCGGCAAACCGGCCGAGCATGGCCTGGCCGGCGTGTTCGCGGCGCTGATCGCGGTGACCGTGGTCGGGACGATGTTCTTCACCGCCGAGTACCGGCGGGGCCTGATCCGCGCCACGCTCGCCGCCAGCCCGCGGCGCGGCCAGCTCCTGGCGGCCAAGGCGGTCGTGATCGGCTCGGTCACCTTCGTGACCGGGCTGGCCGGCGCCGCCGCGGCGGTCCCCCTCGGCGAGCGGCTGCTGCGCTCCAACGGCAAATACGTGTTCCCGATCAGCGCGCTCACCGAGATACGCATGGTCGCGGGGACCGCAGCGCTGCTTGCCGCCGCCGCGGTCCTCGCCCTCGCCCTGGGCGCGATCCTGCGGCACGGCGCCGGGCCGGTCACCGCCGTCATCGCGCTGATCGTCGTGCCGTACTTCTTCGCAAGTCCCCTGGCTGTCCTGCCGGCCGGCGCCGGGGAGTGGCTGCTGCGGCTCACCCCCGCCGCCGGATTCGCCATCCAGCAGACCATTCCGCAATATCCGCAGGTCAGCAACGAATACACGCCGATGTACGGCTATTTCCCGCTGGCCCCTTGGGCCGGCCTTCGGCGTCCTTTGCGCCTGGACCGCGCTCGCCCTGGTCCTGGCTTTCGTGCTGCTCCGCCGGAGGGACGCGTGAACCGCGCGGTGCACGCCGAGTGGACCAAGCTGCGCACCGTGTCCAGCACCGGCTGGCTGCTGCTCGGCGCCATCGCGCTCACCGTGGCGGTGAGCGCGATGGCGGACGCCGCCGGCACCTGCCATTCGTCAGCTGGCTGCCACCCTGACATCACCAAGCTCAGCCTCACCGGCGCCGACGTGGGCCAGGCCGTGATCGCCATCGTGGCCGTGCTGGCGGTCAGCGCCGAGTACGGCACCGGCATGATCGCCACCACGCTGACCGCGGTGCCGCGGCGGGCCGCCGTGCTGGCCGCCAAGGCCGCCGTGGTCACTGGCCTGACGCTGGCGTCGGGTGCCGTCGCCGTCCTCGGTTCGGTGCTGGCGGGGCGCCTGATCCTGCCCGGCCACGGGCTCACCCCCGCGCACGGCTACCCGGCCCTGACCCTGGCCGGCGGCCCGGTGCTGCGCGCCGCCGCCGGGACGGTGCTCTACCTCGCCCTGATCGCGCTGCTCAGCCTGGGCGTCGCCACCGCGGTGCGGGATTCCGCGACGGCCATCGGCGCTGTCCTCGGCCTGCTGTATGTCTTCCCCATCCTCGGCCAGCTGGTCAGCAGCCCGGGCTGGCAGCGGCACCTCGGGCAACTCGGCCCGATGAGCGCCGGGCTGGAGATCCAGGCCAGCGCCGGCCTGCGCCACCTCCCTCTCAGCCCGTGGGCGGGCCTCGGCGTGCTCGCCGCCTGGGCCGCCGCGGCGCTCCTGGCCGGCGGCCTGGTGCTCCGCCTCCGCGACGCGTGATCCTGGTGCCGGCGGCTCCCGGTCAGGGCAGCCACCACAGCCATCTCCGTCGCACCCGCCGCGACCAGATCACTCGCGCAGGCCAGGCCCGCCACCCCGGCGCCTATCACGACAGCCCGCAGCCCGCTCCTCGCCATGACGCACCCGCCCCGCTCGCTCGGTCACCTGCATCTCCCACGCCTGATCATGCGCCTTCCCCGGCCCCGGCGGCTCGTAACCACGGCGGCAGGCAAGAATGCTGTAATGGCTTCGTATTCCGTCAACCCGGACGCGGTGGCGCAGGCTGAGCGCCTGATTGACAGCCGGCAGTACGTGCTCGACAGCGACTGGGGGCAGGTCCAGCCCCGCGCCAGCGATCAGAACGCCTACCTGGAAAGGCACTCGTGGGCGGAGTATGCCCGCTGGCACCTCGGCCTCACCGAGGGTGCCGCGGACGAGACCAAGGCCAGGTACGCGTTCGTCTACGGGGACTTCAGGCGCATCCACCGGATGGGCATCATCGCCTGCATGTACCGGGCGGCCGAGTGGCGGCACAAGGAGGTCGAACTCGCCGCCCACGAGCTCCTGCAGCGGCTGGACAAGCTGACATCGTGAACCGGGCTCGCCGCTGCGCAGCCAGGAGACGCTGATGGCGGGTCCGCCCTTAGGCCCCGCCATCCCGCTACGAGCGAGGTTTTCGCTGTAGCATCACCGCCATGAACCCACTGTCCGGCGTTCTCGACGAAGCGTGGCGAATGTACAAGACATACGCCAAGCACCTCCTCGCGATCGCTTTCGTCATCTACCTGGCCGCGGCGGTCATCGCCGCGCTGCTCGCGCTGGCCGGCGGTACCATCGAGGCGCTGCTCGGCGCCCTGGTGGAGATCATCGCGGCCTTCCTGCTGCAGGCGACGCTGGTCAAGGCCGTGCAAGACGTGCGCGACGGCCGCGCCGACATGTCCATCGGCGAGACCGTCTCCGCGGCCGCCCCGTATCTCGGGTCTGTCGCCCTGGCCTCGATCATGGCCGGCATCGCCATCGTGATCGGGCTGGCCCTGATCATCGTCCCCGGCCTGTACCTCATCACCATCTGGGCCGTGATCGTGCCGGTCATCGTCATCGAGGGGTCCGGGGTGCTCGCGGCCTTCGGCCGGAGCCACCAGCTGGTACGCGGCCGTGGCTGGCACGTGTTCGCCACGCTAGTCCTGGTGTACGTGATCCTGCTGGTGGTGAACCTGGTGCTCGGGCTGATCTTCTCCGCGCTGCCGCACGTGCTGGGCACCGGGCTGAGCTCGGTCATCTCGGGCACGCTGATCGCCCCGTTCCTCGCCCTGGTCGTGACGCTGGTCTACTACCGGCTCGCCGGAGAAGCCCAGGCGCCGCCGGTCCCCGGCGGGGGCTACGGCGAGTACCAGCAGATGCCGTTACCGGGCCCTGGAAACGCGAACGGCCTGCCTGAGCTGATCCGCACGGGCAGGCCGTCGCGCTAACTGGCCCCCGGCGCCCCCGCAGGGCCGGGGGAGAACTGGCGGGCGCGCTTCATGGTCCCGAAACACGGTTCCAGGTAGGAGCGGATGACGGCCGGGTCCACCCGGTCCAGGTGCTCGTAGGCGGAGCCGAAGGCGACCTGGGCGGCGTTGCCGAGGTCACCGAACAGCGCGAGGGCCGACGGCGCGAGCTCGCCCGCCGCCGCGAGCTCGACTATCGGCTTGAGCGCCTCGGGCGGCAGGTTATCGCTGGTGTCGCAGTTGGTGAGGGTCAGGGTCGCCAGCCGCTGCGGGCGGCGGGCGGCGAAGATCTGGGCGATGGCCCCGCCGGTATCGTTCGCGACGAGATCGATGCCGGTGAGCCCGAGCGCGTCGCAGAAGTCCTCGAGGCCCGCCGCCAGCGCGGCGAGGGACAGGTCCTGGCTGGCCGTCACCGGGCTGTGACCGTGCAGCGGGAGGTCAAGGGCGATGCAGCGGCGCCGGCCGGCCAGGCCGCCGATGACGTTGCGCCACAGGTGGGCGTTGGTCGAGATGCCGTGCACGAACAGGGCCGCCGGCCCGGTTCCGATGTCGATGTAACTGATCTCCCCGGAGCGGGTAGTAACGCTGTGCCGGTGGGCGTCGAGTTCCTGAAGCCGCCGCGGGTGGTTCCGACGGGCCGGTGGCCGCGCTGCGCGCCGGCTTCCTCGCCTGGATCCGGCTCGCAGGCGATCCGGTGGTCCGGCGGATCCTGCTGATCGATGCTCCGTCGGTGCTCGGCTGGGAGCGGTGGCGGTCCATGGAGGAGCGCCACGCCCTCGGCCTGGCGGCCCGGGCCAGCTCCGCGGTGGCGGCCAGCCCCGCCAGCCCCGCGCTTACCACGATCGCATCCGCGTCCATCTGGTCATCAAACCAGCTCATCCGTTCGCGTTCATCCGGCGGCCGAGGCCTCGGATACGATCGGCTGGTGCCAGATCCCGGCTTCGACGCCTCCAAGCCGCATATCGCCCGGGTGTATGACTACCTGCTCGGCGGCAAGGACAACTTCGCCGCCGACCGGGCCGTCGGCGAGCAGATCATCGCCCAGCTGCCCGCGGTCCAGGTGGGCGTGCGCGCCCAGCGCGACGTGCTCGGCCGGGTAGTCCGCTTCCTGGTCGGCGAGGCTGGCATCAGGCAGCTCCTGGACATCGGGTCGGGCCTGCCCACCGCGGAGAACGTGCACGAGATCGCCCAGCGGATCGACCCCGCGACCCGGGTGGTCTATCTCGATGACGCGCCGGTCGTCCTCTCCCACGCCCGGGCCCTGCTCGCCGACGACATGGCCACCTTCGCCGTCGATGGCGACCTGAGAAATCCCGCCGGGATCCTCGCTCACCCCGAGGTACGCAAGCACCTGGACTGGGAGCAGCCGATCGGGCTGCTGCTGTGCGGCATCCTGCACTACATCCTGGACGAGGAGAACCCGGCCGGGCTCGTCGCGACCCTGTACGAGGCGCTCCCGTCCGGCAGCTACGTCTTCATCCATCACATGCTGGATGGCGAGGACCCCGCGTCCGCTACCTTGCAGGCGGCGATGCAACAGGGTCTCGGGCGCAGTAAGTTCCGGACGTTCGCGCAGATCAGAGAGCTGTTCGATGGGCTGGAGCTGATCGATCCCGGGCTAGTGTTCGTGTCCGACTGGCGGCCGGACCCGGGTACCCCCGGCGTGCTCCACCACCCGGTGCTGAAACTGGCCGCGGCGGGCGTCGCGCGCAAACCCTAGTTACCTGACCAGCGTCTAGTGCCCGGCGGCCATCTGGATGATCCTGACAACAACCAGGATCATCGCGACCGCCAGGTAGCTGCGCATCACCGCCAGCCCGGCCTTGCGGCCACCCGACATGATCGGCTTGGTCAGCACGTTCAGCGGCGGCATCCGCCAGGTTTCCCGGTCGCGGCGATCCATTTCGACCGAGCTGTGCGACCGGAGCGAGCGGACCAGAGCCCAGCCGCCCGCCGCGACTGCCGCCACCACGCAGGTCAGCATGATGCCGAGGATCTGCCGGGCGGTGATGCCCGGGAACAGCACCGAGGCGGTCAGCACCACCGACAGGGCGATCAGCAGCGCGACCACGGCCGAGGCGAACATGTTCGTCTTGCGGCCGTTGACCCACGGGCCGAGTACCGCGCGGTCGTTGCACAGCAGCAGCAGATACACCGTGGCGCTCGGCAGCAGCACCCCCGCCAGCGCCTGGACGCCCTCGGTTATCAGCCCGAGCGGAGCGCCGGGGATCAGCACGATGGCCGCGGCGCCCATGATCAGCGCGGCGTAGATGGCGTAGAAGCCCTTCGCCTGCCGGACCCCGCGATGCAGCGAGTGCTTCATGCCGAACGTGTCGCCGATCGCATAGGCGCTGGACAGTGAGACGGCGAACGCCCCGATGATCGACGCGTCGAGGAGCGCGATGGCGAACACCACCCCCGCGACGCGGCCCGCGTAGGCCGCGATGCCGTGCGCCAGCCCGGCCGCGTCGGTGAAGTGGCCCGCGGCCGGGGTGCCGGCGAAGGCGGCGGCGGTCGCGCCGATCAGCGCGGCCGCACCGAGCACGACGATCACGATGCCGATCCACAGGTCGACCTTCTCATAGCGCATGAACCGCGGGGTGATCCGCTTGTCGATCACGTAGGACTGCTGGAAGAACAGCTGCCACGGCGCCACCGTGGTGCCGACGATGCCGATGATCAGCAGCATGACCGTGGCCATCTGCCCGGAGCCGCCAGGCAGGCCGGGCATCGTGAAGCCGCGCGCCATCTGCACGCCGGACGGGTGGGTGAGCAGGACCAGCGGGATGAGCAGCAGCGAGCCGGCGCAGAACGTCACCGCGATCCGCTCGAACCGGCGGAAGCTGCCGGTGAACGCGGCCGCGAGGATGACCCCGGCGGCGAGCAGCACCGCCACCGGCTTCGGCACGCCGAGGTACGCCGGCCGCCAGCGTGATCCCGATGAACTCGGTGACGATGGTCAGCGCGTTGAGGATGAACACGTCGATGACCGAGAACGCGCCCCAGAACTTCCCGAAGCGCTCCAGGATCAGCCGCGCGTGACCCACCCCGGTGACGGCGCCGAGCCGCAGCACCATCTCCTGATTCACGTACAGCACGGGGATCAGCAGCAGCAGCGTCCACAGCAGCCGGGTGCCGTAGTTCTGCCCGGCCTGGCCGTAGGTGGAGAACGCGCCGGCGTCGTTGTCGCCGCACATCACGATCAGCCCCGGGCCCACGATGGCCAGCAGCGTCTTGAGCTTGGCGGACAGCCCCGCGCGCGGAGCGAGGTCATCGGCGGAGATGGTGCCGAGCGCGCCGCGGATGTCGCCGACGTGCGCCTCGTCCAGTACGGCGGTACGGGTGATGGTGGCCATGGTGAACACCCCTTTCACGTCACGAGATCGGACGGAAACGGGGGCACGCGCCTAGCCGCCCTGGGCAGGACCCGAGGGCAGCTGAACTGCGGGAAAGCGTTAACTCACGGACGGCACGTGCCCGGAACAGAATGGGACAGCAGCGAGAAGGGCCAACTTCGGCCCGGACTATCAGAGTCCATCGCGTGCCTCCCTCCTGTCGCGACGCACGGGGGCGCCAGGCCACACCTGCCCGCCCGGGCATTCGGCCCGCGGGGCACTGTCCGTGACACCTTGAGGAAACACACGCCGGGGTCTAGGAAGTCCCTGGCCACCTCTCTCGTAAGAGCTTTGGCACTCCACGGCGTATTGCGATCGCCGGCGCTTGACCGGTTCCTCGACCGCCAGCCACTTGGCCTCACCCCTTAGGCCGGGGAGAGGTGTCCTGATCCGGAGCGTCTCTCGACGGTTGGGATCAGTGGCCTATGTCCGTGAAGACGCCTCACCGAACGAGGTGTCCCGTTTTCAACATCGCCCAGGATGCCCGGCCCGAAGCTGACTGTCAATTCAGGACTGACCGTGGCGTCATGATGTGTCGAGCGTCACGGAAGGTGGCCGGCTCCTGGTGTCCGGCATACCCGGGCCGGGCGCCCGAGGGCCCGTTCGACTCGGGGCGCGGGAGCTACGCCGGAAGGCCGAGGCCGGGCAGCACCTGAGCGGCCGGAAGCGCGGCGAGCAGGCGGCCGGGCAGCCTCAGCTTGGAGCCCCGGATGCCGGACCCGATCACCACCGAGCCGGTCTTGGCCACCGCCTCGTCGACCAGGACCGGCCAGCCCTCGGGCAGGCCGACCGGCGTGATCCCGCCGTACTCCATGCCGGTGGCGGCGGTCACCGCCGCTACCGGCGCGAAGGAGGCCTTCCGCGCGTCCAGGTGCCTGCGCACCAGGCCGTTCACGTCGGCCCGGGTGGTCGCGGCCACCATGCAGGCCGCGTAGCGGGTCTCGCCGCCGCGCTTGGCCGCGATGACCACGCAGTTAGCCGACTCGGCGGCGGCGACGCCGTAGCGCTCGCAGAACGCGGCGGTGTCCGCCAGGGCCGGGTCTATCTCGGCCACCTCGACGTCACCCCAAAGATCCGCGGCCGGCAGGCCGCGCAGCGCCGCGGCCACCGGCGCGGCGAGCAGGTCCGGCCGGGACAGGGCGGGAGCGAAGGCGAGCTGAAGACTCATGCGCCCATCCAACCAGACCTGCCCCGGAGGCGGCCCGCGTGGCAGGGTGTACGTCGTGGTAATCGACGCGCATCTGCACCTGTGGAACACCGAACGGCTGCGTTACGAGTGGCTGCAGCGGCCGGAGAACGCCGCCATCAACCGGACGTTCGGCTTCGAGGATTTCAGCTCCCGGGCCGCGGCGGCCGGGGTCGACCGGGCCGTCCTGGTGCAGGCGGACGATTCGGCCGCGGACACCGAGGCGATGTTCGAGGTCGCGGCGGCGCACCCCGAGATCGCCGGGGTGGTGGCCTGGGTGCCGCTGGACCGGCCGGCCGAGGCGGCCGCGCAGCTCGACCGGCTGCGGACGCGGTCGGGCTTCGCCGGCATCCGCACCCTCATCCACGATCAGCCCGATCCGGACTGGCTGCTCCGCCCGCCGGCGGGGGAAGGGCTCGCGCTGCTCGAACAGCGGGGCGTCCCGTTCGACGTGATCGCCGTGCTGCCCAGGCACCTGAGCCACGTCCCGTTGCTATCCGAGCGGTACCCGGCGCTGCGGATGGCCCTGGACCACCTGGCCCACCCGCCCCTGGCCGGCGGGGACCTGGGAGAGTGGCGGGCGCTGATCACGGCGGCGGCCGCCAATCCGCTCGTGTTCGCCAAGGTCTCCGGGCTCTATCCGGCGCACCCCTCATGGACCGCCGGGGACCTCAGGGACGTGGTGGAGTTCGCGTTCGGGCTGTTCGGGCCGGACCGGCTGATGTTCGGCAGCGACTGGCCGGTGGCCGAGCTCGGCGGCGGGTACGCCAAGGTGCGGACCGAGCTGTCCAGGCTCTTCGACCAGCTGCCTCCGGCCGGCCGGGACGCCGTCCTGGGCGGTACCGCCACCCGCTTCTACGCTCTGCGGACCGCCTAAGGTGGCAGGGGCGACAATAGCCGCCCGGCAGGCGCTCACCAGCGATAACAGGAGGCAACGATGCCACTGTTCGGAAATCAGCAGAACCAGGGGACGGCGGTATGGGAGCCGAAGGCGGCCGACGGCCGGCTCGCGCACACGGCCGGCGCCAGCCCGGCGGGCGTGTTCACCTCCGACCTGTCGGTGTCGGAGTACGTGCTGCTCGGCGAGGCCGGCTTCGAGCCCCTCGGCTTCGTCGTCGGCTCCTCGATCTACCACGTCGGGCTCCAGGTCGGCCGCTGGAACCAGAACCAGGAACTGCAGGTCCTCACCCAGGCCATGTACAACGCCAGGGAACTGGCCATGGCCAGGATGCGGGCCGAGGCCGACCACCTGGCCGCGGACGGCATCGTCGGCGTCAACCTGCGGATGCAGATGTACGCCTGGGGCCAGAACTGCCTGGAGTTCGTCGCGACCGGCACCGCCGTCCGCCACATGGCCGGCCAGGGCGCCCACCGGGCGCCTGACGGCCGCGCCTTCACCTCGGACCTGTCCGCCCAGGACTTCTTCCGGCTGCTGGCCGCGGGCGCGGTGCCGGTCGCGTTCGTCCTCGGCACCTGCGTCTACCACATCGCCCACCAGGGGGTGCTGCAGTCGCTGCGCCAGGCTGGCCAGAACCAGGAGATGATGCAGTTCACCCAGGGCGTCTACGAGGCCCGCGAGCTGGCCCTGGCGCGAATGCAAGCCGAGGCCGCCCAGGCCCAGTCGTCCGGGATCGTGGGCGTGACCGTGGACGTCGCGAACCACGTCTGGGGCGAGCACGCGACCGAGTTCCTGGCCACCGGCACGGCGGTCCGGCGGCTCTCGGAGGAGCACCGGCTGCCGGAAACCTCGCCCAAGCCCACGTTCACCCTCGGGCTGGACAAGTAGCCGGCGGAAGGCTGCGGGGCGGAAATCTGTTATGCGGTGGGGACCAGTCTGATCTATTCTTCCCGCCGTTATGGAGTCGAGTCCTTTGACGTCTTCGCCCGCCCGGCCGCGGGCCGGGCGCTCCGGGCACCCTGGGGCGCAGCCCGGGCGCGCCGCCGCGCGAGCTGCTGCGCGCGCCGCCCGCCGCGCGGCCATGCCGCCGATCACCTATCCCGCCGAGCTGCCGGTCAGCCAGCGCAAGGACGAGATCGCCGACGCCATCCGCGACCACCAGGTGGTGATCATCGCGGGGGAGACCGGCTCGGGCAAGACGACCCAGATACCCAAGATCTGCCTGGAGCTCGGCCGCGGCGTCGACGGGCAGATCGGCCACACGCAGCCGCGGCGGCTGGCGGCCCGGACGGTCGCGATGAGGATCGCGGAGGAGCTGGGCAGCCCGCTCGGCGAAGCGGTCGGCTACCAGGTCCGGTTCACCGATGTGTCCGCCGACGGGACGCTGGTGAAGCTGATGACCGACGGCATCCTGCTGAACGAGCTCGCCCGCGACCGGGAGCTGCGCCGCTACGACACGCTGATCATCGACGAGGCGCACGAGCGCAGCCTGAACATCGACTTCATCCTCGGCTGTCTCAGGCAGCTGCTGCCCCGCCGCCCGGACCTGAAGGTGATCATCACCTCGGCGACCATCGACCCGGAGCGGTTCGCGGCCGCCTTCGACGGCGCGCCGGTCGTCGAGGTGTCCGGCCGGACCTATCCCGTGGAGGTCAGGTACCGCCCGGTGCGCGACAGCGGCGAGGATGCTGACCTCGGGCAGGCGATCAGCGGCGCGGTAGACGAGCTTGCCGCCGAGGGACCAGGCGACATCCTGGTGTTCCTGTCCGGGGAGCGGGAGATCCGGGACACCGCGGACCTGCTCGCCGGGCGGGACAGGCTCGAGGTGCTCCCTTTGTACGGCCGGCTGTCCGCCGCCGAGCAGCACCGGGTCTTCGAGCGCCGCGCCGCCTCCAGCTTCACCCGCCGGGTGGTGCTGGCGACCAACGTGGCCGAGACCTCGCTCACCGTGCCCGGCATCAAGTACGTCATCGACCCCGGCACCGCGCGCATCTCGCGGTACAGCCACCGGACCAAGGTGCAGCGGCTGCCGATCGAGCCGATCTCGCAGGCGTCGGCCAACCAGCGCAAGGGACGCAGCGGGCGCACCTCGGACGGCATCTGCATAAGGCTCTACTCCGAAGAGGATTTCTGCAGCCGCCCTGAGTTCACCGATCCCGAGATCCTGCGCACCAACCTGGCCTCGGTCATCTTGCAGATGGCGGCGATCGGCCTTGGCGACGTGCCGAACTTCCCGTTCATCGACCCGCCCGATGCGCGCAACATCGCCGACGGGCTGACCCTGCTCGCCGAGTTGAACGCGTTCAAGGACGGGCGCATCACCGGCCTGGGGCGCAAGCTGGCCCGGCTGCCGGTGGACCCGCGGATCGGCCGGATGATCCTCGAGGCCGACCGGAACGGCTGCGTCCGCGAGGTCCTGATCATCGCCTCGGCGCTGTCCATTCAGGATCCGCGCGAGCGGCCCGCCGACGCCCAGCAGGCGGCCGACGACAAGCACCGCCGGTTCGCCGACCCGGATTCCGACTTCGCCGCCTACCTGAACCTGTGGGAGTACCTGGCCGAGCGGCAGCGCGAGCTGTCCTCCTCGGCCTTCCGCAGGCTCTGCCGCGCCGACTTCCTGAACTTCCTGCGGGTCCGTGAATGGCAGGACCTGCAGGGGCAGTTGCAAAGGCTGGCCGGCGACCTCGGGGTGGCGGTCAGTTCTTCTTCGGCCGAACGGACCGGGTTGCACGCCTCGCTGCTGGCCGGGCTGCTGTCCCAGATCGGCATGAAGACCGAGCCCGCCTCGGCTGCCCCCGGGACCAGCCAGGGGCGCCGGCCGCGGTCCGAGTATCTCGGCGCCCGCAACGCCAGGTTCGCCATATTCCCCGGGTCCGGCCTGTCCAGGAAACCACCGGACTGGATCGTGGCGGCCGAGCTGGTGGAGACGTCGCGGCTGTGGGCCCGGACCGTGGCGCGGATCGAGCCTGAGTGGGTGGAACCGCTGGCCAGGCACCTGATCCGGCACAGCTACAGCGAACCGCACTGGGAGAAGAAACGCGGCGGGGCGGTCGCGCTGGAGAAGGTGACGCTGTACGGGGTGCCGCTGGTGGTGGACCGCAAGGTCCCTTACGGGCGGATCGACCCGGCGGCGGCGCGGGAGCTGTTCATCAGGCACGCGCTGGTCGAGGGCGACTGGCAGACCAGCCACCGGTTCTTCGCCGAGAACCGGCGGCTGCTGGCCGAGGCCGAGGAGGTCGAGCACCGGGCCCGCCGCCGCGGCCTGGTGGCCGGCGAGGACGAGCTATTCGCGTTCTACGACGCGCGGGTCCCCGCCGACGTGGTCTCGGCCCAGCACTTCGACACCTGGTGGAAGCAGGCACGCCGGGCCGATCCCGGCCTGCTCACGTTCAAGGCGGATGACCTGCTGAGCGGCGACGCCGCCGGGGTCAGCGCCGATAACTACCCGGACGTCTGGACATCGGAATCCGGCGGGATGCAGGCCGTGCCGCTCTCCTACGCCTTCGAGCCGGGCAGCGAGACCGACGGCGTGACCGTGGACATCCCGCTGAACAGGCTCAACCAGGTGAATGCGGCCGAATTCTCCTGGCAGGTGCCCGGGCTGCGCACCGAGCTGGTCACCGAGATGATCCGGTCGCTGCCGAAGGCGCTGCGGCGCGACCTGGTCCCGGCGCCGGACGTGGCCAGGGAGGTCGTCGCCCGGCTCGGCGCGCCGTCCGGGGACCTGCGTGACGCCGTGGCCCGCGAGCTGCGGTCGCTGCGCGGGGTGAGCGTGCCGCGCGACGCCTGGGACCTGTCGAAGCTGCCACGGCACCTGCGGATCACCGCCCGGGTGACAGACGGGGCGCGCGTCCTGGCGGAGGGCAAGGACGTCGCCGAGTTGCAGCGCGAGCTCAGGCCGCGGCTCCGGGCGGTGCTGTCCCGGGCGGCGGCCGGGATCACCCGCTCGGGCCTGACATCGTGGAACTTCGGCGCGCTGCCCCGGGTGTTCACCGAAGGCACCGTGGTCGCCTACCCGGCCCTCGCCGACGCGGGCGCTACGGTCGACGTCCGGCTGTTCGAGACCGGTGAGGCAGCGCAGGCGGCCATGTGGGCCGGCACCCGGCGGCTCATCCTGCTCGGTGCGCCGTCACCGGTCAAGTCGATCGCGGACGGCCTGCCCACCCGGGCCAAGCTGGCGCTCAGCCATAACCCGCACGGCGGCGTCGCGGCCATGTTCGCGGACTGCGTTGACTGCGCCGCGGACTACCTGATGGCCGAGGCGGGCGGCCCGGCCTGGGATCGCGAGGGCTTCGAGCGGTTGTCCGCCGCGGTGCGGTCCGGCCTGCACGAGGCGACCGCGGCCGTGGTGACGCAGGTGGAGTCGGCCCTGCGCCTGGCGCACGGGATCGAGGCCCGGCTCCAAGACGCCCGCGCCGGCGCCGTGCAGCCCGCCGTGGCCGACATGCGCGCGCAGCTAGGCGGGCTCATCCACCCCGGCTTCGTGACCGCTACCGGGTACCGCCGCCTGCCGCACCTGACCCGCTACCTGCGGGGAATCGAGCGGCGGCTGGATAAGCTCCCAGAAAACCCGGCCCGGGACACGGCCAGCATGGCCGTTGCCCAGCGGACGGAGCAGGCCTGCCGGCAGGCGCTCGCCGGCCTGCCCGCCGCACGCCGTAACGACGCCGACGTGACCGACGTGCGCTGGATGCTCGAGGAACTCCGGGTCAGCCTGTTCGCCCAGACCCTGGGGACCCAGGCCCCGGTGTCGGAGAACCGCATCCTCGGCGCGCTCAGCCGGCTCCGTCCCTAGAGTCCGCTGGACCCAGCTTGCGCGGGCTCGGCGTGTCGTTACCCATATTGGACTACATCAAGTGCTACGTTACTCGGAAAATACCCCATAGTTCGCTCACGCGGCGTGAGGACCGCGGAAAGGCAGGAACCGTGACCGGAGAACCCCCCGTGCGGCGCCGCCTCGTCGGAGGCGCGCTGCGCCGGTACCGGGAGAACGTAGGCTACGCGCTGGAAGACGCGGCCCGCGTACTGGAGTGCGACCGGTCGAAGATCAGCCGGATCGAGACCGGCCAGCGCGGCGTCAGGCCCAAGGAACTGCGCGAGCTGCTGACCGAGTACGGGGTGCCGGACGGCGAGCAGGCCGCGCTGGTGGCCATCGCCAGCCGTGGCGGCCAGCGCGGCTGGTGGCAGCCGTACGCGGACGTCCTGCCCGGGCCGCTGCTGGATTACGTGATCATGGAGGCGGCCGCCGCGGAGATCATGACCTACGAGGCGCAGGTCATCCCCGACCTGCTGCAGACCGACGACTACGCTCGCGCGATCGTCGCCGCCGAGCCCGGGTACGCGACGGACCAGCAGCGGGAGGAAGCCGTGGCGGCCAGGGCCACCCGCCGCCAGGTCGTCCTCGGCGCATCCGCCGAGCGACGCCTGTCGGTGATCCTCGGCGAGGCGGCGCTGCACCAGGCCGTCGGAGGCTCCGGTGTCATGGCCGGGCAGGTCAGCCACCTCGTCCGGCTGATCGATGACTTTCCCGGCCTCACCCTTCAGGTGCTGCCGTTCACGGCGGGCGCGCACGCGGCCGCGGGCAGCGCCTCGCTGGCCATCTTGAGGTTCCCCGACGCGCCCGGCCTCGGCGTGGTCTACCTGGAGGCGCTATCGGGCGGGGTCTACCTGGAGAGCCAGGAGGACGTCGCCCGCTATATCCGGGCGTTCGCGCTGCTGCGCGCCGCCGCGCTCAGCGCAGCCGACAGCGCCCGGCTCCTCAGTAATTTGCCAGCCTAGGGGGTGCCAGCCTAGGGGGTGCCAGCCTAGGGGGTGCCAGCCTAGGGGGTGCCAGCCTAGGGGGTGCCAGCCTAGGGACCTGCGGATTCAGCTCGACCGGCCGGCCACGCTGCTCTTCGGATGCCGCAGTTGCTGGGTCACGGCCGCGAGCTTGTCGATGATGTCCTGGATGTCCTGGAGAGGTTTCTGGGTTCTCTGCGATCGCCCCGGCGTGCTGTCGCCCAGGCCGTCGGCGGCACCGAGACCGCTGGCTTCATCCGGCCCTGTTCGGCCGACGTCCTGCACGCTGTCGCCGGGGTTCATGCGTGGCGTCTCCTGGAGGTAATGCCTAGCTAGCGGGGAGGGCGGGCCGGCGGGCGGGGCGGTTCGGTTTCCCGCCGGCTGCGCGCGTTAAGCGCAGGGACTATGCTAAGCCGTTTTTGCCGGTATGTCACGCATCGCCGGGCGACGTGTAGCGCATTTCTTTTTCCGCGCCGGGCTGATTGGCTGCGCGGCACCGGCCGGTGCTCCCACCCGGTGGCCTAGCTGCGACGACACGATACCGCAGATCGCGTTCCAGCGAATTCTTGCGATGACGCAGAGGCACTGCTAACGATTGCAGAAAAGGATTCGTTTACGCTTTGTACATGCACTTGCAAATGCAAATTGATCGGGCGGGATCGGCTGGTAGGGACGGACCCCGAAGGAATCGTCAGCGGCGCCGCGGCGCGGCCTGCCGCATGCTCTTCTCCATCTCCTCGGGCAGCAGTGCGGCCACCGGAAGCGGGGTGACGCCCGCGCGGCCGGGCCGCATGCCGTCCAGGATCAGGGCCAGGTACCGGCGCCAGATCCCGGGGCTGGCGCTGTGCGCGAGCTCGGTCGCCTCGGCCAGCAGGAAGACGATGAACGGGATGTCGGTCTGGCGGAGGTCGGCCCGGAGCTGCCCGGCCGCCAGGCGCTGACCGGGCTGGCGCTGGCGCACGGCTACGACACCGCGTTCTGGCGGATCGCCGGCATCTTCGCCGGCGGCGCGATCGTCGGCGGCGCCCTGTTCCGGCACGGGCCGCTGTACCGCAAGGACAGCCAGGCCCCGCAGGTCGCCAGGATCCCGCAGGTCGCCAGGATCCCGCAGGTCGCCAGGATGATGACCGCGGAAACCGGGGCGGGCCCCACCCTCCCGGCGTGACACCGCGGGCTCAGGAACGCCCCGGAGCGCGCGGCCTGGCCCGCGCATCCGGGGCGTTCACCGTGCGCTCAGGAAAGCCGGGGGACGAGACATTACTTTATTTATCATTCAAATAGAAGCAGCCGCATTCATGTACACCATTTCGTGTGGCGCGAATAAATGGGACTTCTGAGGCTGAAGTTACAGCAGGTAAACGGCTTGAGACGAGCCGGGAACGGCGGAATGACGTGTCCGAATAGCAACCTACGCCACCGGCCCACTTCCGCGCCGCCGTCTTAGGATGATTTTGTCCGGATGACGTCAAAGGGGCCTTTGTGACGTTAGGTGGCGTATGGCGTGGTCGGGGGCTTGAAACCGGGGGATCCACAGCTGATCGGCTCGTACCGGCTGGTCGGCCGGCTTGGCGGCGGCGGCATGGGACAGGTGTTCCTGGGCCTTTCCGCGGGCGGGCGGCCGGTCGCGGTGAAGGTGATCCGCGCCGGACTGGCCGCGGACCTGGAGTTCCGGGTGCGGTTCGCCCGCGAGGTCGCCGCCGCCCGCCGGGTGAGCGGCCTGTTTACCGCCCAGGTGGTGGACGCGGATGTCGAGGGCCAGGTGCCGTGGCTGGCGACGGCGTACGTGGCCGGCCCGTCACTGTCCGAGGCGGTTACCGGCGGCGGCCCGATGCCGGCCGGGCCCGCGCTGGCCCTGGCCGCGGGACTGGCTGAGAGCCTGAGCGCCATCCACGCCGCGGGCGTGGTGCACTGCGACCTCAAGCCCTCGAATGTGCTGCTGTCACCGGACGGGCCGCGAGTGATCGACTTCGGCATCTCCCGCGCGGCCGGGGCCACGTCGGTGCCCGGCGTTGGCCTGGTGGTCGGCTCGCCCGGGTTCATGTCCCCCGAGCAGGCCATGGGCGAGGAAATCGGGCCGCCGAGCGACATCTTCAGCCTGGGCGCGGTGCTGACATTCGCCGCCACGGGCGGCGGGCCCTTCGGCCGGGGATCGAGCCCGGAACTGGCCTACCGGCTGGTCTACGGCCCGCCAGACCTCGGCGCCCTGCCCGCCGGGCTGCGCCCGCTGGTCGAGCGCTGCCTGGCCAAGGATCCTGGCCAGCGGCCTACCGCCGACGAGGTGCTGGCCGCGGCGAACGCCGGGCAGCCCGTGCCCGGCTGGCTGCCCGGCACGGCCCGGGCCGCCTTGACCCCGCCCGCAGGTCCTCCGGGGGCCGCCAGCCCGCCCCGGACCTCCAGGCGCCGCTGGCGGCGGCCGCTGACCGCGGCGGGCGTGGCGGCGGCGGCCGTGGCGGCGGGCGTGCTGGCGGCGTCCGTCGCGGTCAGCTTCGCGCTGGGCGGCGGGGCCCCGCACTCCTCCGCCGCGGGGCTGGCGCCGCGGGCCGCGGACTCGCCGACGGCAACGGCAACGGCAGCGGCGCCCGTGGTCCCCGGTACGCGTCCGGCCGCACCCGCGTCCTCGCCGTCCAGGCCGGGACCGCGGCGGGCCATCATCCCCGCGGCGGTCACGGTCACGTCGCCGGTCACCGGCAGCAGCTCGGCCTCCGCGTCTGCGGCCACGTCCCCGCCCGGGTCGCCGTCACCGTCCCGGACGGCCTCCCCGTCGCCGCCGGCCTCCCCGTCCAGCCCGGCCTCCCCGTCTCCGGCGCTGAGCCCGTCAGCACCGGACCCGCCGGTGCCGTGGATAACGAGCGCGGCGACATACCAGCAAGGGGCATGGGTCTACTTCGACGTCCATTACGCCGACCCGGGCCATGACGCCCAGGGATTCGGCTTCATGGCGATCAATGGCTACCGCTGGATGGAGGAAACCTATCCCTTTTCCAGCCCCGGCCTGGGCGTCGCCGGGCCGGATGACATCGCCTATCCGCTTGACCTGGAGTGCGGCACCCCCAGGCAGCACCAGGCCGAAGTCCAGGTCTGGATCTACGACACGGCGGGGGAGAGCAGCCAGCCCGTGGTGATCCAGCTCGCCTGCCCATCCTGACCGTGAGCCGTGCCGTCACCGTCGCACGGGCGCTGGCCGGGCCGTTTGGTGGCCGGTCGGGCTCGTGACTGTGACTCATGATGCCAGTGTTACTGGAGGGAGACTAGAGAAGATGGAACGATTTAGTTAAATAAGCCTCCGCCCATATGCATCTCCCGTGCCCGGCCTTTATTATTGGCCTGTCTGATATGGCGGGAAGCTTGTCATTTACCGGCATTGGGGTGGGATTTCGCGTGGTGGGAGTATTGCAACCTGCCGATCCGAGGTTGATCGGTCCCTACCGGCTGGTGGGACGGCTCGGCGCGGGCGGCATGGGGCGGGTATTCCTGGGCGTGTCGGAGGTCGGCCGGCCGGTGGCCGTAAAGGTCATCCACGCCGAACTAGCCGCCGACCCCGAGTTCCGGACCCGGTTCAGCATCGAGGTCGCCGCCGCCAGGAAGGTGAGCGGCCTGTTCACGGCGCTGGTGGTGGATGCGGACGTGGACGCCCCGGTGCCCTGGCTGGCCACCGCTTACGTGGCCGGCCCCTCACTGTCGGAGGCGGTGCGGGACCACGGGCCGCTGTCCGCCGCGTCGGTGCTTGCGCTGGCCGCGGGCCTGGCCAAGAGCCTGACCGCGATCCACGCCGCGGGCGTGGTCCACGGTGACCTAAAGCCGTCGAACGTGCTGCTGGCGCTGGACGGGCCGCGCGTGATCGATTTCGGCATTTCCCAGGCGGCCGAGGCGGCCCCGCTGGCGCGGGCAGGACTGGTGGTCGGCACGCCCAGCTTCATGTCCCCCGAGCAGGCCGCGGGACAGGAGGTCGGGCCGCTCAGCGACGTGTTCAGCCTGGGTGCGGTGCTCGCCTTCGCGGCCACGGGCCGCAAGCCGTTCGGCGCCGGGAAGCCCGCCGACGTGCTCGAGCGCGTGGTCCGCGGGGCGCCGGGCCTGGACGATGCGCCGGCCGAGGTCCGGCCGCTGATCGAATGGTGCCTGGCCAAGGATCCCGCCCGGCGGCCTGCCGCCGCGGCACTGCTGGCCGAGGTGACCGCCGTCCTGTCCGCTTTGGAACCGCTGCCCGGGTCGGCTCCTGCCCTGGTCCCGCCCGACGTCCAGCCGTCGCCTGACGCCCGGCCGCGGACACGCGGCGCCCGGCCGCGGCGGTCCTGGCGGCCGCTGATTACCGCGTCCGCCATCACCGGGATCCTCGCGGCGTCCGGCGCGACCGGATACGGCCTGACCGCCGCGACCCAGCACCAGCCGGACGCGGCGTCACTCTCCCAGATGGCGGCGAAGATGGCCCCCGCGCCGGCGCCCGCCCGCGCACCCGCCGCCCCGCCTCCGCAGATCCTCCGCACCTTCACCTATCAGGAAGGTGCCATGGTGTACTTCGAGATCTCCTACGCCGATCCGGGTCACAACGCCGCGGGCTTCGGCTTCGTGGGCGTCGACGGGTCCGACTGGGCCGAGCAGAGCTACTCGTTCTCCAACCCCGCGAGCGGCATCGTCGAGGCGGAGACCGTCGCCTATCCGCTCAACCAGGGCTGCGGGACCGGCCTGGAATACACCAGCACCGTCAAGGCCTGGATCTGGGACAGCGCCGGCATCAGCAGCAAGCCGGTCGTCATCCACCTGGCCTGCACCACCTGACCCCGGACGCCCCCCCGCGGCTTCCTGCCAGGAAAGACGGCCGTACAGGTATCTGGCGCGGCCAGGACGCCTCCGTACTAGCAACAGGCAGGCCGTGGGCACCCTGATGCCCGCGCCGCCGGGCTGCCGAGGGGAGGTCGCGGGTGAACGCAGATACCGGCTCCCGGGTGGTGCGGCTGTTCGACGGCCCTTACGTCACGGCGGACGCCAGGCGCCGGGAGGTGCCCGAGGGGAGCAAGCAGCTGCTGGCCTTCGTCGCCCTGCGGCGCAGGCGGGTCGACCGGCGGCACGCGGCCGGGACGCTGTGGCCGGGCGGGGATGAGGAGCGGGCCGCGGGCAACCTTCGGTCGGCGCTGTGGCGGCTGCGCCGGGCCGGGATCGACGTGCTGCTCGCGGACAAGTGGTCGCTGGCGCTGCGGCCCGACGTCCTGGTGGACGTGCACCTCATGGACGAGTGGGCCACCCGGCTGATCAACGGGACGGCGCCCGCGGCCGACCTCGCCGTCCCGCCGTCCTGGTCCGACGGCCTGGAACTGCTGCCCGGCTGGTACGACGACTGGGTGCTGACGGAACGCGAGCGGCTGCGGCAGCGGATGCTGCATGCGCTTGAGGAACTGAGCCGCAGGCTGGTCGGCGCGAGCCGGTTCGCTGACGCGGTGGAGGCGGCCATCGTCGCGATCGGCGCCGAACCGCTCAGGGAAAGCGCGCACCGGGTGCTCATCGAGGCGCACGTGGCCGAGGGAAACCTGTCCGAGGCGCACCGCATCTGGCGTGAGTACCGCGATCTCGTCCACCGCGAGCTCGGCGTGGGCCCGTCAGGCACCCTGCTGACCGTCCTGGACGCGGCCGGCCAGTCGCGCCGGTAGCCACGCCGCGGCGATGCTCAGGGATGCGCCTGCGCGTAGTGGGCGGCCAGCACGTCGTCGCCGAAATCGCTGCGCGGGCGCCGCAGCACCGTGTGCGCGTGGTTGCCGTCGTCGGTGGTGTCGTACTCGATCAGCAGGTCATCGCCCTGCACCCGGTAGTAGTGCCGCGCGCCCGGCGTCAGCGGCCCTTCCCAGGCGAAGTGCAGGTCCGAGCCGGCCAGCCGCGACGCCTCGCGGGCCGCGAGCCCCGCGGGCAGCCGGTCCAGGTAGAGCGCGGCCAGCTGGGCCAGCAGCGCCCGCGCGCCCGGCCCGAGCTCGGCGCCGGGCAGGCCCCGCGGCTCGATGTTCTCCGCGGCCCGGGGGCTGGTGGCGGTGCGGATGTCGGCCGGGGCCCGGCCCGCCACCACGGCGGCCGAACGGCCCCGCGGTCCCATCGCGTCGAGCAGCGCCCGGACCAGGTCTTCCTCCGGGCCCAGCGGCCGGGACACCGGCCGGCCGCCGTAGCTGACGCAGGCGGGGTTGGCGCCGAGGAAAACGGGGGCCGGGGAGACCTCGTCGCCGGCCACGGTCATCGTGACCGACAGGTGGTGTCCCTCGAACCGCCACGACCACGGCTGGTCGCCTGCCGGGTCGCCGTACACGCTCACCCAGTAGTCGCCGCTGTGCCGGCCCCGCCGCCACTGCTCCTGGCGGTCGAGGACCTCCTCGAGGGCGACGATGCTCATCGCCTGGGCGTACGCGTGCTCGCTGAGCCCGGTGGCCAGCAGCCGGTGCGCCGCCTTCCTGGCCGTCCCGCTCAGCTCGGCGAGGCACGCGCCGGGGCGGCGCCGCGGCCGGTACTCCAGCCACCGCCTGGCCGCGTCGTCGGTGAACGGCCGGGCGGCCAGCGCGCGCTGCCCGTCGTCCAGGCCGGCCAGCAGCGACACCGCGGCGTTGCGCATCTGGCCGGGCAGCGAATCGGCGGTCATCTCTTGGGTATATCAGGCCGGTCCCGGCGGGCCAGCGGCCGCAGCAGGGCCAGCAAGGCCGGGGGATCGGGCGTGGCCTGGAAGAACGCGGCGTCGACACCCTCCACGGCCGCCACTGCCTGCCGGGCGAGATCGCCGCCTCGTTCGGTTACCTGAATTCTCCTGGCCCGGGTGTCCGCGGCGTCGACGGTCCGTACGACCAGGCCCTTGGCCTCCAGCCTGCGGAGCACCTCCGAGGTCATCTTCACGTCGGTGCCTGCCTGCCTGGCCACGCTGAGCTGGTTCGGTTCCTCGCCGCGCGAGTTCAGCCACCAGGTCGCGGCCAGCAGCACGAACTGCACGTGGGTCAGGCCGAGCGGGGCCAGCGCCGCGGCGATCTCGCGCTGCCAGCGCAGCGTGACGTGCCACAGCAGGAACCCCGGGCTGTCCTCCGGGTCGAGCGGCACCGGTCAGCCTTCCGCCCGCTTGGCCAGCGCGGCCAGCACCTCGGGAAAGTCCGCGGTGATCTGCGGGCCGAGCTGCGGGCCGATGTGCCCGGCCGCCTCGCCGGTGATCTCGGTCCGGTAGACGATCCTGGTCAGGCCGCCTGCCGCGGGCTGGAGCCTGTGCTCGGTCCGCACCACGAAGTCGCCCGCGTCCATCTCGTCGGTGAACGACTCGCCCGGCTTGATCTCCGTTAGCCGCATCCTGATCGGCTCGTCCCCGGGCGGGGTCATGGTGAACGCGGTGCCGGGCTCGAACGGGCCCTCCACGTCGATCGTCTCGATGCCGTCGTTCCACTGCGGCCAGGCCGCCATGTCGGCCCAGTGACGCCACAGGGCCTCCGGGGTGGCGCTGGTCTCGAGGCTGTACTCGTAATCCCACATGGTTCCTCCTCGTAATTTGAACTACGCACAGATTAACTATACATAGATGATCTGTCAACAGACTATCTTGGTGCCGCCGCGGGTCCGGTACCTTTAGGCATCATGACGACGCCGAGCTGGGACGAGGTGTACACGGCGGGCACGCCGGCGCCGTGGGACATCGGCCGGCCGCAGCCGGCCTGACGGCCTCCCAGCCGTTCCTCCTACCCCACGGCTGACGGCTGGTCGCCCGCTGCGGCCGGCTGCCGGGCGGCTGGCTCCCCGGAGGTTACCGCCGGGACGCGGCGGTTGCCCGGCCACATGCCCAGCCGCCCGAACAGCGCCACCAGGGCCGGCACCAGCAGGGAGCGGACGGCGATCGCGTCCAGGACGACACCGAGGGCCATGGCGATGGCGATCTGCCTGAACTGCTCGAGCGGTATCACCGCCAGCATGGCGAAGCTGGCCGCCAGGGCCACGCCGGCCGTGGTGATGGCGCGTGAGGCCTCCGGCACGGCGACGGCGACCGCGTCCGCGACCGGTCGGCGCCTCGCCTCCTCCCAGATCCGCCCTACCACGAAGACGTTGTAGTCCGAGCCGAGCGAGACCAGCAGCACGCCGGCCGCGAACGGCACGAAGTAGACCAGGCTGCCGAAGCCGAGGAGCTCCTGGCCGATCAGTATCGTCAGCCCCAGCGTGGCGAACACGGCCAGCACGCTGGCGGCCAGCAGGTAGAAGGGCGCGAGCAGCGACCGCAGGAACAGCGCCAGCAGCACCAGCGTCACCAGCATGATCGCCAGCGCGATGCGGCCCAGGTCGGCGAAGACCGAGCCGATGGAATCGCCGGTCAGCGCGGTCTCGCCGGCCAGCTCGAAGCGCATGCCGGGCAGCCCGGCGGCGCGGCCGAGCGCGGGCAGGTCGTCCTGCAGCTGGCGGACGCGGCTGATGGCGGTCGCGTCGAGCGGGTCGGTCTTCTCCACCACCACGAACCGGGCGGCGCCGCCCGACGCCGCCAGCATCGGGTTCAGCGTCGCCGCGGAGCCGGGCAGGCTGGACGGGCTGGGCAGGCTCGCCGGGCCGGCCAGCTCCGCGACGCCCGGCTGCGCCGCGAGCTCGTGCTGCAGCCGGGCCAGCGCCGCGGTCTGCCTGGCCACGCCCGGCCCGATGACCAGGATCTCGGTCGGGGACAAGATGCCGGGCGCGAAGCCGTCCGCCGCGGCGGTGCCCGCGCGCGCGGCCGGTGACGACGCCGGGAGCTCCCTGATCAGCGGTGATCCGAGATGGATGGAATGGGCGCCCCAGGCCGCCGCGAGCAGGCCGACCGTGCCCGCCGCGGCGATCAGCAGCGCCACGGGCCGCGCCGCGGCGAACCGGGCCGCTCGCGTTCTCAGGTTCCAGGGCGAGCGGGGGCTGGCGTCCTCGCGTCCGCCGCCCTCCCGCCTGCTGACTCCCTGGCGCCGCAGCCACCGCGGGACCGGCCGGAACAGCAGCCCGCCGAAAATTGCCATGAGCGCGGGCCCCAGGGTCATCGACACGGCCATCGCGGTCAGGACGGTGAGCGCCAGGCCGGGACCGAACGCGCTCAGCAGCTTCGTCCTGGCCACCGCGAGCGAGGCCGCGGCCGCCGCCACGATGACGCCCGCGGCCAGGATGATCGGCGCGAACTCGGCCGTGGCCAGCCGCGCCGCCCGCACCCGCGGCACGCCGCGGGCGATGCGGGCGCGCATGCCGTCCAGGAAGAACACCGCGTAGTCGGTGGTCACCCCGAGGAGCAGCACGACCAGCACCGGGTCCAGGTCGGGAGGCAGCGTGACGCCCATCCGCCGGGCCAGCCAGGCCACGACCCGGACGGCGATCACGTACGCGGTGGCGGCGCAGGCCAGCGTGGCCAGCGGAGCGCCCACCGATCGGAACCGCAGGCCGACGATCAGCGCGATGGCGAGCACCGTGAACAGCTCGACCCAGAGGATGTCCTTGCCGATGACCTGGCTCTGGTCGTACTCGGCCGGGACCGGGCCGGTCACCCCGACCACATGGTCGGCCGGGTTATTGAGGAACCAGCGCACGTAGGCGTTCGCGCCCGCCGTCTGCGCCCCGAACGAGGTGCCCGGCCGGAAGTAGAGGAACGTGATGACCGTGGTGGACCGCTCGTTCGTGCCGCGCAGCAGGCCAGCGGTGTTGGGCAGCGGGAACGCTCCGGCCAGCCCGGCGATGCCGCCCGGCGGCCCCGGGCTGACCGGGCCGCTGAGGGCCTGGGCGGCGTCCGGCTGGCCAGCCTTGGCCAGCGCCGCCGCGGCCGTGGCCAGCTGGGCCAGCTGGCCGGGCTGACCGGACAGCTGCCGGTCTACGGCGATGGCCTGGCGGATCGCCCGGTCCCGGATGGCCGTCGGCAGCCCGTGCGGGTCGCGCTGCACGATGGCCACGGCCGCGTCGATGGGGAAGCCGAAAAGCCGGGCCGCATCGCCTTCCGCGTGGGCGGCGGCCGAACCCGGCGGGATCAGGTCCGACAGCCCGCCGGAGGAGGAGGCGTTCAGCGGCGGCAGGAACAAGATGGCCAGCACCACCGCGGCGGCCCACCCGCCGACGATGAGGTACCGCAGGCTGACCACGACGAAGGCGTAGCTTCGGGCCAGGATGCCAGCCGCCGGCCCGGGCTGCTCTGAGGGAGGCACGAAGCCGCCACTACCCACCGATCGCGGCGGCTACCATCCCGATCCGCTAACGATCGCCGGGCCCGGGGGTACCCCAGGGTTGCCCGGATCCTCCACCCGGTAAGCCATATCCTCCCCGCTATTTCCCAGCTCCTGGGGCGGGAGGATCGGCCACCATGTTCCGCCGCGGCTGAAGCCACGTTATGTGCACGCTATGAGCAAAGCCCGTTCCAAGGCGCCGGGCGGCTTAGCCGCTCAGCGGAACCGGCAGGTCACCGCGCCCAGGTCAGCGAAGTCCGCGTGGACCACGTCGCCCTCGGCCACGAAGACCGGCCGGGTGAACGACCCGGACAAGATCACCTGCCCGGCCGGCAGGAACTCGTCGTGCGGCGCGAGCTTGTTGGCCAGCCAGGCGACACCGCTGGCGGGATGGCCGAGGACCCCGGCCGCCACTCCGGTCTCCTCGATGGCCTCGTTCACGTACAGCACGGCCGCGACCCGGCGCAGGTCGCAGGCGTCCGGGCGGACGGCGCGGCCGCCGGTCACGATGCCCGCGTCGGCGGCGTTGTCCGAGATCGTGTCCACGATGGTGCGCAGGTGACCGGTCTGCGGGTCGCTCATCTGCACTCGCGCGTCCAGGATCTCCAGAGCCGGGGTGACCCACCGGGTCGCGTCGAGGACGTCGAGGACGGTCACCCCTGGGCCCTTCAGCGGCTGGCCGAGGACGAACGCCAGCTCGACCTCGACTCGCGGGCGGATGAACCGGCCGAACGGCACCACCCCGCCGTCGTCGAAGACCATGTCGTCGAATATGACGCCGTGATCGGGTTCGGTGATCGACACCGCCTGCTGCATCGCCCGCGAGGTGAGGCCGATCTTCCGCGCCCGGACGGTCCGGCCTTCCGCGATCTTGGCCGCGACCAGTGCCCGCTGCACGCGGTAGGCGTCCTGGACCGTCATGTCCGGGTACTGCAGGGATAGCTGGCGGATCGGCTGCCGAGATCGTTCGGCCGCCAGCAGGCGCCGGGCCGCGTCGGTGACCGCGTCGTCGTCGAGCACGCTCCGAACCTCCTCGGACAGCAGGGTGGGTACGCCCGTCCGGACAGCAGGGTACGCCCGTCCCTAGCCGGTCATCGCCGCGCCGATGGGCGTGACCTGCTCGCGCGAGCACCACCAGGTGGAGCGTCCGCCCACCGTTCCGTGCCGCATCTCGGCGCCGCAGCGCGGGCAGGTGCCGCCGGGATGCCGGGCCGCGATGACATCGCCGGTGTGCACGCCGCCCTTGGCGATGGCGGACTGGAGGGCCGATTTCAGCGCGCGGTACAGGCGGTCGGCGTCGCTGCGCCGCAGGCTGTCCGTCCGCGCCGCCGGGGACACCTGCGCCTTCCAGAGGATCTCGTCGGCCAGCAGGTTCCCCACGCCGGCGATCTTGGACTGGTCGAGCAGCCGGGCCTTGACCGCGATCGACCCCTTGGTGATCAGGCTGCGGAACTCCGCCGGGGTGACCTCGGCGGCGTCCGGCCCGAGCGCGTCGATGTCGGGGTTCAGCCGGATCCGCCCGAGGCGCCGCTTGTCGAACAGCACGAGGCTGCCGCCGTCGGCGAACCTGAGCGTGAACCGGTCCCATTCGGCCTTGCGCGGCTGTGCGTCGCGGCGCCGGGGCTCGCCGGCCCCGGCGGCCTGGCCATCCGGGGACGTGACCACGATCCGCCCGCCCATGCCCAGGTGGATGCCCAGGTCCGGTCCCGGGGAGCCGTTCGCTCCCGAGGTCTCGCACCACATCGTCTTGCCGCGCCTGCGCGCCGCGGTGAGCACCCGCCCGGTCAGCGCGGCGCGCAGCTCACCGGGGGCATGCGGCCGGCAGACGAACGTGTCGCTGTCGTCCACGTCCGCGATCCGGCGGTGCAGCGCCTCGTCGGCGATCAGGCGGCGGGCGGTCTCGACCTCGGGAAGTTCGGGCACCCGCTATTCCCCGGTGAGCCCGTCCACCGTTTCGCGGATGAGGTCGGCGTGGCCGTTGTGCCGCGCGTACTCCTCGATCATGTGGCACAGGATCCAGCGCAGGCTGGGCGCCCGGCCGTCAGGCCAGGTGCGCTGGGAGAGCTGGCCCGGGCCGCCGTCGGCCAGCGCCAGCTTGCATAGGGAGCGGGACCGGTCCACAGCGTCCTGCCACAGCGTCAGGAGCTGCTCCGGCGCGTCCGCGGCGGCCGAGTGCCAGTCCCAGTCGGGGTCGGCGTCCCAGTCCACTGTGTCCCACGGCGGCTCCGGATCCTGCTCGTACAGGAACCGGGAGAACCACATGTCCTCGACATAAGCCAGGTGCTTGAGCATCCCGCCCAGGGTCATCGGCGAGACGCCGACCGTCGCCGCCAGCCCGGCCGCGTCCAGTCCGCCGCATTTCCACGCCAAGGTCGCTCGCTGGTACTCCAGGAAGCCCACCAGGGTGGCCGTTTCGTCGCCCGCGGTGGGAGGTTCCGGGCGCCCCTGCTCGTCCACGTCGGTCATGGGCGGCGAGTCTACCCGTCCGGCCAGCGGGTGATCAGCGCGCTGCGGGCCGGCCGCTAGGCTCGTAGGCACGGCAGCACGGCAGCACGGCAGCGAAAGTAACGCGGTCAGCGGCGAAACAGGCGGCGGCAACAGAGAGGGACAACAGAGAGGACAGCCCGATGAAAGTCGGCGAGATCGAGGTCCTGCCGGTCTTCGACGGCTTCGGTTACGAGGTCGCCCGCGACGTGCTGCTCAATCCGGAAGCCGGCCAGGACCCCTGGGCCCGGCACCAGGCGCACCTCGACCCGCACGGCCGGCTGGAATTCACCCTCGGCGGCTTCCTGGTCCGGACCGGCGACCGGGTCATCCTGGTCGACGCGGGGGCGGGCACCATCGACACCGGCCAGTACAAAGGCGGTCAGCTCCTCGACAGCCTCGGTAACTACGGCGTCAGCCCCGGCGACGTCACGGACGTGATCTTCACCCACCTGCATTTCGACCATGTCGGCTGGGCCACGACCAAGGGCGAGGTGGTGTTCCGCAACGCCACCTACCGAGCGCATCAGGCGGACTGGGCCTATTTCGTGGAGAGCCCGGGGGCCTCGCCGGGTGCGGTGCGCAAGCTGTCCCCGATCAAGCCGCAGCTCGAGACGTTCGCGGGAGAGTGCACGCTGGCACCGGGTCTTGACGCCCGGCCGGTGCCCGGGCACACTCCCGGTTCGACGGTCTACATCCTGTCCGACGGCGCCCAGCGGGCGCTGCTGCTCGGTGACGTGGCCCACTGCATGGTCGAGCTGATCGAGCCGGGCTGGGAGTTCGTCTTCGACGTGGACCGCGCCGCCGCCCGCGCCGGCCGCGAGCGGATCGCCGAGGAACTGCTGGACAGCCAGGATCCGGCGGCACCCGCGCATTTCCCGGCCCCGCAGTTCGGCCGCCTGGTGCGAGCCGAGACAACGGGCCGGCAGTGGATCTTCCTCTAGCCAGTCGAGCCGCGGCGCTGGACTCCTGGGTCAACAAGGTCAATGATGCCGAACGGCCGTGGTGCCTGCCCTGGCCCCGGCGTCAGCCTGCGCCGCTACCCAGGACGGCCGCGAACCTGTCCGCGGCCCGGGCGAGCTGGGCCAGGATGCGCTCCCTGGCCGCGGCGTCGAGCGGGGTGTCGGGGAGCGCGATCAGCTCTTGCAGGACCGGGACAAGCGGCGCGTACTTGCCGGCCAGCGTGCGCACCCGAGGGCCGGTGGTGTGGATCAGGCCGGCGCCGTTGTCGGTGAAGTCGGAGGCCTTGATGACCCGCGCCCACGGGTTGCGCCGCAGGCTGTCCGCGACGTGCTCCCGGTACTGCTGGTGGGCGTCGCGGTCCGGCGCGTACTGCGGGTTCGTCACCGCGGCGACCAGTTCGGCCACCCGCGGGCCGAACTCCGCCGCCAGCACCGCCAGCGCGTCCCGCGGCCCGCCACCGGGGGCCAGTTCCGCGGCGTGATCCTCCACCGCGTCGTGCAGCAGAGCGGCGATGACCACGTTGGCGTCGTGCACGCCATAGTGCGACATGATCCGGATCGCCACCCGGAGCAGGTGATTGACGTACGGCTCCCGCTCCCGGCGGTCGGCCGCGTGCAGGCGCGCGGCCAGCTCGAGGCCCTGGTTCAGCCGGCGCCGCTCTTCCCCGGGCCACGCCTCGATCTCGGCCTCGAACCGGGCCCGCAGGCCCTGCTCGCCGTAGGTCGAGGTGATCGCGTGCAGCGGCATGGTCGCTACGAGCCGCCGCTCGCCAGGGTCCATGTCCTTAGAAGTAGCACACGGCAAGCCAGGCGAGGATCAGACCGGGGAAACCTGAGGCTGCCCGGCGGGCTCGCGCAGCAGCGGGAGGAGGATGGCGAACCGGGTCATGCCCGGCCGGCTGGTCACGATGATGCAGCCGCCGTGCGCGGCGACGACGGCGTCCACGATGGCCAGGCCGAGGCCGGTGCTCTTGCCGGCCGTGCTGGCCTCCCGGGCGCGCCCGGTATCGCCGCGGGTGAACCGCTCGAACAGGTCGGGCAGCAGCTCGGACGAGATGCCGGGACCGTCGTCGGTGATGCTCAGCTCCACCCGCGGCGCGGCGGGCACGACGCCCCGCTGCACCGCCGGGGTCCCCGCGGTGGCGCCTGGGGAGGCGGTGCCGAGGGCGAGCGCGACGCTGACCGTCGATCCTGCCGGGGTGTGCTTGCCCGCGTTGCTCAGCAGGTTGGCCATCACCTGGTGCAGGCGATGCTCGTCGCCCTCCACCAGGACCGGCTCGTCCGGCAGGTCCAGCCGCCAGCGGTGATCGCTTCGGGCGACGCGCGCGTCGCTGGTCGTCTCGATGACCAGCCGGGACAGGTCCACCGGCTCGCATTCGAGCGGCCTTCCCGCGTCGAGCCGGGCCAGCAGCAGCAGGTCGTCCACCAGGACGGTCATCCGGGCCGACTCGGACTGGACCCGGCGCAGCGCGTGCGTCACGTCCTCGGGCACCGGCCCCTGGTGCCGCAGCGCCAGCTCGGCGTAGCCGCGGATCGCGGACAGCGGGGTGCGCAGCTCGTGTGAGGCGTCGGCGGCGAACCTGCGCAGCCGCGCCTCGCTGGCCGCGCGGCGGCCCAGCGCCTTCTCGACGTGGAACAGCATCCGGTTGAAGGCGGCCCCGACACGGCCCACCTCGGTCCGCGGGTCGGTGTCGGGCACGCCGGCCGGGAGCGCCACCTCGCCCGAGTCAAGCGGCAGCTCGGTCACCCGGGTCGCCGTGGCCGCGACCCGGCGCAGCGGCCGGAGCGAGACCTGAATCAGCCCGGCCCCGAGGACGACGGCCAGCAAGAGCACGGTCGCGAACACCGCGTGCTCGGTGTTCTCGACGTGCTCGAGCGTCTTGTCGACCATGGCCAGGGGCATTCCGGTGACCAGCGTGGTGCCCTGCTGGGGACCAGCCACCCTGGTGAGCATGAACTCGCCCCCCAGGGAATCCAGCGTCCGGACGTACGTCTTGAGGGGCGCGGACGGCGCGGGTCCCGGCGGGTTCGACCCCCCGGAATCGGCCGGGCGCGCGGGCGCCGCCTGACCGCCGACGGGCAGCTTCACGAGCGTCGCCTCGTCCGCGGCGGACAGCGGACATGCCTTCTTCACCGTGTGCTTGTAGTCGATCGACGTGCCGGTCAGCAGTCCTTCGAACGTGCCGGGAGCCTGACCTGATTCGCTGCACAGAGCGTAGTCGTCCGGATCAGGCTTGCTGGCGTCGCTGGGGTCGGGGTCGTGGTGCTCGCTGTCCAGGGTGCTCTGCACCACGCACGCGGACCAGGTGTGGCTTGCCGCCTGCAACTGCTGGTCGAGCGAGGACATCAGCGAGTTGCTGAGCGACTGGGCGGTGATCACGCTGACGATGACGCTGGCCAGGCCGAACAGCACCAGCAGCCCGACGATGAGCTTGCCGCTGATGGTGCGAAGCGACAGCAGCGCCGCCAGCCGGCGGCCCCGGTGCACGTGCGGGGCGGACATTAGCCAGCAGGCTTCAATACGTACCCGACGCCGCGGACCGTGTGGATGAGCGGCACCCGCCCGGCGTCGATCTTCTTGCGCAGGTAGCTGATGTAGAGCTCGACCACGTGCGCCTGGCCGCCGAAGTCGTAGTTCCACACCCGGTCCAGGATCTGCGCCTTGGACAGCACCCGCCTGGGGTTGCGCATGAGGAACCTGAGCAGCTCGAACTCGGTCGCGGTCAGGTCGATGAGCTCGCCGTCCCGGCGGACCTCGCGAGCGTCCTCGTCCATGGTCAGGTCACCGACCACCAGCGACCCCTCGGTGTGCGCACGGGCCAGGTTGGCCCGGCGGAGCAGGCCGCGCAGCCTGGCCAGCACCTCTTCCAGGCTGAACGGCTTGGTCACGTAGTCGTCGCCGCCGGCCGTGATGCCCGCCACCCGGTCCTCCACCGCGTCCCGCGCGGTCAGGAACAGCACGCACACCTGGGGCAGTTCGGCCCGCAGGCGTCGCATGACCTCCAGGCCGTTGAAGTCGGGGAGCATGATGTCGAGCACCACCGCGTCGGGGCGGAACTCGCGCGCGGTGCGCACCGCCTCCGCGCCGCTGCCCGCGGTGAGGACGTTCCAGCCTTCGTAACGCAGCACGCTGGCCAGCAGTTCGGCCAGGCTGGGCTCGTCGTCGACGACGAGCACGCGCACGGGGGTGCCGTCGGCGTGCTGGATGCCGGCGTTGCGCGCGCCAGCGGCTTGCGCCGTGGCCGGGCCGTGGTTCTCCATGTTCGTCAAGCTCGCCCATCTCAGGTAGATCCGTGCCCGGGACGAGATTCCCCTCTCGGTTCTCATCCCACGCGAATAGTGTAGGGCTCAGGTCAGAGCCAGCTATGAATTAGCTCTGAAGGACGCGGGCGAGCTTCGACCCGGAGGCCGACGGCCGGGCGCCGGCCTCGCGCAGTGCCTGGCCGACCGTCTTCAGCAGGGCGGCGGCCCCGGGGTCGGACGACATGACCTCCACCTCGATCTCGCGCCAGGTCATCGGCTCGCTGTCCGTCTCGCCGAAACGGATGGCCGTCACCAGGTCGTCCGCCACCTCCACCAGGGCGTCTCCCGGCGGCCCGGGCAGGGCCACCACCGTCCGTTCGGTATCCAGGATGGCGACGGGATGCAGGCGCTGGCCTGCCGTGATGTCCTCAACCCGAGCGGCCAGCTGGGCCGGCACGCTGCCGGCGGCCCCCTCGTCAAGCGGCGCGTGGACCTCCTGCCTGGTGTCCTTGCGCACCGGCAGCTTGAGGTGCCAGCCCTCGTCGTCGCCGCCGGCGCGCCGCCGCAGCGTGACCTTGTGCCGGAGGAGCTGCAGGTCCTCGGTGTCGAAGTAGGTGGCGCTCAGGTAGATCCGTCTCGGATCCGCCGGCCGCCGGCCGCCGAGTTCGGGGAGGCTGCCGAATCCCGGCAGGGTGAAGTCGGCATCGGCGTCGTACTTCTGCTCGGTTTCCAGGTGGTCGCCCTTGCTGATCGTCACGCTTCCAAGGCTACGACTGGTACACGATGAACCGCGTGGCGGGCCGCTCGATTAGCAGCGCATCGCCGGCCGGGGCCGGCTCATCGGGTGACGACCGCGGGTAGGCGTCCACATGCAGCCCCGCCGCGCCGGGCTGACCCGCCTGGTCCCAGGCCTGCACGTGCGCGGCGAGGGCGGCGCCGAGCTCGGCTCCGTGCGGGCCGAACCCGGTTACCTCCAGGGCGAGGTGGCCCGGCTGTTCGCCGGCCGCCTGGGCCTGCCGCTCCGCGGTGAGCACCGCGATGCCGCCGGAATCCACGATCCCGGCCGTGGCCGCCATCTGAGTACTGCGCAGCGGCGCCCGGGCGAGCCGGCCAGGGTCGTCCTCGGCCGGACGCTCCTCGGCAACCGCGCACGACCGGGGGTCACGGGTCGCGAGCCACAGCCCGAGCCCCCAGAAGACCTGCAGGGAGCTGGTCCGGACGCCGGTGGCGAACTCGGCGGGCGGCCCGTCCATGAAGGCGGCCAGCGCCGCGCCGTCCGCCTCCTTCCCGTCGGCCAGCGTGAGCCCGTCCGGCAGCATGACGGAAAGCCCCGGCTGGAGTACCACGGTGCGTTCCGGGCCGGCCAGCGACCCGCGCATCCGCATGAACCCGCACGGCGCGATCGACCGGCTCACCCAGTGCCCGCCCGACCCGGGCCCTGCCAAAGCGGGCCCTGCCAAAACGGGCCCTGCCAAAGCCGGCCCTGCCAAAGCCGGCCCTGCCAAAACGGGCACTGCCGACGCGGCACGGCCGAACGCCACCGCCAGCTGCGACCCGCGGACATCGAGCGGCACCACGATCCGGGCGCCGGGCCCGGCCTGGTGCAGCCAGGCCGGGGCCAGGTCGCTGACCCCGACGGTGGCGATCACCCGGTCGTACGGCGCGCCGGGCGGGTAGCCGTCTGCGCCGTCCGCGGCCACCACGGTCACGTCCGGGTAGCCGGCGCTGGCCAGGTGCCCGCGTGCCCGGTCCGCCAGGTCGGCCTCGATATCGACGCTGACCACGGCGCCCGACGGCCCCACGATGTGCCGCATCAGCGCGGCGTTGTAACCGGTGCCCGCGCCGATCTCGAGCACCCGCTGGCCGGGAGCGAGGGTCAGCTGGTCCAGCATGATCGCCATGATGGCGGGCTGGGAGGAGGAGCTGATCGGCTGGCCGTCGGCGTTCCGCTTGGTCACGATGGCGTCGTCCAGGTAGGCGTCCTCCGGCGGCAGGTGCGGGAGGAACAGGTGGCGCGGCACGTCGCGCAGCGCCGCGGCGACGCGCTCGTCGCGGATCCCGCTGGTCTGCAGAACCTGGGCGACGAGGCGTTCCCGCAACCCGGCCAGCGACGTGCCCTCGGTCACGGGCCGAGCTCCCGCGGGCGCCGCCGGGTCACAGACAAGACCGCGGCCACCGCCAGGGCCGCCAGGCCGGCCAGGCCGGCCAGCACGAAGCTGTTCCCGGCCAGCAGCTGCAGGCCATGCCAGTGGAACTCGTGGTACCAGGGCTTGTCGCCGGTGGCGAAGTAGGTGCCCGGCGCGTACCAGACCAGGCCCGCCGGGGTCAGCCCGGCGTGCTTGAGGTCCCAGAGCTGCGGCCAGCAGGCGAACTCGGCGAAGAGGCAGGCGGCGGCCGCCCACCAGGCGGCCCGGACCAGGCCGCGTCCGGCGGCCGCGCCGAGGTGAGCCAGCAGCGCGATCCCCGGCGCCACCCAGACCCAGTGGTGATCCCAGCTCAGCGGCGACACCAGCAGCCCGGTCACCGCGCACGCCAGCATGGCGGGCACCGGCTGCCCCGCCCGGTACAGCAGCGCGGCGGTGACCAGCCCGGCGATCACCACCACGACGGCCGCCGCGACCCAGGGCACCGTCCCGGAGGAAACGCTGCCGGCCAGCCGGGTCACGATGCCCCGCAGCGACTGGTTGCCCCGGGTGCCGAGGAACACGATCCGGTTGGCCTTCAGGAACAGCCCGTCGGCCCAGTAGCTGCCGGAATCCCGCGGCAGGATCGCGTAGCCGAGGGCCGCCGTGGCCGCGAACACCGCGGTGGCCGTGGCGGCCTGCCGGTACCTGCGGATCAGCAGCAGGTACGGGATGAAGATCAGCGGGGTCAGCTTCACCCCCGCCGCGATCCCGATGCCGAACCCGTGCCACCAGCGGGTCCTGTCTCCCACCAGCAGGTCCGCGGTGACGAGCAGCATGAGCAGCAGGTTGACCTGGCCGAGGCCGAGGGTCTGCTGGACGGGTTCGGTGGCCAGCGCGAGCGCGGAGACGCCGAGCGTCGCGCCCAGCCGCACGGCCGGCCGGTCGCGGTAGCCGAGTGCCCCGAACACCAGCCACAGCGACAGGCCGAGGGCGGCCAGGCTGGCCAGGGTCATGGCCCAGCGCATGGCCGTCCAGGACAGCACCGAGGCGACCGCGAAGATCACCGCCGCGAACGGCGGGTAGGTGAACTGGACGCCGTTCCGGCCGGTCCAGTCGTACAGCGGCGAGGCCAGGTGCGCGTCGTAGGCGGGGGGAACGTGCCGGACGATCAGCCCGCCGTCCCGGTACACCACCAGGTCGCGCATGGCGGCCATGTAGGACAGGTGCGAGATCAGGTCGGCTGCGTACAGGGCCAGCGCGCCGGCCAGCAGGACGGCCCCGGCAGGCAGCAGCCACCGTGGCCCCGTCCGGAGGGGCCCGGTGGCTGCTGTGGCCTCGGTTGCCGCCGCTGGCTCTGCCCGCACTGCGAACGTCCCTTCATCGGCCGACGCGGATGTGTCGTGCCGATGATAGTGGCAAGCGGGCTGAGCGGGGCTTTACTGGATGGTCCCTGACCCGATGGTCCCGGTGGTGTCGTGGGCCGGGACGGCCCGGGTCTCCTCGGCCTTGGCGCCCTTGGCCGAGACAGGTTCCATCCGGGTCCGGGTCGGCAGCGTCTCGGCGGGCACCCGGTCAATCGGGACGGTCTCGGCCGGGACGGTGGTCTCGGGGATCTCCTCGACGGGCCGGATCCCGGACGTCACCGAGGCGACCCGGCCAAGCGCCACGGCCGCGACGAACACGATGACGACCCCGAGCGCGGTGAAGAAGCCGAGCTGCTCCATGATCCGCATGTACACCGTGGTGCTGGCCGGCGAGCCGCCCAGGGGGACGTGGTGGTTCCACAGCGGGCTCAGCACCGTCCCCAGGGCGAACCAGGCGCCGGCCGCCGCGGCCAGCAGCGCGCCGAACAGCGCGGTATGCCTGCCCTTGGCGATCATCAGCAGGAAGCCGCCGAAAACTACCGCCGCGCCGGGCAAGAGCTCCAGCCACAGCCGGCCCGTGTTATAGGTCCAGGCCTTGTCTGGCGTATAAGCGAAGTGGAAATACGGTCCGACGAAGGGGATGAGTGCGCCCCACAGCCCGAGCAGGATCAGCAGGAATCCGCTGAAGGCTCCTCTACTGCGCCGCATTTGCAGCATCCCAGCCATGCCTATCACTTCCTGAGTGAGTAGCGATTTTTTGTTGTACGAGCCTTACTTTCCGCCCCTACCCGGGAGAGGACGCTGTATGCCGATGCCGCGGGGGTATCGTTCGCGACGTGGATAACCTGCCTCTCAGGGGGGACGACCCCCCTGAATCCCCGAGGCGCCGCGTGCCGCGCACCGACCTGCTGCTGGCCGATCCCCGCCTGGCGGACGCCGAACGCAGGCTGGGCCGCGCCCTGGTCAAGGCGGCGGTGGGCCGCGCGCAGCAACGGGCCAGGGACGGGCAGATCGCCCCGGAGGAGGTCCCCGACGCGGCCGTGGCCGAACTGCCCGCCCGGGCCGCCGCGCTGACCCCGGTGATCAACGCGACCGGGGTGCTGGTGCACACGAACCTGGGCCGGGCGCCGCTGTCCGCCGCGGCGGTGGACGCGCTCGTGGCGGCGGCGGGTAACTGCGACGTGGAGTTCGACCTGGCCTCGGGGACCCGCGCCCGCCGCGGCGCGGGCGCGCTCGGCGCCCTGGCCCGGGCCGTCCCCGCCGCCGGGGCGGTGGCCGTGGTCAACAACAACGCGGCCGCCCTGGTGCTCGCGGCCACCGCGCTGACCAGCCCGGACGCCGACGAGATCGTGATCAGCCGGGGCGAGCTGATCGAGATCGGCGACCGCTTCCGGCTGCCCGAGCTGCTCGTCTCGACCGGCGCCCGGCTGCGCGAGGTGGGCACCACCAACCGGACGGCGCTGGCGGACTACGCCGCGGCGACCGGGCCGCGGACCGCGTTCGTCCTCAAGGTGCACCCGTCCAACTTCCGCGTCGAGGGCTTCACCGCCGCCGTGGCCGTCCCCGAGCTGGCCGGCCTGGGTCCCCCGGTGGTGTTCGACATCGGGTCCGGGCTGCTGGTCCCGCACCCGCTGCTGCCGGACGAGCCGAGTGCCGCCACCGCGCTGCGGGACGGCGCCGCCCTGGTCACCGCGAGCGGCGACAAGCTGCTCGGCGGCCCGCAAGCCGGGCTGCTGCTCGGCCAGGCCGGCCTGGTGCGCAGGCTGACCACGCACCCGCTGGCCCGGGCGCTGCGGGTGGACAAGCTGACCCTCGCCGCGCTGGAGGCGACCCTCGCCGGACCGGTGCCGCCGGTCGCCGCCGCGCTGGCCGCCGACCCGGCTTCTGTCTTCAAGCGGGCCGAACGGTCTGCGGCGCGTCTGGCTGCCGCCGGGCTGGACGCCCGGGTGGCGGCGGCCAGGGCCGCGGTGGGCGGCGGCGGGGCGCCCGGCGTGGAGCTGGACAGCGCCGCGGTGAGCCTGCCGGAATCGCTGGCCGTGCCGCTGCGCTGGGATGATGCGGTGGCGCGGGGCGAGCGCCCCGCCGTGGCCGGCCGCCTCGAGGGGGGACGCCTGTTGCTGGACCTGCGCTCAGTCTCCCCGGACGACGACGCCCGCCTGGTCGCCGCCGTCCTGCTGGCTGCGCGCGGTGGTCTTTCATGATCGTGGCCAGTTCGGGGCAAATAGCGCCCATTTCTGGCCATGATCATGGTCGCGGGGACTGGCCGTGCAGGTGATCGCTACGGCGGGGCATGTGGATCACGGGAAGTCGGCGCTGGTGCGGGCGCTGACCGGGATGGAGCCGGACCGGTGGGCCGAGGAGCGGCGCCGGGGGCTGACCATCGACCTGGGGTTCGCCTGGACGAAGCTGCCCGGCGGGGACCGGGTGGCGTTCGTCGACGTGCCCGGTCACGAGCGCTTCGTGCCGAACATGCTGGCCGGCGTCGGCCCGGTGCCCGCGGTGCTGTTCGTGGTGGCGGCCGACGGCGGCTGGATGCCGCAGTCGGCCGAGCACCTGGCCGCCATCGACGCGGTCGGCATCAGGCACGGCCTGCTCGCGGTCACCCGCAGCGACCTGGCCGACCCCGGCCCGGCCACGCGGCAGGCGCTCGACTGCGTTGCCCGCACCAGCCTGGGCGCCGTGGAGGCGGTGGCGGTGAGCGCGGTCACCGGGGCCGGCCTGCCGGAACTGCGGGACGCGCTGGCGCGGCTGGTCGCGGCGCTGCCCTTCCCCGATCCCGCCGCCCCGGTCCGGCTCTGGGTGGACCGGTCGTTCAGCATCCGGGGCAGCGGCACCGTCGTCACCGGCACGCTGCCGGCCGGGACGGTCACCATCGGCCAGGAGCTGCTGCTCACCCCGTCGCTGCGGCCCGCCAGGATCAGGGGCCTGGAATCCATGAACGAGCCGGTCCCCTCGGCCGCCGGGGTCGCGCGCGTCGCGGTCAACCTGCGCGGCATCCCGGCCGGCGTCCCGGCGCGGGGCATGGCGCTGATCGAGGCCGGCCGCTGGACCCTGACCCGGCTGCTTGACGTGCGGCTATCGCTGCGGGCCCCGTCCGGGGCAGCCCTTCCGGAGATGACGCTGCCGCCGGAGATGACGCTGCCGCCCGAGATGACGCTGCACATCGGCTCGGCCCGCACGCAGGCGCGGGTGCGGCCCCTCGGGCTCGCCGATCGCCCGGCTGACGCTGCGCGACGCGCTCCCGCTGCACGCCGGCGACCGGGTGCTGCTCCGCGACCCGGGCAGCGCGGGGGTGGCGATCCTGGGGGCGACTGTGCTCGACGTCGCCCCGCCGGCGCTCACCCGGCGCGGCGCGGCCGCCGCGGCCGGGCGCGAGCTCGCCGCCTGGCCTGACCGTCCCTCGGCCGCTGACCTGCTGCGCCGGCACGGCTTCCTGCGTTCCGGCGCGCTGGCCGCGATGGGCGTCCCCGGCGGCCCGCAGCCGGTGGCGGGGGACTGGCTCGCCGACCCGGACCGCTGGGCCAGCCTGCGCCGCCAGCTGGCCGAGGCGATCGCCGCTCACGCCAGGCGGGACCCGCTCGCCATCGGCATGCCGCCCGAGGCCGCCCGGGCCGTGCTCGGGCTGCCCGACCGGGCGCTGGTCGAGGCGCTGGCCCAGGGCCGGCTCTCGGGATGGCTACCTGCGGCTCCCCGAGCCGCCGGAGATCCGGGAATCCGTGCCGTCGCTGCCGCCGCGGGTCGCCGCGGCGGTGCGGGCCGTCCTGGCGGACCTGGCGAGCGCGCCCTTCCTGGCCCCCGAGGCGGGCCGGCTGCGGGACCTGGGGCTCGACCCGCGGGCGATCGCCGCCGCCGCGCGGGCAGGCCTGCTGCTGCGGGTGACCGAGCAGATCGTGCTGGCCCCGGACGCGGCCGCCGGGGCGGCCCGGATCCTGGCCCGGCTGCCGCAGCCGTTCACCACCGCCGAGGCCAGGCAGGCCCTCGGCACCACCCGGCGGGTCGCGATCCCGCTGCTCGAATACCTGGACCGGGCCGGGATCACCCAGCGCCTGCCCGACGACCGCCGCCGCCTGCGGTTAAGCGCGGGTCCAGCCGCGCGCGGTGCGGGTCAGCTCGCGGAAGCCGGCGGCGGGCAGGAAGGCCCGGTAGTCGTCGTAACTCTGGCCGCCGGGGTCGGTCCCTTCCAGCCAGGCGTAGTCGAGCAGCCGGCTGACGCGGGCCAGCCTGAGCCAGCCGGCAGCCTGCCCGAGCAGCCAGGATCCGACGCCTCGGCGGCGGTACGGCGGCATCACGCGCAGGTTGCCGACCTCGGCCCAACCGCCGTGCCGGGACCGCCGTTCGCCCTCCTCCATGGTCTCTATCTCGATGTAGCCGATCACCTCCTGGCCGAGCACGGCGGACAGGCGGCAGCCGCTGATCCCGACCGAACGGCGCACCGTGAGCCCTGCCAACGGCGGCCCGGCGGGGCTGGGCAGGTCCTGGACCTGGGCCAGGTAGACGATCTCGGTGTGGCCGGTGTGGGCGAACCCGGCCCGCCGGTAGAGCGCGGCGATGTGCGGCCACTGCTCCGGCACCCCGTACACGCCGGGCACCGGCAGTTCCCCGCCCGCGTGCTGGCAGGCGACGCCCCAGCTGCCGAACTGGCCGGTGCACGCGGCCATCAGGGCCTCCGCCGCCCCGGTCGCGTCGAGCCAGTACGGGTTCTCGGCCGGCGCCTCGGGCCAGTAGAGCAGCCAGCGGATCTCCCCGGCGTCCCGGGCGGCCTGCCCGGCCCGCTCGTCGGGGAAGTACCTGAGCAGGTGCGCGGCCGCGACGACCCGGTTGCGCTGCTCCGCCACCAGGGTGACGCGCTCGCTCACCCAGGGATCTTCGATGAACTCCGCGGGCCGGCGTTCCAGCGAGCCAAGGACGGCGCTCACGGACGCGCTCATGCCCGGCACCACGGCCTCGGCGTGGGCGTTGACGAGCCGGGTGAGCTGGTCGCGGTCGCCGCGGTGGAACGGCCGCACCCGGACAGATGACATGACAGGCCTCCTGGCATGCTGAAGTGGGGGAGGCCGCTACCCGTGCGGTACCAGGCCAATGTTACCCCTGGCTCGCACCCGGCTCTGGCGGGCCGGGGGCGCGATAAGGCAATCTTTACCGTGTGCCCGGATGCGCAGGGAAGGTGACGCGATGAGCGAGCTCAAGACCGAGGCCGAGCCGGCCGAGGTAGGCCTGGATCCGGACCGGCTGGACCGGATCGGCCGGCACTTCGCTCGCTACGTCGACGACGGCAGGCTGCCCGGCTGGCTGATCACGGTGAGCAGGCACGGCCGCCTGGCGTACGTGTCCAGCTGCGGATCCAGCGACGTCGAGGCCGGCCGCCCGGCCGGGACGGACACGGTGTGGCGGATCTACTCGATGACCAAGCCGATCACCTCGGTGGCGGCGATGATGCTGTACGAGGAGGGCGGATTCGAGCTCACCGATCCGGTCAGCTCGCTCATCCCGTCCTTCGCCGACGTCCGGGTGTACGCCGGCGGCTCGGACCTGCGGCCGGTCACCGTCCCCGCCTCCGAGCCGGTGCGGATCTGGCACCTGCTCACCCACACGGCCGGCCTTACCTACGGGTTCCACCGGGTGCATCCGGTGGACGCGATGTACCGGGCCGCCGGGTTCGAATGGTCCGCGCCTCCCGACACGGACCTGGCGCGGGCCTGTGACATCTGGGCGGGCATCCCGCTGCTCTTCCAGCCCGGCACGGAGTGGAACTACTCGGTGGCGACCGACGTGCTCGGCCGGGTCATCGAGGTCGTATCCGGGCAGCGTCTGGACGAGTTCCTCGCGGCGAGAATCCTGCGCCCGCTCGGCATGACCGACACCGGCTTCTACGCCGGGGAGACGCAGCTGCCCCGGCTGGCTGCGCTGTACACGCCGGGGAGCGGCGGTACCGCGGTCAGGCTCGACGCCCTGGGCGACGGCGCCCGCCGCCCGCCGGTCATGCTCGGCGGTGGCGGCGGGCTGGTCTCGACCGCCGCGGACTACCACCGGTTCACCCAGATGCTGCTGAACCGCGCGGACAGCCCGGCCGGAGAGCTGGACGGCACCCGGCTGCTGAGCCCGCACACGGTCCGCTACATGACCCGCAACCATCTTCCCGGCGGCCTCGACCTGGAGACGTTCGGCAGGCCGCTGTTCGCGGAATCCCCGTTCCGCGGTGTCGGGTTCGGGCTTGGCTTCGCCGTCGTCATCGATCCCGCGCCGGGCAAGGTGCTGTCTGACGCGGGCGAGCTGTCGTGGGGCGGCGCGGCCAGCACCGCGTTCTGGATCGACCCGGCCGAAGAGCTGACCGTCTCGTTTTTCACCCAGCTGCTTCCGTCCAGCGCCTACCCGATCCGCTCTCAGCTGCGCCAGCTGGTGTACCAGGCGCTGACCGGCTAGCCGGGAGGCGTCAGAGGCTGCGGAACTCGGGGGAGCGGCGGAGCGCGTCGGCCACCCGGCGGGCGGTGCCGAAGGTGTTGACGAGGCGGAGGAGCAGCAGGCCGCCGCCGTGGACGCCGAACACCGACGCTCCGGGCTGATCGCTGATCGAGACGCTGGCGTACATGAGAGAGCTCTTCTTGATGGTGACCCGGCGGCCGCCGATGCTCTCCACCTGGTAGCCAGGGCCTAGCCTGCGGCTGAGCACGGAGACGACCTCGCCAGGCGTCACGTTCTTGCGTGGCACCCGTACCTTCGGCATGGCTAAAAGACTAGTGCCATTTACTTGATAAGGGCTGAACGCGCGGATGCGGCCAGGGCGTCAGGCGGAAAGCCACGCGGCGGTGCCTGGCGGCAGGCTGCCGCCGGCGACGGGCCCGCTGGCGAGCAGGATCTCGCGGTGGGCGGGAAGCGGCGCCGGCGCGGCGCCGAGGTTGGCGGCGAGGATGAACCCGGGCTCGCGGGCGAAGCTGAGCAGCCCGCCGCCCGCCGGGTCGGCGGGGCTGAGCCAGCGCAGCGCGCCGCGCCCCAGGGCCGGATGGCCGCGGCGCAGCCGGAGCGCGGCGCGGTACAGGTTCAGGAAGGAATGCTCGTCAGCGAGCTGGGACTCGACGCTGTACCTGCCCCAGTCCGGCGGCATGGGCAGCCACGGGTCGGCCGGGCTCGCACCATCCTCCGTTCGGGCCGTGCTAGCCCGGGGGGATGACCCCCCGGAACCCCCGGAGAATCCGAAAGATGTACCCGTACCGGCCCACGGGAGGGGCACGCGGCACCCATCGCGGCCGGGATACGCACCCTTGGTGCGGTAGAACCGGGGATCCTGGCGCGCGCCGTCCGGGAACCTGGTGACCTCGGGCAGGCCCAGTTCCTCGCCCTGGTAGATATAGGCCGATCCGGGCAGGGCCAGCAGCAGCAGGGCGGCCGCCCGCGCGCGCCGGGCGCCGGTCTCGGCGTCCTGGCCGCCGAGGGCGATGAGCCGGCCGACGGTCTGCGGCGTGAACCCCTCGTCCAGCCGGTAGCGGCTCGCCGGGCGGGGCACGTCGTGGTTGCCGATCACCCACGGGGCGCGGGATCCGCTGGTCAGGGCGAGCGCCGAGTCGATGGCGTCGCGGAACGCGGCCGCCTGCCAGCCCGGCAGGATCAGCTGGAAGTTGAAGACCTGCGGCAGCCCGCCGGGCTCGAGATAGGGCTTCAGGGTCTCCGGCACGTCATACCAGACCTCGCCGACGGCCGTCCGCGATCCGGGGAAGCCGCCGGGCGGGCAGGAGTCCAGGATGGCCCGCCAGGAGCGGTAGAGGGGCTGCAGCTCGGGTCGGTGCCGGTACGGGGACGGCGCGTGGAGGGGGCGCGGGCCCGTGATGTCGGGCAGGGCCGGGTCCTTGAAGATGCCGTGGGCCACGTCCACCCGCAGGCCGGCCACGCCGCGGTCCAGCCAGAACCTGATCACGTCCTCGAACAGGGCGGGAACGTCCGGGTGGCGCCAGTCCCAGTCGGGCTGGCTGGCGTCGTACAGGTGCAGGTACCACTGGCCGGGATGGCCGCCAGCCTCGGTCACCCGGGTCCAGGCCGGGCCGCCGAACTGCGATGGCCAGTTGTTCGGCGGCTCCTCGCCGCCGGGGCCGCGGCCGTCGCGGAAGATGAACCTGGCTCGCTCCGGGCTGCCGGGCGCCGCGGCCAGCGCCGCGCGGAACAGCGGATGGGCGCTGGAGCAGTGGTTCGGCACCAGGTCGACGATGACCCGGATCTGGTGCGCGGCGGCGTCCTCGACCAGGCCGTCGAAGTCCGCCATGGTCCCGAGCAACGGATCCACCGCGCAGTAGTCGCTGACGTCGTAACCGCCGTCGGCCAGCGGCGACGGGTAGAAAGGAGTCAGCCAGACGGCGTCCACGCCGAGGTCGGCCAGGTACCCCAGCCGGGACCGCAGCCCCGGCAGGTCGCCCACGCCGTCGCCGTCCGCGTCGGCGAAACTGCGCGGGTACACCTGGTAGACGACCGCGTCCTCCCACCACACGTGCCCGCCGTCGCCCACGCATCTCCCTTGTCCCCGATGTTCCGGCCGGGTCAAGCCTACGGCGGTTTTATTCTCGCAGTGCCGCGGTCGCGATGGCAGGTTCGCGATCGGGCTGGAGCGGTGGACAGGCCGCCTGACCCGGGCCGAGAACATCCGGGAGGTCACGCTGTTCCCGCGGGACCTGCACCGCCTGACGCCTTAGGCCGGGGCGGCGGCCGGCCGCGCAGGGATGGGCCACAGTAGAGTCGACGCGGAGGCGTCTGGGTACCTGGTGGGCCCCCCGGTCTTCAAAACCGGTGAGCGCTGCGCTGCGGCGCTGGCGGGTTCGATTCCCGTCCGCCTCCGCTAGCTGCGCAAGCGCCGGAATCCGGCGGTTGGCCGCGGCTTCGCTCAAAACGGGCGGCACTGGCTATTACCGGGCCGGCGCCGCGAGTGCGCGGAGGGAGGACTCGAAGGCGGCCAGACGGCCGCGGACCACGTCGGCCTGCTCCGGGCTTGCGCCGCCCGGGGCCCGTTCGGCGTCCATCGCAGAGCGGACAGCCTGCAGCGCGGCGAGCGTGTCAGCGATCCTGGCGCCGTCGGGGGAGTGCTGCGGGACCTCCTCGCGCAGGGCGTACAGAGTCTGCGCCAGATCATCGGCGCGCCGCTGGATATCGGACCACCGGGCGGCCGCATCGGCGGCGGCCAGCCCGCCGGGCGCTTCGGCGACGCTCATCGCGTCATGCAGGGCCGAGCCTTTCGCGTACGCATCGACGAGCCTGGACCGCCAGCCCTCCGCGGCTGCCGAGCGGCGGCGAGACGAGCGCGCGATCAACGCGATCAGGCCGGCCAGGACAAGGACGCCCAGCAGGACCCAGAGCCAGATCAGGCTGGTGCCGGAGGAGGCGACGGGCGCCGCGGAACTGGTGACCGGCGCCTGGGTGGTGGGGGCTGCCGTGACGCTTGGCCTGGCCGCGGCGGTCGCGGTCCGGCTCGGCAAGCTGCCGATCGAGCTGCTGATGGTGCCCCCACATCCCGCCGCCAGCAATCCGGCGGCAAGTAGGGTCACGGAGAGGGAAAGTCTTTTCGCAGAACGCCGCATGATGATCCTTCCGCGTCGTGTATGGCCGACCGCTGGAGCCTCCGTTTGCCCGCGGCAGGGATCGTTGTCGCGCGTGCACGCACGGCTTGGTCGCCCGGCCTTGTGATCCGCAGGCTGCCTGGCTGGGCGGATTCTGCCTCCGACACCATCGTGACTGTGCGGCGCCGCGCTTGGGGTCAGATCTGGCGATTTCGGCGCCACGTTCCGCCGCTGCATCCTGCGCCCGTGCTGGCACAGTGCGCTACTGGTGATGCCAGAGTGACTGGTGTCTGCTGTTGCCTCCGAGCTAGCCGGCTAGCTCCACGGTCAGGCCGAGGCGCTTGGCCAGCAGGCCCGCCCGCTGCCGGTCCTGGGTGGTGAACGCGCCGTCGGCACGGGTGAAGCTGATGTGGTGCAGCAACCCGCCGAGGGGCAGGCCCTCCTCGTGGACCAGCCTGATCCGCTTGCCGCCGGGCCAGGTCAGTTCGGCAGTGTCGTCGTCGGCGGCTTCGAGCCGGCCGTCCAGGGCCTCGGTGAACAGCCGCGTCGCGCTGGCCAGGTCGCCGACATGGTGCTCGATCAGGCCGAACGAGGCCGGCGCGCCGGGCGCGGACAGCCCAGCGGGCGGCGTGTTTGCCCGCGGTTCCCCGGCCTGCTGGGCGACCTGGATGACGATGCCGTACGCGTTCCTGGGGTGCAGGAACGCCTCCTTCCAGTGCGGGTTGTCCAGGTTGACGCCGACCGGCTCGCTGCCGAGCGCGCGCACCCTGGCCAGCGTGGCCCCGATGTCGCTGACGATGAAGTTGAAGTGGTGCGGGCCGGCCCGCGGACGGCCAGGAAGCGCTCGAGGAACGCCGCGTCCGGGCCGCCGGTCGGGGTCAGCAGCTCAATCTTCGGCCCGGCGGCGAACTCCAGCTGGCCCCACCAGTAGCCGTGGGAGTCCATGCCGTAGGCCCAGGTTCCGCCCAGGACGCCGCCGAACAGCTCCCAGCCGTCGGTCAGGGCCGGCGTGCCGATGGCGAGATGATCAAGAACGGCAGTCATGGCATGACGGTACCGCCCGGGGCCGTGCCGGGCGCTCACGCAGCCCCGGGCGGTCCTGGCTCACGCGGCCCCTGGCGCTGCGGCCTGGCGCGCCCACTGGTACTCCGTGCCCTGGTGGATCGCCAGGTAGATCCGGTCGCGCAGCGCGTTGGCGGCCTCGTTCGTCAGCGTGTTCTCCAGGTCCCGCAGCACCACGCGGACCAGGAGGTTCTTCTGCCCCGGCCTGGCCCCGAGACGGCGGGCGGCCGGCCCGGGCAGACGCTCGTACACGGTGGCCGACAGCACCCGGACCTCCTCGACGCACGGCGCGTCCGCGTCGAGGCCCTCGCGGACCCGGTCGCCGAGGGTCTCCTCGTCCTCGTCCGCGTCCACCGCGACCGACAGGTCACGCGTGATCGGCGGCATGGACGAGACCCGCCGGTAAACGGCGAGATCGCGCATCTGGTCCGCGATCCGGGGGTCGGCCGAACGAAGCAGGCGGATGTCCGGAATGCCCTTGACCAGCATCAGCATGCGGTCAAGGCCCATGCCCAGGGCCAGGCCGCTGTGGCCGGCCAGCCCGGCGGCGGCGAGCACGCCGCGATGAGCGAGCCCGCACTCCCAGACCTCCACCCAGCGGCCGTCCTGCCGGACGTCGACCTGGCGGCCGTGCTCGGTGTACGGGTGGATCCTCGGCTCCTGGCGGTACGGAACGCCCGGGACGAGCGCCCCGAGCAGGCACGAGATCATCTCGTCCAGGTCCGCGTCCGCCGTGGCCCGGCGGGTGATCAGCCAGAGGTCGAGCTGATGCGGAGTCCCGCTGTGCTGCCAGTCGATGGCGTCCCGCCGGTACACCATCCCCGGGCAGGCCAGCAGCACGCTGTCGCGGCCGGGACCGCGGGCCCGCTGGTCCCTGGCCAGCTGCCGGAGCGCGGGCGGGATCATGGCGGTCGAGTGGCTGCGGAGCATCCGCCGGGTGCTCACGTAGCGGGTGTAGCGAGCTTCCCTGGTGATCGCGCCGGCCGCGTAACCCAGGCGGTCGTAGTTGTCGGCGACCGGCACGATTCTCGCGCCGCGGCACCACCGCACCTCGCACGACCAGGCGCTCGACAGCGCCGCCACGGCCCTGTCGATGAGGATCTGGAGGGCGTGCGCGCCTTCCCCTGGATCGGTGAGATCGCGGATGCCGAGAGCGGCCTGAAGTTGCGCTGGCCCGAGGTAAGGAACACTGAGGTGAGGAACACTGAGGTGAGGAACACTGAGGTGAGGAAACTGGACTGGACACGGTGACTCCTGGCTGACGTGAACCGGCGGGGGACTCCCTCCCGGCCCTGAGCTCACCTGAGCGAAGTCGCCGTGTTAACGCGGCGAGACGCCTCCCGGCGGCCCGTTGCGGGCCGGGAGGCGGGAAAATCGCCGTGTCGCCATGCTTCCAGGATAATGGCGGCCGCTGCCGGGACGGCAAGCGGATAACCGCCGTCTGGCCAGCGGACCAGGAAATGCGGCTTAGGAGGCCAGCCGGTCGCGCAGGCCGATGGCGGCGATGGCCAGGCCCACCAGGGCGATCACCGGCCCGGCCACGGCCCAGAAGGTGACGCCGGACATGGCGCTTCCGCCCAGGACGCCCACGCCCTGCAGCGTGAAGACGACCCCGGCCAGCGTCAGGAGGAACCCGACGCCCACGAGTAGGACCCGCCTCATGATGCCGCCTCTCCCTGGGCCGCGGAACGTGGCCCGTCTCCCTGCCGCCATCAGTGGAACGGCCCGGCCGCGATAAAGGTTCAAGGGCGCCTGGCCGTGACCCGCAGGGCCACGGCCAGGCGGTCAGCCGGGCTCCCTCCAGCAGGCCAGGGGACGTCACCGGCGGCAGCCCGCTGCACGGGTGGGTCCGCGGGCCCGCCCAGTACGCGCGGAGATTGTGCGTTATCCGGCCGTCAACGGCGACATCCGGAGCAATTATTAATTGACCAACGCAAGCATTGTTTGCGTAGAGCCAGAGAGTGACCCAGGATTCCCGGAAAGTGCGGCAATTACTGCTTTACTGTCGCAACTATGATTTGCTAAGCGACGAGCCAGCGGCGGCAGATGTCCGGCGCGAATGCGTTGAGCAGGCTTTTGTCGTGCGTGTCTAAAATCGGGACCCTGCTTGGTACTGGTGCTGTGGGGCCTGGTAGTCCTAGGTTTGCAACAGGAAATACGTCCTGCTCGCCAGGGGAGGAGATCGCATGGCAGAGATCACCGTCACCGTCGATGGCGTGAAGTATGCGGATCACGTCGAGCCCCGGATGCTGCTTGTCCACTACCTAAGAGAAGTCGTGGGCAAGACGGGGACTCCCATCGGATGCGACACGTCAAATTGCGGCGCATGCACGGTGCTGCTAGATGGACAGTCAGTCAAGAGTTGTTCCGTCCTGGCCGTCCAGGCGGACGGCGCCGAAATTACCACCATCCAGGGCCTGGCGAACGGCGGCCTGCATCCGCTCCAGCGCGCTTTCCACGAGGAGCACGCGCTGCAGTGCGGGTACTGCACCCCGGGGATGATCATGGCGGCGTCGGACCTGCTCAGGGAGAATCCCCACCCCAGCGACGAGGAGATCCGCGAGGGCCTGGAAGGAAACCTCTGCCGCTGTACCGGCTATGAGAACATCGTCCGCGCCGTACGGCGCGCCGCCCAGGCGGGAGTGAGCGAATGACCGCGCAGACCGAGGCCCCGGAGGCGACGGCGGGCGAATTCGGCAAGGCCCGCCTGCGCAAGGAGGACGAGCGCCTCATCACCGGCCAGACCAACTGGACCGACAACATCACGCTGCCCGGGATGCTGCACATCGCCTTCCTCCGCAGCCCGTACGCGCACGCCCGGATCACCTCGGTGAACGTCAGCGCGGCCCGCAGCGAGCCGGGCGTGATCGCCGCCTACTCCGGCGCGGATTTCGCCGCCGAGCAGGGCAGCCTGCCGTGCGCCTGGCCGGTCACCCCGGACATCGTGATCCCGGCCCATCCGCCGATGGCGGTGGACGAGGTGCGGTACGTCGGCGAGGCGGTGGCCTGCGTCGTGGCCCGTGACCGCTACGCCGCGGCCGACGCCCTGGCCGCCATCGAGGTCGACTACGAGCAGCTTCCCCCGGTGCTCGACATCAGGACGGCCCTCGACGATGCCTCGCCCAAGGTCCACGAGGCGGGCAACAAGAGCTATGAGTGGCCCTTCGCCCAGGGCGACATCGAGGCCGCCTTCCGCGACGCGCCCATCGTGCTCGAGCGCACCTTCCGCCAGCAGCGGCTGATTCCAGCCGCGATGGAGCCGCGGGCGGTGGTCTGCTCCTGCGTCGGCGGAGAGTTCACGCTGTGGTCGGCGACCCAGATCCCGCACGTGCTGCGGGTCATGCTCGCCCTAGTCACCGGCATTCCGGAACAGAACATCCGGGTCATCGCGCCGGATGTCGGGGGCGGCTTCGGATCCAAGCTGCAGGTGACGGCCGAGGAGGTGCTGGCCGTCCTGATCGCCCGCAAGCTGGGTCGGCCGGTCAAGTGGACCGAGTCGCGCAGCGAGGGCAACATGACCGTGCACCACGGTCGGGACCAGTGGCAGCGGATCAGGATCGCGGCGGACAGCGACGGCCGGCTCCGCGGCCTGGACGTCGACCTGCTGGCCGACATGGGCGCGTACCTCATGCTGGTCACGCCGGGCGTCCCGCTGCTCGGCGCGTTCATGTTCCCGGCCATCTACAAGATGGACGCCTACTCGTTCAAGTGCACGGGGATCTTCACCACGAAGATGCCGACCGACGCCTACCGCGGCGCGGGCCGCCCCGAGGCCACCTTCGCCATCGAGCGGATGATGGACGAACTGGCCGCGCACCTGGGCGTGGACCCGCTGACGGTGCGGGAGCGGAACTGGATCAAGCACGAGGAATTCCCGTACACCACCATCGCCACCTTGACCTACGACTCGGGCAACTACGAGGCGGCCACGGCCAAGGCCAAGGAGCTGTTCGGCTACGACGAGCTCCGCAAGGAGCAGGAGCAGCGGCGGGCCAGTAACGATCCGATACAGCTCGGCATCGGCATCTCCACCTTCACCGAGATGTGCGGCCTGGCGCCGTCCCGGGTGCTCGGCTCGCTCGCCTATGCCGCCGGCGGCTGGGAGCAGGCATCGATCAGGATGCTGCCCACCGGCAAGGTGGAGGTCGTCACCGGATCCAGCGCGCACGGCCAGGGGCACGAGACCGCGTGGAGCCAGATCGTCGCCGACCAGCTCGGCGTGCCGTTCGAGGACATCCGGGTGCTGCACGGCGACACCCAGGTCTCGCCCAAGGGCATGGACACCTACGGGTCCCGGTCCCTGGCGGTCGGCGGCATGGCCCTGGTCTCGGCCTGCGACAAGGTGGTCGATAAGGCCAAGGTGATCGCGGCGGCGATGCTCGAGGCATCGGCCGACGACCTGGAGTGGTCGCCCGGGCGGTTCGCGGTCCGCGGCGACCCGGACAAGGGCGTCACGATCGCCGAGATCGCATTTACCGCCTTCGCCGCGCACAACCTGCCCGACGGCGTCGAGCCGACCATTGACGCCGAGGCCACCTACGATCCGGACAACTTCTCCTTCCCGCACGGCACCCACCTGTGCGCGACCGAAGTCGACACCGAGACCGGCTTCGTCAAGATCCGCTCGTACGTGTGCGTCGACGACATCGGCACGGTGGTCAACCCGATGATCGTCGACGGCCAGGTCCACGGCGGCCTGGCCCAGGGCATCGCGCAGGCCCTGTACGAGGAGGCGGTCTACGACGACGACGGCAACCTGGTCACCTCCACGCTGGCGGACTACCTGGTCCCGTCGGCGTCCGACCTGCCGTCGTACGTCACCGGCCGGACCGAGAGCCGGGCGGCCAACCGGCTCGGCGTCAAGGGCGTCGGCGAGGCGGGCACGATCGCCTCGACCCCTGCGGTAGTCAACGCGATCGTCGACGCGCTGCGGCCGTTCGGCATCGACGACGTTGTTATGCCCTGCACGCCCGAGCGGGTCTGGCGGGCCATCCAGGGTGCCCGGGGCGGCGATCAGGCCAGCGCGGCCGAACAGCACGCGGCCCGGCAGAGCGACCAGACCCAGGGCAACAGCCCGCAGGGCATCGACACTCCCGACCAGACCGGAGGCGCGGCATGATCCCCGCGAAGTTCGACTACGTCCGCCCCGGCTCGGTGGACGAGGCGGTCAGGGCGCTGGCCGACGGCGGTGACGACGCGAAGGTCATCGCGGGCGGGCAGAGCCTGCTCCCGCTGCTTCGGCTGCGGCTGGCCTACCCGGAACTGCTCGTCGACGTGGGCGGCCTGGACGAGTTGCGTGGCGTCACCGACGCCGGGGAAGCGCTGGTGATCGGCTCGCGGACCACGCACTACCAGCTGGTCCACGACCCGCTGGTGGCCGAGCACTGCGGGCTGCTTGCCCAGGCCGCCAGTACCGTGGCCGACCCCGCGGTCCGGCACCGCGGCACGCTGGGCGGCGCGCTCGTGCACGCTGACCCGGCCGGCGACCTGCCCGCGGTCGCGCTGGCCCTGGACGCCACCATGGTGGCCAGGGGACCCGGCGGCGAGCGCGAGATCGGGGCGGCGGACTTCTTCGTCGACTACCTGACCTCCAGCCTGGAGCCCGACGAGATCCTGACCGCGATCCGGGTGCCCAAGTTCGGGGCCGGGTGGGGCTACCGGTACGAGAAGTTCCACCGCACCGCGCAGGCCTGGGCGACCGTCGGCGTGGCCGCGCTGGTCCGGCGGTCCAACGGGTCCGTCGCCGAGGCCAGGATCGGGCTCACCAACATGGGTACCACGCCGCTGCGGGCCACGGCCGCGGAGGGTGCCGCGGCCGGGGCCGACGCCACCCGGGACGCGCTGCGGGCCGCGGCGGCCAGCGCGGCCGAGGGCACGAACCCGCCGGGCGACCTGCACGGCGCACCCGACTACCGGCGGCACCTGGCCCGGGTGCTGACCGGGCGGGCGCTGGCCGCAGCGGCGGGAATCTGACCTCGGACCATGACCGACCCAGGCGGCCAGAGGCTCTCGCTGGCCGAGTGGCTGGTGCTGTGCCTGCTCCGCGAGGAGCCGACCTACGGCCTGGTCCTCGTCGGGCTGCTGGCCCGTGACGGCAGCCTGGGCCAGGTCTGGTCGGTGCCGAAGGCCGTGGTCTACCGGGCGCTGCAGCGGCTGGAGGCGCTCGGCCTGATCGGGACGGTGGGAGCGCAGCGGACCAGCCAGGGGCCGGTCCGCTCGCTTTACCAGGCGACCCCGGCCGGGGAGGCGGCGGCAGGCGCGTGGCTCAGCACGCCGGTGCAGCACGCCCGGGACGTCAGGTCCGAGCTGATGCTCAAGCTCGCGCTGCTCGACCGGAGCGGGATCGACTCGCGGGACCTGCTGCAGGCGCAGCTGGACCGGCTGCTCCCGGTCGCCGCCGCCCTCGATGACCGGCTGCATGCCACCACGGGATTCGAGCACACCCTCGTCCTGTGGCGGCACGAGGCGATGACCGCGACCATGCGGTTCCTGGAGACCCTGACCGCGCAGAGCGAAGTGCGGACCAGCTAGCCGCAGCCGCGTGCGGCGATTCGCCGTGACGCCCGGGCCGTCCAGGGCCATCATGGTGCGGCGTGGAGCAGCTCACGTTCGGGGACCGGCCCGCGGCGTCCCGGGGCGCCGTACCGCCGGAAACGACCGGGTACGAGATCGAGCGCGATCTGGCCGCGGCGGGCGCGCGGTGCATCGCCGGGGTGGACGAGGTGGGCCGCGGCGCGTGGGCACCGGGACCGGTTCATGGCCGCGCTCGGCCACCAGGAGTTCGCGTTCGCGGAGAACGCCGGATATCCCTCGCCGGCGCACCAGGAGGCTCTGGCCGCCCTCGGTCCCACCCCGTACCACCGGCTGTCCTGGTCATACCTCGACGACTTGCCGCAGTGGCGCCACCTGAGGAAGCAGCGGCCCGACATCGAGGGGCAGCTGTCCCTGCTTTAACCAGGCTGCCGTCACGAGGTCCCGCGGGCGGGCCGCGATGAGGTGAGCGACGCGAATACGACCGTGGAACTGAGGTAATGGCCGGTGGTGTAGTCGAAAGCGCCGCCGCAGGTTATCAGGCGCAGCGCGGCGAAGTCGGTCGCGCCGTAAATAACTTTCGCCGGGAACCTGGATTTGGCGTACTCGCGGACACCCGTGACGCGGAATACGGCCGTGATCCCGTCGGCGAGCGTCACGTCGATGGCGTCGCCCGGGTGCAGGGCGCCAAGGCGGAAGAAGACGGCCGGGCCTCGATAGCTGTCGAGGTGACCTTCGATGACCGATGACCCGATCTGGCCGGGCGTAGCCGAGTACTTGTACCACGCCGCCTGGCCGGAACTGGTCCGGATGGAAGGCACCTGGATCGTGCCGTCGGAGTTGAGTCCGAGGCGGAGCAGGGAGGAGTCCACGCCGATGGCCGGGATATGCACGGACACCGGCAGCGAGCGCGGCAGCGACGGCCCCCGGGCCGAGCCGATAGCGCCCGACGCTGACAGGGAGGGCTGCGGCGCGTGCACCTGGGCCCCGACCGCGACGCCCACGGCCGCGGTGCCCGCCATGATGAGCATGACCCCGGCGATCCCGGCCAGCCGGGCACGCAGGCTCCTGGGGGCGGCGGGAGGCGGGGCGTACCCGGCCTGCGGCCAGGAGACGACCACACGGAACCCGGCGACGCGCCGCCACGCACCGTCCGGCAAGGTCGCCGTCCCTTCCTCCGCCTTCCCCCGGGGTGTTCTACTCCGTTAGCCTAATATTCCGATGGTAAACAAGCCATTGCACGTCTGCGCCGGGCACCGGCCTTCTCTTTATGGCCGCTGGCGTTTTCTGGACCTGCCTGTGGCGGCGCGGGCGGCGATCAGACCGGTCACGCGTTTTCCCCTCCGATACCGGTTCCTGACGCCGGGACCGGGAAGAACAGTCGTAATCTGCCCGGCGCATGAGGAGGGTTCATGAAGGTGCGCGGAACGATCGCGGGAACGCCGCTCAGCGCTAAGCTGACGGCACTGTGCTGGGGTGCCCTGACCCTGCTCGCTCCCGTGGCCGTTTCGGCCTGCACGTCGTCCTCGTCTCCTAGCACCCCGACCGTTTTCTCCCCCTCCGTGACCATCTCGCCCACCGGATCGGTCACGGCGCCCGCCTCCTCCGGCCATACGCCCTCCTCCGGCAGCACGCCCTCGTCCGGCAGCCCCGCCACGTCCAGCACGCCCGGCGTGACCTCGGGCTCCCCGGTGCCCGCGGCGCCCGCGGTCACGGTCACCGTGACGACCACCGCTCCGGCCACCTCGTCGACCAGTCGGGTCCCCAACGCCGCCCCGGTCACCGGCGGCGGCGGCACGGCCGGATTCCAGGACACGCTGCTCCTCGGGCTAGGCGCGGCGGCGATACTGGTCGGCGCCGGGAGCATCGCCTACCGCAGGCGGCTCGGCCGGGACCGCTGACACCCCCGGGCCCGGCGGGACCGCTCAAAGCACCAGTAACCCGCGGACGGCTTGAAAGCCGGTGCCGCATGCCGCTGCGCTTAGGCTCGGGGGAAGAGAGGGAACGGGGCTCGGGGGAGCGGGCGGAGGGAGAGGCTGATGGGTGAGGGCCAGGTGGCAGGTCTCTGGGCACCGCAACGGCGGGCGCTGACCGCGGGCCTGGTCCTGACGATCACCTTCGTCGCGTCCGAGGCGCTGGCCGTGGTGACGGTCATGCCGGTGGTCGCCCGCGACCTGGGCGGGCTGAGCCTGTACGGCTGGGTATTCAGCGGGTTCATGCTCGGCAGCGTGGTCGGCATCGTGGCGGCCGGCCGGGAGGCCGACCGGCGGGGTCCCGCGGTGCCGTTCGTGGCCGGGGTGGTGTTGTTCGGCTGCGGGCTGGCCGTGGCCGGCCTCGCGCCCTCGATGGGCGTGCTGGTGGCGGGGCGGGTGCTGCAAGGCCTGGGCGCCGGGGCGGTGCCCTCGGTGGCTTACGCCACCATCGGCCGCAGCCTGCCTGAGGCGCTGCGGGCCCGGATGATGGCGGTGCTGTCGACCGCGTGGGTCGCACCCGGACTCGCCGGGCCGGCGATCAGCGCCGAGGTGGCGCGCTTGTTCGGGTGGCGGTGGGTGTTCCTGGGCCTGCTGCCGGTGGTCGCGGTGGCCGGGTCCCTGGCCGTGCCCTCCCTGATCCGCCTCGGGCCGCCCGCTGCCTCCGAGGCGCAGGAGCACCGGCTGACGGACGGCCTCCGCACGGCCGCCGGGGCGGCGATGGTCCTGGCCGGCCTCAGCCTCGCGGCCGGGTCCGGCGCGATCCCGGCCGGCCTCGCGCTGATAGCGGCCGGCGGCGTCACCGGGCTGCCCGCGCTGCGCCGGCTGGTCCCGCCAGGGACCTTGACCGGGCGTCCCGGGCTGCCCGCCACGATCGCCAGCCGGGGCCTGCTGACGTTCGCGTTCTTCGGCGCCGACGCCTACGTGACGCTGGCGGTGACGTCGGTGCGCCACCGCAGCCCGGTGGTGGCCGGCCTCGCCGTCACCGGCGCCACGCTGGCCTGGACGGCCGGCGCCTGGGCGCAGGCCCGGCTCAATGACACCTGGGAGGGCCGGCGCCTGGTGCGCACCGGGCTGGTGATCATCCTGGCCGGCATCGCCGGGATGGTCCTGATGCTGCAGCCTGCCGTGCCGGTGGCCGAGGGCCTGGCCGCCTGGACCGTCGCGGGCCTGGGCATGGGCCTGGCGTACGCGCCGCTGTCGCTGATGATGCTGCGGAAGGCATTGCCGGGGCACGAGGGGCAGGCCTCGGCGTCGCTGAACCTGACCGACGTACTCGGCACCGCGCTTGGCATCGGCGTGGGCGGCGCGGCCGTGGCAGGCGCCGCGGGCAGCGACCTCCGCCTGGGCATCGCCGGCGCGTTCGCCGCCGCGGCGGTGGTGGCCCTGGTGGCGCTGGCCTTCACCGGCCGGCTGCCGGCGGGCACCAGTTCAGCCGCGCCTCCCGTCGCCGAACAGGTGCCGGTGCGAGCACCCGACTGAGCAGCCCGGGACCGGGCAGGCGTTCGGCGAACCGCCCGGCTAGCCCTCGCTCACCCGGCGGCCGCGGTGAAGACGGGCAGGTAGCCGAGCTCCTGGCCGGACGCGTTGGGATGATAGGACGAGCTGAGCGCGAAGATGTCCACCGAGTTCAGCCAGCTCCCCGAGTCGCATATCTCGTGCGGGGCGAACTGGGTGCGGACATCGGCGAACGTGGCGCCGTTGGCCCTCGCGGCCGTGGCCAGGGCGCTGTCGAGGGCGTCGGCGCCTCCGTTGAGCGCGGTGCGGTCCTTGGTGCTCAGCCCGATGCAGGTACTCGATTTGGACAGGTCGTACAGGTCCGGGTAGCCGAGCAGCACGATCCTGGCGTCAGGCGCGTCGGCCCGGATGGTCCGCAGGGTGGTGTCGAGCCTGGCCGGCAGCTGGGTGGTGACGAAGGCCACGGCGGTGGAGACGGCGTTCAGGCATGTGCTGGTCGACCTGAGCACGCATGTCTCCATGACGCTGGAGAAGCCCGCGTCGTTGCCGCCGATCGTGATGCTGACCAGCGTGGTGCTCGCGCTCAGCGCCGACACCTGGCCGCTGAGCACGTCGGCCGTCGTCGCGCCCGCGCAGGCCTCCGAGACGAACGAGACGGGAGACTCGGCGCCGGCCCACTGCTCCGGATAGGCCCTCGTGCTGCGGTCGCAGCTGCCGCTGGACGAGAGGTAGTTCCCGGCCCCGAGCCCGGAGCTATAGGAGTCACCGAGCGCCACATAACGCACCGAGGACGCGGCGTCGGCGGCCGGCGTCGCGGCCACTGCCGTGACCAGGCCGAAGGAGGAAGCAACCACTGCCGCGCTGAAAAAGACACGGGAAATACGCACGAGTCACCCCAAAGGGACCTGGAAGGGCATAGTGAAACACGCGCGCGCATTACTCTTGTACCACGCGTGACGAGCGAGATCAATATAGTGACCGGCGGCCCTGCCCGCGTCCGCGATCCGGCGCATCGCGGGTGACAGCAATCCGTGACACTCGTGACCCTCAAGCGCTGGTCGAGTAACTGGGGGAAGTCCAGTCCGCCTGGCATCACGGGCCTCGCGGGCTCGGGGTGAGCGGCGGCCCAGCCGCCCAGGGGCACGGAGCGCGGCGCGAGCGGAACATCGAGTGGGCAGGAGTTGTTGTTGGGGCATGATCGAGGGGCGGTTTGCTGAGCTGATTGCCGGGCAGCGGCAGGGAGTACTGGTCACTCTCAGAAAAGACGGGTGGCCGCAGCTGTCCAACGTGAACTACGCCTGGTACGCGGGGGAGCAGACCATCAAGGTCTCCACCACCGACGACCGGGCCAAGACCAGCAACATGCGCCGCGACCCGAGGGTGAGCTTCCACATCACCAGCGGTGACTTCTGGTCCTACGTCGTGGTGGACGGCCGCGCCGAGCTGTCGGCCGTGGCCAGGGAGCCGCACGACGAGGCCGTGGAGGAACTGGTCGACCTGTACCGCGCGGTGCAGGGTGACCACCCGGACTGGGACGACTACCGGGCGGCCATGGTCCGCGACCGCCGCCTGGTCGTCCGTCTGCGGGCCGAACGGGCCTACGGAATGGTTCACCGCGGCTAACGAAACGCAAGAGGCGGTTGCGCCGGGCAAAGCCTGGCTTCTGCCTGTTTGACGGGAGACGTCATGTGTGCCGAAAGGTCATTGCTGTCGCACGTAAGCTGGGACGATGCTGGCTGATTCCTTCGGGCGGATCGCCACCGATCTGCGTGTATCGCTCACCGACCGGTGCAACCTGCGGTGCGCGTACTGCATGCCGCCCGAAGGGCTCGACTGGCTTCCCGCACCCGATCAGCTGACCGACGACGAGGTCGTGCGCCTCGTTCGGGTCGGGGTTGAACTGCTCGGCATCCGCGAGGTGAGGTTCACCGGTGGCGAGCCGCTGCTGCGGCGCGGGCTGGCCGGCATCATCGCACGGACGGCAGAACTGCGCCCGCGCCCGGAGATCTCGCTGACCACCAACGCCATCGGCCTCAAGCGCAGCGCCGCGGCACTGCACGCGGCCGGCCTCGACCGCGTCAACGTGTCGCTGGACACGCTGCGGCCGGAGACCTTCCGCAAGCTCGCGCGCCGGGACCGGCTGCCCGACGTGCTCGACGGCCTGGCCGCCGCGGCCGAGACGGGCCTGCGCCCGGTCAAGGTCAACGCCGTGCTCATGCGGGACATGAACGACGACGAGGCGGCGCCGCTGCTCAGGTTCTGCCTCGATCGCGGCTACGAGCTGCGGTTCATCGAGCAGATGCCGCTGGACGCCCAGCATGGCTGGAAGCGGGCCGAGATGGTGACGGCCGAGGAGATCCTCGCCGCGCTCGGCGGCGAGTTCACCCTCACCCCCGATGACCCGCGGCAGCGCGGGTCCGCGCCCGCCGAGGCGTTCCTGGTCGACGGGGGCCCGGCCCGGGTCGGCGTCATCGCATCGGTCACCCGGCCGTTCTGCGGAACCTGCGACCGGGTCCGGCTGACCGCTGACGGCCAGGTACGCAACTGCCTGTTCGCCCGTACCGAGAGCGACCTGCGCGGCCTGCTGCGGGCCGGGGCGAGCGACGCCGAACTGGCCGTGGCCTGGCGGCGCGCCGTAGCGGTGAAGCTGCCAGGACACGGCATCAACGACCCGTCATTCCTGCAGCCCGACCGCCCCATGTCCGCGATCGGCGGCTAGCCAGGCCCGGCTAGCCAGGCCCGGCCGGGTCCGGCGCCGGGCAGCCGGGTAAGATCGGCAGTGAAACTGAACACGCACGGGAGCCTGGGCTGACCGGGCTGAGAGGGTGGCTCCTCGCGCCGCCGACCGTCTGAACCTGTCCGGGTAATGCCGGCGTAGGGAGGCTGCCGTGGCGGCGACCACCACAGAACACGCGGAACAGACGGACTTCGTCACCGTCCCCGGCGACCGCAGGTCCGAGGTAGCCCGGACGCTCGCCGAACCCGTGCCGCAGGCGCTGAGCCTGCTCGACCAGTTCGGGCTGTGGGGCAACCTGGGGGTCAGCCTGCTCGGCTTCACCGGCGCGATCTTCGTGCTGCAGCCGTACGGCGCGGGCACCCCCGAGCTCTCGCTGGCCGCCGCGCTCACCGCGATCGTGGTGGGCACCGTGCTCGGCACGCTCCCGGTCGCGCTGGCCGGGCTGCCGGGCGTCCGGACCGGCGCGCCGGCCATGGTGCTGCTGCGCGGGCTGTTCGGCGCCAGGCTGTCGTACCTGCCGACCGTCCTCAACATCGCGCAGTGCGTCGGCTGGGGCGTGTTCGAGCTGGTCACGATCGCGACCGCCGCGCACACGGTGGCGCCCGCCCTGCCGAAGACGGGCTACGTGCTCATCGCCGGGGCGGCCACGGCCCTGCTCACGATCAGGCCGCTCGGCGCCATCAGGGTGCTGCGAAAGTACGCGACCGGCGCCGTGCTCGTCGTGCTGTGCTACCTGTTCGTGCAGCTGATACGGCACCCGCTGCCCGGCTTGACGCACGGCACCTGGTCCGGGTACTGGGCGGCGACCGACACCGTGGTCGCGGTCGCCATCTCCTGGGCCCCGCTCGTCGCCGACTACACCAGGCACTCCCGCAGCCAGCGGGCCGCCTTCGCCGGCGTGCTGGGCGGCTACAGCGTCACCCAGGTGCTCTGCTACGTCATCGGGCTGCTCGCCCTGGTCACCGTCGCGCACGGTAACCCGGACCAGATCTACGGCGCATTCATCGCGCTGCCGCTCGGCGCCCTCGGCTTCGCCATCCTGGCCGCGCGCGAGCTCGACCAGGCGTTCGCCAACGTCTACTCCACCGCGGTGTCGACGCAGAACCTGCGCCCGCTGTGGGACCGCCGGATCCTGGCCGTCGTGATCGCCGCGCTGACCACGGCCGGCGCGCTGTGGCTGAACATCGCCGACTACGAGAACTTCCTCACGCTGATCGGCTCGGTGTTCGTGCCCATGTCAGCGGTCCTGGTCACGGACTACTTCGTGGTGTCCCGCGGCCGCTGGGACCTGTCGGCCGCCGCCCGCTCCCGGTGGCTGATGTTGCTGCCCTGGGCCGCGGGCTTCGTCACCTACCAGCTCATCAACCCCGGCTATGTGTCCTGGTGGGCATCGGCGTGGACGTCGTTCGGCCACGACATCGGCTTCACCCCGGCCAGCTGGATGTCGGCCTCGATCCTGTCGTTCTCCGTCGCCGCGGCGGTCACCGTGGCGGTCGGCCTGCTCGACCGCTGGCGCCGAGCTTGAGCGCAGGCCCGCACGCCGTCCACGGCATGGGCCGTGAGCTGGCCGAACCCGATTGGCTCCCGCTCACAGACGACGAGCTCCTCGGCATCCTGGGCCGTGGCGCCCCGGGCGGGCTGGGTCGCGGGCCCGCGGTGACCTGGCGCAGCCCGCGGCCGATGTCGGCCGCCGCCCTGGTCAGGCACGGCGACGCGACTCTCTTCGTCAAGCGCCATCATGTCAGCGTCCGCACTCCGGAGCAGCTCACCGCCGAGCACGACTTCGCCACCCACCTGCGGACGCGGGGACTTCCGGTCCCGGCCGTGCTGCGGCTGGCCGGGGGCCAGTCCGTGCTGCGCCGCGGTGACTTCTGCTACGAGGCTCATCAGGTCGCGGACGGCGTCGACCTGTACCGTGACGCGGTCAGCTGGTCGCCGTACGCCAGCCTCGGGCACGCCTACGCGGCCGGCGCGGCACTGGGCCGCCTGCACCTGGCCGCCGCGGACTTCGGGCGGCCGGCCCGGCCCGCCGCCGTGCTGATGAACTCCTGCCAGGTGATCACCGCGCCCGACCCGCTGGAGGCGGCCAGCCGGATGGCGGCCGCGCGGCCTGCGCTGGCCGCCTACCTGGCCCGGCGGCGCTGGCCGTCGGACTTCGACGACGTCCTGGCCCCGCTGATCGGGCGCGCCGCACCGCTGCTGACCGCGCTGCGCCCGCAGTGGGGACACGGCGACTGGCACCCGTCGAACCTCACCTGGAGCTCGGCCGCGCCCGACGCCCGGGTGGCCGGGATCTTCGACTTCGGGCTGGCCAACCGGACGTATCCCGTGCACGACCTGGCCCTGGCGCTCGAGCGTGCCGTGGTGAGCTGGCTCGACCTGCCGGAGACCGGCACGGCCGCCGCCGACCTGGGCGCCGCGGCCTTCCTTCTCGACGGCTACCAGACGGTGCGGCCGCTGACCGGGGACGAAGCTGCCGCGCTGCCCCTGCTGCTGCCCGTCGTCCACGTCGAGTACGCGCTCTCGGAAGCGGACTACTTCACCAGCGTGGCGGTCTCGACGGCCAGCGCCGACCTGGCCTACGAGTACCTGATCGGGCACGCCCGGTGGTTCAGCCGGCCGCCGGGCGCGGCCCTGCTCAGCTTCCTGGCGGGGCACCTGGGCGGCTAGCGCCGCGGGGCACCTGGGCGGCTAGCGCCCGTCGCCCGGGCGGTAAGCCGGGCCGTGCGCGTCGTCGCAATGCAGCTCCTGGCTGACCTGGATCAGCCCGGGCGCGGCCGGCAGGCCCGCGTGGTCGACCTGGAGGGTGGCGTGGGTGATGTCGTACTCGCGGCTCAGGTACGCCTCCAGGTCGGCGCGGACCGCGTGGCAGTCCTCGCCCGGTGCGACCAGCACGTGCGCGGAGGCGGCGGGCATTCCCGAGGTGATCTCCCAGATGTGCAGGTCGTGGACCTCGGCGACGTGCCGGCGGCTGGCCATCGCCGCGCCTACCGCCGCCGGGTCGAGCCCGGCAGGCGCCGCCTCGAGGAAGATCCGCCCGGAGTCCCTGATCAGCCCGGCCCCCGCGTGCACCATCAGCACGACGACGACCAGCGTGGCGATCGCGTCCGCCCGGTCGAACCCGGTGAGCAGGATGACGAGGCCCGCCACCGCGGTCGCCGCGAACGCGTACAGGTCGGTGACGATGTGCTTGAACGCGCCGGCCAGGTTGAGGCTGCGCGGGGCGCCGTGACCGCCGCCCGCCCGTGCGATCAGCAGGGTGGCCGCCAGGTTGACCGCCACCCCGGCCAGCGCGACGGCGAGCACCGTGCCGCCGGCCACCACGGGCGGCGTCACCAGGTGCCGGATCGCGGTGTAGCCGAGCCAGGCCGCGAGCAGCACCAGCGTGATGCCGTTGGCCTGCGCGGACAGGATCTCGGCCCGCTTGAGCCCGTAGGTGTACCCGCCGGCCGGCGGCCGGGCCGCCAGGCGCGCGGTGATCAGCACGAGCGCGATCGAGGCCGCGTCGGTCAGCATATGCGCGGCGTCGGAGATCAGTGCCAGGGAGTGCGCGGCCACCCCCGCGATGACCTCCCCGGCCATGAAGGCGAGGATCAGCGCCAGCGCACCGGACAGCCACCTGGCGTCCGCGCCGGAGGCCGCGCCGTGCGCATGCCGGTTAGTTCCCGCCACCATCTGACGATATCTTCACGGATCAGGAACAGGTAAGCACGCCGGGAGGCCTCGTGGGGACACTGAACGGTAAAGGTGCACTGGTGACGGGCGGCTCACGGGGAATAGGCCGGGCGATCGTGAAGCGGCTGGCCGCCGACGGGGCCGCGGTGGTGTTCAGCTACCTGCAGGACGAAGCCGCCGCGCAGGCGGTGGTCCGCGAGGTCACCGAGGCCGGCGGCCGGGCCGTGGCGGTACGGGCCGACCAGGGCAGCCTGGACGACCTGCAGCGGCTGACCGGGCAGGCGGACGAGCACCTGGACGGGCTGGACATCGTGGTCATCAACGCGGCCGGCGGCCTGCCGGGGCTGATCGACACGGTGACCGAGGACGTCTACGACCGGTTCATGGCGGTGCACGCGAAGGGGCCGTTCTTCCTCATCAAGCACGCGGGCCGCGCGCTGCGCGACGGCGGCCGGAGGACATCGCCGCCGCGGTGGCCTTCCTGGCCGGCCCCGATTCCGGCTGGGTCAGCGGCCAGAACCTGTCCGCCGACGGCGGCCTGCTGCCCTGACCCGTAGGCTCCTCTCATGAGCACTATGGACCAGTGGACGGCAGCGGTCTGCGCGGATCTCGGGCTCGACCCTGGTGCGGTCGACCTGCGGGCCGTGCTCGACCTGACCCGCGACGTTGCCCACGGCGTGGCCCGGCCCGCGGCGCCGGTCACCGCCTACCTGGTCGGGCTGGCGGTCGGCCGCGGCCTGGCGCTGCCGGACGCGGCCGCGCGGGTCTCGGCGCTCGCGGCCGGCTGGGACGGGGACCAGACATAAGCGGCCGAACGGTCCGGGCTGATGCCCTGGCGACAGCCGCTGCGCCCCGCGCGGCGCGGTTACCGGACTCTTACAGATCCTGCCATCTCCCGGCGCCCGCAGGCCTTCCTCCCTTAAGACGGTGTCCCGAGGGCGGACGCAGACGAGCGAAGGGCGGTCGATGACTCCCGAATCCACGCGGGACACCGAATCCTCCAGCGGCGGCACCGGGCAGGACCCGCGCCCGACGAGACGCGGCGTGCTGCTGGGGGTAAGCCTGGCCGGACTGGGCGGAGCCCTGGCCGGCTGCAGCACCACGGCCGTGCCCTACGACGCCGACGAAGCGGGGGTACCGCCAGACGGCCCGGCGCAGGGGGCCATGGCGAGCTCGGGCGCGATGCCGGGTTCGGGCACGATGCCGGGTTCGGGCAGCATGCAGTCCAGTCCCGCTCCGGCCGGCAGCGCCCAGGGCGGCCAGCCGAAGAAAGCCAAGCTCACCGGCACCGTGCTCGGTGCCGCCAGCGAGATCCCCGTCGGCGGCGGCAAGATCTACAAAACGGCCAAGGTCGTCGTGACCCAGCCGGCCCGCGGCCAGTACAAGGCCTTCAGCGCGGTGTGCACGCACGTGGGCTGCATCATGAGCGAAGTCGCCAACGGCACCATCGACTGCCCCTGCCACGGCAGCGAGTTCAAGATCACCACCGGCGCCGTGGTAACCGGCCCGGCTCCGGCGCCGCTGCCGAAGAAGCAGATCAAGATCGTCGACGGTCACGTCATCCTGCTCTGACGTTCTTCGGTCCGAGCCTAGGATGGTGGCGTGGGCTCGCTGATGCTGCTTGATACCGCGTCGCTGTACTACCGCGCGTTCTTCGGGGTGCCGGAGACCGTCCGGGCCCCGGACGGTACCCCGGTCAACGCGATACGCGGGCTGCTCGACATGATCAGCCGGCTGGTCCGGGCCAGGCACCCCACCGGGCTGGTCGCGTGCCTGGACGCGGACTGGCGGCCCGCCTTCCGCGTCGCGGCGATCCCGACCTACAAGGCACACCGGCTCACCGCCGACGGCACGGCGGAGGAGACGCCGCCTGCCCTGGCCGTCCAGGTCCCGGTGATCGAGGAGGTGCTGCACGCCTCCGGGCTGGCCGTCGCCGGCCAGCCAGGGTACGAGGCGGACGACGTGATGGCCACGCTCTCGGCCCGGTCGGCCGGCCCGGTCGACGTGGTCACCGGCGACCGGGACCTGTTCCAGCTCGTCGACGACGCCCGCGGGGTGCGGATCATCTATACCGTGCGCGGCCTGATGAACATGGACGTGATCGACGAGGCGGCGGTGACCGCGAAGTACGACATCCCCGGCCGCGCCTACGCCGACTTCGCCGCGCTGCGCGGCGACCCGAGCGACGGGCTGCCCGGCGTGCCGGGCGTGGGGGAGAAAACCGCGTCCGCGCTGATCCGCGCGTTCGGCAGCATCGAGGGCATCACCACCGCGCTGGACGCGGGCCATGGCGGATTCCCGCGCGGCAGCCGGGACAAGCTCGAAAAGGCCAGGGAATACCTGGACGTCTCCCTGTCCGTGGTCAAGGTCGCCGACGACGCCCCGCTGCCGGAAGTCGACGGGACGCTGCCCGCGGTGCCCCCCGACGCCGCCCGCCTGCGGGAGCTCGGCGACCGGTGGGGGCTCGGATCCTCGCTGGGCCGGTTCGTCAGCGCCGTCTCCCCGGCCTAGCATCTATCACGTGACGACGGACGAACTGTATCCCGCGGGGCGCCTCGGTCAGGTGCGCGAGGCGGCCGGCACGGTCGGCCTTGACGCCGTGCTGCTGACCCCGGGCCCCGACCTGAGGTATGTCATCGGCTACGACGCCAAGCAGCTCGAGCGGCTGACCTGCCTGGCCGTCCCGGCCAGCGGAGAGCCCGCGCTGTTCGTGCCGCGGCTGGAGCTGCCCGCGGCGCAGGCCTCCCCGGCCGGCTCGCTCGGCCTGGAGATGATCCCCTGGGAGGAGACCGACGACCCGTTCGCGCTGGTCGCGGCCAGGCTCGGGCAGGTCGCCTCGGTCGGGCTCTCCGACCGGATGTGGGCGCTTTCCGTGCTGAGGTTCCGCGACGCGCTGCCCGGCGCGCGCCTGGCCCTGGCCGGCAGCGCGCTGCGGACGCTGCGGATCAGGAAGACCCCGGCCGAGGTCGCGGCGCTGCGGGAGGCCGGCGCCGCCATCGACCGGGTGCACGCGCGCGTCCCCGGCTGGCTGCGGCCCGGGCTGACCGAGCGGGCCGTGGGTTCGGTGATCGCCGAGGCCATCCTGGCCGAGGGGCACGCCACCGTGGACTTCGTGATCGTCGGCTCCGGCCCGAACGCCGCGAGCCCGCACCACGAGGTCTCCGACCGCGTGCTGGCCGCCGGGGACGTCGTGGTAGTCGACATCGGCGGCACGATGCCGTCGGGATATTGCTCGGACAGCACCAGGACCTACGCCCTCGGCGAGCCGCCCGCCGAGTTCAGCGCGTACTACAAGGTCCTGTACGACGCCCAGGAGGCGGCCTGCGCCGCGGTCAGGCCCGGCGTGACCGCCGAGGCCGTCGACGCGGCCGCCCGGGAGCCGATCACCAAGGCCGGCTTCGGGGCGGCGTTCTTCCACCGGACCGGGCACGGCATCGGGCTGGAGGCGCACGAGGACCCGTACATCGTGGCTGGCAACTCCGAGCCGCTCGAGCCCGGCATGGCGTTCTCGGTGGAACCGGGGATCTATCCCGGGCCGCACGGCGCGCGGATCGAGGACATCGTGGTGTGCACGGCCGACGGCCCCGAGCGCCTCAACCACAGCCCGCGGGAGCTGGTTCGTCGTCTCCTAGTGCTCCTGGGGGCCGCCGGGCCCGCCGGGCGGGTCGGTCCGGTCCTGGTTCTCGGCCAGGAAGCGCTCGAACTGGGCGGCTAGCTCGTCGGCCGTCGGCATGGCCTCGCCGTCGGCCAGCAGGCCGACCGCCGCGTCCGCGGCGCCCTGCTGGCTCTCCGCTGCGGTGTCGTACTGCTGCTCCAGGGCGCGGACCAGCTCGCCGACCTCCGCGGATTCCTCTACCTGCCGCTCGATCGCCTCGTTGGTGCGGTCCGCGGCCTCGCGGAGCTCGGCGTCGGGCAGGTCGAGCCCGGTCGAGGTGGTCACCGAGCTGAGCAGGGCCAGCGCGGCCGGCGGATACACGGCCTGGGCCAGGTAGTGCGGCACCTGCACGGCGAAGCCGAGCGCGTCGCGGCCCGCCTCGCCGAAGCGCAGCTCGAGCAGGGCGGGAGCGCTGCCCGGCACCTGGATCCGGCTCGGCAGCCGCTGGTGGCCGGTCAGCAGCTCCTCGCGGGTGGCGTGCGCGATCACCCCGAGCGGCCGGGTGTGCGGCATCCCGGCCGGGATGCCGAGGAAGCTGATCGCGGGACCGGTGTCGAGCTGGGACGCGATAGCCAGCACGGCCCGGCTGAACAGGTCCCACTCGTGGTCGGGCTCCGGTCCCGTCAGCAGCAGGAACGGGCGCTCGCTCTGGTCGTGCAGCAGGTGCAGGGCCAGCTCAGGCGGCTCGTAGCTCTCCCAGCGGCTGTTGTCGTAGGTCATCAGCGGGCGCCGCGACCGGTAGTCGATCAGCCGGTCGGTGTCGAACCGCGCCACCGTCTCGTGCGGGAAGGCGCCCAGCAAGTGCTCGGCGAGCAGGCGGCCCGCGGTGCCCGCGTCGATGAAGCCCTCCAGGTAGTGCAACATCGGAGCGCCTGCAACGCCAGGCGCGGCCGGACCGAGCTCGTAGAGTTCCTCCGGATTCCGCTGCATCCCTACAGTTTCCCACGGTCCGCGCGATGCTACGGCCTGGGCGCCGGTATGGCGCCCAGGCCGCTGCCGCCAGGCTGGGTTGCCCGCCGCCTGCGCGGGCTAGTCGGCCAGTGCCGCCGTGGCCTTCGGGTGGCCGATCGACAGGCCGCTGGCCGGGTCGAAGAACTGCAGGTAGCGGGTGTCGACGCTCAGCTCGAGCGGTGATCCGTTCTTGACCCGGCTCTCCTTGGAGACCCGTGCGGTCCACAGCGACTTGCCGCCGACCAGCGCGGCTGTCGCCTCGTCCTCGTCCTCGCTGGCCTCGGAGGCCTCCGCGATGCTGGCGTGCTCCACGTGCGGGGCGTCGATCGTGAAGATCACGTTGATCTCGCTGCCGAGCTCCTCGGTGACACCGGCGGTGACCTGCATGGTTCCCCACTGGCGGTCGGAGACGGCGGCGTCCTCGAAGTCCGACGGGCGGATGCCCAGGATGAGCTTCTTGCCGAAGTAGTCCGCGATCCCGGACTTTTTCTCCAGCAGATCGGGCGGGACCCGGAGCTTGTAGCCGGCGAACGTGACCGCCGCGCCGTCGTCCCGGACCAGCTCGGCGTTCACGAAGTTCATCGCGGGGGAGCCGATGAACCCGGCCACGAACAGGTTGACCGGCGACTCGAACAGGGTCTGCGGCGTGTCGACCTGCTGCAGCCGCCCGTCCCGCAGCACGGCCACCCGGTTGCCCAGCGTCATGGCCTCGACCTGGTCGTGGGTCACGTAGACGGTGGTGACGCCGAGCCGCTCGTGCAGCTGGTTGAGCGAGGCACGCATGGACACGCGAAGCTTGGCGTCCAGGTTGGACAGCGGCTCGTCCATCAGGAAGGCCTGCGGCTCGCGGACGATGGCCCGGCCCATCGCGACCCGCTGCCGCTGGCCGCCGGACAGCGCGCCCGGCTTGCGCTTGAGGTACGGCTCCAGGCCCAGCATCTTGGCGGCCTCGTCCACCCGCCGCTTGATCTCGTCCTTCGGCGTCTTGCGCAGCTGCAGGCCGAACGCCAGGTTCTGCTCGACCGTCATGTGCGGGTACAGGGCGTAGTTCTGGAACACCATCGCGATGTCCCTGTCCTTCGGCGGCAGGTCGTTGACCACCCGGTCACCGATCGAGATGGTGCCGCCGCTGATCTCCTCGAGCCCGGCGATGGACCGCAGCGCGGTGGACTTGCCGCACCCGGAGGGACCGACGAACACCATGAACTCGCCGTCGGCGATGTCGAGGCTCAGGTCGTTAATGGCCTTGACGCCGCCTGCGTACGCTTTTTCCACGTGATCCAAGATGATCTGTGCCATGGCGGCAGCGTAACCTCGCCGTGATCTGCTGATAAGTACGCGAACGGCGATGTTACATTAGCGTAAACGGCGTTACCATTTCGTTATATTGTGATGAAGTCGCAGCCTGCAACCGTTGGCGCTAACGTGACTTCGTGGAAGAGATCGATCGCAAGATCGTGTCGCTGCTGACCCGCAACGGCCGGATGAGCTTCACCGAGCTGGCCAGGCAGGCAGGGCTCTCGGTGTCGGCGGTACACCAGCGGGTGCGCAGGCTCGAGCAGGACGGCGTGATCAAGGGCTACGTCGCGGTATTCGACCCGGACGACGTGGGCCTGCCGCTGACCGCCTTCGTGTCCATCAAGCCGTTCGACGCCGCCGCCCCCGACGACGTGCCGCAGCGGCTCGAGCACCTGGCGGAGATCGAGGCCTGCCACAGCGTCGCGGGCGACGAGAACTACATCCTCAAGGTGCGGGTGACCTCACCCGCCGCGCTGGAAGACCTGCTCCAGCAGATCCGCACCATCGGCAGCGTCTCCACCCGCACCACCGTCGTCCTCAGCACCCCCTACGAGAACCGCCCCCCCGCCATCTGATCTCCCCCGGCACCCGCACCTGGCATCCCGCACGCCACTCCAGCAACAGTCAGAAACCATGAAAGTGGCGCTCTACCCGAAAGATGCGGTAGAGCGCCACTCTCATTGAACTGGCGGGGGATGAGCGGTCAGGAGGGGTGGCGCGGAGGCCGTCGAGCATCACGGACAGGAGCATGTCGGACCGCTCAGGTGCCTTCTCCGTGCTCACCGTCACCCCGTGCACCAGCCGCATCACGTCGGTGGCGTCCACGTCCGGCCGGATGACGCCGGCCTGCTGCGCGTTCGCGAGCAGCCGCTCGGTGGTCTGGCGCATCGCCACCCAGCAGGACGAGATCAGCTCGGACTCGATGCCGACCGCCTCGATCAGCGCGTGCGACAGGCCGCGCTTGGTCACCAGGTAGCCGGCCAGGGACCGCATCCAGGCGCTGAAGGCCTTGCCGGGCGGCGCATTCTCCAGCAGCGCGTCCCCTTCCCCGCAGACCGCGCCCACCTGGCTGCGGAACACGGCCGCCTGCAGGTCGGTCCGGGTGGGGAAGTGCCGGTAGAGGGTGCCGATGCCCACCCCGGCGCGCCGGGCGATGTCCTCGAGCGGCGCGTCGGCGCCCCGCTCGGCGAACGCGGCCGTGGCCGCGGTGATCAGCCGGGCGTGGTTCTGCCGCGCGTCGGCCCGCAACTGCTCGGCGGGCCGCGGCGGTACCTGGTCAGATGTCCTGCTCATCGCTTCGAGGTTAACGGGATCGGGGACCGGCGCGCCGTACGGCGCGGCGAGCCGGAAGAGATCGGGACGGGATAAATAAGGTTGCGAAACGGAGGCTGCCTCCGTATAGTTAACCGGAGTAGACCTCCGCTTCATTCCCGATAGTACCGCCCGGCCAGCGGTCTGTCAGCCACCGGAGGCCTGCCTCCACCGCATCGGTGCTCACCGCCCGGCCGGGACGCACAGCCAGGCCGCCCGATGTTCGATCGTTGCGGCTCCAGATCGCATGACCAGACAACCATGGAGGCATCTTGTCTTCTTCGCATGCTCCGCATGGGGCTGACGATGCCAGAGAGGTCAACGGGGTTAACGGAAACCGTATGCGCGGCGGGCGGCGGGGGACCGCCCGTGGCCAGCGGCCCGGGATCGCCCTGGCCATCATGCTCGGCGCTCAGCTCATGATCATCCTGGATATGACGGTGGTGAACATCGCGCTGCCGCACATCCAGACCAGCCTGCACTTCTCCGCGACCAGCCTGTCCTGGGTGCTGAGCGGGTACACGCTGACGTCAGGCGGCCTGCTGCTGCTCGGGGGCCGGGCCGGCGACATCCTCGGCCGGCGGAGAATGTTCCTCGCCGGTATCAGCCTGTTCACCCTCGCCTCGCTGGCCGGAGGCCTCGCGACCACGCCGGGCGTGCTGCTGGCCGCCCGGGCCCTGCAGGGCGTGGGCGGGGCGTTCGCCTCGCCCGCCGTGCTCGCGCTGATCGTGACCAGCTTCCCCGAGGGCCGGGAGCGGACCCGGGCGCTCGGCATCTACATGGGCGTGATCACCGGTGGTTCCTCGCTGGGCCTCGTGCTCGGCGGGGTGATCACCGAGTGGCTGTCCTGGCGGTGGGTCCTGTTCATCAACGTGCCGATCGGCCTGGCCGTGATCGCGGTCACCCCGCGGTTCGTCGCCGAGACACCGCGGCTGCCGGGCCGCTTCGACCTGGCGGGCGCGCTGACCGCCACCGCGGGCGTGACCGCGCTGGTGTACGGGTTCATCCGGGCCGCGGCCAGCGGCTGGGGCGACCACCTGGCCCTGGCCGCGTTCGGCGCGGCCGCGGTCCTGCTGACCCTGTTCGTGGTCACCGAGACCCGGGCCCGCCAGCCGATCACCCCGATGCGCCTGTTCACCGACGTCAGCCGGGCGGGTTCGTTCATCGCCCGGCTGCTGCTCATCGCGGGCATGTTCGGGATGTTCTTCTTCCTCACCCAGTTCCTGCAGAAGATCATGGGCTTCAGCCCGCTCCGGGCGGGGCTGGCGTTCCTGCCGATGACCTTCGCGCTGTTCGCGGTGTCCCGGACCGCGCCGAGGCTGATGCCGCTGCTGGGCGCGAAGCCGCTGATGATCACCGGGATGGTGCCCGCGATCGCCTCGCTGGCCTGGCTGTCCCGGGTGTCGCCGGAAACGGGCTACTGGTCCGGCATCTTCGGCCCGATGCTGCTGATCGGCCTCGGGATGGGGCTCGTGTTCGTGCCGCTGACCACCGCGTCGCTGGCCGGCGTGCCCGCGGCCGACTCCGGCGCCGCGTCAGGCCTGGTGAACATGCTCCAGCTGGCCGGCGGCTCGCTCGGCCTCGGCGTGCTGGTAGCGGTGTACGGCACCGCGAGCAGGCACGCGACCGGCGTGCACGCGGTCACCCACGGCATGGGGGTCGCGTTCGGCTTCGCCGCGCTGCTGGACCTGTGCGGCCTGCTGGTCATCGTCACCATGATCAGGACCAGGCGGCTCACGCCCGCTCCGGCGCCCGCGCCGCGGGAGCACGAGGAGGCCGTCGCTTCCTAGGGATCAGGCAACGGGGAAGACCCGGGCCGGCGCCAGGCCCGGCACGCCTGTGCCGTGCGGGACGATCGCCGCGGTGCCCTTGTAGACCCGCAACGCGGCCACCACTAGCGGGAGCGGCGCCGCCACCAGGGTGGCGCCGGCCAGCAGGGCGAGGTCGAGGAGCGCGGTGTAGGCGGGCCCGTCGCCGCACGGCGGGCCCGCCACCACCACGTCCCGGTGGGTCAGGCTCGCCGCCGGAGCCCGGCTCGCCAGAGTCCTCCAGGTCTCGCTCATCAGCCCGGCCGTTCCCCTCCGGACGGCCAGACTCATGCGCGAAACCGGACTTCTCGGCGAAGCCGGGCCCGGCGGCCGCTCGCTCACCGGGCTGGCCGTGCCGGCCCGATCCGAGCAGCGAGCTGAACGGGGTCATGCCCGCCGCCTCCCCGAACGCGATGACCTGCCGCACCCGGGAACGGTCCGCGCCCTCGGCGGCGAGTTCGGCCAGCGGAGCCGAGGTGATCAGCACCCGCGCGCCGCAGGCGTTGAGCCGGGCGGCGATGTCCGCCGGGCCCGCGTCGGACCGGATCAGGCAGGCACGGGCGCCCGTGGCCCGGATCGCGTTGACCGCGATGGCCGCGCTCACCGCGTCCGGGACGAACACGCCGGCCGTGTCGCCCTCAGCCAGGCCACGCCGGGCCAGCCCGCCCGCGGCCTCCTGTACGGTCCGGGAGAACCGCGGCCACGCCGTCACCGAACCATCGGTGGCGTCGATGAGGGCGGCCCGGTAGCCTGCTTCGGCCGCGACCGCCAGGATGCGCTCGGTCATCGCGCGATCCGGCGAGCCCTCGCTCACCAGGAGCGAGTCTGCCTCTGTGCGTTCCTCGGTACTGACGCCGCGTTCCACCAGAACCTCCCAGCCCGGCTGGTCATAGCAGGCGGGTCCTGGCGTGGAACCGGGACCCGCCCGGCCGCTGCCGTCGGCTTGCCGGTTCCCACCCCCCCTTGGGAACAGGCCCGGTACCGGGTTTAAGGACCCGGCGCCACCGTGTGATAGCGACAGTTGAACGTTATGGCCGCGGCGGCAGGCTGCACATGCGCCGAACTGTGTATTCCGGTGTGCATATCGCCGGGCTCAGGAGCCGGCGCCGCGTGCACATATGCACGCGGGGATCAGCTGAACGGCTCGTGCCTGGTGGCCCATGAGGCAACTTGTGTACGCGAGCTGAAGCCGAGCTTGGCCAAGATGTTGGCCACGTGCCGGGCAGCGGTCGCCGGGCTGATCACCAGCTCGTCGGCGATCTCCCGGTTGGACAGCCCTTTGGCGATCAGCTTCGCGATCTCGTGCTCACGCGGGGTGAGCGGCGTGGGTCCGCGGTGCGCCCCCCCGGTGTCCCCGCTGGCAGTTATAGGGCGCGGCCCCGCACCCGGATTCACGCCTAGCCGGGACGGGTCGGTCCAGGCGGGTTCGGTGGCGGCCGCGGGTCCCGGCACGGGCTGGTCCTGGTCCGGGCCGAGCGCGAAGCCGACGGCGTCCTCGGCGACCGTCTCACGGCCCTCGGCGAACAGGGCGGCCGCGGCCGAGGCGCCGAGCCGGCCGCGGGCGAACTCGAGCACCTCTTCGACCCGCGGGCCGATACCGGTCCCGTGCCCGAGGGACTCGCGCAGCTGGCAGGCCGCGCCGGCCAGCCGGGCCGCCCGTTCGGGCTGCTGTCGCGCCGCGGCCAGCGCGGCGAACGCCTCCAGGCCGCGGGCGATGCCGAGCCGCTGGCCGCCTATCTGGTTCAGCCGCAGCGCCTCGGCCAGGCTCTCCTGCGCCTGGTCGTAGTCGCCGCTGGTGACCGCGATCCAGCCGATGCCGGCCTGGCAGCGGGCGATCTCCGGCCAGGCGTCGAGCTCACGGAAGATCTCCATGGCGTCGGCGTAGTACCGGACCGCCATCTCGGCGTCGCCGCGGGTCCTGGCCAAGGTGCCCATCCCGTACTCGACCTGCGCGACGCCCCAGCGGTTGTTGTCGGCCAGCACCTCGAGCGCGGTCTCATACGCCCGCTGGGCCGACTTGAGCTTGCCCTGCCGGACGGCGATGGCTGCCTTGGTGGCCTGGGTCAGCCCGGCCTCCCAGTCGTTGCCCGCCGCCTCGGCCGCCGCGACCGCCTCCTCGATGTAGGCCACCGCGTCGCCGGCCCGGCCCGCCCGCGCCGCCGCCTGGCTGAGCACCCGCAGCGCGGTCGGCACCGGGAAGTCATCCCCGCTGGCCCGGCTCAGCTCCAGGCTCTCGGTCGCGCAGCGCACCAGCGTGTCGTAGTCCTGCAGGTCGAAGGCGATCTCCGCGCGGACCGCCAGGGCGCGCCCGCGCACCGGCTGGGACACCTCCCCGCCGGATAGGACGAGGAACCTGTCGAGCCAGGTGGCCGCCTCGCGGGTGTCGCCGTGCGGCAGCCACAGGTTGCGCAGCCCGATGCACAGCCGCAGGCCCTCGTCGGCGTGCTCGTGCGCCAGCGAGGTCGGCAGCGCGATGCGGAAGTTGCCGTACTCCGCGATGCCCCGGCGGAAGACCTCCCGGCGGACCGGCCAGGGCGGCTCGCCGCGGTTGAACATCCAGCCGACGGTCTCTTCCACCAGCGCCAGGATGCAGTCCCGGTGCCGCAGCGCCAGCGCGTCCTTCTCCCCGGCGGTCTCCAGCCTTTCGGCGGCGTACTCCCTGATCGTGTCCAGCAGCCGGTACCTGGCGTCGCCCGCCGCCTCGCCGTCCAGCACCACCAGCGACTTGTCGATCAGCGAGATGAGCAGCCCGAGCACCGCGTCGGCCGGGATGGCCTCGTCCGAGCAGACCTGCTCGGCCATGTCCAGGTTCCAGCCGGAGAAGGTCGCCAGCCGCCGCAGCAGCATCTGCTCGTCCTCGTCCAGCAGCTCATAGCTCCAGTCCACGGTGGCCCGCAGCGTCTGCTGCCGCAGCGGCGCGGTCCGGTCGCCCGAGTTCAGCAGCTGGAACCGGTCGCGCAGCCGGCCCTCGATCTGCTCCACCGACAGCGCCCGCACCCGGGCCGCGGACAGCTCGATGCCCAGCGGGATGCCGTCTAGCGTCCGGCACAACCGGGCCACCGACGCGGTGTTGTCGCTGGTCAGCGTGAATCCCGGCCGGGCCCCGGCGGCCCGGGCCGCGAACAGCCGGACCGCCTCGTGCGTCGCCAGCTCGGCGAGCAGGGCGCCGTCCGGCGGCAGGTCCAGTGGCGGCACCCGCCACACCGTCTCGCCCCGCACCCGCAGCGGCTCCCGGCTGGTCGCGATGATCCGCAGCCACGGACACCGGGCCAGCAGCAGCTGCACCAGCGTGGCGCAGTCGCCGACCTGGTGCTCGCAGGTATCCAGGATCAGCAGCATGTGCCGCGAGCGCAGCGCCTCGGCCAGCGTCTGCGCCAGCGGGACCCCCTGCTCCTCGCGGATCCCCAGCGTGGTGGCCACCTGCTGCGCGGTCTGCCCGTGCCAGTCGGCCAGTTCGACCAGCCACGCCTCGTCCAGATCGCGAGGCCCCTCGTCCCCGCCCGGGCTTCCGCCGGAGAGCACGTCGCGGGCGAGCCGCACCGCCAGCCGGGTCTTGCCGATACCGCCCGGACCGCTCAGGGTCAGCGCGCGCACCTCACCCAGCAGCCTGGCCAGCTCGGCCAGGTCACGCTCGCGGCCGATGAAGCTGTTCGGCTCCGCTGGCAGGTTGCCGGTGAGTATTGCGGTAGCGGACTGCATAGGCCCTCTGGAAGTCTCACGCTTGAATTAGGGAACAACTTGAGTCTCTCACCGTATCCGTTCGCACGCAGCGTAGCTAGGTCAGTTGACTGGCCCGATGACGACTGGTATCGCCTCGGTGTACCGGATCCGGCCGTAGTACATGACCTTCACCAGCGCCCACCACTGTGCGTGACGTGCGCTCACCGGCACGTCCACCGCGAATCGCAGCACCGTGCTCGCGCCCGGCGCGATGCTGAAGCCCTGCGTCCACGGCCCGAGCATCTCCCAGCTGCCGAACGGGGAGACCAGCTGGGCCTCGCCGCGCAGTTCCGACGCCAGCCCGCTGGTCACGCGGACCTCAAGCTCACCCTGGCTTCCCGGGGCGAGGCGCAGCCCGGGGGTGAGCACCGCGACCTCCGCCTCGGCCGCGCCCGCGGCGTAGTCGGCCTGCATCAGCTCGAGGGCGTCCTCGGGCGGCAGGGCGGGATCGGGCCAGTTCCGCTCGCCGACCGCCACCATGGCCGTGTCGTCGACCAGATGGCCGAGGTCGTCGCGGATCCGCGCGGCCACGAAGTACCGTCCCGGCGCGGTCCCCGGCGGCACCCGCACCGACAGGTCCCAGGCCGCGTAGCCGCCGGGGGCCAGGTCGTAGCGCAGGTCGCGGCCCGCGGCCACGGTCACCTCATCGGGCGCGACCAGCTCGACCGAGCCCGAGGCGGGCTCGGCCCCGCAGCCCACGGTCAGCGTCAGCACCGCCGCCTCGCCCGGGTCCGCCAGGGCTACCCTGACCGGGGAGAGGTGCACCGCGACCGGCAGGTTACCGGCCGGCGCCGGTCCCTTCCCGTGCAGCCAGTAGCGTGCGTACGTCGGCTCCACCGGTTCAGCTCCCGCGGTGCCGGCCGGACCGCGCGAACCGGCCTGCAGTACCGCCGTTACCGTGCCGAATGCCGGCAAATCGACAAATGCCGTGTCATTCTCCACTCGCAGCGGAGCACCGTCGGACTCCTCCAGCAGGTCGGTGAGCCACGCGGCGGCGACGCCGGGGAACCGCACCCGCGCGGTGACCGGCCGCCCGCCGGTCTCCCGCAGCCGCACCGTGACGGTGTCCCCCCCGGCCAGCGCCCCGGTCCGCCCGGCGGCGAGCGGGTTCCCGCGCGGCTTGAGCGCGCCGAGCGTGACCGTGGCCGGCTCCACCGACAGCCCCCCGGCCCAGCCCGGGTCCGGGCCCGTGCCGGGCACGGCGAGCAGGTCGTGGTTGTAGTCCTCGGCCGCCAGGCAATAGCCCGCGGCGCGCCAGTCGCCGGGGCCCGAGGCGAGGGCGTACTCGAACGTGTGGCTCCAGTGCTGCCAGGCGAAGCTGCTGCCGTCCGGCGCGGTGCGGCGGTCCCCGTCGATCCAGACACAGGACGGCCACGCGCTGCACGACCGCATCAGCGACATGTGCAGCGTCCCGTCCGGCGTGACCACGCAGCCGGGCGTGCCCCGGTTCAGCACCGCGACCGACCGGTCCGCCAGCGGCACCGACCCTTTGAGCCCGGCTTCGCCGTTCACCGGATCGCCGGCCTCCACCACGGCGTCGGCCAGGTCCCCGATCAGGCCGGTCACCGCCGCGGTCAGGTCGCCCGCCAGGACCAGCACGGGCAGGTCGCCGGCCCCGCGCACGTCGGCGTCCGGGCCGAAGGCGTCCGCCCGGTCCCGGGACCCGGGCACCCACAGCCGCGCGGCCGGCGCCGAGGCCAGCCGGGTCGCCAGCGCCTTGGCGTACCCGGGACCGGCGGCGGCCAGCACCTCGGCGGTGAACGGGTTCACCTCGGGGCCGCCGACCGCGATCCGGACGTCGGGCAGGTTGGAGTCCACGTCGATCGCGCCGTACCTGGATCCGTCGGCCTGGGCGCAGGTCGCGGTCACGCCCGCCGCCGCCAGCGCGACCAGCAGGTCGCGGAGCAGATCACCCAGCCCGTTCGGCGGCAAAGGACAGACGACCTCGGCCACCCCGATCGCCTGGGCCAGCCCGCCGCTGTCCCTGACGCGCGCCACCGAGCCGAGCCCGAACCACTGGTGCGCCGGGTTGTCCAGGGTGTACCAGTGGTCGGCCGAGTCCACGTCCACGACCCCGAACGACCGGCCGATCACCGCCGTGGCGGTCTGGTAGACCGGCAGCCCGCCCGGCACGTCGGCGGGAAAGCGCACCCTCAGGAGACGATCCCGCCCGGCGTAGGAGTCCACGTGGGTGCGGAACTCGACCCGTTCGGCGTGGTCCCAGAGCACCGTCTCCTGGGTGACGTCGAGCCCGTCCAGGGTGAACGAGGCCACCAGCCGCGAGCCGAGCTCGCAGCGCTCCCGCCGCACCGTGGCCGGGACCGAGGCCGAGCCGAGCCCCGGGCCCTTGGGCGCCAGGTGCCACGGACCCTCGCCGTGCCTGGGGTGCTGCGCGTACTCGTCCTGGAGGACCAGTTCGTTGCCCGGCCCGGCGAGCACGGAGGCACCGGTGCGCTTGTCGGTGACGCTGACCGTGCCGCCCCGCGCGGGGTCCGCGGCGACCAGGTACGCGGCGTTCTCGATTACCGTCCCCTCGGTCTCCCGCCACGGCCCGGCCGGGGCATCGGTGGCCTGCAGCCGGTAGGTGCGCAGCCCCAGCGCGGGCACGCCGGAGGCGAGGAACGCCAGCGTCACCTCGGCCAGCGACCCGTCCGGCCGCCGGCGGGTCCCTTCGGTCACCGACGGCACCGGCGCCCCGGCGTCGTCCCGCACCTCCAGGTGCCTGGTGCCGTCCTCCGGCACCAGGACCGTGACCCGGGCCACCCCGTCCCGCGGCCGGGCCAGCCCGTTGGCCACGCTGACCGCCAGGCCGGACCCCTGGCCGGCCAGGTAGGCCGCGGCCTCGCGGCGGGCGGCCGAGCCGAGCTCCCAGGCCTCCCGCCAGCTGCCCAGCAGGTCCAGGTACACCTGGTCGGACTCGACCCCGGTGATGCCGTCGTGGTGGGCGCCGTAGGCCAGGATCCGCCAGGCCTTGTCCAGCGCCGCGTGCGGGTACGGCGCGCCGGCCAGCCAGGCCAGGGTGCCGAGCCGTTCGGCCTCGGTGACCGCGGTCTCGATCGCGCGCTGCGCCTGCTTGGTGTCGATGTAGGAGACGTCCTTGCCGGTGTACACCGGATTCATGTCCCTGGTCTGCGGGGTGATCCAGGCGCCCCCGGCGCCCGCCGGAACCGTGCGCCTCAGCGCGG
>CAVRMX010000022.1:0-324558 GCA_963722275.1 uncultured Actinomycetes bacterium | reverse complement strand
CCTCGGCGGAGGTCAGCACGAAGGGCAGCTGCATCTGCCCCGAGCCGAACAGCTCGCCGACCGTCTTCATGCCGTCGAGCAGCACGTCGTTGACGATCTCCAGGGCGGGGCGCTGCTCCAGCGCGGCGTCCAGGTCAGCCTCGAGCCCGGCCCCGAGAGCTCGCTCCCCGTCGATGATCCGCCGCTTGAGCCGTTCCCACAGCGGCAGCCCGGCCAGCTCTGCGGCCCGGTTCGCCTTCAGGTCGGCCGCGTCCACCCCCTCGAACAGCTCGAGCAGCCGGGCCAGCGGGTCGTAGCCTTCACGCCGCCGGTCGTACACGAGGTCGAGTGCCACCTGCCGCTGCTCGTCGGATAGCCGGGCGATCGGCATGATCCGTGCCGCGTGCACGATCGCGGAGTCCAGGCCCGCCCGCATGCACTCGGCCAGGAAGACGGAGTTCAGCACGGCGCGGGCGGCGGGCTTGAGGCCGAACGACACGTTGGATACGCCGAGCGTCGTCTGCACCGCCGGGTGACGGCGCTTGAGCTCGGCGATCGCCTCGATGGTCTCGATGGCGTCCCGCCTGGTCTCCTCCTGCCCGGTGGCGATGGGGAAGGTCAGGCAGTCGACGATGATGTCCTCGACCCGCATCCCCCAGTTCCCGGTCAGGTCCGCGATCAGCCGCTCGGCGACGGCGACCTTCCACTCGGCGGTGCGGGCCTGGCCCTGCTCGTCGATGGTCAGCGCGATCACGGCGGCGCCGTGCTCGCGCGCAAGCGGCATCATCCGCGCGATCCGCGAGTCTGGCCCGTCACCGTCCTCGTAGTTGACCGAGTTGATGACCGCGCGGCCGCCGGTCATCTCCAGGCCCGCCTCGATCACGGCGGGCTCGGTCGAGTCGAGCACCAGCGGCAGGGTGGCCGCGGTGGCGAACCTGCCGACGACCTCCCGCATGTCGGCGGCGCCGTCCCGGCCCACGTAGTCCACGCACACGTCGAGCAGGTGAGCGCCGTCCCTGGTCTGCGACCGCGCGATCTGCACGCAGTCCTCGTACCGGCCCTCGAGCATCGCCTCGCGGAAGGCCTTGGACCCGTTGGCGTTGGTCCGCTCGCCGATCGAGAGGAACGCCGTGTCCTGGCGGAACGGCACGTGCTGGTAGAGCGAGGCCACTCCGGGCTCGGGGCGCGGCTTGCGGCTGACCGCCGGGCGGCCCGCCAGCCGGCGCCAGCGCGGCCGTGTGCTCGGGCGTGGTGCCGCAGCAGCCGCCCACCAGGGAAAGGCCGAACTCCCTGGTGAACCTGTCGTGGGCGTCGGCGAGCTGTGCCGGGGTCAGCGGGTAGCGCGCGCCGTCCGAGGTGAGCATGGGCAGGCCCGCGTTCGGCTCGCAGGAAATCGGGATCCGGGCGTGCGCGGCCAGGTAGCGCAGGTGCTCGCTCATCTCGCCCGGGCCGGTGGCGCAGTTCAGCCCGATCATGTCGATGCCGAGCGGCTCCAGGGCGGTCAGCGCCGCGGCGATCTCGCTGCCGAGCAGCATCGCCCCGGTGGTCTCGATGGTGACCTGGGCGATGACCAGCGCGTCCGCGGCCAGCCGGGTGATCGCCCGTCTCGCCCCGATGATGGCCGCCTTGGCCTGGAGCAGGTCCTGGCAGGTCTCGATGATCAGCGCGTCGGCGCCGCCGCGCAGCAGGGCCTCGGCGTTGACCTGGTAGGTGTCGCGCAGCTCACCGAACGTGGTGTGGCCGAGCGTGGGCAGCTTGGTTCCCGGGCCGATCGAGCCGAGGACCCAGCGCGGGCGAGACGCCGTGGAATGGCGCTCCGCGGCGGCGCGGGCCAGCCTCGCGGACGCCTCGGACAGCTCGGCGATCCGCTCGGCGATCCCGTACTCGCCCAGGTTGCCGAGGTTGGCGCCGAACGAGTTGGTGGTGACGCAATCCGCGCCAGCCTCCAGGTAGGCCTCATGGATCCCGGTCACGATGTCCGGCCGGGTCACGTTCAGGATCTCGTTGCAGCCTTCATGGCCCGCGAAATCGTCCACGGTGGCGTCACTCGCCTGGAGCATGGTGCCCATTGCCCCGTCTGCCACGACGATTCGCTCGGCCAGGGCGGCTCGTAGCGTGCTCATTGGCCCCTATTCTAGGCGGCGGCCGCAATGGTTCCCCAGGCCGCGGCGCGGCCTGGGCGCGGACACGCCGACCGGTCACCCAACGAGCAAGCCTGACCACGTAGGCTATAGGGGACGGCCTGCGCTGTGCTGGCTGGGACTGGGCGGTGTTCGCGAGAGGCGGGGAGGTGACGAGTCATCGATTTCAACGGCATCGGCGGGCTCGCATCCCCAGTCGCCATTGCCGGGTTCGAAGGCTGGAACGACGCGGGTGAGGCCGCCAGCGGGGTGGTCAACCACCTGGGCATCGCCTGGCAGGCGACCCCCGTCGGCGCCATCGATCCCGAGGACTTCTACGACTTCCAGGTCAACCGGCCGGTGGTCGAGATCGAGGGCGGGCAGACCCAGCGGCTGATCTGGCCGACGACCAGGATCTCGCTCGCTCGCGCTCAGCCGGCCGACGATTCCGCGCCGCCCACCGGGCTGTCCCGCGACGTGGTCCTGGTGCACGGCATCGAGCCGAACATGCGCTGGCGGGCCTTCAGCGAGGAGCTGGTGGAGGGCCTGGAGAGCCTCGGCGTGGAGCTGATCATCCTGCTCGGCGCCCTGCTCGCCGACGCGCCGCACACCCGGCCGGTGCCGGTGTCCCTCGGCTCGTCGAATGCCGAGCTCGGCACCGAGATCGGCGTCGGCCTGGTCGACTACAAGGGCCCGACCGGGATCGTCGGGGTGATGCAGCACACCTGCACCGCGGCGGGCATCCCGACCGTCTCGCTCTGGGCGCAGGTACCGCACTACGTGGCGCAGCCGCCCAGCCCGAAGGCCACGCTGGCGCTGCTGCGCGGCGTCGAGGACATCCTGGACGTGCCGCTGCCGCTGGCCGACCTGCCCGAGGAGGCGCGCGCCTGGGAGCGGGGCGTGGACGAGCTCGCCCAGCAGGACTCCGAGGTCGCCGACTACGTGCGGACCCTGGAAGAGGCCAAGGACGCGATGGACCTGCCCGAGGCGAGCGGGGACGCGATCGCCCGCGAGTTCGAACGCTACTTCAGGCGCCACGGAGACGCCGGGGAGTCGGCGGGCCCGGGCGGTATCTGACCCGCCGCGGACTCCGGGGCCGGCCTGCGCTAGACCGGGGGCCAGGGGACGGCGGGCCAGTCGGCGGGCGGGTACGGGTGGACCCGGTGCTTGAGCAGCGTCTCCACCCTCATCTTGGTGGCCGTGATCTCGCTCGCGGTCAGCAGCGGAGTCAGCTCGGCATCCAGGCCGCCGTCGTTGAGCTGGGTGTTAAGGCGGCGCAGCGCCTCCAGCGAGCGCCGGGGCAAGGTCTTGCCCCGCCACTGCCACAACACGGTGCGCAGCTTGTAATCCTCGGCGAAGCACACCCCGTGATCACAGCCGTACAGGTGCCCGTCCGCGACCGGCAGCAGGTGACCGATCTTCCGGTCCGCGTTGTTCACTACCGCGTCGAACACGGCCATGTCGCGCAGGCCCGCATGGTCGGTGCGGCGGGACATGGCGATCAGGTCCACGTCGGTATCGTGGTCGATCCACAGCTGGCACATGCCCGGGCCGAACGGCCCGTCCCGCATGACGGTCGGCGGGACCACGTCCCAGCCGGCTGCGCGGGACACCACGTAGGCCGCGACCTCCCGGCCGGCCAGCGTGCCCATCGGGAAGTCCCACAGCGGGCGCTCCCCCGCGATCGGCTTGTAGACGCAGTGTTGCCCCGGGGGGATTATCCCCCCCAGACCCCCCCTGCTCCTGGGGGGACCCATCCCCCCAGACCCCCCTTGGGGGGAACTACCCGTCCCCCCGAACCCCCCTGGCCCCCCTTGGGGGGGCTCGCCGCCCCCCCGTGCCCCGCCGGGGGACGGATCGTGCAGTAGAGCGTCGCGTTGGACGCGTCCACCAGCCGCCCCTCGATCTCCAGCTCCCCGCTCGCGAGCAGGTCGAGGGCGGCCTGCTCGCCGTCGTCATCGTCCGGCACGGAGCGCTTCTGCTCAAACATGGCCGACGCGGTGACCGTTCTGCCGGGGGCAGACGTGCCCGTCGGTGTCCAGCGGCAGGCCGCACAGCGGGCACGGCGGCCTGCCCGCCGCCACGATCGCGGCCGCGCGCTGAGCGAAGGCACGGGCGGCGCCCGGCGTGATCCGGACCCGCAGCACCCCTGGCCCGTCGGCGGGCAGATCCTCGGCCAGCGGCTCCACCGGCTCGTCCGATTCCTCCTGCGCCTCGATGACGACCATGCCGCCGTCGCCATCCCAGGCCAGGGCGATGGCGCCCACCCGGAAGTCCTCGAGCAGCGGGAGGTCGAGCGGCGCATCGTCCTGCAGCCCGGCCGGGGCGGCGGCGGGCACCTCCGGTGACCCGCCGGTGCGCCTGAGCACCTCGTCGAGAAGCTCGTCAATACGTTCTGCGAGCAGGCTGACCTGGAATTTTTCCAGAACGACGCTGGTCACGCGGCCGTTGGAAGTCGCCTGCAAGTAGAAAACCCGTTCTCCTGGCTGACCCACCGAGCCGGCCACGAACCTGTCCGGCGGGTCATAGAAATAGACCGGCATAGTCCTATCCTCGCGTGTCCGCCGACTGCTGGCCACTTGTCGCAGCTGCGCCTGCCGGAATGCTGCTGACACCGTTCACCATGTCCGCCCGCCCGTCCGCCGGAGCGGCGAGATCCGCTCCGCCCGCGCCGCCGCCGACCGCTCCGTAGCTCTCTGCCACCTCGCTCCGGGCCACCTCGCTCCGGGCCACCTCGCTCCGGGCCGCCTCACCCTGGGCCGCGCCACGGCCGTGGGCGTGGCCATCCGCACGTGGCATGAGGTCGTCTACCCCACCCCCTCTGTCGTTCATCCGGACCAGGAAGGGCCGCAGCGGCGTGTACCTGATCACGGTCAGCGAGCAGGGATCAGCCTGGATCCGCTGGCACTGGTCAAGATGCAATCCCAGGCTATCTGCGACGATGGCCTTGATGACGTCCCCGTGCGAGCAGACGAGATAGGTAGCGTCCTTACCGAGCCTGGCATTCCATTCCCTGACCGCGGCCACCGCGCGGTGCTGCATGTCCGGCATGGACTCGCCGTCCGGACCGGGGAACGTCACCGCGCTCGGGTGAGCCTGCACCACCCGCCAGAGCTTCTCTTGCGCCAGCTTCTTCAGCGGCTGGCCGGTCCAGTCCCCGTAACGGCACTCTCCGACCCGGTCGTCGGTGAGGACCTGCTGGCCGTCCCTGGTCGCCGCGATCGCCGCCGCGGTCTGCTGGCAGCGGTCCAGCGGGCTGCTGACGATGGCGTCCAGCGGGAGCGGGGCCAGCCTGGCCGCCAGGGCAGCCGCCTGGGCCTGCCCGCGGTCGTCGAGCGGGATGCCCGGCGTCCATCCGGTCAGCACGTGACCGGTCGTCGCGGTGAGCCCGTGCCGGACCAGTAGAACCGTCGTCACGCTTCCCGACTCTAGTCGGTTGGTTCTGCGTCCTTTACCCCTAAGGCCCCATGCCGGTAAGCCCCGGTTCCTCCCCGGCGTCGGGCGGCGGCTCGGCCGCCTCCGCTTCCCGTACGACGAACGTCATCGAGCCGAACTCCACCCGGTCGCCCGCGCGCACCGGGACGGGCTCGCGGATCAGCCAGCCGTTGAGCCTGGTGCCGTTGTGCGATCCGAGGTCGCTGAGCACCCAGCCGCCCTCGCGGCGGACCAGCAGGGCGTGCATCCGGGACACCGACAAGTCGGTCAGGCACAGATCGCAGTCGCGGGTCCGCCCGATGGTGAACCGGACCCCGCTGCCCGGCGGGAAGAACAGCGGCGCCGGGTCCGCGACGGCGGGCGGCTGCGTGGCGGGGCTCATCCGGCCGGCCGGCGCCCAGTCAATCCCCTGCGGCGCCGGGGCGTACGGCGGCGGTCCGGCGATCCGCCGGGTCCCCGGCCACCCCCGGTTCCCGTCCGGCGGCCCGTCGCGCCCGCCGGCATCCTCGCCGCGCAGCGCGGCCCGGATCCGGGCCAGCAGCCCGGGACGGCGCGGCGGCAGGTCGGTGAACAAGCCCGCCAGCTGGCCGCGGTTGCGCGCGTCGAGGGCGCTCTGCATGCGGTACATGAAGGTTTCGTGCGACAGACGGCCCTCGGCGAACTCGTTCCTGAGCTCGCTGACCGCGTTGTCGCGCTCCGCGTCGGAGGCGCGAAGGAATTCGGGCGTTGTGGGCGTGTCCGCCGTCGACCCTCCCATGAATGGAGTATCGGCATCATCCGGTCTCAGGGCAAGAGGATCCCGGCGGCCCGTACGGACCCTAGGGCGACGGGGGTCCCCCGCTGAGTCCCGCGGCGGTCATGACCGAGGTGCCCACGGCCGCGCCGTCTGGGGTCTGCAGCGGGAAGTGACAGGCCGCCAGGTGGCCAGGGCCGAAGGAACGCAGCGGGGGCTCTTCGGCGGCGCAGCGCTCCTGGGCGAGCGGACACCTGGTACGGAACCGGCACCCGGAGGGCGGGTACACCGGGCTGGGCAGTTCGCCCTTGATGGCCGCACCCGTCTTAGCCCGCTCCAGGGTCGGATTAGGCACCGGGATCGTGGCGAGCAGGCCCGCCGTGTACGGATGCGCGGCCCGCTCGTAGATGTCATCCCCGGAGCCCAGCTCGACCAGCTTGCCCAGGTACATGACGCCGATCCGGTCGGCCATGTACTTGACCACCGCGAGATCGTGCGAGATCACTACATAGGTCAGGCCATGGGATGCCTGCAGGCGCTTCATCAGGTTCAGCACCTGCGCCCTGATCGACACGTCGAGCGCGCTGACCGGCTCGTCCGCCACGATGAGCCTCGGGTTCACGGTGAGCGCCCGGGCCAGTCCGATGCGCTGCCGCTGGCCGCCGGAGAATTCATGAGGATAGCGCTCCACCGAGTTCCGCGGCAGCCCGACCTCGCTGAGCAGTTCGAAGACACGATCCCGCTGCGCCCGCTTGCTGCCGAGGTGCTGCACGGCGAGCGGCTCGGCGATGATGGCGCCGACCCGCATCCTCGGGTCCAGCGACGACTGCGGATCCTGGAACATGAGCTGCAGGTCGCGCCGCTTGCGCCGGAGATCGCCGCCGCGCAGCTTGGACACATCCTCGCCGTTGACCGTGATCGCGCCGGAGTTCGGCTTTTCCAGCGCCACGATCAGCTTGCCGATCGTGGTCTTGCCGCACCCCGACTCGCCGACCAGGCCGAACGTCGTGCCGGCCGGCACGGCGAAGGAGACATCGGACACGGCCTTGACGCTCGCCACCTTGCGCTGCAGGATCGCGCCCGCGGTGATAGGGAACTCTTTCACCAGGTTGGTCAGCTCAAGCAGCGGAGGGAGGCCATTCCCGTTCGCCGCGACCGCCTCGACCTTTCGCTCCGTCACCTCCAGACGGCCATCGGCTGTCACCTCGAGCCCGGCCGCGACCACCACGAGATGCTCGGCGTCCGCCGGTTCCTGGGCCGGTTCCTTGGTGTCCTGGGCTGTCTCCGCCGCGCCCGGCAGCGGGGCATCAGCAACGAAACCGATCTTGTCCCCGGCCGCGGCCTCATCCATGCTGGCGGCGTCCGATGCGACGAGGCCCGTGCTCACGGCGTCCGGCCCGGCCTCGCCGATCACGACCAGGGCCAGGGGCCCGTCGACCGGATGCCAGCAGGAGAACCTGTGGTCGAACGTCTTCCCGGCCAGGGACGGCTCCTCGGTGCGGCACTTGTCCGAGGCCCGGGGGCACCTGGCCGCGAACCGGCAGCCCTGCGGCGGATGTGCCAGGTCGGGCGGCAGGCCGGGGATGGCGTGCAGCGCCTTTCTCGCGTCCTGACCGAGCTGAGGGATCGAGGCGAGCAGCGCCTGGGTGTACGGATGGTGCATGTGGTCAAAGAGAGTGGCCGCCTCGGCGGTCTCCACCACCCGGCCCGCGTACATCACGTTGACCCGGTCGGCGTGCCCGGCGATCACGCCCATGTCGTGCGTGATCAGCAGCATGGCCATGCCCAGCCGTTCCTTCAGCTCCTTGAGCAGGGCCAGGATCTGCGCCTGAATGGTGACATCCAGCGCCGTCGTGGGCTCGTCGGCGATGAGCAGCTTAGGCTCGCAAGCCAGTGCCATGGCGATCATCACGCGCTGGCGCAGCCCGCCGGACAGCTGGTGCGGGTAGTCGTTGAGCCGCTCCTTCGGCCGGGGCAGGCCGACCAGGGACAGCACCTCGACCGCGCGGTCCAGCGCTTCCGCCTTCGAGGCGCCCCGGTGCAGCCGGACCGGCTCGGCGACCTGGTAGCCGAGGCTCTTGGTCGGATCGAGTGAGGTGAGCGGATCCTGGAAGATCATCGCGACCTCGTTGCCCCGGATCCGCCGCAGCTCCTCGTCTTTCAGGCCGACGAGCTCGCGGCCGTCAAGCTTGATCGAGCCGTTCACGATGGATCCGCCCGGCGGCAGCAACCCCATTATCGACAAGCCGGTCATGGACTTGCCGCAGCCGGACTCCCCGACGACGCCGAGGGTCTCCCCGGCTTCGATCTGCAAGTCGACATTGCCGACGGCCTGCACGACGGAGCTGGTGAGCTTGATGTGCGTCGACAGGTTCTGGATGTCAAGGACTGGGGCCATCAGGCCGCTACCTCTCGTTCTCGGTGGCTTGGTTGCTCATCCTGCCCGTGGATCCGCGTCGCTAACGGCGCCTGAGCCGCACGTCCATCGAGTCGCGCAGCGCGTCGCCGATGAAGTTGAGCGCCATCACGGTCAGGACGATGCAGGCACCCACCGGGAAGATCAGCCACCAGTAGCCGTCCTGCAGGTACTGACTGCCGTCGGAGAGCTGGTCACCCCAGTCGACGTTCGGGAAGTGCAAGCCGAAGCCGAGGAAGCCGACGTAGGAGACGGCCAGGATGGCGTCCGCCACCTGGAACGTCACGTTGACGATGACGACCCCGAGGGCGTTCGGGATCAGGTGCCTGCTGACCAGCCGCCAGCGGGTGGCGCCGGCCGTCCGCGCGGCTAGGACGAAGTCGCGTTCACGCAGCGTGAGCACCTCGCCGCGGACCAGCCGGGCCGGCACCTGCCAGGCGAAGAAACCGATGACCAGGCTCAGCGACGCCACGGTGGCGCCGAACTTGACCGCCAGGATCAGGACCACGAACAGGAACGGCACGGACAGGAAGATGTCCACGACGCGCATCATGGTCGAGTCCACGAGGCCGCCGACCAGTCCCGATACGGCGCCGAACAGCGTGCCGATGACGATGGCGACGAACGCGGCGGCGAAGCCGATCTCCAGGGAGGCCTGGCCGCCCTTCATCATGCGGCCGAGCTCGTCGAAGCCGTTGGTGTCGGTGCCCAGCAGGTGAGCCGAGGACGGCGGCAGGTTCGCCTGCGTGAGGCTGGTGTCGAGCTGGTTGGTGTGGTAGATGAGCGGGCCGACGAAGCTGAAGAGCACGAAGAAGATGAGTATGGCGAAGCCGATTACGGCCAGCCGGTTGCTCGTGAACTCGCGCAGCGCCAGCCGCCACCCGCTCTGCACCGCTCCGATCTCGCCGCCCTCGGGCGCGCGCTGCACATCCAGCGGCGGCAGGGATGAGGATTGCATCGCCACGGTTGCCTCCTTCCTACGGTCTGGCCGGTCAGGCCAGCCGGATGCGCGGGTCGGCGATGGTAAGCGCGATGTCCGCGATCAGGTTTCCGACGACGACAAGGACGGCGCCCGCCAGCGTGTAGGCGAGCATGACTGGGTAGTCGACCTTAACCAGGCTCTCGTAAAAGAGCAGTCCCAGGCCTTGGTAGTTGAACAGTTCCTCGATGATCAGGTTGCCGGCCAGCAGAATGGGCAGCGACAAGCCGATCAGCGTCACCATCGGCAGGCTGGCGTTGCGGACCAGGTGCCGCGACAGCACCAGCCGCTCAGGCAGCCCCTTGGCCCGGGCCACCTTGATGTAGTCCTGGGCCAGCACGTCCATCGACGAGGACCGCATGTACCGGGAGAAGCTGGCCACCGTGATGAGCGCGAGCGTCATGATCGGGAGCGTCATGGAGTACCAGTCCCCCATGACCACCCACACGTTAAGGGACTGGCTGGCCTCGAAGTTGAAGATCGGGAACGAGAGCGCGAACACCTGGATGAGGATCAGCCCGAGGAAGAACGACGGCATCGAGTACAGGATGAACGACGCGCTCGTCGCCACGTTGTCGCCGATGCTGTTGCGCTTGACCGCCTGGTAGATCCCCAGCGGCAGGGCGATGGCCACGGCTATCACCAGGGATATCCCGGACAGGTAGAGGCTGCGCGCCCAGCGCTCCTGGAAGAGCGCGAACACGCTCTGGTTCTCCACGTACGAGTAACCCAGGTTGCCGTGCAGCAGGTTGTTCATGTAGCGGAAATACTGCACGATCACCGGGTCGTCGTATCCGTTGGCCTTGTTCCAGGCGGCGATCTGGGCTGGCCGGGCCGACAGCCCGAGGACGTCCCGGGCTGGTGACGGGTAAGCCGCGTGCAGCAGGACGAAGATGAAGATCGAGACGCCGATGATCACGATGATGGATGTGAAGAACCGGCGAATCAGGTAGGAGATCATTGGCCCTGCCTTCCCTCCGCGGCACTCGCCGCGAACCGGGCGCCCGGTGTCAGCGCGGCACTCCGTAAGACCACGTGACACCGAACCTCTGCCCTGGTCTCCGGTGTATCACCGGAGACCAGGGCAGTCCAGCGCCCTGCGGAACGGTTACGAGTTGAAGTACCAGAACTCTGGCGTGGCGTAGTACTGGGTCAGGTTCTCCCACGCCTGCGGGTTCTGCGCCGACAGGGTGTTCTTCCACGCCCAGATGACGTCCGGGTTGGGCTGGAATTGCACCGGCTGGTCGGTGGTCAGGAACTGAGCCTCGTTCTTCACCGCCGTCGGGTTGCCACCCGAGATGGACTCGTTGATGAGGTTGTCGGCGGTCGGGTTGCTGTAATCGCCGACCTGGTTGGTGCCGCCGGTGTTGAACAGCCCGAAGGTGGTCGGGTACGAGTTGTTGGTCTCGCCGCCGAAGTCCTCCATGGCCCACTTGTTCTCGTTCGCCGGGGCGTACGGGTCCAGGTAGTTGGAGATCATGTAGTTGAAGTTGCTGCTCTGCAGCGTGATGTTGATGCCGGCCTGCTTGGCCTTCGACACGAAGTCGGTGGCCTGGTTGCCGATCAGGGCCGGCGAGGAGCTGTAGATGTAGTTCCACGCCAGCTTGGTGCCCGCCGGGATGCCGGCGCCGCACTCGTTGGAACCGGTGCCCGGCTTCGCGCAGGTGGACGTGCCGCCAGGAACCACGTTCCAGCCGTGGGTCTTCAGCAGGTTGACGGCGGTCGACACGCTGAACGGATACGGGTTGCTGGCCGCGTTGGCGGGCAGGTACGGGCTCTGCGGGTAGGCCGGGATGGGCCCGTATGCGGGCGCGCCCGCATTGTGCATGAACGCGGTGATCCAGCCCTGCTGGTCCACCAGGTGCGCCAGCGCCTCCCGGACGTACAGCTGGGAGATGATGTTGTTGAAGTCGCCCGTCTTGTCCTTGAAGTTGTAGTTGCCGAAGGTCATGCCGAAGTCCGGCATGCCGAAGTAGCTGTAGCCGAGACGCTGGACTTCCGGTATCTGCGGCACGTTGTCGAAGTCGATGTAAGCGACGTCGATGCTCTTCGACTTGATCGCGTTGAACTCCGCGGTGTTCGAGGTGAACGGGACGCCCTGGAAGGACGACATCGGGGTCACGTGCGGGCCGCCGTAGGTGGTGTTCGGCGCCAGCGTGAACGCGCCCGTAGTGGTGTTGTAGGCCGAGATCTTGTACGGGCCGTCGACCACCTGCCACAGCGGGTTGGTCGCGTAGGTGCTCAGCTCCTTGCCCTGCGATTCCAGGTACTTGAAGATGCTCGCCATGGCGGACGGGGTCCAGCCGGACGGCGGCACGACCGAACCGCTCGCCGACGTCTTCGCCCACAGGAAGCTGGGCACCGGGATCAGCGGTCCGCCGCTGCCGAGCAGGTCCTCGGTGAACCAGTTCGGGTTGACCGCCGCCTTGAGGTTCAGCACCAGGGTGGTGGAGTTCGGCTCCGAGGTGCTCACCAGGTTGTCCGGGAAGTGGCCGGGCACGTAGCCCGCCCAGTTCGCCGGCGACGCCTTGACGGCCGCCTTGACCAGGTCGATGTAGAAGAGAAGGTCGTTCGCGGTGATCGGCTTGCCGTCCGACCACTTGTAGTTGGTCTTCAGCGAGACCGTCACGGTCTTGTTGCCGTTGGTGTACTGCGGCGTGTTGGCGATGCTCATGTTCGGCTCGGTCTCGGGGACCGTGCCGTTTACGCTCCAGATCAGCGGCCGCCACATCTCCCAGATGAAGGTGAAGTTGTTGAAGACCGAGTTGTTAGCGGACGGCACCACCGGGAAGATCCAGTTCGGAGCGGTACCTGGCTGGAGAGCCCAGGTGATCGTCCCGGCCTTGACCTTGGCGCCGGAAGCGGCCACCGGCACCTCCCCGATCCCGCCGGGAACCTTGACCGCAGTGGCGGTCGTGTTGCCGCCGCCGCCGCTACTGGAGCCACTGCTGCTGCAGGCGGCAAGCGCGGTGATGCTCGCCACCCCGAGGGCTAGCCCTGCGAATGTCTTGTTGCGGAACTTCATCATCGGCCCTCCCTCCTTGCGCTGTTCGCGCGTGTGATCCGTCCTAGGGTCATCAGCTTGTCGCCCTTCTCTCGCTGGTTGCCGGTGATCCGCTCCGCACCGTCGCGGGGCACTGGGTCGCAGTAACCCCTAACCCGATTACGGCCCGTCTCCCCGGCACAGCCGGTCCGGCCCATGACGAGCCGACCGGTGAGCTACCGGTGTTATGAGTTAGCGGAAGCGTAAGTTCCATATTGCATCGATCTCTCGCCGATAATGTCACAACTTGCCATCAATCCCCTGACGGGGGCGTCCGATCATGTCACCGCTAGCATCCGGATATTTCCGGCTCCACCCTCTTCTGTTAACTCTCGTCCCTATAATCCCACACGTCCCGATGCGGTGAAGCCTTACCGCCGGACGGCTGTCTCGCCGCAGAATCTCCTTCCGCAGCCGTTGCGGACGCCAAGAACATAGCGGGCCGACTCCTCGCGTTACCCCGGGACCGGCGGTGCTATGCCCGGACTGGTGACTACTAAGCGTAACTTTTTGGCAATATGCATACAAATGACTACCCTGTGCAGTCAGGGTAAGCCCCGGATTGGCGGCCGTCGCGGCTCTGCAAGATGTGTTACCTGCTGAAATACCAGCCCTTCGCGGCCCGTCAATCAATAGCCGTGAATAACAAATTGGCTATCAATGCATAACGCATCGAAAACGGCGGTGGTGTTTAGGGGGCCGCGAGGACGCCAATGATGTCCGTGCCGCCCGGGCGCCGGGCCAGGGGCGCCGCGGCGCGGCGGCGCCGGCCACCGCGGGAACTGGGATGACCAGCGGGAACAGGGTTACCTGAAGATGACGGTCCGGCGGCCGTGGAGCAGGACGCGGTGCTCGGCGTGCCAGCGCACCGCGCGGGCGAGCGCCACCCGCTCGGCGTCGCGGCCGATGGCCGCGAGGTCCTCGGGGCCGTCGGAGTGGTCGACCCGGGCAACTTCCTGCTCGATGATCGGCCCCTCGTCAAGGACGGCCGTCACGTAGTGTGCGGTCGCGCCAATCAGCTTCACGCCGTGCGCGTGCGCCTGGTGGTAGGGCCGCGCTCCCTTGAAGCTGGGCAGGAAGGAGTGGTGGATGTTGATGATGCGGCCGGCCATCTTGGCACAGAGGTCGGGCGACAGGATGCGCATGTAGCGGGCCAGCACCACGAAGTCGATGCCAAGCTCGCTGACCAGGTGGAGCACGCGGCCCTCGGACCGCTGCACGCCCAGCGGCCCGGCCGGGTCAGTGCCAGCCAGGTCAGTGCCAGCCGGGTCAGTGCCAGCCGGCACGTGCTCGAACGGCACGCCGTGCGCCGCCGCGAGCGGCGCCAGGTCGGGATGATTGCCCACCACCAGCGGGATGTCGATGCGGAGCGACTCGGCCGCACGCCGGTACAGCAGGTCGTTCAGGCAGTGCCCGGCCTTGGACACCATGATCAGCACCCGCGGCCGGACCGCGGTGTCGTGCAGTTCCCACTCCATGCCGAACTCGGCCGCCACCGGGATGAAGCCGCCGTACAGCGACTCATGGGTCACCGCCGCGCCGGGCACCGCCTCGACATGCACCCGCATGAAGAACCGCCCGGCGATGCGGTCCCCGAACTGCTGGCTGTCGAGCACGTTGCAGCCGGCCTGGTGCAGGTAGGCCGCGACCGCGTGCACGATCCCGACCCGGTCCGGGCAGGACAGGGTGAGCACGTACTCGGCCATCAGGCTCAGGCCCCCACCGCGTGCACGCCGCCGTCCACGTGGACGATCTCGCCGGTGGTGGCGGGGAACCAGTCGGAAAGCAGCGCCACGCAGGCCCGCGCGGTCGGCTCCGGATTGGTGATGTTCCAGCCGAGCGGCGCCCGGGCGCCCCACACGTCCTCGAAACGGTCGAAGCCGGGGATGGACTTCGCGGCCATGGTGCGCAGCGGACCGGCCGCCACCAGGTTCACCCGCACCCCCTTCTCCCCCAGGTCGCGGGCCAGGTACCTGGCGCAGGACTCGAGCGCGGCCTTGGCCACGCCCATCCAGTCGTAACCGGGCCAGGCCACGCTCGCGTCGAAGTCGAGGCCCACCACGGACCCGCCGCCGCCCATCAGCGGCAGCGCCGCCATCGTGATCGCCTTCAGCGAGTACGCGGAGACCTGCACCGCGGTCGCCACGTCGGGCCACCTGGTATGCAGGAAGTTCCCGCCGAGCGCCTCCTCCGGGTTCGCGTACGCGATCGCGTGCAGCACCCCGTCCAGGCCGTCGACGTGCTCGGATACCCGGCTGGCCAGCGAGGCCAGGTGATCCTCGCTGGTCACGTCGAGCTCGAGCACCGGCGGCGGCGAAGGCAGCCGCCTGGCGATGCGCTCCACCAGGCTGAGCCGCCCGAAGCCAGTCAGCACCACGGTCGCGCCTTCAGCCTGCGCGACCCGCGCCACGTGAAACGCGATCGAGGCGTCGGTGATCACCCCGGTGACCAGGATCCGCTTGCCTGCCAGGATTCCCATCACAGCCTCACTTCCGTGGTGAACAGCAACGCTCCACACTCTGCCCTGCCGGGCGCCGTCAGCTAAATGGCCCGCAGCGCGCAGTTTCCGCCCGGCACCTTGTGGGCTCTGGACAAAACAGCCTCAGTGACCCATCCCGAGCCCGCCGTCGACCGGGATGACGGCACCGGTGACGTAGCCGGCATCCGGCCCGGCCAGGAACGCGACCGCCGCCGCGACCTCATCCGCTGACGCGTACCGGCCGAGCGGCACGGCGGCCATGATCGCGGCCTTCCTGTCCTCGGACAGCGCCGCCGTCATATCGCTGTCCACGAACCCGGGCGCGACCACGTTAGCCGTGATGCCGCGCGACCCGAGCTCGCGCGCCAGCGACCTGGCCAGGCCGACCAGCCCGGCCTTGGAGGCGGCGTAGTTGGCCTGCCCGGCCGAGCCGTAGAGGCCGACGACGGAGGAGATGAAGACCAGGCGCCCGCGGCGCATCCGCATCATGCCGCGCACCGCCCGCTTGGCCACCCGGTAGGCGCCGGCCAGGTTCGTGTCGAGCACCTCGGCGAAGGCGTCCTCGCCCATCAGCGCGAGGAGCGTGTCGCGGGTCACGCCCGCGTTGGCCACCAGCACCTCCACCGGCCCCTGGCCCGCTTCCACCGCCGCGAAGGCGGCGTCGACGGAGGCCGCGTCGCGCACGTCGCACCGGACCACGCTCAGCCCCTCCACCGGATCGCCGGAACGCGAGGTCACGGTGACGCTGTCGCCGCCGGCCGCGAGCCGCCGGGCTATGGCCAGCCCGATGCCGCGGTTGCCGCCGGTCACAAGCGCAGAACGCCCCACGGTCACCCCTCTCCTAAGCCACCTGAGGGTACCGCAGCAGCCCGGGGCCGGTGGGATAGACTCACGCCGCGTGAATGATCGTCAGTCCAGGATCGACCCGGAATTCACCGCCCTGCCGCTGCGGCGGCTGGCGGACACGGCGCTCACGCAAGCCAGGAGCCTCGGCGCCCAGCACGCCGACTTCCGCGCCGAGCGCATCAGGGGCCAGCAGATCGGCCTGTCCGACGGGAACCCGCAGACGCTGTTCGACACCGACGACACCGGCCTCGCCGTCCGGGTGATCGTGGACGGGACCTGGGGCTTCGCCTCGGCCGTGGATCTGGACGCGGACGCCGCGGCGCAGGCGGCGCGGCAGGCCGTCGAGGTCGCCCGGGTGGCCGCCGCGATGAACACCGAGCCGATCGAACTGGCCCCCGAACCCGCCTACGGCGAGGTGACCTGGGTGTCGGCCTACGACGTCGACCCGTTCACGATCAGCGTGGCGGACAAGGTGGCGCTGCTGGCGCAGTGGAGCCGCGACCTGCTCGCGCACCCCGCCGTCAGTCACGTGGACGCCTCGCTGCAGCAGATCAGGGAGTGCAAGTTCTACTCCGACGGCACCACCACGGCGACCCAGCAGCGGGTCCGGCTGCACCCCGGCGTCACCGCCATCGCCGTCTCCGACGACGGCAGGTTCGACACCATGCGGACGCTGGCCCCGCCGTCCGGCCGGGGTTATGAGTTCCTCACCGGCAGCGGCTGGGACTTCGCCGCCGAGCTGGCCGAGCTGCCCGACCTGCTCGCAGCCAAGCTGCGCGCCCCCTCGGTCGAGCCGGGCGACTACGACCTGGTGATCGACCCGTCCAACCTCTGGCTCACCATCCACGAGTCGATCGGGCACGCCACGGAGCTCGACCGGGCGCTGGGCTACGAGGCCGCCTACGCCGGCACGTCGTTCGCCACCCCGGACAAGCTGGGCCGCCTGCAGTACGGGTCGGGCGTCATGCACGTCACGGGCGACCGCACCGCCGAGCACGGCCTGGCCACCATCGGCTACGACGACGAGGGCGTGGCCGGGCAGTCCTGGGACCTGATCAGCGGCGGCGTCCTGGCCGGCTACCAGCTGGACCGGCGGATGGCGCAGCTCATGGGCTACGGCCGGTCGAACGGCTGCGCGTTCTCCGACGGCCCGGGCCACATGCCGCTGCAGCGGATGGCCAACGTGTCGCTGCAGCCCGCGGCCGGCGGCCCGTCCACCGCGGAGCTCATCGCCGGAGTGGAGAACGGGATCTACATCCTCGGGGACAAGAGCTGGTCGATCGACATGCAGCGGTACAACTTCCAGTTCACCGGCCAGCGCTTCTTCGCGATCAAGAACGGGCGGCTGGCCGGGCAGCTGCGCGACGTGGCCTACCAGGCCACCACCACCGACTTCTGGGGCTCGATGGAGGCCGTCGGCGGTCCGCAGACCTACGTGCTCGGCGGCGCGTTCAACTGCGGCAAGGGCCAGCCCGGCCAGGTCGCCCCGGTCAGCCACGGCTGCCCGGCGGTCCTGATGCGCGGCGTGCGGATACTCAACACGGCGGAAGAGGGGGCAACATGACCAGCGGGCTCTCGCCCCAGGACACCGTGGAGCGCGCGCTCGCCGCGGCCCGGTCGGACGACTGCGTGGTGATCGCCGAGGAGACCTCGGCCGCCAATCTGCGCTGGGCGGGCAACACGCTCACCACCAACGGCGTGGCCCGCTCCCGCCAGCTCACCGTCATCGCCATAGACCGGCGCGGCGACGGCGCCTCGGCCGGCGTGGTGTCCAGGGCCGGCCTGCGGCCCGACCAGATCGAAGACGTGGTGCGCGAGGCCGAGCACGCGGCCGCCGAGGGCACCCCCGCCGAGGACGCGGGAGAGCTGGCCGGGACGGGACAACCCGGTCCGTTCGGGAAAAATGACGGGGAACCCGGCTGGGACTCGCCGGCGAGCCGGACCGAGATCGGCGTGCTGCGCGACTTCGCGGCGGCGCTGGGCGAGACGCTGCGCGCGGCCCAGGCCGCCGAACGGAAGCTGTACGGCTTCGCCGAGCACCAGATGGCGAGCACCTTCCTCGGCACTTCGGCCGGGCTGCGGCAGCGGCACGACCAGCCGACCGGGCGGGTCGAGCTGAACGCCAAGTCCGCCGACATGGCGCGTTCGGCCTGGGCCGGCGTGGCGACCCGCGACTTCACCGACGTGGACATCGCCGGCCTGGACTCCGGGCTCTCCGAGCGCCTGAGCTGGGCCAAGCGGACCCTCTCGCTGCCGGCCGGCCGGTACGAGACGCTGCTGCCGCCCACCGCCGTGTCCGACCTGCTCACCTACATGTACTGGTCGGCCGGGGCGAAGGAGACGGCGGAGGGACGGACGGTATTCAGCAAACCCGGCGGCGGGACGCGGATCGGCGAGCGGCTGACCTCCCAGCCCGTGACGCTGTCCAGCGACCCGGGCGCCGGGACGCTGCGCTGCGCGCCGTTCGTCATCGCGCACGCGTCCGGGCCCGACTCCTCGGTGTTCGACAACGGCCTCCCGCTGGACGCGACCTCGTGGATCCAGGACGGGTCGCTGGCCGCCCTGATCTCGTCCCGTCACTCGGCCGCCCTGGCCGGGGTGCCGGTCACCCCCGAAGTCGACAACCTGACCTTCACCACGTCGGCGGCCAGCCCGCCGACGCTCGAGCAGATGATCGCCTCGACCGGGCGCGGGCTGCTGCTCACCTGCCTGTGGTACATCCGCGACGTGGACCCGCAGACCCTGCTGCTCACCGGGCTCACCAGAGACGGGGTCTACCTGGTGGAGAACGGCGAGGTGACGGGCGCGGTGAACAACTTCAGGTTCAACGAGTCGCCGGTCGGCATGCTCGGGCGGCTGCTCGAAGTGGGCGCCACCGAGCGTACGCTGCCGCGCGAGTGGGGCGACTACTTCAACCGCGCCGCGATGCCGCCCGTCCGGGTGGAGGGCTTCAACATGTCCTCGGTGAGCCAGGCCAGCTGAATCCCCCGGGCGGTGACGCAGGGTTTGGCGCCTAGGCATACCGTGGAACTGTGAGGATGAGTCATTCAAGCCGGGACGCGTCCGTCCACGTGGTGACGCAGGCGCGCCGGTCCCTGTCGGACGACATCACCTACCGGCAGCGCAGGTACCTGCTGATGATGGGCATCCGCGCGCTCTGCTTCGTAATAGCCGTGGTGCTGTTCGTCAATCACTTCGGCTGGCTCGCCGCGATACCGGCGCTCGGCGCCATCTTCATTCCGTATTTCGCCGTCGTGTTCGCCAACGGCGGCCGGGAGCCGGACAACACCCGCGGCTTCATGGAGTACCAGCCGAAGGTGCCCGCCACCCGCGACTCCAGCAGGCCCTCAGAAGCAAACGGGGGAAACGGCCACCGCCCCGTAGGTCCCCCCTCCGGGGATAACTAATCCGAGAAGAGATTGGCCCTGCTCAGGCTCGTCCCGAGATCTGGTTGTAATTGGGTCTTGACACACTGGGGGGTGTTTCCGTGTACGATTCATATCGATGCTCCGGTCCCCCGTCGGGGCATCACTGCCGGCGTTCCGGGCCCCCGTCGGAACGCCGATGATCGCGACGCCGGGTGGTTTGCCCCCGTAGCCACCCGGCGTCGCCCTATGCTCGGGGCCTTTGGCCCCTCGCCGGGGGCTCGCAGTGCTCGTCCCGGGGGGACGACCCCCCGGACCCCCCGCGTGGCCCCCTCTGGGGCGGGGGCTGCTCGCCGTTGGCCTGCTTCTGGGGGCGGGGGCTGCTCGCCGTTGGCCTGCTTCTGGGGGCGGGGGCTGCTCGCCGTTGGCCTGCTTCTGGGGGCGGGGGCTGCTCGCCGTTGGCCTGCTTCTGGGGGCGGGGGCTGCTCGCCGTTGGCCTGCTTCTGGGGGCGGGGGTTAGTTCTGGGGCGGGGTTCTGGGGTGGGGCGGGCGCGGGGGGATGGGATACCGGGGGGTGTGCGCGCACCAGGGATGACCCGGGTGGGGAAGATCGTCGGGGAGAGCGGTCAGGATCGGGTGGAGGGCGCGGAAAGATCTTGGGCCTGGGCTTGGGGCCACCGGGTCAAGGGGGCCGGATGGGCTGCCCGCCTGGCCGCCTGCCCGCCTCCGCCGCTAGAAGCATGCGGCGGCTACCCGCCGCCCATCCCCGAGCCAGGCGACTGGGGCTCAGCGGGACCTCTGCGGATGCTCGGCTCATGGTCTGAGCGGGGGATTCTCGCCAGGTCCAAGATATCCCGGGAGACGGCCTTGCGCATTAGCTGCGATATAAGTTCCTCGGGCCGCGCCAGTTGGGTTATGATGCCGCCGGGGCCCAATCCGTAAGGTTTCTTGTCTGAAAGAGCGAGGAGCCGTTGTGTTGCCGGACGAGGATTGTTCGTCACTTTTCGTTATAGAGACGAGCAAAACTGGGATGATCAGCAGCTGCTTACTAATTAATGGCCTGAATGCCGTTGCATTGTATGCACGGGATGGCGGCTATTCCGTCTTGCGGAACTCGGCTATGGCTATGCCGAGCATGCCTAGGCCCATGGCCGCGACGATGGCCAGCGATAGTCCCAGTGGGACAAGCCAGCCGCCCCAGGTGACGCCCGGGCTGAGCGCGTTCAGCGCCAGCGGGCTGACGGCCAGGTGGTCGAATACCGCGTGCCGCATCGGGTCGACGATGTAGGTCAGCGGGTCCAGGCGGGTCAGCAAGGTCAGCCAGGCCGGCAGCCCGTTCAGCGGGTATAGCGCGCCGGACAGGAAAAACAGCGGCAGCACGAACAGCTGGGTGAGCGCCATGAACGCCTGGATCTGCTTGATCCGCGCGGCCATCATCACCCCGAACGCGGTCAGCGTGAACGACAGCAGCAGCAACTCCCCCACCAGGGTGAGCAGCAGCACCGGGTTGTACGGCACATGCGCCACCCCGGCCAGGGCCAGGAAGATGAGGCCCTGGAAGGTGGCCACGGTCGCGCCGCCCAGGCACTTCCCGATCACGATGGCCCACCGCCGGACCGGCGCGACCAGCATCTCGCGCAGGAACCCGAACTCCCGGTCCCAGACGATCGACGCGGCCGAGAAGATCGCCGTGAACAGCACCGACATGGCCAGTACGCCCGGGTAGATGAACGTCTGGAAGTCCACCCCGACCGGCAGGCCCCGGCCGGCCAGCCGGGACAGCCCGGTGCCCAGGATGAACAGGAAAAGCACCGGCTGCACCAGCGAGGTGACCGCGCGCAGCCGGTCGGTGCGGAACCTGATCAGCTCGCGGCGCCAGACGATGCTCACCGCGCGCAGGTCGGCGCGGATGCTGCGCTCCGGGACCGCGACCCTGATGAGCTCGGTGAGGTTGCGTTCCGCAGCCTCGGGAACCGTGATGTCTTTGGTGGCCACCGTTTTACCTCCTGCCGAACCGCGTGGCGATCCTGCGGTTCCGGTCACCGATCGTGGCCTCGGCGTCGCGGATCGTCTTGCCGGTATAGGACATGAACACGTCGTCCAGGGAGGGCCGGGACACGCTCACCGACTTGATCGCCACCGCCAGGCGTGCGAACAGCTGAGGCACGAAGTGCTCACCCGACTCTACCGAGAACGTCACCAGGCCCTCGTGCACGCCCGCCTCGATGCCGAACGCCTCCGCGAGCGCGCGGATCGCGGCCGGATCGTCCGCGGTGCTGATCTGGACGCGGTCCTTGCCGACCGACGCCTTCAGCGCCTCGGGCGTATCGATGGCCACGATGGTCCCGTGGTCGATGATGGCGATCCGGTCGCAGTTCTCCGCCTCGTCCATGTAGTGCGTGGTCAGGAAGATCGTGATGTCCTCGCGGCTCTTCAGCTCGTTGATGTACGCCCAGATGGAAACCCGGGTCTGCGGGTCGAGTCCCACCGTCGGCTCGTCGAGGAACAGCACCCGCGGCGCGTGCAGCAGGCCGCGGGCGATCTCCAGCCGCCGCTGCATGCCGCCTGAGTAGGTGGACACCACGTTGCCCCGGCGGTCCCACAGCCCGACCATCTCCAGCACCTGGCGCAGCCGCGGCCCGAACGCCGCCTTGGGCACGCCGTACAGGTCGGCGTGGAAGCGCAGGTTCTGTTCCCCGGTCAGGTAGTTGTCCAGGGTGGTGTCCTGGAACACCAGGCCGATGTTGCGGCGCACGGTGTCCCTTTCCCGCACCACGTCATGACCGGCGACCCTGGCGGTACCCGAGGTCGGGTTCGCCAGGGTGCACAGGATCTTGATGGTGGTGGACTTGCCTGCCCCGTTCGGGCCGAGGAAGCCGAAGGTCTCTCCGGCGGCTACCTCGAAGTCGATGCCGCGCACGGCCTCGATCTCGCCGTAGCTCTTGGTCAGCTCGCTGACCGAGATAGCCGGAGTCACCCTTGCGTGTCCTCCTCCGCGTCCTCGCCGTCTGCCGCGAGGATACGGTACAACGCCCGGCGGGTGTCAGCGAGGATCTTGCCGGCCTGCTGGACCTGGGCCGCCGAACCCGCCTGCGAGACCTGCGTCACGGCCACGATGACCTGGTGGATCGTGTGCCGCAGCTGGACCTCGGAGTCGTTGACGCTGCCGGTCACGGCATCCCATGATGCCCGCAGCTCGTCGGCGTGCTCGGTGACGTATGCCTGGCCTTCCTCGGTCAGCGTGTACATCCGGCGCCGGTCTTCGCCGGCGGCCTCGGCCTTGATCAGGGCTTCGTCCTCGAGCTGCTGCAGCGCCGGGTACACCGACCCCGCGCTCGGCCGCCAGACGCCCTGGGTGCGCGCGCCGATCTCCTGGATGATCTGGTAGCCGTTCCACGGCTGCCCCTCGGCCAGCAGGTCGAGGATCGCGGCCCGCACGTCACCGCGCCGGACCCGCGGCCCCCGGCCGCCGAACCTCGGCGGCCCGAACGGCCCGCCGCGCATCCCGAACTCGAACGGCCCGCCCGGCCAGGGCGGCCCGCCGCGCATCCGGCCCCGGCCTCGGTGGCCGGCGCGGTGCTCTCGCGGGTCTCGGGGTTCCCCCCATGCTTCGCTATGCATTGTGATACTCCTTCAAACTCTCTAGATCGCTTCTCGATCCTTGTCGTTAGTTCAACGATATATCGATGAAACAAGCATGGCAAGTCCCGAGTTCAAGATCTTTTGCCGAACGGCTTGGGCTGCGCGCCTCAGCCCGTGGCGCGTGCCCTGCCCGTAGCGCATGCCCTGCCCGTAGCGCGTGCCCTGCCCCCGTGACGCGTGCCCTGCTGATGGGGCGGACCATGAAATTCTCGGCCAGGCTGGCCCGGAGTGATGCCCACAGGCGCTCGCCAACGTAACGGGCGCCTAGGCATATGCCTCAGGCGGGGTGTCGCCACCGGGACGCCTCGCAGCGATCTCAGATGACCCGTTAGTCACACCCACACCAGCCGGCTTGCCTGCGCCAGGCTCCAGCTCAACGCCAGCCATGATCATGAAATTCGCGGTCGGGAGGGCTGGGTATCACCGATAAAGCCGGGATCGCGGCGGGATGGGTTAGGGACGGACGGGGAGGGTGTATTCGCGGCGGATGCTGTTGCCGAGGCGGGAGATGTCGGCGCCGTAGACGTGCATGGAGATGGCCACGGTGCCGCCGGTGTTGCGGACGCGGTGGATGTCGCCGGGCGGCGCGAAGCCGCTCACGGACCCGGGCGGGTTCACGTTGCGGGCGGCCAGCCTGAGCGCGCGGCCGCCGTCGGCCAGGGCGAAGACTTCCTCGTACTCGCGCCCCTGCAGGACTCCGGTGACGCACCAGGCCACGTGATCGTGGATCAGCGTCTGCTGGCCGGGCAGCCAGACCATGGCCGAGATCGAGAACGTGCCATCGGGTTCGGCGTACAGCAGGTGGCTCTGGTAACCGGATGGGTCTCCGCGCCGTAGCGGCACGGGGAGGATCGCCGCCGGGTCGGGCAGGCCGGCGCGCAGTGCGCGGGCCACGCCGTCCGCGGTCTCCTGCCAGCCGAGGCCGCGGCGGACCTCGGCGCGGACCGCGCGCACCAGGCCGTCCGGGCAAGTTCCGGTGACCGCTGCCGTTTCCGCGTGGCGGCCTGCGGTGGCATTAGCTGTGCTGGTCAGCGACATGACACCCAGGTTAGCGAGCATCCATCCATCAACACCAATGCCAATTCATACGCTCACGCATAGATAATGTTGATCAATATTGCGGGCTAGCTTGGGCGTAGCGTGACCGGGTCGCGCAGCGGCGTTCGGCCGGGGCTGGCGTTCGGCCGGCTAATCCGCGACGGCGGAGTAGGCGATTACGCCGCGGCGCATCGCGTCGATGGCGGCGCGGGCGGTGGCGGCGAGGCCGGTCCCGGGCGTGGCGGCGTCGGAGGGCGACGGGGGCGCCGCGGCGTCGGAGGGGGGCTCGGAGGCCGCAGCGCCGGGCGGGCGGCCCGCGGCGCCGGCGGGGGGGCGGGGGGCGGCGGAGGCGATCTGGTCCAGCAGGTCGATGAGCTGCTTGACGGAGCGCACGAAGTCGCCGGGGGTCAGGTCGGGCGATTCGTCCAGGACGGATTCCAGCCGCGCGCCGCGCGCCCAGCGGTAGGCGGCCCAGGCGAAGCCGAGGTCGGGCTCGCGCAGGAACGACAGCTCGTGGTCCTTCTCCAGCTGGTCGAGCTCACCCCAGGTGCGGACGGTGGCGGCGAGCACCTCGGGAACCCGGCCCTTCGGCAGCCGGGGCGGCTGGAACGTCGTCAGCCTGGCGTGACTCGAAGGACAGGGCGGACACGCAGGCGGCGAGTTCGGCCGCGGACAGGCCGTCCCACAGCCCGCGGCGCAGGCACTCGGCGGCCAGCAGGTCCAGCTCGGTGTACAGGCGGCCCAGCCCCTGCCCATCCGGCGTGACGGTGTCCCCGGCCAGGTAGCCGAGGCGCTCCAGGACGCGGCACACCCGGTCGAAGGTGCGGGCGATCACGTGCGACCGGCCGGCCACCCGGCGCTCGATCGCCTCGGTCTCGCGTGCCAGCCGCGTGTAGCGTTCGGCGTACCTGGCGTGCTCCTCGCGGTCCGTGCAGTCATGGCACGGATGGCGCCGAAGCCGCCGCCGCAAGTCCGCGATGTCACCGGCGGTGCCCGGCGCGGCTTGCTCCCACTCCGCGGCGCGTACCGGTCGCCGCGCGGCCTTCCCGCCCGTTGGGCTGCTGGCCAGCCGGTTCCGCATGGTCGCCGCGAGATCCTTGCGGTGCTGCGGAGAGCGCGGGCTGAACGACCCGGGAATCCGGATCTTGTCGATGACCTCGGCCGGCACCGGGAAATCCGCCACGGCCAGCCTCTTGACCTGGCGTCCTTCCGTGAGCACCAGCGGGCCAGGCCCGGTGAACTCCGGGAAGTCCCGGCCGTTGCCCGCGGGCCGGCCTGGCCCTGGCCGGTCATGGCCGGCCGGGCCGTGGCCCGCGCGATCGGCCGGCCGGCCGTTGCCGTTGCCGCCGCGAGCAGGATGCAGGCCGGGCTGCAGGACCACCGCCAGGCCAGCCCGCCGGCCGCCCGGCACCCGGATGATGTCGCCCGGGCGCAGCAGCGAGAGGGATCTGGCCGCTTCCGCCCGCCGGGAGCTCGCACGGGCCCGGGACATATCCCCCTCCCGTTCGGACAAAGATCTTCTCAGTGCCGCGTACTCAGCGAAATCACCCTTGTCGCAGGCCATCGACGCGGCGAGGTCCGCCATGGCCTGGCGGTTCTTGCGGACCTGCCGGGTCAGCCCGACGACGCCGCGGTCCGCCTGGAACTGGGCGAACGAGGACTCGAGCAGGGTGGAGGCGCGCGCCCGCCCGGCCCAGCCGGTCAGGTTGACGGCCATGTTGTAGGACGGCCGGAAGCTCGAGTTGAGCGGGTAGGTACGGGTGCTGGCCAGGCCGGCTACCGCGCCGGGGTCCATGCCGGGCTGCCACAGCACGACCGCGTGGCCCTCGACGTCGATGCCGCGCCGCCCGGCCCGCCCGGTCAGCTGGGTGTACTCCCCCGCGGTCAGGTTCGCGTGGGTCTCGCCGTTCCACTTGTCCAGCTTCTCGATGACCACGGTCCTGGCCGGCATGTTGATGCCGAGCGCCAGCGTCTCCGTCGCGAACACCGCGCGGACCAGGCCGGCCGCGAACAGTTCCTCGACCACTTCCTTGAACGCGGGCAGCATCCCGGCGTGGTGCGCCGCGATGCCGCGCCGCAGCCCGGCCAGCCATTCGCCGTAGCCGAGGACGGTCAGGTCCTCGGGCGGGATGTCCGCGGTGCGGCGCTCGGCGACCTGCTGGATCACCTGGGCCTCTTCGGGCGTGGTCAGCCGCAGGCCCGCGGCCAGGCACTGCTCGACCGCCGCGTTGCAGCCGGCCCGGCTGAAGATGAACGTGATCGCGGGCAGCAGCCCGCTGGCGTCAAGCCGCGAGATCACGTCGGGCCGGTAGGCGGGCGCGAACCGGCGCGGCCGCCGCCCGCCGCGGCCGGGCCGGCCCGGGGCCTTGCGCTCGATCCAGGTGTCCCGCTGGGCCACCCGCAGCAGCTCGGGGTTGACCCGGCTGTGCCCCTCGCCAGCGGAGCCGGCCGTGGGCACCGTGTCGGTGAACAGGTCGTACAGCCGGTTCCCGGCCAGCACGTGCTGCCACAGCGGGACCGGCCGCTGCTCGTCCACGATGACCGCGGTGCCGCCGCGGACCTGATCCAGCCACTCGCCGAACTCCTCGGCGTTGCTCACCGTCGCGGACAGGGCCACCACCCGCACCGACTCGGGCAGGTGGATGATCACTTCCTCCCAGACCGCGCCGCGAGACCGGTCCGCCAGGTAGTGCACCTCGTCGAGCACCACGTAGCCGAGGCCGGACAGCGCCGCCGACCCGGTGTACAGCATGTTGCGGAGCACCTCGGTGGTCATCACCACCACCGGCGCGTCGCCGTTGATGCTGTTGTCCCCGGTGAGCAGGCCAACCGTCCGGTTGTCGTAGCGGCGCACCAGGTCGGCGTACTTCTGGTTGGACAGCGCCTTGATCGGCGTGGTGTAGAAGCACTTGCGGCCCTGGGCCAGCGCCAGGTGCACGGCGTACTCGCCGATCACGGTCTTGCCCGAGCCGGTGGGCGCCGCCACCAGCACGCCGTGGCCCGCGTTGAGCGCGCCGCACGACGCGACCTGGAAGTCGTCGAAGTCGAATTCGTAAAGCGCGCGGAAAGAGGCGAATTCCGGATCTGCCCCGCGGGGGGTCAGGGAGGTCGTCTCCCCCGAGCCAGACTGCCGTTCGCGGAACGCGGCGTACCGGTCCGCCGGAGTGGTCATGGATTCCAGACTAGGCCCTCGCCGTTACCGGTGGTCGGCAGGCGCTAGTTGAGCCGGTTGTCGCGGGTCTCGGTGTCGCCCAGGTCGAGCGGGGACAGCTCGTCGTCGGCCAGGCCGGCGTACGGGTCGGGGTGCCGGCGGCCCCGGCGCCGGTCGTTGAGCAGGACGACGACCTCGGCGGCTTCCACCAGGGCGACGCACACCCCGCCGAGCAGCAGCATCGTGATCGGGTCCGGGCTCGGCGAGGCGATGCCGGCGAACACGAACACGCAGAAGATCAGGACACGACGCCATTTCTTGAACCGGTCGTGAGGCAGGAGGCCGACCTGGTTCAGCATCACCAGGAAGAGCGGCAGCTCGAAGCACAGCCCGAAACCCAGGATCATCATCATGAAGTAGCTGATGTAGGTGTCGGCCGTGAAGATGGCGACGGCGTTCTGCGGCACCATGCCGATAAGGAAGTGCAGCCCGCGGCCCATCACCAGGAGCGCGAGGTAGGAGCCGAGAAGGAACAGCGGCACCGCCGTGCCGATGAACAGGTACGTCCAGCGCCTTTCCCGGCTGTAGAGCCCCGGGGCGACGAAGGCCCAGATCTGGTAGAGCCAGACCGGCGACGTGAGGATGATCCCGGCGACGAAGGCGACCTTGATGTGCAGGTAGAACCCGTCCAGGGGCCCGGTCACGGCGAGGGTGTGGCCCAGCATGCTGGCATTGCAGCCATGGATCGCAGTGCAGTAGGGCTTGGTGATGAATCTCCAGATCGGGGTGAAGAAAACCCACCCGATGATCATCCCCGCGATCAGCGCGAGCGCGATCCTGACGACGCGGTTGCGCAGCTCGCGGATGTGATCCATGAGCGGCATGCGGCCGTCGGGATTCTGCTGCCGCTGAGAGGCCACGAAGCGCTCGCCCACGATGCGGGCACCCGCGATAGCACCAGGGAGTTTCGCCATGACCGCTTCCCGCAGTAAGGGTTTCGGGACTTGGCCTAGCTGGGCTGGGTCCGCTGGGGCTCAGCTGCTACGCCGACGTTGGCCGGAGGGGTGTCCATGGCAGCGGACCGCTGCATGTCACGGATCTGCTGCTGCAGCGCGTCAATCTGGCTCTGCTGGTCGGCGGGAGCCGGAGCCGGGGCCGGGGTCAGCTGCGCGGGCGGGAACTGAGGCTCGGACGCAGTGCTCTGGGCCTGGGCATTCGGGCTGGCCTCCTCCTCATGCAGGCCTTGCACTTCCTTCTTCAGGATGCGCATCGACTGGCCGAGCGACCGCGCCGCGTGAGGCAGCTTCTTAGACCCGAACAGCACGATCAGCACGACGGCGACGATCAGGATCTTCCACGGGCTGTCGAACAGGTCACCAATCATGTCCGTCCTCTTTAGCGCCGGTGACGTCTTTCTCCGGCCCGAGTCTACACGGCGTCCGTGGCGGGAGGCAGTTTCCGCAGGCGAACCGCGTGTACGCGCCGATTACACGACGTAGTTCGCAAGAGCGGCCGTGGCGGCCTCGCGCACCTCGGCCACCAGCGACGGCGGCGAGATGACCCGGCCGTCCTCGCCGAGCCGCAGTGCCAGCCGGCGTACCCAGCCCGTATCCGGGGTGCGCAGCACCACCCGCAGCCGGCCGTCCTCCAGGTCCGCCTCCGACTCGCACGGGTAGTACTCGGCCACCCAGCGCCCCGCCGCGGCCAGCTCGAATTCCACCAGCACGTCGCCGGGCGACGGCCGGAACAGGCCCTGGTCGACGTCCACCGGCTGCGCCTCGGGCGGCGGCGCGGCGGGCACGTCGAGCACGTCGAGGCTGAGCACCCGGTCCAGCCGGAACAGCCGCATGCCCTCGGCCCGCAGGCACCAGCCCTCCAGGTAGGGCCGCCCCTCCACGATGTGCAGCCGCATCGGGTCGACGTCGCGCTCGGTCGCCTCGTCCCGGCCGGGCACGTAATAGCGCAGGTGCAGCCGGCGCTTGGTCGCCAGGGCGGCACGGATCTGCGCGGCGTACCCCTCGGCGCCGGCGTCGGGGATGTCGACCTGCACGGCGACCTGGGAGCTCACCGAGGCGGCCTCGCCGGCCGCGGCCTCGAGCTTGGCGATCAGCCGGGACAGCGCCGACCGGTCCTCCAGCCCGGGCACCTCGGCCAGCATCCGGAGCGCGACGAGCAGCGCGCTGGCCTCGTCGACGGCCAGCCGCAGCGGCCGCCCCATGGATTCGGCCTGGCTGACGACGATCTCGCCGCCCTCGTACGACAGGTCGATCGGGCAGTAGGGGTCGGGAGCGCGCAGCTCGACGCACCACAGCAGGTTCAGGTCATCGACGAGCTCGCGCTCGCTGACCCCGAACGCCGCCGCCGTCTCGGCCAGGCCCACCGCTTTCCTGCTCATCACGTAGGGCACCAGCGCGAGCAGCCGCTGCAGCCGCTCCGTCGAGGTGACCAGCGCGCTCACGCCAGCACCCCCTTGAGGCGGCGGATGACGGCCTCGCGCAGGTCCGGCGGGTCCAGGACGACCGCGTCCGGGCCGAACGAGGCGGCGTAGTCGGCGAACCAGCCCGGGTCGCCGAACCTCGTCGTCACCAGGTCCCACCCTTCGGCGGTGTCGTCGGCCCGCACGGACACCGCATGCCGCCGCAGCCCGACGCCGGCCCCGGCCCGCACGCGGAGCAGGGCGGTGTGCTCCTGGGCGGGCGCGGAGTCCCAGTCGCGGACCAGCTCGCGCACATCGACGCCGTCCGGCACGGTCACCCGGCCCGGCGGCCCGCAGAACTTCACCGGGCCCGCGATCCGGCCCAGCCGGAACACCCGGGTGGCGTCGCGGCCGCGGTCCCAGCCGGCCACGTACCAGCGGCCGTGCCGGTTCACCACGCCCCACGGCTCAAGCTCGCGCCGCTGCGGGTCGCTCCGCCCGGCCGCGCGGTAGCTGAACGTCACCGGCCGCCGGTCCCTGACCGCCTCCCACAGCGGCCCGAAGGCCGGCTCGGGCGTGCCCAGCCTGGGCTCGATGCCCCGCGGCACCGGCGAGTGCTCGTCGCCGCCGTCCAGGTCCGCGTCGATGCCGGCGGCCCGCAGCTTCAGTAGCGCCCCGGCGGCGGCGCCGGCCAGCTCGGCGCGCCGCCAGACCCGCGCGGCCAGGCCGAGCACGGCCGCCTCGTCCGCCTCAAGCCGCAGCTCGGGAAGCTCGTAGGCCTGCTGCCTGATCCGGTAGCCGGGGTCGTCGTCGAACGGGTGGTTCACGCCGGTCTCCAGCGGCACCCCGAGCTCGCGCAGGTCCTCCTTGTCCCGCTCGAACATCCGCTTGAACAGGTCGTCCTGCTCGGGATAGCCCGGCACGGCCTGGCGGACCTGTTCGGCGGTGAGGTAGCGGCTGGTAGAGAGCAGGCAGACCACAAGGCCGAGCAGCCGCTCAGTCTTGCGCTTGGACATGGCCCCTCCGAACCCTGCTGATGGCTCCAGATTATTGTCTCGCAGATAGTGCTGGGTCGGGGGGAGCCATCCCCAGACCCCCTCGGCTAGTTAGAGTGCCGGGGTGATCACATGGCGGAACGGCACGGTCAGCGGGACGCGCCGCGAGTGGCCGGGCGCGGTCGAGCTCGACGTGCTGCTGGACGGGGCGCCGGTGCGCGCGCTGGCTTACCCGGCGCTGACCGGCTGTCCCCGGCCCGGTGACCGGGTGCTTGTCAACACCACGGCGCTCGACCTGGGCCTGGGCACCGGCGGCTACGCCCTGGTGATCGCGGTCCCTGACCGGCTGCCGCCCGACCCCGAACTGGCCGGCCACCTGGTCAAGGCCCGCTACTCGCCGCTGCAGGCCACCGTGCTCGGCGCCGACGAGCAGGGGTCGCCGCACCACGACGTGCTGCGCGACGCCGACGACATCGAGGGCATGCCCGTCGTGGTGGCCGACCTGCACTCGGCTCTCCCGGCCGTGCTGGCCGGGATCTTTTCTGCCGAACGGTCCGGGGATGACCGCCCGGGCTCCGGCCAGCCGCCCCGGGTGGCGTACGTCATGCAAGACGGCGGCGCCCTGCCGGCCTGGTTCTCGCGGACCTGCGCCGCGCTCCGCGAAGCGGGCTGGCTGGCGGCGACCGTGACCACCGGGCAGTCGTTCGGCGGGGACCTGGAGACGGTGACGGTGCACACCGGGCTGCTGGCGGCCCGGCACGTGCTCGGCGCCGACATCGCGGTGGTCGCGCAGGGACCAGGGAACCTCGGCACCGGGACGCGCTGGGGGTTCTCCGGGGTGGCGGCGGGCGAGGCGGTCAACGCCGTCGCCGCGCTGGGCGGACGCCCGGTGGCGTCGCTGCGGATCAGCGACGCGGACCCGCGCGAGCGGCACCGCGGCGTCTCGCACCACAGCCTGACCGCCTACGGCCGGGTCGCGCTGGCCCGGGCCGACGTGGTGGTGCCCGGACTGGCCGGGGAGTTCGGCGACCGGGTGGCGGGCACGGCCGCCGCGCTGGCCGGGCGGCACGAGATCGTCACCGTGAACGTCGACGGCCTCGAGGCGGCGCTGCGGGCGTGCCCGGCGCGGCTCACCACGATGGGCCGCGGCCTGGACGAGGACATGGCCTACTTCCTCGCCGCAGCGGCGGCCGGCCGGCACGCCGGCCGCCTGCTGCGCTAAGGGCTTGCCCGGGGTCAGCTCTGCTTGAGCGCGTCCAGGATGTCGACCACGAACACCAGGGTGTCGTTGCCCTTGATGCCCGCCTGGGACGCGCCGGCGCTGCCGTAACCCTGAGCCGGCGGGACGGCGAGCATCACCCGGCTGCCCACGGTCTGCCCGGCCAGGCCCTTGTCCCAGCCGGGGATGACCTGATCGGGCGACGCGCCGATGGTGAAGCCGAACGGCGAGCCCGACGACCAGGAGGAGCCGAAGGTCTTCTTGGTCCGCCAGATGTAGCCGGTGTACTGCGCGATGACGTAGTCGCCCTTGACCACCTTCGCGCCGCTGCCCTTGACCAGCGTCTTGGTCACCAGGCTGCTGGGCGGAGAGGAGGACGGGAAGGCCAGGGTCGGCGCGCTGCCGGCCTTGGCGCTCACGGTGGGCAGGGTGCCGCCGCCGCTGGACACCTGCGTGCCCGTCGCGCCGGCGGTAGTGGAGTAGGACTTGAGCACGTCGATCACGAACACCAGCGTGGTGCTGCCGGTGATGCCGAGCTGGGAGTCGCCCGAGGCGCCGTAACCCTCCGCGGGCGGGATGACCGCCAGGACGCGGCTGCCGACCTTCTTGCCGATCAGCGCGGACTCCAGGCCCGGCAGTATCGACCCGCCGATCAGCGTCGGGCTGCTGGTGAAGGTGTTGGCCTTCAGCGCGGAGCTTGTGCCGTTCCAGAAGTACAGCACGAAGTTCGCGGCCAGGGCGTCGCTCTTGGTCAGGGGGGTGCCGGTGCCCTGGATGAGCGTCCTGATGGTGAGGGCGTTGCCCGCCTTGGCCTTAGGGATTGCCACCGCCGGCGCCTTGCCGAACGACCCGGTCGCCGTGACGGACGTGTTCGCGCCCGGGGAGGTGGCCGCGGATGCGGACGAGGATGACGAGGGTGACGAGGACGACGATGAGGCGGTCGACTTCGACGAGCTGCAGCCCGCGAGGACCACGCAGGCCAGCAGGGGGATGGCGATGAGCGCCAGAAAGCGTCGCATGAAAACCTCAATAGTGGTGGATGTCAGCCCCGTCAGCCTACTGGCACTACCGGGCGCCTGGGCCCCTCAACGGCTGTCCCGGAGCAAACTCCCAGGTTCGCGGCGAGGTAAGGTCACATGCCCGCGATGAGCTTCTCCACCCGCTCGTCCACCGAACGGAACGGGTCCTTGCACAGCACGGTCCGCTGGGCCTGGTCGTTCAGCTTGAGGTGCACCCAGTCCACGGTGAAGTCACGCCGCTTCTCCTGGGCCCGGCGGATGAACTCACCGCGCAGCTTGGCCCGCGTCGTCTGCGGCGGGACCGACTTGGCCTCGAAGATGTCGATGTCGCGGGCGACCCGCTCCACCGCCCCGGCCCGCTGCAGCAGGTAGTACAGGCCCCGGCCGCGGTGCACGTCGTGATAGGCCAGGTCGAGCTGGGCCACCCGCGGCGAGGACAGCGGCAGGTCGTGCCTGGCCCGGTAACGCTCGATCAGCTGGTACTTGGTGACCCAGTTGATCTCGCGCGCGATCTTGTCCAGGTTCCCGGTCTCGATCGCGCCGAGCGCCCGCTCCCACATCTCGAGCACCCGCTCGCTGACCGGGTCGAGGCCGTTCTTGACGGTAAAGTCCTTGGCCCGGTTCAGGTACTCGTACTGGATATCCAGGGCGCTGAGCTCGCGCCCGTTGGCCAGCCGGACCCGGGCGCGCCCGGTCATGTCGTGGCTGACCTCGCGGATCGCCCGGATCGCGTTGTCCAGGGTCAGGTCGCGCATGATCGCGCCGGCCTCGATCATCCGCAGCACCAGGTCGGTCGAACCGACCTTGAGCAGCGTGGTGGTCTCGCTCATGTTGGAGTCGCCGACGATCACGTGCAGCCGCCGGAAGCGCTCGGCGTCGGCGTGCGGCTCGTCCCTGGTGTTGATGATCGGGCGGGACCTGGTGGTGGCCGAGGACACGCTCTCCCAGATGTGCTCGGCGCGCTGGCTCACGCAGTACACCGCGCCCCGCGGCGTCTGCAGCACCTTGCCCGCGCCGCAGATCACCTGCCGGGTGACCAGGAACGGGATCAGGATGTCGGCCAGCCTGCCGAACTCGCCGTGCCGGCCGACCAGGTAGTTCTCGTGGCAGCCGTAGGAGTTGCCTGCCGAGTCGGTGTTGTTCTTGAACAGGTAGATGTCGCCGGCGATGCCCTCCTCGCGGAGCCGGCGGTCGGCGTCGACGAGCAGGCCCTCCAGGATCCGCTCCCCCGCCTTGTCGTGGGCGACGAGGTCGAGCACGTTGTCGCATTCCGGGGTGGCGTATTCCGGGTGGCTGCCCACGTCGAGGTAGAGCCGCGCCCCGTTCCTGAGGAAGACGTTGCTGCTCCGGCCCCATGACACCACGCGCCGGAAAAGGTAACGTGCCACCTCGTCGGGCGAGAGCCGGCGCTGCCCGCGAAAGGTGCACGTGACGCCGTACTCGTTCTCAACCCCGAATATTCGCCGATCCACACGCCAAGGCTACGTGCCGCTGCCCCCTGACAACAGCATCCTGGCGTGTTGCACGCCGGCTGAAGCCCAGTTATCCCCGGCCGGCCGGGCCGGCCGGGGCGATCACGGGCGGCCGAGACCGGCCAGCAGGTTCTTGTTCCAGACGTACACGGTGTACGGGCCGACGTGGTAAGTCCTGGCCGGCCGGCCCAGCGCGGCCAGCGCGGCCCGGTTGGGCTGCCAGTGGTTGAAGAACCCGCGCGCGCTGTCGGTGACCAGGAAATTCGCCTGGTTCGGGCCGGAGTCGTACCAGGAGCTCCTGGCCTCCCACAGGTCCGGCTGCAGCGTGCCGGGCAGCACGGCCCGGATGGTGACGGCGCCGCCGCTGCCGACGGTGACCACGCTCGACTCCCAGTACCCGCCGATGCCGCTGGTCAGGTGGTGCGCGGCCAGGAAACTGGCCAGCCGCGCGTTCATCGGGGGGACCGACGGCTGGGCGGCGGCCCAGCCGAGGCTGGCGCCGTAGCCCGCCAGCAGAGCGCCGGCCAGCAGGACCGCGGCCATCCGGTACCGCCGGCCCGGGCCGGCGCCGCTCGTACCTGGGCGGAGCCGGGCCGCCAGCGTCCGTCCGGCCAGCACCGCGCCGAACGGCAGCACCACGGCGAACTCACGGGCGTTCAGGTCGGTCGCGTCGGCCAGCGTGCTCGGCACGTACGCGATCACGTTGATGATCATCGCCACGAGCAGGATCTGGCTGATCATGTCCGGCCAGCTGGCGAAGTGCCGCGCCACCCGCAGCATGGCCCAGGCGACGAGCGCCACCCCGGCCAGGTGCAGCAGGGCGAAGGCCAGCGCCGCGGCCGGGCCCTGCGGCTTGGCCCCGAACAGCGCGAGCAGCCCTTCCGCGGTCACCCAGGCGTGCTTGGGCCAGGTATGCACCGGTGCCAGCTGATAGGGCACCGGGTGCAGGAAGAAGCCCCCGCCTGCCCGCAGCAGGCGGCCGGTCACCGAGGCCAGGCCCTGGGCCAGGATGGCCGCCACGGCCAGGGACAGCTCGTACCAGCGCGCCCGCAGGCTTTCCCGCACCCAGCCCGGCTCCCGGCTGTCCTGCCGCTGGGCGAGGGACAGCTCGCGGGCCACGCGCATCGCGCACACCGCCACCAGCGGCACCACGCCCACCAGGAGGACCAGGGGGTCGGCGACCAGCACCCAGGTCAGCAGCAGCCCGGCGATGACCGGCGCGTACCAGCGCGCCGGGCACCGGTCGATGACCAGCCAGGTCAGCATCAGCGGCACGGCCGTGCCGATGTGCCCGAGGGACAGCAGCAGGACGAAGACGCCGACGCCGAGCTGAGGGGCGAACATGAGGGCCGCCGTCAGCAGCATCCGGGGCCCGGCCTCGCGGCGGGACACCCGGCCCCGGGCCAGCAGCACGGCGAGGAGCACCACGAGGGTGTACGTCATCGCCGCCGCGATGTGGGCGGTGCCGGCGTGCAGCCCGAACAGCCACACCAGCAGGGCGTACTGGGGCAGCTCGGTGGTGATGAACGAGACGTCGGACAGGTACCAGCCGTGCAGCAGCACGTTGCCGTGCAGCATGTCCCAGGCCATCAGCAGGTCGTTCGACTCGTCCGAGTTCTCCGGGTACGTCCGGGACATCTGCAGGTAGGCGAGGAAGAGCAGCGCCACGGCCAGCACGGCCGCGGCGGCGGCGAGCAGCCGCCGGGCGGACGCCTGACGGGCGGACGCCTGACCGGCCGGCGCGCGCGGCGCCGCGGCCCTGGCGTCACCGCCGGCCCGGGCGGTGGAGGGCGGTGCGGAGGACTTCTCCGGCGTCCCGCTTTTCGGCACGGCAGCCACCACGTCCTTCGTGCTCGGTGTCATCCTCGCGAGCGAATCGTATTCGCTGCAGCCTGTCACAGCGTAAGGGGTCACTCTGGTAAGCTGCGCGCGCCTGTCCAAGAATTTCCCTTCACGCTGAGATAGCCCTGGTGGAGGCGCGCGGTTGCAGCTCACATCGACGTCGGAAGAGGATAGGTCTCTCCGGCATAGCCCGCCATCGCTATGGTCCAGATTGGACCGGCCGCTGGTACCGGGAATCATCGCCTTCCTCGGCTGGCTCGGCTTCGCCCTGGCCCGCTGGCAGATCTGGGCCAAGGGGCATCTCAGCCTGTTCATCATGGCCGGGCACGTGTACACGCACCGGGCTCAGCTCCCCCGCGGCCTGCTCCTGGTGCCGTCCGCGGGCTATGACGGGCAGTTCTACTACCGGCTCGCGATGGACCCGTTCAACTGGCACGCCACCGCGTTCGGCATCACGATGGACCAGTCCTACCGGTACACCCGCATCGGATACCCGGTCCTGGCCTGGATTTTCTCTCTCGGCCAGCATCAGCTCGTGCCCGTCGTGCTGGTCGTGCTCAACCTTCTCGGGGTAGCGGCCATGGCGATGCTCGGCGGCATGCTGGCCCGCGAGTCCGGCCGGCACGCCCTGTGGGGGCTCGCCTTCGCCGCCTATTTCGGCCTGGTCATCAGCGTGGGCCGGGACACGGCCGAACCGCTGGCCGAGGCCTGCATGCTGGGCGGCCTGCTCGCGTACCGGCGGGGCACTACGCCGATGTACCTGCTGGCCGCCGCGCTTTTCACCTACGGCGCGATCACCAGGGAAACGATCTTGTTCGTCCCGGCCGCCATCGCGGTCACCCGGCTGATCGCGATCGCCCGGCGCCGGGCCACCCCGGGCCTGGCCGACCTGACCTGGGTGGTCCCGGCCGCCGGGTACGGCCTGGTCGAAGTGGCGGTGCACTTCGTGGTCAAGGGCGAGTTCCCGCTGCTGGCGAACAGCAGCAGGAACCTGACCGTGCCGTTCACCGCGATGGTCGACGCGCTGAAGTACAACGCCGCGCACATCAACACCGCTCACCTGAGCCCGATCGACATCGCCATGCTCGAGTACGCCACGCTGGCGATCTTCATCCTGGCCGGGCTGGCCGTGCTCGCGGTCACCACCGCGCCGGCGCACGAGCGCCTCGCGTTCGTCTTCTTCGTGCTCCAGCTCGGCCTGCTGTCCAGCCAGATCTGGACGAGCACGTTCGGCGAGGGACGCTCGCTCATCGAGCCCTACCTGATGGCGCTGGTGCTGCTGGTCGCCACGCCGCGGCGTTACCTGTCGTGGCCTTATCTCGGCATGATCGCCGCCTGCGTCATGCCCGCGCTGCTGGTGGTGGCCAGGCGCCGGATCCTGTACATGTGACGCCGGGCCTCACTTCAGCCCCGGCCCGTCCAGCTTGGCCAGCAGGTTCGTGTTCCAGACCAGGATGGTGTAGCCGTCAGCATGGTAGATCCGCGCCGGGCGGCCGAACGTGAGCTCCGCGGACAGCTGCATGCCAGGCAGCGCGGACGGCCCGCCCGCCACGACGAAGTTGGCGTAGTGCCGTGCCGGGTCGTAGTTCGCGCTGTCGCTCTCCCACAGGTACGGCACGAGCCGGTCGCGGGCATCCTGCACCACGGCGCTGACCACGACCCGCCGGCCGCTGTCCACGGTCGTGCTGCTGCCCTGCCAGTAGGTGGCCAGCCCGTCGGTCAGCCGGTGGGCCGCCAGCCAGCTGGCCAGCGGCTCGTTCACGGCCGGCACCGACGCCTGCGCGGCGCCGTAGACGAGCGTGGCGAGATAGCCGGCCGCGAGCACGGCGAGCACCGGGGCGAACCAGCTCTTCGCGGCCAGGGCCCAGGCCGCTATCCGGTCGCCCAGGACGCGCCCGGTGAGCACCGCGCCGAGCGGCAGCACGCCGGCCATCTCGCGCGCGCCGAGCAGGTCCTGGGCGTGCGTGCTGATCATGTAGGCGCCCAGGTTGAGCACGACGGCTACCGCGAACACCGGCACGATCAGCTCGCCGAACCGGAAGATCCGCGCGACGCCCAGGCCGAGGGCCCAGGCCGCCACGATCGCCCCGGCCAGGTGCAGTGCCACGAAGACGACCTCGAGCGCGGGCCTGGCGCCCCAGAAGCTCGTGTTGAAGATGTTCGCGCCGAACAGCTCGAGGAAGGCCTGCAGGGTCACCCACGCCCCGTGCCGCAGCTGGCTCAGGTCCGTGTCGGCACCGACGGGTGACTGGTGGTACCCGCCCAGCGCGACCAGCAGCCGCGGCGCGAATGAGCCCGCCACGCCGGCCACCGCGGCCGCGCCGGCCAGGCTCAGCTCGTACCAGCGGGCGGCCCGCGGTCCCCCGCGCCTGATCAGCCCGGCGAAGGCGCGTCCCGCGGCGATGAGCAGCAGCGGCACGATGCCGGTGAGCAGCACGATCGAGTCGGCCACCATCGTCCAGGTGAACAGCAGGCACACCAGCACCGGCACGTACCAGCGCGGCGGAGCACGGTCGATGAGAAGCCAGGTCACCAGGAGGGGCACCGCGGTCCCGATGTGGTCCGGCGAGAGCAGCAGGATCGAGGTGGCGCTGAGCTGAGGCGCCAGCATCAGGCCCGCGGCCAGCAGGGCGCGGCCCCACCCGGCGGCGCCCCCGGCGCGGCCCTTGGCGAGCAGGGCGGCCAGCAGCACGAGCAGCGTGTAGGTCATGGCCGCGGCCACGTGCACCACCCACGGGCCGAGCCCGGTCAGCGCCTCGACCAGCATGTACTGCGGCAGTTCGGTGGTGTAGAAGGACACGTCCGACACCCACCAGTTGTGCAGCAGCAGGTTGCCGTGCAGCATGTCCCAGGCCTGCAGCACGTTTCCCGCGCCGTCCGAGGACAGCGGCGCCGCCTGCGACTGGCGCCAGTAGCAGAAGAACAGGACCGCCGCCGCCAGCGCGACCAGGCCGGACCGGATGGCGAGCGCGGCCGCGGGCGTCCGGGCGGGCGGGGCGGTCAGGGCGGGAGCCTCTTGCTCGCGCCCGACGCTGGTCATGGCGAGGCGGGCGCGACCGCCATGCCGCTGAAGCGCAGGATGACCTGCGTGTGCGGCGGCAGGCCGCGCGGCGTGTAGAACCAGTAGCCCTGGCCGCCCGCGGTCTGCGCGGGCGTGCAGATGAACTGCTTCGTCATCAGGAACGTGTACCACGGGTCGTGCAGGCAGGCCTTGACCCCGGTGCGCTCCGCCTGGATCAGGAACCCGGTCGTCTCGACCCAGGCCGGCCCGTCGATGTGCAGCACGATCATCTTCCCGTGCGCCCGCGCGGCCAGGGTGGCCACCACCTGGGGCAGGGCCTCGTCGATGTCGTTGGTGCTGCCGGTGCGGGTGCCCGGGATCACCGCGAGCGCCGCGACCGCCGCCACCGCGGCGAGTACCGCCACTGCGGTGCTCAGGCGGAGGGCGAGCGGTGAGCCCGCCGGCCCGGGCCGCGGCACCGCCTCGACGGCGGCCAGCACGATGACCAGCACCGTGACGAGCGGCGCCGACCAGTAGAAGTAGCCGATGTAGTACTCGCTCAGCTTGTCGATCCCGACCGCGGTGTAGAGCAGGAACGCCAGCGAGGAGACCACGTTGACGGCGAGCATCGCCAGCAGGAACCCGCGCAGCGGCGCCGGGCTCAGCCAGCGGACCGCGGCGAGCGCGACCAGGTAGCCGAGCAGGGGGACGAGCCAGGCGTGGTGGTGCGGCCACCAGAACCACAGCGCGTACTCCACCACCTGCCGCACGCCGTGGCCGCCGGCCCGGCCCGAGCCGCCGTAGGAGATGTACTTGCCGAAGTCGCCCGGCCAGTGCAGCACCAGGTTGACCACGATCGGCAGCCCGAACAGCGCGCTGATGATCAGCGCTGACCGGGGGGGACGACCCTCCCAAGACCCCCCGCCGCTCACGGAGGAGCTGCCCGCCCGCCGTACCCGCCTGGGCCGTCGCCGCCACAGAACGGCGGCGAGCGACAGCCGCGGTGACCGCGGGCACGAAGAGCAGGAAGCAGGCGTGCCCGTGGATGAGGAACCACCCGGTCAGCGCGAAGATCCAGGCGTCCCGTGCACGTCCGGTGGCCACCGATGCCGCCGCCAGGATGAACACCATGTACGCCAGCACGTACATGTACGGCATCCAGTCCGAGTTCACGATCGGCGGGTAGGCGATCGCGAAGCCGGTGAAGACCGCGAAGCAGGCCGCGGCGCCCCGCAGCGAGCGCGTCCACCCGTAGACGACCCCGACCGCCAGCGCCACGAACGCGCAGTCCAGGGCGAACACGGACAGCATGTGCGCGTTCCACGCGGTCGGCACCAGGTGCAGCGCGTTCTGGAACAGGTACTCGCCGAAGGCCTGCACGTACATGTAGGCCGGGCCTGGGTGGTTGAAGCGCTCGCGCGAGTAGTTGCCGACGAGCAGGCTGAAGTGCTTGGCCTGCTCGATCAGGATGGAGTTGGCCCCGCCGTCGCCCTGCTCGTACAGGCGGGTGCTGAACAAGAAGCGATTGCGCACGCAGAGCAGTGCGAACAGCACGGCGAAGGGGACCGCCCAGACCCACCACGGCCGGCGGCCGGCCGCCGGGGCGGCCGGGTCCGCGCCGCTGGCGCCGGCGGTCTCCGGGGCCGCGGGCCCTGAGCCCGGCGCCACCGTCATGCGCTCGCCGCCAGCCGTCATGGTCAGATGGTTCCGGCCTTGATGGCAGCGCCGATCCACGGGATGACCTCGTCCAGCATGGTCCCGAGCGAGGTGGTCGCCTCGAAGCCGAGCACCCGCTTCGCCTTGTCGGTCGCCGGGACGCGCCGCTGGACGTCGTACTCGAACGGGTCGTCGTGGACGATCCGCAGCGGGACGTCCTCGCCCTTGACCTTGTGCCAGATGACCTCGGCTAGCCGGCGCACCGTGGTGCCCTCCGCGGTGGACAGGTTGAAGTCCTCGTTGCGGGCGTCCTCGTGCCCCATCGCGGTGACCACGCCGGCGGCGAGGTCACCGCCGTAGGTGTAGTGCCGCACCTGCTCGCCCGAGCCGAGGATGTGCAGCGGGTCCTGGCCCTTGAGCACCTTCTGCACCAGGTCGGGCACCACGTGGCTCATCGCCAGCTGGACGTTACCGGACAGGATCTCCTCGTCGCCCAGGGCCCGGCTCTCGCCGATGCCCACGCAGTTGAACGGGCGCACCAGCGTGTAGGGCAGCCGGTACTGATCCCAGGCGGCCCGGGCGAAGTACTCAACCGCCAGCTTCTGGAACCCGTAGGACGACAGCGGCGGCGGTATCTCCTTCTGCTGGCCCTCGTACGACGGCCATTCGGCCGCGCTCTCGAACACCATGGAGGAAGACAGGTAGGTGACCTTGCGCAGGCGTCCGTCCCGGTGCGCGGCGATAGCCGCGTCGCAGGACGCGGCGATGATGCGCTCGTTGGTGGCGAGCAGGTCGTAGGCATAAGTGTGGAAGTAGGAGATGCCGCCGATCATGGCCGCGCCCGCGATGAAATGGTCGCAGCCGGCCAGCAGCTCCGTCATCAGCGCGACGTCCCTGGCGTCACCCTCGACAAGCCGGTAATGCGGGTGATCGTCGTAGGACTTCCTGACCTTCCCGTACTTGGAGAAGTTGTCCAGGCCGATGACCGCGTATCCGCGCTTCAGCAGTTCCTCTACCACGTACCCGCCGATGAAGCCCGCGGACCCGCTGACCAGAACCTGCTCCATTACCTAACTCTCCTGCCGTGTCTGCTGCTGCTCCGGTTGATGGCTGTGAGGGGCCGGGCCCGTGCTCGCGGACCTGGTCGGCGGTGAGGCGCGGGCCGAACGCGAAACGATACCAGCGGACATAGCTGGGTACCCATTTGGCGACCTTGAAGTTGGACACCCCCGCCTGCCGGTCCAGCCAGATGGTCGGGATCTCGGCGACCGGCAGGCGCATTCGCTTGGCCTTGGCGGTCAGCTCGATGCCGATCTCGAACCCGTCCCGCGAATCGATGCCGACCTGCCGGACGAATTCCGTCGAGTAGGCCTTGAACGAGTTCGTCGCATCCCTGGTGCCGACGTGGGCCAGCATGCGCAGCGACCGGCCGGCCAGCCGGGACATGGCGCCCTTGATAACCGGGCCGCCGACCTGCTGACCGCCCGGCATGTAGCGGGACGCCGCCGCCACCGCCACCCCGCGCTCCACCAGCCGGACGAGCTCGTCGATCTGCCTGGCGTCGTCGCACCCGTCCGCCATGGTCACCACGGCCACCGGGGCGGTCGCGGCGTCGATGCCGAACCTGATCGCGTTCGCGGGCCCGCGACCGTAGGTGTTGACCAGGCACTTCAGCCGCGGTTCCTTCTGCGCGTACTCCTCGGCCACCGGCACGGTCGTGTCGTCGGGCGCATCGACGACCACCAGCACCTCACACGGCAGCCGCACCGACTCGAACAGCCGGTCAAGCACGCTGAGGACCTGCTCGCCCTCGTTGTACGCGGGCACCACCACGGAGACGCGGGGACGCTCGGTCATATCTGGACACCGTGACCGAGGATGCCCCAGATGTCGGCGGCCGGCTTGCCGGTGACCAGCCCCAGGTACTCCGGGTGCGGCGCCCCGACCACGAGCAGGTCCGACCGGGTGATCACCTCGTCCAGTGGCAGCAGGCCGGGATCGACGGTCACGTAGGGGTCGGTGCACAGGACCGCCCCCGCCTTGAACTCCAGGATCCGCTTGAGCTTGTAGGACAGGCTCGACCTGATGTCGTCGGAGCCTGCCTTGAAGGCCATCCCCAGGATCCCCACGGTCATCGAGGCCAGGTCGCACCGCTGCTCCAGCCGGTGCACCACGTACAGCGGCAGGCCCTCGTTGACGGCCATCGCCGCGTGCCCGAGCGGGAAGTTGTTCTGGTTGAAGGCCGCGAGCTGCATGGTGTCCTTGAACAGGCACGGCCCGGCGGCGAAGCCCGCGGCCGGCAGGTCCGCGGCCCGCGGGTAGTCCTCGGCCAGTCCCTGCCGGATCCGCTCGAAGTCCAGGCCCCGCTCGTTGGCCATCATGTAGAGCTGGTTGGCGGTGGCGAACTTGATGTAACGCCATGTGTTGGTAAACAGCTTGGCCAGCTCCGCCTCCTCGGGAGACATCACCACGAGGTTGCCGGTCAGCCTGCCGAACAGGCGGGACGCCCGCTCCGTCCCCGCCGCGGTACGGGCGGAGACGATCTGCGGCAGCTCGAACAGCTCGGTCATCGCCTTGCCCTCGGCGATCCGCTCCGGGCAGAACGCGACCTCTATCGCCAGCCCCAGCCCGGCCACCATCTTCTCCACCAGCGCCGTCACCCCGGGGAACACGGTGCTGCGCAAGATGAGCAGCTGACCGTCACGCAGGTAGCCCGCGCACCCGTCGAGCGCCCTGGGGATCGCCGTCTGGTCCGGGTTCAGGTGCTCGTCGACCGGCGTGCCGATGACCACCACCACGTGCTCCGCCGTGGCCACGACCGCGGGGTCGGCCGAGGCCTCGAGCAGCCCGGCGGCGAGCACCCGGTGCAGCACCTCCTCCGCGCCGGGCTCGGCGAATGGCATCCGGCCCGAGTTCACCGTGGCGACCGCGGTCTCGCTCACGTCGTAGATGGCCACGCGGGCGCCACGGTCGGCGAAGGCGAGCGCGAGCGGCAAGCCCACGTGCCCGCAGCCCCCGATGATGACCACATCCCGGTCGAGCTGGTCAGGCAAATTCGTCACCGTGCATACCTCCGGCTGATGTCCAGGCCTCCGGGGGCCTCGGGGGCACCGTATAAGGCCCCTGGGTCACGTGTCTGGCGCTTTACCTTACCGCCACACGCAGCTCATTCAGCGGGTCGCCCGGCCGGCCGGCGATCCCTTCTCCGGCAGAGCGCCCCGCGCGTGCGGTAAGCTCACGGCGCGATTTCAAGCACGGCGGCGTCACCAGCCTGGCCGCCTTTGGTGAGGAATGCAGCATGCCTGGTCAGGAGGACCCGGCGGCCCGCGCAAGGGTCGCTGAGCCGGTCATGCCGGACGGCCCGGAATCCGCCGGCCCGGCCGGCGCACCGCCGTCCCGCTCGCTGGCGTCCAGGACGAACCGCCCCGCCGCCGCCGCACTGATCGCCACGCTCGCCGCGACCGCCTTCACCCTGGTTCGCTGGCAGACCTGGGCCCACGGCCGCATCAGCCGGTTCATCCTGGTCGGCCGGCATTTCGCCACGCCGTCCCAGCTGCCGCGCGGCATGCCGGTGGCCAAGACGTACGGCTACGACGGGCAGTTCTTCTACCGGCTGGCGCTCAATCCGCTCAACTTCCACCACACCGCGTACGGCATCACCATGGACCGGCCCTACCGGTACATGCGGGTCGGCTATCCCGCGTTCACCTGGCTGGTCTCGCTCGGCCAGCACTTCCTGGTCCCGGTCATGCTCGTCGCGGTCAACATCGCCGCCATCGGGGCGCTGGGCTACCTGGGTGCCCTGTTCGCCGCCGAGGGCGGCCGGCACGCGCTGGCCGGGCTGCTGATGCCCGGCTACTTCGGCCTCATCACCAGCCTGTCCCGCGACACCGCCGAGCCGCTCGCCGCGGCCTGCCTGCTGGCCGGGCTGCTCGCGATCCGGGCCCGCCGCCCGGTGCTGGCCGCCGCGCTGCTCGCCTACGGGGCGCTGACCAGGGAAACGGTCATGGTCGCCGTGGCCGCCATCGCCATCATGCGGGTGATCGGCATCGTGCGCGGCCGGACCCGGCCCGGCCGTGAGGACCTGGCCTGGGTGGTCCCGGCCGTGGTCTTCGCGGCCTGGGAGGTCGTGGTGAAAGCCGCGACGGGGAGTGTTCCGCTGCTCGCCGACGGCGGCCGGAACGCGGGCGCGCCGTTCATCGCCCCGCTCCAGGCGTTCCGGCACAACCTCGGCCACGTCCACCTGCACCAGTTCGAGCAGTACGACCTGTGGTTCCTGGAGCTGGCCATCCTCGCCTGCTTCTCGGTGGCGGCGCTGCTCTGCCTGCGGTCCACGAACGCGCCGGTGCACGAGCGGCTGGCGTTCATCCTCTACCTGGTCGAGATCTGCGTCGTCACGCCGAGCACCTGGAACAGCCTGGACGCCGACATGCGGTCCTTCATCGAGGTGTACCTGCTGGCCGTGATCATCTTGCTGGGCACGCCCCGGCGGACGCTCGGGGCCTGGCTGCTCCCATCGATGGCCGCGCTGACGATGCCGGCCCTGATCGTGATCACGCAGCGCAGGCTCACCGGCTCGTGACGGTCCGGGCAGGAGGCCCCCGCCATCCATGGCCGCCTGCGCCCCCGCGCTCTGCTAATGTCGCTTCGTGGCCGAGGGGTTCGATAATGCGGTCGGGGAGATGGTTGCGGGCACCCGCATCGGGGCCCCGGACAGCCCGCTGACGGCGGGAGAAGCCAGGCGTGCCCGCGTCGGCTGGTGGGCGTGGCCCGCCGCGCTGGCCGTGGCGGCCGTCGTCTTGTTCCTGTGTTACCTGCAGCTGGCCGGTACCACCCCCGCCAACTCCGACGGTGCGGACCAGGCGCTGCAGGCGTGGGACATGCTGCACGGCAACTGGCTGCTGCACGGCTGGACCGTCGGAGATGTGTCGTACTACACCACCGAACTGCCCGAGTACATCGTCGTGGAGAAGATCCTGGGCCTTGGCCCGGGCGTGATCCACGTGGCGGCCGCCACCACCTACACGCTGCTGGTGCTGCTGGCCGGCCTGCTGGCCAAGGGGCGGGCGACGGGAAAGGAAGGCGTGGTCCGTGCGCTGATAGCGTCAGGGATCCTGCTTGCCCCGCAGCTCGGCCACGGCGTGGCCCTCCTGGTTTCGCAGCCAGACCACCTCGGCACCCAGGTGCCTCTGCTCGCCATCTTCCTGCTGCTTGACCGCGCGCCGCGCCGCTGGTACACCCCGGTAGCGATCGGAGTGATGCTCACCTGGGTCATCATCGCCGACCGGGTCGCCGTACTCGACGCGGCGCTCCCGCTGGCCGTGGTGTGCGGCATCCGCGGCTACTGGGCTCTCGCCCGGCGCCGCAGGCCGGCCTCCGCCCTGTGGTTCGAGTTCTCGCTCGCGGCGGCGGGCATCGTCTCGTTCGGCCTGTCCGAGCTCGTCGTGAGCGTGATCGGGCGCATGGGCGGGTACACACCGCTGTCGCTGCCAACGCAGCACTTTGCCTCGGCGGGCGACATCCCGCACCACCTCGCGGTGACCGTCGAGGGCATCTTCATCCTGTACGGGGCCTTCTTCGGCGGCATGTCCCCGGGGGTGGCGGCGGCCATCGCCGTGGTGCACCTAGCCGGCCTGACCCTGGCCCTGTGGGGTGTCTGCCGCGCGTTCCGGCGCTTCTTCTCCACCGACGACCTGATCGTCCCGGTGATGGCCACGGGCATCGTGCTCAACCTGGCCGCCTACATCTACAGCGTCATCCCCGTCACGTGGTTTGACACCAGGGAGATCGTCGTCGTGCTGCCTTTCGGCGCCGTCCTCGCGGGCCGCCTGCTCGCCGGGACGCTGGCCAGGGCGTGGCTGCGGCGCGTGCTGGCGGGCGTGCTTGCCTGCTACGCGGTCGCGCTCGGATACGGACTCGCGCAGCCCGCCGTCACCGACGGCGAGCAGCCGGTCGTCGGGTGGCTCGAGGCCCACCACCTGACCACCGGGATCGGCACCTACGCCGAGTCAAACCTCATCACGCTCGGCAGCGGCGGCCGCGTCGCGGTCAGGACGGTGACGTGGCAGCTACCCCGCGCCGTCCCGCGCGACTATGAATCGCAGGCGTCCTGGTACGACCCCCGGCTGAACTACGCCAACTTCGTGGTGGTCAACAGCGCCGATGCCAAACCCGGCCGCAACGGAGTCATCATTCCCCGCCCCGATATCCTCGCGCTCGCCGGGCCGCCCGGCACACACCTACCACTACAAGACCTTCACCATATGGGTCTGGAACCACAATCTCCTCGCCGATCTGGGCGGCCCTCCGTCGCCATTGCCCGGCGACGTCCACTGACCCGCCGCATGGATGACCCGTCACCGGCACTGCTGCGTTCCGTAGACTGCCGATATGATTAATGGCCGCCGGATCGGCGTCGTGCTGCCCGCTTACAATGCAGCGGCGACATTGACACGCACAGTAATCGAACTTGACCCGGACGTCATCGACGAGATCGTGCTCGTCGACGACGCCAGTACCGACCAGACAGTCACCACGGCACGCGAGCTTGGCCTGGAGCCGATCCGCCACGAACTCAACCTCGGCTACGGGGGCAACCAGAAGACCTGCTACGACCGGGTGCTCGAGCTCGGCGTAGACATCATCGTCATGGTGCATCCGGATTATCAGTACTCACCGCTGCTCGTTCCGGCCATGGCTTCGATGATCGCCTACGGGGAGTACAACCTCGTCCTCGGCTCGCGCATCCTGGCGCAGAACTCGGTCGCCCGCGGCATGCCCCGTTACAAGTACGTCGCTAACCGGTTCCTCACCTTCGTCGAGAACATTTTCTTGCGGCAGAAGCTCTCCGAATATCACACCGGCCTGCGCGCGTTTAGCAGCGCGCTGCTCGCCGGCTTGCCGTTCGAGCGCAACTCCGACGATTTCGTCTTCGACAACCAGATCATCGCCCAGGCCGTTTCCGCTGGCGCCAGGATCGGCGAGGTGTCCTGCCCGACTCGCTACGAGACCGAGTCATCGTCGATCAACCTGCGCCGGAGCATCCGGTACGGCCTTGGCGTGCTCCGCACCTGCGGACAGTACAGGCTGCACAAGCACGGGGTCCGCCGCTACCCTTATCTCGATTTCGAGCCCGCCGCGGTGCGCGCCCGGCTCCAGTCGGCCGCCACCGCGGCCAAATCGGCGGCCGAGGCCAGAGGGTCGGCTCGTACCGACGGCTAGCACGGAGGAAACGGCGGATGTCGAAGTCATCTGACGCGGATCCCCCGCTCCGCTCCCAGACGCGTCCGGCCAAGCCTGAGGCAGCACCAAGGAGGCGGCATATGACCATCACGAGCGCGGTGCTGCTGCTGTTCGCCGTCGCCACGGCGGCGACCGGGCAGGTGATGCTCAAGCACGGCATGCAGATCGCGACGGCCCGCGTGGCCGATTCGGGCGGATCGCTGGCGCTGCGCGCGGCCACCTCGCCGTGGGTGCTGCTCGGGCTGGTGGTTTTCGGCGTCTCCGCGATAGCCTGGCTGGCCGCGCTGTCGCGGGTACCGCTGAGCGTGGCCTACCCGTTCAATGCCCTCGGCTATCTCGTCATCCTGATCGCGAGCATCCTCGTCTTGCATGAGCGTGCGAACGTGATGACCTGGGTGGGCTCGCTCCTGGTCGTGTCGGGGCTGCTCATCGTGGTCCTGACCAAGCCGTAGCAGCGATAGGCTTCCGGATCGTGAAGGCCCTTGTTCTGGCCGGGGGTGCGGGGACGCGGCTCCGGCCGATCACCCATACCTCGGCCAAGCAACTGGTGCCGGTGGCGAACAAGCCGGTGCTGTTCTATGGCCTGGAGGCCATCCGTGACGCCGGAATCACCGAGGTGGGGATCGTGGTCGGCGATACGGAGCCGGCCATCCGTTCGGCCGTCGGTTCTGGCCAGGCGTTCGGGCTGGAAGTGACCTACATCCGGCAGTCGGCCCCGCGCGGGCTGGCGCATGCGGTCCTGGTGGCCAGGGAGTTCCTCGGCGAGGACGACTTCGTGATGTACCTGGGTGACAACTTCATCGTGGGCGGCATCACAGCGCTGGTGGAGGAGTTCCGGGCAGCCAGGCCGGATGCCCATATCATGCTGACGCGGGTGGCAGACGCGCGGCAGTTCGGGGTCGCGGAACTCGACGGCGCGGGCCAGCTCATCGGCTTGGAGGAGAAACCGCAGCAGCCGAAGAGCGATCTGGCGCTGGTCGGGGTGTACCTGTTCACGCCGGCGGTACACGAGGCGGTCGCGGGACTGGTGCCGTCGCGGCGCGGAGAGCTGGAGATCACCGAGGCCATCCAGTGGCTTGTGACCCACGGCCGCAAGGTCACCTCCACGATCATCTCGGGATACTGGAAGGACACCGGCAACGTCGCGGACATGCTGGAGGTCAACCGGACCCTGCTGGAGAGCGTCGAGCCGGCGGTGGCCGGCGTGGTGGACGCGGCGAGCGAGCTGATCGGCCGGGTGGTCGTCGACGCCGGAGCCAGGGTCACCGGCTCGCGGATCGTGGGGCCGGCCATCATCGGCGCCGGTACCGAGGTGACTGACTCTTACGTCGGCCCGTTTACCTCAGTCGGCCCCGACTGCGTGATCGCCGATAGCGAGATCGAGTACTCCATCGTCCTGGCCGGCGCGTCGATCCGCGGGGTCCGCCGCATCGAGGCGTCCCTCATCGGGCACCATGTCGAGGTCGTCCCCGCCTCCGGCGTGTCCAAGGCGCACCGGCTGGTGCTCGGGGATCACAGCAAGGTACAGATCAGCTCGTGAGCGCGGAGGCTGCGTGAGGATCCTGGTGACAGGCGGGGCCGGATTCATCGGCTCGCACTATGTGCGCACGATGCTGTCGGGCGGGTACCCCGGCTACGAGGATGCGGCGGTAACGGTCCTGGACCATCTGACCTATGCAGGAAACCTCGCCAACCTGGCCCCGGTCTCCGCCAGCCCCCGCCTGCGCTTCGTGCAGGGCGACATCGCCGACCCCGACCTCATGCGCTCGGTCGTGCCCGGGCACGACGCTGTGATCAACTTCGCGGCCGAGACCCACGTAGACCGTTCGATCAGCGGCGCCGCGCCGTTCGTGGCCACCAACGTGGCCGGAGTGCAGGTGCTCCTGCAGGCGTGCCTCGACGCCGGGGTCGGGCCGGTGGTGCAGGTTTCCACCGACGAGGTGTACGGCAGCGCAGCGTCGGGTTCGTGGACGGAGCAGGCGCCGTTGCAGCCGAGCTCGCCGTACTCGGCGGCGAAGGCCGGCGGCGACCTCATGGCCGGCGCCTACGCGCGCACCCACGGGCTGGACGTGCGGATCACCCGCTGCTGCAACAACTACGGCCCCTACCAGTACCCGGAGAAGGTCGTCCCGCTGTTTGCTACCAACCTGCTCGACGGGCAGCAGGTCCCGTTGTACGGCGACGGCGGCAATGTCCGCGGCTGGATCCACGTCGATGACCACTGCCGCGGGATCCAGCTGGTCCTGGAGCGCGGCCGGGCCGGGGAGACGTATCACATCAACGGCGACGCCGAGCTGACCAACCTGGAGCTGACGGCCGCGCTGCTCGAGTGCTGCGGCGCGGGATGGGACATGGTCACGCGGGTCCCTGACCGCAAGGGGCACGACCGGCGCTACTCCCTCGATGACAGCACGCTGCGGGCGATGGGGTACGCGCCGCGCGTCCCGTTCCGCCAGGGCCTGGAGGCAACGGTGCGCTGGTATGCCGGCAACCGCGCCTGGTGGGAACCGCTCAAGCGGCCAAGCGCGGCACCTGCTCCGGCCGGATCCGGGCGGATGTCATGACCCGGTGGCTGGTCACCGGGGCCGGCGGCATGCTCGGCACCGACATGGTCGCCGCCCTGACCTCCCGCGGCGAGCCTGTCACCGGGCTGAACCGGGCCGGCCTGGACGTGACCGACGCCGCCGCCGTCACCGATGCCATCGCCCGCGGCCGGCCTGATGTGGTCGTCAACTGCGCCGCCTGGACCGCCGTTGACGATGCCGAGGCGTCCGAAGAACAAGCGCTGGCCGTCAACGCCGGCGGTGCGGCGAACCTGGCCGCGAGCTGCGCGGCATCTGGCGCCCGCCTGGTGCAGATCTCGACCGACTACGTCTTCGCAGGAGACGCTGGCCGATCCTATGCGGAAGATGACGTCCCGGCGCCGCGCACCGCCTACGGGCGCACCAAGCTGGCTGGCGAGCGGGCGGTGCTCGACCGCCTGCCTGAGTCGGGCTTTGTCGTCAGGACGGCGTGGCTGTACGGGGCGCACGGGCCGAGCTTCGTCGGCACGATGATCAGGCTCGAGGGCGAGCGGCCAACGGTCGACGTGGTGGACGACCAGCACGGCCAGCCCACCTGGACTGTCGACGTGGCCAGGCAGATCGTCGCGCTCGTCCATTCCACGGCCGGGCCGGGCATCTACCATGCCACCAGCGGCGGGCAGACAACCTGGTTCGGGCTGGCCCGCGAGATCTTCAGCCTGCTCGGCGCCGACCCGGCCAGGGTACGGCCGATACCAAGCAGTGCGCTGCCCCGGCCGGCGCCCAGGCCCGCCTGCAGCGTGCTTGGCCACGGCGCCTGGGCAGCGCCTCGCCTTCCGCCCATCGGCGAGTGGCGGCCGGCTCTGCATCGCGCCTTTCCTGAACTCGTCACCGCGCAGCGGCCGGGTAACCGGCAGGCCGCGCCGGCCGGATAACCGGCCGGATACCGGGTTCCGCGCACCTGCCGCCTCGCGCAGGCTACCCAGATAGGCCTCGCAGTCAGCCCAGACGGGCAGCAGCCCGGCCTGGCGCGCCTCTTCGAGAGTCGGGGCCGCGGCGTCCTTCGGGGAGAGCACGGGTTCCGTGTCCGCCGGCCACTCGATGCCGATGCCCGGGTCAAGAGGGTGCACGCCGTGCTCCCGTCCCGGCGAGTACGGGGTCGAGCACAGGTAGATAACCGTCGCCTCGTCGCTGACGGCAGTGAAGGCATGGCCCAGCCCTTCGGAGAGAAAAACGGCGCGCCGGCTTGTGTCATCCAGGCGCACCGCCTCCCAGCGCCCGTAGCTGGGCGAACCGACCCTGACATCGACGATCACGTCAAGGACCGCGCCGCTGACGCACGTGACGTACTTCGCCTGGCCAGGGGGAACGCTTGTGAAGTGGACACCCCGGATGACTCCGCGGCGGGATACCGAGCAGTTGCCCTGCGCGATCTCCGGCCAGTACCCGAGCGACTCAGATAGGTCCCCAGCCTGGAACCACTCCAGGAAGTAACCCCTGTCATCTCGGTGAAGGGCGGGCGTGGACGTCCAGGCACCGCCGATGCTGGTCGGCTCCATGTGTCACTCCTTCACTTCGCGGCCCTTTCCGCTGGACAATATCGTGGATGCCCGGGCGCCAAGGAGCCTCCTGGGCAACGGGCGAAGCCGGACCGCGGCTATGCTTCACTTCGGTCGCGAGGAACCCTAGGAGGACGATCTGTTGCCGAACGCAAAGTCACTGGCAATCCGCTCCGAGGGCAGGCGAGATAAGAGCGGTCCGCCTAGAGAGAGCAATAGCACCCTGGCGTATTCACTCACCAAGGCTCCCCCTGCCGTCCAGTGCGCCTGGTGCGGCCACCGGTTCGACAGCACCGACGAATACCTCACCGGCCGGGTGCGGTGCGCCCGTTGCGGCGTGGCGACGACCTCGCCTTGGCCAAGCGATGAGCAGCTGAGCGCGGCCTACGCTGACTGGTACCGCCCAGAGACGGGCCGGTTCTCCGGCCTCGGGGACAAGGTGCTTCGCCGCACGCGCTCGGTGCTTGCCGATCGTCTGCACCGGATTCTGCCGCCTGGCCCGGTTCTCGACGTGGGAGCCGGGGACGGCACCCTCGTTGAGGCCTTCGTCCGCCACGGCCGTGAAGCCGTCGGCCTCGAGCCGCACGCATCCGGACCGCACATCCGCAACGCCGAGGTCGAAGAGGTCGACGGGAACTGGTCGGCGGTGATCTTCTGGCATTCGCTTGAGCACCTCCGCCAGCCTGCCCGGGCCCTGGGTCATGCGGCAACGCTCCTCGCCCCCGGCGGGACGCTGGTCATTGCCGTGCCCAACGCGACAAGCCTGCAAGCTCGTGTCTTCGGCGATCGCTGGCTTGCCCTGGATTTGCCTCGCCATCTCGTCCACCTGACCCCTCCGGCCTTGCTGACGGAGATCGAGGCTCTGGGGTTGCGGGTCGAGCGAGTTAGCTACATGCGGGGCGGGCAGGTCGTCTTCGGCTGGATCCACGGTTTGGTCGGCAAGCTTCCCGGACACCCGGACCTCTACGATTCCATCCGTCGCAGGGAGGCGCGTCAGGCCACCCGCAGTCCGGTCCTTAGCCTGTACGCTCTGGCCGCGGCCGTAGTGGCCCTTCCGTTCGCCTTGGCGGCAACCGCGGTTGAGGTGGCGGCACGGTCGGGCGGCACCATTTACGTCGAGGCGCGGCGGGAACCAGCCGGACCTGCCTGAACGACCGCGGCCCGTTCTTAACCCTTCTTCACGATCTCCCAGCTTGCCTTCAGCCAGTTCACCGCGGCGCCGGAGCTGGCTCCGGTACGCTTGCGCACCGACAAGCCCGAAAGTGCGGCGGTGTGTCCGGGCCTGGGCCGCCCTTGCGTAGGGACGGACCATGGCTGTGCAGGAGCGCGGGCCCGAGACTGGCCCCGATGCGGTACCCGGGCCGGGCCCGGCCCGCCCGCCGGCGCCGGCGCGATGGCGGCGGACGCGGGCGGTCATCGCGTGGACCGACCGGCCCGCCGTTCCCGGCATCGTCGTGCTGCTGGCCGCCACCGGATTCGTGCTGGCGCGCTGGGATCTGTGGGCCCGGCGCAGCATCAGCCGGTTCATCCTCATCGGGCAGCACTTCGCCCATCCGGCGCAGCTGCCCGCCGGGATGCCGCTGCGCGCGCAGTACGGCTACGACGGGCAGTTCTACTACCGGCTGGCGATCAACCCGGTCAACTTCGCCCACACCGCGTACGGCATCACCGTGGACCAGGCCTACCGGTTCATGCGCATCGGCTATCCGGTGATCACCTGGCTGGCCTCCGCCGGCCAGCGCTCGCTGGTCCCGTACATGCTGGTCGCGGTCAACGCCGCGGCCATCGGCGCGCTCGGCTGGCTCGGCGGCCACCTCGCCCGGCAGGGCGGCCGGCACGCCGCCTGGGGGCTGCTGCTGCCCGGGTACTTCGGCCTGGTCACCAGCCTGAGCCGGGACACGGCCGAGCCGGTCGCCGCCGCCTTCCTGGTCGCCGGGCTGCTCGCCGTCCGCGCGCGCCGTCCTGCCCTGGCCGCGGGCCTGCTCGCCTTCGCCGCGCTGACCAGGGAGACCGCCATGGTCGCGGTGGCCGCCCTGGCCATCGTCCGGGTTACCGGCCTGGTGCGCCGCCGGAGCAGGCCGGGACGCGACGACCTGGCCTGGTTGGTGCCCGCCGCCGTCTTCGTTGCCTGGCAGGTGGTCATCTACGAGTTCATCGGGACGTTCCCGCTGGACGCGGACGGCAACCGCAACGCGGGCGCGCCCTTCGTCGCCACGTTCGAGGCAGTCAGGAACAACCTGGCCCACATCGACTGGTCCGGCTATAACGGCGTCGACATCTGGCTGGCGGAACTGGCCGTGCTGCTGGCCTTCGCGGTGGCCGCGCTGTGCTCCCTGCGTACCTCACGGACGCCGGCGCACGAGCGGCTGGCCCTGGTCCTGTACCTGATCGAGATCTGCGTGGTCACCCCGGACACGTGGAGCAGCCGCAGCGCCGACCTGCGCTCCTTCGTCGAGGTCTACCTGATGGCCGTGATCGTCTTGCTCGGCCGGCCGCGCCAGCCCCAGCGGGGGGCACTGAGGGGGGCGCTGCGCAGGCCCGGGGCCTGGCTGCTGCCCGCGGCCACGGCCGCCCTGCTGCCGGTGCTCGGCGACATCGTCCGGCTACGCCTGCACTGGTCGTAGCCATCCCGGTCCCGGGCGCAGCTGGCTGGCGGCGAACTGGCCGGGGGCGACGCTGGGCGGGACGCGGCGCGGGATGAACCTGAGCAGGTTCTTGTGCCAGACCATGATGGTGTACGGGCCGGTCTGGTACGTCTGGGCCGGGACGCCGAAGTACTTCCTGATCAGGAAGCGCGGCTCCCAGTGCGAGAAGTTGCCCGGCTGGCTGTCCAGGACGACGAAGTTGGCGTAGTGCAGCTTCGGGTTGTACCAGTCCGCGTTGGACATCCACAGGTCCTGTTTCAGGGTGTACTGCATCAGGGCCCTGACCTCGACCTGCTGGCCGCTGTTCACGGTGACGCTGCTGCTCGTCCAGTAGCCGCTGAGCCCGTAGGTCAGATGGTGCCCGGCCAGCCAGGACGCCAGGCTGGTGTTGGCCGGCGGCGCGGAGGGCTGGGCGAGCTCGTAGCCGAACCCGGCGGTGTACCCGGCCAGCACCACGATCCCCGCGGCCAGCGCGGCCAGCTTGGCCCGGCGCGCCCTGACCTCCCCGGCCTTCACCTTGACTACGGGGACCAGCACCCGCGCCGCCAGCGCCGCGCCGAACGGGACGATGACGGCGACCTCGTGCGCGGCCTCGTCCGCGGCGTTGGTGAGGAGGTACAGCACCACGTTCATGACGATCGCCACCGCGAGCACCTGGTCCACCAGGCTGACGCGGAAGAACCGGCGGGCGACTCGGGCCAGGGCCCAGCCGACCACGAGCACGCTGGCCATGTGCAGGAACGCGAGCGCGAGCCAGATGCCGCCGAGCCCGACGTAATTCGCGCCGAATATCTGCAGGACCTTCCACGCCGCCGGAGCGTCGTTGTGCAGGTAGCCCCACGGGGTGAAGTAGAACGGCAGCCGGTTCACCGCGTAGCCGCCCATGGCGCTGAGCAGGTTGTTGGCGGCCCAGGCGAGCACGGTCGCGGCTACCGTCGAGGCGCCGAGCGCCAGGTCGAACCACGTCGCGGCGATCCGGTCAGTCCACTGGCCGCTGCCCTTGACCAGGCTCCGCAGGACGCGCGCGGCGCAGACCGCGCCCAGCGGGCCCACCCCCACCACGTACGCGATGGGATCCGCGACCAGCACCCAGGCGAGCAGCACGGCGGTGAGTACCGGGACGTACCAGCGCGCCGGAAGCCGGTCGAGCAGCAGCCAGATCAGCAGCAGCGGGACGGAGGTGCCGATGTGGCCGACCGACAGGTCCAGGGCGAAGACGCCGAGGCCGAACTGCGGCGCCAGCATGATGCCGGCCGCGATCAGCGTCCTGATCCAGGCCGCCCGCCCCGCCGATCCGCTGCGGGCCAGCAGCACGGCGAGCAGGAACGTCAGCGTGTAGGTCATCGCCGCGGCCACGTGCGCCGTCTGCATGTGCAGGCCGAGGACGCTTTCCAGCAGGGCGTACTGCGGGATCTCGGTCGGGAAGAACGAGACGTCGGACATGTACCAGCCGTGCAGCAGCAGGTGGCCGTGCAGCATGTCCCATCCCATCAGCAGGATGTTCGCGCTGTCGGAGTTGAGCCCGTACGTCTCGGATAGCCGCAGGTAAGCCACGAACAGGACCAGGCCGGCGAGCAGGTACGCCGCTAGCGCGGTCCAGCGTTTCCGGAGGCCGGAACCGTCCTCACGCTCGCCTGACCCGGCGGACTCGGCTGGGCCGGCCATCGCCTGGGTCTCAGCGTCGGTCCGCAGTCCGCCCATGAACAGGGAAGCTTAGCCGGTCAACCTGGGAACGGGCTCACCAATTGGTGGCTATGTACTTCGTCTCGGTGAATTCCAGGAGACCGTCGTGCGCGCCCTCGCGGCCGATGCCCGACTGCTTCACGCCGCCGAACGGCGCGGCCGGGTCGGACACGATGCCCCGGTTGAGGCCGACCATGCCGGCCTCGAGGGCCTCGCTGACCCGCAGGCCGCGGCTCAGGTCGCCGGTGTAGACGTAGGAGACCAGCCCGAACTCGGTGTCGTTGGCCCAGTTGACGGCGTTGTCTTCGGCGGTGAACCGGACCACGGGTGCCACCGGCCCGAAGATCTCGGTACCGAGGATGCCGGCGCTCGACGGCACCTGGTCGATGACGGTCGGCTGGTAGAAGTAACCGCGCCGCTCCGGCGCCCGTCCGCCGGTGACCACCTTGCCGCCGTCCGCGGCCGCGGACTCGACGAGTTCGGCCACCTTCGACCGGGTCGGCTCGTTGACCAGCGGGCCCACGTCGGTGGCCTCGTCCAGGCCCGGCCCGACGACCATGGCGTCCAGGCGGGCCGCGAACTTGCGGCTGAACTCGTCGGCGACCGCCTCGTGCACGTAGAAGCGGTTGGCGGCGGTGCACGCCTCGCCGCCATTGCGCATCTTGGCGATCAGGGCGCCCTCGACGGCGGCGTCGACGTCCGCGTCCTCGAAGATGATGAAGGGCGCGTTGCCGCCCAGCTCCATCGAGGTGTTCACCACGGTCTCCGCCGCCTCGCGCAGCAGGATCCGGCCCACCTCGGTGGAGCCGGTGAACGAGAGCTTGCGGACCCGCGGGTCGTTCAGCATCGCCGAGACGACCGCCCCGGACTTCCGCGACGGCAGCACGTTGACCACGCCGTCCGGCACGCCCGCCTGGGCCAGCAGGCCGGCGATGGCCAGCGCGGTCAGCGGGGTCTCGGAGGCCGGCTTGAGCACGACCGTGCAGCCGGCCGCTAGCGCAGGGCCGATCTTGCGGGTGGCCATCGCGGCCGGGAAGTTCCACGGCGTGACCAGCACCGACACGCCCACCGGCTGCCGCATGACGAGGATCTTGTTCGCCCCGGAGGGCGACCGCATCAGCACGCCTTCCATCCGTACCGCCTCTTCGGCGTACCAGCGGAAGAACTCGGCCGAGTAGGCCGCCTCGCCCCGCGCGTCGCGCAGCGCCTTGCCGTTCTCGGCGACCATCAGCCTGGCCAGGGACTCGGCGTGTTCGGTCATCAGCTCGAAGGCCCGCCGCAGGCACTCCGCCCGCTGCCGCGGCGGTGTCGCCGCCCAGCCGGCCAGCGCGTCCTGGGCCGCGCCGACCGCGTCGAGGGCGTCCTCCACGGTCCCGTCGGCCACCTCGGCCAGCGCGTCCTCGGTGGCCGGGTCGATCACCGGCATCGTGCCGCCGCCCCGCCCGCCAGTCCACTCCCCGCCGATCAGCAGCCGGGTGGGGACGTCGATGCCAACCAGTTCGGCCAGGTTGCCGCTCACTGTGCCGGTCCTTTCTCGCCCCTTGCCGGGCTTGCTCACCGTCTCGATGATCCTATCCACCGAAGTCGGCACGCGATCGTCGAGGTGATCCACTCCCCCGGCGGCCAGCGCCGGGTTCGAGAGCTACGAGCCGGGCCCGGGGCGACTCGATCGCGTTCGACTCCCCGGCGCCGCACGAATATCTCAATAAAACCGGCGGCTACGCGCACGCGATCTGGGTCGTCGTGCACTCCGGGCCTCGCCGGGCCTGATTTCTTCTTACGGGTAAGCGATTACGTCGCTGGGGCCGTGGAAGGTCGAGTTGACGGCCGCGCCGGTGCCGTTGATGACCGAATTGATGCTGCCCGAGCCGTTCAGGAACTGCGTGAACACGTCGTGGAATTGCACGCCCGCGGTATCGGGGACCTGGAAGGCCATCGCGTCCTGGATCGCCACCCCGGTGTTGAAGAAGGAATAGCTGCCCAGGCCGTAGCCCTGGAAGGTCTTGACGTTCGGGCTGATCAGGAACGCGGGGTAACCGTCCTGGGCCGGGCTGGCCATCCAGGCCGACTGGCTGGGCACGTCGTACGGCAGTTCGTTCTGGAAGAAGATGTCGGTGCCGCCCTGCCCGGTCCAGATCACCTCGTTCTTCTGGTAGTGCTCAACCGCCAGGCCGTAAGCGGTCACGTTGGCGCCGGTGACGACCAGGCCGGTGCTGCCGGTGTTCTGGGTCCAGCCCACCGCGTTGCCGTGGTCGGCGCGCCAGGCCCATACGTTGTCGATGATCGAGTCCGAGGCGTTGTCGAGGAGGCTGACGGCCGCCGAGACGGGCGTGGTCTCGGCACCGCCGATGCGGAAGTAGACATCCTGGATCACGTCGGGGTCGGTGCCGCTGCCGCCGAGGCCGGGAAGCCCGACCGAGAGCAGGACCGGGGAGTTGACCGGGCCGGCGTCGACGATGAGGCCGGAGAGCTTCACCCCGTGGTTCGGCGTGACGATCATGGCCGCGTTGCCGTGCTGCGGAACCAGGGTGGCCAGGCCCAGGCCGAGAACCACGGTGCCGGGACGGCTGACCACGATGGGCTGGTCCAGGTTGTAGACGCCGGGGGTGAGGATGAGGTCCTTGCCCAGGGCCAGCGCGGCGGTGATGGCCAGCGTCGGCGTCGACGGGCTGGCCACGAAGAACTTCGACAGCAGCACGGTCGTGCCGGCTTCCTGGCCGCCGGCCCAGGACGGGCCGGACGAGCCGTGCTGGACCGCCGGGACGAAGACGTTGTAGTTGCCGCCTGAGTCGGTGAACAGGAACGGCTCTTCCTCGGTCACCGGGCTGGCGGCCAGCACCGTGTTCTGCTGGCACTGGCCGGTGAAGACCGGTGCCGGCGCGCCCTGGACCCCGGAGTAGACCATGTTCCACAGGCCATTCGGGCATCCGGCCGCTCCGCCGATGGCGCTATTGCGGACCATGAACTGCTGGTTGCCGTTGAAGGTGAGGTTGCCGCTGACCTTGCTGTCGGCGATGAAGCCGCCGCTGGCGAAGTTGTGCGTGGCGCAGTAGTCCTGGAACAGGATGCTGCCGTTGACGATGGCGCGCCTGATCGGGGCGGCCTGGGAGGCCGACCACATCTCCGCGGAGTTGGCGCAGCCGGCACCGAACGGATCCAGGACCGGGGGCGCGTAGGCCGGAGGCGTGCTCGGCAGGTCCACGTTGAGGGTCAGGTTGGACAGGGACCGCCAGAAATTGTCGTCGGAGTTGCAGTCAGTGGTCCCGGCGGTGCACAGGTTGTTGAACACGTCGATGGCGCCGTTGACGACCGTGTCCTGGGGCATCGCGCCCAGGCCCGCGACCTGGGTGTAGTAGCCGACCTGGAATACCAGCGGGTTGCTGGCCGACCCGTAGCTGCCGGGCTGGAACAGGACGGCGTACCGCTGGCTGCTGAACTGGCTGGCCACGGGGACCTGCTGGGTGGCGATGCTGTCGAGGTCGGCCTGGATGGCCGCCTGGCTCATCGTGTCGTTGAAGACGCAGACGTTAGGGCCGAACGCGGCCACGTTCGCGCCCGGGCATATCGACGGGGCGGCCTCGGCGGCCTGGGACGGCGCGACGGCGAGTCCCGCCCCGGCGACCAGGGCCGCCGCGGCCAGGACCGGACGCCACCGCCAGCGGGCGGCAGAATCTCTGGTGATCGGTTTCATCAGTGTTACCCTTGCTGCTCAGCCCTTATTACGGGGCCTCCCCCCACCGTTTCTTCAGGATCGCCAGCCATTCCCTGGTGATTACGCGCCGGGAAAAGCCGCGAGTCATGCTCAGGAATGCCAGCATGGATGACGGTAACGACATCGGCTCTTAACTTAGCGGTAGCGTTGTTAACACGCCATAAACAACATTGCCCGGCCATCAAAAATCCGTTAACGGATCCAGGTCGACAATTATTCATTGTTTGCATGGATGGGACCGGCTACGCGGCGCGTTCGGGGTCCGCTCGGCGGCCTCGTCCGGGGACGGGCCGGTCTCTCCCGCGGCGCTGCCGGGACGGGCCGGGGACGTGGCGTGGTCGACCCAGCGGCCGATGCGGTCGACGAGTTCGGAGCTGCAGGCGGCCTCGGCGTGGCCCATGCCCGGCATCAGCCAGAGGTCCTTGGGTTCCCTGGCCGCCATGTACAGCTGGCGGGCGTGCTCGGGCGGGAGGTAGTGATCCTTGTCACCGTGCACGATGAGCAGCGGGACCGGCGAGATCTGCGCCGCCGCCTCGGCCGGGGAGACGGGGACCAGCTTCCAGCCTTCCGGGCTGATCCTGGTCTTCAGCCAGCGCCGGGTGACGAACCGGCCGACCCGGTGCTCCACCGCGAAGTGCACCCGCCGCATGGGTTCGGTGCCGCGGTAGTACCAGCGGCCGGGGCCGCTGACCGATACCACCGCGTCCAGGCCGCCGACCAGGCCGGCGTGCCGCAGGACGATGGAGGCGCCCATCGAGAAGCCGACCGTGGCGACCCGCTGGTAGCCGAGTTCGCGGGCCCAGGCGACCACCACGTCGAGGTCCTTGATCTCGCGGTCGCCCAGGGTGGACAGGCCGCCGGAGCGCCCGTGACCGCGGAAGTCGAAGGAGAGCACGCTGGCCATCCGGTGGAACCGGTTGGCGATGCGCCAGACGTTGGGCCGCTGCCACGACAGCGTGAAACCGTGCGCGACCACGATCGCAAGGTCCCGCTCACCCGGCAGGTGGATGGCTTCGATCGGGACGCCATCCTCCGTGACCAGGGTCGTTGCCGTCACGACAGGCTTGGTCATGCTTGCACTCCGACAGTCAGGTTGCGCCGCGGTCGGCGGCCTCTCACAGCAGTAACGACGCCGCGCACAGTATCAATCCGGGCCCGGCCCAGATCAACCGAGGACTAGCCGACCGGGGCGCCGATGGTGAAAGCTTCGGTTATCCGCCTAGTGATCGTTAACCGTGAAGTGAGTGAAGGATCATCATGTCCGTGCTGCAGGCCCTGACCGACGCCATCCGTGACAGCTCCGTCGAGGTGATCGACCTCACCGCGCCGCTGAGCGCCGAGACGCCGATCATCCAGCTGCCCGAGCCGTTCGGGAACACCGCCCGCTTCGGGCTGACCGAGATCAGCCACTACGACGACCGGGGGCCTGCCTGGTACTGGAACGACATCGTGACCGGGGAGCACACCGGCACCCACTTCGACGCCCCGGTGCACTGGGTGACCGGCAAGGACGGCGAGGACGTGGCCCGGGTTCCGGTATCGCGGCTGATCGCCCCGGCGGTCGTGCTCGATTTCAGCGCCGAGGCGGCCGCGGACCCCGATTTCCTCCTCGAGATAGAGCACGTCAAGCAGTGGGAAGCCGAGCACGGGCCGCTCCCCGCGGGCTGGCTGCTGTACCGGACCGGCTGGGACGCGCGGTCCGGCGACCAGGCCGCGTTCCTCAACGCGGACGCCGCCGGCCCGCACACGCCGGGAATCAGCGTGTCCTGCGCCAAGTGGCTGGCCGAGGAGTCGCCGCTGATCGGGCTCGGCACCGAGACCGTCGGCACCGACGCGGGGGCCGCACACTCCTTCGACCCGCCGTTCCCCTGCCATTCTGGCCTGCTCGGGGCGGGCAAGTACGGCCTTACGCAGCTGCAGAACCTGGCCCGGCTGCCGGTCACCGGCGCGGTCGTGATCGCGGGCCCGCTGCCCATCGTGAGCGGTTCGGGGTCCCCGTGCCGCGCGCTGGCGCTGGTCGAGCGTTCCTGAGCATGCGGGTCGCGGAGACCGTCGGCCGCGGGCTGGCCGGACTCGGGGTGAACACCGTGTTCGGCGTGGTCGGCAGCGGCAACTTTCACGTCACGAACGCGCTGGTCGCCGGCGGCGCGAGGTTCGTCGCGGCCCGGCACGAGGGCGGCGCCACCGTCATGGCCGACGCCTGGGCCAGGACCACCGGAGCCCCGGGGGTCGTCACGGTGCATCAGGGTCCCGGCCTGACCAACGCGATGACCGGCATTGCCGAGGCCGCCAAGAGCCGGACCCCGCTGCTGGTGCTGGCCGCCGAGGCCCCGGAGATCCGGTCCAATTTCCACGTCGAAGTGGCCGGGCTGGCCGCCTCGGTCGGGGCGGTCGCGATGAGGCTCTACTCCCCCGCCTCGGCGCTGGCCGACGCGCACCGCGCCTACGCCACGGCGCTCGGCCGCCGGACCGTGGTCCTGGCCCTGCCGCTGAACGTCCAGGCCGAGGCGTGCGAGCCGGGCCCGGTGCCCGCGCTGAGGCGGACCTACCCGCTCGCCCCGGCCGCCGAGGCGGTCACCGCGCTGGCCGGCGTGCTGCGCGAGGCGCGGCGGCCGGTGTTCATCGCGGGCCGGGGCGCCCGGGGCCGGGCCGCCGGGCTCGAGCGGCTGGCGGACGCGTGCGGAGCGCTGCTGGCCACCTCCGCGGTGGCCAAGGGGCTGTTCCGCGGCAATCCGTGGGACCTGGACGTGAGCGGCGGGTTCGCCTCGCCGCTGGCGGCCGAGCTGATCAGCGGAGCCGACGTCATCGTGGGCTGGGGCTGCGCCCTGAACATGTGGACGACGCGGCACGGCAAGCTGATCCCGCCGCAGGCCACGCTGGTCCAGGTGGACGACGACCCGGCCGCGATCGGCATGCACCGGCCGGTACACCTCGGCGTGCCCGGCGACGTGGCCGAGACCGCGCGTGCCGTCGCCGACGCGCTCGGCGGGGAAGGCAGGCAGGGTAAGCCGGGCGGGGAAACCCAGGCCGTTGGGAATGAATCGGCAGGGTACCGGTCGGCGGAGGTGCGGGACCGGATCGCGGCCCAGGGACGCTGGCGGGATGTGGCGTATAAGGACGAGAGCGACGGGGAGCGGATCGACCCGCGCACGCTGTCCATCGCGCTGGACGACCTGCTGCCCGCGGAGCGGACGGTGGCGGTGGACTCGGGCAACTTCATGGGCTACCCGAGCATGTACCTGTCGGTCCCCGACGAGGCGGGCTTCTGCTTCACCCAGGCGTTCCAGTCGATCGGGCTCGGGCTGGCCACGGCCATCGGGGCCGCGATCGCCCGGCCGGACCGGCTGGCGGTCGCCGCGCTCGGCGACGGCGGCGCGCTGATGGGCGTCAGCGAGCTGGAGACCGTCGCCCGGCTGGGGCTGCCGATGGTGGTCGTCGTCTACGACGACGAGGCCTACGGCGCGGAGGTGCACCACTTCGGGCCGGACGGCGACCCGCTCGACGTGGTGCGGTTCCCGCCCACCGACATCGCCGCGATCGGCCGCGGGTTCGGGTTCGAGGGGGTGACCGTGCGGGACGCGGCGGACCTGGCCCCGGTGCGCGACTGGCTGGACGGCCGCCGCGAGCGCCCGCTGCTCATCGACGCCAAGGTCACGTCCGCGCACGGCTCCTGGTGGCTGGAGGAGGCCTTCCGCGGGCACTGACCCGTCCGGGCCCGACAGCCGATCGCGCGCCCGGGTACCCTTCGCGGGATACCCGGGCGCGCGTCCGGTTTGCGCTGCGGCCGCACGCAGCGCAGGCCTGTTAACAACGGGGCAGGCCTACGGGGCAGGCTAGGCCTCGTCGCGGGACGACTTGGCCGTCCTCTCCGGTACCTTTCCGTCGGCCCGGGCGGCCGCCGGTGACGCCTCGTCGGCGATCGAGGCGCTGACGCTGACCAGTTCGTCGGACGGGTACGCCTCTTCGCCGTGCACGGCGACGTCGCCGATCTCCAGCTGGTCGTCGGGTATCCGCAGCTTGACGACCAGCCCGATCAGCTTGAGCAGGATGAACGTGACGGCCGCATCCCAGACGATGATGGTGAGCGCGGCGCCGGCCTGGACGGCCAGCTGCTTGCCGTGGCCGTAGAACAACCCGGTGCCCGAGATCGACGGGTTCTTGCCGAGGCCGAGGTACACGATCATGTTCGGATCGGCCAGCAGGCCTACCAGCAGGCCGCCGAACAACCCGGCGATGCCGTGCGTGTACACCACGCCGAGCGCGTCGTCCACCTTGTTGAACGGCCACACGTACTTCGGCAGGTAGGTCCAGGCCACCCAGACGATCGCGGAGCAGACCAGGCCGATAATGATGGCGCCGAAGCCGTTCACGTAGCCCGCCGCCGGGGTGATGCCGACCAGGCCGCAGATCATGCCGTTCAGGGCGCCGAGGAAGGTCGGCTTCTTCTCGCTGCTGAACGACATGTCCATGATGATCCAGGTCAGCATGGCCACCGCGGTCGCGAGGTTGGTGTTGACGATCGCGGCCGCGGCATCCGCGCCCGCGAAGTACGGGTCACCGCCGTTGAAGCCGTTCCAGCCGAGCCACAAGAGCCCGGCTCCGACGGCGACGAACATGAGGTTGTTCGGGATGGCACGCTCGCGGTCGCGCTTGAGCCTGGGCCCGATCACGGCCGCCGCGGTGAAGCCGGACACGCCCGCGGCCAGGTGGATGACGTAGCCGCCGGAGAAGTCCAGTGCGCCCTTGCCGGCCCAGTAGCCGCCGCCCCAGAGCATGAACGCGTTCACCGAGTAGGCGAAGGTGATCCACAGCGGCACGAAGATCATCCAGGCCTTGAAGCTGATCCGGCCGACGACGCTGCCGATGAACAGGATGGGGGTGATCGCCGCGAACACGAACTGGAAGTAGATCAGCGACGACTGGGGGATCCTGAAGCTGGGCATCAGGCCGGTGAGCAACGGGATGTTCGCCTGGGCCTCTTCGGCCGCGTGGCCGAGCACGCTCCGTGGATCACCCACGAACGTGCTGATCAGCGGGGTACCGAAGCCCATCTTGAAGGCCCAGAGCACCCAGGTGATCAGCACCAGGCCGAACGTGGTGAACACCATGAGCACGGTGTTCATCGCCCACTTCTTCTGGACGAGGCCGCCGTACAAGACGGCCAGGGCCGGGATCGACATCAGCCCGACCAGCGTGGCGGCAGTCATCTGCCAGGAGTTATCCCCTGAGCTAAGCCAGCTGGGATATGGATTCACTATGCCTCCATGGGGCGATAAGGCCTTCTGGGGTCCAACTTCTGGCTGGCTCCACCCCGGCCGCTCCGTATACCTGCAAGGCATGTGTCCCATGCGCGAGTTTCGGGAGTATTTCTCGGTTGTTACGCGGCCGGTAACGAGTCCGTGCGACGTTACTTCGAGATGTCGTGGCTGATCGCCTGACCAGCCGCATCCGGGCCGGCGGGCGCCGCCGGAAGGCGGGAACCCTGGCTGGCACGGCGATCCGGCTCCGTCACGTACACGTAACAGTGCCGATATTGGCCGTTGAGACAAATCGCCCGATAGCCGGACTCTTCCGCCGGCCGGAGGCAGGCGCGCAGGCGCCGGCGGCGGCGGGAACGGGCAGTATGATGCCGGTCGTGATCGACACGGTGGCATGGGTGCACGTGCGGGACGGCAGGGTCCTGTGCGCGCGGCCGCGCGCACAGGACGTCTTCTATGTCCCCGGCGGGAAGCGCGAAGGCGCGGAAAGCGACCTGCAGACCCTGGTGCGCGAGATCGCCGAGGAACTGACGGTGGCGCTGCGGCCCGAGACGGTCAGGCACGCGGGCACCTACCAGGCGGATCACCCGGACGGCACGGTGGTGCGGATGAGCTGCTACACCGGCGAGTACTCCGGGACGCTGGCCGCCAGCAGCGAGATCGGCGAGCTGGCCTGGTTCTGCTACGCTGACCGCCCCCGGGTACCTCGCGTCGACCAGCTGCTCTTCGACGACCTCCACGCGGCCGGCCGGCTGCGCTGAAGCCGGCCGGCCGGTTATTTGACCATGACGTCGGCGGTGAGCGGGAGGGACGCGGACGAGGAGCCCGCCGAGAGAGTGAACGTGCCCGTCTCCAGGGTCCACCCGCCGTCGGCCCAGTGCTGGAAGGCGCGTTCGGGGAGCAGGATTCCGACGTTCACCGTCTCCCCTGGGTCCGCGTCGACGGCGGCGAAGCCGGCTAGCCACTTGGCCGGGCGTTCCACCGACGAATCCGGGCGGGACGCGTAGACCTGGACGATCTCGCGGCCGGGACGCGCGCCGGTATTCCGCACCTCGACGCAGACCGCGACGCCGGGGGGGCTCGGGGGGTCGCCCCCCCCGGAGCCAGCAGCACGCCGGGCGGCTTGGCCAGGTCGCAGTCCACCGTGATCGAGTCGTACGACCAGGTGGTGTAGCCACGGCCATGCCCGAACGGGAACAGCGGCTCGCGCCCGTCGCGGTCGTAGCCGCGGTAGCCGATGAACAGGCCCTCGGTGTAGGTGAGCACGCCGTCGGCCGGCCGGGTGGACGGCAGGCCGTCCTGCGACGCGGGCCACGTGGTGGGCAGCCGCCCGCCCGGTTCGGCGTCGCCGAGCAGCACATCGGCCAGCGCGTGACCGAACTCCTGGCCGCCGAACCAGGCCAGCAACACCGCCGGGACCTCATCGGCCCAGGGCAACAAGACGGGGGCGCCGGAGTTCACCACGACCACGGTCCGCGGGTTGGCCGCCGCCACTCGGCGGACCAGTTCGTCCTGGCGGCCGGGCAGCGCCAGCGACGGGCGGTCGAAGCCCTCGCTCTCCACCTCGGCGGTGGTGCCGACCACCACCACGGCCACGTCGCGGCCGGCCGCCAGGGCGACCGCGGCTTCTATCTCCTCGTCGTCGGTGCCGTGCGGCGCCTCCAGGTTGAGCTGAACGAACGTGCCGAAGCCCGCCATCGGCGAGGACTGCACGTCGTGCTCGATCCGCACCGCCACCGACTGGCCGGCGGCCAGCTCTAGCGGGGCCAGCCACTGCGGCGGCGCCATCAGGACTTCCCCGGGGTCCGCGCCCTCCCGCATGGCCAGCGTCTCGTCGAAGACCTCGGTCTCGTCCGCGAGCAGACGGAACCGGCCGAGCCCGGAGACGCCGAGCTGGTAGACACCGGCCTCGGTGGCCCTGATCACGCAGCTGATCTCCAGCCGGGCGACCTCCCCGGCGGCGCCGACCGAGCTGAAGCCGCTCATCCAGCGGAACACGGCGGCGTCGCGCTGCTCCGAACCGACGACCTCGCCGGAGGATGACAGGAACCGCACCTCCGCTCCGGTGCCGGACCCGCCGGGACGCAGCAGCCAGGGGGCGCGGGCCGCGCCGGTCCTCAGGTGCCCGAGGGTGCCCGGCGCGAACGCCACGTCGAGCCCGGCGGCGCGCAGGCCGTCGAGCGGGGAGACCGTGTAGGGCGGGAAGACGGTCGCGCTCCCGCCGCCGAGCGTGCGCGCGACCTCGGCGTTCGGGCCGATGAGGGCGACGCGGCCCAGCCCGGAGCGGCTCAGCGGCAGCAGCGAGCGCTCGTTGCGGGCAAGCACGAAGCTGGCCGCGGCGGTGGCGCGCAGTTCGCGCGGGATGTCGACGGCCGCCGGGGTGACCGGGACGGCGCCATCGAGCCCGCCGACCCGGGCGGCCAGGCGCAGGATGCGGAGCACCTTGTCGTCGATGAGCGCCTCGTCGACCCGGCCGGCCCGCACCGCCTCGGCGAGGGCGTCGCCCCACGGGCCGAACCGGCTCGCGGGGCCCGGCATGGCCAGGTCCAGGGCGGCCCGGGCGGCCGGCTCGGTGGACCGGGCGGCCGTCCAGTCGGACACGACCAGGCCGTCGTAACCCCACTCGTCGTGCAGGATGCCGCGCAGCAGCGGGCTTTCTGTCATCGTCGACCCGTTGACCCCGTTGTAGGAGGCCATCACCGCCCAGGCACCCGCCTCTCCCCCTCCCGCAGGACGGAGTATGGCCTCGAACGGCGCCAGGTAGAGCTCGCGCAGGGTCCGCTCGTCGATGCGGACGTCCACGGTCATCCGCTCGGTCTCGGAGTCGTTGCCGACGAAGTGCTTGACCGTGGCGCCGACCCCGCACGTTTGCAGGCCCCGTACGTAGGCGACCCCGATCCGCGCGGTGAGCAGCGGGTCCTCGGAGAAGCACTCGAAGTGCCTGCCGCCGAACGGGGTCCTGTGCAGGTTCACCGTGGGGGCGAGCAGGACGTCCACGCCCTTGCGCCGCGCCTCGTGGGCGAGCAGCCTGCCGATCGCCTCCACGCGGCCGCAGTCCCAGGTGGCGGCCAGCGCCGTCGCCGACGGCACGTTCGCCGAGGTGTCGCGCTCATCCCAGGTCTCGCCGCGGACCCCGGCCGGGCCGTCGGAGGTCACCACCCGGCGCAGGCCGGCGTCGGGTTCGGGGTAAAGCGCCCAGAAGTCCGCGCCGGTCAGCAGCCGGACCTTCTGCTCCAGGGAGAGCCGGGCGACCCGGCTCCGCAGGTCCGCCTCCCGGTCCGGCAGCGGAGCCATCGCGGGGGCCGTCACCGGGCGGGCAGGTTGACCAGGGACGCCAGCGCCGAGCGGTGCGCGTCCGCCGTGCCGAAAGCGATCGAGTCCGCCTTCGCGCGTTTGAGGTACAGGTGCGCCGGGTGCTCCCAGGTGAAGCCGATGCCGCCGTGCATCTGCACGCATTCCTGCGCGGCGTTCACCGCGACCTCCGAGCAGCAGGCCTTGGCCAGCGCCACCGCGACCTTGGCGTCAGCCGAGCCGTCGGCCAGGCAGGCCGCCGCGTACCTGGACGCCGCGCGGGCCTGGGTGACCGACACCCACAAGTCGGCCAGCCGGTGCTTGAGCCCCTGGAACGACCCGACGGGACGGGCGAACTGGCGGCGTTCCTTCACGTAGGCGACCGTCATGTCCAGGCAGCGCTGGGCGAGCCCGACCTGTTCGGCGGCCAGGATGCCGGCGCCGGCGGCCAGCGCCGCGCCCATCGCCCGCTCGGCGGCCGCCCCGGACGCGATCAGCGTGGCCGGAGCGTCGTCGAACGACAGGTCGCACAGCTGCCTGGTCATGTCGAGCGAGGTCACCGGCGACTTGGCCACGCCTTCGGCGGCCATGTCGACCAGGTACAGCCCGTGCGGCACGCCGTCGGCGGGGACGATCAGCACCCCGGCGGGCAGCGCGTCGGCGACCCCGGTCACCATCCCGCGCAGCCGGGCCACTCCGGTCGCGCCGTCGCCGGGCCGCGGCCCGGCCACCCGCACCGAGGCCGGGAAGCCCAGTCCGGGCCCGCTGGCGAACGGGATCGCCAGCGCCGCGGTCACGCCGCCGTCCGCCATCTTGGCGAGCAGGTCGGCCGCGGCCCTGGCCGGCGTGAACGGGGTGCCTGCCGCGGCTGAGGCGCCGGCGGCCACGCTCAGGAGGGCCGCGGTGGCGACGACGGCGCTGCCGAGGAACGGCACCGGCGCGACGAAGCTGCCCAGCACTTCGGCGGCGGCCGCGGCCTCGCGGTAGGACGCGCCGGCTCCCCCGTCGCGTTCGGGAATCAGCAGCCCCGCGCAGCCTACGTCCGCGGCGACCGCCTGCCAGAGCTTGTCGTCATAGGGCTGGCCCGACTCGGTGCGCGCCAGCGTCTTGTCCAGTCCGCCCCGGTCGGCAAGCAGGGACGCCAGGGCGTCTGACAACGCCCGTTCGGCCTCTGAATAAAGGAGATCAGGGAGTTCCTCGCTCATCGCGGCAGGTCCTTCCATGGCACGTCCTTGTCGACGCGGGGTTCGGCGGGGAGGCCGAGCACCCGCTCGGCGACGATGTTGCGCAGGATCTCCGAGGTCCCGCCCTCGATCGAGTTGCCCTTGGCGCGCAGGTAGCGGTACCCGGGGCCGCGGCCGTAGAAGTTCGCGTGCTCCGGGCGGCGCATGCTCCAGTCGTCGTAGCGCAGCCCGTCACCCCCGGCGAGCTCGACCTCGAATCCGGAGATCTCCTGGTTGAGCCGGGCGAAGACCAGCTTGGCGGCCGAGCCTTCCGGTCCTGGCTTGCCCGCGGCCAGCTGCTGGCGCAGCCGCTCCCCCGCCAGCCGCGCCACCTCGGCCTCGGTCCACAGCCGCAGCATCCGGTCGTGCATGCCCGGCGTGCGCAGCTCGGGCCGGGAGCGCCAGGTCTGGGCGGCCGAGGCGATCATGCCGCCCTCCCGCGGCGCCGCGCGCGAGGCGCCGATGCTCACCCGCTCGCTCATCAGCGTGGCGTTGGCCACCTTCCAGCCCTCGCCGACCTGGCCGATCCGGTCGGCGTCGGGGATCCGCGCGTCGGTCAGGAAGATCTCGTTGAACTCCGCCTCGCCGGTGAGCTGGCGCAGCGGTCTGACCTCGACGCCCGGGTCGGTCATGTCCACCGCGAAGTAGGTGAGGCCCTGGTGCTTGGGCAGGTCCGGGTCGCTGCGGGCGATCAGCAGCGCGCGCCGGGCGTGCTGGGCCAGCGAGGTCCACACCTTCTGCCCGTTGGCGACCCACTCCTCCCCGTCCTGCACCGCGCGGGTGGCCAGCGCGGCCAGGTCGCTGCCCGCGCCGGGCTCGCTGAACAGCTGGCACCAGATCTCCTCGCCCGTCCAGAGCGGGCGCAGCCAGCGCTTCTGCTGCTCCTCGCTGCCGTAGGCGAGGATGGTCGGGGCGGCCATGCCCAATCCGATCGCGTTGAGCTCGGCGTTGTGGCCCGGGGCGCCCGCCGCGGCGAACTCGGCGTCGACGACGTTCTGCAGCGCGCGGGAGACGCCCAGGCCGCCGAGCCCCTCCGGGTAGTGCACCCAGGCCAGGCCGGCGTCGAACCGGGCGTTGTTGAAGTCCTGATTGGCCATCTCGGCCGGATCGTGTTCGGCCAGGAAGGCGCGGACCCGGTCGCGGATGGCCTCCGGTGTTGCTTCTGCTTCAGTCAACCGTGCTTCCTCCTAGCAAAGGGGACCGCCTGCTACGTAGATGACCTGGCCGGAGACGAAGCCCGCGCCCTCGCTGACGAGGAACGAGATGGTATGGGCCACATCACTGGGATGCCCGACCCGGCGCACCGGTATGCGCTCCGCGGCCGCATTCTGGAAGACCTCGAACGCGATGCCCATGCGGTCCGCGGTGGACGCGGTCATGTCGGTGGCGATGAAGCCGGGCGCGACCGCGTTCGCGGTGATCCCGAACGGGCCGAGCTCTATGGCCACGGTCTTGGTGAAGCCCTGCAGGCCGGCCTTGGCCGTGGAGTAGTTGAGCTGGCCGCGGTTGCCGAGCGCAGAAGACGAGGACAGGTTGACGATGCGCCCGTACTGCTGCTTGACCATGTACTTCTGCACGGCCCTGGTCATATGGAACGCGCCGCGCAGGTGCACGTCCATGACCGTATCCCAGTCCTCGTCGGTCATCTTGTACAGCATGTTGTCACGGATCACGCCGGCGTTGTTGACCAGCACGGTCGGTTCGCCCAGTTCGGCCGCCACCCGCTCGACCGCGACCTCGACCTGGGCGAGGTTGCTCACGTCTGCGTGCACCGCAAGCGCGTGCCCGCCGTCGTCGATGATCTCCTTGACCGTGCCGACGCACGCGGCCTCGTCCAGGTCAAGGACCGCCACGGCCATCCCGTCCTCGGCCAGCCTGCGCGCGGTGGCGGCACCGATGCCGCGGGCCGAGCCGGTCACGATGGCGATTCTCTCAGTCATTGGATTGCTCCTTCTCTCCGGGAACAGGCCTGGTGCTCGGGTCGGACCTCTTGAGCTCGCGGCTTTTGTTCTATCCGTGAACATTTTTTAGCGCGCGGATTTCGCCGACTAGTGGCTTTGGTCCCGCCAGGCCTGTCCCTGAGTCCCTTAACTCGTGGCTTTCCGCAGCTCGCGGCGGGCCAGGGACCTCTTGTGCACCTCGTCCGGGCCGTCGGCGAACCGCAGCGTGCGCGCGCTGGCCCACAGGTGGGCCAGCGGGAAGTCCTGGCTGACGCCGCCGCCGCCGTGCGCCTGGATCGCCCGGTCGATCACCCACTGGGCCATCGCCGGGGTGACGATCTTGATCGCCTGGATCTCGCTGTGCGCTCCCTTGTTGCCGACCGTGTCCATCAGCCACGCCGTCTTGAGCACGAGCAGCCGCGCCTGCTCGATCCGTACCCTGGACTCGGCGATCCAGTCCTGGATGACCCCCTGCTCGGCCAGGGGCTTGCCGAACGCGGTACGGCTGGTGGCCCGGCGGCACATGAGCTCGAGGGCACGCTCGGCCGCGCCGATCTGCCGCATGCAGTGGTGGATGCGGCCGGGGCCGAGCCGCGCCTGCGCGATCGCGAACCCGGCGCCCTCGCCGGAGATCAGGTTCTCGCTGGGCACCCGGACGTTGTCGAAGACGACCTCGGCGTGGCCGCCGTGCGTCCCGTCGGAGTAGCCGAAGACCATCATGCCGCGCTTGACCGTGATCCCCGGCGTATCGCGCGGCACCAGGATCATGGAGTGGCGGCCGTGGCCCGCCGTGGCCTCGCCTGTCACTCCCATCACGATGAAGATCCGGCAGTCCGAGCTCATCGCGCCGCTGGACCACCACTTGCGGCCGTTGATCACGTAGCCGTCGCCGTCCGGCGTGATCGTGGTGGCGATGTTGGTGGCGTCGCTGGAGGCCACCTCGGGTTCCGTCATGCAGAAGGCAGACCTGATCGTGCCCTCGAGCAGCGGGAGGAGCCACCGTTCCTGCTGTTCCTGCGAGCCGAACTCAGCCAGCAGTTCCATGTTGCCGGTGTCGGGCGCGGCGCAGTTCAGGGCTTCGGGCGCCAGCCCGGGACTCCACCCGGTGATCTCCGCCAGCGGCGCGTACTGCAGGTTCGTCAGCCGCGGATCCGGCAGGAGCGAGGGGTCGAGCCGGCTGACCGCCTCGGCGGCCTTGCCGGTCAGGAAGAGGTTCCACAGGCCGCGGCTGCGCGCCTCGGCCTTGAGGTCCGCGGTGACCGGCGCTCGCTCCCACTGCCGGCCCTGCGCGGCGGCGGCTTCGACCTGCTCCGCGTACACCGCCTCGGCCGGGTAGACCCGCTCCTCCATGAAGGTAAGCAATTGCTTACGCAGATCAAGCGTCCTGGCGTCAAAGCCGAAGTCCACGGAGCACAACCTTCCGATGGGCCGCTTCCGCAGGTTTTGCGGGGATCGCGTCCAGCCTACCTACCCACCAGTACGCGTGTCCGCTGCGGCTCCCCGGGTGCGGCGGAAGCGGCCGGGCCGCGGGTCAGATGAGCAGGAGCTTCGCGACGCGCCGGCCGGCGACATAGAGGCCGGCCAGCCCGAGCACGGCCAGGTAGGCCGCCCGCCACAGAAGGTCAGGGCCGACCACCCCGATGGTCAGGTCGCGCAGCAGGACGACGCCCTGGTACAGCGGCGTGCACTCGACGATCACCTGGACCGCCCGCGGGTAGACGCCGAGCGGGTAGAACGTCGTGGAGAACAAGAAGAGCGGCATGCTGGCCAGGATCACGTAGTCGAAGTCCTGCCAGCTCTTCATGTAGGTCGTCCCGGTCATCCCGATGGCGGCGAAGGCGAACCCGATCAGGACCGCGACCGGCACGTCCAGCACCGCCCAGGGCGAGCGCACCAACCCCATCGCCAGCATGACCAGCGTGAACGCCGCGGCGTAGATGGTGCCGCGGAGCAGGGCCCAGCCGATCTCGCCCAGCGCCACCTGGGCCGGGCGCATCGGCGTGGCCAGGATCGCGTCGTACAGCTTGGCGTACTTGAGCCGGAAGAAGATGTTGAAGGTCGAGTCGTACATCGCGCCGTTCATCGAGGACACGGCGAGCAGGCCCGGCGCGACGAATTCCCGGTACGGGATGAGGTGCCCGCCGGGACCCGGCACCTTGCCGACCAGGACGCCCAGGCCGAGCCCGACCGACAGCAGGTAGAACAGCGGCTCGAAGACGCCGGACGCGAACACCAGCCAGGCGTGCCGGTAGACCCGGGCGTGCCGTTCGATCAGGCGCAGGCTGCCCGCGTCGCCGCCCGCCCGGCGCAGCCGGGCCAGCCGCCCGGCCGGCGGCAGCATCCGCAGCGTCGCGCTAGACATGCCCTGCCGCCTCAGGCATTGCCGCCTCAGACATAAAGCCGCCTGCGGTAGGTGCGGGCGCCGGCCCAGATCCCGAAGGCGGCCAGCGTGGTCAGGTAGGCCACGTCGACGAGCGCCCTGGGCAGGTCGATGTCGCCGAGGCTGAGCATGCGGCACAGGTCGACGCCGTGCCACAGCGGCGTGACGTAGGCGAGCAGCCGAAGCCAGGCGGGAAGCTGGGACAACGGGAAGAAGGTGCCGGAGAACAGCATCAGCGGCATCATCACGAACCTGAATAGGTAGGCGAAGGAATTCTCCATCTTCACCGTGACCGCCCAGGCCGCGATCGGGGCGGCGAAGGCAAGCCCGGTGAGCGTCGCGGCCGGCCAGGCCAGCACCACCCAGGCGGACCTGGTGGCGCCGAACACCCACATGTACACCGTGACGAGGGCGGCGTTCATCGCGATCCGCATCGTCATGAACGTCAGGTGCCCGCGGTAGATGTCGCCCGGCCGCAGCGGGGAAGCCTGCGCCGCGATGTAGATCTTGTTCCACTTGACGGAGCCGAACACGGGGTAGCTCGCCTCGCCCATGGCCGTGTTCATCCCCCCCGAGGCCAGAATGGCCGGGGCCACGAAGGCCAGGTAGCTCACCCCGCCGAGGCTGGCCGTACCGTGCTTGTTCACCAGGGTGCCGAGGCCGAGCCCCAGCGCGCCCAGGTAGAACAGCGGGCCGAGCACGCTGGACCAGATGCTGGACCGCCAGATCCGCCGGTACACGGTCAGCCAGCAGCCGAACGCCCGGAGGGACCGCGACGAGTGCCGCCAGTCGATGCCCGCTCCGGGAACCGCCACTCCAGCCGGCACCATCAGTCCTCCAGCCTGCGCCCGGTCAGCCGCAGGAACACATCCTCGAGCGTGCCCCGGCGGACCAGCGAGGTGAGCGGCTCCAGGCCGCTGGAGCGGACCGCCGCCAGCGCGGCATCCCCATCGGAGACGTAGAGGAGGATGCGGTCGGCGAGTACCTCGGACCGTTCGGCGGGAAAGTCTTTGAGCTTGTCCGCGGCCAGGTCGTGCAGCTCCGGATCGAAGCGCAGCTCGAGCACCTCCGGAGAGCAGTAGCGCGTGATCAGGTCGCGGGGCGATCCCTCGGCGGCGAACTTGCCGTGGTCCATGACCACCAGGCGGTCGCACAGCTGTTCCGCCTCGTCCATGTAGTGCGTGGTCAGGATCAGCGTGACGCCGCGCTGCTTGAGCCGGAACAGCCGGTCCCACACCACGTGCCTGGCCTGCGGGTCCAGCCCGGTGGTGGGCTCGTCCAGGATCAGGATCTCCGGCTCGTTGATGAGCGATCGGGCGATCGTCAGGCGGCGCTTCAGGCCGCCGGACAGCGGTTCCACCCGGTCCCTGGCCCGGTCGGCCAGCTGCACGAACTCGAGCAGCGCCGTCGCCCGCTCCCGGATCACCCGGCGGGGCAGCCCGAAGTACCTGCCGTAGACCAGCAGGTTCTCGACCACGGTCAGCTCGACGTCGAGGGTGTCCTCCTGCGGCACCACGCCGAGCCGGGCCCTGATCGCGGACCCGTCGCGCACCGGGTCGAGGCCGAGGATGGTCAGTTCCCCGCCGGTCGGCGGCGAGACGCAGCCGATCATCCGCATCGTGGAAGACTTGCCCGCGCCGTTCGGCCCGAGGAAGCCGAACGCCTCGCCGCGGTACAGGTCGAAGTCGATCCCGTCCACCGCCGTGAAATTCCCGAACGTCTTGGCCAGGCCGCGCGCGCGGACGAGCACTTCACTTTCAGGCACCTGATTCAGGCTACTAGGGGGGTATGACATTCTTCGAACGGTTTACCCTCTGGTACCAGGTACCACCTGGAGACACGGTAAGGTCGGTCTATCCGGGACGGACCGACTAAGGACGAAGACGAGTGGATCTCCTCCGCGATCTTTACACCCGATTCAGGGTGCTGATACACGAGGTAGCCAAGTTCGGGATCGTCGGTATCCTCGCCTTCCTCATCACGCTCGGCGGCGCCAACGCGCTGCATTCCGGGGCGGGACTCGGCCCGCTCACCTCGGTGACGATCGCCACCGTCGTGGCCACCGTGTTCGCCTTCCTGGGCAACAAGTTCTGGGCGTTCCGGCACCGGAAGGGCGGTCACCTGGGCCGCGAGTCGGTCCTGTTCTTCGTCTTCAACGGCATCGGGCTGCTCATCCAGCTCGCGTTCGTCGCGGCCGTGCACTACGGGCTCGGCCTGACGGACACGTTCTCCTACAACGTGGCGAACATCATCGGCATCGGTGTCGCGACCATATTCCGGCTGTACTGCTACCGCCGCTGGGTGTTCCTGATGGCGGACGACGCGCTGCTCACGGAGCAGCTGCAGCCGGAGACCTCCAGCCCCTGATTCCCTTGATCACGGGCAGCCGCGGACGGCGGGCAAGTCCAGGGACGTGTTGAGCGCCGCGGCCTCCTGCGCCTGCGTGAGGTACCCCACCGCCGCCATCCGGCCAAGGACGTGCACCAGCCGGGTCCGGGCCTGCTGCGGATAGGCCAGAGGGTCGTCGTAGGTGGGGGCGTTGACCACCCCGGCCAGCATGGCTGCCTGCACCAGGGTCAGCCGGTCCGGCGGCCGGCCGAAGTAACCGCAGCTGGCCGCCTGCAGGCCGTAGTAACCGTGCCCGTAGTAGGCGACTTCGGCGTACAGGCGCAGGATCTCCGCCCGGCTGTAGGCCTGGTTGAGCTTGACCGCGATGGCCAGCTGCTCGACGTCCCGCGTGAAGCCGCTGTGGCCGCCCGTGTACAGGTTCTTCGCCAGCTGCTGGTCGATGGTGCTGCCGCCCTGATCCGGGCGGCCGGTGATCCAGGAGACCGCCACCCGGGCCATCGCCAGCGGATCCACCCCGGGATCGGTGTTGAACCTGTGGTCTTCCGTCGCGATCAGGGCCCGCGCGAAATACTGCGGGACCGGCGGCCCCGGGTAGGCGATGTGGTGCTCCCGCGCCTGCGCCCGCGCCAGCGCGGTGGCCTGGCCCGCCGAGGGGGTCAGCACGAAGAGCAAGCCGACGGCGGCCGCGAAGACCCCCGCGATGGCCAGCAGGACCTTCGCCACCCTGAAGGTGATCCTGAACCGCTTCCTGGTCCGCATCGGCCGGGTCGGTCCCTCGCTCTCGAAGCCGCCGCCGGCGGAGGCCGGGTGAGGAGTCCCGAGTGCTCTCAACGGCCCAGCCTTTCTGTGTGAGTGCGGCGACGCGGCTGTCGGTACTACAACGAGCACGGCACGCGGGCCATGCCCGGCACATGGTAACTTTCCGGTCCGGCGGGAAGCATGCATCCGCCGTCGCGGCGCGGCGGAGCGGCCGAGTGGCCCGGCTGGGTTGGCACCCGGCTTCGTTTCGAGCGGCACCGCGGTTGCGCTAAGCTAACTGAGCCTGCCGACGTCTGGCGGGCAAGCGGCACCAGAAGTGATGTGGTGGCGCGGCGGGACGTGGCCCAGCTTGGTTAAGGCGCTTGACTGGGGGTCAAGAGATCGGGAGTTCAAATCTCCCCGTCCCGACACATGATGATGTACGGCTGGACGGGATGTCGGCAGTGGCCCCGGAGTGCAGCGGGACGGGTTGCTGGTGTTGACTTAGCGGTATGCCTGTTCAAGGAGAATACGAGCCGAGCGCGCAGGCCTGGGTGCGCGACCAGGTGGAGCTGTACGAGAGTTCGGGCGGCACCCAGGGCACGACGCTGCGGGACAGCGGCCTGCCGGTCGTGATCGTGACCAACCTCGGCGCCAGCAGCGGCAAGGTCCGCAAGACGCCGGTGATGCGGGTCGAGCACGATGGCAAGTACGCCGTGGTCGCGTCCAAGGGCGGCGCCCCGGCGCACCCGCTGTGGTACTACAACCTCCGCGCGAACCCGCTGGTGGAGCTTCAGGACGGCCCGGCCAAGCAGGACATGGTCGCGCGTGAGATCAGCGGGGACGAGCGCGCCGAGTGGTGGAAGCGGGCGGTCGCCGCGTTCCCGCCCTACGCGGAGTACCAGGAGAAGACCACGCGGGAGATCCCGGTGTTCGTGCTGGAGCCCGCTAGCCGTTGATCGTGCCCACGCCGGGCAGGATCGGCTCGACGTCCAGGTAGATGGGCCCGGCGTGCGAGCAGGCCTCCAGGTCGAAGGCGGCGTAGGTGGCGCTGCGCTGACCTGGCGGGTAAACGCGCAGCTCGAAGGTGCTGAACACCGGGTGGCATCCGGGCGCGGTGGTCACCGCGACGTCGCCATACCGCAGGATGGTGTGCGCGGTCGCGCCGGGAGCCAGCAGCACCGTCCGGGCCGCGACCAGGTGGTCCCAGCCTGCCGGGCTGCCGAGCTGATGGCCGTTACGGTCGATGGCGGACACCCCGGGGAAGCCGCGCATCGCGCAGGCGTGCCGGCTCAGGTTGGTGAACTGCAGCGGGAGGTAGAGGCTCCCGGCGGCGCCGTTACCCTGGCTGACCGCCACCCAGGCGCCGAGCTCCCCCGCGGTGCAGGCGGGGACCGCGGCCGCGGAGGCGCGTCCGGTGTCCGACGCCAGCACGGCGCCCGACGAGCTGGCCGCGAAGGCGGCGGTGGCGATCAGCCCGGCGACGGAGGCCGCGGCGGCAACCGCGGTGACCCGGCGGGCGGTTCTGGGGATGGTGGAGAGGTATTTCATGACGGCCGTCCCGGTGTGGTCAGGGATCCGCTGTTTGCGGCATCCTTCTGCCCTTTAAGACTGAGATGCCCGGTCTCCGGTTGGAACCTGGTCAGGGCCGGTACCCGGTCGGGCAGACTGGTGCGATGACAGGACGCGCAGAACTCACGCGCCGGGCGCAGGCACACGGCGTGGCGGTCTCCTACCAGAACTGGCGGGGCCGTCTGGTCGAGGTGCCGGACGAGACGCTGGCCGCGGTGCTCGAGGCGCTCAGTCGTTCCGGGGGGAACGATCCCCCCCAGATCAGCACGGCCGGGAGGGCTCCCCGCTCCCCCGTACCCCCCTGGCCGGCTCACCGGTCGTGGGGCTTCGCGGTGCAGTTGTACTCGGTGCGCTCGCGCGCCTCCTGGGGACACGGCGACCTGCACGATCTGGCCGACCTCGCCGCCTGGAGCGGCGGTGCCCTGAGCGCGGACTTCGTCCTGGTCAACCCGCTGCACGCGGCCGAGCCGCAGCCGCCGGTCAGCCCGTCCCCCTACCTGCCGATGAGCCGCCGCCAGATCAGCCCGCTGTACCTGCGCATCGAGGACATCCCCGAATACCAGGGGCTGACCGCCGGAGACCAGGCCCGGGTGGAGGCCCTGGCCGCTCCGCTGCGCGCCGCGAACACCACCGCGGCGCTCATCGACCGGGACGCGGTCTGGGCCGCCAAGCGCGCCGCGCTCGAGCTGATCCGCGCGGTTCCGCTGACGGCGACCCGAAGGGCCGAGCGTGACGCGTTCCTGGCCCGTGACCGCCGCGCCCTCGGCGACTGGGCGGCGTGGTGCGCCATCGCCGAGACGCACGGTCCCGACTGGCGGTCGTGGCCCGCGGCGCTGGCCGATCCCGGCTCGGCGGAGGTCACCGAGCTCAGGCGGACGCTGGCCGACCGGATCGGGTTCCACGAATGGCTGCAGTGGCTGACGGCGGAGCAGCTGGCCGCGGCGCAGCGGGCGGCCACGCGGGCCGGCATGAGCATCGGCGTCATCACCGACCTCGCGGTCGGCGCGCATCCCGGCGGAGCCGACGCCTGGGCCCGGCAGGACGTCATCGTGCCCGGCATCAGCGTGGGCGCGCCGCCGGACGAGTTCAACCAGCTCGGCCAGAACTGGACGCTCCCGCCGTGGCATCCAGGGCAGCTGGCCGCCCAGGCGGGCCGCCCGCTGGCCGAGCTGATCGCAGCCAGTGCGCGGCACGCAGGCGGCCTGCGCGTGGACCATGTCATGGGGCTGGCCCGGCTGTGGTGGATCCCGGCCGGGATGTCGCCGGACCTGGGCACCTACGTGCGGTACGACCATGAGCTGATGGGCGGCGTGCTGGCCGCCGAGGTGGCGCGCGCCGGCGCGCTGGCCATCGGCGAGGATCTCGGCACGGTCGAACCCTGGCTGCGGAAGTTCCTGGCCGGGCGCGGGGTGCTCGGCACGTCCATGCTGTGGTTCGAGCGCCAGGCGGACGGCACGCCGCGCGAGCCTGGCGGGTGGCGCCGCGGCTGCCTGGCCATGGTCGGCACGCATGACATGCCGCCGGCCGCGGCGTTCCTCACCGGTGAGCAGGTCACCATCCGGGCCAAGCTCGGCCTGCTGACCCAGCCGGAGGCCGAGGAGCGGGCCGCCGCCGAAGCGGAGATGAACCAGTGGCTGGCCATGCTGGCCCGCGAGGACATCCTCCCCCGGCGATCGCATCGTCCGTCGCCGCAAGAGTTCACGGTCGCGCTCTACGCCTACCTGACCCGCACGCCCGCCGTGCTGATTGGCGTCTCGCTGGCCGATGCCGCGGGTGAACGGCGGCCGCAGAACATGCCGGGCACGGTGGATGAGTACCCCAACTGGCGGATCCCGCTCACCGGGGCTGACGGGCAGCCGGTGCTGCTCGACGACCTGCCCGCGCACCCTGAGGTCCGGGCGGTCGCCGACGCCGTGTCCGGCCACCTGCGCCGGTAGGCGCCCGTCAGACACCGCACCGGGTGCCCGGAAACGCCGCCGGGTGCCCCGCCTGGCAGGCGGGGCACCCGGGACTTAGCCTCTCAGGCCACTGGCAGCTAGATCCTGCAGCGGCCGGTGGTCTCAGGATTAGGCGCTGGCGCGCTGATGATCGTGCCGCCATACCTGGCTACGTTAGGCGTGCCGTACTGGGCATCCTTACCGAAGTCCTTGATGGTGCGGGGCTGATCGTTGCCGAAGTTCCACACGCATGCGGTGAAGTGCGACCCGAGCGCGTTGAACAGCGGGCTCAGCGACCAGAACGGGTAGAACTTGGCGCTGATCGGCGCGACGGTACAGCCGGCGCCGGTCGCCACGTTGCACAGGGCGGAGGAGCCGCCGATGTCAGACTCGAACTGGACCTGCGGGTAGGTATGACCACCCTTAGTGAAGGGCCCGGCGTACTGGAACGAGGTCGGACGGTTCGGCCTGCCGTTCGGCCAGTCCGGCTGGTAAGACTGGCCATCGAAGTCCAGGTCACCGTTCTGGAACCTGTTGTTGTAGCACTCGTTGGCCCGCGCTACCTCCGTGGTCGGCACGCCGTTGACGAGCGCGGTCCGCGTGCCCTTCTGGAAGCAGTAGCCGTCGGCGAACTCGCACAGCGCGCCGCTGGCCGGGTTGGTGGTCGGGCAGGCCACCGGACCGTTCGCCCCCTGGGTGGTCGCATTCTGGCAGCCGCTCGCGGTACACGGGCCTTCACCGGTCGCGGTCCGCCCTTCCGAGCCGCCTACGCAGGTGTCGAAGACATTCGGGTCGCTGTAGGACTGGCCGCCCGGGAATGAGGCAGTGAACGGGTCCTGGTTCTTCACCGAGTTGCAGACCTCGCCGTGGCCGATTTCCTGCTCCATCAGCACGCCGCCCTCGAGCGCGGCCCACGGGACCTGGTTCTGGATCTTCGCGCTGCTGTACTCCGCGTGGAAAGTGAACGGGGTGCCGGCGCAGGTGCTGATATCGGTGTTCATGAAGCCGTTCCGCGCGCTGGCGGTTATGAACCCGGTCTGATGAGTGGTCAGGTCTCGGACCACCGTGGTGAGCCCTTGCGACGGGTCGGAGATGGAGACCGTGACCGTGTCACCGGGATTGATCATCAGCGTATTGGCGTTCGGCGTGAAGGTGCTCACGTTGGTCAGCTGCGGGCTGGGCGGCCCGGCGGGGACGCCGTTGGTCTGCAGGTACGCGAAGTTGACCGGCTCCGTGCAGTTGGGGTTGAGGTTTGCGAAATTGAAATTTGCCTCGAGGCTGTCGATGTTGAGGGCGGCGCACCACTTGGTCGCGCTGCAGCTGGCGCTGTCGATGAACGGGGTGAAGCCCGGCGGGTAGAACTGCAGCTCCATGAAGGCCGAGCCGGCCGCGGCCGGGTCGCTGATCAAGCCGGAGTTGGTGTCGCTGTCCGGGGTACACGGGTTCTGCGGGTAGGACTTCGGGTCGCACAGCGGGATGCTGAACCAGGGCGCGACGGACAGCTGACTGTAGTCGGTGACGCTGCCAGACGCGGTTGGGGCGCGGCGCGGGTCCCGCGACAGCTTCATCACGTAGGTCATCGTGTTACCCGAGCCGGGCTGGCTGGAGATGAACTTCACGCTCGGCTCGTCATGTCCGATGTACCACTTGTTGTCGATGAACCGGCTGGCCTTGCCGTTGACGATCTTGATCGGGTCCGTGCACAGGTTGCCGGCGAGCTTCCTGACGGTTCCGTACTTCGCGCTCCAGCCGTTGCAGTCAAGCTCGTTGACCGGATTGGGCGTAACGCTCGTGACCGCTGCCGTCGCCGCCGTCGGGGCGGTGGATGCCGCGGCCGACCCGGTGAGGCTGAGCTGGCAGATGACCGCGACGCCCATCGCGGGTATCAGCAGCAGCTGCCACTTCCGCCGCCGTCCTGCCAGTGGTGAACCCCGTCCGAATCGTGGCGAGGTTCGCCGTGATGACCAGGGAGTGCGCATATGCCAGGCCTCTTCCCGCTCACGCGTGCCGCCAGTCCCAGTCGTCCGTCAGGGCCGCCGATCACGCCAGTGTGACCGTCCCGCGATACGAGACGCTTTCCGACGAAATCTAACAATCAGCACAAACAGCCGTCAATTACCTGCAAAGCCGTTATCTAGCCTTAATCGAGGAATCATGACCTGATTGATACCTGACCTGCGCCATTCGTGACCGCTGCAGAAAAGCGGACCAATCGGACATCGGGCAACGGCGGCCGCAAAACATGCCGTCACGGTAGACGAGTACCCCCGACTGGCGGATCCCGCGCACCGGCGGCGACCCGCGCCGTTAGGCCCGCAAACGCCGCCCGGGGTGCCCCGCCTGGCGGGCGGGGCACCCCGGAACTTGATCCTTGCTTCCGCTAAGCGGCTAGAGCGCACCTGCGCAGGATCCGGCGAACTCCGGGTTGGCCTGGACCGCGCTGATGATCGTGCCGCCGTACCGGGCCACGTTAGGAGTGCCGTACTGGGCGTCCTTGCCGAAGGTCCGGAACGTATTCGGCAGCACGTTACCGAAGTTCCACGCGCACGAGGTCAGCGGGGACCCGACCGCGAAGGCATGGCGGCTGAGCGACCAGAACGGGTAGAACTTCGAGCCGATCGGCGGGGCGGTGCAGCCGGCGCCGGTCGTGGTGTTGCAGAGGGCCTCCGAGCCGGCCGCGTCGGTCTCGAACTGGATCTGCGGGTACGGCTTCCCGCTGGCCTGGAACGGCCCGGCGTACTGGAATGCTGTCGGATGGTTCCTGGTGCCGTTCGGCCAGGTGAAGGACTGGTAGCTGGTACCGTCGAAGTCCAGGTCACCGTTCTGATACCGGTTGGCGAGGCAGATGTTCGCGGCCGACACCTCTGTCACCGGCGAGCCGTTGATCGTGGCCGTGCGGGTGCCCTTCTGGAAGCACGAGCCATCGGCGAACTCGCACAGCGCACCGCTGGTCGAGTCGTTGGTCGGGCACGCCACCGGGCCGTTCGGCCCCTGGGTCGTGGCGTTCTGGCAGATGCCGGTCTGCGGATCACACGGGCCTTCACCGGTCGCCTTCGGCCCCTCGGTCCCGCCGTTGCAGGTGTCGAAGTCCTTCGGGTCGATGAAGGTCTGGTTGCCGCCGGTGAACGTGAACGGGTCCTGGTTGCTTACCGAGTTGCAGACCTCGGCGTGACCGATCTCCTGCTGCATCAGGACGCCGCCCTCGAGCGCGGCCCAGGGCACCTGGTTCTGCTGGGACGCGGTGCTGTACTCGGCGTGGAAGGTGTGCGGGACGCCGGAGCAGTCGCTCATGTTGGTGTTCGCGAAGCCGTTCGCCGCGCTGGCGACCACGAACCCGGTCTGATGCGTCGTCAGGTCCCTGATGGTTGTCGTGAACCCTCGCGCCGGGTCGGTGATCGATACGGCCAGGGTGTCGCCAGGGTTGATCTTCAGCGTGTGGGCGTTCGGGGTGAAGGTGCTGACGTCGGTCTGCTGCGGGTTCGGCGGGCCGGTGGGAACGCCGTTCGTCTGCAGGTAGGAGAAGTTAACCGGCTCGATGCAGTTGTTGTTGCAGGTACCGGCGGCGTTGCACGAGAGGCTGTCGATGGTCAGGGCCGCGCACCACTTAGTCGCGCTGCAGCTCACGCTGTTGACGAACGGGGTGTAGCCCGGCGGGTACAGCTGAAGCTCCATGAACGCGGATCCGGCGACGTTCGGGTTGTTGGTGTCGCTGTCCGGGGTGCAGGCGCCCTGCGGGAAGGAGAGCGAGTCGCATATCGGCAGCCCGAACCAGGGCGCGATGGACAGCTCACCGTAGTTGGTGACACTGCCGGACGGGGTCGGGGACTTCTTCGGATCCACCGGGATCTTGGTCAGGTACGTCATCGTGTTGCCGGAGCCAGGAGTGCTCGAGATGAACTTGACGCTGGGCTCGTCGTGCCCGATGTAGTTCTCGTTGTCCTCGAAGCGGAGGCGCTTCCCGTTGACGACCTTGACCGGGTCCGTGCAGGTGGCGGCCATCGACCTGACCGTGGCGTACTTCGCGCTATGGCCGTTGCAGTCGAGCTCGTTAACGGGGTTGGGGGCGATCGTGCCCGTGGTTACGGCCTTCGCGGTCGTCGCGGCGGTCGCCGCCCCCGCCGTGCCCGTCAGGCTCAGCTGGCAGATGACTGCGACGCCCACCGCGGGCATGAGCAGCAGCTGCCATTTCCGCCTGCCTGCGGGCGGGGATCCCCGCCCCAGCTTCGTCGATGATCCCCGTCCTGACCAGGGAATGCGCATGTGCGATCCTTCTCGCTCACGCGTGCCGCCAGTCCCAGTCCGTCCCCCAGGTCCGCCGGTCACGCCGGTGTGACCGTCCCGCGATTCGAGACGCTTTCCGACGGAATCTAACAATCCGCGCAAACGATCGTCAATCATCTGCAAAACCGTTATCGATTCCTTAACCAAGGAATCATGATCCGACTCGCTGCGAGCGTCTCCGCACTGGTTTCCTCGCCTTGGTCCAGGCTTCAGGGACCCCAGGCGGCGCGAACGGGCCGGCCGGCAGGCGCGTCACGTGGTGAAAACTGTCGAGGTATTACTGGACTATCGAGACTTAACGCCCAAATCACCACTGATATCCCCGCGGGGAATCCGCGGGCCGGTGCGAGGGAGCGGGCCGGGCGGACGGCGGCGCGCCGCACCGGAGCAGGCGATAGAGTCCACGGGTGACCCGTGACGAACTGGACGCGCTTTCCTCGCATGAGCTGCACCACCTCGCCGTGCGGCGGGCGCTGCACCACGCCGACGTGGAGTTCCTCTGGGAGCTGCTGCGCGCCATCCCGGCGGCCGAGGCCTCCGAGGGGCATGCGGACGAGGCCGGGCGGGACGTCACCCATCTCTCCGTGCTGCTCGACGACGCGATCGACTCCGGGGAGGGCGACGTGGCCGAGGCGCTGCGCCCGCTTTACGTCGACTACCTGGTCAGGCACGGCGCCGTCAGCTGAGCCGGACGCGCAGCGTGGGCCGGCGGACCGGTTCACGGTCCGCCGGCCCACGCTGGGCCGTCGCTTACTCGCCCTTGTTCAGGACGCCCTCGACCTCGAGGGTGATCGTGACCTTCTCGCTGACGGCGACGCCGCCGCCGGGGATCGGGCCGTTGTAGCTGACGCCGAAGTCGTTCCTGTTGATCTCGCCGCTGGCGGAGAAGCCCGCCCGGGTGCCGCCGTAGGCGTCCGGGCCGAAGCCGTTGACCTCAAGCTTCAGCGTGACCGGCCGGGTCGTGCCGCGGATGGTGAGGTCGCCGTCGAGCAGGAAGTCGTCACCGTCCGGGCGGACGCCGGTGGAGCGGAACGTCAGCGTCGGGTGCGACTCGACCTCGAAGAAGTCGGCGCTGCGGATGTGGTTGTCCCGGTTGGGCTCACCGGTGTTCACCGAGCTAAGGTCGACGGTGGCGGTGACGGTGGACTGCAGCGGGTCCGGGGCGGTGACGATGGTCCCTTCGAACTTGTCGAAACGGCCGCGGACCTTGCTCACCATCATGTGCCTGACGACGAAGGACACCTCGGAGTGCACAGGATCTATGGCCCAGGTCCCGGCGACGTAGCCGGGAATCTCCACGGCTGTCTCGGACATCATTCCTCCAGGTAAAAGGTTCTTAGTCGTACGCGACTTCGCTCGCGTACCTAACTTCCTTATAGTAACCTAGTACTGATTGAAGCGTCAAGCACTAGGCTCACAGGGCTCCTGCGACGTAACCTGGTGCCATAACGAGGAGGCGATTTCTTGGATTCCGGGCAAGCCGGCCCGGTCCGCGAGCCGCCGGGGTCGGCCAGGGACCCGTCGGGGGCGGCGTGCGATTCGGGGGCGATCAGCGACGCGGAGACGTTCAGGCAGCCGACGACGTGCCGTGCGCGGGAGGTTCTCCAGCGCGTCGGCGACAAGTGGTCGGTCCTGGCCATCGACCTCCTCGGGCAGGGCACCATGCGGTTCAGCGAACTGCACCGGGCCATCGACGGCATCACCGCCAGGATGCTGACCGTGACGCTGCGCGGGCTGGAACGGGACGGGATCGTGACCCGGACCATACACCCGGTCATCCCGCCACGGGTCGACTACGCGCTCACCCCCATGGGACGCACCCTGCTCGACACCATCGGGCAGCTCGTCACCTGGGCGGACAGCCATCTGCCCGAGATCGACGCGGCCCGGGCCGCCTATGACGCCAGGCATCCGGCCGAATAGGCTCGCTCGCGTGGAGAGCGCCGAGAGTCAGGCCGAGGCGGAGGACAGGCTGCGGCACGGCTCGTCGTTCGGCGCCGCGGCGGCCGCCTACGCCGAGCACCGCCCCGGCTATGCCGAGGCCGCGGTGCGCTGGGCGCTCGAGCCGGTCCAGGACCGCCGGCCGGTCCGGGTCGCCGACATCGGCGCCGGCACCGGCAAGCTGACCGAGACGCTGGGCCGCCTGGGCGCCGACGTCACCGCGGTGGAGCCGGACCCGCAGATGCTGGCCGAGTTGCGGCGGACGATGCCCGCGGTGCGTTCGGTGCCCGGCCGCGCAGAGGAACTGCCGCTGCCCGACGCCAGCGTGGACGCCGTGCTGGCCGCGCAGGCCATGCACTGGTTCGACATGGACCGGGCGCTACCCGAGATCGCCCGGGTGCTCAGGCCCGGCGGGGTGCTCGCCGGGCTGTGGAACGTGGACGACGACCGGGTCGGCTGGGTCGCCGGCCTGGCCGCGATCAGCAAGCGCAAGTCCAGCACCACGCTGCTGCGATGGCGCGACAGCGAGGTCCGGTCACGGCGGGAACGGCTGACCGAGGCGGGCTCGGGCCTGTTCGACGCGCCCGAGGAAGGCGAGTTCGGGCACGGGCAGGCCCGGACCGCCGATTCCCTGCTGGCCACCATCGGCACGCACTCTCATCTGCTGGTGATGGAGGAGACCGAACGGGCCGGGCTGCTCGCCCAGGTACGTGACTTCCTGCGCACCCAGCCGGAGACGTCGCGCGGCGAGTTCATGCTGCCGATGGTCACCGTCGTGCTGCGGGCGCGGCGTAGGTAGCTCGTTCCCGTGATGACGCGAACCGAGCGGAACCGGCTCGCCTTCCTCACCTCGACGCACGTGGTCGACGACCTGTACCAGGGGGCTGTCCCGGCGCTGCTGCCGTTCCTGGCCATCGAGCGGCACTACAGCTACGCCGGGCTGACCGGGATCACGCTGGCCGCGACGTTCCTGGCCAGCGTGGTGCAGCCGGGGTTCGGGGCGCTGACCGACAAGTACCGGAACCTCGGCTGGCTGGTAGCGGCGGGGCTGCTGGTGGCCGGGCTCGGCATCGGCGTGTCCGGCCTCGGCGACAGCTACCTCATCACCTGGGTGGCGGTGGCCGCGTCCGGGATCGGCGTGGCGGCCTACCACCCCGAGGCGACCAGGACCGCCCGCGGCCTGGCCGGCGACTCGACGCAGGCGATGAGCTGGTTCTCCGTCGGCGGCAACCTCGGGATCGCGCTCGGGCCCGTCATCGTCACGCCGGTGCTGCTGGCCAGCGGGCTGCACGGCACGCCGCTGCTCGCGCTGCCCGCCGTGGTGATGGCCGGGGTGCTCGCGGTGCGCCGCCCGTGGCGGGCCCTGGCCGGCCCTGGCCGGGTCCGGCGGGCGGCCGCGGCGGCCGGGCGGGCGGACGACTGGCGCGGCTTCGCCCGGCTGACCATGGTGGTCGTGCTCCGTTCGGTCGCCTACTTCGGCATCGCGTCGCTGCTGGCGCTGTTCGCCATCCGGCACTTCCGCGAGCCGGCCGCGGTGGGCTCGGCCGCGCTGACCACCTTCATCGGCGCCGGCGTGATCGGCACCCTCGGCGGCGGCTGGCTCGCCGACCGATGGCAGCGGGTCGGCGTGCTGCGGGTCGGCTACGGCCTGTCGGCGGCCGCGGCGCTGCTGCTGGTCACCGCGCCCAGCATCGCGGTACTGTTCATCGGGGCGTTCGCGCTCGGCATCTTCTTGTTCGCGCCGTTCGCCGTCCAGGTCACGCTGGGCCAGGATTTCCTGCCGAACCGGATCGGCATGGCCAGCGGCGTCACCCTGGGCCTGGCCGTATCGGCCGGCGGCGTGGCCGCCCCGCTGTTCGGGCTGCTGGCGGACAGCCGGGGCCTGACCGTCGCGCTTGGCACCACCGCGGTGTTCCCGGCGATCGCCTGCGCCCTGACGTTCCTGCTCCGCGATCCCCGCGGCACCGATGAGATCCCCGGCTCCGGGGCGTCCAACCCTGAGCGCGGGAAGACCAGAACTTAACAAGGAGATGACGATGGGAACCATCGGGGTACACGAATTCATCACGCTGGACGGGATCGCCGACACGCCGAGCTGGACCATGGACTATGGGTTCGATCCCAGGATGGGCCAGGCCATCGCCGGCATCACGGACCCGGACGGGGCGATCCTGCTCGGGCGGAACACGTACGAGATGTTCGCGCCGGTCTGGTCCACCCGGACCGCGGAGGATGACCCCGGCGCCCCGTTCTTCAACGACACGCCCAAGTACGTGGTGTCCTCGACGCTGCCGAGCGCCGACTGGAAGAACTCCTCGGTCCTGGGGCCGTACAGCGCCGGAGCCATCCGCGACCTCAAGGACCGGGTGGACGGGAAGATCTACGTCAGCGGCAGCGGCACCCTGGTGCGGGCGATGCTCGCCGACGGGCTGGTCGACGAGCTGCACCTGTTCGTCTACCCGGTCGCGCTCGGCTCGGGCCAGCGGCTGTTCGCCGACGGCGCCACGGCCAAGCTGGCCCTGGCCGGCTGCGAGGCCTACGACAACGGGGTCGTGTACCTCACCTACACCCCGGCCGCTGCGGCCTGACCCTGGCCGCTGCTGGCCCGCACGACCAGCTCGGGCTTGAAGACGAAGCGGCGGTGCTCGTGCTCGCCTGGACGGTCCGCCTCGTCGAGCAGGAGCTCGGCGGCGGCCCGGCCGAGCTGGTACTTGGGCTGGCGCACCGAGGTGAGCGGGACCGCGGCGTCGGCGGCGAACTCGATGTCGTCGTAGCCGACCACGGCGAGATCCCCGGGCACCGCGACCCCGGCCTGCCCCAGCCGGCGCAGCAGTCCCAGGGCGAGCATGTCGTTGGTGCAGAACACCGCGGTCGGCGCCGGCCCGGCGCCGAGCAGCTCGTCGGCCGCCGCGGCCCCGGCCCGTGCGTTCATGGCCGGCACGGTGAGCTCGGTGAGGACCCGGCCGGGATCAAGTCCGGCCCGCTCCACCGCCCGCAAGGCACCCCGGCGGCGGTCGGCGCACTGCCGGATCGCCGTCGGGCCGTTGACCAGGGCGATCCTGCGGTGCCCGAGGCCGAGCAGGTGGCTGACGGCGATCTCTCCGCCGCGGCGGTCGTCGACCGCCACCGAGCACTGCCCGGCAGAACCCGGCCGGTCGAGCAGCACCACGGGCGTGCCGCGGTCGCGGATGCGCCGCAGCTCGGGCGCCCGCCCGTGCACCGGGGTGATGAGGATGCCGCGCACCCGCTGCTCCTCAAGCACGCGCAGGTACCTGCGCTCCTTGTCATCCGCCTCGTCGGAGTTGCACAGGATCACGGCATAGCCCGCGGCCTGGGCGTAGTCTTCGACGCCCCGTGCGACCTCGGTGAAGAACGGGTTGGTCACGTCGAGCACGACCAGCCCGAGGCAGCGGCTGCGGCCGGCCCGGAGCTGGCGCGCGGAGCCGTTCGGGATGAACCCGAGCTGTTCCATCGCGGCCTCGACGCGGGCCCGGGTCAGCGGCCGCACCAGATGGGGATGGTTCAGCACGTTCGACACGGTGCCGACCGCCACCCCGGCCAGGCTCGCCACGTCCTTCATGCCCGCAGCCATCAGCCCTCCGGACCCCTAACCCATCACATGCTGGCTCAATCCGCCCTCGGCGTTCCTATCGTAGACGCCGCGACCGGATAACGATTCGGCGGCGAGCGGCAGCGGGGTCATTGACACCCGCGCTGACCGCGATCAGACTACAAACCGAATTGAAACGTTCCATTAACGTGCGGACCGGGACCCGGACAGGAGCGAGGCGCGGTGGAGAAAGCATCGGGTGGCGGCTCGGGCAGCCCGGCCGGCGAGCACGCCGGCCCGGCCGCCCCGCCCGCCGGCGCTGGTTCCCAGCCCATCCTGGTGCTGCAGCACGCCGCGAAGTCCTTCGGAGCCGTGCAGGCCCTGCTCGACGGGTCGATCGAGCTGTATCCCGGCGAGGCGCACGCCCTGGTCGGCGAGAACGGCGCCGGGAAGTCGACGCTGGTGAAGATCCTGGCGGGCGTGTACCAGCCCGATGCCGGGGCGCTGATCGTGGACCGCCAGGAGGTCACCCTGCACGGTCCGGCCGCCGCCCGCGCGGCCGGGATCTCGGTCATCTACCAGGAGCCGGCCCTGTTCCCCGACCTGACCGTCGCGGAGAACATGTTCATCGGCCGGCAGCCGCTGAGCTCGGCCCGGCGCATCGACCGGCGGGCGATGCGGACGGAGGCGGCGGCGATCTTCGGCCGGCTCGGGGTCCAGCTCGATCCGGCCCGGATCGCCCGCGGGCTGTCCATCGCCGACCAGCAGGTCGTCGAGATCGGCAAGGCCATCTCGCTCGAGGCGCGGGTCATCGTGATGGACGAGCCGACGGCCGCGCTGTCGGCCGCCGAGGTGGACCGGCTCTTCGACGTGGTGCGGACGCTGCGCGCCGCGGGCACCGCGATCCTGTTCATCTCGCACCGGCTCGAGGAGGTCTTCGCGCTCTGCCAGCGGGTCACCGTGATGCGCGACGGCAGGCAGGTGCTCAGCCGGGAGCTCGCGGGCCTGGTCGCGGGCGACCTGGTCCGGGCGATGGTCGGCCGGGAGCTGGCCGAACGGCCCGCCGAGGAGCACGGCACGCCGGGCGAGCCGCTGCTGACCGTCGAGCGGCTGACTCGCGAGGGCGTGTTCACCGATATCTCCTTTACCGTCCGGGCGGGCGAGATCGTCGCGCTGGCCGGGCTGGTCGGCTCGGGCCGCAGCGAGGTCGCCCGGGCGATCTTCGGCGTCGACAAGTACGACGCCGGCGCGGTCACGGTGCGGGGGAACCGGCTCCGCCGCGGCTCTCCCACCGGGGCGATGACGGCCGGGGTGGGCTTCGTGCCCGAGGACCGCCGCCAGCAGGGCCTGGTCATGGACATGTCCGTGCAGCAGAACGTGGCCCTCGCCTCGCTGCGCCGGCTGCGCCGCGGAGGGCTCATCCGCTCGTCGGCCGAGCGCGCCCTGGCCGCCGACTGGGCGGCCCGCCTGAAGATCAAGTACGGCAGGCTCAGGGACCCCGTGTCCATGCTCTCCGGCGGCAACCAGCAGAAGGTGGTCCTGGCCAAGTGGCTCGGCCGCAAGCCCGCCGTGCTGATCGTGGACGAGCCGACCCGCGGCATCGACGTGGCCACCAAGGCGGAGGTGCATCACCTGCTGATACAGCTGGCGCGGGACGGGGTGGGCGTGCTGATGATCTCGTCCGAGCTGCCGGAGGTGCTGCGGCTCAGCGACCGGATCCTGGTCATGCGCGAAGGGCGGCTGATGGCCGAGCTCGCGCACGCGGACGCCTCCGAGGAGGAGATCCTGTCCGCTGCCACCGGTCAGGCTCCGCCGCCTCCCATTCCGTCGTCTGGCGCGCCTCCGTGCGTCCTGCCGGAGGCGGGCCGGAAGGCGCCGCCAAGCCAAGCGCCCGCGGGGGAGGCCGACGAGTGAGCACTACGGTGGTTTCCCGTAGCGAGCGCCCGCCGGCGCCCGCCGGCACAGGGGCGCGCAGGCTCACCGAACGGGTCTTCCGGATCAGGGAATCGGGCATCGTCGTCGTCCTGGCGGTGTTCGTCATCGTCACCGCGTCGATCCAGCCCCGGTTCCTCAACGTCACCAACATCCAGTTCATCCTGGTCAACACCACGGTGTTCGCGCTGCTCGCGCTGGGCGAGACGATGGTGGTCATCAGCCGGAACTACGACCTGTCCGTCGGGTCCGTGCTCGGGCTCTCGGCCTACCTGTCCGCGAGCCTGTTCGGGCAGCACCACGGGATCCCCATCGCCGCGGTGTTCCTGACCGGACTGGGCATCGGCCTGGCGTGCGGCATGCTCAACGGGATCATGGTGGCGGCCGGCCAGGTGCCGAGCCTGGTCGTGACCCTGGCCACCCTCTATATCTTCCGCGGCATCGACATCCTGGTCGTCGGCGGCAAGGAGGTGGTCGCGAACTCGCTGCCCGACGCCTTCCTCAACATCCCGAAGGCCACGGTGTTCGGCATCCCCGACCTCGCCATCGCCATCGCGGTGGTGATCGCGATCGGCGCGTACTACCTGCGTTCCTTCCGCTCAGGCCGGGAGCTGTACGCGATGGGGTCGAACCCCGACGCCGCGCGGCTGGCCGGGATCCCGGTCGGACGGCGCGTGTTCATGGCGTTCACCGTGAGCGGCGCGATCGCCGGGGTGGCCGGGGTGTTGTGGGCGGCCCAGTACGGCACCGTCGACTCGACCGCGGGCACCGGCTACGAGCTCCAGGTGATATCCGCCGTGGTCGTCGGCGGGGTCGCGATCTTCGGCGGCAGCGGCAGCGCGGTGGGGGCGGCGCTCGGCGCGCTGCTGCTGAACACCATAAGCTCCGCGCTCTACGTCCTGGGCATCTCGCCGTTCTGGGACCAGGCCATCTGGGGTTTCCTGCTCCTGCTGGCCATCGCCCTGGACCGGCTCATCTCGGTCAGGCTCACCGCCGCACTGCGGGTGAGAGGAGCACGCCATGAGTAACCGGCTCCGTACATCACTGGGCCCGCTGCTGCGCTGGGAAACCGGCCTCGCGCTGGTGGTCGTGATCATCGGCATCGCCGGCGCGTCGGTGTCGTCGTCGTTCTTCACCAGCAACAACATCTTCAACCTGGGGTTGTCCTACGGCGAGATCGCGATCATGACGCTGCCGATGACGCTGATCGTCATCAGCGGCGAGATCGACCTCTCGGTGGCGTCGATCGCCGGCATGTCCAGCGCCCTGCTCGGCTACCTGTGGGCCAGGGGATGGCCGATGATCGGCATCTTCGGCTTCGTCGCGGTGGTGGGGCTGGCGGCGGGCGCCGTCAACGGCCTGCTCGTCACCCGGCTCGGGCTGCCCTCGCTCGCGGTCACCATCGGCACGCTCGCGGTCTACCGGGGCATCGCGACGATCCTGCTCGGACCCAACACGGTCGCCAGCTTCCCCGTCACCTACACCAACCTCGGGGTCAACGCGTTCCCGTTCACGGGCAACGACCTCACCTACTCCGCCGCGATCTTCATCGTGCTCGCGATCATCTTCGGAGTCGTCCTGCACGCAACGCCGTTCGGCCGGTCGATCTACGCCATGGGCGCCAGCGTCGAGGCGGCCCAGTTCGCCGGCATCAGGGTGAAGCGGATCAAGACCATCCTGTTCATGACCTCCGGCCTGGTGTGCGCGCTGGCCGGCGTGCTGCTGACCTTCCGCCTCAACACCGCCGTGCAGAACAACGGGCTCGGCCTGGAACTCGACGTGGTCGCGATCGTCCTGCTCGGCGGGGTATCGATCTTCGGCGGCAAGGGCTCCATCGTCGGCGTGGTGCTCGGCGTGCTCGCGTTCGCAGGCATCCAGAACGCGCTGTTCCTGACCAACTTCAACCAGGAAGCCGCCGGGATCGTGACCGGCGCGCTGCTGCTCCTTTCCGTCTTCGGCCGCAATGCGGCGTCCTTCTCGACCCGGCTGCGGGAATGGCTGCCCGCGGGCCGCGGGCGCCGTGGACCGGAGAGCCCGGCCGCCGGACCGCCCGCGACCGCGATCCCTCCCCCCTGACCACCGGTCCCGCGGCCTACGGGAACGCCTGCCGCGGGCCTGTACGCACAGAATCCGCAAGCTTTTCAGAGCCGAAAATTTGAAAGGATTCAGCAGATGAAATTGAGACAGACGGCAGGCCTGGCCGTACCTCTGGTGGCGGCGTCGGTCCTGCTCACGGCGTGCAGTTCGTCGAGCTCAAGCTCGTCGTCGGGCACGACATCGTCCTCGCCGGCCTCATCCTCGTCCGCCTCTGCCGCGGCCGGGCTGAAGACCGGCCTCAAGGTCTTCGTGATCCCGAAGAACCTCGGGAACAACTACTTCACCACGGCCGACAGCGCGAACTCCGGCGGCGCGATCGCCGCGCTCACCGCGCTCGGCGAGACCGGGACGGAAACCAGCGGCACCGCGGCCACGCCGGCCTCGCAGATCCCGGCCATCCAGGCCGCGATCAGCAAGGGCGCGAACGCGCTCATCGTCTCGGCCACCGACCCGACCGCGCTGTGCCCGACGCTGAACGCCGCGATGAAGCGCGGGATCACGGTCGTCACCTACGACTCGGACGCGCCCACCTGCCGGGACCTGTTCATCAACCAGGCCTCGACCGCGCAGATCGGCACCAGCGAGGTCGACGTGCTCGCCAAGCAGCTGAACCAGACCGGCGACATCGCGATCGTTTCGGCCACCGCCTCGGCCACGAACCAGAACGCCTGGATCGGCTACATGAAGCAGGAGCTGAAGAAGTACCCGAAGATGAAGCTGGTCTCGACCGTCTACGGCAACGACGACCCGACCACGGCGACCCAGGTGACCCAGGGGCTGCTCCAGCAGTACCCGAACCTGATGGGCATCATCTCGCCGACCACCGTCGGGATCGCGGCCGCGGCCGCCGTGCTCGACACGCCCAAGTACCGCGGCAAGATCGCGCTGACCGGGCTCGGCACCCCGGACTCGCTGAAGAAGTACGTCTCCGACGGCACCATCAAGGAGTTCGTGCTGTGGAAGCCGAACGACCTCGGCTACCTGGCCGGGTACGCGGCGGTGGAGATCGCGTCGGGCAAGCTCAACGGCTCGCAGGGCCAGACGTTCACCGCGGGCAAGCTCGGCTCGTACACGGTGGGCACGGACAAGACCGTGCTGCTCGGTCCCCCGTTCGTCTTCACCCCCGCCAACATCGGCCAGTTCAACTTCTAACCCGCACACCGGATCATCGTGTGTACTCGCGAGGGACCTCGCGAGTACACATGATCCGGATCGGAGAGGCATGGAGCGTGTTTGCTTCCTCGGGCGGGTCCGGCCTGAGAGGACTATCAGGCCGCGCTCAGCCGCATGGCCGGGACCGAGGTCAACTCCCGGTGGCAGGACGAGATGGCGCCTTTCTTCGCGGAGCCGGACGGCCAGCCGCCTGATCAGGGTTTCCGGGGAATTACCGAGATATTCCACCTGGACTGACCGGGTCCGTGCAGCGCAGGGGCACAATCTGAAGTGGAGATGAACGGGAATGCGTGACCTGACGGGAGTCAAGGCGGCGCTGACAGAACACAAAATCGAGCTGCCGTCCTGGGCCTTCGGCAACTCGGGGACACGGTTCAAGGTGTTCACCCAGCCGGGCGTGCCGCGTGATCCGTACGAGAAGATCGCCGACGCCGCCCAGGTGCACCGGTACACCGGCGTCGCGCCGTCGGTCGCGCTGCACATCCCCTGGGATGCCGTGGACAGCTACGCCCGCCTGGGCGCCGCGGCGGCCGAGGCCGGCATCGGGCTCGGCACCGTCAACGCCAACGTGTTCCAGGACAACGACTACAAGCTCGGCAGCGTCGCCAACCCCGACCCCGCGATCCGGCGCAAGGCCCTGGACCATCTCTTCGAGTGCGTCGACATCATGGACCAGACGGGCTCCCGCGACCTGAAGCTGTGGTTCTCCGACGGCACCAACTACCCGGGCCAGGACAGCATCCGCGCCCGCCAGGACCGGCTGGCCGAGGCCCTGGCGGCCGTCTACGAGCGGCTGTCCGGCGGCCAGCGGCTGATCCTGGAGTACAAGCTGTTCGAGCCGGCGTTCTACACCACCGACGTGCCCGACTGGGGGACGTCGTACGCGCACTGCCTCCAGCTCGGCGACCGGGCCAAGGTCTGCGTGGACACCGGCCATCACGCGCCCGGCACGAACATCGAGTTCATCGTGGCGTTCCTGCTGCGCGCGGGCAAGCTCGGCGCCTTCGACTTCAACTCCCGCTTCTACGCCGACGACGACCTGATGGTGGGCGCCGCCGACCCGTTCCAGCTGTTCCGCATCATGCACGAGGTGGTGAGCGCCGGCGCGCTCGAGCCCGGCGCCGGGATCGCGTTCATGCTCGACCAGTGCCACAACATCGAGCCGAAGATCCCCGGCCAGATCCGCTCGGTGATGAACGTCCAGGAGGCCACGGCCAAGGCGCTGCTGGTCGACGCGGACGCGCTGGCCGCCGCGCAGCAGGCCGGCGACGTGCTCGGCGCGCACGGCGTGCTGATGGACGCCTTCAATACCGACGTCCGGCCGCTGCTGGCGGAACTGCGTACCGAGCAGGGGCTGGCCCCTGACCCGATGGGGGCGTACGCCGCCTCCGGGTACGCGGAGAAGATCATCGCCGAGCGGGCCGGCGGCCAGCAGGCCGGGTGGGGAGCATGACCGTCGGCGAGCTCATCGGGCGGTCCAACCGGCTCGGCTCGGACCCGCGGAACACCAACTACGCCGGAGGCAACACCTCGGCCAAGGGCACGGCCGCCGACCCGGTCACCGGCGAGGACGTCGAGCTGCTCTGGGTCAAGGGCTCGGGCGGTGACCTGGGCACGCTGACCCCCGCGGGGCTGGCCGTGCTGCGGCTGGACCGGCTCCGCGCGCTGCCGGATGTCTACCCGGGGGTGGACCGGGAGGACGAGATGGTGGCGGCGTTCGACTTCTGCCTGCACGGCCTGGGCGGGGTGGTGGGGTCCGGGCCAGCAGGGCCCGGCGCCGCCCCGTCGATCGACACCGCCATGCACGCCCTAGTGGACCAGCCGCACGTCGATCACCTGCACCCGGACTCGGGCATCGCGCTGGCCACCGCGGCGGACGGGGAGAAGCTGACCGCGCAGTGCTTCGGCGGCCGGGTGGCCTGGGTGCCGTGGCGGCGGCCCGGCTTCCAGCTCGGCCTGGACATCGCCGCCATCGCCGCGGCCAGCCCGCAGGCCATCGGGTGCATCCTGGGCGGGCACGGGATCACCGCGTGGGGCGGCTCGAGCGCCGAGTGCGAGGCCCGCTCGCTGGAGATCATCCGCACCGCGGCGGAGTTCATCGAGGCGAACGGCCGCCCGGATCCGTTCGGCCCGGTCATCGCGGGCTACGAGCCGCTGGCCGAGCCGCGGCGGCACGCCCGCGCGGCCGCGCTGGCCCCGGTGATCCGCGGCCTGGCCTCGGCCGACCGGCCCCAGGTCGGCCACTACACCGACAGCGACGTGGTGCTCGACTTCATGTCCCGGGCGGAGCACCCGCGGCTGGCCGCGCTTGGCACGTCGTGCCCCGACCACTTCCTGCGCACCAAGGTGCGCCCGATGGTCCTGGACCTGCCGCCCGGCGCCCCGCTGGAGGAGGTGGCGACCCGGCTGCGCGAGCTGCACGCGGCCTACCGGGCCGGCTACGCCGCCTACTACCAGCGGTACGCCGGCCCGGACTCGCCGCCGATGCGCGGCGCCGACCCGGCCATCGTGCTGGTGCCCGGCATCGGGATGTTCAGCTACGGCGCGAACAAGCAGACGGCCCGGGTGGCCGGGGAGTTCTACCTCAACGCGATCAACGTGATGCGCGGCGCCGAGGCCGTATCGTCCTACGCGCCCATCGGAGAGCCGGAGAAGTTCCGGATCGAGTACTGGGCGCTGGAGGAAGCCAAGCTCGCCCGGATGCCCAGGCCCAAGCCGCTGGCCACCCGGATCGCGCTGGTCACCGGCGCGGGATCCGGCATCGGCCGGGCCATCGCGCGGCGGCTCGCCGCCGAGGGCGCCTGCGTGGTCGTGGCCGACCGCGACGGCGAGTCGGCGCGCACGGTGGCCGGCGAGCTGAGCGCCCGCGAGCTCGGCGCGGGGTCGGCCAGCCCATCCGATGTCGCGACCGCGGTGACCGTGGACGTCACCGAGGAGGACGCCGTGGCCGGCGCGTTCGACGCGGCCGCGCTGGCCTTCGGCGGCGTCGACCTGGTGGTCAACAACGCGGGCCTGTCCATCTCCAGGCCGCTGCTTGAGACCACCCTGGCCGACTGGGACATCCAGCACGACGTGATGGCCCGCGGCTCGTTCCTGGTCTCGCGCCAGGCCGCCCGGCTCATGACCGAACAGGACCTGGGCGGCGACATCATCTACATCTGCAGCAAGAACGCGGTCTTCGCCGGGCCGTCCAACGTGGCCTACGGTGCCGCCAAGGCTGACCAGGCGCACCAGGTCCGGCTGCTGGCCGCCGAGCTTGGCGACATCGGCGTCCGGGTCAACGGCATCAACCCGGACGGGGTGGTCCGCGGCTCGGGGATCTTCGCGTCCGGCTGGGGCGCGCAGCGGGCGGCGGTGTACGGCGTGCCCGAGGAAGAGCTCGGCGCGTTCTACGCCAAGCGGACGCTGCTCAAGCAGGAGGTCCTGCCCGAGCACGTGGCCGCGGCGGTGCTCGCGCTGTGCGCCGGTGACCTGCCGCTGACGACTGGCCTGCTCATCCCGGTCGACGCGGGTGTGGCGGCTGCCTTCCTGCGATGACAGGGTTCTTCGGATGACAGGGTTCTTCAGATGACAGGGCCGGTGGCGGTGGCCGCCGTGGACCTGGGCGCGTCCAGCGGGCGGGTGATGGCGGGACAGGTCAGCGACTCGGACGTCTCGCTGCACGAGGTGCACAGGTTCCCCAACTCGCCGGTGGCCGCGGGCGGCACGCTGTACTGGGACATCCTGCGGCTCTACGCCGACGTGCGGCACGGCCTGGAGGAGGCGGCACGCCAGTTTCCGCTGTCCGGCGCGGGCATCGACTCCTGGGGCGTGGACTTCGGGCTGCTCGACGATTCTGGCACGCTGCTGTGCAATCCCGTGCACTACCGCGACGCGCGCACGGAGGGGGTGGCGGCCCGGGTGCACGCGGCCGTTCCCGCGGACGAGCTCTACGCGGTCACCGGCATCCAGCAGCTGCCGTTCAACACGATCTACCAGCTGGCCGCGACACCCATGCTCCGGCACGCCAGGACGATGCTGCTGATCCCCGACCTGCTGGCGTACTGGCTCACCGGGGTGCCAGGCGCCGAGATCACCAATGCCTCCACCACCTCGCTGTTCGACGTGCAGGCCCGGGAATGGGCCACGGGCGTGATGCGGAAGGCGGGCATCCCGCCGGGCATCTTCCCGCCGTTGCGCCGGCCTGGCGAGGTCATCGGTCCGCTCACCGGGCCGAACGGGCCGGGGATCTCGCTTCCGCTTATCGCGGTCGGCTCCCATGACACGGCGTCGGCGGTGGCAGGCGTGCCGGCCGAAGGACCCGGGTTCGCCTATGTCTCGTCGGGCACCTGGTCGCTGGCCGGAGTGGAGCTCGACGCTCCGGTGCTGACCGAGGCGAGCCGGGCCGCCAACTTCACCAACGAGACCGGTATCGACGGCACGATCCGGTACCTGCGCAACGTGATGGGCCTGTGGTTGCTGCAGGAAAGCCTGCGCGGCTGGGCTCAGTCAATACCTGGGGCCTCGCTCGAGTCGCTGCTCGGGGAGGCGGCGCGGCTGCCGCCGCTGAAGTTCGTGATCGACCCGGACGACCCGGTGTTCCTGCCGCCCGGGGACATGCCGGGGCGGATCGCCTCGTGGCTGGCCGGCCGCGGCGAGGCTGAACCCGACGGGCCCGCCGAGACCGCGCGCTGCATCCTGGACAGCCTGGCCCTGGCTTACCGGCGCGCGATCGGCGAGGCGCAGTCGCTCAGCGGGCGTCACGCGGACGTGATCCACATCGTCGGTGGCGGGGCCCGCAACTCGCTGCTGTGCCAGCTCACGGCCGACGCCACCGGCCTGCCGGTGATCGCGGGCCCGGCCGAGGCCACCGCGCTCGGCAACGTGCTCGTCCAGGCCCGCGCGCTGGGCGCCGCGCCCGGCGACCTGGCCGGGATGCGCGCGCTGATCCGGTCCACCCAGCCGCTGCGCACCTTCTCCCCCGCGGGCGCCAGCGCGCCATGGGCGGCCGCCGCGGCCAGGATCTGGCCCTGAAGGATCAGGACTGGTGCTATGGGCTGACCGGCTGGCCGGCCAGCCAGGCGGCGCCGCGCTCGTACAGCCGCTCTACCTCGGGGCCGCGCAGGCCTGGCATGTCGGGCTTGACCGGGTACCCGACCCGGACCTGCAGGTACGCCAGGTGCCGGTAGCCCTCGGGGAAACTGGCCAGCAATCCGGGGTCCAGGACGAGCTCGACGCCCTGCTCGACGGGATCGATCCGGTCCTTCTCGTAGATGGGCTGGCGCAGCACGATCCCCCACCGCCCGTCGCGCTGTTCCATGAAGTCATAGAACCTGCCCAGGCAGTTCACGTCGCACAGCACGCCCTCGACCTCGGCCCGCTGCATGATCGTCATCCGGGTCTGCGCGATCGCCCGCGTCCCGTTCAGGGTGATCCGGCAGCCGCCGGTGAAGTGCAGGATGTTCACCCCGCGGGCCGCGCCCTCCTGGCTGACCCGGATGAAGTCCTCCTTCGGCCCCTGGAACCAGGTGGCCATCATGTAGCCGTCGTCGTGCCAGCAGGCCCGGAAGGCCTCCCAGTCTCCGGAGTCCCTGGCGCTGGCCCAGGTCTCGACGACATCGCGGATGGCGAGGCGATCAGCAAGCGAGGCGTCCACCCTGCGCACGTTATTGCATGAGGTGCGGCAGGCACCACGGCCGTTCGGGATAAATGTCGTTCCCTCCCGGCATGATGGCAGCATGACGGCCGGCGAGGAGTTCGACGCCCGCCCGGTCCGGGCCTTCCTCCCCGGACCGGACCTGCGGGCCGACGAGTCGGCGTGGCCCGGGAGCGTGCCGGCCCTGGCGCATGTGCTGCGGGAGGGCCTCGAGCTTCCCGCCGGGCTGACCGTGCTGGTGGGCGAGAACGGGTCGGGAAAGTCGACGGTGGTGGAGCCCCTGCTCGAGCTCGGCCCGTGGGGCATCCGCCCCGCCACCTGGGACGATCTCAGCCTGGTCATCATGTGGCGGCAGTTCATGCGCGACCCGCAATCGTTTTTCCTGCACCTGTTCCGTGACTGACCGCCGGTGGCGGCCCGTAGAATCGCCGCGTGGCCATGCCCCTGAATGACGCGGCGGCCGAGGTGCTGCACCGCGTCTTCGGCTACAACTCGTTCCGCGGCCAGCAGCAGGAGATCATCGAGCATGTCTGCGCCGGCGGCGACGCCGTCGCGCTGATGCCGACCGGCAGCGGCAAGTCGCTGTGCTACCAGATCCCCGCGCTGGTGCGCGAGGGCACCGGCGTGGTCATCTCGCCGCTGATCGCGCTCATGCAGGATCAGGTGGACGCGCTGAACGTGCTCGGCGTGCGCGCTGGTTTCCTCAACTCGACCCAGGATCCCGATTCGCGGCGCGGGGTCGAGTACGCGTTCATGGACGGCAAGCTGGACCTGCTCTACCTGGCGCCGGAGCGGCTGCGGGCCGAGTCCGCACTGCGGCTGCTTGACCGCGGCACGATCTCGCTGTTCGCCATCGACGAGGCGCACTGCGTGGCCCAGTGGGGGCACGACTTCCGGCCCGACTACCTCGGCCTGTCCGTGCTGCACGAGCGGTGGCCCGCGGTGCCGCGGATCGCGGTGACGGCCACCGCGACGGAGCATACCCGCGAAGAGATCGCCGTGCGCCTGTCGCTGGGCGAGGCCCGGCAGTTCGTGGCCAGCTTCGACCGGCCCAACATCCAGTACCGGATCGAGCCGAAGAACGAGCCCAAGCGGCAGCTGCTGCGGCTGCTGCGGACCGAGCACCCGGGTGAGGCGGGCATCGTCTACTGCCTGTCCCGGGCGTCGGTGGAGAAGACCGCGGAGTTCCTCTGCTCCGAGGGACTGGGCGCGCTGCCGTACCACGCCGGGCTGGACGCGCGGACCCGCTCGGTGAACCAGTCGCGGTTCCTGCGCGAGGACGGGCTGATCATGGTGGCCACGATCGCGTTCGGGATGGGCATCGACAAGCCCGACGTCCGGTTCGTGGCGCACCTCGACCTGCCCAAGTCGGTCGAGGGGTATTACCAGGAAACCGGCCGGGCCGGGCGTGACGGGCTGCCGGCCACCGCGTGGTTGGCCTACGGGCTGGCCGACGTGGTGCAGCAGCGCCGGATGATCGAGGACTCCGACGGCGACCTGGCGCACCGCCGCAGGCTCGTGGCCCACCTGGACGCGATGCTCGCGCTGTGCGAGACGGCCGGCTGCCGGCGCCGCCAGATGCTGGCGTACTTCGGCGAGCCGGCCGCTGACACGTGCGGGAACTGCGACACGTGCCTGGCGCCGCCGCAGGTGTGGGACGGCACGGTGGCGGCGCAGAAGCTGCTCTCGACGCTGGTGCGGCTGGGACGGCTCGGGGGCCCCGCGTTCGGGGCCGGGCAGCCGATCGACATCCTGCTCGGCAAGAAGACGCCGCGGGTGCTCTCGTACGGGCACGACGCCCTGCCCGTGTTCGGCATCGGCAGCGAACTGAACGAGGGCGAGTGGCGGGGCGTGGCGCGGCAGCTGCTGGCCTCCGGGCTGCTCGCGGTCAGGGCCGATCACGGGACGCTAGCGCTGACGGACCTGAGCGGGGAGGTGCTGCGCGGAGAGCGCCCGGTGCTGTTCCGGCGCGATCCCCCCCGGACCGCGCCCGCGGCCGCGGCACGCGGCGGGCGGGCGGCGAAGGCCGGCTCCGCCCGGGAGAAGACGACGGGTGAGCAGGCCGAGCTGACGCCCGCGGCCGAGGCCAGGTTCGAGCGGCTGCGCGCCTGGCGGGCGACGGTCGCGAAGGAACAGGGCATGCCGGCGTACGTGATCTTCCACGACGCGACCCTGCGGCAGATCGCGGCGTCCACGCCGGCGACGCTGGCCGAGCTGGCCCAGGTGAACGGCGTGGGCGAAACCAAGCTGGCCCGGTACGGCCAGCTGATCCTCGACGTCCTCGCCGAGGCGTAGGCCTACATGTTGGCCTGGTAGGCGGGGCGCGGGGGTTAAACCCTTCGTCGCGTCAGCTGCCGTCGGGATAGCCGCCGCGGTGCAGGACCATCGGGTAGTGCGGCAGGATGGCCGGACGGCGGGCCGAGGCGCGCCAGCCGTCGGGGTACGGCTCGATTCCCCCGAACAGGGGCGGCGGCCCGCTGCCGGGCGCGGTGGCCAGCGGCTCCAGCGAGGCCCGGAGGGCGGTGATCGCGCCTTCGGCGAAGCGCTGGTGCCAGCGCTGCTCGATCGCGGCGACGAGTTCGCGGTAGCGGCGCTGCGCGTCGAGGCCGCAGGCGGTGAGGCGGGCAACCTTGCCGCGGCTCGCGGCCGGGTCCGGTTCCTCGGCCGCCAGGTGTGCCCGGGTCAAGATGCCCAGCGCCCAGCGGACGGCCTCTTTGGAGGTGCCGGTCAGCGCGGGAAGGTCACGAAGCCTGGCCCCGTCCGCGCCCAGGACGCGCAGCTCGTTCGCGCTGACGGCGAGGGACAGCCCCGCTTCGCGCTCGTACTCCAGGGCGAACGCCAGCAGGACACGGGACAGCAGCGCCGACAGCGGCAGCCCGGCGGGATCGACCTGGCCCGCGGGCGGGAGCGCGGGATCCGGGCCCCGGCTGAGCAGGGCCGCGCCGAGGATCGGCAGGCAGCCGGGCAGCCCGGGATCAAGCCGGCGGACCACGGCGATCAGGGCATCTCGCAGCCGGCCTGGTCCGCGCCGAAGCGCTCCTGCCAGCGCTGCTCGATGAGGCCGGGCAGCGGCAGCCATATCTCCCGCGCCCGCAGGCCCCTGGCGGTGGCGCGCAGGACGGCGTCCGGACCAGGGCGCCTCTTGGGGATCTTCTTGGCGGTGCCGTCGATGGTGATGTAGCCCCAGCGCCGCATGCCGTCCAGGTTGGCCGGGGTGCGCGCGCGGGCCTCGAGTTCGCCGACGGTGATGGGCGCATCGGTGACGTGCCGCATGCAGTTCTCCCACATGGCCAGCGACACCAGCCAGGCGCCGTTGCCGTGGCCGGACGCCCCGTGGTCGGTGGTGCGGTGCGGGAGGCGGTGTTCGGCTTCGTTGTCGAACTCGATCGTGAACGCGACCAGCGCCTGGGACAGCAGGGCCGACAGCGGCAGGGCACCATGCGGTGCGGCTGGCCCGGGCGGCGTGAACCGCCGGGGCGGCACGGACGGGTTCGGCCACGCGGGTGCCCGGGGGCCTGCGCCGGCGGTGAGCAGCCCGGCTGAGCGCAGGCGCTCGCGCCGGCCTGCCGCCTCCTCACCGGGGGCGCCCACGATCCGCCACCCGGTCCGGGCGAGCAGGGCTTCGGCCTCGCTGGCCTCCAGCGTGGATCTGGCCGGCTCGCCGAGCGCAGCGACCCTGGCCCGGAACCGGGCCCGGGCGGCGTTGTCGCGCTCCCGCGACAGGGACACGCTGATGGCCAGCTGGCTGCCGGGGGCGGCGACCTGCCGGAACTGGTCGAGGACGGTCTCCAGGACCGAAAGTTCCAGGTAGACGGCGACCCCTTCGAGCAGGAACAGGGCGGGCGCGCCGGCGTCGAGCCCGGCCGCGCGCAGCCGGTCCGCCACCGGGTCGCGGGTGAAGTCGGCCTCGGCGAACCGCACGTGGGACGCGGCGATACCGAGCCGCGCCAGCCGCGCCAGCTTGTCGCGCTGGGTCGCGGGATGATCGACCTCGAACCAGCGGACGCCCGGCCTGGCGTACCGGAACGCGCGGCCGTCGTAGCCGGCCGCGCCGACTACGACCTGGCGCACGCCCCGGTCGATGGCGCCGACCACGGTCCGGTCGAAGAACGAGGTGCGCGCGGCGAGGTAGTCGTGCATCCGGCTCGCCGGAGCGGCCCGCCCAGCCGCGACGTCGGCGGCCAGGGCCTCGTCGGCGGCCGGATCGCCGTAGTCCGTGTCGACCCGGGCGAAGCCGAGCCGGTGCGCCGCCACCAGGCGGGCGGTTACCGACGGGCCGCCGTCCTCCATGTCAGCTCATTGTGCCATGGCGCTAATCCCGCCGGCCTCTCCCGACTGGTCCGGGAAAGTGAGGTCACGCGCTGCAGGTAGGTGTCCGGCCGCCCAGGTGAACAGTATTCAGTTCCGGGCCACAGTGTTCACTTTGGTGTGAACATCGTTCACGGTCAAACGGGGTACTGGCGAAACCGGCGCCCCGCACTCCGGGAGTACCTGGCCCGACTGAGGCTGACCCTGATCGCGACGGCGGGAGTCCAGGCGGCCGGGAGCAGGCCAGTGCACGCCGGTCGCCCAGCCGAAACGCTCGAAGACGCGAATGACGCTGGCGGAAATATCGATCTGCCGGGGATCGGCGCCATGCCTGGCGCAGGTTGGATCGGAATGGTGCATGTTGTGCCAGCTTTCTCCGAGGGAGAGCACGGCGAGAGGCCACAAGTTGGTGGCGCGGTCGTAGCGGCGAGTGGTGAAGGGACGGGCGCCGATCACGTGGCACAGCGAGTTGACGCTCCAGGTGACGTGCTGCAGCAACGCGACGCGGACCAGCCCGGCCCAGAGCAGGGCGGCCAGTGCGGCGTGCCAGCTACCGCCGATCGCCCAGCCCAGCGCGAACGGCAGCCCGAGCGATACGGCACACAAGGCGGGGAACGCCGCCGAGATCGCCCGCATGGCCGGGTCGGCCACCATATCCGGGGCATAGCGCGCGGCCGGGGTAGGGTCGTCGCGCAGCAGCCAGCCGACGTGCGCATGGGCGAGACCGCGGAGCTGCCCGGGCAGGCTGGTTCCGTACCGGTAAGGCGAATGCGGGTCGCCCGGCCTGTCGGCAAAGGCATGATGACGGCGGTGGATGGCGACCCAGCCGGTGACCTCGCCCTCGAAGCTCATCGACCCCGCGATAGCCAGCGCGACCCGCAGGGCCGGCGCGGCAGTGAAGCTGCGGTGGGTAAGCAGCCGGTGAAAGCCGATGGTCACGCCCAGCCCTGTCACCAGGTAGAAGGCTGCCGCGAGCAGGACGTCCGTGAGGGCCAGGCCGTGGCCCCAGGCGAGCCACACCGCCACCCCAAGCCCGCCGAATGGCACGGCGACGATCGTGACCGTCACCGCTACCCGGACCGCGTCCGCTACCGTGCGCGGCGGGCCGCCGGCGTCCGGGAATGGCTCCGTGCCTTCATAACCGGCAGCGAGCTGATGGGTCATGGCGGTCGTTCCTCTCTGGACGCTGCCGGGAATGCCCAAAACGCGGCAACGGCCAGGCCGGAAAATTACACGCGACAATGCCAGCGGCCTGCGGGCTCCCGCCTTCTGCTGGCGATAGCTCCGCGACGGTAATGTCCCGGGCATGAAAAACTCCGGATCCCGCTGTACAGCCCGCTATTTATCGGGCGTCACAGCTGCCGGGGTCCGGAGCAACATTTTTGACAATACCCTGCTCTTTCCCCCGCGCCTAGAGCGGACAGGACGAATCCGCCTGCTGGTCACGCGGGGTCCGGATCCGAGATCCTCATACGCGGCCACGCCCGCGGCGGCCCCGGAAGCTTCCGGACGCGGCCGCGGCGCCGCGGCCAGTGGCCTGGGTGGCGGCCGCGGCGGGGACCCGGGCGAGCGCCGTCACCGGAGAGATGCGCCCGACCGGGGGACCCGCGATCAGGCGCAGCACCGCCGAACCTGGACTGGCGGTAGCCGACTGGGGCGTCACGCCCGCCTTGCGCATCAGGATGCGGACCTCGGGCGCTTGCGCCGCGGTCTGCACGGTGACCACAGCTCCCTTGGCGCCGCTGCGGGCAGTCCGGCCAGACCGGTGCACGTAGGCCTTGTGCTCGGCCGGCGGATCAGCGTGAATTACCAGGTCGATGCCGTCCACGTGGATACCGCGGGCAGCGATGTCGGTCGCCACCATGACGCGCACCTCGCCGGATCCAAACGCCGCAAGGTTACGGCTGCGATCACCTTGGGTCAGGTTGCTGTGGAGTTCTGCCGTGGGTGCCCCCGCCATGTTCAGCTGACGGGCTAGCTTCTGCGCTCCGTGCCTGGTCCTGGTGAAGATCAGCACGCGGTTGTCACCGCTGGCCAGGGTCGCGACAACCTCCACCCGGTCGCCCGGCGTGACGGTAAGCAGGTGATGGATGATCTGAGCCGGCGGGGAGGCGTCGTCGACCGAGTGCCGCGCCGGCCGGGTCAGGAAACGCCGCGCGAGGACGTCCACGGCGCTATCGAGAGTCGCCGAGAACAGCAGCCGCTGCCCTTCGGGCGGAGTTGCCTCCAGCAGCCGTCGCACGGCAGGCAGGAATCCCAGGTCGGCCATGTGGTCCGCTTCGTCGATCACGCTGATCTCGACATCGCCGAGGTGGCAGTGGTCCTGCCCGATGAGATCGGCCAGCCGCCCCGGGCAGGCAACGACGATATCGGCGCGGTTGCGCAGGGCAGCCACCTGCGGATTCTGGGGGGTGCCGCCGAAGATGGCGGCGACGCTCAGGCCCATGACGCCCGCCAGCGGCGAGAGGACTGCCTGGACCTGGGTTGCCAGCTCGCGGGTTGGCACCAGCACCAGGCCACGGGGACGGCATGCCATCGTGTACCCCCCGGCCAGCCGGGCCACGAGCGGGATGCAGAACCCGAGCGTCTTTCCTGAGCCGGTCTGGGCCCGCCCGAGGATATCGACGCCGGCCAGGGCGTCCGGCAGCGTAGCGGCCTGAACGGGGAACGGCACGGTGATGCCGCCTTCGGCCAGGGCAGCCACCAGGGGTGCCGGGACGCCTAGATCAGCGAAGGTAACGGCAGGAGCCGTGGTCAGCTCGGGGTGCTGTTCGCGGCGCCGCGGCCGGACCGCCGGCGACTGGCCGACGGGCATAATCACGGCTTTTTCTGCAGGCAGAGCGGTCAAAAGAATGATCTCCAGGATTTGAGTGGCCGCGTTGTCGAAGGCGCCACATCCGTGGAGACCAGTTCGCTTACCGAGTGACAGACGACCGGCGTGCCCTTATGGCGACGCCTTAGTACGCGTTACCCACCGTACCGCACGCCATCCTGGGCTAGAAGCCGGGGCCGGGGGCGTGCACCCCGGGCTCGTTCGGCCTCATGGTCTTTGTCTTTTAACCGCCCGCCCTGGCCTGTCCGCTGACAGGCCCGGCGGCCGGGTTCAGGCAGCGGAAGGTGCGCCTGGATATGGTAGCGGTTGGTCAGGAAGGTCCAGCTCACCATCCTGACACGTTATCAGATTCCGGAAAATACTTGCTAGTTTTCTGACACCAGCGTAGCTTGAAATCAGGCACCGGACGTCAGCCGCCTGCGACGGTCAGCTTCCCGGGGCTACCGGAGGAGCTCATGAACATCGGCGCGATCACCTTGACCGTCGGCGCTCATGACGCTCGTGAAGCCGCGTACCGCCTGACCATGCCGGTATCTGATCCACGCTGCCGGGCCAGGATCAATCCTGGCCTGGCGGCGGCGGTGACAGCTCGGATGCCTGCCACCAGGCCACGATGACAGCTCTAGGCGGTGGCCCCCGGCAGCTGACGCCCGCCTTGCTTGGCGTCAGTTAGCATCCGGGCCCCGCACTGCCCCCCATCCTCCGTCGCGACGCTCCGGCTTATCGCTCATCCCGCGGCGGGCCCGATGGCGATGCGGTGCCCTGACCCCACCTGCGAAAGGAATACACCATGCCCGAGCCAGTTGCGCCCCATCTGGAGCCTGCCACCACTACCCAGCCGCTCTCACCCCCTGACGGCAGCGTCCCGCCCATGCCATATTCATCCCCCGACGGTGCCGCTCCGCCCATGCCATCGGAGGTCACTAACGCGGCCGGCCTGTGGCGCACGGCGATGATGCCGCTGCGCAAGAGGATGCGCCGGACCCCGCGAGGCGCCGCTTAGGCGGTCCTCACCTGGCGGGTGCGCGCTCGTCTAGCCCGAGTAGGCGCGGGCGGAGGTAGCGGAGCGCGTGGCCGAGCTGCCGGGAGACCTGCATCTGGGAGATGCCGAGCCGCTGGCCGATCTGAACCTGGGTCATGCCACCGTAGAAGCGCATGAGCAGGATCTTCTGCTCGCGCGATGGCAGTTCGCCCCAGTGCGTGGCGAGGGCCTGCATGCAGAGCTTGTGATCCATCTGCGGGTCCTCCTCGCCGAGCAGGTCCGTTAGCATGGCCGCGTCGGGCTGGCCAGACAGCGGAGCGTCCAGCGACGCCGGCTGGAACGCCATCTCAGCCAGCTGGGCATCCCGCAGATCATGGCCGCTGACTCCCAGGAAAGCGGCCAGTTCGGACTCGGTTGGCGTGCGCCCGAGTTCCTGAGCCAGCTGCCAGGTCACCGTGCGGGCCTGGATCACCAGCTCCTTGACCGGCCGGACGACTTGAAGCTGCCAGGTCTTGTCCCGGAAGTACCGCTTAATCTCGCCGCTTATATGCGAGCGGGCATAGGTGGCCAGGGAGCAGCCGACGGCCGGATCGAAGTTGTTGATTGCCGCCACCAAGCCGACGTACCCGACCTGCATCAGGTCTTCATTCTGCTCAGGGCCGCGCCTGTATCGCTGGACGCAGGACCAGACCAAGCCACGGTAGCGGCCTACCAGCAGCTCGCACGCCGCCATCCGCTGCTGGCTCAAGCGCGGCAGCGAACCGGCAATGCCCAGCAGCTCACGGTCATCCAGCTCGGCAAGCTCCCGGCGCACCGAGCCTGCCGGAGCAGGGGGCATCGGTACCGGCTGGCGGGTGGGACTCGTCATAGCGCATAACCTGGCCGACCTGGATTGTCAGGTGCCGCCAGGGTCCGGGACAGCCGGAGTCGCAATCTCGAGTGCACGCTGGCACGACGAGGGCGATAGTCACTGAGCCCAGCGTACCCCGGCCGATTCCTTACCGTCACAGAGCGGAGGTACGGCTTCGGGGACCTCATCCGCTTTCCGGTACCGGGCCGGCCCGAACACGGCGATCGGGACCGTCGAGGACGGTGTCCCCGGGCGGAAACCTCAACTCTCGTCTGACGTATTCACGGGGCAGTCTGCGCGGGCTGGTACTGATGAGGGCGGGTGCGTACCTCCAGGTGAGGCAAGCGAGGGCGCCTAGGGGGATGGAGGGCAGGTAGGTGACGGCCCGGTACATCAATACGGCGGCCGTTACCTGGGCGCCGGCCTTGTGGCCGGCACCGTCGGCCAGGATGCCGATCAGGCCGAGTTCGGTGATTCCCAGGCCACCCGGGGTGATGGGCACAGCGGTGAACAGCCGGATGAATGCAAAAGCAGCCAGCGAGGTCTGCCAGGGCACCTGGGCCTGGGACAGGCTGACGGCCCGCAGGCATGCCAGCAGGACGAGCCACAACATGAGATGGCTGGCCACGGTAGCGGCGGTGATCCGCCAGCCGCGGGCAGCGAGCAGAGCGCCGGCCCGGTCGCGGAAGCCGGGCAGCGATCCTGCGGCGCTGGCGGATGGTGCCCGGCGTGCCAGCCGAGCGGCAATGGCCAGGCCGTACTGCAGCGCGCGGCCCGCGCGGAGCGCGAAGGCCTCGCTGCGCAGCAGGAGGCCGAACCCGCCGGCCATGACGACGAGCAAAGCCAGGCCCACGGCCGCGCCGGTGATCATGGTGGTGTCGGGCCGGCTGGCCGTGGCCATGACCAGCACAGCGAGGAAAGGCAGGCCCATGAGGGTGAAGAGGTTCCAGATCCCGGACACCAGGGCGTACAGGACGTAGTCGGCGGTGCTGAGGCCCCAGCTGGACAGCATGGCCCAGCTGACGCCCACTGCGACGGCACCACCGGCGGGCATGGTGCAGGCCACTGCGCTGGAGCCGAGGCTGACCGCTGCCGCCTGGCGCAGCCGTATCCAGGGCAGTACCGCCCGGATCGTGATCCAGTAAGTCACCATGCTGGCGGCGGCCGCAGTGGCGACCATCAGCTCGTACGGCCAGGTCATCGCGTCAATGCTGGCCCACACGGCACCGTAGGACGCGACACGCGGGAGGGCAAGCCCGAAAGCCGCCGCGATCAGGGCGGCCGGCACCGCGATACGAAGAATCACGCGGCCGCGCGAGGATCGCGGCCCGGCGGCGGCACTCACCGGATCCGGTTTCTCGCGGTGAGCGGTGAGGTCATGCGGGCGACCGGCTCCTCAGTCAGTGACGAATTGACGCACGGTAGCCGGTCCGGCGCGACGAATAGCGTAAGGAGAATATATCTCCCGAGGGTTACCGCCCTTTTCTGGCCGGTGCGCCTTTAACGGGCCGACCCGAACGCAGAAAACTCCGGTTCCCGCACTGCCCCCGCCGTATTAGCGGGGCAAACTGCCAGGGTCCGGAGCAATATTGTCACGGTACATCTTCGCAACATCTAATGTCAATGAACCTGATCGGCTAAAAGCAAAGGCCAGGCGGACAAACCACGCCCAGGCATCAAACTGAGCCGACGTCGTCCAGCCGCTCTCATTTCGGCATCCGGGTACCAGGCGTGCTGGCCGCGAACGGCCCCGGGGCTGGGCGCAGAGGCAGGGCGCGGAGGCTGGGCCGGCGCGGAGGCTGGGCCGGCGCGGAGGCTGGGCCGGCACGGAGGCTGGGCCGGCACGGCCGGCAAGCTTCGCTGAGCAGGGAGCGCCCCGCGCTCCTGATCCCCGCTCCGCGTCGTTTCAGGCAGCGGTGCGGGCGCCGCACGGTAATTCTGGGCGACATCGCGCCGCGCCCTGGTCCCGGCCGAATAGCTTGTTTGTGGCGGCCGAATAATCTATTCCCGAGAGTGAAGAAAGCATAATAATTATAGTGCCAGGAAACCGGAAGTTGGCCCCGCGGATCCGCCGGCGCTGGGACATGGAGCGGAGCTTTACTCGTACATAGGCCGATACCGGAAAGACGCCACGGCCAAAAGGACGGCGAGCATCCCCGGAGATTCCTCTCCAGCACGACCTTTTCCGCGTGAGCGCAGGAACAGGTTCAGCCCGGCGCAGTCGCGGAACCGCAGGCGGTCAGGTCCAGGATGAGGTGATAGCCGCCGCAGGTCGGCTCGGGCCGTCACGTACCTGCCCCCATCCCCTCGCGATCGCCTGCCTCATGACAGTGCCGGTCAGCGGGCGGAAATGAGTCCGTCAGTCCCGGACCTGGCGTGTTGAGGGCGGGGCCTGGCGAAGCGGCAATGCAGCGCGATGGCGGCGCTGGAAACAGCCGCCCACCCGCACCACACCGAAGCGAACCCGGAAATGGTGAGCCGGGCAATGATGACGACGGCAATCAGGTTGACGACGCCGAACAGCACGACGTCGCGGTAGCCCGACACCAGCAGCGACCCGCATACGGCGACGACGTAAAGCACGACGATCACCAGTCCGTCAGGCAGCCGGATGCCGTAGGAGAGGTGATACGGGGCCAATTTCACGCCGACCGGGCCACGGACCATCGCCGCGAGCAGCGTCACGGCGATCACGGCCCCGATCAACGCGAAGGGCGCCATGATCTGCTTTCGCCTCCTGGACGGCTCCGCCGCGATGACGGCCAGGGGGACGAGAACGGGCAGCACGACGAAGGCGATCAGCAGGTAAGCCCAGAGCGCGACATGGCCGATCCCACGCGGCACATGGCCCTGGAGCCACAGCCATACGAGCGCCTCGATGAACTGGTGGGCACCGAGCAGCACGGGGATCCACGCCAGCGCGATGAACTCGCGGCGCCGGCCGATATGGCGGACAGCATCGACGCCGATCGCGCATATCAGCAAGCCGCCGGCGACGTCCGCCTGGGGCGAGAAGCACACGTGGTCCCCTCTCGCTGGCGGTGTGCGGTGCCGGGGGCTAGGGCCTGGGGCGGGCGGCTGGGCGGGTTTTGCGCGGGTCGGGGGCGGCGGGGGTTTCTGTGCCGTCGATGACGGCCTGGGCCAGGTCGGACAGGCGGCGGTTGCTGGTCCGGGCGCGGTCGCGGAGCAGCGCGAAGGCCTGGTCCATGTCCAGCCCGAGCCGCTCGGCGAGCTTGCCCTTGGCCTGCTCGATGATGACCCGGCTGTTCAGCGCGGCCTGCAGCTGCTCGTTCAAGATGTCGCTGTGCCGCATCCCCCGCTCGTGCAGCAAGCTGATGGTCGCCACGTCGGCCAGCGCCTGGCCGACCCGGACCCCGGCCGGGGACAAGCCGCCCGGATCGGCGCGGAACAGGTTCAGCGCGCCGATGACCTGCTCGCGCAGCCGCATCGGCAGCGCCTGCACGGCGGCGAACCCGGCCCGCCGCGCGGCCGGCGCGAACCGCGGCCAGCGCGGCCCCGCGGCGGCCAGGTCCGCGGCCGCCACCGGCCGCCCGGTCCGGAAGCAGTCCAGGCACGGCCCCTGGTCGTTCTGCAGCTGGAACAGCTCCAGCAGCCGGGCCGCCTCGCTGGAGGCCGCCACCACCCGCAGCTCACCGCGCGGGTCAGCCAGCAGCAGCCCCGCCGCGGACACCTCCAGCAGCTGCACGCTGCGATCGGTCAGCACATGCAGGAAATCGATCACGTCAAACCCGGCCACCATCGTGTCCGTCAGCTCGACAAACGTCTTAGACAGCAGCTCCGAATCCATCCCGCTCACCCTCTTAGGAACAAGCCAGCAGGACCGGCCAGCGCGGGTAAGCGTGCGCTGTCTCACGCCTGGCCGTCCCAGCGCGGGCCTAGGCCAAGACACAGCCGCAGGCGCTGCGCGACGATGTCACGGACCAGGCCGGGCACCCTTCGGTCACGAGCATACGCGCAGGGATGCAGCCGGATAAGTGCCGACGCCCGGCTGTTCGGTCAGCATCCCGGCGGCCTGGTCGATCTCGGCCCAGTGCCCGGCCGGTCCGGAGGCAGGCCCTCCAGGCCAGACCCCACGCCGGCTCGGGACGCCGCCTGCTCCCGGCGGACCCCAGAAGTAACGGGCGCGCAGGGCCGCTGCCTGGGACGGCGGCGTCGGGATCATTACCGTTGCCTTGGCGGCCGATGGCGGACGACGGCTCGCCCGTGGTAACTTCAGCCTGTTGCCCTAGACCTCGGCGGCTGATCGTGTTCACCCGCCTGCGGATACCGCCGAGATGCCGGGAGCATGTGATGCTGGGACTCAGCATTCGCGACTTCGACGGTCAGGCAGTCGTCGCCCTGCGCGGGGAGCTTAGCCTAGCGGACACCCCAGGTATGGCGTCCCACCTGATCACGGCCGTGGCGGCCTGCGGGCCATCGGTCATCGTCGATCTGGCGGGTCTGGACGGCATCGGCTATAGCGGTCTGTCGGTGCTGCTGCGAGTGCGGAAGTGGGCTCGGCGAAGCGGCGGTGACTTGCCCCTGGCCGCCCCGCGGCAGCCGGTGCGCCAGATTCTGCAAGCCACTGGCCTGATGGGTGTCTTCTCGGTGTATCCGAGCGTGGAAGAGGCCGCGAACAGCACAAGACAGGCTCGAGCGTGGTCACCGGAGGCGCCGCCGCGGCTCCGGGCCGCCATGGCTATCCGGTCTGGCCGCCAGCGGCCGGTATGCCGCACTGCCGGTCGTTGCCTGGTCCGGCCGCTGCCCAGGCGCGGAATGTGCCGATCTCAACGAATTGCGCGGGACGCCTGCTTTAAGCGGCGCTCGCCCGGAGGGACAACCACGGCCTGTCACGACTGATCAGGTGGTCTCGCGGCAGGCAAACATGGTCGTCGCCGTGACGGTGGTCTAGCCCGTTCCCGAATATGGAAAACGTCATCTCGCTCGCGAGTGCACGGTTAGGTACCTACTGCCCCGGACCCCGGCGGTTCTCATCCGGCGTTTTGCGAACCGAGGTTGACATGGCGGCAATTTCTTCAGGAACGGTATCTGTCGCGGAATCCGGGCCGGGCTCCCCGCCCCCTCAGCCCGGATGCTCGCGGACCTGACCGGGATGGACGACGGGGCGCTGCTGGATATCGTGCGGTCATCGCCGCGAGCCAGCGAGCGGCGGGCTGCGGCGTGCGAGTTGCTGGTCAGCCGTCACCAGGGCCTGGTCTGGTCCTGCGTGCGGCGGTACATGAGCAGCCCTGAGCCGGCGGAAGACCTGATGCAGGTGGGATATGTCGGCCTGCTGAAGGCGATCAGCAATTTCGATCCTGTCTTCTGCCGCAGCCTGGCGACGTACGCGCGGCCGTGCATCAGCGGCGAGCTCAAGCGGCATTTCCGCGACAAGCGCTGGCAGGTCCATGTCAAGCGCCCGGTGCAGGAGCTGGTCCTGGAGGTCAGTGAGGCGACCTGGCGGCTAGCCCAGGAGCTGGGCCGTACGCCGGCCGAATCCGACCTGACCCGGCACCTGGGGATCAGCGCGGATGACCTGCGGCATGCCAGGCGGGCCGAGGTGGCCTTCCAGTCGTGCTCACTGGACGCCCCGCTGGCCGACCAGCCCGGCACGAGCATCCTGGCTGACTGCCTCGGCGCGGAGGATCCGCGGCTGGAACACATGCTCAGCATGCAGGCCGTCGCCATGCACTGGGGCGAGCTGCCCCCGCGGGAGCAGGAGATCCTGCTGATGCGCTTTCGCGGCGGCATGACGCAGGCGCAGATCGGCCAGCGGCTCGGCATCTCCCAGATGCACGTTTCCCGGCTGATCGCCCATGCGCTCGGCTATCTCCGCTTGCACCTGCTCGACCTGGAGGCCGGCACCGGTCGCGGCGTCTGACCGTGCGCAGCTGAGTAATCCTGGCGGCGGTCTTGGCGCTGGACTGAGCCCGGGTTACGGTGCGTATCGGCAGTCCGCTATCACGCGGGGGCGGGAACAGCACGGTCAGCGCTTCCACCGTTACGTAGTGCCAACACCGTAGATCTACAATAGCAATAAATACCGACCCTAGCCGCATGAGAGAAGGTGCTGTTGCGATGATCCGACCGCCAGCCGACCACACCGTCCAGGACGCTGACGCGCGCCGGGACGTCAAGATCACCCGCGACTTGGTACTGACCACAGCGCTAGAGATCATCGACCGCGACGGGGCCGACGGCTTGTCCATGCGCCGCCTCGCCCGCGCCCTGGACCGGGACCCGATGATTCTTTACCGGCACGCGCCGAACAAGGCGGCGCTGCTGGATGGCGTCGCCGAGACTGTGCTCGCCCAGCTGAAGGTCGACCCCGCCGACGCCGACTGGGTCGGCCAGCTCCGCGCCGTCGCCCGCGACTACCGCGCGCTGGCGCTGGCCCACCCGCACGTGGTGCCGCTGCTGGTCACCCGGCCCTTGGCCACACCGCTCGCGCTGCGTCCCCCGGGCACCCTGCGCCCGCTCGAAGACATCCTCGCACTGCTCACCCGCGCCGGTTTCAGCGGCCCCAACGCGCTGCACATCTACCGGGCCCTGTTCGGCTTCCTGCACGGCCATGTGCTCAACGAGCTGCAAGAACTCGTCGATAACCCGGACGAGACCGACGACCTGCTGCGGCTGGGCCTGCACCGGCTGCCGATCGGCGAATTCCCCCTGCTTCGCAGCCTCGCCTCCGTCCTGGCCGCCTACGACGGCGCCGCCGAACTCGAACGCGGCCTCGATATCCTCCTTACCGGACTGGCGTCCACGCTGCCCCAGCCCAACGGGGCGCGGTCCTCCAGCTAGGCAGTGCATCACGCCAGCCCCGCCTCTGGCCGTTCGAACATCAAGGGCGTGCGTAAAGCCGGGGCCAGTCCGGAGCCTGCACGCCACGCCGTACCAACCGGTCTACAGGGAGAAAATCCCGGCAAGAAGGAAAGATCGTGAAGTCACGAATCGTGGCCGAGGATGGCCGTCGAAACCCACCTGATCGAGGCGCTCGGCACCGAGATCCACGTGATCTTCGCCATCGACGCGCCGCCCGTCGAGCACAAGGATGTCGCCGACCTTGCCCCGCAGGAGGAGGAAGACGAATCGGCGATCCCGCTTTACGGAGGCAAGTCCCTGTGGACGGCACAGGTCAGCGCGCGGAGCAAGGTCCGGGCCGGCGAACGGATCGAGCTCGGGGTGGATACCCGCAACCTGCACTTCTTCGACCCCGGCAGCGGACTCGCGATCGGCGGCAGGCAAGCGGCACGCCGCGACCCTGATCGGCGCTCATGACCTGTCTCGCTCCTCCCCGTGGGCCGGACCCGCCGGCCCGGCCCACGGGGCTACGGCTGCTATTTACAGCTGCGTGGTGACCGCCTTGACTTCGGTGTAGGCATGGAGGGCCTCGTGGCCCATCTCGCGGCCCCAGCCGGACTGCTTGTACCCGCCGAACGGCAGTGCCGCGTCGAACACGTTGTAGCAGTTGATCCAGACGGTGCCGGCCCGGAGTTTCTTGGCCAGGGCATGGGCCTTGGAGATGTCCTTGGTCCAGATGCCTGCCCCCAGGCCGTACTCGGAGTCGTTCGCGACCGCGGCGATCTCATCCAGATCGGTGAACGGGGCGGCCACCAGGACCGGCCCGAAGATCTCCTCACGGACGACCTGCATCTCCGGGCGGGTATTGGTCAGCACGGTGGGCTCGACGAAGTAGCCGCGGTCGCCGAACCGCCCGCCGCCGGCCAGGGCGGTGGCGCCCTCGGTCTGGCCGGACTCCAGGAAGCCGGTCACCCGGCGGAACTGCTCGTCGGAGACGAGCGGGCCCATCTGCGTCCCGGGTTCCATCCCCGGTCCCATCTTGATCGACTTGGCGATCTGCGCGACGCCGTCGACGACTTCATCGAACCGGTCGCGCTGGACGTACAGCCGTGATCCGGCCACGCAGCACTGCCCGTGGTTGAAGAAGATCGCGTTAGCGGCGCCTTCGATCGCGGCGGGCCCGGCATCGTTGAACACGATGTTGGGGCTCTTGCCGCCGAGTTCCAGGGTCAGCTTCTTCAGGTTGCTGGCGCCCGCGGCCGCGACGATCAGCTTGCCCACCTCGGTGGAACCGGTGAAGGCGACCTTGTCCACGTCGTTGTGGGCGGCCAGGGCCGCTCCGGCGGTCTCGCCGAAGCCGGGTACCACGTTCACCACGCCGTCGGGCACGCCGGCCTCGGCGATGAGCCCGGCCAGGCGGAGCGCGGTCAGCGGGGTCTGCTCGGCGGGCTTGAGGACCACGCAGTTGCCGGTAGCGAGCGCCGGACCGAGCTTCCACGCGGCCATCAGCAGCGGGAAGTTCCACGGGATGATCTGCCCGACCACGCCGAGCGGCTCGCGCAGGGTATAGGAGTGGAAGTTCGCGCCCGGCATGTACGGCACCGAGATGCTGATCGAGTTGCCCTCGATCTTGGTCGCCCACCCGGCCATGTAGTGGAACAGGTCTGCGGCCAGCGGCACGTCAGCCGCCCGCGCCACGGCGAACGGCTTGCCGTTGTCCAGCGACTCGAGCTGGGCCAGCTCGTCGGCGTGCTCGAGGATCAGGTCGCCGATCCGCCAGATGATCCGTCCCCGTTCCGACGGGGTCATCTTGCCCCACGGGCCCTCCTCGAATGCCCGGCGCGCCGCCCGCACAGCCCGGTCGATGTCCTCGGTACTGCCCTCGGCGACCCGGGCGAGCGTCTCCCCCGTCGCGGGGTTGGGCGTCTCGAACGTCTTGCCCGACGCTGCGTCGCACCATTGGCCATTGATGAACAGCTGTCGCGGGGATCCGATGAAGGCCTCGACGTCGCGATCCAGGGTCACGGTCATGAAATGGTCATCTCCCTTGGCTACGCGGTGAAGGCAACCGCCCGGATGACGGCTAGTCAGCACTCACGTCTTGTCTACAAAGTAGACATACGATGTCAATCTACAGTGATAACAGGGAGATATCAACTTTGCAGACCTGCATTGCCCGGCAGGCGGCCGCGCATGAGCGCCGTCAGCGGTTCCAGACATGGCAGGTTCCGCCGGCGGCCTTTGCGCCCGCGATGTCCTCGGCGGAAGGCGGATCGACGCCGAAGCGGGCGTAGTGCCGGACGTCGGCGGGACTACGACGCCGTCCTTGGCGCGGTCCGGCGTGATCTGACCCGGGTGGAACCGGCATCCGGTCCGGCTAGGCAGGGACTCACGCTAGTGGCCGGGCAGAGCGCTGCGCGGGTCAGCGACGGGTTGTCCATCGGGGCCCGGTCAGGGACCACGCAGACTCCCACGCGGCCAGCCGCCGCCGGTCGAGCGCGAGCCGGCACAGCGCATAGCAGATGAGCAACGCCACCGCGGCACCCCCGGCCGCCGCGGTGCCCCCGGCCAGCGCGTTAACGATCATGGCGACCTGGCCGGCCGGAGGCGCGACCGGCTGACCCGAGCGATCCAGCCAGACCGGTATCCGGGCGCCCGCTGCGGTACCGGCGATGCCAGGCGCAGTCACGATGGTCAGCACGCCGGATTTCTCGCCGCCCCCCGGGTCGCGCCAGCGCGCCTCAGCCTTCCCGAAGTTGGCCAGGGTGCCGGAAGGCGGCCCCGCCTGAACCAGCACGGCCAGCGCCGGGCGCAGGCCGGCCGAAGCCGCGCGCTGCGACTGATACGTGTGCGCGGCAAGGATGGACGCCACGGCCATGGCCACGAGGAAGGCGGCGGACAGCACCACCAGGAGCGCGCCCTCGATCCTGTCGACGGGCCGCCTGAGCGCATTCCGCCCGGCCAGCCATCGCACCAGCCGGGACATCCGGCGAGTCGTCCCGGGGGCCTTGAGTTTCATGACCATCTCCCCGCGGCTTCCCGATGTGACATCTCGGGTGCGACAGCGGGCTCGCCCTGGTCGTTGCGGGCGGGCAGGAGCCGGCCGGGGCACTGGCGGCCCGGGACTGGGTCTGATTCGGAGGATTGCACTGCGGGACTCCTGGAAGGCACATCGCGGCTGGGTTAGTCGATGTGCCGCCGGGGTCCCGAGCGGCGGATGATGGGCAGGAGCCGCGTTGCGAATCGCGCCAGTAGCCCGGACTGTTCACTACCAGGATAAGCCCTCAACCGCCTGATGCCGGACCAGGATCCGAGGGGGCCGGTCAGCGGGATAGGCTCCGCGTCGCGTCCGCCGTTCCAGCGAGCAAGGTCGCGGCTGGCTTGGGTATCCGCCGCTGGCAGCCGGGACAGTCGGCCGAGGGCAATCCGCAAGCCGGCGGCCAGTACACGAATTTGCCCGTGCGGCAGTAGAGGCACAGCACGGACTGGATGACATCGGGTGTTTGCTCAGGCCGCGACGAGCCCGGCGGAGAAGGTGAACAGACCGTGGGCGCGGGCCAGGCGGGCGGCCCAACTGGCGCCCAGGTCCCTGGCGAAGCAGGTCAGGCAGATGAAATAAGCGCCCGTGATCTTTTGCCGGGGAGCAGCATATTGGCGAGCAATGCGACGGCTATGCCGAGAGCGGCCAGCGAATGATGCGTACGGCAGTCAGTCAGTCATGCTGGGTAGATCGCGGCAGGAGAATAATTCCCCCGCGGGTTATGTCCTTCGGTCTGCGGCGTCCCGGCCGACACTGCTGCGTATAACGCAAAATCCGGGCCCTGCCCTGCAGCCGCTAATTCAGGCGGTGCAGCTGCCGGGGTCCGGAGCAACATTCTTCATGGCTACTACAATTTTCCGGATTATCGAATCAGGACCGCCGAGCCTGCGATGGCGGTCAGCCAGGTGGAGAGGTTGAAGAACCCGTGCAGGGTGACGACGTGGAACAGCTTGGTCGCCAGCCAGCCGCCTAGCAGTGCCCCGGCCACCCCGATCACGCAGGTGAGGATAAGGCCCCTGTGACCTTCTGCCCGGGATCAGCATATTGCCCAGCAGGCCCGCGCCGAGGCCGAGAACGATCCATGCGATGATGCCCATAACCGACTCCTCAGTCAGTGACGAAACCGACGTACGGGTAGCCGGTCCTGCGCGACAGGTCGCGGTGGGAGAAAATAACTCCTGCGGGCTCTTGCCCTTTTCTGGGCCGCTGCGCCTTTTACGGCGGCGGCCCGAACGAAAACTCCGGGTCCTGACTGCTTCCGTGATATTCGCGCGGGACCAGTCAGCAACAGGCCGCGATGGCAGGCTGAGCGGCCTGACGCAGCCCTTAAATAGGAACCGCCGGAATAGGACGTGGACGGATGCTAACTTAGGCGTAGAGTGCGTGATGAGAGCTGGTGAACTCGCCGCCGGGCCGGGACCCCGCCTTGCTGCCGAAGCAGGAAGGCGCCCGATGTTCGGTGCGGATCTGAGTACCCGCGAACGAGACGGTCATGTCGTGGCCGCGTTGGGCGGGGAGCTCGACCTGGAGGCAGCCGCCAACGCCAGACGCTCCCGGCGGGCGGCCGTGCCGCTGCGACGGCCCCGCCGGACGCGCTGGCCTATCATCGTGCAGTCAGGGACGCCATCCTCCCGAGCGGAGCACGGTAGCCCGCGGCAGCAGACCGCAGAGGCAGGAGCGTCACCCCCTCACAGTCGCACCGCAGAGCCGATGACCGTCAAGGACGGACCGGCTTTTCAGTCGGCTGCCCGCAACATGGCGAGACGCGATCCGGACACGGTGCTCCCCTTCCCCGGCTGCGGGGATGACGGGTAACCGGCCGGGCAGGGTCTGGGGGCTGGTCGCGGGGCAGGCGGTCCGGCGCGGCGGGCAGGTGTCAGCTGGGGATGCTTGCGCGGCGGCTGTGGCGGCGGTTGGGGTCAGCGGGGCGTGGCTGATCGCTGTGCACGGTACCGGGGCGGGTCACCTGATGCGGGTAACGGATGAGGTCAGTGAGCTCCTCGCCGAACTCGAGCTGACGCTCGGGGAGGGCCCGGGCCGGGATGCGGCAGCGGCTGGCGGGCCGGTGCTGGCCTCGGATCTGGGTGATGCAGGCGCCGTGCGGCGCTGGCCGGTGTTCGCCGCGGCGGCCTGCGAAGCCGGGGCCGCGGCGGTCTTCGCGTTCCCTTTGCAGGTGGGGGCGATCCGGGCCGGGGTGATGGGCCTGTACCGTGAGCGGCCCGGGCCACTGAGCGCTTTCCAGCTAGGTGATGCGCTGGTCTTCGCCGATACCGCGACACTGCTGCTGCTGGAGTCCGGGCGCCAGGCGGCCGGCGGGGCCGGGTCTGGCCTGGAAGGCCAGCCTCCGGACCTGGCCGGGCACCGGGCCGAGATCGACCAGGCCACCGGGATGCTGACCGAGCAGCTCGGCGTCGGCATCGCGGCGGCATTTATCCGGCTGCGCGCCTACGCTTATGTCAATGATCTGCGGCTGACCGACGTTGCCCGCGACATCGTTGCCCGCCGCCTGCGGCTCCAGCCTGACCCCTCTGAGGAGGGTCACGGGTGAAGCATCCGCCGGGCGCCAGCGCGTCCGCCACAGGCTCCCGCAGCGGATTCGGTTGCCCTTCCGGAGAAAGGTGAGCGGGGATGGATTCGGAGCTGCTGTCTGAGACGTTTGTCGAGCTGACGGACACGATGGTGGCCGGGTTTGACGTGATCGATTTCCTGCATGTGCTGACCGATCGCAGCGTGCAGCTGCTGGAGGTGTCCGCGGCGGGGCTGCTGCTGGCTGACCCGCGCGGTGAGCTGCGGGTGGTGGCGGCCTCCAGCGAGGCGGCCCGGCTGCTGGAGCTGTTCCAGCTGCAGAACGACCAGGGGCCGTGCCTGGACTGCTTCCGGACCGGGCGGCCGGTGGCGGCCGCGGACCTGGCCGCCGCGGGGCCGCGCTGGCCGCGGTTCGCGCCGGCCGCGCGGCGGGCCGGGTTCGCCGCCGTGCAGGCGCTGCCGATGCGGCTGCGCGAGCAGGTCATCGGCGCGCTGAACCTGTTCCGCGCCGATCCGGGCGGCTTGTCCCCGGCCGGGGTCCGGGTCGGCCAGGCGCTGGCCGACGTGGCGACCATCAGCTTGCTGCACGAGCGGGGGATGCGGCACAGCGACATCTTGAACGAGCAGCTGCAGGCCGCGCTGAACAGCCGGGTCATCATCGAGCAGGCCAAGGGCAAGCTCGCCGAGCGGCTCGGGCTGGACATGGACCAGGCCTTCGCGCTGCTCCGCGACCGCGCCCGGACCAGCAACCGCCGCCTGTCCGACCTGGCCCAGGCCGTCATCGACGGCACAGAAACCCTCACCGCGCTGAACGCGGGCAAACCCCGCCCAGGCCCTCGGCCCACGCCATAGAGCACGGGTCAAGTGGCCACCTGCGCTGGCTGAGGACCCGTTTCGGCCTCTGGGCTGGCCCGTCAGCCACCCGCCGGGCTCATGGGGCCTGTGAGGCCAGACGGACCGGGCGTGACGCCTGGGCTGCCCGCCCGGGGTCCGGTCCCGGATTAGCCGGGAGGATCCGGCCTGCGGGGAGGAGCTGGTACCCCAGGGTTGCCCGGATCCTCCCGGTAAGCCCGATCCTCCCCGTTAATCCGGCGCCGGGCAGGCCCTGGGCCTTTGGCAGACGGCCGGCCCCCCGCTCACCCTGAGCCTATGGGACCCGTGGTGCCAGGCGGACTGGACTTACCCTAGTTACCTGACCAGCGCTCCAGCCTCCGCCAGCGCACACCGGCGGCCAGAGGAAAGCCAGCGCTAATGTGGCCAGCATGACGACTGATTCCGCGCATCGCGGCGTCCGGCTCGAGCGCATCGAGAACAGCAAGTACGTGGTCACCAACGACCGCGGCGGCCAGATCAGGATAGGCAAAGGGGAAGGTACCGACTTCACCCCGGTCGACCTGCTGCTGACCGCAATAGGCGGCTGCACGGCGGTCGATGTCGACATCCTGACGTCACGCCGGGCCGAACCGGAGAAGTTCGAGATCCTCGTCGACGCGGAGAAGGTCCGCGACGAGGCGGGCAACCGTCTCACCGACATCGTGGTGACCTTCCGGATCAGGTTCCCCGAAGGCGAGGACGGCGACAAGGCCAGGGCACTGCTACCGGACGCGGTGCGGAAATCACATGACCGGCTGTGCACGGTGTCGCGGACCGTGGAAGTCGGCACGCCCATAGCGGACCGGATCGAGTAGGCCAGCGGACCGGATCGAGTAAGGCAGCGGACCGGGTAAGCCTGAGCGCCTAGGTCACGCTGCGCGCCAGCGGAACCGCCAGACGGCGAAGGCGGCGCCCGCGGCCGTCCACAGTCCCAGGTTGGCCAGGTCCCAGGCCGGGAAGGGCCGCACCGCGTAGGCGTTCTGCAGCACCACGGCGAGCGCCTTGACCGGGAACGTGTCGACCAGCCGCGACAGCCAGCCCGGCAGCCCGCTGAAGGTGGGATCGAACACGCCGGAGATGATCGCGATCGGCAGGAAGCTGGCGTACGCGACGGGACCGGCGGATTCGGCGCTGGTGATGACCGAACTGATGGCCAGGCCGAGCGTCGCGAAGCACACGGTGCCCAGGACCAGGCCGGCCGCAAGCGCGAGCAGCTCGCCGGGCCGCGGCACGGCACCGAACGCGAGCCAGCCGATCACCCCGGTCGCTGCGGTGATGAAGCTCACGGTGACGATCGTGCTCGCCAGCAAGCCGCCGAGATAAGCCGCCGACGGCAGCGGCGTGGTCCTGATCCGCTTGAGTACGCCGTCATGGCGCAGCACCGCGACCTTCGATCCGAGGTTCACGTATGCGGCGACGATCACGCCGAAGGCCAGGATGCCCGGCACGAAGACGGTGGTCCTCTTGATGTCGGTGCCCGGCAGGTGAGAGCCGGCGTTGGCCGCCCCGATCAGCAGCAGGATCATCAGCGGGAAAGCGAAGGTGAACAGCGCATACTCGGCGCTGCGCCAGAAACTGCGCTGTTCGAGCAGGGCCTGCCGGACGGTGAGGCGAACCGTTCTTGTCACGCGCGATCTCCGTTGGCTGTGGTGAGCTGCAGGTACGTATCTTCGAGGCGGGGAGCGGTCACGGCCAGACCGTCCAGGTCGCCGAGGCTGTTCTGCCGCGCCCAGTCGAGCAGCGTCCGCAGAGTCATGGCGGCGTTACCGGTATGGCAGACCGATTCCGGCCCGCGGACCGACAGGTCGACCCCGTCCGGCAGCGGGACCTGGCCGCGGCGCAGCGCGGGCGGCGTGGTGAAGGAGATGCGAGTGGCCAGGCCGGCCCGGGCCGCGACCTCGTGCGTGGTCCCGACCAGCTCGATGCGGCCCGCCCGCAAGATGGCGATCCGGTCGGCCAGCTGTTCCGCTTCATCCAGGTAGTGCGTCGTGAGCAGGACCGTCTTGCCCAGCCGGCGCAGGTTCTCGATCGCCGCCCAGCATCGCCTGCGAGCTTCCGGGTCGAAGCCGGTGGTCGGCTCGTCGAGGAAGACCAGATCAGGGTCGCCCGCGAGGGCGAGGGCGAAGTCCAGGCGGCGCCGCTGGCCTCCCGACAGCTTGCGGACCTGGGAGTTCCTGACCTCGGTGAGCTCCACGACCTCGAGCAGGTCGCCGAGCGAGCGCGGGTTCTGGTAGTAGCTCCGCCACAGGTCGATGAGCTCCGCGACCCGCGCCTGCCGCGGGAAGCCGCACTCCTGCAAGACCATCCCGGCCCGCTCGCGCAGCCTGGCCGGCTGCGCCGCCGGGTTCATGCCGAGGACGCTGACGTGCCCGCCTGTCTGCGCCCGGAAGCCCTCGAGGATTTCCAGGGTGGTGGTCTTGCCCGCGCCGTTCGGGCCGAGCAGGCAGAACACCTCGCCGTAGCGGACGTCGAAGTCGACGCCGTGCAAGACCTCGATGGCGCCAAAGCTCATCCGCAGGCCGGCGACGTGGACGGCCGCGTCGCCCGTCATCGGGCACCCGCCGGGACCGTGCGCGCCGAGACCATGCGCGCCGGGACCAGCGCGTGCACCAGCGCGTCCACCGCCGTGTCCGCGGCCAGGCCGGCCGGGATGGCGGCGCCGTCCGGGTCGGAGAACCGGTGCCGGGCGAACCAGGTCAGCGTCTCGAGCACCAGCCGGGCCGTCGCCGCCGTGTCCGGCGTGCGGCGCAGCGTGCCCGCCTCGGCCCGGCCGGCCAGGTACTCGGTCAGCGCCGCCAGGACCGGCGCGCGGATGCCCTCGTTCAGCAGGTCGGCCATCTCGGGCAGCTCACGGGCCGAGCGTTCGAGCATGTCCGCGGCTTCCCTGGTCCGCGATTCGAGCTCGAACAGCTCGCGGAGGATCTTCTCGAACTCGGCCGCGATGTCACCGGCCGCCGGGCCGGACAGCGCTTCGGCGAGCGCGCCGAAAGGGACCACCTCGGCGATGAAGTCGCGCGCCTCCGCCACGGTGGCGGCCAGCGGCGCGGGCGACAGCGGCAGGTCGCCCGCGGGCAGGTCCTCGAGCAGCAGCGCGTGGCGGATGGCCAGCACGAACAGGCCCTCCTTGCTTTCCACGTACCGGTAGATGGCCGCTTCCGACAGGCCTATCTCGGCCGCGACGTCGCTCATCCGGGCCAACCGGTACCCCTCGCGGGTGAAGACCCGCACGGCCGCGGCGATCAGCTCGGGAAGCCGCTCGTGCGCGTCACGTTTACCTGCCATGTCCGGGATTATATGTGTAAGTGAGTCAATCACTTACATTACGACCAAGGCTGTGTTCCCGTGCGGGCAGCTGATCTGCGCGGGGGTAGCGGCTGGGGTCCGCGGGGGTAGCGGCTGGGGTCCGCGGGGGTAGCGGCTGGGGTCCGCGCAGCCGCTTGTTTCGCGGCTGGCGGGTGATCTTTTGAGCCACCGGTAAGTTCGTAAGATCAGGGGCCAGGACGCGAGGGCTGAGACGATGAAGCAAACCGACGTTGCCTCGCTGCGGATGCTGCGCCGGGCCAGGGACCGGATCGACCGCGACTATGCCGGTCAGATCGACATCCCGGCGCTGGCCGCCGGGGCCGGCTACTCGCGCGAGCACTTCATCCGCGCCTTCCGCGTGGCCTACGGCGAGACGCCCGGCCGCTACCGGACCAGGCGGCGGGTCGAGCGCGCCTGCGAACTGCTCCGCTCGGCCAACCTGACCGTGACCGAGGTCTGCCATCTGGTCGGCTTCGCCAGCCTTGGCACCTTCAGCGCGCGGTTCGCCGAGGTCACCGGCCTGTCCCCCACCGCATACCGGCAACAGGCGGCCGAACGAGGCGGGCCCGCGCCCATCCCCGGCTGCTTCATGCTGATGTGGCGAACCGGCCTGCCGGCTCAGAACGCGTCACTTCCCGAGAAGCCCAGGCCCGCGGCCGGACCGTAGAGTCGCCGCATGACCATTAACCAGGCAGGTGAGGCCGCATGATCAAAGGCATCTCCATCGTGTCGGTCTGGGTGCTCGACCAAGATTCGGCCAAGGAGTTCTATGCGGGGAAGCTGGGCTTCACCGTCACCAACGATCTCAAGCTGGACAACGGCATGCGCTGGCTGACCGTCCGGCCGCCCGGCAGCGAGAACCAGGAACTGCTGCTGATGGACCCGCTGCACTCCATGCTCGACGAGGAGACGGGGCAGCAGGTCCGCGCCCTGGTCGCCAAGGGGGCGCTGTCGCCGGGCGTGATGGCCACCTCGGACTGCAAGGGCGATCACAGCACGCTGGCCGGACGCGGCGTCGAGTTCACCCAGGAGCCGGCCGATCGGCCCTACGGCGTGGAGGCGATCATGCGCGACGACTCGGGCAACTGGTACAGCTTCACCCAGCACAGGTTCCTGGAGGAGCAGACCTGAGCCGGGCGGCCAGTTCGGCACGCGGCGAGCGCAGCCGAGCCGCCAGTTCGGCACGCGGCGAGCGCAGGCGAGCCGCCAGTTCGGCATTGCGGCGGGCGAAATCCGCCCAGCCGGGTGGCGTCCCGGCCAGGTGACGGCGGGCGGCGGCGGCCCCGCAGGGGCGCTGCCGCCAGCCGCACATCCGGCCGCCGCGGATCTCGAAGCAGACGAGCACGCCGTCCGCCCAGCCGTACACGTCGGCGTCGTCCTGGGCTCGGGTGACCTTCTGTTCCCCGGTGATCCAGTCCAGGGCCTCGAGCTCGGCCTGGAGCCGGCCCGCGAACTCGAAGGCCAGCGCGGCCGCGGCCGCGGCGCGGCGCGCGGTCAGTTCCGCGCGCAGCGCGGCCACCGCGGCCTGGTCCCGGCTCAGCACCGCGGCGATGGCCTGGGCCAGCTCGGCTCGCGTCCCGGGCGAGGCGCCGCGCACGCGGGCCATGTCGCGTTCGGTCCCGGCCTGCCCGTCGCCGGCGTAGGCCGAGCGGCAGCACCCGGCCGAGCCCGGACACCGCGTCGCGTACCTTCTGGCCGCCCAGGTACGCACCGAAATCGCCGGGCGCCGGCTGGCGCACCACGGTCAGGCCAGGGGCGCGCGGGGATGCGCTGAGCCTGAGCCAGACCTCGGACTCCTGGCCGCCCACGCTGCGGTTCCACGGCGGGCGACGGCGGGCGAGCAGGTTACGCTCCAGCCACGCGGCCTCGTGGGCGGAGTCGCAGACCGCCGCCTCGACCCGCGCGATGCGGGCCACCATCGGTGCCAGGTGGCCGCGGTCGCCGAGGTCACCCCAGTAGGACGGCACCCGGCGGCGCAGGCTGACGGCCCGGCCGACATACAGGACGCGTCCGTCCTGATCACGGAAGCGGTAGACGCCGGGGGCCTGCGGGAGGAGGGTGGCAGACCTGAGCGGCGCGGGGCGGGCGGCGGAGTCCACCGTACGAGCCCACTGCACGGGGCGGCCGCCGTCAAGGGCTCCGGGCGGCGGCGGGGCGGATACCCGGTCCGTTCGGGATCAAAGATCTTCCCCGCACCGGCTGCGGCGAGCCGTGCGTGCGGCTGGGCACCTGCTTTACAGTTTGTCCATGGCGGAATCCGAACCCGGAGGCGAGATCGCCCGCAGCGAGCTTCGCGCCTCGCACGAGGACAGGGACCGAGTGGTCGAGTTGCTGCGGGTGTCCGCCGGGGACGGGCGGCTGACCGCGGAGGAACTGGACGAGCGCCTGGAGCTGGCGATGACCGCGCGGACGTATGGCGAGCTGGCCAAGCTCGTCGCCGACCTGCCCGCGTCGGGATCCGTGGTGGTACCGGTCGCGAGCGCGCCCGCGGCCAGGGCGAAGGACGTCGTGCGCATCGACTGCCGCAGCGGGCACGTCCGGCGCGCGGACCAGTGGGTGGTGCCGCAGCGGATGGAGGTGAAGGTGACCAGCGGGCACGTGGTGCTTGACTTCACCCGGGCGGTCATCACTCAGCCGTCGCTCCGGATCGACATCGACGTGCGCAGCGGTCACGTCGTGCTGGTGACCAAGCCCGGCATCATCGTGGAAACCGACGACGTGGCCATCCGCAGCGGCCACGTCAAGGTGCGTGAGCCCTGGGGTACGGACGGGCCCGTCCTGCTGCGGATCGACGTGACCGGCAAGGTTGGCAGCGGCCACTTCCTCGCGCGCCCGCCGTACCGGACGTTCTGGGAGTGGCTGACGAGGAAGCCCCGGCCGTACGCGATCGCCGCGCGCTGAGCTTGACCCTCATCGTGGTGTCCGGCGCGCCTGGGACCGGCAAGTCGACGATCGCCGGGGTGATCGGGGCCGCGCTGCGGTTCCCCGTGCTCACCCTCGATCCGGTCAAGGAGGCGCTGGCCGACGTGCTCGGGCTGGGCGACGAGAACTGGTCCAACCAGGTCGGCGACGCGGCCGCGGAAGTGGTGTTCCGGCTGGCGGCGGCGTTCCCGGACGCGGTCACGGAAGGCTGGTGGCGTGGGGCGCGGCGGGACCGGGCGCTGGCCGAGTTCGCCGGCGCGGCCGAGGTGTTCTGCCACTGCGATCCGCAGCTGGCCTCGGACCGGGCCGCCGCCCGGATCGGCCACGGACGGCATCCCATCCACCGCGACGTGATCAACCCCGCGATGGCGGACCGGGTCGGGTTCCTGGCCGCGTCGGTGACCCCGCTCGGCCTGGGCGCGGCCCTGGTCGAGGTGGACACCGGGACGCCGGGCGCGAGCGAGCGGGCGGTCGCGGCGGTCCGGCCAGTTACGGGCCTGCCTGAATGGCCGAGCTGAGGCGGGAGTACTACTGAGGGATGCCTACGCGATTGGTGCACCTGGTGGTCGACGCGGTCGAGCCGGCCCGGCTGGCCCGGTTCTGGGCCGCGGCGCTCCGCTGGGAAGTGGCCGCCGAGGAGTCCGACGAGGTGGATGTCTGGCCGCCCGGGTTCAGCTACCCGGACCCGTCCGCGCTGCCGCTGGTGTTCGTGCCGGTGCCCGAGCCGAAGACCGTCAAGAACCGGGTGCACCTGGACCTGGCCACCCAGTCGGTCAGGCATCAGGCCGCTGAGGTGAAGCGGCTGCTCGCCCTGGGGGCGGTGCCGGCCGACATCGGCCAGGGCGACGTGCCGTGGACCGTGCTGGCCGACCCCGAGGGCAACGAGTTCTGCGTGCTGGACCCGCGGCCGGTCTACCGGGACACCGGGCCGGTCGCGGCCGTGGTCGCCGATTGCGCCGACCCGGCCGCCGTGGCCGGGTTCTGGGCGCGGGCCACCGGCTGGGCGCCGGCCAGCTCGACGGCTAGCGGGAGGTCGTTGCGGTCACCGGATGGGTTCGGGCCGTACCTGGAACTGCTGCCGTCGGCGGACGCGAAGACCGTCAAGGACCGGATTCACCTCGACGTCGCGCCTTACCAGGACGAGGACCACGCGGCCGCGGTCCGGGCGCTGACCGAGGCGGGCGCCGTCTCGGTCGATATCGGCCAGGGCGACGTGCCGTGGACCGTGCTGGCCGACCCCGAGGGCAGCGAGTTCTGCGTCCTGTCCCCCCGATGACACCCGCCCAGGCCCGGACCCTGGCCCAGATCCAGGCCGAACTGGCCCGGCTCGTCCGCTACGACGACGAGTCCGTCGTGCACCCGGCCTGGACCAGGCAGCGTTACGATATCGGCGCCGCGGCCAGCTACGCGCCCGCCCGGGCCGCCGCGGTGCAGACGGCCTGGCACGAAGCCGGCCACGCGGTCGCCGCGCTGGCCGTCGGGGCGTCGTTCAGCTCGGCCAGCATCCGCCACGGTTCTGGCAGCCAGGGCCGGGTGCAAGGCATCCACGTTCTCGGCGCCGGGGAGGAGGCGTTCGTCATCGACGCGGCGGGCCAGATCGCCGAGCGGCTGCGGGACTGGTCGATGCCGGCCGGTGACGGCGAGCTTCGCGCGTGGCTGCCGACCTGGCGTGCCGACGGCGGCGACGCACGGCGGTTCCGGCGCGGGATCACCGCCCGCTTCGGCGACGACGAGGTGGCCGCCTGGCGGCACTGCGAGCAGGCGCTGACCCCGCGGCGGCCGCAGATCCGCCAGGTGGCCAGGGCCCTGCTTGTGCACCCGCGGCACCTGCCCTACCCGGTGGTGGCGGCCGTCGCGGCCAGAATCTGAGTGGCCAGCGCCTGAGTGGCCAGTATCTGAGTGGCCAGCGCCTGAGTGGCCAGCGCCTAGGCGGACCGGTACCAGGCCGGGAAGCCGTCCAGCGAGTCGAGCACCACCTCGGCGCCCGCGCCGGCCAGGTCCTCGCCGGTGAACGAGCCGGTCGCCACGCCCACCGCCCGCACCCCGGCCTGCACCGCGGCGGCCATGTCCGGCGGGGTGTCGCCGACGTAGGCGGCGGCCCTCAGGCGGCGCAGCACCGCCGCCTTCTCCGGGCCGTGCACCAGGGTGAACAGCTCGTCGGCGGCCAGCCCGGCCGCCTGCAGGCTCGGCCCGGCCGACACCGGGTGCTTGGCGGTGATGATGACTACGCGCTGCCCCGCCGCCCGGACCGCGGCCAGCGCCTCGTGCGCGCCGGGCAGCACGGTCGTCATCCGCCCGGCCAGCCGCACGTAGTGCCGCCGGTAGATTTCGGCCGCCGCGGCGACGTGGTCCGGCGGGAACCAGAACGCCAGCTCGTCGTCCAGCTTGATGCCGAGCCGCCGGTCCACCGCGTCGAGGTCGATGTCGGTGCCGGTCGCCCTGCCGACTTCGCCGAACGAGGCCAGGATGGCCGGCCGAGAGTTGATCAGCGTCATGTCGAGGTCAAACCCGACCGGTGCCATCCCGCCCCCGCCCTCTCGGTCTCGTCCTCCGATCTTAGGTACCGAACGAACCGGGCCCTCGCCCGGCGCCGGCCGACGGCTGGTAACCCTGGAGTGTCTTGCGCACCCTGCTGCCCCTCCGCGTTACTGTGCCGGTATGACGTGGGAGAGCCTGCTCGCCTACTGCCTGGCCAAGCCCGGTGCCTGGCAGGACGAGCCCTGGGAGGGCGACGTGGTGGCCAAGATCGGCGGCAAGATCTTCGCGTTCTTCGGGTCAGGCGCCGCCCCTTCCGTAGGCCTGAAGTGCGGGGCCAGCCGGGAGCTGGCCGACGAATGGCTGCTGCGGTATCCGGATGACGCGTCCGTGATGGCCTATATCGGCCGCTCCGGGTGGAACACGCTGCGGATCGGCGGCGCGATTCCCGACGACGAGCTGCTCGAGGCCATCGACGCCTCCTATTCGGCCATCGTCAGCAAGCTGCCTAAGAAAGACCGGCCTTAACGGCCCGAATCGCGGACCTCCGTTCGGGAAAGTGGTTTTGCGGCCGGATCCGGTGGGAGGCTGGTGAGGTGGCCATCGTGACCGACGACAGTGACGCGCCGGATTCCGCCGTCCAGGAAACCATACCCCTCCCCGGTATTCCGGTGTCCGCGGGCGCCCTCATCTTCGACCGGGCAGGCCGGCTGCTGATCCTCAAGCCGACCTACAAGAGCGGCTGGACGATCCCCGGCGGCGTCATGGAGGCGGACGGGGAGTCGCCGTGGGAGGCATGCCGGCGTGAGGTGCGCGAGGAGACGGGCCTGGACGTGAGCCGCGGGCGGCTGGCCGCGATGGACTTCCGCCGGCCGCGGCCGGGCCGTGCGGGGGGCATCCGGTTCCTGTTCGACTGCGGGCAGGTGAGCGACAAGGCACTGGCGGCCCTGAGGCTGCAGCCCGAGGAGATCTCCGAGTCCCGGCTGGTCCCGCTGCCCGACGCGTTTTCCCTGCTCAGGGGTCCGATCAGGCGACGGGTCCGGGCGGCCACCCGCAGCCGGCGGATGGTCTACCTGGAGGATGGCCGCCCGGTTACGCGGCCGGTTCGTAGCTGAGGTGCACCACGCCGGTGCTGAACGACTCCGAGCCGGTCAGGGTGAGCGGCACCTGGCCGTCCGGCTCGCTGAACAGTCGCTTCCCGCTGCCGATCACGACCGGGAAGACGAGCAGGTCAAGCTGATCGAGCAGGCCGTGCCGGAGCAGCCAGCTGACCAGGGTCGAGCTGCCGCTCATGCCGATGCCCCGGCCTGGCTGCTGCTTCAGCTCGCGGATGCGTTCGGCGACATCGCTGCTGATCAGGGTGGAATTCTGCCACTCGGCGGAGGTGAGCGTGCTGGAGACGACGAACTTCGGCGTGTTGTTCATCTGGTCGGCCATGCCGCCCGACTGGCCGCCGAAGGCGGCGGCGAACCCCTCGTAGGTCGTCCGGCCGAGCAGCAGGGCGTCGTTGGATGCCATCAGTGCCCCGACTGCCTGACCGACCTGGTCGTTGAAGTACGCGCCTGTCCACTTCTCCGGTGACTCCACCACCCCGTCCAGCGAGACGAACAGTCCCGCGGCGATCTTTCGCATGATCTTTCCCTTCTAGTCGTCGTTGCTGAAGAACTCGGTCAGCACGGGCGCGATGGCCTGCGGCTTGACCATGTGGTTCTGGCCTGGCAGCGTCCGGTGCCGCGCATCCGGCAGGGCGCCGGCGAGAGCACGCGTCGCGTTGGTCATCCAGGCCGGGCTCTTGCCGCCCACCGCCACCAGCGCCGGGATCTTGACCGCGTCCCACTCGTCGGCCGTGAACGGCGTTCCCCGCTGATGCTCCTGCATGATCGCGATGTCGTAGGGCAGGGTGGGCGCCACCGCCTTGAGCTTCGGCCAGACGGGCGTGAACGGCATCACCGCGGTGAAGACGGCCGGCGTGCCTACGAACCGCATGAACATCTTGACCGCGTCGCCCCGGCGACCGTCGGCGACCAGCCGGGTGAGCTCGGCCAGGTAGCCGTCGGGGATCGGGGACCGGGTGCCGTCCACGATGAACGGCGGCTCGTACACCGCCAGCTTCGCGACCGCGGGGATCCGCTTGGCCGCCTCGAGGGCGAGCGCGGCGCCGGAGGAGGTGCCGTGCACGAACACCGTCTCACCGGCCGCGGCGGTCAGCGCCTCGATGTCGTCGACCTCGCGATCCGGCGCGTAGGGCGTCGTGTCACCGCTGGCCCCGCGGCCGCGGCGATCGTAGGTGTACACGGTGAAGTGCGGCGCGAGCTGCGCGGCGAGCTTGGGCATGGGGCCGAACGACCGGCTGCACAGGGCGCCGTCGACCAGGATCAGCGGCGGTCCCTGGCCTGCCCGGGTGAACGCGATGGCGGTTCCGTCGGCTGACTGGACGGTGTTCACTGACTTGCCTCCTTGGTGAGCGTCTGGCCGAGCCAGGATTCCCAGGCGAGCTGGGCCCGGTCCGGATCGGCGTCTTCGGCGAACAGGTGGTGGGCGGCGAGCGCCGGCTTGCCGAAGCCGCGCAGGAACCGGTACAGCGCCTCCTGCGTGCGCACGCCGATGGTGTGGGCGTTGGCGAAGTAGAGCACGCCGTCCACGGCGCCGATTCCGTCGGCGGCGAGCCGGGCCCGGTCGCCGGGCCTTGGGTTCTCAGGCAGCCCGAGGGCGCGGCACAGCAGCGCCCGGTCGCGGGTCCAGGTCGTGCCCGGCGGCCCGAACGCGGTGACCGGAACCGCGAACCGGCCAGTGAAGGGGGCAAGCGGAGGTGGGCGGGGGGTGAGGTACTCGACCAGGGTGCGGAAGTACATCTCGCCGCCCAGGGTCATCGCCTCGAACTCATCCGACCAGTCGTCGCCGGGAAGGAACCCGCTGGTGACAGTGCGCAGCACCGTGCTGCCGCCTGCGCGCCCCTCGATCAGGAACTCGTAGGCGATGAAACGCCCGTCCGGGGCCTCGCCGCTGCGGTAGGCGAACCGGCGGGCCGGGTCCCAGGCGGTCACGTCGAGCTCTGGCGCGTACTCGCCGAAGACGGTCCGGACGGTGCCGTCCGCGCCGGGCCGCACCTCGCTGCGGCCCATGAACCAGGAGTCGATCCCCGGTCCGGAGGCGATCGCGGCCCACACCTCGTCCGGGGTCGCGGGCACCTCGGCTTCGTTGCGGTTCTCGAACGGGCGGCCCATCAGGTCTCCTCGGTCTCGGCAGCCGTCGCGGTGGTCGCCTCAGCGATCGCCTCGGAGGCGGTGACGCTCGGATGCACGGCGATGACTATATGATGCTCCCGTCCGCCTTCGGCCTGCTCATCGTGGTACTTCGCCACCAGGGAGGTCACCGTCTGCACCAGCTCGCTGGTGAAGGCGGCGCGGTCCTCGGCGGACGCGAACCGCACCTGGCCGTCCATCGCGAACGTGGCGAGCTTCTTCTGGGCCCGTTCGGCGCCGGTGAGCAAGTCGCCGACATCGCGGATGAGCTGCGCGGCCAGCGCCAGCAGCCAGCGGGCCGACAGGCGGTCAGGCGCCCGGGCCGGATCGGGCGCCACGGCCGCCAGCGCCGACGGGGAGATCACGTAGGAGGACGCCACGGCCCGGAGCAGGCGCTCGGTCACGTTCCCCTTGCGGCGCTCCTCCACCAGCTCGACCAGCTTGTGCCGCTCCAGCGTCCGCAAGTGGTAGTTGACCTTCTGCCGCGGCAGGCCGGCGGCGGCGGCGAGCATGGACGCCGACCTCGGTTCGGTCAGCTGGGCTAGCAGCCGGGCCCGGGCCGGCTCCAGCGCCGCCTCGGCGGCGGCCGGATCGGCGATCACTGCTACATCGATCATGCGACCAGTCTGACATCCGACAACTTTTTTTGTCAAGACGATTTTAATTGTCGGATGAGCGTCACGCCGGACCTACTGTCATCGTGGATAGTTACACCCCCTATGAGGGGTATTTGTATCCACAATGAGGGAGGCTGCGTGCGGGTTACGCCACGTCGAGCGCGGCGGGGGCGGGGCGGGAACCTCCAGGCCGTTCGGCCTGATATCGGCGACGCCGGCCCGGCACGGTGGAAGCCAGCAGGTCGCCGTCGCGGACCTCGGCCGCCAGTGTCGCCGGCCCCGGCCTGGTCGCGGACCGTACCCACCGCGGAGGCAGGCCGGTCCCGTCACGTTCGGCCGGCGCGGCCTTACGGGTTCGTTCCCTGGTCAGCTCAGCCCTTGCCCAGGTTCTTCTCGAGTTCCTGCCGGAACTGCTGGAACTGGGCCTGGCTCGAGGTGAACAGCGTCTCGCCGGTCTTCGGGTTGACGGTCACGAAGTAGATCCATGGTCCCGGCGACGGGTGCAGCACGGCCTGGATGGCCGCGTTCCCCGGGCTGTCGATCGGGCCGGGTGTCAGGCCCTTGCGCCTGTAGGTGTTGTACGGCGACCGGCTGTTGAGCTGCTGGTCGTTGGCCAGGATGCCGAAGGTGTTCAGGCCGTAGAGCACGGTGCTGTCGAGTTGCAGCGGCATGCCCCGCGCCAGCCGGTTGTAGATCACCCGGGCGATCTTCGGGTAGTCGGACAGCCGGCCGCCCTCGGCTTGCACCAGGCTGGCCATGATGATCACCTTGGCCGGACTCAGGCCCACATGCTTGGACGCGGTGACCAGGTTCGCCGTCGCGGCCTCCTGGTCGAACCGCTGCACCATGCCCTTCAGCACGCCGAGGGCTGTTTCGTGCGGCTGGACCTCGTAGGTCGCGGGGTACAGGTAACCCTCGGGCTTGCCGTTGGCGGAGGCGGGCAGGCCGAGCGACGCCGGGTCCTTGAGCGCCTTGGCGTAGGCACTGGCCGGGATGCCGGACTTGGCGCCGAGATAGGACACGATCTGGCTCAGCCGCCAGCCCTCCGGGATCGTCACCCTGACCTGGACCAGGTTCTTCGGGTCGAGGAGCAGCGCGTAGGCCAGGGTGGCCTTCATGTGCTCGCGCATCCCGTAGAAGCCGGGCAGCAGGCCCGCCGAACTCGAGCTGTGCTCGGCCGCCAGGACGAACGCGCGGGAACTGGCCACCACGCCGAGCGTCACCAGTTTCGGCCCGAGGCTGGTCGGCGTGTCGCCCGAGGTGACCTGGACCACGACCGAGCCGGTGCCGTCGCCCGGGTAGTCGGCCGGGTGGTACTTGCTCATGTAGAAGCTGTAGGCATACACGCCGCCTACCGCCAGCGGGACGACGATGACCAGCAGCGCGGCCAGCGGCGCGATCCAGCGGAACCTGCGCCGCGGGCGGTCGCCCCGGCCGCCGCCCCTCCCCCCGCCACCGCTGTCGCGGCGGCCGCGGCGGGCCCGGCGGCTGCCCCGGCCGTTGTCGTAGTCGGCTTCGGCGTCGTCGCCGAAGCCGGGGACGAACCTGTCGCTGGCGTCATACTCGTCCTCGTACTCGCCGTCGCCAGCGTGCTGGCCCGGCTCCGAGTACGGATCGGGCTCGCTGTAAGGGCCCGGCTCGCTGTACCGGTTCTGCTCGCTGTACTGATCCTGCTCGCTGTACCGGTTCTGCTCGCTGTACCGATCCTGCTCACCGTACTGGCCGCGATCGCCGTACTGATCCTGCGGGTGGAACTCGCCAGGGTCGTAGCTGGCCTGGGCGGGCTGGCCGGGATGCCACTGGACGGCTTCGGGGCGGGAAGGCGGCTGGGTCCTGCGCCCGGGTGAGTCCTCCGGACGGCCGCGGTCCTGCGGCCTGGGTGGCCGGGGCTCGGGGTACGCGGGCTCGGGGTACGCGGGCTCGGGGTACCTGCGCTCGCCGTGCCTGGGATCGTGGCGCAGCGGCTCGTATTCGGGCGGCAGCGGCTGGGGGTTGTCACCCGGGCGCCAGGCGTCCCGGTCAGGAGGCCGGTGCGATCCCTGCGGCCTCTGCGGTACACGGGGACCTTGGGGTGCTTGGGGACTCTGAGGCATGCGCTGCCCCTGGGGTATGCCGGGGTTCTGCGGGCCTCTCGGAGCCTGCAGGTTCCGGGGATCCTGCGGAATCCGGGGATCCTGGAAGTTGCGGGGATCCTGGAAGTTGCGGGGATCCTGCAGCCCGAGGGGGTCCTGGGGTCCGCGTGAGTGCCGCGGCGGCCGCGGGCTCGGCGGCCATCCGCCTCCGTTCTCGGTCACGCGCCGGCTCCGTCTCTCGCGCGGACGAGCTGGCCGGCGGGGCGGCCGGTGGCGCGTTCGGCGTCCAAGGCGGCTTGCAGCAGGACGGCCGCGGCGGCGGCGTCCACGACCTGACGGCGGGCGCGGGCGTCCTTCCCGCCGCGGCGCAGGGCGCCGTGCGCCTCGGTGGTGGTGAACCGCTCGTCGACCAGCCGGACCGGGATGGGCGCGAGCCGTCCGGCCATATCCGCGGCGAACTCCCGGGCGCCGGCCGCGGCCGCGCCCTCCCGGCCGGACAGCGACGTGGGCAGCCCGACGATGACCTCGATCGCACCTTCGCTGGCGACCAGACTGGCCAGTTCGGTCCTGGCCAGTCCGGCCTTCGCGCCCGGACCCGACGCCAGCACCGTCAGCGGGGTGGCCAGAACGCCGCCCGGGTCGCTGCGAGCGACTCCGATACGGACCGAACCTACGTCCACCGCGAGCCGCACCCCCTGCCTGAACGGAAGCTGCCTGGACGGAAGCTGGCTCACCGGGACGGCCCCGGGCCAGGCCCGGGCTGGACGCGACCCGGAACCGAATACCCCGGAAGGTCGCAGGAGCATGCCAATACGTTACCTACCGGACCCGACTCTGTCCCGTGATGTCTCGCAAAGCCTGACGAACAGCCTCAAATGCCTCATCTATCACGCCGGGGCGGCCCCTCTCACTGGCCGAGATGGGCGCGCCGCCCCCCTGAGCCACATCCGGCTTCCCGCCGCCGTTGCCGCCGAGGGCCCGCGCCGCGGTTCCCACCAGGGAACCTGCCGACAGGCCGAAACCGCGGCCAGCCTCGTTGACCGCGATGACCACGACCGGCTTATCCGCGGGCACGCCGATGACCGCCACCACAGCGGGCCGCCCGCGCGGCACCCGGCCGCGCACGTCGAGCGCGAGCTTGCGGATGTCGTCGGGTTCGGTCCCGTTCGGCACCTGGTGCGCGACCAGGGCCATCCCGCTGATGTCCTCCGCGCCGGCCGCGATCTCCCCGGCCGACTCGAGCAGCCGGGCCGCCCGCAGCCGCTGCAGCTCGCGCTCGGCGTCCCTCAGCCTGGTCACCACGGCCGAGATCCGCTCCGGCAGCTGTTCCCGCGGCGTCTTGAACTGCTCGCTGAGCTGGCTGACCAGCGTGCTCTCCCGGGCCAGGAAGCGGAACGCGTCGATGCCCACCAGCGCCTCGATCCGGCGCACGCCGGAGCCGATGGACGCCTCGCCCAGCACCTTGATCAGCCCGAGCTGGCCGGACCGGGCCACGTGCGTGCCGCCGCACAGCTCACGGGAGTAGTCGCCGACCTCCACCACCCGGACCTGGTCGCCGTACTTCTCCCCGAACAGCGCCAGCGCGCCCATCTCGCGCGCCTCCTGCTGGGAGGTGTAGTACGCCCGCACGTCCAGGTCGTTGACCAGGACCTCGTTGACTTCGTCCTCGCTGTCCCTCAGCACAGAAAGCGGCACCGCGCCCTGGGCGGTGAAGTCGAACCTGAGCCGGCCCGGCGCGTTCTCCGAGCCTGCCTGCGCCGCCGACTCCCCCAGCGCGCCGCGCAGCGCCCGGTGCACCAGGTGGGTCGCGGTGTGCGACCGGGACAGCGCACGCCGGCGCTCGACGTCGATCTCGGCGAACGCGGGCGCATTGACCATGACCTCGCCGGAGGTGACCTTGCCGCGGTGCACGATGAGCCCGGGCAGCGGGGTCTGCACGTCGGAGACAGCGATCTCGCCGCCGTCCACGGTGATGGTGCCCGCGTCCGCGAGCTGGCCGCCGCCCTCGGCGTAGAACGGGGTGCGGTCGAGGACCACGTCCACCTCGGTGCCCGCGCCCGCCACCGGCACGGGCACGCCGTTGACCAGCAGGCCGAGGATCGTCGCCTCGCCGGAGATCTGGTCGTAGCCGGTGAAGGTGACCGCGCCGGACCGCTCGAGCATCTCGGCGAACGCGGAGATGTCCGCGTTGCCGGTCTTCTTCTCGGCCGCGTCCCGCTTGGCCCGGTCCCGCTGTTCGGCCATGAGCCGGCGGAAACCTTCCTCATCGACGGTCAGGCCCTGCTCGGCCGCCATCTCCAGGGTCAGGTCAATCGGGAACCCGTAGGTGTCGTGCAGCTGGAAGGCCTGCGAGCCGGACAGCGCGGTCGAGTGCCTGCGCCGGTTCTCCTCCACCGAGGCGTCGAAGATCGCCGTGCCGGTACGGAGCGTGCTGGCGAACGCGGACTCCTCCGCGTCGATGACCGTCTGGATGTTGGCCGCGTCCCGGCGCAGCTCCGGGTACAGCCCGGCCATCGCCTCGATCGCGACCGAGCTGAGCTCGTGCATGAACCGCTCGCCGCCGGACTGCGCGCCTCCGCCGCCGCGCTGGCTGCCGGACAGCAGGCGCAGGTTCCTGATGCTGCGCCGCATGATGCGCCGCAGCACGTAGCCGCGGCCCTCGTTGCCCGGCAGCACGCCGTCCTCGATCAGCATGACCGCGCTGCGCACGTGGTCGGCGATGACCCGCAGGGCCACGTCGTTCGCGGCGTTCCGGCCGTAGCTCTGCTCGGTGAGTTCGGCCGCCCGGTCGAGGATCTTCCAGGTGGTGTCGATCTCGTAGAGGTTGTCGACGCCCTGCAGGATGGACGCCATCCGCTCCAGGCCCATGCCGGTGTCGACGTTCTTCGATGGCAGCAGGCCCTCGATGTCGAAGTCGTCCTTGGCCCGGACCTTGCTCAGCTGGTCTTGCATGAAGACCAGGTTCCAGACCTCGAGGAAACGGTCCTCGTCCGCCGCCGGGCCGCCGTCGCGGCCGTATTCTGGGCCGCGGTCGTAGTAGATCTCCGAGCACGGGCCGCCGGGACCTGGCACGCCCATGTGCCAGTAGTTGTCGGACAGGCCGCGGGCCTGGATCCGGCTCTCCGGCAGGCCGATCTCGTTCCGCCAGATGCCGAACGCCTCGTCATCACCGTGCAGGATGGTGGCCCACAGCTTGTCCTCGGGGAACCCGAACCCGCCGTCGGCCTCGGACTTGGTCAGCAGCTCCCAGGCGTACCTGATCGCGCCTTCCTTGAAGTAATCGCCGAACGACCAGTTGCCCAGCATCTGGAAGAACGTGGCGTGCCTGGTGGTCTTGCCCACCTCTTCGATGTCTAGCGTCCGCACGCACTTCTGCACGTCCGCCACCCGCCGGTACGGCGGCGTCCGCTGGCCGAGCAGGAACGGCTTGAACGGCTGCATGCCCGCGATGACGAACAGGACGGTGGGGTCGTCGGCAACCAAGGAGGCCGAGGGCACGATGGCGTGCCCCTGCTGCTCGAAGTACGCAAGGAAGCGGCGGGCGATCTCTGCCGACTCCATCAGTGGCCATCCTCAGGTTGTGCGTCGTGGTCAGTTGAGCGGTCTGTTGAGAGGGTAGAGCCTGCGGGCGCCGGATGCCGAGCCATATACAGCTCCATGCCCTCGCGGACGTCGCGGGTGAAGCGGTAGCTCTCCCGGGCCAGGGCGACCGCTCCCCGGCGGGCCCGCCTCCTGGCCACCCGGGCCGGAGCGGCGAGCTTGAGCGTGCCTCCGGGGGTCGTGCCCCCGGGGGTAAGGCTGGCAGACAGGCGGCGGCCGACGGCGGAGACACGCCGGTAACCGTAGATGCCGGTTACCGCCCCGGCGGTGAGCCAGAAACCTCTGCGGATCATCGCCGCGCCTCCCCCCGGGTCAGCTCGCCGCGTTCGATCACGCGGCCGGGCAGCGCGCGCCGCAGGTGCACCGCGTGGCGCAGGCCGTAAGCGAGCGCGCCCACCCGGCCGACCGGGCCGCCGGCGATCGCGCGGCCGACCCCGGCCAGCGCCGTGACCTGGCCGGCCAGCTCGCTCATCCCGATGCCGAGTTCGTCCATGCTGGCCGTGACGGATTCGGCACGGTCGAGCTGGTGCCCGGCCCGGTCCACGGCGGCCTGGGCTCCGTCCACGGCCGCCTGCGCGCGGGTGAGGAGCACGTCGCTGCGCTCGCGTACATCGGCGACCAGCTTGCTGCTCTCGGACAGCAGCCGCCCCAGCCGGAACAGCACGAACACGCCGACGCAGACCAGCAGCGCCCAGAACACCGCGGCGATCAGCGCGGCGAGTTCGGCCGCATTCATGCCTGGTCCCTCCGTGTCATGCCTGCTCCTCCTCGGTCTTGTCGAGGATGGCCCTGATGCGCTCGGCGCGTTCGGCGACTCGAGCTTCCAGGCCATGCCGCGACGGCTCGTAATACCTGCGGTCCGCCACCGAGTCGGGTGCGTAACGCTGCGGGACGATGCCGTCGTCAAAGTCGTGCGGGTACCGGTAGCCCTCGCCGTGGCCGACCTTGCCCGCCCCAGGATAGTGCGCGTCGCGCAGGTGCGTGGGCACTGCGCCCACCAGGCCCGCGCGGACGTCCGCGTCGGCGGCCCCGATGGCCTTGATTACCGCGTTGGATTTGGGCGCCAGCGAGATGTGGATGACCGCCTGGGCCAGGTTGATCCGCGCCTCCGGCAGCCCCACGAACTCGACGGCCTGGGCCGCGGCCACCGCGGTCTGCAGCGCGGTCGGGTCGGCCATCCCGACGTCCTCGCTGGCGTGCACGATGAGGCGCCTGGCGATGAACCGCGGGTCCTCCCCCGCCGCGATCATCCGGGCCAGGTAGTGCAGCGCCGCGTCCACGTCGCTGCCCCGCATGGACTTGATGAACGCGCTGATCACGTCGTAGTGCTGGTCGCCGTCGCGGTCATAGCGGACCGCCGCCCGGTCCACCGCGCGCTCCAGCGCCTGGATGTCGATCCGGCCGCCTTCCGGTAGCCCGAGGGCGGCCGCCTCCAGGTAGGTGAGCGTGCGCCGCGCGTCGCCGCCCGCAAGCCTGATGAGATGCTCGACGGCGTCTTCATCGAGCGTGACCGCACCGCCGAGCCCGCGCGGGTCGGCCAGCGCGCGGCTGATGACCTCCCGCACGTCATCGTCGGACAGCGGCTGCAGGGTGAGCAGCAGCGATCGTGACAGCAGCGGGGACACCACGGAGAAGAACGGGTTCTCGGTGGTCGCGCCGATGAACGACACCCAGCGGTTCTCGACCGCGGGCAGCAGCGCGTCCTGCTGGGTCTTGGAGAACCGGTGCACCTCGTCGACGAAAAGCACCGTCTGCGCGCCGTTCATGCCCAGCGTCCGCCGGGCGCCTTCGACCGCGGCGCGCACGTCCTTGACCCCGGCGCTGACCGCGGAAAGCTCCACGAAGCGGCGCTTGGTCACCTGGCTGACGACATAGGCGAGCGTGGTCTTGCCGGTCCCCGGCGGCCCCCAGAGCAGCAGCGACATCGGCGCGTCGTTGTCGATCAGCTTGCGGAACGGCGTGCCCGCGCCGGTCAGGTGCCGCTGGCCGATCACCTCGTCCAGGGTGCGCGGCCGCATCCGGACGGCGAGCGGCGCGGCCGCGCTCGCGGCTGTTTCTTCCGCCTCGTCGAACAGGCTCTCGGACTGCCCGCCCGCCTCCCCATCCCCCCTCACTGCTCTGGCCATTCCTCGACCCTATCTCCGCCCGGGCAGCGCGCCGGATGCGGAGTTATATCACGCCAGGGGCAATCGAGTCTCGGTTATCCACAAGCGAATGTTCGCCTCCGTGAGTTGTCTACAGGTCACCGAGGGCAGACGGCTGATTCCCGGGCAGCCCGGCAGCATAGGCTTTCATGTCAGCCGAACCGGTCTCGCAGCGCCTCGATATCCAGGCGGAAGTCATCGCACGTCGTCAGGGCGCGAAATTGGGCATCGACCCCGATACGATGCGCAACCGGGTGCGCAATGGCCGCTGGCAGCGGCTTCAGCGCGGCGTGTACGCCGCCTTCACCGGCGATCCGGCCCGGGAAGCGGTGCTCTGGGCCGCCCTGCTCCGTGCCGGTCCCGGTGCGGTTCTCAGCCATCAGACGGCAGCGGAGCGGCACGGTCTTCTCGACGAGCCGAGCTCGGTCATCACCATCACGGTCCCGGCGGCGCATCCGGCTGACGAGCAGTGGCGCGACAAACGGCGTGACACGGATAACGCGGTCAAGGGCATCCTTACGCTCAGGTTCGGCCTGCCTGATCTGGGCGACCGCCGTTGCGAGACCGCGGGCGCCGTCGCCGCGGTACTGCGCTCGCGCGGCTGGCGGGGCGCCCCGCGCCACTGCTCCCGCCCCGACTGCGCGGTCACATCATGATCGTGGCCCTTGGGGGGCGATGCTTATGTGGTGGGAGGAACCTGTGAGGTAGAGGCGGCGTGTGGGCTGGGTATGGGTGGGGCAAGTGGAACCGTTGAGGTGGGGGTGGCATGTGGGGTGGATGTGGAGAGGGCGGGAGGGGTAGCGCCGGGGGGAGGGGCGGGGGTCGCGTCGATGCCGGCCTCGCGGCGCTGGGCGGGGGTGATGGGGGTGGGAGCGCCGGTGAGCGGGTCCAGGCCGGAGGCCGCCTTGGGGAAGGCGATCACGTCACGGATGCTGGGCGCCCCGGCGAGCAGCATCACCACCCGGTCCCAGCCGAACGCGATCCCGCCGTGCGGCGGCGGCCCGTACTTGAACGCGTCGAGCAGGAAGCCGAACTGCGAGCGGGCCTCCTCCGGGGACAGGCCGATCACGTCGAACACGGCCTGCTGCATCGCGGACTTGTGGATACGGATCGAGCCGCCGCCGATCTCGTAGCCGTTGCACACGATGTCGTACGCGTCGGCCAGCGCGCCGGCCGGTTCGGTAGCGAACTTGTCCGCCCATTCGGGCAGCGGCGCGGTGAAGGGGTGGTGCACCGAGGTCCAGCCGCCGGCGCCGTCCTCCTCGAACATCGGCGCGTCCACCACCCACAGGAACGACCAGGCCGACTCGTCGATCAGGCCGCACCGCTGGCCGATCTCCAGCCGGGCCGCGCCGAGCAGTTCGCGGGCGGCCGAGGCAGCGCCGGCCGCGAAGAACACGCAGTCGCCCGGGGCGGCGCCGACGGCGGCGGCCAGCCCGGACCGCTCCGCCTCGGACAGGTTCTTCGCCACCGGGCCGGTGATCTCGCCGTCCTGGCCGACCATGACGTAGGCGAGGCCGCGCGCGCCGCGGGACCTGGCCCACTCCTGCCAGAGGTCGAACTCGCGCCGGGACTGCGCGGCACCGCCGGGCATCACCACGGCGCCCACGTGCTCAGCCTGGAACACCCGGAACTCCGTTCCGGCGAAGTACTCGGTCAGGTCGGTGAGCTCGACGCCGAAACGCAGGTCGGGCTTGTCCGAGCCGTACCGCGCCAAGGCATCGGCGTAGGTCATCCGGGGCAGCGGGGTGGGCACCTGGTAGCCGGCCAGCTCGGACCACAGCCGGGTCACGATGTCCTCGGCCACGGCGATGACGTCGTCGCGGCGCACGAACGACATCTCGATGTCGATCTGGGTGAACTCGGGCTGCCGGTCCTTGCGGAAGTCCTCGTCCCGGAAACACCGGGCCAGCTGGTAGTACCGCTCCAGGCCGCCGACCATGAGCAGCTGCTTGAACAGCTGCGGCGACTGTGGCAGCGCGTACCAGTTGCCGGGCCGCAGCCGGACCGGGACCAGGAAGTCGCGCGCGCCCTCCGGTGTGGACCTGGTCAGGTAGGGCGTCTCGACGTTCACGAACCGGTGCTCGCGCATCACGTCGGAGAGCAGGTAGGCGGCCTGCGACCGGACCCGCAGCGCCCGCGCGGTGTCGTCGCGCCTGATGTCCAGGTAACGGTACTTGAGCCGGATGTCCTCGCTGACCTCGGCGGATCCCTCCACCGGGAACGGCAGCGGGTCGGCCTGGCTGAGCACCTCGACCTGGTCCGCGACGACCTCGATCCCCCCGGTGGGCAGCTCGGGGTTCTCGTTCCCGGCCGGGCGGGTGCGCACCGTCCCGGTCACCAGCACGCAGAACTCGGCCCGCAGGTCGTGCGCCACGGCCTCCTCGCCGCGCCACACCACCTGCACCACGCCACTCGCGTCCCGCAGGTCGATGAAGACCACGCCGCCGTGGTCACGGCGCCGCGCCACCCAGCCGGCCAGCACCACGTGCTCCCCGGCGTGCGACGCCCGTAGCGTCCCCGCCTCATGGGTGCGGATCATCGAGCTCGGCCCCTCTCGTCTGGCAGCTTCACGTCCCCGACGTGCCGCCGCTCGTTTCCTGCGATCTTTTCACCCGAACGACCGGGTCATACGCCCCGGCCACGGTCACAGCCCCCGGCCGGGTCCCGGCACCGGGCTCAGCCCCGCGAGGAACGGGTTCGCCCGGCGTTCGGCTCCGATGGTCGTCTGCGGCCCGTGCCCGGACAGCACGACGGTCTCGTCCGGCAGGGTCAGGCAGACTCGCGCCAGGCTGCGCAGGATCGTGGGGTAGTCCCCGCCGGGCAGGTCGGACCGCCCGATCGACCCCGCGAACAGCAAGTCACCAGAGAACAATATGCCGCCGTCGCGGGCGTCCCGCCCGGGACCGCCCATTCGCGCCGCCTCGCCCGCCGTTTCCGCGGCACCGGTCGCGCCTTTACCTTGCGCGGTAACCGGCGGCCCCAATGGCAGCCGGAATGCCACGGATCCTTCGGTATGCCCCGGCGCGTGGTTCACCACGATCTCGAGCCCCACGAGACTCAAAGTCATCCCGTCGGCCAGTTCTTTTACGTCGTCGGGTTCGGTGAATTCCAGGCCGCCGAACAGTTGCTGTCCCGCGCCGAGGGGGAAGCCCTTTGCCGGATCGCTGAGCAATGCGCGGTCGTCCGGATGGATGTAGGCCGGGATGCCTTTCGCTCCGCAGACGGGAGCGACGGACCAGACGTGGTCGATATGACCGTGCGTGAGCAGGACCGCGGCGGGCCTGAGCCGGTGCTCGGCCAGGAGGTCGTCGATCCCCGGCCCGGCGTCCTGGCCCGGATCGATGATCACGCACTCTTCACCGGGCGCGGGCGCGACTATATAACAGTTGGCCTCAAACGCGCCTGCCGGGAACCCTGCGACGAGCACAATCGTCCTTTCTCACGGTACGGTGTCTCAGGCTACCGAGGGCACCCGCATGGCCGCGAACCGATAACGAAGGGTACCGGTCCAGGCATCTGGCAGGTACGATTCGCGGACGATCGCGAATATTGCGGGGGTTCCGGTGTGCGGGCCCTGCCTATGTATCGGGATCAGAGGTATGCATCGGGTTCGTCGGCCTGCCTCCCGTGATACCAGCGGTAGCCGGACAGTGCGACAGGCCAAGGAGGACGCGACCGGTGGCGGGTAGAAGCGATCGCCAGCGCAGGCAAGCCAGGGAACGGTACCGCCGCCAGCAGGAGGAGCGGTACGCCAGACAGCAACGGGTGCGCAAGCGCACGCTGGTCTGGGGCAGCGGGGTGCTCGCCCTGGCGCTCATCGGAACCCTGCTCGCGGTATTCCTCCCTGGCGGGAGCCAGAAGCACCCGGCGGCCTCGGCGTCCAAGTCGGCAACCCCCTCACCCACCGCCTCGGCCGCCGCGGTGGCCGAGCCGGCGCATCACTGCAGCTACACGGCGGCCACCCCGGTGGCGCGCAAGGTGAGCTTCCCGCCGGCCACGCCCGATTACACGGCCGGCTACCAGGCCACGATCAACACCAACCAGGGCAAGATCACCTTCAACCTGCTCAACAACAAGGCCACCTGCACCGTCAACTCCTTCATCCACCTGGCCGAGGCAGGTTACTTCAACAACACCCAGTGCCACCGGCTGCTGACTAGCGGCATCTACGTGCTGCAGTGCGGCGACCCGTACGCGACCGCCACCAGCAAGCTGAGCTGCAGCACGACCAGCAAGATCGGTTCCGGGACGCCGGGTTACGATTTCGCCAGTGAGAACCTCACCGGCGCCAAATACCCAACGGGAACGGTGGCGATGGCTAACGAAGGCAGCGCGACCACTAACGGCAGCCAGTTCTTCATCGTGTACAAGGACAGCACGTCCGGGCTAACGGCTTCATATACACCGTTCGCCACGGTGTCCTCCGGGCTGGGTATCGTCCAGAATGTGGCTAAGGATGGATACTCGTGTCAGTATGCGCAGTCTGGCGGCGGCGCCCCGAAGAAGAAGGTCATCATTGACAGCGTGACTATCAAGAAAACCTGATACGAGCACGACAACGTAGGAGGTTCGCCGTGACCACCGCCTACCATCCGTGGGGCCGGGTAGACGCCGACGGGACGGTCTATGTCCGTACCGCCGACGGCGAGCGGGTGATCGGCTCGTGGCAGGCGGGGAGTCCGGAAGAGGCGATCGTCTTCTTCCAGCGCAAATACGAGGCGCTCGAGACCGAGGTGGTCCTGCTCGAGCAGCGGATCGCGGCCACCGACATGGCTCCCGCCCAGGCCTCGGCCAGCGTCCAGCGGCTGGTGCGCAGCATCTCCGAGGCCAACGCGCTCGGTGACCTCGACGGGCTCCGGACGCGCCTGGAGCGGCTGACCGAGGACGTCGGCCATCGCCGCGAGGAGGTCAAGGCGGCCCGCGAACAGGCGCGGGTGCAGGCCAAGGAGATCAAGGAGCGGATCGTCGTCGAGGCCGAGCAGATCGCCGCCGAGGCGACCCACTGGAAGAGCAGCGGCGAGCGGATGCGCGAGCTGCTGGATGAGTGGAAGGCGGCACCGCACGCCGAGCGGGCCGCCGAGGCCGTGCTGTGGAAGCGGCTGTCCGCCGCCCGCAACGCGTTCACCAAGCGGCGCAAGGCGTACTTCGCCACCCTGGAAGCCGAACGCGAGGACGTCAGGGCCCGCAAGGAGAAGCTGTGCGCCGACGCCGAGGCGCTGTCAGGCTCCACCGAGTGGGGTCCCACCACCAGCGCGTTCCGCGACCTGATGCGGCAGTGGAAGGAAGCCGGGCGTGCCGACAGGGACGCCGAGGCCGAGCTGTGGAAGCGGTTCCGGGCGGCCCAGGACAAGTTCTTCACCGCACGGGCCGAGGTGTTCTCGGCCAAGGACGCCGCGCTGCGCGAGCACGCCGAGGCCAAGGAGCAGCTGCTCGATCAGGCTCAGGCGCTGCTGCCGGTGACCGACATCCGTGGCGCCCGGTCGGCGCTGCGCGGCATCCAGGAGCGATGGGAGCAGATCGGGGCGGTGCCCAGGGACGCCCGCGAGCACCTGGAATCGGGGCTGCGGCGGGTCGAGGAGGCGGTCCGCAAGGCGGAAGAAGCCCAGTGGCGCCGGTCGAACCCGGAGGCGCTGGCCCGGGCCGAGGGCACGGTGGCCCAGCTGCGCTCGACCATCGCGCAACTGGAGGAGCAGCTGGCCCGGGCACGCGACCGCGGCGACGCCAAGAGCGCGCAGACCGCCGAGGAAGCGCTGACCGCCCGGCGGGCGTGGCTCACAGAAGCCGAGCACACCCTGGCCGAGTTCAAGGTGTTAGCCCTGGGGGACGACCCCCCTTGCGATCAGCTCGTCATCCGGTAGACGTCGTAGACGCCGTCGATGGCGCGGACGGCCCGCAGCACGTGGCCGAGGTGCTTGGGGTCGCCCATCTCGAACGTGAACCGGCTGACCGCCACGCGGTCCCGGCTGGTCGTCACCGTGGCCGACAGGATGTTCACGTGCTGATCGGACAGCACCCGGGTCACGTCGGAGAGCAGCCGGGTCCGGTCGAGCGCCTCCACCTGGATGGCGACCAGGAAGACCGAACCCTCGCTCGGCGCCCAGTGGACATCGACCATCCGCTCCCGCTGAGTCTCGCTCAGGTGGGCCAGGTTCACGCAGTCGACCCGGTGCACGGACACGCCGTGGCCGTGGGTGACGAAGCCGATGATCTCGTCCCCAGGCACCGGGGTACAGCAGCGGGACAGGCGCACCCACACTTCCGGTGCCCCGTCGACCTCGACGCCGGAGTCCCCGGGCGCCCGGGGCTGCGGCGCCTTGGCCGGCAGCGTGGCCTCGGCCAGCTCCTCCTGCGCGCCGTCCAGCCCGCCGGCCGACCTGACCAGCTTCTCGACCACCGACTGAGCGCTGACCCGGCCCTCGCCGACCGCCGCGTACAGCGCGGAGACGTCGGTGTAGTGCAGGTCGCGGGCCAGGGTGAGCAGGCTGTCCGCGGCGGCGAGCCGCTGCAGCGGCAGGCCCTGCTTGCGCATGGCCCGCGCGATCTGGTCCTTGCCCGCGTCGACCGCCGCTTCCCTGCGCTCCTTGGAGAACCACTGCCTGATCTTGTTCCTGGCCCGGGGGCTCTGCACGAACTTGAGCCAGTCCCGGCTCGGCCCGGCCTCGGGCGCCTTGGAGGTGAAGATCTCCACCGTGTCACCGTGGTCCAGGGTGGACTCGAGCGCGACCAGGCGGCCGTTGATCCTGGCGCCGACCGTCCGGTGCCCGACCTCGGTGTGGATGGCGTAAGCGAAGTCAACCGGCGTCGCGCCCTGCGGCAGCGCCACCACCTCGCCGCGCGGGGTGAACACGTAGACCTCGGCGACGGCCAGGTCGAAGCGGAGCGACTCGAGGAACTCGGCCGGGTCCTCGGTCTCGCGCTGCCAGTCGACAAGCTGCCTGAGCCACGCCATCTCCTGGGCGTCGTCCTTGGCGTCCTTGGCCCGGCCGAAGATCGATTCTTCCTTGTACTTCCAGTGCGCCGCGACGCCGTACTCCGCCACCCGGTGCATGTCCCAGGTCCGGATCTGAAGCTCTACCGGCCTCCCGCCCGGGCCGATGACGGTGGTGTGCAGTGAGTGGTACATGTTGAACTTCGGCATCGCGATGTAATCCTTGAACCGCCCGGGGACGGGATTCCATCGCGCGTGAATGGTGCCAAGCGCCGCGTAGCAGTCGAGCACCGAGTCGACCAGGACGCGGATGCCCACCAGGTCGTAGATGTCGTCGAAGCCCACGTTCTTCGCGATCATCTTCTGGTAGATCGAGTAGTAGTGCTTCGGGCGGCCGGTCACGCTGGCCTTGATCTTGGCGTCGCGCAGGTCGCCGTTGACGTCCTGGATCACTTCCTGCAGAAAGGCTTCGCGCCGAGGCGCCCGGGCGGACACCAGCCGGACGATCTCGTCGAAGCGCTTGGGATACAGCGTCGCGAAGGCCAGGTCCTCGAGCTCCCACTTCACCGTGTTCATGCCGAGCCGGTGGGCGAGCGGGGCGAAGATCTCCAGGACCTCACGGGACTTGCGCTCCTGCTTCTCCCGGGGCAGGTAGCGCAGCGTCCGCATGTTGTGCAGCCGGTCGGCGAGCTTGATCACCAGCACGCGGATGTCGCGGGACATCGCGACCACCATCTTGCGGACGGTCTCCGCCTCGGCCGACTCGCCATACTTGACCTTGTCCAGCTTGGTGACGCCGTCTACCAGCGCGGCGATGTCCTCGCCGAACTCGCCGCGCAGCTCGGTCAGCGTGTAGGGGGTGTCTTCGACCGTGTCGTGCAGCAGCGCGGCGCAGAGCGTCTCGGTATTCATGCCGAGCTCGGCCAGGATGGTCGCTACCGAAAGCGGGTGGGTGATGTACGGGTCGCCGCTGCGCCGCTTCTGGTCCCGGTGCCAGTAGGCGGCCGACTCGTAGGCCCGCTCGATGAGCCGGACATCGGCCTTCGGGTGCGTCGCGCGCACGGTCTTGATCAGCGGCTCGAGGACCGGGTTGATGGTCACGCCGCGCTGGGCGCCGAGCCGCGCCAGCCTCCGCCGGACGCCCACCCCGGGCGCCGCCGGCTCGGTGGCCTGGCTCTGCGCGGAGGCCGCCCTGGCCCGCTGGGCCCGGGCCGTTCCGATTCCCGAGCCCCGCGGCGGGCGGGCGCCCGGCGGGACCGGCGCGCCCGCGTCCTCGGTGGCCTGCGGGGCGGCTGAGCTGCCGTTGAGCGCACCCGGCTTCGGCACGACCACCGCTGCCGCCGCCTCGGCCGGCACCACGTCCAGGGCCGGGCCCTGCTGCGCGTCAGCCTGGGCAGCGTCAGCCTGGGCAGCGTCAGCCTGGGCAGCGTCAGCAGCTCTCGTGCCGGTCGTGGTTACCTCACCGGGCACTCGCGCTCCTCACATCGGCCAAGCCATCAGTGTACTTGGACGAGTTAAACGCCTGATGGCATGCGTGTGATTCCCGGCGGAGCTGCTACGTCTAGACGGTCAGCAGGGCGCTGACCGACAGGTCGGGCAGCTTGGCCCGGCCGTTCAGGAAGGACAGCTCGAGCAGCACGGCGAGCCCAGCCACCTGCGCGCCAGTGCGCTGCACCAGGTCGGCGGTGGCCCGGGCGGTGCCGCCGGTGGCCAGCACGTCGTCGATGACCAGCACCCGATCGCCCGGATCGAAGGCGTCGGTGTGCACCTCGATCGTGGCGGTGCCGTACTCCAGGTCGTAGTCCTGCGCGAAGGTGGCCCCGGGCAGCTTGCCCTTCTTGCGGATCGGCACGAAGCCCGCGCCGAGACGGCACGCCACCGGGGCGGCCAGGATAAAACCGCGCGCCTCGATGCCCGCCACCTTGTCCACCGGCCCGTAGGCCGCGGCCAGCGCGCCGACCACCGCGCTGAACGCCTGGCCGTCGGCGAGCAGCGGGGTGATGTCCTTGAACACCACCCCGCGCTGCGGATAGTCCGGGATGTCGCGGATGCGGGTCGTGATGAGCTGGGCCAGCTCATCACCGGCCGGACCGGTCATCCCCTAACGCCGCTTCTTCTTGCCGGCCGGACGGTGCCGGGCCGAGCTGCCGCCGCTCCGCCGGGGCTGCTGCCGCGGGCCCGGGCGGGCGGTGCCAGGCGCTCCGGCGGCACGCGACGCGGTAGTGGTCAGCTCGTCCGCGGGCGGCGCCGCCTCGTCGGCGAACCCGTCGTCCGGTTCGTCCTCGGCGAGCTGCGCGGACGAGAACTCGGCCGCGGGCGCGCCGGGCCCGCGAGCCGCGGACTGCGCCTTGGCCACGGCCCGCTTGGCCCCGCGCCCGCCGGAGGCGCGCACCGCCACCCGCTTGGCCAGCGCCTGGTACTGCGGCTCGCGCTCCTTCAGGTCGGCCAGCACCGGGGTCGCGATGAAGATCGAGGAGTAGGTGCCGGACAGCATGCCGACGAACAGCACGAGCGCGAGTTCCTCGAGCTCGTTGTTGGCACCCAGCAGCGAGGTCGACACGATCAGGATCGCGGCCACGGGCAGCAGCGCGATCAGCGAGGTGTTGATCGATCTGACCAGGGTCTGGTTCAGCGCCAGGTTCGCCGCGCGGCTGTAGGTCGTCCGGGCGCCGCCGAGCAGGCCGGCCGTGTTCTCCCGCACCTTGTCGAAGACCACCACCGTGTCGTACAGCGAGTAGCCGAGGATGGTCAGCAGCCCGATGACCGTCGCCGGGCTGACCTGGAATCCGGCCAGCGCGTAAATGCCGGTGGCGATCACCAGGTCGTGCAGCAGCGCGATGAAGGCCGCGATGGCCATCTTCCACTCGAAGGCGATCGACAGGTAGAGCACGATCACGATCATGAAGGCGATCAGCGCCTCCAGCGCCTTACCGGAGATCTGGCTGCCCCAGCTCGGCCCGACGGTGGTGACGCTGATGTCCTGGGAGTTCACGCCGAGCTTATTGGTCAGCGTCTGCTCGAGCTTGAGGGTCTGCGGGCCGGTCAGCGCCTTGGTCTGGATCTGCCAGCCGTTCTGCTGGCCGCGGGTTTGCTGCACGATCGCGCCGCTGACGCCGCCGGCGTCTACGGCGTTCTGTACCTGGCTGAGCGACGTCGACGTCGTCGGGAACGTGAAGACCGCCCCGCCCTTGAAGTCGACGCTGAAGACCAGGCCCCGGACGAGCACCGCCACGATGCTGATGACCAGGATCAACCCGGAGATGGCGTACCACAGGCGCTGCCGCCCGACGAAGTTGATCGATATCTCGCCGCGGTAGAGCCGGCCGCCTATCTGGCCCAGGGCCGACATCATGAACCCCCCGTGTTTCGGGTCACTGTGCTGCGCGTCGCGGAATCAGGCTTGCGCCTGACCTGGTTGCGGCGAACTGAGGACCGCCACGGCGTCTTGGCGCCGAGCCGGGCCGGGTCGAGGCCGGACATCGGGTGGCCGTCGCCGAAGAACTTCGTCCCGGCCAGCAGCGTCACCATCGGCTTGGTGAAGCAGAACACCACCAGGACGTCGATCAGCGTGGTCAGGCCGAGGGTGTAGGCGAAGCCCTTGACCTCGCCGATGGCGAAGTAGTACAGCAGCAGCGCGGCGAGGAACGACACGGTGTCGGACACCAGGATCGTGCGCCGGGCGCGCTTCCACCCGGCCTCGACCGCAGGGCGCAGCTGCTTACCCTCGCGGACCTCGTCCCGCAATCGTTCGAAGTAGACGACGAACGAGTCCGCGGTGATGCCGATGGCCACGATCAGGCCGGCGATCCCGGCCAGCTCGAGCGTGAAGTTCTGGTACAGGGAGAGCAGCACCACGGCCAGGTACGTGATGATCCCCGCGATGGCCAGGCTGGCGACCGATACGAGGCCGAGGCCGCGGTAGTAAAGGAAGGAGTAGAGCACCACGAGGAGCAGCCCGATCGCGGCCGCGATCAGGCCGGCGTCCAGCTGGTTCTTGCCTACCTGCGCCGAGACCGAGGTGACGTACAAGATCTTCAGGTCCAGCGGCACCGAGCCGTACTTCAGTTCGTTCTGCAGCTGGGTGGCCTGGGCCTGGGTGAAGTTGCCGGTGATCTGGGTATTGCCGCCCGGGAATGGCGCCCTGGACCTCCGGCGCGGACACGACGTTGCCGTCCAGGGCGATCGCCACCTGGTCCAGCACGGCGGCGTTCTGGTCGCCGCCCTGCCCCGCCGAGTAGTAGGTGCTGTACATGTGCGAGGTGAGCGTGCTGAAGGCCGAGGCGCCCTGGCCGTTCATCGTCAGGTTGACCTGCCACTGGTTGGACGTCGTGGACAGGCCCGCATTGGCCGAGGTGACCCATTTGCCCTGCACCTTGGCCACGTCGAGCGCGTACTTGCCCCACTGCCCGCCGTTGTTGCCGCACGCCACCACCTGCACGTCCGGGTTGTTGTAGGGGGTTGTCTTGTTGTAGCCGACCTGGGTCTTCCAGGCCTGCGTATCGCCCGGCTTGCAGACCAGCTTGTTGAAGAGCGCGAGCACGTCCTTGTTGACCAGGCTCGGGTTCCCGAGCGTGGTGCTGCTCGCCGGCGTGCTCGGGCTGGCACTGGGGCTGGCAGGCTGGCCTAGCGAGCGCTCGGTGACGCGGTGGCCGTGCCGCTCGCGGCTGCGGTCGGCGAGGCGCTGGCGCTGGCCGCCGGGACGATCTTGGCGGAGGTCTTCGCCGAGCTGGTGGAGCTCGGGCTCGCCGTCGCCGAGGAGGTCGGAGTCGCGCTGGCGGAAGAACTCGCGCTGGCGGAGGGGCTGCGCGCTCGCCGCAGGAACGGGCGTGCTGGTCGCGCCGTAGGGCTGGTAGAGCAGCACCTGGCGGAACATGAGCAGGGCGGTCTGGCTCACCAGCTCGATCGTCTGCTGCGACCCCTTGCCCGGCACCGTCACGACGAGCAGGTCGGGGCCCTGCGGCTTGACCTGGGCACCGGAGTTGCCGGTGCCGTTGACCCGTGACTCGATGACGCCGACCGCCGCGTTCATCTCCGCACTCGACGGGGCTTTCCCGGTCAGGGTCTGGGCCTGCAGGGTCACCTGGGTCCCGCTGGACAGGTCAAGGCCGAGTCCGACCTTGAACTGATGCTGCCACTGGGACGGGCTGAACATCTTTCCGCCGAGTATGCCCAGCAGCATGGCCAGGATAAGCACGAGCAGAAGCACGAGCGCCCGTCCCGGATGCGGGACGGTTCTTGATGGGGCTGCCACTTCTCCGCCTGTCTTAGATCAGCCGTTTCCCGTAAACCTCACGCCAGCCAGCGCTCAGTGCGCGTTGCCCTTGTCGGACTTGGCCAGATCGTCGTGAGAGTCCGCGAGACCGTCTTCAGCTGACTTAACGCTGTCGGAGTCCTCGTGGGTTCCTGAAGTCTCCTCGTCCTGGACGTCCTCGTCGTAGGCGGCGTGGTCGGCGTCCTCGAAAATCTCCTCCTCGTCGCCGGCCGCGATGACCTCCATGATGGCGCGCTTCAGGTAGCGGACCTCCACGCCGGGGGCGACCTCGAGCACGACGTCGTCGCCGTCCACCTCGATCACGGTCGCGTACATGCCGGCCGTGGTGCGGACCCGGGCGCCGGGGCTGACGGTCTTCTGCTGCTGCGCGACCTGCTGCTGGCGGCGCCGCTGCGGCCTGATCATCAGGAAGTAGAAGCCGACGAAGACCAGCACGATCAGGATCGGGAACGTCAGCGCGCTGCCTGATGACTTGGTTGCCGCATCCGCGGCTGCGATAATCCCCATGACCGGGGCATCCTTCCAGTTGGTTCTGCGTGCGTGATCGCGGCGGTGGCCAACGACCAACTGCCGAAGTTTAGCCGCGCTTTGACCGCGCACCAACCAGGCTACGAGTTTTTCTCAGTGATCGTGACCTCGGCGCGATCTTGACCGGGCCGGGCGGCTCAGTCAAACAGGCTGGGCGGTTCGGCCAGTGACGGAGGAGGCTCAAGTCCCAGGTGAGCCCAGCCGGCAGCGGTGGCGACCCGGCCGCGCGGGGTCCGCGCCAGCAGCCCGCACCGGACCAGGAACGGCTCGGCCACCACCTCGACGGTCTCCGCCTCCTCCCCCAGGGCCACCGCCAGCGTGGACAGGCCGACCGGCCCGCCGCCGAACCGGCGGACCACCGCCTCGAGCACGCCGCGGTCGAGCCGGTCCAGGCCGTGCTCGTCCACTTCGTAGATCTCGAGCGCGGTCCGGGTGATGTCCGCGGTGACCACGCCGTCGGCGCGCACCTCGGCGTAGTCGCGCACCCGGCGCAGCAGCCGGTTCGCGATCCGCGGCGTCCCGCGCGACCGGGTGGAGAGCTCGGCCGCGCCCTCGTCGGTGAGCGTCACCCCGAGCAGCCCGGCGGACCGGCGGATGATGATCTCGAGCTCGTCTGGCTGGTAGAAGTCCAGGTGCGCGGTGAAGCCGAACCTGTCCCGCAGCGGGGCCGGCAGCAGCCCGGCCCGGGTGGTCGCCCCGACCAGCGTGAACGGCGCGATGTCCAGCGGGATCGCGGTCGCGCCCGGGCCCTTGCCGATCACCACGTCGACGCGGAAGTCCTCCATCGCCAGGTAGAGCATCTCCTCGGCGGGCCGGGCCAGGCGGTGGATCTCGTCGATGAAGATCACCTCGCCCTCGCTGAGCGTGGACAGCACCGCCGCCAGGTCGCCGGAGCGCTCGATGGCCGGGCCGCTGGTGATGCGCAGCGGCGCGCCGAGCTCGGCGGCGACGATCATCGCGATCGTGGTCTTGCCCAGCCCGGGCGGCCCGGCCAGCAGCACGTGGTCCGGCGGCCGGCCGCGCCGCAGGGCGCTCTGCAGGATCAGCGACAGCTGCTCGCGCACCCGCGCCTGGCCGGTGAACTCGGTGAGCCGCTTGGGCCGCAGCGCGCTCTCGATGACCCGCTCGTCCGCGTCGGCCAGCGGGGACACCACCTCTTCATGCTCGTCGTCCGGGGAGATCCGGCGCGCGGCGAGCTCGGCTTCCTCGGCCCGGCGGAGAGCCTCGTCCTCGGTCATCGCCGCTACTGCCTGCTCAGCTTGCGCAGGGCGGCCCGCAGCGCCAGTGGCCACGTCCACCGTGTCGCCGTTGGCCCCGCCGATCACGCCCTCGTCCTCGAGCGCCGCGATGGCCTGGTCGGCGTCCCTGGCCGGCCAGCCCAGGTTCACCAGGCCGGACTGCACCTGGTCCCGCCACGAGGCGGCCCGCGGCGCGGGCCTCGGGCACCCCGTCGCCGCCGTCGCCGGGCGGCCCGAGCCTGTCCTTCATCTCGAGCACGATCCGCTGCGCCCCCTTCTTGCCGATACCGGGGACCATGGTCAGCGCGTTCGAGGTCCTCGGTCGAGACGGCCCGGCGCAGCGCGTCCGGCGCGTGCACGGCCAGCATGGCCAGCGCCAGCCTCGGCCCGACGCCGCTGGCCGTCTGCAGCAGCTCGAAGACGTTCCGCTCGTCGTCGGAGGAGAAGCCGTACAGGGTGAGCGAGTCCTCCCTGACCACCAGCGAGGTGGCGACCTGCGCGGGCTCCCCCGGCCTGAGCGTGGCCAGCGTGCCCGGGGTGCACTGCACGCGCATCCCGACTCCGCCGACCTCGATGACGGCGCCGTCCGGCGCGACGCCGGCCACCGTGCCGCGCAGATGAGCGATCATGACGCGCTCCCTCCTCGGCCAGTCAGGGCGGCCAGGCGCAGCCGCGCGCCGCCGCCGCGCCAGATATGACAGATCGCCAGCGCCAGCGCGTCGGCGGCGTCGGCCGGGCGCGGCGGGTCGGTGACCCGCAGCAGCCGCGTCACCATCGCCGTGACCTGGTCCTTGTCCGCCCGCCCGTTACCGGTCACGGCCGCCTTGACCTCGCTGGGCGTGTGCAGGGCCACCGGCAGCCCGCGGCGCGCGGCGCAGACGATCGCGACCGCGCCGGCCTGCGCGGTGCCCATCACCGTGCGCACGTTCTGCTGGCTGAACACCCGCTCGACGGCCACCGCGTCGGGCCGGCAGGCGTCCAGCCAGGCCTCGATCCCGGTCTCGATCGCGAGCAGGCGCGCCGCGATGTCCTCGTCGGCCGACGTCCTGATGACCCCGACCCGGACCAGGGTCAGCGCCCGTCCCGGCGCGCCCTCGACCACCCCGACGCCGCACCTGGTCAGCCCGGGGTCGACTCCGAGCACCCGGACCGGGTGCCGCGCGTATGACAAGCCCACCAGGCGCTCTCCGTATAGTTGTCCGCGAACATCTGTTCGCCTCGAACCTACCGGCCCGCGGCTCGGGTGGCGCGCAACGCCGGCGGCGTGTCCGTCAAAAGGAGTCGAGCATGTACGGCGTCGCGGCGAAGGCGGCGTCCAGGGCCGCGTCGTCAGCGGCCGTCCCGCCCGCGGCCAGGCCGGCCTGGCGCAGGGTGACGAGCGGGGTCCCGGCGTAGAGCGCGGCCAGGCCGCGCGCGCCCAGCATGAGGGCCGGATCCGCGGCGGGATCCAGATCAGGCACGCCGGCGGGACCTGGCGGACCGAGCGTGCCCGGCGCCGGATCCAGCGGATCGAGCGTGCCCGGCGCCGGATTCAGCGGATCGAGCGTGCCCGGGCCCGGATCCAGCGGATCGAGCGCTCCGGCGCCCCCGGCCACGGTCAGCTGCCAGCGGCCGGAGTTCGCGGGACGGGCGCCGTCGGCGATTTGCAGCGGGACGCGGAGCGAGACCGCGGCGGGGAAGCCGCGGGCGGCGATGGCCGCGGGCGCGTCGACCACGCGGAGCATCCAGCGCGAACGGTGCTCCACGTCGGCGTCGCGCTCGCGGGGCAGCCACCAGAAGGCGTCGGCCGGGCCGACCCGGGCGTAGACCGTGTCCGCCATCGAGGCGTGCGAGCCGAGGTGCGACCAGAAGGCGCGGACGGTCGGGCCGGACACCGCCTCCGCCCCGTCGACGAAGAGGTCGTTCCCGTGGTACCACCGGTAGGCGAGGAAGCCGTCGTCGCAAGGTAGGCGTAGACGTCAGGGTCGCCGAGCCAGCGGCTCACCGAGGTGGCGTCCCAGCTGATCGGGCCGCAGTCGCGAGCCGCCTGGTGCACCCGGCCGATGACCGCGAGCACCGCGTCCGTGTCGCCGGGCCCGGCCCGGCGCAGGGCGGGGGCCGGCCTCGGGTCCGGGTCCGCGTCGGCCAGCGCCAGGTCGGCCCGCGTCAGGCCGAGCAGTGACCGGGCGGGGATCACCACCGTGTCCCTGACGCCAGCCAGTTCCCAGCCCAGCGACCGGTACAGCGGCATCGTCGCCGGGTAGAGCGCCGACAGCGGGTAGCCGCCCGCCGCGATCTCGTCGAGCAGGGCGGTCATCAGCAGGCGGCCGATGCCCCGGCCCCGGTCCTCGGGCGCCACCCGGACGCTGGACACCCCGGCCATCGGCAGCTGGCGGCCGCCCCACCACTGCCGCATGTCGTGGAAAATGGCACCCCCGGCCGGCCGGCCCCCGACGAAGGCACCCAGGCAGCGGCCCGCGGCGATGTGCCCGGACACGGCCTCCCGCCAGCGTTCCCGTTCCTCTGCGCCCTTGACGCCGAAGGACCGTTCGGCCAGGTCGAGCTGCGCGTCGATGTCGTCGCCTGTCCTCAGGACCCGGATCTCGAGATCGGGATGATGGTCAGCCACGAGCACTCACGGTACGGCAGCCGCCTGGGCCGGTCATCCGATTAACCGCGGGTCAGAAGCCGTCCAGCATGAACGGGGTCGCGGCGAACGCGCCGTCCAGGGCGGCGTCGGCGGCCGGGCTGCCGCCGTCGGCCAGGCCCGCCCGGCGCAGGGTCGCGACCGGTGTCCCCGCGTACAGCGCGGCCAGGCCCCGGGCGTCCAGCCGCAGCGGCGCCCGCCCGCCGGGGGACGCGGCGGCGGGGGAAGCAGGAACGGGGTCCGTTCGGGACCTGGAAAGACGGCCTTCGCCGGCCCGGACGGTCAGCTCCCACCGGCCCGAGTTGGCGGGCCGCAGGTCATCGGTGATCTGCAGCGGCACGGTGAGGTCCGTCGCAGGGAAACCCCGGGCGGCGATGGCGGCGGGCGCGTCGAGCAGGCGGAGCATCCAGCTCTCCCGCTCGGCGATGTCCGCGTCCTGCTCGCGCAGCATCCACCAGAGCGGATCGGACGGGCCGACCTGCGCGTGCACCGTCCCGGCCACCGAGGAGTTGGAGGCGGCCACCGCCCACAGCGCCCTGGTCGTCCCGGCCGAGGACGCCACCATCCGCTCGACGAAGATCTCCTCGTGACCGCGGCGCCAGCCGTAGCCGAGGAACCCGTCGGGGGCCAGGTAGGCGTAGCGGTCCTTGTCGGCGTACCGGCCGGGGCGGGTCAGCCAGCGGCGCACGGTGGCCTCGTCCCAGGTGATCGGGCCGCAGTCGCGGGCGACGGCGTGGGCGCGGCCGATGACCTCGAGCACCTCGGCGGCGTCGTCCGGGCCCGGCCGCCTGATCCCGGCGGCGGCCTTCGCGTCCGGCCGGGCCATCGCGGACAGCGCCCGGCTGGGCAGCACCGCCTCGTGCCGGTGCCCGGCGATCTCCCAGCCGAGCGACCGGTAGATCGTCATCGTCGCCGGGTAGAGGGCCGACAGCGGGTAGCCATGTTCGGTCATGAGCTCGGCGAGCGCGGTCATCAGGGCGCGGCCGACGCCCTGGCCGCGGTATTCGGGCGCGACCTTGACGCCGGCCACCCCGGCCATCGGGACGGCCCGCCCGTGCCACCACTGGCGCATGTCGTGGTACAGGGCGGTGCCGATGAGCCGGTCGCCGTCGAAGGCCCCCAGGCACCGCCCGGCCGCCACGACGGGCTCGATCCTCGGCTGGACCATCGCCTCGTCCACCGGGCCGAACGAGCGCATGGTCAGGTCGATGTACTCGTCCCAGCCGAAGTCCGGGGTGAGCGGGCGGATGATCATGGCAGCGTCAGCCGAGCTTCTCCATGATGTCGTCGGTGACCGAGTAGTTGGCGTACACATCCTGCACGTCGTCGGAGTCCTCGAGCGCTTCGATCAGCCGGAACACCTTCTTGGCGTGCTCCTCGTCCAGGTCCACCTCGACGGTGGGCAGGAACGCCGTGTCGGCGGAGTCGTAGTCGATCCCGGCGTCCTGCAGCGCCGTGCGCGCCGCCACCAGGTCCGTCGGCTCGGACACCACCTCGAAGGACTCGCCGAGGTCGTTGACCTCCTCGGCGCCCGCGTCGAGCACCGCGGTCAGCACGTCGTCCTCGGAGACGCCGTTCTTCTCCACCACGATCACGCCCTTGCGGTGGAACAGGTACGACACCGAACCCGGGTCGGCCATCGAGCCGCCGTTGCGGCTGAACGCGGTGCGGACGTCCGAGGCGGCCCGGTTCCTGTTGTCGGTCAGGCACTGCACCAGCACCGCGACGCCGCCCGGGCCGTAGCCCTCGTACGTGATGTTCTCGTACTGGGCGCCGCCCGCCTCGACGCCGCTGCCGCGGCGGACGGCCCGGTCGATGTTGTCGTTCGGGACCGAGCTCCGCTTGGCCTTCTGGATCGCGTCGTACAGCGTCGGGTTGCCTGCCGGGTCTGGGCCGCCGGTACGCGCGGCGACCTCGACGTTCTTGATCAGCTTGGCGAACAGCTTGCCGCGCTTGGCGTCGACCACCGCCTTCTTGTGCTTGGTGGTGGCCCACTTGGAGTGGCCGCTCATGTGTTGTCCTTCACAATGTCTACGAATAGCTGGTGAATGCGCCGGTCCGGCGTCAGTTCGGGGTGGAAGGCCGTGGCCAGCAGTGGCCCTTGCCGGACGGCGACGATCCTACCCGTGCGCTGGTCCGTTCCCAGAATGCTGACGCCCGGTCCGGTCTGCTCCACCCAGGGCGCCCTGATGAAGACGGCGCGGAGCGCGCCTTCGCTCTTTGCTAGCCCGGTCAGGGTGATATCCCGCTCGAAGGAGTCGACCTGGCGGCCGAACGCGTTCCGGCGGACGGTCATGTCGATGCCGCCGTAGGTCAGCTGGCCTTCGGCTCCATCGGCCAGCCGGTCCGCCAGCATGATCATCCCGGCGCAGGACCCGAACGCCGGCAAGCCGGAGGCGACGAGCTTGCGCAGCGGCTCGAGCATGTCGAAGGCCACCGACAGCCGCCACAGCGTGGTCGACTCGCCGCCGGGGATGACCAGGCCGTCGACCTGGTGGAGTTCCTCCGGACGGCGCACCGGGGCCGGCCGCGCGCCGACGGCCTCGAGCGCACGCAGGTGCTCGGGGATATCGCCCTGCAGGGCGAGCACGCCGATGACCGGCTTCATCGTTCCTCCATGACTGGCCTCGCCCAGGCCAACCGGACATTTCGGGCGCGGGACCGGAGTGCCCGCATCATCGTGGATCGTTACACCCCCTATAGGGGGTATTTGTATCCACGATCACTAGATTCAACCCGGGGGAGCGGCGGCTACCAGCCGCGGGCGGCGTAGTGCTGGTCGGCGGGCAGGGTGTCCAGGTTGATGCCGACCATGGCTTCGCCGAGGCCGCGGGAGACCTTGGCCACGACATCCGGGTCGTCGTGGAAGGTGGTGGCCTTCACGATCGCGGCGGCGCGCTTGGCGGGGTCGCCGGACTTGAAGATGCCCGACCCCACGAACACGCCCTCGGCACCGAGCTGCATCATCAGCGCGGCGTCGGCGGGGGTCGCGAGGCCGCCCGCGGTGAACAGCACCACCGGGAGCCGACCGGCCCGCGCCACCTCGGCGACCAGCTCGTACGGCGCGCCGAGCTCCTTGGCCGCGGTGAACAGCTCCTCCTCGGGCAGCCCGGACAGGCGCGCGATCTCCGACCGGATCGAGCGCATGTGCCTGGTCGCCTCGACCACGTTGCCGGTGCCGGCCTCGCCCTTGGACCGGATCATCGCCGCGCCCTCGGTGATGCGGCGCAGCGCCTCGCCCAGGTTGGTCGCGCCGCACACGAACGGCACGGTGAACTTCCACTTGTCCACGTGGTGCGCCTCGTCGGCGGGGGTGAGCACCTCGGACTCGTCGATGTAGTCGACCCCGATGGCCTGCAGCACCTGCGCCTCGGCGAAGTGGCCGATCCGGCACTTGGCCATCACGGGAATGGACACCGCCGCGATGATGCCGTCGATCATGTCGGGGTCGCTCATCCTGGCGACCCCGCCCTGCGCGCGGATGTCGGCAGGCACGCGCTCAAGCGCCATCACGGCGACCGCGCCTGCGTCCTCGGCGATCTTGGCCTGGTCGGGCGTGACCACGTCCATGATCACGCCGCCCTTGAGCATCTCGGCCATGCCGCGCTTGACCCGCGCGGTGCCCGTCTCAGCGTTGACTGTGGACACTCGGAACCTCGCTTGATAAATCGTGACTGCTTATGAACATCGTATGACCAGCTGCGGGAAACGGGACCGGGCGGGCTAGCGGCCGAGGGGGGCGCTGCTCTTCTCGTCGGCCAGCGAGTCGTCCATCTCGAAGAACACGGGGGCCTTGGCCTTGCCGGACAGGCGCAGCACGCGGGCGAGCGGGCGCTGCCTGGCCTCCCGGGTCGCCGCGACCATGTCGTTGTAGAACTTGCGGGCCAGGAACACCTGGTGCGCGGCCGCCTCGAGCTCGGCGAGGAGTTCGTCGGCGCCTTCCTTGCCGCTCAGCGAGGTCCGGAAGCCGGGCTGGCTGAAGGCGGCGCGCAGCGCCCGGGTCAGGTCGCTCTCGGCCAGGTCGTGCGGGCGGTCGCCGCCGCGAGTGCCGTGCACCGCGGCGGCCAGCAGCAGGCTGGTGGCCGGGTCGAGCAGGTTGGAGGTGGCCAGCTCCAGGGCCACCGAACTGCGCCGCAGCAGGGTCACGTCCAGGGCGGTGCGGGCCATCTCCACCCGGGCGTGCAGGCGGTCGATGCGTCCCGCGCGCCAGGACACGTACACGCCTGCCAGCAGCGCGGCCGCCACCACGATGACGATGTCGGTGATCATGGCAGCGCGTCCTGGGGGAAGTCGCTGCCGGACGCGGTGACGGCGACCTGGGTGCTGCCGAGCACGACGGTCTCGTAGACGCTGAACACGGCGCGGGCGACGACCGACCAGTCGTAGTCGGCCACGGCGGCCAGCGCCGCGGCGGAGAGCCGGGCCCGCCGCGGCGGGTCGTCCAGCAGCCGTACGACCGCCCGGGCCAGGTCGGCGGCGTCGCCGGCGGCGAACAGCTCCCCCGCCTCGCCGTCCCGCAAGACCTGCCGGAACGCGTCGATGTCGCTGGCCACGATGGGCACGCCGGCCGCCATCGCCTCGGCGGTCACGATGCCGAACGACTCGCCGCCGGTGTTCGGCGAGCAGAACACGTCGACCGAGTGCAGCACGCGGACCTTGTCGTCCTCGCTGACCTGCCCGAGCAGCACCACCCGGTCGCGCAGGCCGGCGGGCAGCCGGTGCAGCACCTCCTCGGCGTCCGCGGCCGGGCCGGCGATGAGCAGCCGCAGCCCCGGCCGTTGCGGGCCGAGGATCTCGAACGCCTTGAGCAGCACGGACAGGCCCTTGCGCGGCTCGTCGAGGCGGCCGAGGAAGCCGATCGCGCCACCGGGTCCCGGCCATCCCGGCAGCGGGTCGGCCTTACGGTAGCGGCGGGTGGCCACCCCGTTCGGGATGACCACGGCATCGCCGCCGATGTGCTCGACCAGCGTGGTCCTGGCCGCCTCGGACACGGCGATCCGGCCGTTGATCTTCTCCATCCCGGTGCGCACCACCGGGTAGGTGACCAGCAGGATGCGGGACCGCGGGATGGCGGTGTGCACGGTGGCGACGATCGGTCCCGAGGCCACCCAGCAGGCCAGCAGCGACAGGCTCGGTATCTCGGGCTCGTGCACATGCAGCACGTCGAACCCGCCGTCCCGGATCCAGCGCCGGACCCGGCTCACCGACAGGAAGCCGAACGACAGCCGCGCCACGGACCCGTTGTAGGGCACCGGCACGGCCCGGCCGGCCGGGACCACGTAAGGCGGCAGCGGCATCTCGTCGTCGGCCGGGGAGATCACCGAGACCTCGTGACCCTCGTCGATCAGCTCCTCGGCCAGGTCCCTGATGTGCTGCTGCACGCCGCCCGGCACGTCCCAGGAGTACGGGCAGGTGATCCCGATCTTCATGACTCGCTCCGGGGCGCCGGCACCCGGGGCGCCATCGCCTGGGGCGACGGCAGCCGGTCCGGGTCGAGATCTGCGGTGAACACCTTCTGCAGCATGTGCCAGTCCTGCGGGTGCTCGGCGATCGCCTCGGTGAAGCGATCGGCCATCGCCTGGCTCATCGCGGCGACCTTCTCGGCGCGGGTGCCCGACTCCGGCACGGGGATCTCGTCGTAGATGCGCGCGCCCCAGTCGTCACCGTCGAACCACGTCCCGGTCGGCATCAGCGCCGCGCCGGTGTGCACGGCGAGCGCGGCCACCGCGGAAATCCGCGCCTTCTCGCCGAACATCTCGACCTCGATGCCGCTTTCCTTCAGGTCGCGGTCGCTGACCAGGCAGACCAGGCCGCCGGCGCGGAGCCGCTGGGCCAGGGTCCCGAACGGGCTGCCGCCGCCGGTCAGCGGGAGGACCTCGAAACCCAGGCTCTGCCGGGCTCGCAGGAAGCTCTCGTAGACCGACTCGGGCCGGAGCCGCTCGGCGACGGTGGTGAACTTGCCCGCCCCGCGGCCGATGACCCAGGCGCCGGCCTGCTCGAAGTTGCCCATGTGCGGCAGCGCGATGATCACGCCGCGGCCGGCTTTCAGGCAGTCGAACAGCGTCGCCTCGTTCGGGCCCTGGAAGCGCATCCCGGACACCAGCCGCTCGGTGGGGGTCACCGACAGCCGGAAGGTCTCGAGCCAGTACCTGGCGTAGGACTGCAGCGCGGCCCTGGACAGCGTGCGCAGTTCCTTACCGTCTACCTCGCCGGTACCGTATTTCCAGCTCAGCACGCGGCGCAGGTTGGCCTCGAGGACCTGGACTCCCGGCCCCTGGCGGCGCCACGCGATGCCGGCCGCCCTGGCGAAGGCCCAAGACGCCCAAGCCAGTGGGACGCGGCAGATCACCGTCCAGCCCAGCTGGTACGCGACCCCCGTCAGCCGTTCACTCAGCCGACGACTCAGTACGGCCACCGCTAACCTTTCTGAGGCCACCCTGATCTCCGGGAGCCTTCGCTGCCTTATGTACCGCGTGCACTCGCTGCCAGAAAGTGAAGGCGCTGCCGGCCGCCAGCGCCCAGAGCCCCACGTTGAGAATGTACGGCACGCCGAGCCCGGAAACGCCGACGGCCACCAGCGAGATCACCATCCGCTCGGGGCGTTCGATCAGGCCCACATCGCAGCGCAGGCCCAGGCCCTCGGCCCGCGCCTTGACATACGACACCAGGTTGCCCGCCACCAGGCAGAACAGCGACACCCCCGCGAGCAGCGGGTTGCGCCCGCCGAGCATGAACCAGATCACCAGGCCGCTGAAGATGCCGGCGTCGGCGATCCGGTCCATCGTCGAGTCCAGGAATGCGCCCCAGGTGCCGCTGGTGCCCTTGATCCGGGCCAGCACGCCGTCCAGCATGTCAAGGAACACGAAGATCGTGCAGGTGAAGGCGCCGGGGAACAGCTCGCCGATCGGAAACAGGCCGAGCGCCCCGCCGGCCACGCCCACCGTGCCGATGACCGTGATGACGTTCGGCGTGACAGGGGTGCGCGCAAGCACCTTGCCCACCGGGGTGAACAGGCGCGTCATAGCGGGCCGCAGCACGTTCAGCATGGCCGTCCGATACTACCGCCGGGCTGAGCTTGAGTTTTCTGCCGCTGGGGCGAGCTTGTATTTCCGGCAACCGGGGAGATTCTCTCCGTGGGGGTTGTGGACACGGTGCTCGCGGGTTAAGGCTGGTCGTGCGCAGCGTTGGCCGCGAGAAGCGATCGCAAGGAGGCGAACCTCAGTGGCAGGAACAGGCAGTGGGGCGGGAGGAGCCGCGGGCAGGGCACCGGCGGCCGATCAGGTACGGAATGTGGTGCTGGTCGGCCATTCTGGGACCGGGAAGTCCAGCCTGGTCGAGGCGCTGCTGGCGGCGACCGGCACCATCCAGCGCCCGGGCAGCATAGAAGAAGGCACCACGGTCAGCGACTTCGACGAGGTCGAGGTCAGGCAGCAGCGTTCGGTCAACTTGACGCTCGCGCCGATCGTGCACAACGGCATCAAGGTCAACCTGCTCGACACGCCCGGCTACGCCGACTTCACGGGGGACCTCAGGGCCGGGCTCCGCGCGGCGGACTCAGCGCTCTTCGCGGTCTCCGCCACTGACGGGATCGACGGCGTGACCAGGATGCTGTGGGAGGAGTGCGCCGCGGTCGGCATGCCGCGCGCGGTCGTCATCACCAAGATCGACCACCAGCGCGCCGAGTTCCAGGCGACCCTGGACGCGTGCCGCGAGGCCTTCGGCGATGCCGTGGCTCCGCTGTACCAGCCCGTCGGCGAGCCGGTTACCGGGCTGATCGGGCTGCTGTCCCAGAAGCTGTTCAGCTACGCGGGCGGCGAGCGCTCCGAGGGCGCTCCGGCGGCGGAGGACCAGGACCGCATGTCCGAGCTGCGCGGCGAGCTGATCGAGGGCATCATCACCGAGAGCGAAGACGAGACCCTCATGGACAGGTACCTGTCCGGCGAGGAGATCGACCCCAAGGTGCTGATCGAGGACCTGGAAAAGGCCGTCGCGCGGGGCAGCTTCTACCCGGTGCTCGTCACCTCCGCGCCGCAGAAGATCGGCATGCTCGAGCTGCTCGAAGTGATGACCGAGGCGTTCCCCTGCCCCGCCGAGCACCCGATGCCCGATGTCACCACCCCGGACGGCAAGCCCGTCACCGGCCTGTCCTCGGACGCCAAGGGCCCGCTCCTGGCCGAGGTGATCAAGACCACCTCCGATCCCTACGTCGGCCGGATCAGCCTGGTCCGGGTGTTCTCCGGCACGCTTCGCCCCGACGCCTCCGTGCACGTGTCCGGCCACGGCCGCGCCGCCCGCGGGCACGAGGATCACGACAACGACGAGCGGGTCGGCGCGCTGACCACGCCGCTTGGCAAGCTGCAGCGTCCGGTCACCCAGTGCGCGGCCGGCGACATCTGCGCCGTGGCCAAGCTGGGCACCGCCGAGACCGGCGACACGCTGTCGGACAAGGACCACCCGCTGCTGATGGAATCGTGGTCGATGCCCGAGCCGCTCCTCCCGGTCGCGATCGTGGCCAAGTCCAAGGCCGACGAGGACAAGCTGTCCCAGGCGCTGAACCGCCTGGTCGCCGAGGATCCTACGCTGCGCCTGGAGAACAACGCCGAGACCAGGCAGCTGGTGCTGTGGTGCATGGGCGAGGCACACGCCGACGTGCTGCTCGACCGGCTGGCGCACCGGCACGGCGTCGCGGTGGAAACCACCGACCTGCGCGTCCCGCTGCGGGAGACGATCGCGGGCAAGGCACAGGGACTCGGCCGCAACGTCAAGCAGACCGGCGGGCACGGCGAGTACGGCATCTGCCACATCGAGGTGGAGCCGCTAGCGGATTCGGGCAGCTTCGAGTTCGTCGACAAGATCGTCGGCGGGGTGGTGCCGCGCCAGTTCATTCCCTCGGTGGAAAAGGGCGTCCGGTGGCAGATGGAGCAGGGCGTCACGGCCGGTTACCCGATGACCGGCGTCCGGGTCACCCTGTACGACGGCAAGGCGCACTCGGTGGACTCCTCCGACATGGCCTTTCAGAAGGCCGGCTGGCGCTGCGCGACGCGGTCGACAAGGCGCAGCCGATGCTGCTCGAGCCGGTGGACGTGATGTCCGTGCTGGTCCCCGACGATTACGTGGGCGCGGTGATGTCGGACCTGTCCTCGCGGCGCGGCCGGGTGCTCGGCACCGAGCCGGTGGGCGTCGGCCGGACTCTGGTCAAGGCGGAGATCCCGGAGCTCGAGATCACCAGGTACGCCATTGACCTGCGTTCGGTATCACACGGGACCGGGTCGTTCACGCGCCAGTACCTGCGCCACGAGCCGCTCCCGTCCCACCTGGCGGCCAAGGTAGCTGCCGACTCCAAGCCGGACTAGCGGGCAGCCGCACGACTCCCCATCCAGGTGAATGTGGCGCCCTACCCGGCAGAATGGTAGAGCGCCACATTCATGTGTTACGGGAAAGTGCTGCTGGGGCTGACGGCCGGGCGGGGCCTGAGCTGGGCTGTACTGGGGTGGGCTGTACTGGGGTGGACTGTACTGGGGTGGACTGGACTGGGGTGGACTGGACTGGGGTGGACTGGGGTGGGGGCGGCGGAGCTAGGGTGAGGCGGGCCAGGCTTCGGCGAGGAGCTTACGGGTGTCGGCGAGGAGCTGGGGCAGGACGCGGGTGCGGCCGGTCACCGGCATGAAGTTGGTGTCGCCGCCCCACCGGGGCACCACGTGCTGGTGCAGGTGGGCGGCGATGCCCGCGCCGGCCACCGAGCCCAGGTTGATGCCGATGTTGAAGCCCTGGGCGCCGGAGGCCTGGCGCAGCGCGCGGACGGCCCGCTTGGTGAACTCGGAGAACTCGGCGGTCTCGGCCGGCGTCAGGTCGGTGTAGTCGGCCAGGTGCCGGTAGGGGCAGATCAGCACGTGGCCCGCGTTGTACGGGTACAGGTTGAGCACCGCGTAGACCAGCTCGCCCCGTGCGACGATCAGGCCTTCCTCGTCGGTCAGCTTCGGCGCACGGTCGAACGGGCAGCCGTCATCCTCGCCCGAGCCTGATGGCTTGTTCGCGCCTTTGATGTAGGCCAGGCGGTGTGGCGTCCACAGCCGCCCGAAGGCGTCGGGGACTCCCGCGAAGACGTCGTCCTGATCGGGCACGGGGCCTACACCTGGACGCGGTCGCGCACCGCGGTGACGATCTCCGCGACGGCGTCCGCCACGGGGACGCCGTTCTTCTGCGACCCGTCGCGGAACCGGAACGACACCGCTCCGGCGGCCACGTCGTCGTCGCCCGCGATCAGCATGAACGGCACCTTCTGCCGCTGCGCGGTCCTGATCTTCTTCTGCATCCGGTCGTCGCTCGCGTCCACCTCGACGCGGATGCCCTGCTCGCGCAGGCTGGCCGCGATCTTCTCCAGGTAGGGCACGTGCGCGTCGGAGATCGGGATGCCGACCGCCTGGACCGGCGCGAGCCACGGCGGGAAGGCGCCGGCGTAGTGCTCGACCAGGATGCCGAAGAACCGCTCGATCGATCCGAACAGCGCCCGGTGGATCATGTACGGGCGCTGCCGCGACCCGTCGGCGGCCTGGTACTCGAGACTGAACCGGTGCGGCATCTGGAGGTCGACCTGCAGGGTGGACAGCTGCCAGCGTCGCCCGATCGCGTCCTTGACATGCACGTCGATCTTGGGCGCGTAGAAGGCGCCCTCCCCCTCGGCGATCACGTAACGCAGCCCGGACACGTCCAGGGCGTGCTTGAGCGCGGCCTCGGCGACCGCCCACTCCTCGAGGTCGCCGACGTACTTCTCCGGCCGGGTGGACAGCTCCGCCTCGAACTCGGTAAGCCCGAAGTCGCGCAGCAGCCCGACCACGAACTTCAGCAGCGACGCCAGCTCGTCCTGCAGCTGCTCCGGGGTGCAGAAGATGTGCGAGTCGTCCTGGGTGAAGCCGCGGGCCCGGGTCAGGCCGTGCACCACGCCCGACTTCTCGTACCTGTACACGGTGCCGAACTCGAAGAGCCGCAGCGGCAGCTCCCGGTAGGACCGCCCGCGCGCCGCGTAGATCAGGATGTGCATCGGGCAGTTCATCGGCTTCGGGTAATAGGTGGCCCCGTCCAGTTCCATGGGCGGGAACATGCCGTCCTTATACCACTCCAGGTGCCCGGAGGTGATGAACAGGTCTTCCTTGGTCAGGTGCGGGGTGTTGACGAAGTCGTACCCGGCCTCCTCGTGACGGCGCCGCGAGTAGTCCTCCATCACCCGGCGGATGATGCCGCCCTTGGGGTGGAACACCGGCAGGCCGCTGCCGATCTCGACCGGGAACGAGAACAGGTCGAGTTCCGCGCCGAGCTTGCGATGGTCGCGCTTCTCGGCTTCGGCGAGCATCCTGACGTACTCGTCCTGCTTGTCCCTGGTCTCCCAGGCGGTGCCGTAGATCCGCTGCAGCTGCGGGTTCTTCTCACTTCCCCGCCAGTAGGCCCCGCCGGTGCGCATCAGCTTGAACGCCGGGATGGCCCGGGTGGCCGGCAGGTGCGGGCCGCGGCACAGGTCCTTCCAGCACAGCTCGCCGCTGGCCGGGTTCAGGTTGTCGTAGATGGTCAGCTCGGCCCCGCCGACCTCCACCGACTCGCCGTCGTCGGATGACGGGGCGCCCTTGAGGCCGATCAGCTCGAGCTTGTACGGCTCGGCGGCGAGCTCGGCCCGCGCCTGGTCGTCGGTCACGACCCGGCGGGAGAAGCGCTGGCCCTGCTTGACGATCTGGCGCATCCTGGCCTCGATCGCCTTCAGGTCCTCCGGGGTGAACGGCACCTCGACGTCGAAGTCGTAGTAGAAACCGTTCTCCACCGGCGGTCCGATGCCCAGCTTGGCCTGCGGGAACAGATCCTGTACGGCCTGCGCCATGACGTGCGCGGCCGAGTGCCGCAGGATGTAGCGGCCGTCGTCGCTGGCGATGTCGACCGGCTCGATCACGTCGCCGTCGGCGACCTGGTAAGCGAGGTCGCGCAGCTCGCCGTTGACCCGGGCGGCGATGACGGAACCTTCGGCGGCAAGCGCCTCGCCGGCCGTGGTGCCAGCCTCGACCACATGCTCGCGGCCTGCGAGGGTGATACGAAGCTGCTGGCTGGACACGGTGTGCTCCTTCAACGTCGAACAGAACTGGTTACCCGATGCTACCGGTGTGCGGTGGCATCGTGTGCGCGGGTGATCCCGCCGCTAACGGCCTCGCGGGCGGTCCTCGCGCACCAGGCCGGCCCGGCGCAGGGCATCGGCGAGCGCGCCGTCCGGGGTGGCTTCCCTGGGACGCCCGGAGCCGCCCGGGGCGGAGCGGGGGCTCGCGCCCCGGCCCGTTCGGGATGAATCTCCGGCCGGGCCGTCCCCGGTCCGCCCGCGGCCGCCGGCCGGGCGCGGACCTTCGTCGTCCAGCCGGAGGGTGAGCGAGATCCGGTGCCTGGGGATGTCGACGGAGAGCACCTTGACCCGCACCACGTCGCCGGACTTGACCACCGAGCGGGGGTCGGAGACGAAGTTGCGCGACATCGCCGACACGTGGACCAGGCCGTCCTGGTGCACGCCGACATCGACGAACGCGCCGAACGCGGCCACGTTCGTCACCACCCCCTCGAGCACCATGCCGGGCTCGAGGTCCCCGAGCTTCTCCACGCCCTCGGCGAACGTCGCGGTGGCGAACGCGGGACGCGGGTCGCGGCCCGGCTTCTCCAGCTCGCGCAGGATGTCGGTGACGGTCGGCAGCCCGAACCTGTCGTCGGTGAACTTCTCCGGGCGCAGCCCGCGGAGCACGGCGGTGCTGCCGATCAGGTCGCCCGCGGCGCTTCCCGTGGCGGCCAGGATGCGGCGGACCACCGGGTAGGCCTCGGGGTGCACGCCGGACGCGTCGAGCGGGTCGTCGCCGCCGCGGATGCGCAGGAACCCGGCGCACTGCTCGAAGGCCTTCGGGCCGAGCCTGGGCACCTGCATGAGCTGCTGGCGGGTCCTGAAGGGGCCTTCGGAGTCGCGCCGGGCCACGATCGCGGTGGCCAGGTTGCCCGTGATCCCCGAGACGCGGGCCAGCAGCGGCTGCGAGGCGGTGTTCAGGTCCACGCCGACCGCGTTCACGCAGTCCTCCACCACGGCGTCCAGCGAGTGCGACAGCTTGCCCTCGGCCACGTCGTGCTGGTACTGGCCCACGCCGATGGACTTGGGGTCGATCTTGACCAGTTCGGCGAGCGGGTCCTGCAGCCGCCGGGCGATGGACACCGCGCCGCGGAGCGAGACGTCCATCCCGGGCAGTTCCTCCGAGGCGTAGGCGGAGGCCGAGTACACGCTGGCGCCGGCCTCGGACACCACCACCTTGGTCAGGCCGAGATCGGGGTGGTGCTTGATCAGGTCGGCGGCCAGCCGGTCGGTCTCCCGTGAGGCGGTGCCGTTGCCGATGGCGACGAGGTTGGCCTGATGCAGGCGGGCCAGTTTCGCGAGGACGTCGATGGCCTCGTCCCAGCGGCGCTGCGGCTCGTGCGGGTAGATCGTGGCGGTGGCGAGGGCCTTGCCGGTGGCGTCGGTGACCGCGACCTTGACTCCGGTACGGAAGCCCGGGTCCAGGCCGATCGTGGTCCGCGCCCCGGCCGGGGCGGCCAGCAGCAGGTCGCGCAGGTTGGCGGCGAACACCCGGACCGCCTCGTCCTCGGCCGCCTGCCACAGCCGGACCCGGATGTCGACGCTCAGGTGCATCAGGATGCGGGTGCGCCAGGCCCAGTGCACGGCGGCGTTGAGCCACGGGTCGGCCGGGCGGTGCTCGTCCCTGATGCCGAAGCGCTCGGCGATGCGGGCCTCGTTCTCCGCGTCGTCGGCGCCCGGTTCCAGGGTGAGGTCGAGGATCTCTTCCTTCTCGCCGCGGAACAGCGCCAGGATCCGGTGCGAGGGCAGCCGGGCGAACGGCTCGCTGAACTCGAAGTAGTCGGCGAACTTGGCGCCGTTGCGCTCCTGGCCCTCGCGGACCCTGGAGGTCAGCGAGCCGCGGGCGGCCATCGACTCGCGCAGCTCGCCGAGCAGGTCCGCGTCCTCGGCGAACCGCTCGACCAGGATGGAGCGAGCGCCGTCGAGGGCCGCGGCCGGGTCCGCGACGTTCTTGCCCGGATCGACGAAGTTCGCGGCCTCGGCTTGCGGATCCCGGGTGGGGTCAGCGAGCAGCAGGTCGGCCAGCGGCTCCAGGCCGGCCTCGCGGGCGATCTGCGCCTTGGTCCGCCGCTTCGGCTTGTAGGGCAGGTAGAGGTCTTCCAGCCGGGCCTTGGAGTCGGCCGCGCGGATCTGGGCTTCCAGCTCGCCGGTCAGCTTGCCCTGGGCGGTGATCTCCTTGAGGATGGCGTCCCGGCGCTCGTCGAGTTCGCGCAGGTAGCGCAGCCGCTCCTCGAGCGTGCGAAGCTGCGCGTCGTCGAGCGTGCCGGTGGCCTCCTTGCGGTACCTGGCGATGAACGGCACTGTCGCGCCGCCGTCGAGCAGTTCGACCGCGGCGCTGACCTGGCGGACGGCCACGCCCAGCTCACCGGCGATCCGCTGGTCCACTGACTGGTTTTGCGTCACTAGAGCATTGTGCCAGCGGCCGGACGCCGGGTTGGCGGTCTGCGCCCGGCCGGGCCGGGCGGCGCCTTAAAAAGCCCTAAAAAGCCGTGTGCACTCCTACCGCTTCACGGGGTGATGTGTTAGGTCTTGTTGAGTTGCGTGGTCTATAAGGGGGGATCAGTCCGGAACCGGAGGACAACGTGATGAGTAACGCCCGGGCTTGGCGGGTTTTGTCGAGGAAGGCACGGTTGCTGACGGCGGGGGTGGTGACGGCGCTGCTCGCCGTGCCGGCGACCGCGGCCGCCGCGGCCGCCAGCCCGGCCTCGGTGCGTTCGGCGACCGGCGCCTCGTGCCCGTGGGTGACGTCACACGCGCCGATCTCGCAGCGCGTCGCCCAGCTGATCAGCCAGATGAGCCTGGCCGACGAGATCAGCATGGTGGAGGGCCACGGCAGCTCGAACCCGTACGTGTTCTACACGCCCGCGATCCCCGCGCTGTGCATCCCGGCGGTCGGCGAGGAGGACGGGCCCGCCGGAGTGGCCGACGGCCTGACCGGGGTAACCCAGCTTCCGGCGGGCGTGGCGCTGGCGGCGACCTGGGACCCGTCCCTGGCCGAGCAGTACGGCCAGGTGATCGGCGCCGAGGAGTACGGCAAGGGCGCCAGCGTCAACCTCGGGCCGACCGTGAACATCGACCGGGACCCGCGCTGGGGCCGGTCGTTCGAGGCGCTGAGCGAGGACCCGTTCCTGAATGCCTCGCTCGACGTCCCCGAGATCGGGGGGGTGCAGGGCCAGGACGTGCTGTCCCAGGTGAAGCACCTGGCGGTCTACAACCAGGAGACGTACCGGAACACGCCGGCCGACAACGTCATCATCGACGCCCGGACCGAGCACGAGATCTACCTGCCGTCGTTCTACGCGGCGGTCAAGTCGGGCGACGCCTCGGTCATGTGCTCCTACGCCGTGATCAACGGCAACTTCGCCTGCAACGACGCCGACCTCGAGACCAGCGTGCTGCGCGACCAGTGGGGATTCGGCGGCTTCGTGACCTCGGACTACGGGGCGCTGCACTCGACCCAGGGGGCGCTCGAGGGCACCGACCAGGAGCAGCCGTTCAACACCTACTACGGGACGCCGCTGCAGACCGCGGTTCAGAACGGGACGATCCCGAAGAGCGTGCTGAACACCATGGTGCAGCGGGTGCTGACCGAGATGTTCCGGTTCGGCCTGTTCAGCCGGCCGCGGACCGGGACGCCCTCGGCCACCGTGACCACCCCCGCACACGTGGCGGTGGCGACCCAGGTCGCCGAGTCCGGCACGACGCTGCTGAAGAACGCGGGCTCGGTGCTGCCCCTGTCTTCCCGCGGCTCCATCGCCGTCGTCGGCCCGGCGGCGGACGCCTCGGCTACCTACGGAGGCGGCGGCAGCGCGTACGTGCTCCCCTCGGGCACGGTCAGCCCGCTGGCCGGCATCAAGGCCGCCGCGGGATCCGGCACGGGCGTGGCGTACCAGCCGGGCCTGCCCGCCGACACCGCGCTGCCGGCCATCCCGTCCGCCGACCTGTCGCCGGCCTACGCGCCGACGCCGTTCGGCGGCAGCTACACGGGCACCCTCACCGCGCCGGAGACCGGCACGTACGTGCTGGCCATCACCAACCCGTGCGGCTGCTACACCTCGACGTACCTGTCGCTGGACGGCAAGCAGATCATCGACAACCCGTCCACGCCCCCGGTGCACACCTACTCGGTCGCGGTGCAGCTGACCGCGGGAAAGACGTACACGCTGTCGATAAGCGGCGACTCGTCGCAGCTGCTGTGGGGCACTCCGTCGGCGCTGGCGCCGGGCATCGCCGCCGCGGTCGCCGCCGCCAAGTCGGCGTCGGTCGCCGTGGTCGTGGTGTCCGACGACACCGAGTCCGAGGCCACGGACCGGCCGTCGCTGAACCTGCCGTCCGCCCAGGACGAGCTGATCTCCGCGGTCGCGGCGGCGAACCCGCACACGGTCGTGGTCGTCAACGCGGGCGCGCCGGTCGCGATGCCATGGCTGCCGTCGGTGGCAGGCGTGCTTGACACCTGGTACCCGGGCCAGACCAGCGGGACCTCGCTGGCCAGCGTGCTGTTCGGCCGGACCGATCCCGGCGGGCACCTGCCGGTGACCTTCCCGGCGTCGCTGAGCCAGGTGCCGGCCTCGACCACGGCCCAGTTCCCCGGCAACGGCTCGACCGTGCAGTATTCCGAGGGCGTGGACGTGGGGTACCGCTGGTATGACGCCAAGGACATCGCGCCGCTGTTCCCGTTCGGGTTCGGCCTTTCCTACACTCAGTTCGCGTTCAGCCGCCTGTCGGTGAGCCGCCCGGTGACGGACGGGACGCAGGACGTGCGGGTGTCCGCGGTCGTCACCAACACCGGCCACCGGCCAGGTTCCGAGGTGGCCCAGCTCTACCTGGGCGACCCGGCGGGCACCGGGGAGCCGCCGCGCCAGCTGGCCGGCTTCCAGCGGGTCAGCCTGGCGCCCGGGGACTCGGCGCGGGTCTCGTTCGTGCTCACCCCGCAGGAGGAGTCCTGGTGGGACGACGCTGCCAGCGGCTGGACCCAGACCGCCGGGCGGTACACGTTGTACGTGGGCGGCTCCTCGGCGCTGGCGGACCTGCCACTGCGGGGCTCGTTCACCATGGCCGCCACGCCGGGGGCCCGCCAGGTGACGGTCAGCGCACCCTCGGCCATGCAGGCCGGTAAGGCCGCCCCGGTGCGGGTGACGCTGACGGCGGCGGGTAACGCCACCCTGCACGGCGTCCGCCTGGCGCTGCAGCTCCCCCAGGGCTGGCGGGCGGTGCCGGCCGGGCCGGCGGTGCTCGGCTCGGTGGCGCCCGGCCGGGCCGCGACCGTCACCTTCCTGGTGACGCCGCCGGGCTACGCGCCGAACGCCACCGCCGTGGTGCACGCCACCGCCACGACAGGAGGCTGGCTGCGCGAGGCGGGGGCGAACGTCACGGTGTCGGGCTGAGGCCGGCCAGGTCGAGGAGGTCGTCGAGGATGCGGTCGAAGGCGCTCACCGTCATCGACAGGTGACCGTCACCCGGCATCAGGTGAACGCGGGCGCCCCGGATGCTGGCGGCCAGCCACTGCCCGTGCGCGAACGGGACCATCTGGTCCTGGTCGCCCTGCCAGACGGAGACCGGCGCCGGATGATCCGGCGCCGGATCGATCCGGCGCCGGCGACTTCCAGCCCAGGGAGAAGCCCCAGTCCCTGACGAACGCCAGGTCGTCGTCCCGCCAGCCCGCGATGCCTGAGCTCAGCGCGGCCCGCAGGCAGGCGGCGACGTGCTCGGCGAACTCCCCGGTGAGCACGGCCTTGTCGGCCTCGATGACCAGGCCACCCAGCGACTTGGCGACGCTCTCGCCGGTGACGGCGCTCAACATGACCGCCTCCTGGTCCAGGAACACGGTCAGCGCGGCCTCGCCGCGCACCGCCTCACCGAACTCGGCGACGTTCTCCGGCCCCATGCCCGCCAGCCAGTCCAGCCCCGGCACGTCGTAGGGCGCCACCCCGGCGATCGACGCCGCCGCCAGGCAGCGCCCGGGCAGGGCCGCGGCGCAGGCCAGCGCGTGCGGCCCGCCGCCGGACCGCCCGCCGTGACGACGCCGCGCCGAGTTCGTCCAGGACCGCGGCGGTGTCCTCGGCCACGTCCACCACCGCGCCGGCCGTGGCGTCGAGCCCTCGTAGCCGGGCCGGGCGGCCAGGATCACCCGCAGGCCGCGGATCCTGGCCGCCTGCACCGTCGCGGGTACAGGACCAGGCCGGGGTGCCCTCGTGCAGCACCAGCGGCAGGCCGTCCGCCGGGCCACCAGGAACTCGATGACACGGCCGTCCGGGCGGGTGATGCTGCGCCGTCCGGTATCCACGGCCCGCCCTCAGCCGCGCGGGGCGGGCGAGATCCGGGCCGGGGCGACCAGGACGGCGACCCGCCGTTCCTCGGCCATCACCCGGTCGTAGCCGTCGAAGTCGTCATGCGTCCCGCCCGCGGCGGTGAAGATCTCGCGCAGCAGCAGGCGCAGCCGCTCGGCGTCGACCCCGGGCAGCGGGTCGCCGGGGCCGGCCAGCTGCACCGGTCCCTCGACGGCGGACCACTGCCAGCCCGCGCGGATCACCACGCTGGCCCGCGGCCGGGCTCGCAGGTGGTCCAGCCGGCGCGCGTCACCCCGGCTGACCAGGCCAACGACCTGGGCGCCGGTTACCGGATGCGGGAGCACGCCCGCGTTCACCACCGACGACTGGATGGTCCCGTCCGGCCGCAGCGTGGACACCACGCACAGACCGTGATCGCCGTCGACCAGCCGGGCGAAGTCCTCGAGTCCGCTCACGGGTGAAGCGTAACCCGCGCCGGTCGTGTGCGCGGCTCGGATCCTCACCGCCGCCGGCCCTGATCGCCGGCTCGAAGGACAGCAGCACGCGGTCCTCCACCGGGCGGTAGCCGAGACGCTGGTACAGGGCGTTACTGGTGGGATTAGCCAGGTCGGTGTAGAGCACCACCTCCCGGACGCCGGATAGACGGGCCCCACCCGCACCATCCCGGCCACCGGCCGGGTCCGGCCGGCGATCGAGACGGGGACGTCGCCAGCCTCCCACATGGTGATGCCGCCATAGCCGAGACGCTCGTCCACCACGCCGCGGTGATCCTGCCCGGACGGGTCGCCGACCTCGCGGGTGAACGCCTCGAACCACCCGGCCAGCAGGTCCCGGTCGGTTCCGGCGGCCAGCCTGGCTGTCCCTCCCGGCCCCGGCGCGGGCCGGATGAGCTCGCCGAGCCGGAACAGGCGCATCCGGCGGTGCACCGCGACCTCGTCCCCGGTGCGGTCCCGCCAGGCCGCCGCGAACGCGTCGGCCGCATCCTGGCCGACGTTGACGCCGTGGATCCGGCGGCCGGCCGCGGCGAGGAGGCGGGCGAGTTCGGCGGCGTCGGGCCCGCTCATGCGCGAGAGCATGACGGGGTAATCCGGCGTGTGCATGAACGCGGCCCCGACTGGGCCTAGGCTTGGCTGCCACCAGCCGAAGAGCGGCGACCCTGCGCCGGCCGGGGCGCGGGCGGCCGCCTTGACCCGGAGGTTCTCGGTCACGGTCAGCATCACGGAGTTGCGGGCGGGCTCGGCGCGCAGGAATTCCCCCGCCGCGGCCAGGAACTGTCCGGTGTCCGCGGTCATGAACCAGCTCATCCGGCCATGTTTTCATCCTGTGCGGGTACGAACGGACAGTGCGAGACGAACCAGCGGCACCGGGCGAGGACCGGGTGGCCACCGTGCGCCGGACCCTTATCCGGGAGGCCGCGGCGGCTAACGCGGCGCTCGGCGTGGATCTGTACCTCGTGCTGGGCAAGGAGGCCGCGGACACGGTCTTCTCACCGGCCAGCGTGGCCAGCGCGCTGCGGATGGCGCTGTGCGGGGCGCGCGGCCAGACGGCGGCCGAGCTGGCCCGGGTGCTGCACCTCGCCGGATGCGAGAAGCCGCAGGATGTCGCGGCCAGCGGACTGCGGCTGATGCCGACCCGGCCGGGGGACGGCGGGCCCGGCGGCGGGTCCGCGACGTTCCGGGCGCCGGACACCGTGTGGATCCAGTCCGGGCTCCCGGTGCGCGGCAAGTTCAAGGCCCGGCTGCATGGCGCGGTGACGTACGCCGACGCCGACTTCGCTGCCGACGCCGAGGCGGCGCGGACGGAGATCAACCGGGTGATCGCCGCCCAGACCGAGGGCAAGATCGCTGGCTTGCTGCCGCCCGGCACCATTACCGCGCTGACCAGGCTGGTGCTGGCCAGCGCGGTGTACCTGAAGGCGGCCTGGACGGCGCCGTTCCCGGAGCAGGCCACGGCCGGCGCGCCGTTCTACCCGGACGGCCCCGACCACCCGGCACTGACCGTGCCGATGATGCGCGGCACCGCGTCGCGCGCCTACCTGCGCGGCGACGGTTACCAGGCCGTGCTGCTCCCCTACCGGGACATCAGCCTGGCCATGGCCGTGCTGCTGCCCGACGGGCCGCTGCCGGCGCTACGGCCGAAGCTCGCCGCGGCCGGCCTGGGCGGCCTGCTGGCCGGGACGGGCCGGCATCAGGTCACGCTGTCACTGCCCAGGTTCCGGCTGGAAGCGGCGTTCGACCTCATCCCGGCGCTGCGGCGGCTCGGCGTCGTCGCGGCGTTCGGCGACGACGCGGACTTCGGCGAGATCACCGAGGCCGTTCAGCTTCGGATCGGCGCGGTGGCGCACAAGGCCTACATCGACGTTGACGAGCAGGGCACCGAGGCGGCCGCGGCCACCGCGGTGGTCATGCGGGCGGCGGCCGCCATGCGGCCGCCGCCGCCGGTCACGATGGTCGTCGACCGGCCGTTCCTGTTCGCGATCGTCGACACCGCGACCGGCCTGCCGCTGTTCCTCGGCCAGGTCAGCCATCCGGTCGCTGGGTGACAGGCTTCGTTGGCCCGGCCGTCAGCCTGGCCCGGCGCCGAGCTGGCGCCAGCTGAGCCCGGCGCCCGGATGGAGCGCCGCCAGCTGGCCGGCCAGGTCCCGCCCGGCTTCCGCCAGGCCACCCGGTCCGAGTTCCGCCAGGCCGTCGAGGATGAACACGGCGCTGGTGGTGGCGTCAGTGATCCGGGTGCGGACGCACTGCCGCCAGTTCCAGCAGCGGCACGTAACGCCGTCGTCATCGCGCCAGATCACCTCGCCAGGTGCGGGATGGTCGATGACCGGCTGCCCGTCGCGCACGGTGTCGAACGGCTCGTCCCCGGCCGCCCGGGCCAGCCGGGCCGGCCCGCGGTACCTGGCCAGGTCCTCCCCGCCGACGGGCAGCAGGTACCTGACCGAGATCGCGTTGTAGATGTCGGTGAGCCGGTCGATCCGGGGCAGCCCGGCCTCCACCCGGCGCAGCAGCGCCTCGACGCTGGGCCTTGTCCGCTTCGGCTTGGCCCCGAAGGCCTGGTAGGCGACCCGCCAGGCGGCTACCGGCCCGGGCTCCCCGGCGTCCCGGCCGGCCAGCGTGGCCCGGGCCTGCGCTTCCGCATCGCTCAGCAGCGCGTCGGTGGCCGCGTCGCTCGGACCCGGCTGCAGGCCGTCGGCGACGATGATCAACGCGGTGTAGTCCGGGCGAAGCTCCAGGACCGGATGCTCGACCGCGGCGTGCTCGAGCCAGCGCCTGGCCTCAGGACCGGCCGGGGTGGCGGACTCGGCGAGCTCCGTTAGAGGCGCGACCTCTGGGGGCCTGGCCTGGCTGGTCATCGTGTGCCTCCGGATCCGGCATGCAGTTCGAACACGGTCCAGCGTACGGCCGGCCTGCCCGGCCTGGAGCTGGATGCGAGACCTGTCCGGATGCCAGCGAGGCCGGCGATGCCAGCGAGGCCAGGTCAGATTGTTGACAATTTTGTTGGGCATTTTCTAGGATCGCTTCGTGCCCATGGCCGAGGATGAGATGCCGCCGACGCCGCTCGCGGGCGCCACCGGGCGGCGGCTGGCGGGTGAACGGCTGCAACAGGCGATCCTGGCCGGGGACATGGCGCCCGGGCAGCGGCTGGTCGAGGAAGAGCTGGCCGGGATGCTCGGGGTGACGCGCGCCAGCCTGCGCGCGGCGCTGTTCGACCTGACGGCGGAGGGACTGGTCGAGCGGATACCGAACCGCGGCGCGCGCGTGCGCGCCGTCACCCTCGACGAGGCGGTCGCGATCACTGAGTGCCGGATGGCGCTCGAGGGGCTGTGCGCGGCGAAGGCGGCCGAACGGGTGACTGAGCGCGAGGCCGCGCGGCTACGCCAGCTGGGCGAGGAGCTCGAGCGCAGCATCGCGGACGGCGAGCCGCTGAAGTACTCGGCGCTCAACCACGAGCTGCACCGGCTGGTCCGGGAGATCTCCGGTCAGGCGGTGGCGGCCGGCCTGCTCGAGCGGCTGAACGGGCAGCTGGTCCGCCATCAGTTCCGGCTGTCGCTGCGCCCGGGCCGCCCGCAGGCGTCGCTGCCCGAGCACCTGGCGATCATCGCCGCCATCGTCGCGGGCCGCCCCGCCGAGGCGGAAGAAGCCGCCCGCCGCCACCTGCGCAGCGTCATCACCGCCCTGCTCGATCAGCACGAGGAGCTCGATCAGCATGAGGAGCTCGATCAGCACGTGGAGGAAGCCCGGTGAGCCAGGAATCCATGCTCGTGGTCAGCGCGCACGCCGCCGACTTCGTTTGGCGGGCGGGCGGCGCGGTCGCGCTGGCCGCGGCGCGCGGTGACCGGGTGAAAGTGCTGTGCCTGACCTACGGTGAACGGGGCGAGTCGGCCAGCGCCTGGCGGGCGGGCAAGACGCTGGAGGAGATCAAGGCACAGCGCCGGGGCGAGGCGACCAGCGCCGCGGCCGCGCTGGGGGCCGAGATCGAGTTCCTCGACGCCGGCGACTACCCGCTGCGCGAGTCCGATGAGCTCGTCGACCGCATCGTCGGGGTATACCGCGAGGTCAGCCCGTCGGTGGTGCTCACCCATCCGCTCGCCGACCCGTACAACGGCGATCATCCGGCAGCGGCGCAGATGGCGCTGCGGGCCCGGGTGCTGGCCCAGGCGATCGGGTATCCCGCTCCGGGTGAGCCGATCGGCGCGCCGCCGGTCTTCCTGTTCGAGCCGCACCAGCCGGAGATGTGCGGCTTCAAGCCGGAGGTCCTGCTGGACATCACGCCGGTCTTCGACGCCAAGCGCAAGGCGATGGAATGCATGGGCGCGCAGCAGCATCTCTGGGAGTACTACACCGACCTGGCCAAACGGCGTGGCACGCAGCTCAGGCGCAACGCCGGGCCCAACCTGGGCCTGCCGCAATCCACCCTGGGCGAGGCCTACATGCGGGTGTTCCCGCAGGTCACGGACAGGCTGACCTGATGCGCAACGTGATCGTCACCGGGGTGTCCCGCGCCGACCTCGGCGTGGTCGACCAGCTGGCCGCGCTCGGGGTGGCCACCGTGCACGAGGCGATCGGCCGGGCCGGCGACCTCGGGCCGGGCCTGCGCCCGATCCAGGACGGCACGCGGACCGGCGGGACCGCGGTCACCGCGCTGTGCTGGCCCGGCGACAACCTCATGATCCACGCGGCGGTGGAGCAGTGCCAGGCCGGGGACCTGCTGGTGGTCACGGCGACCTCGCCGTGCAGCGACGGGATGTTCGGCGAGCTGCTGGCCACCTCGCTAGCCGCGCGCGGAGTCCGCGGCCTGGTCATCGAGGCGGGCGTCAGGGACGTGGCCGAGCTGCGGGCGATGGGCTTCGGCGTCTGGTCGGCGGCGGTCAGCGCCCAGGGCACGGTCAAGGAGACGGCGGGCTCGGTCAACGTGCCCGTCTCCATCGGCGGGCAGATCGTCCGGCCCGGCGACGCGATCATCGCCGACGACGATGGCGTGGTGTGCGTGCCGCGCGCCGACGTCAGCCAGGCGCTGGCGGCGGCGCAGGCCCGGATGGCCAGGGAGGAGCAGGCCCGCAAGGCGCTGGCCAGCGGCCAGCTCGGCCTGGACCTCTACGGCCTGCGCGACAAGCTCGCCGCCCGCGGCGTCGAGTACGCCCAGGCCCAGTCAATGGATGTGACAACGTAATGAATCTATTGAGTACGTTGCCACATCCATTGATTCCTGTGTGGTGGAGGTGTGGCTGGTGGTGAGAGAGAGGTCGATGGGGTCCGGCTCGCGGGCGGGCGGCAAGGGCTCGCGGGCGGGCGGCAAGGGCTCGCGGGCGGGCGGCAAGGGACTCGCGGGCGGGCGGCAGGGGGGCACGGGCGGGCGGCGGCGTGCGGTGCATGCTGATGCGGGGCGGGACGTCGAAGGGGGCCTACTTCCTCGCCGAGGACCTGCCCGCGGACCCGGCCGAGCGAGACGACCTGCTGCTGCGGATCATGGGGAGCCCGGACAGCAGGCAGATCGACGGGATCGGCGGAGCGCACCCGCTGACCTCCAAGGTGGCGGTGATCTCGGAGTCCGTTCGGCCTGATGCGGACGTCGATTACCTCTTCCTGCAGGTTGGCGTCGACCGGGCCATGGTTTCCGACCGGCAGAACTGCGGCAACCTGCTCGCCGGGGTCGGGCCGTTCGCGGTCGAGCGCGGCCTGGCCGCGGCCTCGCCGGTGCGGATCCGCATGGTCAACTCGGGCAGCCTGGCCACCGCCACCTTCCCGGCGGCAGGCGGCGAGGTGGACTACGACGGCGACACCGCGATCGCGGGGGTACCAGGGACGGCCGCGGCGATCGTGCTCGACTTCGCCGGGACCGAGGGCTCGGCCACCGGCGCGCTGCTGCCCACGGGCAACGTCACCGACGTCATCGACGGCGTCACCGTCACCTGCGTCGACAACGGCATGCCGGTGGTGGTGGTGCCCGCCGCCGAGTTCGGCCGCAGCGGATACGAGACCGTCGCCGAGCTCGAGGCGGACCAGGCGCTGGGCCAGCAGGTCCAGGCGCTGCGGCTGGCGGCCTGGCTGATGGGCCTGGGCGACGTGCTGGCGGCCACGGTGCCGAAGATCTCGCTAGTCGCGGCGCCCGCGGACGGCGGGACGATCTGCACCCGGACCTTCATCCCGGTTCGCGTCCACGACTCGATCGGGGTGCTCGGCGCGGTGAGCGTCGCGACCGCGATGCTGCTCGACGGCGCGGCCGGAAGCGACCTGGCCGCCGTCAAGCCGGGGCAGGCCCGGTTCGACATCGAGCATCCCACTGGCCATCTCGAGGTCGAGGCCGAGGTCGACCAGGCGAGCCAGCCGCCCGCGGTGATCCGCTCGGGCGTGGTGCGCACCGCGCGCAAGCTCTTCGACGGCACCGTCTTCCCACGGAGGTCCCGGTGACAAGCCCGCAGAACCATTCCGGGACGGCCGCGGCGCGGCCGCCGTTGCACGATGTCGCGCATCTCGGGCACATCGAGCTGCTGACCCCCAAGCTATGCGAGAGCCTGTGGTTCTTCGTGGAGGTGCTCGGCATGACCGAGACCTGCCGCGAGGGCAACTCGATCTACCTGCGCACCTGGGACGACTACGAGCACCACACGGTCAAGCTCACCGCGCACGACACCTCGGGCATCCGCCGGGTCGGGCTGCGGGCCTCGAGCCAGGCCGCCCTCGAGGCGCGGGTGGCGGCGATCGAGGCGACCGGGCTCGGCATCGCCTGGAAGGACGGTGATCCCGGGATCGGGCCCACGTACCTGTTCCGCGACCCGGACGGGCACGAGCTTGAGCTGTACTGGGAATCCGAGTGGTACGCGCCGCCGGATGAGCTGAAGCCGTCGCTGAAGAACCAGGCCCAGGCCTACCCGGGGCGCGGCGTCTGCGTCCGGCGCCTGGACCACGTGAACTACCTCGCCCAGGACGTGCCGCCGAACGGCGAGTTCGTCCGCGACGTGCTCGGCGGGCGGGTCACCGAGCAGATCATGCTCGACGACGGCACGATCTCGGCGCAGTGGCTGCACTTCACCAACAAGGGCTATGACCTGGTGTACACGCGGGACTGGACCGGCACGACCGGGCGGCTGCACCACGTGGCGTTCGCGCCCGACACCCGCGAGGACATCCTGCGCGCGGCCGACATCTGCCTGGACCACGGGGTGTTCATCGAGACCGGCCCGCACAAGCACGCGATCCAGCAGACGTTCTTCCTCTACGTCTACGAGCCGGGCGGGAACCGGATCGAGCTGTGCAACCCGGTCGCCCGGCTGGTGCTGGCACCGGACTGGCGCACCATCACCTGGACGGAGGCCGAGCGGGCCAAGGGCCAGGCCTGGGGCCTGAAGACGATCGAGTCCTTTCACACCCACGGGACCCCGCCGGTCGCCTAGGCACGGCCGGCAGGCGAGAGTAGACCCATGAGCAACCAACTGGACGGGACGGTGGCGCTGATCACCGGCGCATCGAGCGGCATCGGGGCAGCGACGGCGGAGGCGCTGGCCGGGCGGGGCGCGGCGGTGGCGCTGGCCGCGCGGCGGGCCGAACGGATCTCCGAGCTCGCGGACAAGATCCGGGCGAGCGGCGGAACGGCGGTCGCCATCACCTGCGACGTGACCAGGGAACCGGAGGCGCGGGCCGCGGTGGAGCGCACGGTGGCGGAGCTCGGGCGGCTGGACACGCTGGTCAACAACGCCGGGGTCATGCTGCTCGGCCCGGCCGTGGGCGCGCCGCTCGGGCAGTGGCAGAACATGGTGGACCTGAACCTGTCCGGGCTGCTCTACTGCACCCACGCCGCGCTCCCGCACCTGCTCGACGCGGCCGCCAGCAGCCCGCGCCAGGTCGCGGACCTGGTGAACGTGAGCTCGGTGGCCGGCCGGGTGGCGCGCAGCGGCAGCGCCGTCTACAACGCCACCAAGCACGGCGTCGGCGCGTTCAGCGAGGCGCTGCGCCAGGAGGTCACCCGGCGGCACGTCCGCGTCAGCGTGGTCGAGCCGGGCGCGGTCGACACCGAGCTGGTCAGCCACAACGTGGCCGGCGTGCAGGAACGTCACCGCGAGCGGTTCGCGCACACGCAGAAGATGGAGGCGGCCGACATCGCGGAGACGATCGTCTTCATCATCACCCGGCCCCGTCACATGTCGGTCAACGAGGTCCTGGTCCGTCCCACCGAGCAGGACAACTAGCTGCCTACACCGTGCTGCTTACTGTGCTGTTTACACTGTGCTGCTTACACTGTGCTGCTTACACTGGGCATTCATGTACGCCAAGACCAACCCCAGGGCGGGGCGCCTCACGCCGCGGCAGAAGCGGATCTTCGCGATCACCGCGGTGCTCGTGGTCGTCGTGTTCGGCGGCCTGACGGCCTGGGGACTGGTGGCGCATGACTCGTACGCGGCTTCCGGGCACGGCTGCGTGAACGTCACCGTGCCGAACTCCACCGGCGGATCCACGCTGCACTACTGCGGGTCGCGGGCGCGGTCGTTCTGCCAGGCCTCGTACCGGTCCCATGATCAGGTGTCGCTGCGCGCCCGCCCGCAGTGCGTGCTGGCCGGCCTGGGTCCCTCCGCGGATCCCAGCGTCAGCCCCTCCAGGTAGCGCCGGCCGCCGTCAGAGATCGAGGAGGATGGTGACGGGGCCGTCGTTGGTCAGGGAGACCTTCATGTCGGCGCCGAAGACGCCGGTCTCCACCCGGGCGCCGAGGTCACGCAGCGCCTGCACCACGGCGCCGACCAGGGGCTCGGCCACCGGCCCCGGGGCCGCCGCGGACCAGGACGGGCGGCGTCCCTTGGCCAGGTCCGCGTAGAGCGTGAACTGGCTGATCACCAGGAGCGGCGCGCCGGCGTCGGAGCAGGACTTCTCGCCGTCGAGAATGCGCAGGCCCCACAGCTTGGCGGCGAGCCTGGCGGCCTGCCCGGGGGTGTCGCCGTGGGTCACCCCGACCAGGACGAGCAGCCCCGGCTCCTCGATCGCGCCGACGACTTCCCCGTCCACGGCCACGCTGGCCCGGCTCACCCGCTGCACCACTGCGCGCATAGCACGGCAGGGTACCCGGAGCGCCTGGGGAAAGGGCAGACTGCGTGCATGACGATCTTTACGGAACACAACGACGTGAACCCCGTGGTCGCCGAGGTCGTGCGTTCGGGCTTCGCCGAGTCACGGCACCGCGGCGCGGTCGCCGGCCTGGCCGCCGACGGGACGCAGGTCATCAGGGCGGGGAACACCGCGGCGCCGTTCTTCCCCCGGTCGGCGAACAAGCCGCTGCAGGCGGCGGCCATGCTGCGGTGCGGGCTCGAGCTTGAGGGCGAGCTGCTGGCGCTGGCCGCGGCCAGCCACTCGGGTGAGGACTTCCACGTCGACGGGGTGCGGAAGATCCTCTCCGGCGCGGGGCTGACCGAGGACGACCTGGGCTGCCCGCCCTCCTGGCCGCTGGACCCGGAGACCGCGCGCGTGCTGATCGCCCGCGGCGAGGGCATGTCCAGGATCCGGATGAACTGCTCGGGCAAGCACGCGGCCATGCTGGCCACCTGCGTGCTGAACGGCTGGCCGGCGGCCAGCTACCTGAACCCGGGACATCCGCTGCAGCAGGCCATCCGGCGCACCGTCGAGGAGCTGGCCGGCGAGCAGGTGCCTGCCGCTGGCGTGGACGGCTGCGGCGCGCCGCTGTTCGCGCTGACGCTGGCCGGGCTGGCACGGGCGTTCCTGGCGCTGGTGCTCGCGGCGCCCGGCACGCCGGAACGCCGGGTGGCCGACGCCATGCGCGCGCATCCGGAATGGACCAGCGGCACCAGCCGGGACGAGCGCCGGCTGATGGACGCCGTGCCCGGCCTGCTGGTCAAGGGCGGCGCCGAGGGCGTCGACGCGTTCGCGCTGGCCGACGGCGACGGGGTCAGGGCCGGCGCGGTCAAGATCGACGACGGGGCGCACCGGGGCCGGACCCCGGTCACAGTGGCGGCGCTGCGCCTGCTCGGCGCCACCGTCCCCGAGGAACTCGCCACCGCCCCGGTCATCGGCGGCGAGGCCGAGGTCGGCGTCATCCGCGCCGTCGCCTTCTCCTAGACCGCCAGGTTCCCGTGACGGAGGACTTGCCTTCCTTGGTTAATTGGATTAACTTGTAGTTATGACAATTAACTTGATGGCACGCGACACCACCACCTCACCCCGCGGCACCGGCCGGCGCCGGCGGCTGCTGACCGTGCCGGGCCTGGCTGGCCTCGGCTTCACGCTGTCCTGGATCGCCGGGCTGGCCATCCCGGCGCCCAGCCCCCGGTTCGGCGCGCCTGGCGCCGAGGTCGTCGCGGCACTGGCCGGGCACGGCCCGGCCTTCGCCGCGCAGTTCGCCCTGACCGAGGGGCTGCCTGCCGCGGGCATCGCCGTCATCTCGGTCGGCCTGGCCCGGACCGGCGCGGCGAGGGGCGCGTCCGCCGCCGGGCGGCTCGCGCTCGTCTCCGGCCTGGTCGCCGCGATCATCTCGGCCGTGCAGTTCGGCCTCGGCCTCGCGCTGACCGTGACCTCGGCCCCCGGCCCGGCGCACCTGCTGTACGCGTCGGCCGACCGGCTGGACGGAGCCAAGATGCTCGCCCTGGCCGTCCTCGGCGCGGCCGCGGCGGCGATGACCGCGCTGCCCCGCTGGCTGCGCTGGACCGGGATCGCGCTGGCCGTCGCGATGGCCTGCTCCGGCCCGGTGTACCTGCTGCTGATCGCGTCGCTGGCGGCCGCGGCCGGCCCCGCGCTGGTGCTGCTGCTCGCCTTCATGACCGGCTGCGGCATCATGATCGGCATGACCGCCGACCCGAGGGACCGCTAAGACATGCCGCGCGCCGGGCTGACCCCGGAGCGGATCATCTCCGAAGCCGCGACCGTCGCCGACGAGGTGGGCCTGGACCGGCTCACCCTGGCGGCGGTCGCGCAGCGCTGCGGGGTCTCGCTGCCCGGCCTGTACAAGCACGTCAGCGGGCTGGACGAGGTCAGGCGCGGCATCGCGCTGCTGGCCCTGCGCGAGCTGACCAGGGCCGGGGCGCGGGCCGCGACGGGGGTGACAGGCGCCGACGCGCTGCGGGCGATTTCCGCCGCCTACCGGTCCTTCGCGCTGGCCTGCCCGGGACGCTACGCGGCCAGCGTGCTGGCGCCCGCACCCGGCGACGAGGAGCACATCGAGGAGGCGACCCAGGCGTTCGAGATGATCGGCGCGGCCCTGGCGGGTTACCACCTGGAGGGCGCCGGCCTCATCCACGCCGTGCGCATGTGGCGGGCCGTCTGTCACGGCATCGCCACGCTGCAGACCGCGGGCGGGTTCGGCCTGCCGGAATCGGTGGACGTCACCTTCGGGTACCTCATCGACGGCCTGGACGCCGAGTTCCGCCGCCTAGGGGCCATAGGATGACGCGGTGAGCAAGAAGAACAAGGCGCGCCGCGGCGGGCCGGCCAGGCAGCGGCGGCCAAGGCACCGGCCAGCCACGCACCGGCAGGCACCGCACCGGCAGGCCGCGGCCGGACCGAGGCGGACGCGATCGTCGAGCGGGTGCTGTCCAGCCTGTGGACGGCGATCGCGTCGGGCGACCCGCTGCGGGCCGAACTCGAGACCGCGACCTGCATGGCGATCCCGTACGTGGCCGGCCAGAAGGACCCCGCCGAGATCGGCACGTTCATCTCGACCGTGCTGGTAGACGGGGCGGTCCGGCGGCGGGCGCCGGAAGGCGCCGCGATGCTCCGGCTGCTCATGGTGCTGGGCACGCAGGACGTCAAGCGGGCGGCCAGCCGGGCGCTGGCCGAACTGACCGGCGCGGGCATCTACCCGCCCGAGTGGGTGACCGAGATCGGCAAGGTGACTCCCGGCCAGGCCTGGCGCCGGTACGACGTGTTCGGCGACGACGAGGCCGTCGCGGTGACGTTCGGCTACGGCGAGGCCGAGCACGGCATCGTGGTGCAGGTCGACCTGGCCGGGATCCCGGTCGCCACCGCGATCGGCGTGTCCTCCGACGCGGCCCGCCTGATCGAGGCCTTCAGCGGCAACGACGAGGAGTTCGACCGGTCCGAGCAGATCAGCCTGGCCGAGGCGCGGGACCGGCTGTCCATCCCCCTGGACCGGACCGAGCGCGAACCGGGCCTGGGCCTGTCACCCGACAGCGTCGCGTACCTGCCGGTCGCCCGGTCCCGGGTCCGCCGCCTCCCGGCCGGCGACGGCCAGCCTGGCCCGGCATTTACCGCGGCCGACCGCGCGGCCGCGGTCGACGAGTTCATGAAGAGCCCGCAGGCCGCGGAGGCCGTCGCGGCCGACGAGGAATCCACGCGGTTCTGGGCCGAGGTGCTCACTGGCTACAGCGGCCGCCTCCCCGGCGAGCCGCCCGCCCAGGTGGGCCCGCGCAAGCTCGCGCACATTCTCCTCGGCCACGTGCCGAACACCTTTGTCCTGTCCCCCGCCCAGCGCGGCCACCTCGAGCCCGCCGTCACCGCGTGGGTCCGCTGGTCCGCGGACCACCGGGAGCTGGGCGAGGCCGGGACCGCGGTGCTGACGGAGCAGGTGCCGAGGGTGCTGGCCAGGTTCGGCCAGGCCTACGACGACCCGGACGCGGTCGCGATCCGCGGCTACGCGTCCGGCCTGGCCGCCAGCGACGCCGACGTCACCTGGCTGGCCGACAACGTGGGCCGCCGGATGTTCGCGCTGCCGCTGCCGGAGCGGCACGCTCCGCTGGACCTGGCGGACCCGGCCGACCGCCGCCGCTCGTCAGGGACGAGTTCGGCGGCTGCACCCCGCCCTCCGGCCTGACCAGCGAGGAATTCGCGGACGCCGCGTACCGCGTGATCGAGGAAATATGGCGGGACGAGGACAGCCCGCTGTTCCAGGTGGCGAGCGAGATGTTCGCCGAGGGCCTGTCCCGGCACGACATTATCCACCGGCTGGCCGGGGAAGCGGCCCCGACGACGGGCTGATCGCTCATCCGATGAGTTCTCCGGCGTCGTGTCGTTCCACTGGTGTGACTGATGGCTGCTACACGAGGACGGTTACAAGATGAGTTACGCCGAGGTAAACGGCCTCTCGCTGTACTACCAGGAGCACGGCTCAGGCCAGCCGCTCATCCTGCTGCACGGCGGTTACGGCACTGGCGAGATGTTCGGCGCGATCCTCCCGTTGCTGGCCAGGGGGCGCCGAGTGATCACGGTCGACCTGCAGGGGCACGGCCGGACCGCGGACGTGGACCGCCCGTTGCGCTTTCAGACCATGGGCGATGACATCGCCGCGCTGGTGGGGCACCTCGGCCTGGCGCAAGCGGATGTGATGGGCTACTCCCTCGGTGCCGGGACGGCCGTGCGGACCGCGATCCAGCATCCGGAACTCGTCCGCCGCCTGGTGATCGTCTCGCATCCCGCCCGGCGGGACGGGTGGTTCCCGCAGAGCCTGGCCGGGTTCGACCAGATGGGCCCGGCGTTCGCCGAGGCCATGAAGCAGTCGCCGATCTACGAGGTCTACGCCCGCGTCGCGCCCCGGGTGGAGGACTGGCCCGTGCTGGTGGACAAGATGGGCACGCTGCTGCGAGAGGACTACGACTGGTCGGCGGAGATCGCGAAGATCACCGCCCCGGTGATGCTGGTCTACGGGGACGCCGACTCGGTGCGGCCAGCGCACATCGCCGAGTTCTACGCCCAGCTCGGCGGCGGGCTGCGGGACGCGAACTGGGACGGCTCGGCCCGGTCCGTGGCGCGGCTGGCCATCCTGCCTGGCCATACGCACTACGACATCTTCAGCTCACCCGACCTGCCCGGCGCGGTCATCCCGTTCCTCGACGCGGCGTCACTCGAGCCGCCCGCGCCGTTCGGCCAGTAGCCGCGCCGGATCCTCGTCAGCGCCAGGCGGGCGGGTCGTACGGCGACTCGGTCCACAGCGGCGGCGGGCCGTAACCAGGCGGCCGGCCGTACCCGGGCGCCCCGCCGTACTCCCCGCCCTCTTCCGGCCCGAACGACCAGGATGTTTCCTCCCAGTCACCCGGCACGCCGCCGTACGGCGGCCCGTCCATCGCGACCAGGCGCCGGTCCCGGCGGCGGGACGACGTCCTGAGCACGAACACCAGCACGGCCAGGAACACGCAGACGGCCGCCACCCCGGTGACCACGATCTCTTCGAGGGTCATGGCCGCCGGTGACGGCCCGGGCGCGGCGGCCGGCCTCGGGCCGGCGAGCCCGTACCGCGCGGCCGCGGCCCGGCCCGCCGGGGTCGCGAGCCACGCCAGGAAGCTGGCGTACACCGGGTTCGGACCCGAGGCGCCGACGGGATAGGCGGACGCGTTCACGGCCCGGGCCAGGTTCACGATCCCGTAGCCGTATCCCGTGTTCGGCACCGGGCGGCCGGCCGGGGTCGCGGTGTCGATCAGCCGCTGGTCCACCTCATACCAGGGCATGTGCGGGTACCGGGACCTGATCAGCGCCGCCGCCCCGGCGGTCAGCGCGGCGGAGAAGCTCGTCCCCGCCCCGGTCGTGGTGTACCGTCCGTCTCGCCCCACGTAGACCATGTGATCCCCGGGCGCCGCGACCGCCACGTACGGTTCCCGCGTGCTGCCGCGCCACAGGAATCCGCCCGGCTCGATGCCTCCCGCCGCGAGCACGCCCGCGCACGACGCCGGCTCGTCCGGGCCGGCGTAGCGGCTGGCATCACCCGAGCTCGCGACCAGGACGACGTTGTGCCCGAGCGCGTACGCGACGGCGGCTTGCAGGACCGGATCGCAGCTGGCCGGCGTGGTTTCGGCGATCCCGAAGGGCATGTCGATGACCTGGGCGCCATGCGCGGCCGCGTACCGGATCCCGGCCGCCGCCGTCGCCACCGAGGCCGGGCCCGAGCCGCCCACGGTCACCGGCAGGATCCTGGCTCGCGGCGCGATGCCCACGGTGCCGGTGCCGGCGCCCTGCCCGGCGATCATCACCGCCATGGCGGTACCGTGCCCGTCCTCGCCGACCTGGATATCGGTGCCGCCGTTGCCGCCGGCCCCGGTCAGGTCGGCGCCAGGAAGCACGACGCCGCGCAGGTCCGGGACACCGGCCTGCACGCCGCTGTCCACCTCGGCCACGGTGATGCCCGCGCCCTCGGTCAGCGGCCACACCTTCTGCGGCACCTGCCAGCCGGGGAACCACCACTCGCCCGGGCCTGGGGTCAGGCGGGGCTGCGCGCGCCCCGGCGGCTCGGCCCGGGCCGGCCCGGCGGCCAGGGGCAGCCCGCACACCGCGAGCAGGCCGGCCGCCGCCATGGCGGACAGCAGGCGCCGGCGCCCCGCCCTCACGGCCGCGGCTCCCGGGCCGATGTGTCGTCCGCCGCCATGAGACTCGCCGCCTTCCCCGGCCCGGCGCAGCCGTGCGTAGCGGGCCATACACCCTCGATACGCAGCGCCGTACGGCCCGGCTCAACGCCACGCGCCCGGGTAAGGGTCCGGTAATAACCCGGTGCTCCGGCCGCCTAGAGCAGGCTGTCCCACAGGTGCGCGGCGGAAGCGTCGTGGTCGTTTGCCGGGGCGGCCTGGACGGATTTAGGGTACGGGACGGGCGGGCGGGGCTTACGGGGCGTGCGGGAATCACTGGGATCTAATTCAGGGACCGGCTGGCGGTTAGCTGGTCAGGGGGGCGGGATGGGGGCGCCAGCTTGGGCGCTTGCGGTGTCCCGGAAGCTCGATGCGGCCGCCGGCCCAGAGCAGCGCGGTCCAGGGGTCGGATTCGGTCAGGCCGGCGGACGCTTGCGGGAAGATCCGGGCCAGCACGCGGCGGCAGACGTCGCGGGGCGGGTCGAGGCTGAGGCCGAAGCCCTGGGCGATGTCGTTGCCGTGCAGGAGCGCCTCGTGGCAGCCCAGCCCGGCGAAGCCCTCCGGGTCGGCCATCCCGGCCGGGTGGTACGCGCGGACGTGCGCGCGGGAGGTGCGCACCATCGAGGCCAGGACCCGCCCGCCGGTGACAGCGAACTCAAGCACCTCGGCCGGCGAGGCGTCCTTCTCCGCGGTCGCGATGGCCCGGACGTAGCGCCCGGACGGCTGGACGGCGAGCTGCCAGGCGTAGGACAGCAGGCAGTCCCCGATGTGTTCGGCGGTATGCCAGCAATCCCATTCCAGGGTGCCCGCGGGCACCGACCAGTCCCGGTCGGTGATGGGAAGCAGGCCGCTCATCATGCATGAGATCACGCTGTCAAGGTCATCGGCAGTGACTGTCATGGTGTTTCGAGCCTACGGTCATAACAGGCCGAGCACGACCGGTTCACCAGGAGTGCGGTCCCGCCCGGCGGGGGCGTGCGGCGCACGCTGGAACTGATGGGACTCGACCGCGTGCTGCCGGTCTACTCCGGCCTGGGCGAGGCGGCCGCCGCGGCTCGAGGCTAGGACCGGGGCACGCGCCCGGCCCGTTCGGGATCCCTAAGGGCGCGGCGGGTCAGCGGCGCCGCGGAGCTGTGCTTTGAACTGGGCCTTGACCTCCACCTTGAGGACCTTCCCGACCTTGGAGCGGGGCAGGTCGGGCCAGACCTCCACCTGCTTGGGGGCCTTGACGCTGCCCAGCCGTTCCTTGACGAAGGCACGGACCTCGTCCCCGGTCACGGTCTGGCCGGGGCGGAGCTGCACGACGGCGGTGACCCGCTCGCCCCACTTCTCGTCGGGCAGCCCGATGACCGCGCAGTCCTGCACGGCGGGATGGGCCAGCAGGACCTGCTCCACCTCGGCCGAGTAGACGTTGAAGCCGCCGGTGATGATCATGTCCTTGGCGCGGTCGACGATGAACAGGTAGCCGTCCTCGTCGAGGTAGCCGATGTCCCCGGTGTGGTGCCAGCCGTGCCGGGCGGCGTCCGCCGAGGCTTGCGGGTTCTTGTAATAGCCGGCCATGACCAGCGGTCCGCGGGCCACGATCTCGCCGCGCTGGCCCGGGCCGAGCAGCTGGCCCTCGTCGTCCATGATCGCGACCGTGGTGAGCGGGGTGGGCCGCCCGGCCGAGGAGAGCCGCTCCCTGGCGAGGGAGCCGTCATCGTGGAAGTGTTCGGCGGGCGCCAGGGTGGAGATCATCATCGGGGCCTCGGACTGGCCGAACAGCTGGCCCATGACCGGGCCGATCGTGGTCAGGGCCTCCTCCAGCCGGCTGGCCGACATCGGGGCAGCGCCGTACCACAGGCACTGCAGGTGAGTCGTGTCGGTCCCGGCCAGGCCGGCGTGGTCGAGCAGCATGTAGATCAGCGTCGGCGGCAGGAACGTGTGGGTGATCTGGTGTTTCTCGATCAGCGCGAGGAACTCGGTCAGGTCCGGCCTACCCATGATGACGATCTCGCCGCCGAGCGTCATGACCGGAAAGCACAGCACCCCGGCCGCGTGGGTGAGCGGTGCCAGGGCCAGGTAGCGCGGCCTCGGCCGGAACGGGTAGCTCATCAGCGTCAGCGCGGACATCGTTTCGATGTTGTGGCCGGTCAGCATGACGCCCTTGGGCAGGCCGGTGGTGCCCCCGGTGCCGACGAGCATGACCATGTCATCTGGTGGTTCGGCCTGCCAGGGCTCGGCGGGCTCGGGCCCGGTCCACAGGTCGAAGGGGGTGGCGCCGGGGGGCTCCCCGTCGAGGCAGACCAGGGTGGTGAGCTTCGGCAGGTCCGGCAGGATCTTGGCCACCAGCGGGGCGAAGGCGGCCTGGAAGATCAGGCACCGGCAGTCGAAGAAGTCGAGCAGGTCGCGGTTCTCCGCCGCCTCGTTCCGCGGATTGACCGGGCACCACACCGCGCCCGCCCGGGAGATGCCGAACACGCAGCTGAACGCGACCGGGTCGTTCACCGACAAGATCGCGACCTTGTCGCCGGGGGCGATCCCGGACCGGTCCAGCGCACGGGCCACCCGCCAGGACAGCCGCTGGACGTCGAAGTAGGACAGCGTGCGCCCGGCCGTGGTCAGGCAGGGTGCCTCGGCGCCCAGGGAGGCGCCCTTGTCGAGGTAGTCGGTCAGGCGCACGCTGCTTTTTCTTTCTCGATTAGTGGCCTACATGCCCATGCCGCCGTCGACGGGCAGCCCGGCGCCGGTGATGAAGCGGGACGCGTCGGAGGCGAGGAAGACCACGGCGTCGGCCACGTCCGCGACCTCGCCGAGGCGGCCCTGCGGGGTAAGCCCGACCACGGCGCCGACCGCGTCGGGCACGCTCGGGAACAGCCCGAGCGTCACCACGTCCTGGGCGAGCTGGTTGCCCATCTCGGTCGGCACCAGGCCCGGGTAGATGCAGTTCACCCGGACGGCGTAGCCGAGCTTGCCGGATTCCATGGCCGCCACCCGGGTCAGCCGGTCGACCGCCGACTTGGTCGCGGAGTACACCGCGATGCCGGGGAAGGCGATGGTCGCGGCGACCGACGCGATGTTGACCACGGCACCGCCGCGGCCGGCCGGGCCGCCGGGGCGCATGGCGCGGAAGGCGTGCTTGATGCCGAGCGCGGTGCCGAGGATGTTGACCTCGAGCATCTTGCGGATGTCGTCCGGGTCCAGGTCGATGATCAGCTGGGTGATCTCCACGCCGGCGTTGTTGACCACGATGTCCAGGCCGCCGAGTTCGGCGATGGTGCCCTCGACGCACCGTTCCCAGCTGTGGTCGTCGGTGATGTTCAGCGGGAGGAACGCGGCGTCACCGCCGGATTTCTTGATCGCGTCGACGGTCGCCTGGCCGAGTTCCTCGCGGATGTCGCCGATGACGACGGCCGCGCCGGCCCGGGCCAGCGCCTCGGCCATCCCGGCGCCGAGGCCGCGCGCCCCGCCGGTGACCAGGGCCTTGCGTCCGGTCAGGTCGTACACGCTCATGTGGCATCTCCTCCTCGAGACGGCCCTGATCCGGCCCCCGGGGCTGGATGTGGCACCGCGCTGGATGTGGCACCGCGCTGGAGTGTCGCACCGCGCTGGCTGTCGCACCGCCGCCCTCCGCGGCGGTGCGACGTAGGTCACACTGCCACGGGCTCTTGACAGTCGTCAAGACTTTCTTGGACAGTTGTCAAGATATGTCCTGTTCGGGGAGCGCCGCGCGGGATACAGTTGGGTTCGGCCCGCACGATGCGGACCGGTCTCCGAGCTGACGGGAAGCTGTGCCGTGACGGATGTGGACGTGGTGCCCCCGGCACCGTCTCAGCCCGCAGCCTCGCTGGCCGCCCCCGCTCAGGCGGCGGAGACCAACCGGGAGCGGATCTCGCGGCGGCAGGTCGACAAGTTCGCCGAGCGGCGGGCGCAGCTAGCCGACGCCGCGCTGCAGACGCTGGCCGAGCTCGGCTACGCCCGGACCAGCCTGCGGGAGATCGCGCAGAACTCCCAGTTCTCGCACGGCGTGCTGCACTACTACTTCACCGACAAGGAAGACCTGATCACGCACTGCGTGCGCCAGTACGAGGCGGCCTGCGTGACCCGGTACGACGAGATCGTGGCGTCGGCTTCGTCGGCCGAGGAGCTCAAACGGGAGTTCAGTGCGGCGATGGCGCAGACGCTGCGGTCCGACGCGCCGATGCACCGGCTCTGGTACGACCTGCGGAACCAGAGCCTGTTCGAGGAGTCGTTCCGCGCCGACGTGCTGGAGATCGACCAGCGCCGCGAGGAGATGATCTGGCGGGTGATCAGCCGGTACGCCTCGTTCGCCGGGGTTTCGGTTTCCTGGTCGCCCGCGGCGGCCTACGCGATCCTGGACGGGCTGTTCCAGCAGGCCCTGCTGCGCCACCTGGCCGGGAGCCAGGACGCCGCCGGCGATCTGGCCGCGAACGTGGTGCGGGTACTCGACACCCTGTAGGCCCGCGGGGCGCCGTCACGGCTCATGGCATGCGCCGAGGCCTGCGCATGCGCCGCTGCGCCGGGCGTCACCGCCTGGATGGACGCTCCGGCGTTTCGCGTCGTTCTCCCGGGCCGGTGGGGAGACGCCGGCACGTCTGCCAATGTCCACCCGTTCGCCTGACCGCGGTCAGCCGGGACGCGATCTGGCCGTGCGCCCGATGCGGGTGCTCGATACCCTGGGAGGGCGCGAGACGCCGGCCTGAGTCGTGCGCGGCCCGGTCCGACCGGAGCGGGTGAGCAAGCTTGCCGCAGTGGCCTGTTCCCGAGTAACCCTGGAGAAAAATGCCCAAACGGGTTCGTCCCTACGGCTCGGCGGAAGATGCGGAGTTGGCCGGACTCGGCCGCCGCCGGCCAGGAACCGCCGATGAGGACGTGAGCGAACTGGGCAGCACGGTGACGATGCGGGATACCGCCGGCCAGGCCGCCGAGGCGATCCGCGCGCTGCGCGACCTGGCCTCTGGCGGCACCGGCCTGGCGAGCCTCGACGACGCCCGCGAGGTCATCGCGAGCCTGGAGCGGCTGGGTCAGGACCTGCCGCAGCTGTGCGAGCAACTCGCCCGGATCCTGGTCGTGCGGCGTGAGGAGGGGCGGGTCGGGGCGGGCGCTGGCCAGGATCCCGACTTCTGGGTGGTGGAGGCGGTGGAAGCTCTCGCGGCGGCGGGCCAGGCCGCCGACATGCTGACCGCCGCCCTGGCCCAGGCGGGCAAGACGGCGGGAGAACTCAGGACGGCACGCTAGGCGGAGGTCAGGGCGCCGGCGATGCGTTCGACCATCTCGGTGAGGATGGGCTGCGGCGTGGCGAAGTTGAGCCGGAAGGATCCCGCGCCGCCCGCGCCGAAGGCGGGTCCGTCCACCACCGTGACGTGAGCGCGGCCGGTGACGAGCTCGCCGGGTGAGCCCGGCAGGTCCATCGCGGTGCAGTCGAGCCAGGCGAGATAGGTCCCGTCGGGCGGGCGGTAGCGGACGTCCGGCAGGTGGCGGCGGAGCAGGCCGGCGAGGAGATGACGGCTTTCGTCGAGGTAGCCGCGGGCCTCGTCCAGCCACGCCTCGCCGTGCCGGTAGGCGGCGATGTTGGCCGCTACGCCGGGATTGCTCGCTCCGTGCGCGGCGAAGAACCCCATGTCCTCCCAGCGCTGCCGGTCGGGCTCGTTGGTGAGGATCACCTGAGCGCACTTGAGACCGGGCAGATTCCACCCCTTCGAGGCGGACGTGGCCGTCAGGGTGTGCGCCGCGGCGGCGTCGGAGGTCGACGCGTACGGGATATGGCGCGTCCCCGGGTAGACGAGCGGGCCGTGGATCTCGTCAGCGAACACCCGGCCGCCATGCCTGTCGACGACGCCGGTCAGCTGCGTCATCTCCGGCTCGGTGAAGACCCGCCCGAGCGGGTTGTACGGATTGCAGAAGATGATCAGGTGCCCCCCGGCACGGAAGGCGTCCTCGATCGCGTCGAGGTCGAGGGTGAAGAAGCCCGCGTCATCGCGCATCTTGACCTGGATGATCTCGCGGCCGAGGAAGCCGGGGACGGACAGGAACGGCATGTAGGCGGGAGTGGGCAGGATGACCGGTGAGCCAGGGCGGGAGAAGTGGGTGATGGCGATCTCCAGCGCCTTGATCACGTCAGGGACGTGATGCACCAGCGCGGGATCCACATCCCAGCCGTAGCGGCGCTTGGCGAACTCCGCGCACGCCGCGGCCAGCTCATCGGCCAGGAACGGCGGCAGGTAGCCGAAGTTCGCGTCGGCGGACAGCTCGGCGAGCGCGCCGAGGATGGCAGGCGCGGCGCCGAAGTCCATCTCCGCCACGGCCGCGCCGAAGCCGCCAGGACCCGGAGCCGTCCACTTGAAGCTGCCGCGAGCGCGGAGCATCGCCGCGGTCGTGCTGTCGATCGCCTGTCTGAGTGTTCCTGGCACACCGCTATCCTCCCCCGGGCCGATCTCCGCCAGGTAAACGGCCGGGCCGGTTCGCCAGCCTTGACGTCAGCTCGCGCATCGCCATAGCGTTGGCGCACCGTCGTCGTCAACGCTGCCGTGCGCGTTCGGAGTTCAGGCTGGCCGAGGGCGAGATGATGCCATGCCGGAGGTGCTCACCGCACCGCGTGTCATGACCGGCGACGACACCGTTACCGATGGTGCGGTCGTCGTCGGTGACCGCACCGTGGACTGGGCCGGCCCGGTCGGCGCGCTGCCCGGCGAGTACGCGGCGCTGCCGCGGGCGGACTACCCGGACTCGACGATCCTGCCGGGGCTGATCGACAGCCACGTTCACCTCGGGTTCGACGGCGGACCGAACCCGGCGGCGCGGATGCGCGCGGAGACCGATGAACAGCAGCTCATGCTGATGCTGCACAGCGCGCGAGAGCTACTCGGCGTGGGGGTGACCACCGCCCGGGACCTCGGCGCCCGCGGCTATCTCGATGTGGTCGTGCGTGATGCCATCGCCAGCGGCCTGGCCCGCGGCCCGCGGATGGTGGTGGCAGCCTGCCCGATCACGATCACCGGCGGCCACTGCTGGTTCATGGGCGCCGAAGCCGACAGCGAGGACGACCTGCGCCGCATGGTCCGCACCCACCACAAGCACGGCGCCGACCTGATCAAGGTCATGTCCACCGGCGGATTCATGACGACCGGGTCCGCGCCCTGGTACGCCCAGTTCACCACGGCGCAACTGGCGGTGATCGTGGAGGAGGCGAGGCGGGTCGACAAGCCGGTGGCCGCCCACGCCCACGGCACCGAGGGCATCCGCCGGGCGGTCGAGGCCGGGGTCAGCACGATCGAGCACTGCTCGTTCGTTACCGAGACCAACGAGCGGCGTTACGACGGGCATCTCGCTGCCATGATCGCGGAGCGGGGAATCTTCGTCTGCCCGACCATCAACGTGAACGCGCCGTACGTCGCGGAACTGACCGGGATCGTGGTGGGCGAGCATCTCATGACCATGCGCGACCTGGGCGTGCGGGTCATCGCGGGGACCGACGCGGGCATCGACAACACCCCGCACCATCAGTACGCCGGCGGGCTGGAGTACCTCGTGAAGCTGGGCTTCCGGCCCGGGGACGTACTGGCGATGGCGACCACCGAGGCGGCGGCGGCGCTCGGGCTCGGCGCCGTCACCGGCCGCCTCGCACCTGGCTACGACGCCGACCTGATCGTGGTCCACGGCGACCCGCTGACCGACATCGCGGCGCTCGGCAAGCTGCGCCGGGTCATCGCCCGCGGCCGTGACTACCTGCCCGACAGCGGCCGGTTCGACGTCAGCGCGCCCGGCACGCCCTACGCGTCACCCGGCCACGCCGTCAACCTCGACCTGCTCACCCAGGCGACCAGGCGGCGGCAGGTCTAGGATCCGCCGGCGGGGCGGCGCCCGCCGTAGATGACGGTGTCCAGCTGCTTCCAGTAGGCGTCGATGCCGTCAAAGCCAGCCGATCGCAGGTAGCCGAGCTGCCGGCCGAGAGGGATGATGTAGCGTACGTGGTTGTCCCAGCGCGCCTGGTCCAGCGGTGTCCGGTGCCGGCGCCGGGCCGCCGCTTCGGGGTCGTCATGATCGTTCACCCTGGCCCAGGTGGCTTCGACGACGGGGTCCTCCGCGCGCACCGGGTCGTAGTTGAGATACCAGCCGCCGGGGGCAAGGTGGCCGAATATCTCGGCGAACAGGCTCTGCTTACGCTCGTCGGGCAGGTGGTGGACGCACATCGAGGTCACCACCGCGTCGAGCGCACCCGGGATCGCCTCCGGCCACTCCCCGGCGGCCGACATGTCGAACGCGACGTACCGGTAGCGCCCCGCGAGCCGCTGCATTTCCCGTTCGCCGGCCCGGATCATCTCGGCCGAGAAGTCAGCGAGTATCGCGGTGCTGCGCGGATACAGGTCGAGGATAGTCCGCGCGGCGGCCCCGGTGCCGGCCCCCAGATCCAGGAACGTGAACGCCTCCTGCTCCCCGAAGGGCAGGAGCCCGGCCATGAAGCGCCGGCTGGCGGTACGGCTGCGCTCCTGCCGCGCCGCTTCCGCCGCCCAGGCCTCGACGGCCTCGGCGGACTGCCAGATGGCCGCGTTCGTGTCCGCCTGGTCGTCCATGAACAAATGCTACCGACGGAAGGCTGCCGGGAAGGTAAGGGTTTGCGGGCGCCCATACGACTTAACGACGTGATTCTTCCCGGTCCCGCGGCAATCCCGGCTGCCTTCGATTACCTTTACCACCAGGGAGGTGGGCGGTGAGTGAGGGGAAGATCTCACCGCACGAGGCCCAGGAGCTTGATGTATGTTTCCGGGCTCATGCCAGTGACTTGTTCGGGTATGCCTGCATGGTGACCCGCGGCGACCAGGCGCTGGCCCAGGATCTTGTCCAGGCTGCCTTCGAGGCCGCGGCCCGGGCCTGGCGGAGGCTGCGCGGCCTGGCCGATGAGCAGCAGCTCAGCTGGCTGTGCCGGACGCTGGCCAACATCGCGGTGAACGGCTTCCGCCGCGAGGCGGCCTTCCGCGACCGGCTGCCGCGGATCGAGATCCTGTACCGCAAGATCCCGGTTGACCCGCTCGAGCAGGCCTTCTCGTCGATCGCGCTGGAGCGGTGCTGGCAGGTCATCCAGGACCTGCCGGAACAGCAGCACGTGGTCGCGCTGCTCCGCTGGGGCCTGGACATGAAGGAAGGCGAGATCGCCGCCGTCCTCGACATAGCCGAGAAAACAGTGAGCGTTCATTTGTATCGGGTGCGGCGCAAGCTGCTCCTACAACTGGGCGCGGACTATCCGTTTGAGAACGGCGCCCCGGAAGGAGAATCGTCATGAGGGCCGTCGGCCGGGAGAACGGCAGCTCACATGAGGACGCGCAGCTTTCCCGCCTCTACCAGCAGGTCACAGAGCTGCACGGGCCGCGGTTCGGGGCTGGCTACGACCTCGAGAAGGGCCGGGAGCGGTACCAGGCCTGGCTCAGCGAGCACACCGGGGACCCGGCGCCGCACGACGCCGCCGAGGGCGATGACACGCTGGCTATGACAGCGACCGGAACCTTCGCGGCCGCCGGCGCCGTCCCTCCTGACGCCTTCCCCGTCGCAGGTACGGCGCGCGCGGAGTGGAGCGCGGACCTGGCGGTCGTCGAGCTGTATTCCCAGCACTACCGGGCCCTGGTCCGCCTCGCGGCCCTGCTGGTGCGGGACACGCCCACCGCCGAGGAAGTCGTCCAGGACTCGTTCATCGCGATGCACGACGGCTGGCAGCGGCTGCGGGATACCGAGAAGGCGCTGGCCTACCTGCGGCAGGCGGTGGTGAACCGGTCGCGTTCGGTGCTTCGGCACCGAACGGTGGTCGACAAGAACCTGCAGAAGGCCCCGCCGGACATGCCCAGCGCGGAGCACGGGGCCTTCATCCTGCTCGAGCGTTCCGCCGTGGTGGCCGCGCTGCGCCACCTGCCGGACCGGCAGCGCGAGGCGATCGTGCTGCGGTACTACGCCGACCTGTCCGAGGCGGAGATCGCGACCGCGATGGGGATCAGCCGCGGCGCGGTGAAAAGTCACACGGCCCGCGGCATGTCCGCCCTGCGCATAGCCCTGGAGCAGGAATGACGCCGCGAGGCGGACCCGGGACCAGCCAGGCCCGGGGACGCGATTTCGCCGAGTTCGTGCGCCTGGCCCTGCACGCCGCCGCGGACCAGGTCGAGCCGCGCGCGGATGGCCTGGCCCCGATACGCGCGAGGATCCTGGCGGCGGCCGGCGTTCCCTGGCCCCAGGCGTTCGCGACCCGGGCGGGCGCGCGGCGGCGCGCGGGGAGGTAACCCGGCCCGTTCGGCACCCTCTCGGCACCGTAGCGGGACCGACCTACTATGGGCGGTATGACCGAGCAGGGCGAGACGATCCGCACGGCGATACTCACCGTCGACGACGACCCCGGGGTATCCCGCGCGGTCGCCCGCGACCTGCGGCGGCGCTACGGGGAACATAACCGGATCGTGCGTGCCGAGTCGGGTGCGGACGCGCTGGAGGCGCTGCGGCAGATGAAGCTGCGCGGCGACCTGGTCGCGGTCATCCTGGCCGATTACCGGATGCCCGGGATGAACGGGATCGAGTTCCTCGAGCAGGCGATGGACATCTACCCCGGGGCGCGGCGGGTGCTGCTCACCGCGTACGCCGACACCGGAGCCGCGATCGACGCGATCAACGTGGTCGACCTGGACCACTACCTGCTCAAGCCGTGGGACCCGCCGGAGGAGAAGCTCTACCCCGTGGTCGACGCGCTGCTCGACGCGTGGATGACCTCGGATCACCGGCCGGTGCCGGAGACCAAGGTCGTCGGGCACCGCTGGTCGGCCCGCTGTTCCGAGGTGCGCGAGTTCCTGGCCCGCAACCAGGTGCCGTACCGCTGGTACAACTCCGACGAGCCGGAGGCGCAGCGGCTGCTCGAGGCGGCGCATGCAGACGGGCTGTCGCTGCCCGTGGTGATCACGCCGGACGGCGATCCGCTGATCGAGCCCAGCGACGCCGAACTGGCCTCCCGGGTCGGCCTGGCCACCGCGCCGGCCAAGGACTTCTACGACCTCATCGTGATCGGCGGCGGGCCGGCCTGGGCGCCGCGGTGTACGGCGCCTCTGAGGGGCTGCGCACCGTGCTAGTCGAGCGCACCGCCACCGGCGGCCAGGCCGGGCAGAGCTCGCGGATCGAGAACTACCTGGGCTTCCCGGACGGGGTGTCCGGCGCGCAGCTGACCGACCGGGCGCGGCGTCAGGCGGCGAAGTTCGGGGCCGAGGTGCTGACCACGCGGGACGTGGTCGCGCTGGACGTGTGCGGCTCCGCGCGCCGGGTCCGGTTCGCGGACGGCACCACGATCGACGCGCACACGATCATCCTGGCCACCGGGGTGACCTACCGGGAGCTGAACGCGCCGGGCCTGGCCGACCTGACCGGGCGCGGCGTGTACTACGGGTCCGCGCTGACCGAGGTCTCGGCCTGCCTCGGGCAGGACGTCTTCATCGTCGGCGGGGCGAACTCGGCCGGGCAGGCCGCCGTCTACCTGTCCCGGCACGCCAAGTCGGTGACGATCCTGGTCCGCGGGCCGTCGCTGGAAAGATCGATGTCGTATTACCTGATCAAGCAGATCGAGGACGTGCCGAACATCTCCGTGCGGACGTGCACCGAGGTCACCGAGGCGTTCGGCGACGATCACCTGGAGAGCCTGACGCTGCGGAACACCGCGACGGGCGGCACGGAAACAGTTGACGCCCAGTTGTTGTTCCTGTTCATCGGGGCAGCGCCGCTGACCGACTGGCTGGATGGAGTGGTAGTGCGGGATTCCGCGGGGTTCGTGGTGTCCGGCCCCGACCTGTCCGTCGGCGGGGAGCGGCCGCGCGGCTGGGAGCTCGACCGGATGCCGTACCACCTGGAGACCAGCGTGCCGGGGGTGTTCGTGGCCGGGGACGCGCGGGCGGAGTCGGCCAAGCGGGTGGCTTCGGCCGTCGGGGAAGGCGCGCTGGCCGTCATGCTCGTGCACCGATATCTGGAGAAGAGATGAGTGTTCTGCCTGCCGAGCCGGGCCGCATGATCTGCAGCGTCGATGAGCTGCGGACGCTGTTCCTGTTCGAGAAGCTGAGCGACGACCAGCTGCAGTGGCTGTGCGAGCGGGGCCACGTCGAGCTGATCGAGCCGGGAACCGTCTACGCCGAGGGCTCCCCCGCGACCTGCTTCTACGTGCTGCTCGACGGCACCGTGGTGTTGTCGCGCCGGGTGGGGGCGGACGACATCGAGGTCGGCCGGACCTCGACGCGCGGCGTGTACACGGGCGCCTTCATGGCCTACCTGGGCGACAGCGTGCCGCAGGTCTACAACAACTCGGTGCGCGTGACCGAACCGACGCGGTTCTTCGTGCTGGACGCCTCGGTCTTCGCCGAGCTGATGCATGACTGGTTCCCGATGGCGGTGCACCTGCTGGAGGGGCTGTTCTTCGGCAACAAGAACGCCCAGCAGGCGATCGGCCAGCGGGAGCGGCTGCTGGCGCTCGGCTCGCTGTCGGCCGGGCTGACCCACGAGCTGAACAACCCGGCCGCGGCCGCGGTGCGGGCTACCGCGACGCTGCGTGAGCGGGTCGCCGGGATGCGGCACAAGCTGGGCATGATCGCGGGCGGGAAGTGGGACCGGACCATGCTGCAGACGCTGATCAGGTTGCAGGAAGAGGCGGCCGAACGGGTGCCGAAAGCCGCCGCCCTGTCGCCGCTGGAAGCCTCCGACCAGGAGGACGCCATCACCGACTGGCTCGATTCGCACGAGGTTCGTGACGGCTGGGACATGGCCCCGACGTTCGTGGCGGCGGGGCTCGACGTCGCCTGGCTCGATCGTGTCGAGGCGACAGTGGACCCAGGATGCCTGGAGGCGGCGCTGAGGTGGCTGAACTACACCGTCGACACCGAGCTGCTGATGAACGAGATCGAGGACTCCACCACCCGGATCTCCACCCTGGTCGGCGCGGCCAAGCAGTACTCGCAGCTGGACCGGGCGCCGTACCAGGTCGTCGACGTGCACGAACTGCTGGACAGCACGCTGATGATGCTGTCCGGGAAGATCCCGCCCGGCATCAAGGTGGTGAAGGAGTACGACCGGTCGCTGCCGCAGATCCCGGCGTATGCCGCCGAGCTGAACCAGGTCTGGACGAACCTGATCGACAACGCGGTGTCCGCGATGAACGGGACCGGGACGCTGACGGTGCGCACCGGGAAGGTCCGGGAGGACGAGGTGTTCGTGGAGTTCGGCGACACCGGGCCCGGGGTTCCGCCGGAAATCAAGGACCGGATATTCGAGCCGTTCTTCACCACCAAGCCGGTGGGTGAGGGAACCGGTCTCGGACTGGATATCTCGTGGCGCATCGTGGTGAAGAAGCACCACGGGGACCTGTCACTGGAGTCGTCGCCTGGCGACACGCGGTTCCGGGTACGGCTGCCGGTCACCTGGCAAGACACGGAGGAGAGCTGAATGAGCGAGATAGCGGGTATCGACCCTTCGGTGCCGCCGAGCGGTACCGGGTGCGTCGAGTGCGAGGCCGCGGGCGGCTGGTGGGTGCACCTGCGCCGGTGCGCGCAATGCGGGCACATCGGCTGCTGCGACACCTCGCCCATGCAGCACGCGACCGCGCACGCCTCGGCCACCGGGCATCCGTTCATCCGCAGCTTCGAGCCGGGTGAGGACTGGTTTTACAGCTACGACACCAAGGAAACCTACGAGGGGCCCGAGCTCGCCCCGCCGCAGCACCACCCGGTCGACCAGGGCGTGCCAGGGCCCGAGGGACGGGTGCCGGGCGACTGGCGCCAGCACGTCCATTACTAGCTCCGCCGGCCCGAAAGCGGGCTGCTGGCCAGCGGACTCGCCGATCTGAGATAGCGTTTCATCGCCAGATCGCCGAATCGACAGATCGCTAGGCCGGCTGAGGAGTTGGACGATGGAGCCTGACGGGTCCGCGCAGGTCGCCGTGTTCGTGGATTTCGAGAACCTCGTCCTCGGCGCGGTCAAGGAGCTGCCCGATCAGGCGAACCCGGCGCCGTACGAGGCGCTGACCCGGCTGTGCCGCGGCTACGGCAACGCCTCGGTGCGCCGCGCCTACGCGGACTGGGCCAATACGCTCTTCGGCAGTCATCAGGACGACCTCGCGATGAACGGCGTCGACCTGATCCAGGTGGCGCGGGTGGGCATCCAGAACAAGAACGCCGCCGACATCCGGATGGCCGTCGACGCCATGGAGACCCTGATCGTGCACCCGGAGATCAGCGTGTTCGTCCTGGTCAGCGGGGACGGCGATTACTCGCCGCTAGTGCAGCGGCTGCGGGAGTTCGGCAAGTGGGTGGTCGGGGTCGGGACCGAGGCGAACGCCAGCCGGAAGCTGGTCTCGGTGTGCTCGGAGTACAAGTACTGGGGCACGCTGGTGGCGGAGGTCGAACCTGAGGTGCGGCCTGCGGTAAATGCCGCGTTCGACATTGCCTCGGCGGAGCAGCTACTAGTGCGGGCCTTCGAGGAGTCCAACGCCGAGACCATGACGGCCGGCGGCCTGAAGAGCAAGATGCTAGCCCTGGACGCGGCGTTTGACGAGCACAACTACGGAGCCCGCAGCTTCCGCGCCTTCCTGGCCATGCTGCCGAAGCGGGTGCAGATCGTGGAGGCGGGCGGCCCCGATATCACGGTGAAGCTGATCGAGGAACCGCGGAAGACCACGCGGACGAGGACCCGCAAGTCCTGACGGCCTGGGGCCGCGCCGGCGCGGTGTCAGGCGTCTCGGCGGAGCAGCACGACCGCCGTCACGGTAAGCAGGATGACGGCGAGGAGGACGAAGATGCCGGTCTCGATCCCCTGGAATGCCCAGTAGCGGCCGGCCGGCTGGTAGGTGACGAAGGCCCGGAAGCTGGCCAGGGCGTGCTGGCAGGACGGCGCGAGACGAGCGACGCCCCTGCTCGCGCTGGCGCAGGAGGCCGGGAGGGAGCCGAGGGGGATGTTATCAATCGCGGCTCCGTTCGGGGCCGGGACCAGGTGGCCGTGCGCGTCCAAGACGCCCTGCCCGAGCTGCCAGTAGGACCCGGCAGGCGTGTATCCGTGCAGCACGCTGCGGGTGACGGTGATCGCGCTCATGTAGTGCGGGCGGAGCAAGAGGGTGACCGCCCCTCGGACGGCGATGAACCCGGCGAGGGTGACGGCCATGGCCGGCAGGGTGCGGCGTATCAGCGCGCCGGCGCAGATGCCGAGCGCCATCGCGAACAGCGCGTAGGCCACCGGGACGATGCCCATGATGTCGAACCGGCCGGGCTTGAACTGATCGAGCTGCAGGGCGTTGTCCGGTCCGGACCACCAGGTCACGAGGGCAGAGATGACGCCGCCCCAGATCACCGCGGCGAGCAGCATCCAGCCGGCCTTGACCGCGAGCCAGCGCTTGCGGGTGACGCTCTGCATCCAGGCGAACTGACTGGTGCCTGTCTCGAGTTCGGCTGCCACCAGCGGGGCGCCCCAGAACAGCCCGACGAGGGCCGGTGCGCCCAGCGTCATGATGACCAGGAAGCCGACCGCGTGGTTGCCGAGGAACAGCGTGCTTGCGAGGTTCGCGCAACTGTGGTCCGCGGCGCAGGCGGCCAGGGCGGAGTGGTACTGAGAGGCCATCTGCAGGCCGGTGACCAGCAGCAGGACGGCGAGCGCGGCCAGCAGGGCGGCGGCCAGGTAGAGCTGGGCGCGGTGCTGGCGCCAGGTTAGCCAGGTCATTGTTCTTCTCCAACCGGGGTGAGGCGCGAGATGGCCGGCGCGGCGTCCTGGCCCATGCTGTGCTGGCTCATGTAGGCGAGCACCATTTCTTCGAGCCCGATGTCGGCGCTCTCCCAGGCCGGGTCGATGACCGGGGCGTTCCCGCGGACGAGCAGGGTGGTCTGGCGGGCGGTGTGTACGGCCTGCACGATGGTGCGGGTCTTCTCGATCGCCGTGGTGGCCTTGCGCGGGCCGACCAGGATGTGGTGCTCGGCCAGCAGCGTATCGATATCGCCGCACAGCTGGACCTGGGATGCGGCCAGCAAGATGAGGTGGTCACTGACCCGTTCCATGTCGGCGAGAAGATGCGAGGACAGCACGACGGTCAGGCCGCCGCTGGCGACCGCTTCGGCCAAGGTGGCCAGGAAATGCCGCCGGGCGAGCGGGTCCAGTGCGGCGACCGGCTCGTCCAGCAGCAGCAGCCTGGGCTTCTTGGCCAGGGTCAGCGCCAGGGCCAGCTGCGCTCGCTGGCCGCCGGACAGCGAGCCCGCGGCCCGGTCCAGCGGGATGTTCAGCGACCTCAGCCGGTCTCGCGCGGATGCGGCGTCCCAGCGGCGGTTGAGGTGCGCCCCGATGCCGATGTGGTCCTCGGCGGTGAACCGCCGGTACAGCGGGATCTCCTGGGCGAGGAAACCGACCTCGGCCAGGAAGGCCGGGTCCTGGCGGGGGGCGCCGCCGAGGACCGTCACCTCGCCCGCGGTCGGCTTGGCCAGGCCGGCCAGCATGCGCAGCAGCGTGGTCTTGCCCGCGCCGTTCGGGCCGATAAGCGCGGATATCCGCGCTTCTGGAACGGTGACGGTGCAGTCGCCAAGCGCGGTGACTCGGCGGTACCGCTTAGTTAGCCCGCTGGTCTGGATTACCGGAGTCATGCGATTTCCTCCTCGGCGGCTGCACGCAGCATGACGCGCAGGAGCGACTCGATCGATTCATCGTCGAGCCCGGCCTCGCGGGCTTGCCTGACCCACCGGGCCAGGCTGCGGCCAAGCCGCGTGACGGTGCCGGGTGGCGGTCCGGGCGGCCGTTTCAGCACGAACGTGCCGTGGCCGGGCCGGGCTTCGATCAGGCCCTCGCGCTCCAGGTCACGGTAGGCCTTGAGCACCGTGTTCGGGTTGACGGCCGTCGCGGCGACGACTTCCCGCACCGCGGGGAGCTTGTCTCCCACATCCACCAAGCCCATCCGCAGTGCCTGCCGGACCTGCTGGACGATCTGCAGGTACGGCGGTACCACCGAGCGGCTTTCAACCCGGAAGTTGATCACGTTGCTCCTTAGTGTCTTATATAACTAAGACACTAGGTCGCTCAGGTCGGAGTTGTCAACAGGAGTTGTCAACGCAGGGAGGCAAGGCACGGCTGCGCGGGCTCGATGATCCGCCGGGGCCGTGGCCATGCTCCGTTCCCGGCTGGAGTCCCTGGCCGGCCGGGCCATCCGCGGAACTCCTCCTGCGCGACCTGGACGGGGCGTCAGGCGAGCTGGCTGAGCCGGGCGTTCGCCTTGTCGAGGCGGAACTGCGCGGGGTCGAAGTCCGCCGCGGAGTCGAGGCCGAGCCAGTCGAGCAGGTCCTCATGTTCCTCGTGATGCGGGTCAGCCAGGACTTCCTTCAGGCTCGCATACCCCCACGCCCCGCCGCAGTCCTCGGGCGGGCACGCGCCCTTGCCGGCCAGGCAGGACAAGCCGGCAACGGGGTCGGGAGGGAGGACTTTCTCCAGCACGATCTCGTGCTCCCAGTCGTCACCGAAGTCATAGGTGTAGCGGATCCTGGCGCCGGGCTCGGCGAGGACCTGGGCCACCGTGACCTTGGCTTCGTCGGCGTACCCGAGGTCGGAGTCAGGCACCCCGTAATTCCGCCAGGCCGTGCTGAATACATGCAGGTGCCCGTCTTCCCAGCCCATGACCTGCTGGATGACCTCATGCAGGAGGTCGAGCGTCAGGGCCGCCGGAACGGTGACCCGCCTCCATACGGGAGGCTTGGACACGCCGCGCAGGGTGACCTTGAGCTGGTAGGCGTTCCCGGCGGGAAGGCCGGCGGGTCGCGCCGCCCGGACGCCGGGCGGCCGGATCCCGGTGACCGCCGTGACCGACTCGACGAACCGCGCCGCGTCCGGGTGACCGGAGTCGATCAGCAGCGACAGCGCCTTGGCCATCTCGCTCGCGTCGGCGTTCCCGAACGCCGTGGCGAGCATCAGCGGCGCGAGATCCGGGGTAAGCGCTGAATCAGCCGCGCTGAACGCCTCGACCGTCAGCCAGGGCTGATCGGCGGGGTTTTCTGCCACATCCTCGCCCTGCTCGGAGAGCCACATCCGCGCGTAGGCGCCGAAGCCGGGCCGGTCCGCCCACTCGCGCCAGGCCGGTGCGCCTTCCGGTCCAATGCCCGTGGCGAAGGCCATCGCGGTCATGCGCCGAACGGGGTCGGCCTGCTCGGCGTAGGCGAGCAGTTCCCTGACCGCCCCGGCCGGGGAGCGCGCCATCAGCCAGGGTGCCGCCATTTGCGCGGCGACATTCGGCGGCACGGCGCCGAGCATGTCCACCAGCGTGGCGGCGTCCGCCCCGGCCGGCGGTGCGCAGCCGACGAAGATCGACTCGGCCAGCATCCGGCCGAGCGGCGTGAGCCGGACCCTGGCCCCGCCAGCGGCGCCCGGGGCGGCGGCCACGGCTGCCAGGGTCGTGGCCGCGCCGTAGCTCACCAGGCTGGCGACCGTGTTCTCGGCGTGCTCCAGGCTGTCGTCGAGATCATCGTCTTGGTCGTAGCCGATCATGGCGGCCAGGTCCGGCGGGCCGTGCACCTCGCCGCAGCTGGGACATGGCGCTTCCTCGTCTTCAGGCTGCTCTGGCGGCCGCACCGCCTCCGCGAGCTCGGCCAGATCCAGCGGCCCGCCGGCCGCGCTCAGCTCTTGGAGCACGGTCAGGCAGCCATCACACGGCTCGTCGGGCAGTCCCAGTCCCGCCGACGCGGCGTTCAGCCAGGACTGCAGCACGCTCTGTGGCGACGTGTCGGCCAGGCGCCCTGTCGGGCGCACGCGGCTGCCGTTGGGGATGATGTACCCGGCGCAACAGGCCACGTCCCAGGCCTGCATGAGGTCCTCCACGTCGAGAGCGGTGCGTAGCCGCCCCGGCGGCAGCTCGATGCCGAGCGCACGGCACGCCTCGACGGCCATCGCGGGCTTCAGCACCCCGCTGCCGGTCAGCGGCCTGTTCGGGCCGATCCATTCGGCCAGTCTCCTGGCCTGGGCGAGAGGGACGCAGTTGAGCGCCGCTTTCGCGAGTTCGGGGGTGACAGCGGAAGGCCGAGGGATCATGCCATCCCACGTTACTCGGGCGGCGGGCCGCGGCAGACGCGGCTTGCACTGCCGGCGCGGAGCGCGGACGGCCGGGAAACCAGCGCTCTGACGTATAGGTAAGTTCCGGCGAGCCGGGCAAGCAACCGGTATCGTACGGTGCCGTGCTAGACGGCGAGGTGGTGTTCGTACCGAGCGAGATTCCACGGCGCGGCGTGTTCGCGCACTGGGGTCGTGGCAGCGGATCCGCCAGAGTCGAGCTGGTCTTCCCCGGCGGCACGTACGGCATACGCAAGCGCCTGGTCTCCGCGGATCTCATCCCGCTCGCAGAGGCGCTGCCGGCGATGCTCGCCGTGGGCGCACATGAGCGGCTGCGTCTGAGCGGGCAGGCCTGGGCCGCGGCCGCGGCGGCGGGCGTGGGACTGATCGCCAGGGGCCGCCTGCTGCCGACGGTCGGGGCCGACGGCACGGACGTCTGGCGGGCCGGGCCGCTCGATCCGGTCGACCTCAGCTGGATGCGCCAGCTCGCCGCGGCCTTCCCGCCAACCGCGCATCCCCTGGCGATACCCGGCTCGCGCCCGATGCGGCTGCGCTCTCCTGAAGCACTGATCCGCGACCTATGGGACGCGATCGCCGACCTGATCGCGCGCTCGCCCGCCGCGCCCCTGACGGCCGCGTCGCCCGCGTTCGCCGCTGCCGGTCCAACGCACGTCGGCGATCTGGCGGAATGGCTCGCCGACACCACCGACGGCCTCACGGCCGGGGCACGTCTCGGGCTGCGGATCGAGGCTGTCATGCCGATGGCCGTCGATGCCGGCGAGGCCGCGGATGAGGAGCATGAAGCCGAGGCGGACGGGTCCGAGCCCGCGTTCCAACTGGTGCCGCAGCTGCGCAGCAACGACGACCCGAGCCTGGTCGTCGACGCCGCCGCGCTGTGGAGCCAGCCCGAGATCGTGCTGTCCAGGTTCGGCTCGCAAGCGGAGACCGACCTGCTGCTGGCGCTGCGGCGCGGCGCGGCGGTATGGCCCCCGCTAGCCGAGGTGTTGCGGCAGGTCAGCCCGTCGGTGATCGACCTGGACGACGACGCGCTGGCCAGTCTGCTCGGCCCGGCCGCCGAAGAGCTGGCGGGCGTCGGCATCGAGGTGCTGTGGCCCTCCAGCATGCTCGGCGACGGGCTGGAGCTGAGGGCCGTACCCACGCCCGCGCCGGAGAAGCTAACGGACGCAGGGCTCGGACTCGAGGCCCTGCTGGACTTCCGCTGGCAGCTCACGCTGGGTGGCTCCTCCCTCGACGCCGACGAGATCGCCGCCCTGGCCGAAGCCAAACGGCCGCTGATCAGGCTCCGTGGCCAGTGGGTGATCCTCGACCCGGCGCTGCTCGGCCGGCTGCGCCGGCCGCCGCGCACCCGTATGCGCACGTCCGAGGCGCTCGGTGCGGTGCTGGCGGGCTCGGCGGAAGTCGACGGCGAGACGGTCGCGGTGATGGCGGAAGGACCGCTCGCCGACCTAGCCGCCCAGGTAGCCCGCATCGCGTCGGCTCCGGTGCCCGTCGGGCCGCCGCCAGGGCTCAAGGCGGCGCTGCGGCCATACCAGCAGCGCGGCCTGGCCTGGCTGGCCGGGATGTGCGAGACGGGGCTGGGCGGCTGCCTGGCCGACGACATGGGACTCGGCAAAACGATCCAGGTCATCGCGCTGCACCTGCACCGGCGGGAGGCGGCAGCCGGTCCCACGCTCGTGGTGTGCCCGGCGTCGCTGCTCGGCACCTGGGAGCGCGAGGTGCGCAGGTTCGCTCCGGAGATCCCCCTCCGCCGGTATCACGGCGGCGGGCGGCACCTGGAGGGCCTGGCCGCCGATGAGATCGTCCTGGTCACTTACGGCGTGGTACTGCGCGACTCCGCGCGGCTGGCCGGGGTCGGCTGGGGACTGGTCGTCGCCGACGAGGCTCAGCATGCGAAGAACCCGCTGTCGCGGACGGCCAGGGAACTGCGAGCCCTGCCCGCATCGGCCAGGATCGCGCTGACCGGGACGCCGGTGGAGAACCGGCTGTCGGACCTGTGGGCGATCCTCGACTGGACGACGCCGGGGCTGCTCGGGCACCTGGAAGCGTTCACCAGCCGGATAGCGGTGCCGGTCGAGCGGTACCGCGACGCGGAGGCGACCGCCAGGTTCGCCGCCCTGATCCGGCCGTTCCTGCTGCGGCGGAAGAAGACCGACCCCGGCATCGCGCCCGAACTGCCGCCCAAGACGGAGACCGACCTGTTCGTGCCGCTGACCGCTGAACAGGTCACGCTGTACGAGGCGATCGTGCGGGAGACGATGGAGGCGATCGCCGCGAAACAGGGCATCGAGCGGGCGGGTCTGGTATTCAAGCTGCTCACCGCGCTGAAGCAGATCTGCAACCATCCGGCTCAGTACCTCAAACAGGCCGGGCCGCTGGACGGCCGGTCGGGGAAGCTGGCCGCCTTTGACGAGCTGACCGACCTGATCCTGGCCGGCGGCGAATCGATGCTCGTCTTCACCCAGTACACGCAGATGGCGACCCTGCTGCAGCAGCACCTCGACCACCGCGGGATCGGTTCGGTGTTCCTGCACGGCGGGGTTCCTGTGCCGCGCCGCGAGGAGATGGTGACCGGGTTCCAGGCCGGCCAGGTGCCGGTGTTCCTGCTGTCGCTCAAGGCGGGCGGCACCGGCCTGACCCTGACCCGGGCCACGCACGTGCTGCATTACGACCGCTGGTGGAACCCGGCCGTGGAGGACCAGGCGACGGACCGGGCGTACCGGATCGGCCAGGACCGCCCCGTGCAAGTACACCGGCTGATCGCCGAGGGCACGCTCGAGGACCGCATCGCGGAACTGCTGGAGACCAAGCGCGGGCTCGCCGACGCCGTGATCGGCTCCGGCGAGGGCTGGATCGCCGAGCTGTCCGACGCCGATCTCGCCGAGCTCGTCAGCCTGCGAGCGGCCTGGTGAGCGGGACCAGCCCGGCGAGCCACGGGCCGCTGGAGTTCGGCCGGACCTGGTGGGGCCGGGCCTGGCTGGAAGCACTGGAGCAGCGGGCGCGGCTGGATCCCGACCGGCTGCCCCGTGGCCGGGAGTACGCACGCTCCGGCGCGGTCGGCGACCTTACCCTCGCACCGGGCGAAGCGAGGGCACGGGTGCGGGGCCGGAAGACCGAGCCGTACCAGGTCAGGATCCGGGTGCGGCCATTCGCCGACAACGAATGGGACCGGGTACTTGAGGCCATAGCGGCCCGGCTCGGTCACGCGGCGGCGCTGCTCGACGGCGAGCTGCCACCGGAGATCGCCGGCGACGCCGCTGACGCCGGGCTCGATCTGCTTCCCGGCGGCGGCGAGGTCGGGCCGCGGTGCGACTGCCCGGACGACGCCGACCCGTGCAAGCACTCCGCGGCGGCCTGTTACCTCATCGCCGATGCGCTCGACGCCGACCCGTTCGCCCTGTTCCTCCTGCGCGGCCGCACGCGGGATCAGGTGCTGGCCGGGATCCGCGCCCGCCGGCGCGGCGCGGCGGCGGCGGCGGGAGCCCGCTCCGGCGCGGCGGCCTCGGAAGACTCCGGCCGGCCTGCCGGCGACGCGGGGGTGGACGCCAGGACGGCGTTCCGCACGCCGGTTCCGTGGACGCCGATCCCGGCCGTGCCGTTGCCGCCGGCCCGGCCAGGGTCCCCGGCGGCGCTTCCGGTGGATCCGCCGCCGTGGCGTCCCGGCCTGCGGGAAGATCTGGTCGAGGTGGCCGCGGATGCCGCCAGCCGGGCGTGGGAGCTGGCGTCGGGGCTGTCCGCCGATGCCGGGCTGACCCTCGATCCCGACGCCGACCTGATCCGGCGGGCCGCCCGGACGCTGGGTACGCCGACGTTCACGACGATCGCGGCACGGTCCGGAGTGCCCCCGCGCGACCTTGCCCGGCAGGCGCTCGCCTGGCGGCAGGGCGGCCTCGCGGGCCTCGAACTGCTGCGCGCCGAGTGGGACCCGGCTGCCGAGGATTCAGATGCTGCCGAGTTGCTGCAGGCGGCACGGGCCGTGCTGCGCGCCAAGACCGGCACGGCGGAGGCTGTCCGGGGCAACCGGATCACCGCAGGGCGCCTGCAGCTCCGGCTCGGCCGGGACCTGCGCTGGTATCCGTACGCGCGACCGGGCCAGGACTGGGAACCCAGCGGGCCGCCCCAAGCCGATCCGGCCCTGGCCGTGGCGGATCTCTGACGCAGCGGACCCGCGTGGTCAGGTCGGAGTACCACAAGCAGCTGACCAGAAAGCGCTAACGCCCGGGGGCTGGTTCGAGGCCGGTCAGGAGACGGGCTAGGACCGTGCCCATTTCCTTGCGGGCGGCGGAGCGGTCGTCGGCGCGGGCTATGTACAGGCTCGACTCGGAGATCATCGCGATCAGCAGGCTCGTGAGCGGCTGGATCGGCACCGGGGCGATGCGGCCCTGCTCGACCGCGCGGGACAGCCATTCGGCCAGCAGGTTGGACCCGTGCCGGGCCACCAGCTCGTCCCAGGCCTCGTGGCCGAGCACCGCCGGGCCCTCCACCAGGACGATGCGCTGGAAATCGTCGGTGACGACGCACAGGTCGAGGAACGCGTGCAGCCCGTCACGGACTTCATCCCAGGCGTCGGCGGGCGGCTGGCCGGGTGACGAGGCGGCCGGCCGGGAGAGTTCGGCGTCGATGAGGTGCTCCGCGACCTCACGGGCGATCTGCTCCATGACGGCGCGGAACAGATCGGTCTTGTCGTGGAAGTGATGGTAGAGCGCGCCGCGCGTCACCCGGGCGGCGGCCACGATCTCCTCGGTGCCGGTAGCGGCGTAGCCCTGCTCGGTGAAGAGCTTGCGCGCGGCGTCGACCAGGGCCTGACGTGTGTCAGCCACATGCTCATCTCGACGGGTGGGGGTCACGCATGTATTATCGGGCATACAAACTGTATGTAGCGAACATGGGGTATGTATAAGACGGACCGTCCGCGGCTTGCGAGGGCCAGGCCGTCGTACCCGAGAGCGGTAACGCGAAGAGCTTTAAGGAGCAGACGATGGGCTTGCCGTTGCATCTGTCGATCAAGCTCGGCACGCATCTGATGAAGATGAAGCTGCGCGGGGTCGAGAAGTTCCCCATGATCGTGGAGATCGAGCCGCTGTTCGCGTGCAACCTCGCGTGCGTAGGGTGCGGGAAGATCCAGCATCCGGCCTCCGAGCTCAAGCGGCGCATGCCGGTGGAGCAGGCCGTGGCCGCGGTCGAGGAGTGCGGGGCGCCGATGGTGTCGCTCGCGGGCGGCGAGCCGCTGATGCACCCGCAGATCCATGAAATGGTCAACGAGCTGGTCAAGCGGCGCAAGTTCGTGGTGCTGTGCACGAACGCGGTGCTGCTGCCCAGGCACCTGCACAAGTTCACGCCGTCGAAGAACTTCGCCTGGATGGTGCACATCGACGGGCTGCGCGAGCGGCACGACGAGTCGGTCAGCAAGGAAGGCGTGTTCGACCAGGCCGTCGCGGCCATAAAGCTGGCCAAGGAGGCCGGTTTCCAGGTCTACACGAACAGCACGTTCTTCAACACCGACTCACCGCAGGCCGTGATCGACGTGCTGAACTACCTCAACGACGAGCTCAAGGTCGACCGGATGGAGATCTCGCCCGGCTACGCCTACGAGAAGGCTCCGGGCCAGGACCGGTTCCTCGGCGTAGAGCAGACCCGCGAGCTGTTCGGCGCCGCCTTCGCCGAGGGGCGCAGGAAGAAGTGGCGGCTGAACCACTCACCGCTGTTCCTGGACTTTCTCGAGGGCAAGCGCGATTTCGCGTGCACGCCGTGGGGCGTTCCCTCCTATTCGCTGTTCGGCTGGCAGCGTCCGTGCTACCTGCTGGCCGACGGCTACGCCAAGACCTACGCCGAGCTGCTCGAGACCACCGACTGGGAGAACTTCGGCCGGGGCAAGGACCCGCGCTGTGACAACTGCATGGCGCACTGCGGCTACGAGCCGAGTGCCGTGCTGGCCACCATGAGCTCTCTGCGGGAGAGCATCCGCGCCACCGTGTCGGTCTGATCTGTCGCCCCCGCCCGCCAAGCGCAATTGCGTAGGACGTCTCCGCGGAAACCCGGAACGTTCGGGGTAGCCGACCGCCTCGATGGAGACGTCCACGCCGGCACCATCGGTAAGCGCCATGACGTCGGCGACGGTTTTGTCGCCGGCTTCCACGGCGTCGGTTCGCCACCTCCGCTGGTTGGTGAGGCACCCCGCTGCGGCACGCCATGGCAGGTCTCAGCTCAGGCCGGGATCAGGCAAGGGAAGCGAGATACGGCGGGCAGTCAGGGGAGCCACCCGGGCCAGCGTGCCAGACTAGCTGTCAGGAGCTGGATCACAGCAACGTTCTGCGGGAGGCATACATGACGGTTTCACCGGATTTCGGGGGTCACGAGATTGAGGAAGGGCTGGCGGAAGACCTGGGTGCCGCGCCAGCGGATCGCCGGGCCGTGAGCCACCAGGACGAGGCTGGCGCCGTGCTGAGCGACAACGAGGCGCACGTGACGGGCCAGGTCTGCGTGCGGTGCGGTGCGGTCATCACCCCCAACCAGGATGTGCGGCGCCGGGCCGACGGCGGGTGGGTACATGAGGAATGCCCCTTGCCAGGGGCGTTAGCCGGAGCGGGGGACGCGGTGCGGGAACGGCGAGCGGGGCGGGTGATCGTGCTCGATCCGGAGGACCGGGTGCTGCTGTTCCGGTATGACGACGGGCCGCCCAACGGGCGGCACTGGTGCACCCCGGGGGGCGGGCTGACCGACGGAGAGGACTACCCGGCCGGGGCGCGGCGGGAACTGGCGGAGGAGACCGGCTGGACCGATGTCCCGGTCGGATCCGAGGTGTACGAGCGGACGCTGACCATGGAGTACGCGGACGCGATCGTGCGGCAGCACGAGCGGTTCTTCCTGGCCCGGGTCGAGGTCGGCCGGCGCGGTCTCGGCGAGGTGGCGGACATGCACGTCTCGGACGGGATCGCGGCGTGGCACTGGTGGACGCTGGCGGAGCTGGACGCCACCGACGAGGTGGTCTGGCCGCCAGGCCTGGCCGACCTCATCAGGAGGCTTACCGGCTGAAGTCGCAGGGGAGGTGCTTGATGCCGTTGATGAAGCTGGACAGCAGGCGGTCCGGCTCTCCCGCGGTGATGCCGGGCACGCGGGTGAGCAACTCGCGCAGCATCACTCTCAGCTCGCGGCGGGCCAGGTGGGCTCCGAGGCAGTAGTGCGGGCCCGGGCCGCCGAACCCGACGTGCGGGTTGGGCGAGCGGGTGATGTCGAAGCGCTCCGGGTCACCGAACACGGCCTCGTCGCGGTTGGCCGAATAGTAGTACAGCACCACCTTGTCGTTCTCGCGGTACTCCTGCCCGTTCATGGTGTAGTCCCGGGTGAGGGTCCGCCGCATGAACACGACCGGCGACGAATACCGGACGATCTCCTCGACCGCGCCCTCGAGCCGGCCCTCCAGGTCGTCGAGCAGCAGGGCGCGCTGGCCGGGGTACTCGGTGAACAGCATCAGCGCGTGTGACAGGGCGTTGCGGGTGGTCTCGTTGCCCGCCACCACCAGCAGGATGAAGAACGAGGCGAGCTCGGCGCTGGTCAGCTGCTCGCCGTCGATGTTGGCGGTCACCAGCGCCGAGACCAGGTCCTCGGCGGGCGCTTGCACGCGGTCCGCGGCCAGGCCGGTGACCAGGTCGGTCAGTGCCTGCCCGGCGCCGAGCAACTGCATAACGGCCTGGTCCATGTCCTCGGAGAGGAACTCGGGATCGGCTCCGGACAAGATGATGTTGGTGTTGGCCAGGACCATGTCGTACTGGTCGTCCGGAATGCCCATCATGTCGCAGATGATCTTCAGCGGCAGCCGGGTGGCGACGTTCGCCACGAAGTCGCACGGCCCGGTAGCCAGCAGGTCGTCGACGACCGTAACGGCCGCGCGGCGCACGTCGTCCTCGAACTTGGCGATCAGCCGCGGGCTGAACGCACGGGAGACGATCCGCCGCAGCCTGGCGTGCCTGGGGTCGTCCATGTTGATCATCGACCCGAAGTACTCGTTGAACTCGACCGGCAGGTCCGGGATGCTGGTCGCGCCCTGTGCGGAGGAGAACACGGCGGGGTACTTGCTCGCCTCGATCACGTCCGCGTACTTCACCAGGGCGTAATAGCCCGGTCCCTGCTCACTGAACGGGGTCTCGGGCTCCTCGAAAAACCGCGGTCGCGGCTCTGCCCGGAGCCGGGCGAAGGCGGCGGCCCGTTCGGTGAGCGGCAGCCCCCAGAACTCCGTGGCCGACAGGTCGATCCCGTCCATCCCGGCAACTGTCATGACCCGGCGCCTTTCACTAGAACCTGTTCTTACTTCATCACGTCACGTCGTGGTGTGACTAGGTCATGCGAGGGCAGAGTCCCCCGCATGGCAGCTACGCAGTCTCGGGTAGGCGGAATCGAGGTCCGTTCGATCGACTACGTGCCCCTGAACGAGCGGCACGGCAAAGTCTGGCACCTCGGCCCGCTGTGGTTCATGTCGAACGCGCAGATCGCGACGCTGGCGGTCGGCCTGATCAGCATCAGCGAGGGCGCGTCGCTGTTCTGGTCGGTGCTCGCCATCGTGGTCGGCACGCTGATCGGCACGCTGTTCATGGCGTTCCACTCGGCGCAGGGGCCGCAGCTCGGCCTGCCGCAGATGATCCAGTCGCGGCCGCAGTTCGGCTACATCGGAGCGCTGCTCGTCTGGCTCTTCGCCTACGTGCAGTACGCCGGCTTCAACGTGTTCAACACCATCCTGGGCGGCGAGGCGATGAGCCGGACCGCGCACGGCTCTACCAAGCTGTGGGTGGTCATCGTCACGGTCGTGGCGCTGGTCATCGCGCTGATCGGGTATGACCTCATCCACAAGGCCGAGCAATGGCTGACCTATCTGATGATCGTCATCTTCGGCATCTTCACGATCACCCTGTTCCTGGTTCACTACCCGGCGGGCACCTTCGACGTAGGCACCTTCAAGGCCAGCCCGTTCCTCGGCCAGTTCGGCGTGGTGGCCGGCTACCAGATCAGCTGGGCGATATACGTCTCGGACTACTCCCGCTACATGCCGCCGGACGTGACCGTGCGCAAGACCTTCTACTGGACCTACTGGGGATCGGCGATCGGCGGCGCCTGGATGATGATCGTCGGCTCGGTCCTGGCCGCGTGGGCAGGACCGAACTTCGACGGCACCGGCATCGCCGAACTGGACCAGGTCGGTGATCACGTGTTCACCGGGTTCGGCGCCATCGTGCTCATCCTCGCCACGCTCGGCCTGGTCTCGGTCACCGCGCTGAACATGTACGGCGGCTCGCTGACCCTGATCAGCGCGGTCGACTCGTTCCGGAAGGTGCGGCCCACGCTCGGCCTGCGCGTCATCACCGTCGGGTTCACCGCGCTGCTCTCGCTGGTCGGCGCGCTGGCGGCGACGAAGAACTTCCTCGGGAATTTCAACAACTTCCTGCTGCTGGTCCTCTACTTGTTCATCCCGTGGACCGCGGTGAACCTGGTCGACTACTACATCGTGCGGCGCGGTCATTACGCGATCGCGGAGATCTTCAACCCCCACGGGATGTACGGCCGGTGGGGGTGGCGCGGGATCCTCGCCTACCTCATCGGCTTTGCCGCCATGACGCCCTTCTTCGACGTCGGCACGCTCTACGAGGGCGCGGCCGCCAAGGCGCTCGGCGGCGCGGACATTTCCTTCTTCATCGGGCTGCCGGTCGCCGGGATCCTCTACTACGTCTTCAGCCGGTCGATCGACGTGGCGGCCGAGACGCGGGTGGCCGAGGCCGAGGCGGCGGAACTCGAGAAGGCGGCGACGCGGCCCGAGTCACCGTGAGCGGGCCCTCCGTGCCCCTGACGGTCCTCGGCCGCAGCGGCCTCCAGGTCAGCAGGCTGGCGCTCGGATCCTGGCGCACTTACGAGCGGATTAGCCGTGACCAGGGCATCCGCGTCATGCAGGCAGCGCGCGAGGCCGGCATCAACTTCCTTGACGACGCGCGCTACAACGACGAAACCGGGCACGCGCCGATGCCGACCGGGTACTCGGAGGTGGTCTTCGGCGAGTTGTTCCGGGCCGCGGGCTGGCGGCGGGACGACACGATCGTATCCAACAAGCTCTGGTGGGAGTTCTGGCCGGACCAGTCGCCGGCTCAGGAGCTGGCCGGGTCGCTCGCCCGGATGGGCCTGGACCACGTCGACCTGATCTACTCCGAGGTGCCGCCGGACGGCGTCGGCCTGGACGACGCGATCGGCATGATCACCGGGCTGATCCGCGCCGGGGCCGCCCGGGCCTGGGGCACGCTGAACTGGACCCCGCAGCAGATGGAACAGGCCTGGCAGATCGCCGACCGGGAGGGCGTCCCCGGCCCGGCGGCGACGCAGCCGCCGTACAGCCTGGTGCGCCGGGAGATCGTCGGCGATCCGGCGATGCGGCGCCTGGCGGCGGACCGCGGCGTCGCCATTGTGGCGTCGTACACGCTGGCGGGCGGCGTCCTCACCGGCAAGTACGACCAGGATCCGGGCGCCGGGCGCGCGGCGGGCATGCTCGGGCAGCCGCGGGTGGCGCCCGCGGTGGCGGCGGGCCGCGATCTGGCCGCCCTGGCCAGGGACATCGGCGCGGAACCGGCCAGCCTCGCGATGGCGTTCGCGCTGCTCGATCCGTCGGTGACCACGGTCCTGTTCGGGGCGACGCGCCCCGGACAGGTCAGCGCGAACCTCGGGGCGCTCGCGCTGGCGGGCCGGCTGACGCCAGATGAGCGCGACCGCCTCGCCGCCATCGGCGTCGGGCGCTGACGGGTGCGCTAGCTAGGCGCTGGTCAAGTAACTAGGGTAAATCCAGTCCGCCTGGCATCACGGGCCCCGCGGGCTCGGGGGTGGGCGGCGGCCCAGCCGTCCGCCAGCGCCCGGGGCCTGCCCGGCGCCGCATTTAACGGGGAGGATATGGCTTACCGGGAGGATCCGGGCAACCCTGGGGTACCAGATCCTCCCCGCAGGCCGGATCCTCCCAGCTAATCCGGGACCGGAACGCCGGGCGGGCAGCCCAGGGGCACGCCTGGCCCGGCTGACATCACAGGCTCCATGAGCCCCGCAGGGTGGCCGACGGGCCAGCACCGGGGCGAAACGGGTCCCCCGGCCAGGGCAGGTGGCATCAGGTCGTGGTGAACATCTGTGGCCCGCACCAGCAAGTCGACGGAACCCGGGCCGCGGTGCTGCCCTTCTGGGTGAGCTTGTACTGAGAACAGATCGTGACCGGCGGGCGGCATTGTGGTGCCGGCGGGAACCGGCCCGTAGGCTGGACGTGTGGCCCGCCTCGAAGCATGCCTCGTTGACGCCTACGACACCATTGTGACCTGCGATTTCTCGCCTCTCAGGCGGGGAGTGCCGACGCTGGCCGGCATCGCGTCGGATGCCTGGGAAGACGAGTACGACCGGATCGGGCCGCTGCTGAACGACGGCCGGATGTCCAAGGCCGAGGCGTTCGGGCACATCCTGGGCAAATGCGGCGTGGCGGCTCCTCCCGGCCTGGTGGCCGAGATGGTGCGCCGGGACCAGGAACTGCTGCTGGAGAACGCGCGCCTGTACGACGACGTGATCCCGGTCCTGCGCAGGCTCCGGAATCGCGGCATCAAGATCGCGATCGTCAGCAACTGCACCGAGAACACCCGCCCGCTGCTGGCCGCGCTCGGCGTGGACGTCCTCGCCGACGCCCTGGTCCTGTCGTGCGAGGTCGGCGCGGCCAAGCCGGACGCGGCCATCTTCCGGTGCGCGCTCGACCGGCTCGGGGTGGCCGCGGAGGCCGCCGTCTTCGTGGACGACCAGGCGCGTTTCTGCGCGGGCAGCGCGGCCATGGGCATCGCCGCAGTGCAGATCGTCCGGGGCGAGCTTGACGGGACGGTGCCGGCGGCGGGAACCGCCCTGGTCCGGTCGCTGCCGGAAGTCGAGGCCATGTTCCCGGGGTGATCCGGGGCCGGAGAATCCCCGCCTAGGCTTGACCGCATGGACACCGGCGTGGCGATCTTCCCCGCTCACGATGCCATCACGCCCGCCGACGTGGCACGGCTCGCCGAGGAGCGCGGGCACGAGTCACTGTTCTGGTCATGGCCGAAGCCGGGGTGCTCGAGGCGGCGGTCGCGGAGCTCTACGGGGAGTAAGGGGCGGGCTTGACGGCGCGGGTGGCGAAGTACCCGGGCAGGTAGCCGGCCGTGGCGTCGGCGTGATGCGGCGCCTCGACCAGGTGGGTCAGCACGAAGCCGGCCGCCAGCTGGCCGCCGATCTGCTCGGTCAGCGTGTGGCTGTACTCGATCGGGCCATCGCCGTAGACGCGCCGGCGTTCGGCGTCGGGCAGGTCAAGGGAGGAAAACGGGATCCGGTGGCGGACGGTCAGGTCCGCCCGCGTGTCGAGCGCCTCGATGTCGAAGATGAACAGGTCCGGGTTCATGAACCCGGTCAGCAGCAGGCCCGCCGGGCGCAGCACGCGGAAGCACTCCCGCCAGACGGGGGCCAGTTCAGGGCAGAACACGTTGGACACCGGGTTGAAGACTAGGTCGAAGCGGCCGTCGGCGAAGGCGCGGAGATCGCGCATGTCGCCGAGTACGGTCCTGATGGCCAGGCCGTCCCGGGCGGCCACCTCCTCGTCGCGGCCGAGCTGCCCGGGTGAGTTGTCGAACACGGTGACGTCCGCGCCCGCGGCGGCGAGCACCGGCCCCTGCTGACCGCCGCCGGAGGCGAGGCAGAGCACCGCGCTCCCGGTCAGGTCGGCGGGAAACCAGTCGCGGGGCACGGGCTCGTATCCGATGAGCACCACCGACCAGTCACCGGCCCGGGCCCGGGCGATGACGTCGGGCCCGACCGGCCGGGTCCACTCATTCTCCTGGTCCACCTCGCGGTCCCAGGCGGCGCGGTTGTACGCGACGGGGTCAAAGCCAGGAGGCTGGTGCGTCATGATGTCACCCGGACCAGGGTCTCGAAGAGGCGGGCCAGTTCGGCGACCGGATCGGCGGTGAGGCCGCTGTGCACCGGGCCGGGCTGGACGATGGTGGACCTGGGCGCGGTGAGCCAGCGGAACCGCTCGCCGAGCGGGCGGCCGGCCAGCGGGCCCTCGGTGCAGGCCTTCTCGAACGCGGACAGGCCGGCCCGCACCGCGTCCAGGTCGGCGGCCGGGTCGACGGCGAGCAGGCGGGGCTCGTCCAGCTCGATCTGCGCGCACAGGTACCGGCGGGCCTGCGAGTAGACGATCACGCCCACGTTGATAGCCTCGCCCCGCTCGACCCGCGGCACCACCCGGATCAGCGCGTACTCGAACACCTCAGCGGTGCTGGGGAGGGTCATAGGCGGATCACCTCCGGCACGATCGGGGCGCGCCGCAGCAGGTGCTCGACGTAAGCGCCGGCCCCGCGGTCGCCGAACCACTCGGGCGGCACCAGGCTGGTGACCTCCCGGAGCAGGCCCTCGGTGACCTTCGGGGCGAGCGCGGCATGAGCGGCGTCGACCGCGGTGGCGCGGTCGCGCAGGACGTGCTCGCCGGCGTCGAAGGGCCGCTTGGGGTCGGCCGCCGGCCAGTTGTGGTGGAAGTACAGCGCCGCGCCGTGGTCGATGAGCCAGATGTTGCGGTGCCAGACCAGGAGGTTCGGGTTGCGCCAGGTCCTGTCGACGTTGTGCACCAGCGCGTCGAACCAGAGCACCTGGCTGGCGAAGTCCCGGCCGGCCGTCCAGCCGAGCGGGTCGAAGCCGAACGAGCTGGGCAGGAAGTCCACGCCGAGGTTCAGTCCCTCGCTGGCCCGCAGCAGATCCTGGATCTCCGGGTCGGGCTCGCTGCCCGGGATCCGCGGGTCGAGCCCGGCCAGGACCAGCTCGGGAACGCGCAGGCCGAGGCGGCGGGCGAGCTCGCCAGCGATGATCTCGGCCACCAGGGCCAGCGGTCCCTGGCCGGCGCCGCGGAACTTCATCACGTACGTGCCCAGGTTGTCCGCCTCGACGATGGCGGGCAGCGACCCGCCCTCGCGCAGCGGGGTCACGTAACGCGTCACCGTGACAGCCACATTACAGATATAACTGTTCGAGCACGCGGGACAGGCTACCGCTGACCGCTTACAGCGTGGGCATCAGGCCGAACGCCGCGAACAGCTCCGCGCTGAACGTGGTTATCTCGGCGATCATCCCGGCCTCGATGCGCATCACGTCGAGCTTGAACGCGCGGAACTGGCTGTCGCCCGGGCGGCGCAGGTAGCTCGCCGCCGCTGGCATCCGGTTGGCCCCCACCGGGATGAGCCGCCATTCGCCCATCGCGGCCGCGTCGGCCATGAGCGGCCGGATCGCCTCCGGCCCGTCGAAGCAGTACGGCAGCGGCGGCATGGTCACCCGGATGTCCTGGGCCGCGATCGCCATGGCCGCCTCGGCGTCGAACCGCTCGTGCGCCGCGATGAACTGCCCGACCAGCTCGCGCTCCTCGGCGCTCGGTTCCCGCGCGGACCACTCGGCCCGTTTCGGCGGCAGGTGCGCCTGCATGGCCGCCCGGGCTCGCTGCAGCGCGCTGTTGGCCGCGGCGACGCTGGTGCCGAGCGCCGAGGCGGTCTCGCTGGCCGGCCAGCCGAGCACGTCACGGGCGATCAGCGCCGCGCGCTGCCGCGGCGGCAGGACCTGCAGGGCGGCCAGGAACGCCAGCGAGATCGTCTCCCGCCGGATGGCTACCGCCTCGGGCTGCTCGTCGCCCGGCGCGGCCTGGTCGAGCAGCTGGTCCGGGTAGGGCTGCAGCCACGGCACCTCGGCGAACGAGCCCCCGGCGGTCCGCCGCGAGCTGCGCCGCAGCATATCCAGGCAGACGTTGGTGGCGATCCGGTACAGCCAGGCGCGGAACTGCGGGCCGCCGTCGAAGCCGGACCGGCCGCGCCAGGCCTTGAGGAACGTCTCCTGCACCGCGTCCTCGGCCTCGTCGAACGAGGCCAGCATCCGGTAGCAGTGGACGTGCAGCTCACGCCGGTGCCGCTCGGCGAGGGCGGCGAAGGCGGGCTCGTCTTCCATCGTCAGCCCCGGTCGTGGCCGACCTCTTGCAGCAGCCAGATGTTGCCGTCCGGGTCGGTGAAGTCGGCGAACGACTGGTAGCTCTCGCGCTCCGGGTGCGGTCCGTCCGCCCACTCCCCGGATGCCATGTGGCGCACCGGGCCGATCGCCACGCCGCGCTCCGCCAGCTCGGCGCGCGCCGCGACGATGTCGGACACGACCAGGTGCAGGCCCTGCGCCGAGCCGGGCGCGGCCGAGGTGATCCCGGTGCCGAACCCGATCGCGCACGCCGAGCCCGGCGGGACGACCTGGACCACCCGCTGCTCCGGCCCGATCGGGGTGTCGACGATCAGCACGAAGCCCATGTTCTCCAGGTAGAACTTCTTCGCGCGGTCCACGTCGGTGACGGGGATCAGCACCAGCTCCAGCTTGTAGTCCATGTCACAGCCTCCCTCATGCGAACCGGCCGGTGCCGGTTCTCACCCGTGTAACGGAGGCCGGCCCGGAAACTCATCGGTGCCGCGATGAGCCGCGGCATGTATACACCGATCCGGCCCATCCGTCGCCCGAGGCACCCGGTGCACGCGCTGACCAGGTACGAACTGCGCCGTTACCCGCGCGCCCTCGAGCATAGCGCGATGATCCTCAGCCGCAGCTCACGATGCGGGCTGATCCGCCTCTTCGCGAGCGGGCAGTAGGGCAGCACCTCCGCTCTGCCCCGGGTAGCGGGCGAAGGCGGGGCACAGCAGCCCGATCAGGGCGGCGATGGCCAGGCAGCCGAGGCCGCCGCTGACGGCGCTGACCGAGGGCGTGGCACCGGCTGGTTCGCGCGGGTTACTTCGAGACCTGGGCTATCGCGAAGTCCAGGGCTTCGCGGGCCAGCGGCGGCCAGGGCAGGGCGGAGCCGGGATCCAGGCTGAACCATTCCTTCATCGGGGTGCCCTTGTTGGCGTCGAACCGCTCGCCGTGGCCGCCCGTGACGAGCTCGGCGACGCGCGGCGCGGGCAGCTTGACCACCAGCTGGCCGCGGACGAACATCGCGAAGATCTTCCGGCGGTAGCGCAGCGCGCTACGGCCGAAGCCGCTGCCGCCCCCGGGGGGCGTTACCCCGTCCACGCCGATGAACTCGTCGACCAGGTCCTCGTACCGCTCCTCCGGCGTCATGACCCTAGCTTCGCATCAAGCCCTGGCGTTCTGGCTCAGCCGACCTGGGTGGCGTAGACGACGATGTTGCTCAGGTAGTGGCCGGTGGCAGGGTCGAAGGCGCCGCCGCAGGTGATCAGGCGCAGCTCCGCGTCCGGCGTGGGGCCGTACACCGTCTGCGTCGGGAAATGGTCCTTCAGGTACGTCTGGACCGAGGTGACGCGGAACTCGGCGGTGGTCCCGTCGGCTCGCTTGACGTAGACGTCGTCCCCGCGGTGCAACTCGGGCAGCCGGTAGAACACGCCAGGTCCGCTCACCGAGTCGATGTGACCCACGATGATGGCCGAGCCGACGGCGCCCGGCCGCGGGCTGCCCGTGTACCAGCCCGCGACGGTCGTCGAGGAGGGCACCTGCATCGCGCCGCCGGACGCCAGGCCCAGCGTGATCAGCTGGGTCTTCACGCCGATCAGCGGAATGGTCAGCGAGACCGGGCTGGCGACCGGCGCCTGCGCCGACTGCGGCGGGGCGACGATCGGGCCGGTGGGCGCGGGCAGCGCCGCCACCCCGGCCGCCACCGGCCGCAGCGCCGGAGTCGGGTGCCGCGTCAGCAGCAGCCCGACCGTGCCGGCCACGATCACGGCCAGGCCGGCCGCGAAAATGATCGCGGCCGGCCTGCGGTTCTTCATCGTTAGATCCCGGTGTTCAGCTGACGCCGAAGCCGGGTGCGGCGCAGCCGGAAGCCGCCGGTCAAGGTGATCAGCGCACCGGCGCCGATGAGCGCCAGCCACGGTGCCGGCGATCCCGGCCCGTGCCCCGCGGTGCCGCCGAATCCGGTCGTGACCCCGCCCACGGGCGGCTTGCCGGCCCCGGCCGCATCCACGAGGTTGACGATCTCGAGACCGTTGGCCCCGTCCAGGACCACCATCGTGTGCACGGTGCCCGCGTCCATCGCGAAGCGGCCCGTCGCCTTCGTGCTGGAGCCGATGGCTTCCATGGTCCAGGTGTCCGCCGGGATGGACTGGTAGGAACTCACGGAGGCGAACGTCGCCTTGGGCACGATGGTCTGCCCGCCGCAGGTGAACTTGACCGTCTGTTCCTTCAGCGAGGCCTGGATCACCCGGACCGCGGACTTGCCCGGCGGAGTGGTCAGCTGGTCGTCAAGGACCTGAAGCCGCAGGCCCGACTCCGGCCCCATGCCCGCCACCGTATACGCGTGACCGGCCTTCACCGTCACGCTGGTGGACAGGACCGGCTGGCTCGACGCGGAGGCGCCGGATGCCCGCATGGCCACGCTGTAGTCACCGGCGGTGACGGCCTCGTAGGGCGAGACGGTTCCGTAGGCCACGTGGTGCAGCACGATCTGCGCGGTGGAATTGCCGAACGAATAAAGATAAACGTCGACCGGCGGGGTGTTCGGCGATAGGTGAGCGAGCCTGATCCAGCCGGTACCCGTGGTGGCCGAAGACGCCGAGGCGGCGGCCGCGGGAATGCCAAGCAGCAAGCCCGAAAGCGCGAGCAGCATCGTGATTCGTCTAGTTATTCTCGGAAACTTCACGTTGACCCCTCCCCAAAGCTGTGAATCTCTATGAGCCTCCTAGCCCCATGGGCCCCGGAGCGTCGTACCGTACTGTGACCACAGACTCCCCGTTCGCGGTCTGGGTTATGCGGGCCACCGCTGGGGCGTACTGGTTTTGCTGGGCATTCAGGAACGTGACCATCGCCGGCAAGCCTGCTGGCGATGCCGCGGCGCCGATTTCGGCGCCGCGCAGTGGCACGTCAGAATTCGCGCCGGGTGACGGGTCATCGAACGCTACCAGGTGAATCGGCATTAGGCCGGCAAGTGTCCCAAGCGTTACAAGAAGGCGCGGATCGACCTGACCAGCCAGAAGTGCCGTCCGCGCGGCCGGGGAGGCCTGGACGTGCTGGTTGGTGAGCAACTGCTCGCCCGCGGCGATGCGGCTCTTCCGGTCCGTCGCGAGCTGGGATTCGAAGGCCGCGGAACCGTCCGGCGCGATGTAACGGACGTCGACCCGCTCCGCGCCCGAGCCGAAGCTGGCGACCACCAGCGGCGCGTAGACGGTAGCCAGGCGAATGCCGAACTGGTTCCGGATCACCGGCGTCGCCACGACCAGCTGCGCACCGAGCGGGTCGGGGGCCGACGGCTGCAGTTCCATCAGCCGGGCCGCGGAGAAGCCGCTCTTCTGCAGCTCGTTGCACATCTCCGAGTCGCAGGCCACGACGATGTCGGAGGCCACCTCGTGCGCGATCCACGCCGCCGCCTGCTGGCGGTCAGCCGCCGCCACCTGCAGCGCGCTCGCACTCGGCGTGACGCTCGCGGATCCCGCCGCGGCGACACCTCCGTGATCACGCTGGGTGAAGGCCAGCGTGACGCCGGCCCCGAGGGCCATGGCCACCAGCGCGCTCAGCAGGAGCACGGCGCGGCGCCGGCCGGCCCGGCGCCGGATGTGCCTCTCCAGCCATAGGCGCATTGTGTTGCTCGCCACCGTCGACCACGACGGATCTGCCTGACGATCAACCGTTGCCTGTGTACGACGCTGAAGCTCCTGGCCCATCTCCGCTCCCCCACGGCCCCGCGGCGGGTGGACGGGACCGACTACCAAAGCTTTTCGATCATACGCTGTCCCCCGATTTCATCCAATACAATCATTTACCATTCTCTACCACCAGGAACTTCGTGATCATCATCATGCATGGCCACGATGCGCCTTTCTGTCCTATATCTATCGCGGGTGGACCGCCCGGCGGGCATGGCTGCGCTACCGGAACCTCATGGCGTCCGGGCGGAGGCGGGACGACGGGTTAAGCGCTCTGGGGAACTGGCCGCTAAGAGGCCTGGCCGGGCAGGATCTCGTCGCGGAGCGCGGCCCATTCCAGCGAATGCCGGATGCCCTCGCTGAGGTCGTACTGCGGCCGCCAGCCCAGCAGGTCTTCCGCGCGGCCGGCGCGGCTGTAGGCGCCGGCCACGTCGCCGGGCCGCCGGGCGGCGTCACGCGCCTCGACCGGATGGCCTGCCACCTGGTTGAACGCGGCGATAAGCTCGCGCACGGTGGTGCCGGCGCCGCTGCCCAGGTTGATGACCGTCACCGGCCCGGGCAGGGCGTCGAACCGGGTCAGCGCGGCCACGTGGGCCGCCGCCAGGTCCCAGACGTGGATGTAGTCCCTGATGCCCGAGCCGTCCCTGGTCGGCCAGTCGGTCCCGGTGACCTGGAACGGGACGCCTTCCTCGTGCGCCTGGATCATCTTGCCCAGGGCATGCGTCGGCCGCCGCAGCTGCAGCCCCGTCCGCATCTTGGGGTCGGCGCCGACCGGGTTGAAGTACCGCAGCGACAGCACGCGGATGGGCTGGGACGCGGCGATGTCGGCGAACATCGCCTCGCACACCGCCTTGGTCCGCGCGTACGGGCTCTGCGGGTCGATCGCCGAGCCCTCGTCGACGCTCAGGTCCTCACTGGCGCGGTAGATGGCGGCCGAGGAACTGAAGATCAGCCGCCGGCAGCCGTTGCGCAGCAGGTGCGCGGCGAACTCCAGGCTCTTGGCGACGTTCGCCCGGTAGTACCCGACCGGGTCGGCGACCGAGTCCGGGACCACGATCAGGGCCGCGCAGTGGATCACGGCGCCGATGCCGGGATGCTCGGCGAAGATCCGGTCGATCAGCGGCCCGTCGGCGATATCGCCCTGGTAGAACGCGCGGCCCGCCGCGAACTCGCGCCTGCCGGTCACCAGGCTGTCCAGGATCACCGGGCTGATCCCCGCGTCGGAGCAGGCCGACGCGATCGTGCTGCCGATATACCCGGCACCCCCGGCGATCAGGACCTCCATCGTCCGTACCCTACCCGGTGGCATCCAGGCCCAGGATCTCGGCGGCCCGCTCCCGCATCTCCACCTTGCGCACCTTGCCGGTGACCGTCATCGGGAACTCGTCGGCGATGTGCACGTAGCGGGGGATCTTGTAGTGCGCCAGCTGACCGGTGCAGAACTCGCGCAGCGACGCGGCGGTCAGCTCCGGTGCGCCCGCGCGCAGGCGCACCCAGACCATGAGCTCCTCGCCGTACTTGGCGTCGGGCACGCCGATGACCTGAGCGTCCAGGATGTCGGGGTGGGTGTAGAGGAACTCCTCGATTTCCCGCGGGTAGACGTTCTCGCCCCCGCGGATCACCATGTCCTTGATCCGCCCGGTGATGGCGAGGTAACCGTCGGCGTCCATGACCGCGAGATCGCCGGTGTGCATCCAGTGCGCCGCGTCGACGGCCTCGGCGGTCTTGTCCGGCTGCTCCCAGTAGCCGAGCATCACCGAATACCCGCGAGTGCACAGTTCGCCCGGGGTGCCGCGCGGCACGGTCCGGCCCGTCTCGGGGTCGACGACCTTCACCTCGAGGTGCGGCCCGACCCGGCCCACGGTGGACACGCGGCGGTCGAGCGAGTCGTCGGCGCGGGTCTGGGTGGATACCGGCGAGGTTTCCGTCATGCCGTAGCAGATTCCCACCTCGGTCATCGACATCCGCTCGATGACCTGCTTCATCACCTCGACCGGGCACGGCGAGCCGGCCATGATGCCGGTGCGCAGGCTGGACAGGTCGTAGTCGGCGAAGCCCGGGGTGGACAGCTCGGCGATGAACATGGTGGGCACCCCGTAGAGCGAGGTGCAGCGTTCGGCCTGCACGGCCTGCAGGGTGGCGACCGGGTCGAAGGCCGGAGCGGGGATGACCATGCACGCTCCGTGACTGGTCGCGGCGAGGTTGCCCATGACCATGCCGAAGCAGTGGTAGAACGGCACCGGGATGCAGATCCTGTCGGCCTCGGTGTAGTTGCACAGCTCGCCGACGAAGAACCCGTTGTTCAGGATGTTGTGGTGCGACAGCGTCGCGCCCTTCGGGAAGCCGGTGGTACCCGAGGTGTACTGGATGTTGATGGGGTCATCGGTGTCCAGTTCGATGGCGTCGAGCGCCCCGCGGTCCAGGCGGCGCCCGGCGTCAAGCAGCCCGTGCCAGTCCGGGCTGCCCAGGAGCACGACAGTCTTCAGCCCCGGGCAGCGCGGGCGCACTTCGGCGATCATCCCGGCGTAGTCGGAGGTCTTCAGCCTCTCGGCCGCGACAAGCAGCGTGCTGCCCGACTGGTTGAGCACGAATTCCAGCTCGCGGGCGCGGTACGCCGGGTTGATGTTCACCAGGATCGCGCCGATCTTCGCGGTCGCGTACTGGGTGAGCGTCCAGCCGGCGCAGTTCGGCGCCCAGATGCCGACCCGGTCCCCCTTGGCGATGCCCATCTCGAGCAATCCGAGCGCGAGCGCGTCGACGTCGGCGGCGAGTTCCGCGTAAGTCCACCGCCGCGCTTGACCGGTCGCCGGCGACCGGTCCACCAGCGCCTCGCGGTCCCCGAACGCTCGCGCGGTGGCGTCGAAGTTGCCGCCGATCGTGTCGCCCAGCAGCGGCGTCGCGGATTCTCCTGACGAGTAACTAAGTGCGGCAGACATGGCCCGCCCACCTCCAAGCCTGGTTTTACCTGGCATTCCTTCCCCAGTCCAGCATGGCATGGTATTGCGGGTAAACCTTTATCTACAACTGACATCACGCGATCAACACCAGGGCGGATAATAGGCTCTATACATGGGCGGCCCTGGCCATAACGCTGGGACCGTGGAGGGTGGAACATGCAACTCCGGCTGCTAAATGTGGCAGTGGACGGCGGGGACCTGCGTGTGCTCCAGTGGGGTACGGGCAAACGCGTAGCGGTCGCCGTTCACGGAATTACGGCTTCGGGTATGTCGTGGCAGGCGGTCGCGCGCCATATGCCACCCGATTGGACACTCGTCGCCCCTGACCTGCGAGGTCGCGGTCACAGCCGCGATCTGCCCGGCCCGTACGGCCTGGACAGGCACGCCCGGGATGTGGTGGCGGTCCTGCGCCATTTCGGCGGACGGCCGGTGCTCGCCGGGCATTCGATGGGGGCGTATATCGCCCTGCTGGCCCGCGACTCGCACCCGCAGCTTGTGCGCCGTCTCGTGCTGGTCGACGGGGGGCTGCCGCTGCCGGTGCCGGAGGGCATCGACCTGGACGCCGCGCTCGACGCCGCGCTCGGCCCGGCGATCGCCCGGCTGGGGCAGACCTTCCCGAGCACCGAGGCGTACCTGGACTTCTGGCGGGCGCATCCGGCGCTGGCCGACCACTGGACGCCCGACGTCGAGGCATACGTCCGGTACGACCTGACCGGAGAGCCCGGCCAGCTGCGATCACGCGTGGCGGGGGACGCCGTCCGGGCCGATGGCCGTGACGTGCTGGCGGAGAAGCCGTTCGCGGACGCCCTGCAGCGGCTGACCCGGCCGACGCCGCTGCTGACCGCGCCGGCCGGGATGTTCGGCGAGCCGCCGCCGCTGATCCCGCACGAGGTCGTCGCGGCGTGGCAGGAACGCGTCCCGGCCCTTCGACCGCAGGCCGTGCCCGGGGTCAACCACTACACGATCATGTTCGAAAAGGAGGGCGCGGCGGCGGTGTCGCAGGCGATCAGGGCGGCGGCCCTGTAGCGCGGCCCGGTAGCAGAGCCCGGTAGCAGAGAGCGCCGTGAGTACCGGGCACGTGCGGCATAAGGCACCATAGGAACGTGACTCAGCTGACCGAGGCGCGAACCACCGGATCGTTCGGGACTCTGGTCGACGTCGTCGCTGCCGGCGGCGTGCTCATCCTGAGCGGCGCCGGGCTGTCCACCGAGTCGGGTATCCCGGATTACCGCGGGCCGACCGGCCTGGCCCGGCGGGCATCGCCGATGACGTACCAGACCTTTACCGGCAGCGCCGCGGCCCGGCGCAGGTACTGGGCTCGCAGCCACGTCGGCTGGCGGCACATCGCCCGGGCGGTGCCGAACGACGGCCACCGCGCCGTGGCCGAGCTGAGCCGCCGCGGGCTGCTGACCGGGATCATCACGCAGAACGTGGACGGCCTGCACCAGGCGGCGGGCCCAGTGATGGGCTCAGTGACGGGCCCGGTGACGGGCGGGGCCGGGGTGACCGAACTGCACGGCAGCCTGCACCGGGTCATCTGCCTGTCCTGCGGGCAGCGGACGGCGCGCACCGAGCTGGACCGGCGGCTCGAGGCCGCCAACCCCGGCTGGGACGCCCGGCTGGCCGCCGTGGTCGGTGCTGCCCGCCGGCCCGACGGCGACGCCGTCCTGGACGACGCGGCCACCGAGTCGTTCCAGGTCGCCGACTGCGCCGCGTGCCACGGCGTGCTCAAGCCGGACGTGGTGTTCTTCGGCGAGAACGTGCCCAGGGCGCGGGCAGACGCCTGCTATGCGCTGGTCGAGCGGTGCAGGGCGCTGGTCGTCCTGGGTTCGTCGCTCACCGTGATGTCCGGGTTCCGGTACGTCCGGCACGCGGCCCGGCTGCAGCGCCCGGTCGTGATCGTCAACCAGGGGGTCACCCGCGGCGACGGGTACGCCGCCGCGACCCTCAGCGCTCCGCTTGGCCCGGCGCTCACCGATCTGGTGACCAGCCTCGGGCCGCCGCGATGACCGCGGGCGGCGACGGTTTCGACGTCGTGACCGGGGCGTTCAGCTACTCCGGCGCGGCTATCGCGAGCGAGCTGCAGGCGGCGGGCCGGCGGGTACGCACGCTCACCGGCCACCCGGGCCGGGCCCTTGACATCCCGGCCGCCGCCGGCATCGAGGTCAGGCCGCTGGACTTCACCGATCTGGCCGTGCTCACCGAATCGCTGCGCGGCGCCCGGACGCTGTACAACACCTACTGGGTGCGGTTCGCTCACGGCCATGTCGACCATCTGGCCGCGGTGGCCCATTCACGCGTGCTGTTCCAGGCCGCCGCCGAGGCGGGGGTGGGGCGGATCGTGCACGTGTCGATCACCAATCCGAGCGCCGACTCGCCCTACCCGTATTTCCGCGGCAAGGCAGCGGTGGAGCAGGCGCTGCGCGATTTCGGCGTCTCGCACGCGGTGCTGCGGCCGGCCGTCCTGTTCGGCGGCAACGGGGTCCTGATCAACAACATCGCCTGGCTGCTGCGCCGCCTGCCGGTGTTCGCCGTCGGCGGCACCGGCGAGTACCGCATCCGCCCGATTCACGTCGATGACCTGGCGCGGCTGGCGGTGCGGGCCGGAGGTTCGGCGACGACCGAGACCATCGACGCGGTAGGACCCGAACGGCCCGCCTTCGTCGAGCTTGTCCGCACCATCAAAGCCGCGGTCCGCAGCCGCAGCCAGGTCATCCGGGTGCCGGGGCGGTTGATCCCGCCCGCGGCCGGGCTGCTCGGCCTGGCGCTGCGCGACACCCTGCTCACCGCCGACGAATACCAGGGGATGGCGGACGGCCTGGCCGATACCGACGGTCCCGCGACCGGCGAGACCGCCCTGAGCCAGTGGATCACCGAGCACGAGGACACCCTGGGCCGCGTGTACGCCAATGAGCTCACGCGTCACTTCCGCTGAGGAGTCGTTACCCGAGGGCGCGGGGGTGCGAGGAGGCGTAGACCTCGCGCAGGCGGTCCACCGTGATCATGGTGTAGACCTGGGTGGTGGTGACCGACGCGTGGCCGAGCAGTTCCTGGACCACCCTGAGGTCGGCGCCGCCGTCCAGCATGTGCGTGGCGAACGAATGGCGCAGCGTGTGCGGTGACACGGCGGCTTCGGGGTCCAGGCCGGCCCGGGCGGCCGCGGCGTGCAGCACGCCCCAGGCGCCCTGCCTGGTGAGGCGGCCGCCGCGGGCGTTGAGGAACACTGCCGGGCTGACCGACGCGCGGCGTGACGCCGCGGCGAGGCCGGGCCTGGCCCGGACCAGGTACGCATCGAGCGCCCGCGCGGCGTAGCGGCCCACCGGCACCACCCGGTGCTTGCTGCCCTTGCCGATCAGCCGCACCAGAGGGTCCGCGCCCAGCTGCAGCTCGTCGATATCGAGGCCGGTCGCCTCGGAGATGCGCGCCCCGGTGCCGTAGAGGAACTCGAGCAGCGCCCGGTCCCGCAGCAGCCGGGGGTCCGCGGACAGGTCATCGGGACCCGGGCCGGCCGCGTCGAGCAGGCGCTCCACCTCCGCCAGGGAGATCGCCTTGGGCAGCCGCCTGGGCGGCGACGGCGGCGGGACCTCGCGAGCCGGGTCGGTGCCGGCGAGGCCCTGGGCGACCGCGAAGGCGTGCAGGCCGCGGACCGCGATCACGGCCCGCGCGGCCGAACTGACCGCCAGCGCCGCGTGCTCGGCGTCGCCCTCGCGCAGCGAGGCGAGGAATTCCGCCACGTCCGCCTGGGTGATGTCGCCCAGCCTGGTCTTGCCGCGGCCGGCCAGCACCGAGGAGTACCGGCGCAGGTCGCGCCGGTAGGACTCCACCGTGCTGGCCGCCAGCCCGCGCTCCACGACCAGGTACTGCAGGTAGCCGCGGAGCGCGTCGGCCAGCGAAGGGGCCGCCAGCGGCTGGCCCAGCGGCTGGCTCAGTTCAGGACCCGGCTGGCCGGGGTGTACGGCAGGGCGAGCGCTTCGGCGACCGGCTCGCTGGTCAGCTGCCCGGCGTGCGTGGACAGGCCCAGGGCCAGCGGCGCGTCGGCGCGGAGCGCGTCGCGCCAGCCGCGGTTGGCCATCTCGACCGCGTACGGCAGCGTGACGTTGGTGAGCGCGTAGGTGGAGGTGTGCGGCACGGCGCCCGGCATGTTCGCCACGCAGTAGAACAGCGTGTCGTGCACCCGGTAGGTGGGGTCGGCGTGCGTGGTGGGCCGCGAGCCCTCGAAGCAGCCGCCCTGGTCGATCGCGATGTCGACGAGGACCGCGCCCGGCTTCATCCGGGACACGAGCTCGTCGGTGATCAGCTTGGGCGCCTTGGCCCCAGGCACCAGCACCGCGCCGATGACCAGGTTGGCGTCGATGACAGCGCGCTCGATCTCGTAGGCGTTGGACGCCACGGTCTGGCAGTGCCCCTGGTAGATGGCGTCGGCCTGGCGGAGCCGGGCGACGTTCCGGTCGACCAGCAGCACCTCGGCCTGCATGCCGAGCGCGATCGCGGCCGCGTTCATGCCGGACACGCCCGCCCCGAGCACGACCACCTTGGCCGCGTACACGCCGGACACCCCGCCCATCAGCACCCCGCGCCCGCCGCCGTCGCGCTGCAGGTGGTGCGCGCCGACCTGCGGCGCCATCCGGCCGGCCACCTCGGACATCGGGGCGAGCAGCGGCAGCGACCCGTCGGGCAGCTGGACGGTCTCGTACGCGATCGACGTGATGCCCGAGCTGAGCAGGGCGTCGGTGCAGGCCCTGGACGCGGCCAGGTGCAGGTAGGTGAACAGGACCTGGCCGGAGCGCATGCGGTGGTACTCCTCCGCGATCGGCTCCTTGACCTTGAGGATCATGTCCCCTTCGCCCCACACGTCGTCCGCGGTCGGCAGGATCTTCGCGCCGGCCGTCACGAAGTCCTCGTCCGGAATCGACGACCCATTCCCCGCCCCGGCCTCGATGACCACCTGATGGCCGCTGCGGACGAGTTCGTGCACGCCCGCAGGCGTGATCGCCACCCGGTACTCGTGGTTCTTGATTTCCCGGGGTATTCCAACCTTCATGGTGGTCCTTCCAGACTGTCGAGCCTCATTGCTCTTCCGGGGCATCGGCGGGACGAAGCCGGTCAAACCCCTCTGACCTGGCAGCATACCCCGCCAGGACGGCCAGGGCCGCGACCCCGTTGTGCAGTTCACCGGCCAGCACCTTGCGCACCGCCTCGTCCAGCGGCAGCCAGGCCAGCAGCAGGTGAGCCTCCTCGGCCTCCGGCACGAAGTCGCGTTCGGCCTCCGGCACGAGCTCCAGGTCACGGGCCAGGAAGACGCGCAGGCGCTCGGTGCTGAAGCCGGGCGAGGTGTAGTAGTCGGCGAGCATGCGCCAGTCCCGGGCCCGGTAGCCCGCCTCCTCGAGCAGTTCCCGCCGCGCGGTGGCCCACGGCGGCTCCCCGGAGACATCGCGCAGGCCCGCGGGGATCTCCCACAGCAGCCGTCCCACGGGATGCCGATACTGCCTGATCAGGAGCACCTGCTGGGCGTCGTCCAGGGCGAGCACGGCGACTGCGCCGGGGTGGATGACCACGTCCCGTTCGGCCACCTGATTGTCGGGCATGCGGACCTTGTCGATCCGTACGGTGACCAGCCGGCCGTGGAACTGCTCGGCCGAGGAGACGACGGGCCATTCCTCGGCGACGTCCGTCACGTTCATGCGCTGGCCGCGGCGCGCGCGCCCGCGGTGCTGCGGGTCTTCGACCGCGCCAGCGCCGCCGCGATCAGGCCGCTGAACAGCGGATGCGGCCGGGTCGGGCGGGACAGGAGCTCCGGGTGCGCCTGCGTGCCGACGAAGAAGGGGTGCTCGCCGAGCTCGGCGAACTCCACCAGGTGCCCGTCCGGCGAGAGCCCGGAGAAGACCAGGCCCGCCTGCTCGAGCACGGGCCGGTACGAGTTGTTGACCTCGTACCTGTGCCGGTGCCGCTCCTCGACCATGTCCCTGCCGTAGAGCTCCTGGACCTGGGTTCCTGGCTCAAGCGCGGCCGGGTACAGGCCCAGCCGCATGGTGCCGCCCATGTCCCGCTCCCCCGCCACCACGTCCTCCTGGTCGGCCATGGTGGCGATCACCGGGTACGGCGTGTCCGGGTTGAACTCGGCGCTGTCCGCCTCGGCCAGCCCGGCCAGGTCCCTGGCCACCTCGATGACCATGCACTGCAGGCCCAGGCACAGGCCAAGGATCGGGATGCCGTGCTCGCGGGCGTACCTGATCGCGCCGATCTTCCCCTCGATGCCGCGGACCCCGAACCCGCCAGGGATCAGCACCCCGTCCACGCCCTCGAGTTCGGCGGCCGCGCCCTCCGGCTCCTCGCAGGCGTCGCTGATCACCCAGCGGATGTTCACCTGCGCGTCGTTGGCGAAGCCGCCCGCCTTCAGCGCCTCGGCCGGCGACAGGTAGGCGTCGGGCAGGTCCACGTACTTGCCGACCAGGGCGATGGTGATGCTGTGGGCCGGCCGGTGCACCCGCCGGAGCAGGTCGTCCCATTCGCTCCAGTCCACGTCGCGGAACGGCAGGCCGAGCCGGCGCACCACGTAGGCGTCCAGGCCCTCGGCGTGCAGCACCTTGGGGATGTCGTAGATCGACGGCGCGTCCGGCGCGGAGACCACCGCCTCCTCGTCCACGTCGCACATCAGGCTTATCTTGCGTTTCAGGTTCGCGTTGATCGGCCGGTCCGAACGGGCCACGATCGCGTCCGGCTGGATACCGATGCTGCGCAGCGCGGCCACCGAATGCTGAGTGGGCTTGGTCTTCAGCTCACCCGAGGGGCCGATATAGGGCAGCAAGCTGACGTGCAGGAAGAAACAGCGGTCCCGGCCGATCTCGTGCCTGATCTGGCGGATGGCCTCCAGGAACGGCTGGGACTCGATGTCCCCCACGGTGCCGCCCACCTCGGTGATCACCACGTCGACGTCGTCGCCGGCCATCTGCAGGATGCGGGACTTGATCTCGTTGGTGATGTGCGGGATGACCTGCACGGTGTCACCCAGGTAGGCGCCGCGGCGCTCGTTCGCGATCACCGTCGAGTAGATCTGGCCGGTGGTGACGTTCGCCTCGCCGGCCAGGTTGGTGTCCAGGAAGCGCTCGTAGTGGCCGACGTCGAGATCGGTCTCCGTGCCGTCGTCGGTGACGAACACCTCGCCGTGCTGGAAGGGGTTCATGGTGCCCGGGTCGACGTTGAGGTAGGGGTCGAGCTTCTGCATCGTGACCCGCAGGCCCCGCAGCTTGAGTAGGCGGCCGAGGCTAGACGCGGTCAGTCCCTTGCCGAGGCTGGAGGCCACGCCCCCGGTGACGAAGAGATGTCTGGTTTGCACCGGCCGTGGATGAAGTGATGATGCGGCCACTATGAGGCTCCCGTGGTGTCCGGTAGGGCGGTGTCCGATAGGGCACTGAGAAACTGCAGGTCCACGGGCCACCAGGATAACAGGCCGGCGGCGGCCGGCCCGGCATTTGCCTGCCTGCGGGCTACCGCGTCGGCTCTCGCGACGTCTTCTTCCTGGTGTGCCTCGCCGAATCTGGCCAGCATAACGGCGGAAGCGACGGCGATGAAGAAGCCTCCCCAGGCCACCACGGACAGCCCGGGACGCGTCTGATCGCCCAGGAAGACCACGCCGATGACGGCCGGCGGGATCGTCTCGGCCAGCACCACCGCCGCGGTGGCGACCGTCACGCTGCCGCTTTCCAGCGCGGTGGCGTAGAACATGAACGAGATGATGCCGGCCGCGGCGACCGCGTAGGCGGCCGGGTCACGGGCCAGTTCGAGCGGCGAGAACCCGGTCAGCACGCGGGCCGCGATGCTGAGTATCCCGTAGCCGAAGCCGGCGGTGAGGCCGAGCGCGGTGGTCCGGTAGGGCTCGTTCAGCCTGGCCGCGGCCAGGCCGACGATAGCCAGGCCCGCGATCGCCACGAGAAGCGCGAGCTTGAACACCGCGCCGACATGCGCGGCGCCCTCCGCGCCCGCCGAGGCGCCGAGCAGGCCGACGCCCGCCACCACGCCGAGGACCGCCGCCCACTCCCGCCAGGCCAGGGTCACGCCGATCACCCGCGAGGCCACCACCGCGGTCACCGCGAGGTTCGACGCCACGAACGCCTGGACGGCGAACAGCGGCAGCCGCTGCAGGGCGATGAGCTGGGCCACGAAGCCGAGCGCGTCCAGGCACATGCTGACCACGAACCGCCACTGGTGCAGCAGCCGCATGACCAGGCCGGGATCGACGCCCCCGGAGGCATCTTCGGCCGGCCTGTTGCTGGCCGCGCGGACCGCGATCGCCTGCATCACCGCCGCAATGCCGTACAAGAGCGCCGCGACGATGGCCGCGATCAGGCTGACTAGCACCGCACACCTCCCCCGGTATTTCGGCTAGTCGGCTGTTTTCTGAGCAAACCATGAGCAGACCCTCAGCATTCCGGCCCCCGCGTTCCGGCCCGATGGCATGGGAACAGCCATCCACTATCATGCCCCCTTTTGGCACGACTCAGCGCAGCAAGGCGGCCGGGCGCACCTCCCAGCCGGTCCACAGCGGCCGGTATCCCATCCGGTTCCAGAACGGACCGGAGAGCGGGTTCATCTGCGCGTAGTGCAGCAGCGTGGTCTGCACGCCGCGGGCGTCGAGGATCGCATGCGCGTGCCTGACCAGGGCCGCGCCGACACCGCGGCCGCGCTCGCCGGGCCGTACGAACATGGTCTGCAGGTACACGGTCACGCCCCCGCGCGTCATGCCGGTGATCCAGCCTGACTGCTCCGGCGGCTGGACGTTGACCAGGCCCACGGGCTGCCCGTCCCGTTCGGCCAGCCAGGCCCAGGCCGGCCGGGCGGCCAATGCCGCCTGCGTCTCGGCGCGGACCAGCGCCTCGGTGGCCGGGCGGATGATGGCGGCGCCGAAGAGCGCGTCGTAGCGGATCACGCCCATCTCGAGTCCGGTCACGGCATCGAGGTCCGCGGGGCCGGCTTCGCGGATGACCACGCCGGTGGCCCCGTCGTCGTGCGGGGCGGCCGCGGCGGCGCGCCCGGCGGGCCGCACCGCGATCACGGTGAGCGCCTGCATCCCGTGCCGCAGCAGCGCGTTCACCCCGCTGACATCGCGGGCCGGCCAGGTGACCATCGCCGCGGTGTCGGCGGCGCCCGCCTCGGGCAGGCCGGCCAGGTGGTCGCGCCACTGCCCGAGCAGGTCGTCAAGCGCGGCGGAGGTGTCCGCCTCGCGCAGCCGCAGGATCAGCGAGAACCGGCCCGCCGCGCCCCAGGTCTGGTTGAGCGTGCCGGCCGGGACGTGCTGGTGGCGGCAGACGGCGAGGCCGGCCGCGCGGCCGTTCGTCCCGGTGGTCACGAACGGTGCCGCGCAGCCTTCGGGGAGTTCGGCCCGGTCCGGCAGCAGCCGGTCGAGGCCCTGCCAGCGGCGGCCCACCGTCTTGTTGAGGTCATGGACCACGTCACGCACCACCCAGGGCATTGTCCCGCCTTCGCCGTTGGCCGCGTCCCTCCCCGCGACGCAGTACATGAGGCTATGAAGGTAGCGCCACTGGCCGGTGACAGGTAAATCCGGGACCTTGCTGGTGAACATCAGCGGCCGTACCAGCCGCCCGGCGGCACTCATCAGCCGCGGTCCGGCAGGAACTCCCTCCTTCTGCTGGTCGATCAGGACGAACGTATAGCCAAGCCGCCGCGCCAGGACCCCGTCCGTGGCGACCTGATCCCCGATCACCAACCCCGGCCGGGAGAAACGCCGGTACGCCTCGGTCCGCAGCGGCTTACCCGCCGACGCCAGGTAAACCACCCGCATGCCGGCTGCGTCCGGCATGGCCGACGGGCGACGGGACGAGTTGGTGGCAAAGCACAGCACTTCCATGGCCGGCAGCACCGCGACCGCGCTGAGCACCCTCTCAATCCCCTGGTCAAGGGCCTCCTGGCCGCCATCCCAGTAAGCGACCAGCGGCTCCACGTCGAAGATCATCGTCCGCGCCGAGAGTTCACTAGCCCAGCGCACCACGTCATCCAGGCCCGCGGCGCGCTCGAAAACGGCTCTCATGTCGCCATATCCGCTGTCGCCACATCCGCGCGCTCACGGCGCACGCCGGCGAGTTGCCGCAGCCTGGCCCAGTTCACCGGGGGCTTCGGCGGGGGGATGCCCGGCCGGTCCCTAGGCACCCAGACGCGGAGCGCGGATGGCGAGATCGTGCAGGTCACCGGCGTCGACATCGATATCGCCTCGCCGTCGATGCCGACCGGAATCTCAGCCGCGTCGGCGCTGATCTCGATCTTGGAGGTGGTCAGCAGCCGCAGCCCGACGGCCTTCCTGCCGCGGAGCAGGTCGACAGCCTGCCGGGCGCTGCGGACCTTGACACCGGTCACGCCGAGCATGCCGCGATCCAGCCGGGTACGACGGCTCAGGCCGGCGATGTCCCCGGTTCCGTACGGATTGTTGGCCACCAGCAGCGCCTGGGGCGACCTGATCTCCGTGCCGTCCGCATGTGCGGAAAGCCGGGCTCCGCGGTGGCCCTGCAGCAGGTCAGGAAGCAGCTTCAGCGTCGTATTCAGCTTGTCGTCACGATAGGCCGGGGTCTCGACGACCTCGGCGTACGCGCCGAAAGACGCGTTGTTGACGAACACCTGGCCATTGATCATCCCGAGGTCAACCCGCAGTTCGACACCATCGGACAAAGCGCCAAGGCAGGCCGACGGGTCTTCACGGTCTAGCCCGAGATCGAGGGCGAAGTGATTACGCGTGCCCGCGGAGATCACCACGAACGGTATGCCGTGCTCGGCGGCGATGCCGGCCACCAGGGCCTGCGTGCCGTCGCCTCCGGCGACACCGAGCAGATCGGCACCCTTGGCCACGGCATTGCGGGCGACCTCGCCGACGTCAATCCGCTCGGGCCCGCCGATGAGGAACACTTCGGCGCCGAGGTCTTCGGCCTTGCTTTTCAGGCCGAACTTCTCGACTTTCCCGCCGCCGGACTTCGGATTCATGATCAGGTACGGGTGCCGGGCAGGCGGCTGCGCCGGATGCTCGGGCATACGCCAGTCCGTTCGGTCCCTGGCCAGTGCCAAGCGCCCGGTCATGCCGGCGAGCAGCCAGATCGCGGCCGACACGATGGCCACCCAGAGCACGCCGCGGAACGCATAAACGACGATCACGGCGATCGGCGCTAGCACGAAGACCGCAAGCGACAGCCAGCGCCATATGCCGCGCCGGGAAAGGAAGAAGAACGCGGCGGCCAGGCTCACCGCAGCGGCCGCCAGGCCCACGGCGAGCATCGACAGGCTCCTCAGCCCGGCAAAAACCCCCAGAACCACGATCGCACCGGCCGCGAGCACGAAACTAAGACGCGCGAGCCAGCGCTGGGCAGGCGTACTTACAGGACTCACCGCAGTCGTCTGGTCCATACCCTGATCGTCAGGCACTGACGGATCCGGCACCTCACCCTTTTCGGAGTAGTAATTACTGACGCACCGGCGGATCAGCCTTCACCCGGCACGGGTGAGACACCGGGGCCTGCCCGGAGCGCAGATCATGGCACAGCTACCCAGAGGTGCAGCGCCTGCCCGGCGTCCCGGTCCCGGATCCTCGTCGCCGCCGGCCGGTACCGCATGCCCTGCTCGCTTCTCCGGGCTCAGACGCCGGCCGCGTGCATGCCGCGGAGCTCGGCCTTGAGCTCGCGGATCTCGTCGCGGAGCCGGGCCGCCACCTCGAAATGCAGCTCGGCGGCGGCGGTGTGCATCTGCTCGGTGAGCTCGGTGATCAGGCCGACGAGCTCGGCGCGGGCGGCGCTGGCCTCCTTCGTCGGCTCGCCCGCCGCGGTGCGCTCGCCCGCCTGCGTGGCGACCGCGCGGGCGCGCGAGGACAGGCCTGGCACCGGCGCCTTGCCGCGGGACTGCTGCCGCCCGCCGCCGCCGATCAGCTGCTCGGTGTCGGCATCCTCGCGGACGATCTGGTCCAGGATGTCGGCGATCCGCTTGCGCAGCGGCTGCGGGTTGATGCCGTTCGCCTCGTTGTAGGCGACCTGCTTCTCCCGCCGCCGGCTGGTCTCGTCGATCGCCCGCTGCATCGACGGCGTGATCTTGTCGGCGTACATGTGCACCTCGCCGGACACGTTCCTCGCCGCGCGGCCGATGGTCTGGATCAGCGACGTACCGGAGCGCAGGAAGCCTTCCTTGTCCGCGTCCAGGATGGCCACGAGTGACACCTCGGGCAGGTCGAGTCCCTCGCGGAGCAGGTTGATGCCGACGAGCACGTCGTACTCGCCGACCCGGAGCTCGCGCAGCAGCTCGATCCGGCGCAGCGTGTCGACCTCGCTGTGCAGGTACCTGGCCCGGACCCCGTTCTCCAGCAGGTAGTCGGTCAGGTCCTCGGCCATCCGCTTGGTGAGCGTGGTGACCAGTACCCGTTCGTCGCGCTCGGCGCGCTGCCTGATCTCGTGCAGCAGGTCGTCGATCTGGCCCTTGGTCGGCTTGATGATCACCTGGGGGTCGACGAGGCCGGTCGGCCTGATCACCTGCTCGACCACGTCGCCGGCCGACGCGCTGCAGCTCGTACGGCCCCGGGGTGGCCGACAGGTAGATCGTCTGGCCGATCCGGTCGAGGAACTCTTCCCAGGTCAGCGGCCTGTTGTCGATCGCACTCGGCAGCCGGAAGCCGTGCTCCACCAGGACCCGCTTGCGGGACACGTCCCCCTCGTACATGGCGCCGATCTGCGGCACGGTCACGTGCGACTCGTCGATGACCAGCAGGAAGTCCTCGGGGAAGTAGTCGAGCAGGGTGTTCGGCGGGCTGCCCACCTCGCGGCCGTCGATGTGCCGCGAGTAGTTCTCGATCCCCGAGCAGCTGCCGACCTGCCGCATCATCTCGATGTCGTAGGTGGTGCGCATGCGCAGCCGCTGCGCCTCGAGCAGCTTGCCGCCGCGCTCGAGTTCGCCGAGCCGCTCGGCCAGCTCGGCCTCGATGCCGTTGATGGCGCGCTCCATCCGCTCCGGGCCGGCCACGTAGTGCGTGGCCGGGAAGACGTAGAGCTCGGTGTCCTCGCTGATCACCTCGCCGGTGAGCGGGTGCAGCGTCATCAGCCGCTCGATCTCGTCGCCGAACATCTCGATCCGGACCGCGAGCTCCTCGTACATCGGGATGATCTCGATGGTGTCCCCGCGGACCCGGAAGGTGCCGCGGGTGAAGGCCAGGTCGTTCCGGTTGTACTGCATGCCGACCAGCTTGCGCAGCAGCTTGTCCCGCTCGATGGTGTCGCCCAGCTTGACCTTGAGCATCCGGTCCACGTACTCCTGCGGCGTGCCCAGGCCGTAAATGCACGACACGGAGGAGACGACGATGGTGTCCCGCCTGGTGAGCAGCGAATTAGTGGCCGAGTGCCTGAGCCGCTCCACCTCCGAGTTGATCGAGGAGTCTTTCTCGATGTAGGTGTCGGTCTGCGGGACGTACGCCTCCGGCTGATAATAGTCGTAATAGGAGACGAAGTACTCGATCGCGTTGTTGGGCAGCATCTCGCGCAGCTCGTTGGCGAACTGGGCGGCGAGCGTCTTATTCGGCAGCATGACCAGCACCGGCCGCTGCAGCCGCTCCGCGATCCAGGCGACCGACGCGGTCTTGCCGGTGCCGGTCGCGCCGAGCAGGACCGTATTCACCTCTCCCGCCCCGATGCGCCTCTCGATCTCGGCGATCGCCGTCGGCTGGTCCCCGGCCGGAACCATGTCGGTGATGACCTGGAACGGCGCGACCTTGCGCTGCAAATCGGTAACCGGGCGCACGACACCAACCTCCTAGGCCTCGGAGAGTTCAACTCTAGGCCGGGGGTCTGACATTCCTGGCCGGCCCGACGCGGCGTTCAGGGTGCGGACCTGGCCTGAAGATCGGACCAGACCTCGGCGACGCGGCGGTCCAGGTCGTCCAGCGAACCGGAGTTGTCGATCACGATGTCGGCGACGGCCAGCCGCTGCTCCCTGCTGGCCTGGGCCGCCATCCGGGCCCGGGCCTGACCGGGCGCCATGCCGCGCAGGCTGACCAGCCGCTCGGCCTGAAGATCGGGCGGCACGTCCACCACGATCACCACGTCGAAGCCTGCCCGGCCGCGGCTCTCGGCCAGCAGCGGCACGTCGTGCACGATGACGGGACCCGGCGGCCCGGCGGCCTGCACCGCGGCGCGTTCGGCCGCCCCCATCCACTCGCGGACCAGCGGGTGCACGATCTCGTTCAGCTTCGCCCGCAGTCCCGGGTCGCCGAACACGGTCTCGCCCAGCCGCTCCCGGTTCAGTGAGCCGTCCGGGCGGAGCACGTCCGGGCCGAAGGCCGCGGCGATCCTGGCCAGTCCGGGCGAGCCGGGCACGACCACCTCCCTGGCGGCCACGTCCGCGTCGATGAGCACGGCGCCGTGTTTCGCCAGCCGCCGGGACACCTCGCTCTTGCCCGAACCGATGCCTCCGGTGAGCCCGACTCGCAGCACCGCCACCCGCCTTCCGTTAGGGGCACAGCTCACGCAGCATACTGGCGGTCAGCCGAGCTCGGCGGCCCAGTCCCGGTCCTGCAGCGCGTCGCGGAGGTAGGCGAGGAAGCGGGACGCGGTGACGCCGTCGAACGCCCGGTGGTCGTAGCTGAACCCGAGGATCGTCATGTAGTGGACCGCGACCGCGTCGCCGACCGCCGTGGGGCGGCGGGACACCATGTTGACCGACAGGATCGCGGAGTTCGGCTGGTTGATGATGGGCGCCGAGGCGTAGCCGCCGAATGGCCCCGGGTTCGTGATCGTGAACGTGGACCCGGTCAGGTCGTCATGGGTGAGGGCGCCGGCGTTGCCCTTGTCTCCCAGGGCCCGGATCGCCCGGGCGAGCCCGCGCAGGTTGAGGCCGTCGGCGTCCCTGATCACGGGGACCACCAGGCCCTGCTCGCTGAGGTCGACCGCGATCCCGAGGTTGACGTAGTGATGCAGGACGCGGGTCTTGGCCTGCATGTCGATCGAGGAGTTGACGACCGGGAACGCGCGCAGGGCGTCACAGGCGGCGCGGGCGACGAAGGCGAGGTAGGTGAGGGAGGCCTGCTCCTCGCGCCGGAACTGCTCCTTGTGCCGGCTGCGCACCTCCTCGATCGCCTGCACGTCCACCTCGACGGACGTCCAGACGTGCGGCGCGATCCGGAGCGATTCGATCATGTGCTCGCCGATGGCCAGGCGCATGCGCGAGAGCGGCTGGGCCTCGTCCCGGGGGCCCGGCCTGACGGCGGCCGTGACCGGCGGAGCCGGCGGTGCCTGGGGCGCGGCCGGGATCAGGGGCTGTGCCAACGGGACCGACGATGACGGGGTCGTGCTGGCCCGGGCGATGGCGGCCTCGACGTCCTCGCGCATGATCCGCCCGGTGACGCCCGACCCCTGGACGGTGGCGAGGTCGATGCCGTGCCGGGCGGCCAGCTGCCTGACGATCGGCGAGAGCAGCGGCAGGCCGCCGCCGTTCCCGGCCGTACCGGCGGCAGGCAGGGACTGGGCGGGAGCGGCCGCAGGTGCGGAGGCGGGAGCGGCCGCAGGTGCGGAGCCGGCGGGCGCGCCGATGCGGGCGAGCGGCGCGCCGACCTCCACGGTCTCCCCCTCCGGCACCATGATCTCGAGCAGGACTCCGCTGTAGGGGCTCGGGATCTCCGAGTCGACCTTGTCGGTGGCCACCTCGAGCAGAGGATCGTCGAAGCCGACCGGGTCGCCCACGGCCCTCAGCCACCGCGTCACCGTGCCGGTGGTGACGCTCTCGCCGAGCTTCGGCATCTTGAAGACGCCAGCCATGGCGTTCTCCGATGGTCTGCTCATGTGGTCGCCACCCGCCGCAGCGTGCTGATGATCTCGGGCAGCTGCGGCACGGCCGCGTCTTCGAGCGCCGGGCTCGTCGGGATCGGCGTGTTCTTCCCGGCGATGCGGACGACCGGCCCGTCCAGCCGCCAGAAGCACTCCTCCTGGACGGTCGCCGCGATCTCGGCGCCATAGCCCAGACGGCGGGCGTCCTCGTGCAGGATCACGGCGCGGGAGGTCTTGTTCACCGAAGCGGCGATGGTCGCGACGTCGAGCGGGACGAGCGTGCGCAGGTCGACGACCTCGACGGAAATGCCCTCCCCGGCGAGCTGCTCGGCGGCCTCAAGGCCCTGGTGGACGCCGACCGAATAGGTCAGCAGGCTGACCCGGGTACCTTCCCGGACGACCTTCGCCGACCCGATCGGCACCGGGTCGAGGGACAGCGGCCCGGGCACTTCGATCCGCCGGTACAGGTACTTGCTCTCCAGGTACAGCACGGGGTTGTTGTCCCGGATGGCGCTGATCATCAGCCCGGCGGCGTCCTGCGGCGTGGCCGGCGCGACGATCTTCAGGCCGGGGATGTGCGCGAAGTAGGCCTCGACGCTCTGCGAGTGCGTGGGCCCGGCGCGCAGCCGGGCGCCGAACGGGGCGCGGAACGTCACCGGGATGGGGTTGCCCGTCCGGTAGTGCTGTTTGGAGCAGTTGTTGATGATCTGGTCGAACGCGCACGAGATGAAGTCGGCGAACTGGAACTCCACCACCGGCCGCAGTCCCATCAGCGCCGCGCCGCAGGCCAGCCCGGTGAAACCGGACTCGGCGATGGGGCTGTCCACGACCCGCCGCGGGCCGAACCGGTCCAGGAAGCCCTTGGTCACCTTGAACGCCCCGCCGAACTGGCCGACGTCTTCGCCGATGAGGAACACGTCCGGGTCGGCTTCCATCTCACTGGCCATGCCCTCGGCGATCGCCTCGAGGTAGCTCACGGTGTCAGTCGGCATAGACACGGCCCTCCTCGTCGTCCGGCTCGGGCATCGGCATGCCCAGCGCCTTGTTCCTGTGCTCCAGGGCGGTCTCGTGCGCCTGCGCCTGGACCGCCGCGACGCCGTCCTCGTCGAGGAAGCCCAGCTCGACCAGGCGGGCGCCGCACTCCTCCACGGGGTCGCGTTTCGCCCACGCCTCGGCGAGCTCCCTGGGCACGTAGTCGGCCGGGTCGTGTTCGGCGTGGCCGTGCATGCGCATCGTGACCGCCTCGATCAGCGACGGGCCGTCCCCGGCCCGGGCCCGGGCGACCGCCACGGCGGCGGCCTCGTGCACGGCGAACACGTCGATGCCGTCCACCTGCGCCCCCGGCATCCCGTAGGCGACCGCCTTGCTGGCAAAATCCGACGCCGCGGTGGTGAGGGTGAGCGGGGTCGAGTAGGCGTACTGGTTGTTCTCCACGATGAAGACGCACGGCAGACGCTGCACCGCGGCGAGGTTGAGAGCCTCGTGAAAGTCCCCGCGGCTGGTCGCGCCGTCTCCGCAGTAAGCCAGGGCCACGCCGTCCGTACCGCGGTACCTCAGCGCGAACGCCGCCCCCGTGGCGACCGGGTAGTTGTTGGGAATGTGGCTGACCGGGTTGATGATGTTGAGGTCGAGCCTGCCGTAGTGCAACGTGCCGTCCCGGCCTCCGGTCGGCGAGGTCGCCTTGCCCATGAAGCTGGCCATGACCTGCCACGGCTCCAGGCCCCGCCACAGGTGCGCGCCGAGATCGCGGTGCAGCGGGGCGAGCACATCGGTGGGCCGTAGCGCCGCGGCCGTCCCGACGGCGATCGCCTCGTGCCAGTGCCCGGTGTAGAGCGAGCCGAGCAGTTCGCCCTGCCGGTACATGATGACCATCCGGTCCTCGACGGCGCGCATGAGCGCCATGACCTCGAACATGCGGACGGCGAGGTCTCGCTCAGCCACGGTGCCTCCTCCTTATTTCCTGGCGTTCATGCTGGCACGGCACCGGCCGCAAGGTCCAGGCGCTCCCCCGGCCGCGGCCGGGGGAGCACGCAGAGGCGGCGCCCGCGAAATGCGGGCGCCGCCTCTGGTGCTGCTGACCTAGCTCTCTGCTGGCCTAGCTTTGGCCGCCGGACAGCTTCTCGCGCAGGGCCGCCAGGGCCTCGTCGGAAGCGAGGGTGCCGGTGGCCGGGGCGCCCGGGGTCGAGCTCGAGGTGACCGCACCCGGCGTGCCGGCCGGACGGGCCCCGCCCGAGCGGCCGCCACGAGGGCTGCGCGGGGCGCCGTTGGCCGCGGCGGGGTCGCCGGCCTCGACCGGGGCGCCTTCCTCCTCCTCGGCCTTGGCCCGGGATTCCTCGACCTGCTTGCGGTGCGCTTCGAACCTCGCTCGCGCCTCGGCGTACTGGTGCTCCCACTCCTCGCGCTGCTTCTCGTAGCCGGGCAGCCACTCCCCTGTCTCCGGGTCGAAGCCCTCCGGGTACTCGTAGTTGCCCTGCTCGTCGTAGGAGGCCGGCATGCCGTAGAGGGTCGGGTCGAAGTCGTCGCCGACCGCCTCGCCGATGGTGCCCTCGTTGGCCTGCTTGAGCGACAGGCTGATCCGGCGCCGGTCCAGGTCGATGTCGATGATCTTGACGAAGATCTCGTCGCCCACCTGGACGACCTGCTCCGGGATCTCCACGTGCCGGTCGGCCAGCTCGGAGATGTGCACCAGGCCCTCGATGCCCTCCTCGACCCGGACGAACGCACCGAACGGGACGAGCTTGGTAACCCGGCCGGGCACGACCTGCCCGATCTGGTGGGTCCTGGCGAACTGCTGCCACGGGTCTTCCTGGGTGGACTTCAGCGACAGCGAGACGCGCTCGCGGTCCATGTCCACGTCCAGCACCTCGACGGTGACCTCCTGGCCGACCTCGACGACCTCGCCGGGGTGGTCGATGTGCTTCCAGGACAGCTCGGACACGTGCACCAGGCCGTCCACGCCGCCCAGGTCGACGAACGCGCCGAAGTTGACGATCGAGGACACCGTGCCCTTGCGGATCTGGCCCTTCTGCAGCGTGTTGAGGAAGGTGTGCCGGACCTCGGACTGGGTCTGCTCGAGCCAGGCGCGCCGGGACAGGACCACGTTGTTGCGGTTCTTGTCCAGCTCGATGATCTTGGCTTCGATCTCCTTGCCCACGTAGGGCTGCAGGTCGCGGACGCGGCGCATCTCCACCAGGGAGGCGGGCAGGAAGCCGCGCAGGCCGATGTCCAGGATCAGGCCGCCCTTGACGACCTCGATCACCGTGCCGGTGACCACGCCGTCCTCTTCCTTGATCTTCTCGATCGTGCCCCAGGCGCGCTCGTACTGGGCGCGCTTCTTGGACAGGATCAGGCGGCCTTCCTTGTCCTCTTTTTGCAGGACAAGGGCCTCGATGTGCTCGCCGGTCTTGACTACGTTGTGGGGGTCGACGTCGTGCTTGATGGACAGTTCGCGTGACGGGATCACGCCTTCTGTCTTGTAGCCGATATCGAGCAAGACCTCGTCTCGGTCGACCTTGACGACTGTTCCTTCGACGATGTCACCGTCGTTGAAATACTTGATGGTTTCGTCGATCGCGGCGAGGAATGCCTCCTCGGACCCGATGTCGTTGACCGCCACCTTGGGGGTCGAGTTGGCTTGCGTGCTGCTCGTCATGTGTGGGCTGGCTCCGGATGCGGACAGGGAAAGTGATGGATACGCCGGTAACCGTGCAGGTGACCAGGATTTACTGGACTTACCGGAACCAGCCCGGGGGCCGGCTGCGGCACGCCCGGCGGGCCGCCAGCCCGATCACGTGACCTGTAAGTCACGCGACCACGGCGGAACGCACGAGGACACGGCGCGGTGTTCAGCTTATGAGAGTTACCCTGAGGGGTCAATTGAGACCGGCCACAATAGGGTATCGACCCGGGAATAGCCACTCCCCGGAGCCACCTCAGTGGGCCGCTTCGGCCCAGCTTCGACCGGTCCCGACCGATACGTCGAGCGGGACCCGCAGCGAGGCGGCGCCGCCCATCGCCGCGCACACCAGCTCGCGGGCGGCGTCGAACTCGCCGGGCGCCACCTCGATGATCAGCTCATCGTGGACCTGCAGCAGCATCCGGGACCGCAGCCCGGCCGCGGCCAGCGCGCCGTCCACGGCCAGCATCGCCACCTTGATCACGTCGGCGGCCGAACCCTGGATCGGGGCGTTGAGCGCCATCCGTTCGGCCATCTCGCGGCGCTGCCGGTTGTCCGAGGTCAGGTCGGGCAGGTACCGGCGGCGGCCCATCATGGTGGCGGTGTAGCCGTCCATCCGGGCCCGGGAGACCACCTCGTGCAGGTAGTCCCGGACGCCGCCGAACTCGGAGAAGTATTCCTCCATCAGCCCGCGCGCCTCATCCGTCGTGATGCGCAGCTGGTTGGCGAGCCCGAAGGCGGACAGGCCGTAGGCCAGCCCGTAGTTCATCGCCTTGATCTTGGCCCGCAGCTCGGGGCCGACTTCCTCGGGCGGCAGGCTGAACACCCGGGAGGCGGTGGCGGCGTGGAAGTCGTGCCCCGACTCGAACGCCGCGATCAGCGCCTCGTCGCCGGACAGGTGCGCCATGATGCGCAGCTCGATCTGGCTGTAGTCCGCGGAGAGCAGGCACTCGTAGCCTTCCCCCACCACGAAGCCCAGCCGGATCTGGCGGCCGAGTTCGCTCCGGATGGGGATGTTCTGCAGGTTCGGGTCGGTGGAGGACAGCCGGCCGGTGGCCGCGACGGTCTGGTTGAACGTGGTGTGGATCCGGCCGTCGTCGCCGGCCATCGGGATCAGCGAGTCGACGATCGACATCAGCTTGGCCACGTCGCGGTGGCGCAGCAGGTGCTCGAGCACCGGATGCTGGGTCTGCGCGAGCAGGCTGGTCAGCGCCTCGGAGTCGGTGGTGTAGCCGGTCTTGATGCGCTTGGTCTTGGGCAGCCCGAGCTCGTTGAACAGCAGCTCCTGCAGCTGCTTGGGCGAGCCGAGGTTGAACTCGTGCCCGGCGACCGCGTACGCGGCCTGCTCGGCCGCCTTCGCCTCGCCGTGCAGCATCGACGACATGGCTGCGAAGTGCTCGCTGTCCGCGCCGATCCCGGTGTGCTCCATCTTGGCCAGCACGGCGACCAGCGGGATCTCGAGCTCGCGCAGCAGCGCCACCGACTCGCGCCGGTCCAGGTCCTCCTCCAGCGCCGCGGCCAGCTCGAGCGTGGCCTGGGCGCGCAGCACCAGGGCGGCCGCCGCGTCCCGCTCGCCAGAGCCGTCCAGCGTCAGCTGACCGTCCTCGGTGTCCTCGCGCAGCTCCTTGCCCAGGTAACGCAGCGCCAGGTCGGCCAGGTCGAACGTGCGCTGGCCAGGCAGCGCCAGGTAAGCGGCCAGGGCCGTGTCGCACCCGAGCCCGGCCAGCGGCAGGCCGCGGGCCGCGAACGCGTGCATCGGGCCCTTGGCGTCGTGCAGCACCTTCGGATGCGCGGCGTCGGCCAGCCAGGCCGCCAGGGCCCGCTCGTCGGCCTCGGTGAGCTGGGCCGGGTCCAGGTGGGCGCCGTGGCCGTCCGGGGCGGCGATCGCCATGCCGGTGACGTTGCCCGTCCCGCGCCCCCAGGTTCCGGTGACAGACACGCCGGACCGTTCGGCCGAAGAATGGGCGGCCAGCCAGGCCGTGACCTGGTCCGGTCCGAGCAGCTCGGTCACCACCTCGAAAGCCGCTTTTTCCGCGCCGGCGGCGGCGGCCGTACCGAGCGGGCTGCCGGGGTCGGTGCCGACCGCGCCGATGAGGCCGTGCGGGAGCGTCTGGTACAGGCGCTCCCGGAGCACCTTGAACTGGAGCGTGTCGAAGAGCTGGTGGATCTTCTCCCGGTCCCAGGCGACCGGCAGCAAGTCGCCGGGCAACGCGCCGACGGTCTCGGCCGGCATGTCGGTGATCAGCGCGGTGAGCTGACGGTTGCGCAGCACGTTGCCGAGATGCTCGCGCAGCGCGTCGCCGGCCTTGCCCTTGACCTCGTCCACCCGGTCGACCAGGGCCTGCAGCGAGCCGAACTCCGCGATCCACTTGGTCGCGGTCTTCTCCCCCACCCCGGGGATGCCGGGCAGGTTGTCGCTCGGGTCGCCGCGGACCGCGGCGAAGTCGGGGTACTGGGCCGGGGACAGCCCGTATTTCTCGGCTACGGTCGCCGGCGTGAAGCGGGTCATCTCGGTGATGCCGCGCCTGGTCATCAGCGCCGTCACCCGGTCCGAGACCAGCTGGAGCACGTCGCGGTCGCCGGTGACGATGAGGACGTCCATGTCCTGCGCCTCGGCCTGGGTGGCCAGCGTGGCGATGAGGTCGTCGGCCTCGTACCCGGCCGCGGACAGCCGCCTGATGCCGAGCGCGTCGAGTACCTCGAAGATCAGGCTGAGCTGGCTGCGGAAGTCATCCGGAGTCTGGCGGCGGTTGGCCTTGTACTCGACGTACTGCTCGTGCCTGAACGTGGGCTCGCCCCGGTCGAACGCCACCGCGATATGGGTGGGCTTCTCGTCGCGGAGCACGTTGATCAGCATCGCGGTGAACCCGTAGACCGCGTTCGTCGGCTGCCCCGTGGTGGTGGAGAAGTTCTCGATCGGCAGCGCGAAGAATGCCCTGTACGCGAGCGAATGACCATCGAGTAGGAGGAGTCGGTCCTGGCTCGTCACTTGTGTCGCCACGGTCCGATCCTATGGGCCGAACGGACGGCGATGTCCCCGTCCGCCACTGGCGTGCCGCGAAGTGGCGGACGGGGACCTTGGGTAAAGCGAGTGTTACGAGGCGAACGCGAAGATGGTGGTCGTGTTCTGGGTCTGGCCCGCCTTCAGCTCGGTCGAGGGGAAGTTGGGCTGGTTCGGCGAGTTCGGGAAATGCTGCGTCTCGAAGGTGTACGCCTGGCCCTGGCGGTAAGCGTGGCCGCTGATGCCCACCAGCGTTCCGGTCAGGAAGTTGCTGGTATAGAACTGGACGCCGGGCTGGTCCGTCCACACGGTGAGCTGACGGCCGCTGGCCGGGTCGAGAGCGCGGGCGGCGAGGTCGAGCCCGAGCGGGCCGTAGTGGCCCGGGTTCAGGACCCAGTTGTGGTCGTAGCCCTGGGCTTCCAGGAGCTGGTTGAAGCCGGGGGAATGGTCCGGCGCGCTGACGTCCGCTATCCGGGCGCCCATCTGGAAGAAGCGGGTGAAGTTGAACGGCGTGCCGAACACGGACGCGTTGAAGCCGAGCGGGATCGAGGTGGTGTCGGTCGGCGTGTACTTGTTGGCGTTGATCTGGATGAGCTGACCGTACGCCGAGCCCGGGAACGAGCTCTCGCCCGCCAGGTTGAAGTAGCTGTGGTTGGTCAGGTTGACGACCGTGTTGAGATTCTTGGACTGGTTGGTGGTCCTGTAGTGCAGGACCAGCTGGTTGGCGTTGTTCAGCGTGTAGGTCAGCACGACCTTGACCTGGGCGGGGTAACCGGTGCAGCCGTTCGGGCAGCCCGGGGATCCGGCCTTGGCGCCCTCGTCGCCGTTCGGGCTGACCAGCGTGAGCTGCACGCCGACGGCACTGCCGGTGACTACTGGCTTGTCGGCCCAGATGTGGTTGCCGAAGCCGACGATCCCGCCGTGCAGGGCGTTCGGCCCGTTGTTGACAGGCAGGGTGTAGGTGACCTTGCCCTGGCCCGGCTGGTTCAGGCTGAATACGCCCTTGGCGATCCGGTTGGCGTACCGGCCGACGGTCTCGCCGAAGTACACGCCGGTGGTGGGGGCAACCGGCGGGCTGTCGAACTGGACGTAGTCCGCCAGGGTCTTGAAGCCGAGCACCACGTCGGCCCTATGGCCGTTCCTGCCTGGTACCCAGATGTCCTGGACGATCCCGCCGTAGGTGAGGATCTGGACGCTCATGCCCCTGGCGTTGCGGAGTGTGTAACGGAACACGGCCGTGTTCTTGCCCGTATAGGGCTCCACCGTGGTCCCGAAGAACTGCTTGCTGACGGACAGGCCGCCACTTGCCCCGGCGGGCGTGGTGCTCGCCGCCTTCGCCTGGGTGGCCGCTAGGGACCCGCCTACCGCTATCGCCACCATGGCCGCCAAGCCGATGGCGGCTGGCCCGCGGAGACGTCGCTGTCTTCCGATCTTGCGCATGTTGCTCCCTTCATGGACAGGTTCCAACCTGAATTGTGAGCGTTAACAAGACCGAAGTCACCCCTTATCTCACAAAAATGTGGCGGAATTTGGGGCTGTCAGGTGGCAAGGTGCGTGCGGATGTGCGGGCTCCGGGTGCCGCTTTTGGGACGGCGGACGAGCTCATGGCACCCTTGACGTGGACCGAGCGAGCGGAGGTACGGATGGACCAGGCGATGCTGGACAGGATCGTGGCGGTGACGACCGCCGAGGGCACCCTGGCCCGCAGCATGGGCATCAGGATCCTGTCGGCCTCCGGGACCGAGGTCGTGGCGACGATGCCGGTGGCCGGCAACATCCAGCCGTACGGCCTGCTGCACGGCGGCGCCTCCTGCGTGCTCGCGGAGACCATCGGGTCGCTGGGCGCGGCCCTGCACGCCGGCCTGGACCGGGTGGTGGTCGGGATCGAGATCAGCGCCACGCACCACCGCGGCGCCCGGGACGGGGAGGTCACCGCGGTCGCCACCCTGGCGCACGGCGGCCGGACGCTCGCCACCTATGACATCGTCATTTCCGACACGGCCGGCCGCCGGGTGTGCACGTCGCGGCTTACCTGCCTGATCAGGGACCAGGTACCAGGACGGGAGGCCAACGGCGACGATCCGCTGCGCGAACAGGGGTAACCGGCAGCTGAACTCAGCGCCGCCGCCCGCGGCTTGCTTTTGCACCCCGAGGCGGCGGGTCGCTAACGTGTGACGGCGGGCCCGGGGGGTCCAAGTAGACAACGTGTCGGCCGGGGAAGGCGGACATGGCACCAACGGCTCCCCGGGTTCTCGCTTTCCCCGGGCTCAGGACTGCGGCTGCGGCGTTTCCGCGGGAACGCTCATGCCGCCCTCGATGACCGCCTCGGCCACCTTGCGCATGGTGAGCCGGCGGTCCATCGAGGTCTTCTGGATCCAGCGGAAGGCCTCCGGCTCGGTCAGCCCGTGCTCGGACTGGAGCAGGCCCTTAGCCCGGTCGAGCAGCTTGCGCACCTCGAGCCGCTCGCGCAGCGTGCCGATCTCGGTGTCGAGCGCGCGGATCTCGGCGAACCGGCTGACCGCCATCTCGATGGCAGGCACCAGGTCGGCCTTGGTGAACGGCTTGACCAGGTAGGCCATCGCGCCCGCGTCGCGGGCCCGCTCCACCAGCTCGCGCTGGGAGAAGGCGGTCAGGATCACCACCGGGGAGATCCGCTCGGCGGCGATCCGCTCGGCGGCCGAGATCCCGTCGAGGACCGGCATCTTGACATCGAGGATGGCCAGATCCGGGCGCAGCGTCGTGACATGCTCGACCGCTGACTCGCCGTCGCCCGCCTCGGCGACGACCGAGTAGCCCTCCTCTTCCAGCATCTCCTTGAGGTCCAGACGGATCAGCGCCTCGTCCTCGGCGATCACCACGCGCAGCGGGTTCTGACTCATGCCCACGAGCGTACCGTCACCAGGTAGATTGTCATCGTGCTGCTCCCCTAGCGGGGGCTATGCCCCGGTACTCCAACTAGGCAGAGAGAGCGGATTCAAAACCCGTAGAGTGTGGGTTCGACTCCCACTCGGGGCACCTGGAATACAATTCTGCTGGCTCAGAAATGTCAGTGCTGGCTGCCATACTGCGATTATGTACAGCGCTGAGACACGGCGTCATGCGGTGGCTCTCATGGGACGCGGGACTAGCCTCCGCAGCATCAGCTTGTCGACTGGAATCTCACAGGCGACGTTGCGCGACTAGCGTGAGCATCCGGAAGGCAGCGCCACCCCGCGTGCCATCTGCCCTAGGTGCGCAGCCAGTCCGACGCTCCCAGAACCGCAAGCCGATTACGCGTATCTCCTCGGCCTTTACCTGGGGGATGGCTGCATAAGCTGGGCCGGCGCTCGAGGCAAGAAGGTGTGGAAACTACGCATTATGTGCGCGGACGCCTGGCCTGGTCTCCGGCAGGACTGTGAGCGAGCCATGAGCGCCGTCCGGCCGGGCAGCAAGGTAAGCACTCAGCAGAGGGCTGGCTGCACCGAGGTGGCGAGCAGCTCCCGGCACTGGCCATGCCTCTTCCCGCAGCACGGTCCGGGCAGGAAGCACATGCGCAAAATCGTGCTGCAACCATGGCAACGCGCCATTGTGACGGCGAATCCCGGCCGCTTTGCCCGTGGACTATTCCACTCGGACGGTTATCGCGGGACTAACCGGGTAAGAGCCCGTCTCGCGGACGGCGACCACTGGTACGAGTATCCGCGATACCTGTTCACAAACGAGTCCGAGGACATTCTCTGGCTATGCGGCGAGGTCTTGGATCAGCTCGGGGTCGCCTGGCGCTTCTCCCGGCGCAACGCCATATCCGTGGCACGCCGCGAAGCGGTGGCGCGGCTCGACGAGTTCGTCGGCCCCAAGTACTGAGGGTCAGGGGGTCTCGGGGCCGAGGTAGGGGATCAGCACGACGGTGATGTTGTCGGCGCCGCCGGCGTCGACCGCGAACTTCACCATGTCGGCGGCGGCGCCGAGCGGGTCGTTCAGCGCCTTGGGCAGCGCGAGCCCGGCGAGTTCGGCGGCCTCGGCCAGGTAGTTCCACAGGCCGTCGGAGCAGATGAGCAGCGTCCCGGCTCCGGGCGGCGTGAACCGCTCCACGTGCGGCGCGCGGTCCGGGTCGTCGGCCAGGTCCGCTTCCTCGCCGCCCAGCCAGCGGGTCAGCACGTGCGCGTGCGGCGAGGCCATCGCCGCGGCCTCGTCCACCAGGCCGGCCGCGACCATCCCCCCGGCCACCGAGTCATCGCGGGTGAGCAGCCGGGACTCTGACGCAGGCTGGCCCAGCCAGTAGGCGCGGCTGTCGCCCAGCCAGCACAAGGTCACCTCGTAGCCGATCGCCACCGCGGACACGAACGTGGTCGCCGAGGTGTCGCCGCCAGGCCCCTGCAGGTCTGCCACCGCCCGGCGGGCCGCCGCCACCGAGGCCAGGGAGGCCGCGCTGAGATCGCCGCCCGCCCGTACCGCGGCCACCAGCACCGGCAGCGCGGCCTGCGCGGCCGCCTGGGATGCCTCGTCGGGACGGGCCGAGGAAGAGACGCCATCGCAGACCACGGCCACCACCGCCGGACCGTCTGGCGCCTGCTCGGCGGCCAGGGCCATCGCGTCCTCGTTACGGTGATGCCGCAAGCCCCTGTCGCTGACGCCGGCGGCGGGATCAAGGTCGATCTCGGCATGATCTCGCGACGACGGGTTGGTGATCATGTGCATACGTTAGTGCCTGGGATAGCCCGTCGTTATACGCCGATGCCCTACTCCCGGTAGAGAATTTCCTAACCCCGCTGCACGGTGATGGCCGTCCAGGCGCCGAGGTTGATGCGATCTCCGTCGTGCAGGGACACCTGGTCCCCGACTCCTATCTCGGAGCCGTTGACCAGCGTACCGTTGGCCGAACCGGGATCGAGCACGGCCCAGCTGCCGTCCGGCGTCGCGACCAGCACCGCGTGCAGCCGGCTGATGCCCGGGTCGGCGGGCGGACCGGTCAGGTCGATTTCCGGCGCCAGGCCGCGCGACACGCTACGCCGCCCGATCCGCATCTGGTTCCCGACGAGCTGGAAGCGCCGTTCGGCGCAGTAGGCGGGGAACGCGACGGCCGCGCCTTCCGGCCCGGTGACCGCCTGCACCTGCTCGTAGTAGGCGCGGTCCGCGCCCACCACCGCGGTCCAGGTGGCCTGCGGGTACGGAAACGAGGACATCGACGGCGGGGCCGGGACCGAGGGGGCGGGCGGAACGGGCTCCGCCGAGAGGGCGGGCGGAACGGGCTCCGCCGCGGGGGCGGCGGGGACGAAACGGGGACCGGTGAAGTTGTAGCCGCAGGCCTCGCAGAACTGGCCGGTCCTCGGGGTACCGCAGCGGGGGCAGGGCTCCGCGGCCGGGGCGGGGCCGGGCCACGACGGCGCCGGGCCAGTGGCCGCGGGGGCCGGGCCGGCGGCCGCGGGCGACGGGCCCGCGGCCGGCGCGCCGGCCGCGGGAGCACCGGCCGCCTGGCCGCCGCCGATGCGCATGCCGCAGATGTCGCAGAAGTCATCGCTGGCCGAGTCGTGCCCGCTGGGACATACCGCCATCGCCGCCTCCTTCCTGCTCGCTACTTCTTCACCCGGACCGTCTTGGTCGACCGGGTGTCGAGGGCCATCTCGTCCGCGTCCTCGACCGCCTTCTTGAGCCGGACCGTGCCGGACTCCACATCGACCACGTCTACCACCTTGGCCAGCAGCTTGGCGGTGTCCTCGTTGCCTGACTGGTGGGCCAGCGCCACCGCCCGGCCGAGCCTGGCCGTCGCGGTCTCCTCGTCGCCCTGCTTGCGGGCCTCCAGGCCCTCCTGAATGGCGTCGGCGAGCTCGGCCTGGCCGGTGTAGTGCGCTACCCGCGGGTTGATCTTGGTGGAGAGCGCCTCGTCGTCGGTCCAGATCGCGCGGACCAGGCCCTGACCCAGGACCTCGGCCCCGGCGACCAGGCTGACCCGCGCGGCCAGCATCTCCTGGCCGACGCCGGCCGCGCTGACCTCGACGCCTACGTGGTAATCCCGGCTCTCCCCCGGCCCCCAGGCTCCGGTCGGGTAGTCGCCGGCCTGCGGGCCCGCCTGGGCGCGCCGACCGGTCAGGTCCTCGACCGCGGGCGCGACCTGCTTGACGAACTTGAGCGTGGCGGTCTGCGGCGTCCACACCCGGAGCGACACGTCGGCGACCTGCTTGCCCATCGCGTTCTCCATCATGGCCGCGAAATCGGCGGCCAGCCCGGCCGGGTCGGGCACGATGTCCACCGTGCCGAGCAGCGTGCTCGAGACCGTTCGCAGCTCGCTGACCTCCCAGTCGGTTCCCACGCCGCGGCAGTCGCAGCTGAAGGTGCCCTCGCACTGGCTGAGTTCGGCGGCGAGCTGCTCTGGCGTCTCGTGCTGGTTCTTGCCGTCGGTGAGCAAGATGGCGTGCCGCAGCTGGGCCGGGTAGCCGGCGAAGACCTGCCGGGCCAGCCCCAGCCACTTGCCGATCGCGGTGCCGCCGTTGGCGCGCAGCCCGGCCACCGCCTGCTTGGCCGCGGCCCGTGACGCCGCGTCCGCGACCGCCATGCTCCCGTCCGGCGGGAACACCGGCCAGGCGGTGCTGGTGCCCGCGACCACGGCGAACCCCACGCCGTCACGGACCACGTCGATCGCGGCGGCGGTAGCCGCCCTGGCCTGGGACATCTTGGTCGGCGGGTAATCCATCGAGCCGGAGCAGTCGATGATGATGATCTCGGCGCTGCCCGCGCCGCCGGCAGGCGCCGCGACGGCGACGTCCGCCCCGGACGTCACGGTGACCACCGCGCTCACCTCGCGGCCACCCTCGGGCAGGTACTGGTTCTGGTCGACGTCGACGGTGAAGCCGGAGTCGGTCATGGCGGGCTCTCCTTGGTAACGGCGCCGGCCGCGCGAGCGGGAACGGGACCAGCACGACGGTGATGTTGTCCATGCCGCCGGCGTCCAGGGCGAACTTCAGCAGCGCGTCGGCGGCACTGGACGGGTCGTGGAACGCGGTCGGGAGCGCGAGCTCCGCCAGGCCCGCCGCGTCGGGCAGGTAGTTCCACAGCCCGTCGGAGCAGATGAGCAGGATCCCGGCTCCGGGCGGCTCGAACCGCGTGACGTGCGGCCGCGGCACCACCACGTCGGCGCCGAGCCAGCGGGTGATCACGTGCGCCTGCGGTGAGGCCATGGCCTCGGCCTCGGTCATCTCACCCTGCGTGACCAGCTCCTCGGCGAGCGAGTCGTCGCTGGTCAACCGGGCGGGCTCGGACTCCGTGGCCAGCCAGTAGGCGCGGCTGTCGCCGAGCCAGCAGATCGTGGCCGCGTCCGGGCCGATGATCGCGGATATGTAGGTGGCCGACGGCGCCCGGGACGGCGTCCCCAGGATGGCCATGGCCTCATGGGCCTGGCGTACCGCCGCGACGGATGCCTCGTCCGGGTCGTCGCCGCGCCTGATCGAGGTGAGCAGCATCCGCACCGCCGCCTGCGCCCCGGTCAGCGACGCGTCCTCCGGATTGGGCGAGGAGGACACCCCGTCGCAGACCACGGCGATCGCCACCGGGCCGGCCGGCGTCTCGGTGGTCGCCAGGGCCATCGCGTCCTCGTTGCGCAGGTGCCGCAGGCCGCGGTCGGTGACCCCGGCCAGCAGCTCGAGGTTCAGCTCGACGTGGTCGCGACCTGACGGCACCTTGCGGCCGCACGACTCGCAGTAGCCCTCGGCACTGATCGGGCCGGGCGGGGCCGACTCGTCGAGCGAGCACACCGGGCACTGCGCGGCGTAGCCGGGCGGGCCGGCGCTGCTGACGGGCGGGGCGAGCTCGGTCCCGCAGGACTCGCAGAAGCTGTCCGCGGCGCCGGCTGGGCCGCCGCAGGTGGGGCAGGTAACTCCCGTATTGCCATCGTGCATCAGGCCATCATCCAGGTCGCGGGTCATCATGTCAGCGTCCGGGGCCGGATTGCTGCATTCCGAGGACGGCCTGCTGGTAGCCGGCCACCCCGGCCTCGGCCGCGGCCAGGTCGCAGGGCGCCGTCCATAGCAGGTCACGAGCCTGGTCGTAGCGTTCGGCCAGGCCGGGATCTTCGACCGCGCCGAGCCGGGCGGCCTTGGCCTTGTAGGCGCCGAGCAGCCCGCGCAGCTCGTCACGTTTCGCGATGGCCGCCACCGCGGCCCGTTCGGCCTCCTTGAAGCCAGCCGTCACGGTGGCCAGCTCGCGGTCGAGCAGGTCCAGCTCGGACGCCAGGCGCGTCCACCGCCCCCCGGCCTGCAGCGCGCCGAGCCCGCTCAGCCGGGCGGACAGGTCAGCCAGCTCGGCGGGACGAGGCGGCAGCGCCCCGGCGGCGATCTTCACCGCGGCCCGCTGCCAGGCGGCGACGGCATCCTCACGGGCCGAACGGGCGCTGGCCGCGGCCGTCGTCACCCCGGCGATCCGCTGGCGGGCATCGTCCCGCAGCCGGGCCAGTTCACCCACCCGGGCCGCGACCGCGGTGGCCTGCTCGGCGAGGCGGTCCACCGCAGAGGTATCGACCGGGCCGCGACCCGGATCCGCTGCCCCCGGCGGACCGAGCCACAGCGCGAGCGGGTCGGAGTTCAGGGTGTCGCGCAGCCGGGACAGCTTGCCCTGGACGGCGGCCAGGTCGCCGGCCAGGGCCTCGTCCCCGAGCGTGGCGGCCAGCGGCGTCACCCGGGCCAGCTCGGCGCCGGCCGCGTCCAGGCGGCCCGTCACCTCGGTCCAGACCTGCTCCGCGGCGGAGATCACCTCGGTCACGGCGGTGAACGCGCCGCGCATCCGGGCCACCGCCGTGGCCGGGGTCAGGTCCTCGCGGCCGGCGTCGGCCAGGTCACGGCCGGCCAGCGGTGCGGGACCCGAGGCCAGCTGGACCGAACGCCCCGCGAGGAGCCCGGTGATCGCGGCGAGCTCGCGCGGGCCGAGATGCCTGGCGACCGCCTCGGCAGCCTGGTCGACCACAGCCGAGTAGGCCGAGTAGACCTGCCACAGGGTGGCCAGCGTGCCCGCCGTCGCGTCCCAGCGCCGCTTGGTGCCGCCGGTGAGTTCGGCCCCGGCCAGCAGCTGCTTGCCGAAGCTGGAGTCCAGCTCGAGCAGGTTGGCCTGGATCGCGTCGCGCTCGGCCACGGCCGCCTTGACCGCGGCCGCGGCCTGCTCCCTGGTCATCGTCGGCACGGTCATGACCAGGTCTTCGGCCGGATCGCGTTGGCCATGTCGACGAGCTCGATCCGGCGGCCGCGATCCGATGTCAGCCGGGCCAGCGCCCGGTAGCCGCGTTCCAGGCCGAAGCGCAGCGAGCGCTCGTTCGGTTCGCAGCCGAGGATGAGACCGTCGCCGGCGGTGTGCCGCCCGGAACCGGAACTGAGGGCGCGCTGCCCGGACCCGGAACCGGGCGCCCGGCCCGGCGCGGGGCCAGCCCAGCCGAGGGCGGCGCGCAGGATCTCCACGGTGAGCTGCTGGCGACGCGCTTCATCCAGGGTCAGCCGGCTTAGGCGGCCGCCGGCCTGCTGCAGGTCATCGCCGGTTACTCCGGGCGCCACCAGAATCCGGACCGCGGCGATCTGCGCCGCCGCGTGGTGGCTGGATGTCTCAGGGACCGCCGCGAGCGCCGCGATCGCGGCGGGCCGGTCGCCCGCCGCCAGGCACGCCCGGGCCAGGCCGAACGCCGCGCTGATGCACGACCGGTCCACCGTCCAGACGAGCTTGAAATAGCGGGCAGCCGACGCGGCGTCCCCGGCGGCCTCGGCCGCGAAGGCGAGCGCGAGCTTGGGCGCGAGCTCACCGGGCAGCTCGTCGTAGACCACGCTGAACGCGCCGGCGGCGGCGGCCGCCGCTGGGCCCCCGGCGGCGGTACCCGCGGGGCCGGCGTCGCTGACCGCCAGCCGGCGCAGGCCGTCGGTCCAGGCGATCCGCCAGTCGGACGGGTCCTCGGCGGCCAGGTCGGCCAGCGTGCCCCCGGCTCCGTCGTAGTCACCCACGTCGAGCTGGGCGCGCGCCAGCGCCAGGCGCGTCTCGGCGGACGTGGCCACCTCGGGCGGCACGCTGGCGTTACCCGAGACGGCGGCGGCCAGCGCGGCCGCCCGCTGGCCGGAATCGAGCCCGGCGAAGGTGGCCAGGTAGCCGGCCGCGGGATCGGCCCGGTCCACCTGGGGCATCGGCATCCCCGCGATGATCTCCGCCGACGGGGGCCTGGAGGGATGGGTTTCCGCATTCGCCGGAAGGTCGTCCCGCCAGGCCAGCCCCGTCCCGATCGCCTGCAGTTCGGGGCTGAACACGGTGGAGAACGCGGGCCGCGGCGTGCCGTCGGCGGTCGCGAGCACCTCGCGCAGGACTCCGGTGAGCTGCTCGGCCATCTCCCCGGCCGAGCCGAAGCGCCGGTCCGGGTCGGCGTCGGTGGCCCGGCGCAGCAGCCGGGTGAACGACTCCTGCTGCTCGAGCAGCGGCACCCCGTCAGGGAAGGTGAACTTGTACGAGCTCTGGTAGCCCTTGAACTCGAAGGTGAGCACGGCCAGGGCCCGCGCCACCGTGAACAGGTCCGACGACACAGAAGGGCCGTCCGTCCCGATCTCGGGCGCCTGGTAGCCGACGGTCCCGTAGATCGGGCCGTCGCTGTCGATCCCGCGCACCCCGCCCATGTCGATGAGCTTGAGCTGCTCCTCGGTCTGGATCACGTTGTCCGGCTTGAAGTCGCAGTACAGCAGCCCCTTGTCGTGCAGGTAACCCAGGGCCGGCAGGACCTCGATGGCATACGCCAGCGCGTGCGCCACCGGCACCGAACCAGCCGAGGCCCGCGCGTCCTGCAAGATCTGCTTCAGCGACTTGCCGCCCACGTACTCCATCACGATGTACCCGGCCGACTCCCCGGTCCGCCGGTCCGCGTGCTGGACGAAGTTGTAGATCCGGACGATGTTCGGGTGCTCCACCTGGGCCAGGAACTGGCGCTCGGCGACCGCGGCCGCCATGGCGTCCGCGTCCCCCGCGTTCAGCAGGCCCTTGAGCACCACCCAGCGGTCGCTGACGTTGCGGTCGCGAGCCAGGTAGATCCAGCCGAGGCCGCCGAAGGCGAGGCAGCCGAGCACCTCGTACTGCCCGGCCACCAGCTCACCCGGCGCCAGCTTCGGGCTGAACGAGTACCGGGTGCCGCAGTTACGGCAGAACCCCTCGGTCAGGCCGCCCCGGCCGTCCCGGCCGCGCCCGACGGGCTGCTCGCAGCCGGCGCAGAAGCGCCGGCTCTCCGGCACCTGCGGGTCGGCGAGCACCGCGCTGGCCGGATCGCGGTAGGGCACCGGCGGGATCTCGACCAGGCCCGCGCCGAGCCGGCCGCGGGCCGACCGGCCGCTGGTCCGCCGGGATCCCCGGGTGCCCGCGGTCCGGCGGCTGGCCCCCGTTCCCGACCCGGCCGAGCCGCCCGAGCCAGCCGACCCGCCCGACCCAGCCGACCCGGCCGACCCGTTCGCGGCCTGGGACGCGGCCGGGGCGGCGGCGAGGCCGCAGACGGTGCAGTAGCCGTCCTCGATCGTCCCGCCGCAGCTCGTGCACGTGCTCATCGTCACCGTGCTCCCCTCGTCAGCCCCGTCATCGGTCAGCCCGCGTACTGCGCCGGCGGCGGGGCGGGCGCCTTGCCGCCGATCCAGTGTGCGTAGCTGAAGGCCCACTGGCCGTTCGTCCGCAGTTGCTGCAGGACCGCGTTGACGAACCGGACGAATTCCGGGTGCTGCTTGGAGATCGCCAGCCCGTAGGGCTCGTCGGTGAGCCGCGGCCCGATCAGCTTGGTCGACGGGTCCTGCGCGGCAAGCCCGTCCAGGATCGAGTCGTCGGTGGAGATCGCGGCCACGTCGCCCTGCTGCAGCCGCACCAGGCAGTCGGTCCAGTACGGCACGGCGACCGCGACGGCCCTGGCCGCCTTGATACGGTCGATCGAGTCGGACCCGTAGGTCGCGCAGACCTTCTGCCCGTGCAGGCTGGCCAGGCTGGTCGCGGCGGAGTTCTTCAGCACCAGCACCCGCTGGGCCGCGTCGAAATAGACGCTGGAGAAGTCGATCTGCTGCAGCCGCTGGCAGGTGATCGTCATCGTGTGCGCGACGATGTCCACGGCGCCCGAGAGGATGTCGGGACTCCGCTGCGCATCGGAGATCGCCTTGAACCTGACCGTGTTCGGGTCCGAGTTGCCGAAGATGGCCTTGGCCACCGCCCGGATCATGTCGATGTCGAAGCCCTCGATCTGCCCGCTCAGCGGGTTGAGGAAGCCGAAGTGGTAGGTGCTCTGGTCCACCCCGGCGATAAGGAAGCCGCGGGCGCGGATCTTCGCCATGAACGAGCCTGGCGTCACCTGCGGCGGCCCGGACGGGCGCAGGCTGCTCGCCTTCGGGTTGCATGCGCTCGCGGCGGCGGGCGCGCTCACCGCCCTGGCCGCCTGGGCGGCGGGCGGCCGGCCGGGCGCGGCGGACGCCGCGGTCCCCAGCGCCAGCCCGGACACCGCGAGCACCGCCAGCAGCGCCCGCCGCCAGGGCCGCGGCCGCGCGTTCACCGGTACTCCGCGAGCCGGCGGCTCAGGCCCCAGGCGCAGCCAGCCACCATCACCAGCGCCGCCACGATCATGCCCGCGGCCAGGGCCGTGAACGCGTCCCTGCCGCCGCGGGCGCTGGAGGCGAAGACGGCCTGACGGCTGCCGACCCCGTCCGTGAGGGTCGCGGACAGCCGCGCGAAGCTGGTGGCGGCGTCGCCGGTCAGCGCGGACTGCACCGCGCCGGCGTGGTCTCCTGCGTCGTCCTTCGCCCGCAGGGCCGCGTGCGCCTGAGACCAGGCCCGGGCCTGCGCCACGGCGTCGCCTCCGGGGCCGCCGCTGGCGGCCGAGGCCTGCACCGCAGCCAGCAGCGTGCCTGGTCCCGGTCCGAGCAGCTTCCGCTGCTGGGCCACGTAGTCCCGCTGGTAGGTGTCTTCGCCGCTGTTGTCGATCAGGGTGAGGCTCTCGTCCGCGTGCGCCTGCAGCGCCGCCACCTCCGCCCGGGCGAACGCCTGGGCCGGCCCGGAGCCCTGCTGCTGGGCGTGCAGCAGGTCACCCCGGCCGATCACGAACGCCCCGGCCAGCCACACCAGCGAGACCAGCCCGGCCAGCGCGGCCAGCGCCAGCCCGTAGTTGACCACCCGGTGGGTGTGCCGGGCCAGCCACCGCGAGGAGCGGGAGAACACCCAGCCCAGGCCCAGGGCGGCCAGCACCGCGACCACGATGAGCGGCAGCCCGGTGGCCTGCGCGCTGGCCGAGGTCAGCAGCGCGCTCTCCCGGGTGTAGATGTCGCTGGCCGCGGGCAGCAGCGTCTCGCGCATGAGCTTGGAGGCCTCCCGGAGGTAGGCCGCGCCGAGCGGCAGGCCGAGCCGGTTGTTGGCCCGGGCCGTGCCCACTTCGCCGGTGTAGGCAGGCAGCTGGCCGGACAAGATGGCCAGGTCGTCGCCGATCGCCGAGCCGGCCGTCGACGCCTGCCCGGCCAGGTGGCCGGGCAGCTGGGTCCGGGCGGCGGACGAACCGACCAGCGCGCTGGCCGCCTCGATCCGGATGGCGGCCTGGGTGATGTCGGCCTGGTAGTGCTGCCAGGCCGCGGGGGGCTCCAGCCCGCCGGCCAGGAACGCGTTGGCCGCAGTGGCGTCGGCGTCCGACAGGCTGGTGTAGATCAGCTCCGCGTCCAGGCTCAGCGGCTCGCTGACCGCCACCACGTCGGCGGCCGCCGACGCGTGCTGGTCGGCGGTCAGCGCGGCGAGCACGCCCCATGCCAGGCTGAGCAGGACCAGCAGGGCGAGCACAAGCCGGAGCCGCGCGGGGGTGGTGGCCCCGTCCAGGCGAGACCGCCACCAGGCGCCGCCTCGCGCCGGCGCGGGCGCGGGCGCGGGGGTCCGCTGGACCGGCGGAACGCCGACGCTCGTTGTCATGGGCCGCCCGCCAAACCGTCTCCGTCGCACCGGGTATTTCGATGCCCTCTCGGTTAGTTCTTACCAGAGGGCGGGCGGTGCGTCGTCCCTAACCCGCGCTGGATTGTGATCGCGGTCCAAACGCCGAGGTTGATCCGGTCACCTTCGCGCAACGGGATCAGGTCCCCGGTGGCGATCCGGCGGCCGTTGAGGAGCGTCCCGTTGGCCGAGCCCGGGTCGAGGACCGCCCAGCTGCCGTCCGGCCTGGCGATCAGGAGCGCGTGCAGGCGGCTGATACCGGGGTCGGGGGCCGGGGCGGCCAGGTCGATCTCCGGTTCCAGGTCGCGGGCCGCGTCGCGCCTGCCGATGCGCATCTGGGGCCCGGCCAGCGGGATCCGCTGCTCGGCGCCGTCAGCCGGAAAGGCGACTGAGGACCAGTCGAGGTCTCTGATCACCCTCATCTTTTCGTAGTAATCGCGATCTGAGGACACCAGCGCGGTCCATGTGACCGGTGTGAACGCGGGCATGGGCCTGGTCGGCGGGGCCGAGGGCGAACGCGGTGGCTGGGGTGCGGACGGCGCCCGCACGGGCTCCGGCACGGGCTCGGGCGCGCGCGCAGGCCCGAGCGGCTCGAACGGCGCGCGCACAGGCGCGGACGGCGAGAACGACGCGGCCGACGGCGGGAACGGCGCGCCTGGCGGCGGGAACGACGCGCCTGGCGGCGGACCGTTCACGGCGGCGCCCGGCTTCGGCAGGTGGTGCCTGCCCGCCGACCGGCCCTCATCGGGATCCGGATTCCCGCCGATAAGCGGGCCGCAGACGTGACAGAAGTCGTGGCGCGCCGAATCGTGGCCATGCGGGCATACCGCCATTGCCGTCTTCACCCCTCAGACCATCAGTTCCTCAGGCCTCGTAATCTCAAGGGTATGTGCCCAGGCGTACGCAATAGCTGGTCTTTCTCTACCTGTGACCGGTCAGATAAGCGGGCGGGCGGTGGGCGGGATCGGGGCCGGCAGCCCGGCGTTCCCGCCGAGGTAGCGGTCCACCGCCGCGGCGGCGCTGCGTCCCTCGGCGATGGCCCAGACGATCAATGACTGGCCGCGGCCCATGTCCCCGGCCGCGAAGACCCCGGGCACCGAGGTCGCGTACGAGCCGTCCCGGCCGACGTTACCCCGCTGGTCGAAACCGACGCCGAGGTCGGCGAGCAACCCGGGCCGTTCGGCCCCGGTAAAGCCCATGGCCAGCAGCACCAGGTCGCACGGCAGCTCACGCTCGGTGCCGGGTACCGGGTCGAACCCGGCCGCCTCGGCCAGCTGCAGCGCCCGCACCCGGCCGCCGGGGTCGCCGAGGAACTGCAGCGTGGTCACCGCGTAGGTGCGCTCGCCGCCTTCCTCATGCGCGCTCGACACCCGGTAGATCATCGGGTAGGTCGGCCACGGCTGGTGGGCCGGCCTGGTCGCGGGCGGCTGGGGCAGGATCTCGAGCTGGGTCACCGAGGCCGCGCCCTGCCGGTGCGCGGTGCCGAGGCAGTCCGCGCCGGTGTCGCCGCCGCCGATGATGACCACGTGCCGCCCGCGCGCGCTGATGGCCGGGTCGGCCGGGCTGGCCGGGTCGGCGGCCACCGCGCGGTTGGACAGCGGCAGGTACTCCATGGCCTGGTGGATCCCGTCCAGCTCACGCCCGGGCAAGGGCAGGTCGCGCGCCACCCGGGCCCCGCCCGCAAGCACGATGGCGTCGTAGCGGGAACGCAGTTCCGCCGCGGTGATGCCGGCGCCGGCCTCGACGCCGCAGCGGAACTCGGTGCCCTCGGCCCGCATCTGGCCGAGCCGCCGGTCCAGGTGCCGCTTTTCCAGCTTGAACTCGGGGATGCCGTAGCGCAGCAGTCCGCCGGGCGCCTCGTCGCGCTCGAAGACGGTCACCGCGTGCCCGGCCCTGGTCAGCTGCTGGGCGGCGGCGAGCCCGGCCGGGCCGGAGCCGATCACCGCGACGGTGCGCCCGGTCCGCACGGCCGGCGGCATCGGCACCACCCAGCCGGAGGCGAAGGCGCGGTCGATGATCTCCACCTCGACCTGCTTGATCGTGACCGGGTCCGCGTTGATCCCGAGCACGCAGGCGGCTTCGCACGGCGCTGGGCAAAGCCGCCCGGTGAACTCGGGGAAGTTGTTGGTCGCGTGCAGCCGGTCGGAGGCATCCCGCCAGTCGTGCCGCCAGACCAGGTCGTTCCACTCGGGGATCAGGTTCCCCAGCGGGCAGCCGTTGTGGCAGAACGGGATGCCGCAGTCCATGCACCGGCCCGCCTGCCGCTCCAGGCGGCTGGCCGGGAACGGCTCGTACACCTCGCGCCAGTCCCGCAGCCGCAGGTCGACCGGCCGCCGGACCGGGATCTCGCGGGGCGTGGACAGGAAGCCCTTCGGGTCAGCCATTCGCACGTCCTCCTTATCCGTGCGCCGCGGCCATGACGGCCTCGTTGACGTCGCGGCCCTCGCGCTCGGCCGCCGACGCGGCGGACAGCACCCGCTTGTAGTCCTTCGGCATGACCTTGGTGAACCGGCCGGGGTCCCAGTCCGCGAGCAGCCGGGCCGCCACCGCGGAACCGGTCTCCGCGTGATGGCGCTCCACCACCTCGCGCAGGAACTTGACGTCCTCCTCTTCCACCTGGTCCAGGTCCACCATCTCCATGTTCACCCGGATCTCGGGCAGGTCGAGCACGTAGGCGATGCCGCCGGACATGCCCGCCGCGAAGTTCCGGCCGACCGGGCCGAGGATCACCACCCGGCCCCCCGTCATGTACTCGCAGCCGTGGTCGCCGGTGCCCTCGGCGACCGCGAGCGCGCCGGAGTTCCGCACGCAGAACCGCTCGCCCACCAGGCCGCGCAGGAAGATCTCGCCGGCGGTCGCGCCGTAGCCGATCACGTTGCCCGCGATCACCTGCTCCTCGGCGGTGAACGGGACCCCGGCCGGGGGACGCACCACGAGCCGCCCGCCGGACAGGCCCTTGCCGAGGTAGTCGTTGGCGTCGCCGTCCAGCCGCAGCGTGATGCCGCGCGGCAGGAAGGCGCCGAACGACTGGCCGGCCGAGCCGCGGAACGAGATGCCGATCGTGTCCTCGGGCAGCCCCTCACCGCCCCAGCGCCTGGTCACCTCGTAGCCGAGCATGGTCCCCACGGTCCGGTTGACGTTCCTGATCGGCAGGTCGAGCCGGACCGGGCGGCCGTCGGCGAGCGCGCCCTCGGCCAGCTGGATGAGCGTGTTGTCCAGCGCCTTGTCCAGGCCGTGGTCCTGGCGGGTGACGCAGCTCAGCGCGGCCCCCTCGGGCAGCGGCGGGGCGTACAGGATGGGCGAGAGGTCCAGGCCGGAGGCCTTCCAGTGCTCAACCGCCAGCACGGCGTCGAGCAGGTCGACCCGGCCGATGATCTCCTCCAGGCTGCGGAACCCGAGCCGGGCCAGGTACTCCCTGACCTCCTCGGCGATGAACTCGAAGAAGTTCACCACGAACTCGGGCTTGCCGCTGAACCGGGCCCGCAGCTCCGGGTTCTGGGTGGCCACGCCGACCGGGCAGGTGTCCAGGTGGCAGACGCGCATCATGATGCAGCCCGACACGACCAGCGGGGCGCTGGCGAAGCCGAACTCCTCCGCGCCGAGGAGCGCGGCGATGATCACGTCCCGGCCGGTCTTGAGCTGGCCGTCGGCCTGTACCACGATGCGGTCCCGCAGCTTGTTGCGGAGCAGCGTCTGCTGGGTCTCGGCCAGGCCGAGCTCCCACGGCGCGCCCGCGTGCTTGAGCGAGGTCAGCGGCGCCGCGCCGGTGCCGCCGTCGTGGCCGCTGATCAGCACCACGTCGGCGTGCGCCTTGGACACCCCGGCCGCCACCGTGCCCACCCCGACCTCGGAGACCAGCTTGACGTGCACCCGGGCCGCCGGGTTGGCGTTCTTCAGGTCGTGGATCAGCTGGGCCAGGTCCTCGATCGAGTAGATGTCGTGGTGCGGCGGCGGCGAGATCAGGCCGACGCCAGGGGTGGAGTACCGCGTCTTGGCGATCCACGGGTACACCTTGTTCCCCGGCAGCTGGCCGCCCTCCCCAGGCTTGGCGCCCTGCGCCATCTTGATCTGCAGGTCGTCGGCGTTCACCAGGTACTCGCTGGTGACGCCGAACCGCCCGCTGGCGACCTGCTTGACCGCCGAGCGGCGCAGGTCGCCGTTGGCGTCGGGGATGAACCGGTCCGCGTCCTCGCCGCCCTCGCCCGTGTTCGACCGGCCGCCCAGCCGGTTCATCGCGATCGCGAGGGTCTGGTGGGCCTCGGCCGAGATCGAGCCGTAGGACATGGCGCCGGTGGCGAACCGCCGCACGATGCTGGCCACCGGTTCCACGTCGTCGACCCGAACGGACCGGGGCGCGTCCTGGAGCTCCGGTTGCTCGAAGCCCTCGTCGACGCCGCGGATGCGGAGCAGCCCGCGCAGCGTCATCAGCCGCCGCGACTGGTCGTCGACCAGCGTGGTGTACTCCTTGAAGATCTCGTACCGCCGGCTGCGGGTGGCGTGCTGCAGCTTGAAGACCGCCTCCGGGCTGAAAAGGTGCGGCTCCCCGTCGCGCCGCCACTGGTACTCCCCGCCGCCTTCCAGCCGCCGGAAGTCCATCCCGGCGCCCGCGTGGATGGCGCGGCCGGTCCGCAGCCTGATCTCCTCGGCGAGCTGGTCGAAGCTCACGCCGGACAGCCGCGAGGTGGTGCCGGCGAAGCAGGTCTCGACCACCTCCGGGCCCAGGCCGATGGCCTCGAAGATCTGCGCGCCGGTGTAGGAGGCGACGGTGGACACGCCCATCTTGGACATGATCTTCAGCAGGCCCTTGCCGAGGGCCTTGAGCAGGTTGGCCTCGGCCTTCTTCTCGGTCAGCTTCGGGTCCCCGGCGACGCCGCGCCGGACCATGTCCCTGACCGACTCGATGGCCAGGTACGGGTTGACGGCGGCGGCGCCGTACCCGACGAGCAGCGCCACGTGATGGCACTCGCGCACGTCACCGGCCTCCACGATGAGCCCGGCCCGGGTGCGCGACTTCTGCTTGATCAGGTGGTGGTGCACCGCGCCGGTCAGCAGCAGCGACGGAATGGGGACGAGCGCTGGGTCGGCCGGGCCCTGGCGGTCGGACAAGATGATCAGCCGGGCGCCTGCCTCGATCGCGGCCGAGACCTCGGCGCAGATCACCTTGAGCCGGGCGCGCAGGCCCTCCCCGCCGCCGGCCGGGTCGTAGCGGCCGTCCACCACGTGCGAGGCGAACCCGGGCAGGTTGCCCTCGTCGTTGATGTGCACGATCTTGGCCAGGTCGTTGTCGCTGATCACCGGGTACGGCAGCACGATCTGGCGGCAGGAGGCCGGGATCGGCTCGAGCAGGTTCTGCTCAGGCCCGGTGATCGTGCCCAGCGAGGTGACGAGCTCCTCCCTGATCGCGTCGAGCGGCGGGTTGGTCACCTGGGCGAACAGCTGGGTGAAGTAGTCGAACATCAGCCGCGGCCGCGCGGACAGCACCGCCACCGGGGTGTCCGTGCCCATCGACCCGATCGGCTCGGTTCCGGCCCGCGCCATCGGGGCCAGGATGACCCGCAGCTCCTCCTCGGTGTACCCGTGCATCCGCTGCCGGGTCACCAGGTCGGGCCCGGCCGCCGATTTGTCTGCGGTTTCGGGGGTTATAGCACCCATAACGGCAGACAAACCAGCGGTATCGGCCCGGTCGGGCAGGTCGTCTAGGTGGAGGAGGCCGGCGTGCAGCCAGTTCTCGTACGGGTGCCCGGCGGCGAGGGACGCCTTGACTTCCTCGTCCTCGACGATGCGGCCGGCCGCCGTGTCGGCCAGGAAGACGCGGCCGGGCTGCAGCCGCCCCTTCCTGATCACCGTGGCCGGGTCGATGTCGAGCACGCCGACCTCGCTGGCCAGCACGACCAGGCCGTCGCTGGTCACCCAGTACCGCCCGGGGCGCAGGCCGTTGCGGTCGAGCACGGCCCCGATCACCGCGCCGTCGGTGAACGCGATCAGCGCCGGGCCGTCCCACGGCTCCATCAGCGCGGCGTGGAACTGGTAGAAGGCGCGCCGCTCCGGGGTCATCTCCTCGTGGTTCTCCCACGGCTCAGGGATCATCATCAGCACCGCGTGCGGCAGCGACCGGCCGCCCATGTGCAGCAGCTCCAGGCACTCGTCGAAGCTGGCCGAGTCGCTGCCGTCCTCGTTGAGGATGGGGAAGAGACGCTCGATCCCCTGGCCGTCCCTCGACCGCGGGATCAGGTCGCTGGCCAGCATCGCCTCACGGGCGCGCATCCAGTTGCGGTTGCCCCGGACGGTGTTGATCTCCCCGTTGTGGGCCACGTACCGGTACGGGTGGGCCAGCGGCCAGGACGGGAACGTGTTGGTGGAGAACCTGGAGTGCACCAGCGCCAGCGCCGAGCCGTACCGCGGGTCGGACAGATCCGGGTAGAACGGCCCGAGCTGCGGCGCGGAGAGCATGCCCTTGTACACGATGGTCCGGGCGGACAGGCTGGCGAAGTACACCCCGGCCTCGTGTTCGGCCCGCTTGCGCAGGCAGAACGCCATCCGCTCCAGTTCCATGCCCCGCTCGCCCTGAGCCCCCGTGATGAACATCTGCAGCACGTCGGGCAGCACGGCCCGCGCGCCGTCACCGCAGGCGGTGATGTCGAACGGGACCTCGCGCCAGCCCAGGATGGTCAGCCCCTCCGCGGCGGCCAGCCGGGCCAGGGCGGGTGTCACCAGGTGCCGTTCGGCGGTGAAGAAGGCCATGCCCGCCGCGTAGGCACCGGCCTCGGGCAGCTCGAAGCCGCACGAGGCGCGGAAGAACTCGTCCGGGATCTGGGTCAGGATGCCCGCCCCGTCCCCGGTTCCCGGGTCGCCGCCCTTGGCGCCCCGGTGCTCAAGGTTGCACAGCACCCGCAGAGCCCTGGCCACCACATCGTGACCGCCGCGTCCTGACAGGTCCGCGACGAAACCGACGCCGCACGCGTCGTGCTCGAACCGGGGGTCATAAAGGCCAGCAGCCGCCATGGGCTCTCCCGTCGCCTATCCAAAAACGCCACTTCAGTGCGCTCGGGACGACACTGGCCCAGGTAAAAGACACTGTTACACAGACATTACATCACCGGAAGAATCCTCTACCAGCGCCCGCTTTACCTGCGCGCGGGCCGGCGGCCGGCGCCCGGGTCTGGTCAGGTACATGCCCAGCACGGCGAGGACGAAAACGGCGATGTCACCGAGCGCACCGTAGCGCATGCCAAGGGCGCGCGGCAACGGCCCGACGCGCAGCGATTCCACCCAGAAGCCGCCGGCCGCGTACCCGGCCGCGCACAGCATGAACGTCCGCCCGCCGCTGAGCGCGAACCGCCTGGCCGCCCAGATCACCGCGAAGCCAAGCGTGACCTCCCACAGTGACTGGTACAGGAAGGCGGGCTGGAAGGTGGCGTAGTTCTCGTAACCGGGCACCCGGTGCTCGGGCGAGATCCGCACCGACCACCACCAGCTGGAAGGGCGGCCGTAGAACTGCTGCGCCCACCAGTTGCCCAGGCCGCCGACGGCCAGGCCGAACGCGAGCGCGGGCGCGGCCGCGCCCGCCACCGGGCCCAGCGGCACCGAAGCCCGGCGGCAGGCGATCCACGCGCCGGCCGCGCCGAGCGCCACCGCGCCGGGCACGCCGATCGCGGCGACCCCGATCGTGGCGGCGTGCCAGATCCGGTACGCGTGGCCGAAGTCGTGCCTGGCGTCCAGCAGGATCGTGTGCGCCAGCGCCCCGGCCAGGCCGAACGGGATGGCCCAGGCGGCCACGTCGAGGATGACCCCGGGCTGTGCCACCCCCTGGGCGCGGGAGTGCCGGTACCTGCGGCTGGCCACCGCGACCGCGACGATGAGGCCGGCGATGACGCAGAGCGCGTAGGCCCGGACCGACAGCCCTCCGAAAAGTCCTAGACGCCAGGCCGCGTGGCCGGGACTCGGGATCGACGCGAGCGGCATCTTCCGGACACTATCTCGTCTGGAGGGAGGACGCTAAGAACTGAGCTTTCTGGAAACTCCCGCGGAAAGCTCGGAGGTCAGCTCGCGGATCGCGGGCAGCCCCTGGTCCTCGAGCAGGCGGCGGACGAAGGCCGAGCCGACGATCACGCCGTCCGCGAACCCGGCCACCTGGGCCGCCTGGGCGCCGTTGCTGACGCCGAGGCCGACCGCCACCGGCAGGTCTGTGTGCTCGCGGATCCGCTTGACCAGGCCGGACGCGTCGCCGCTGACCGCGTCCCTGGTGCCGGTGATGCCCATCAGCGAGGCGGCGTAGACGAAGCCGCGGCAGGCTTGCGTGATCGTGGCGATCCGCTTGCCGGTCGAACTGGGCGCGACCAGGAACACCCGGTCCAGGTCGTGCTCGTCGGAAGCGTCCAGCCAGGGGCCCGCCTCTTCCACGGTGAGGTCCGGGGTGATCAGCCCCGAGCCGCCCGCCGCGGCCAGGTCCCTGGCGAAGGCGCGGACCCCGTACCGGTCGACCGGGTTCCAGTAGGTCATGACCAGGGCCGGCACGCCCGCCGCCGCGATCGCCTCGACGGTCCGGAGCACGTCAGCGATCCGGGTCCCGGCGGCCAGCGCGCGGCGCACCGCCTCGGCGATCACCGGGCCGTCGATCAGCGGGTCGGAATACGGCAGGCCCACCTCGATGACGTCGGCCCCGGCCTCCGCCATGGCCTGGGCGGCCTCGATGGCGCCGCCGACGGAGGGGAACCCGGCCGGCAGGTAGCCGACCAGGGCCGCCCGGTTGTCGGCGCTCGCCTTGCCGAAGGCCACCGATACGGCGCTCATCGTCACACCCCGAACCATTTCGAGGCGGTGTCCACGTCCTTGTCACCGCGGCCGGACAGGTTGACCACGATCAGCCCGCCGGGGCCGAGCTCGCGGCCGACGTCGAGCGCCCCGGCCAGCGCGTGCGCGGATTCGATGGCGGGGATGATGCCCTCGGTCCGGCACAGCACGGAGAACGCGTTCATCGCCTCGGCGTCGGTCACCGCGCGGTACTCGGCCCGGCCCGTTTCCATCAGCCAGACGTGCTCCGGGCCCACGCCCGGGTAGTCCAGGCCGGCCGAGATGGAGTGGGTGCCCAGCGTCTGGCCCTCGTCGTCCTGCAGCACGAAGGTCCGCATGCCGTGCAGCACGCCCTGCGATCCGCCGGTGAGCGTGGCCGCGTGCCGTCCGGTGCCCAGGCCGTCGCCGCCCGCCTCGCAGCCGATCAGGCGCACCTGCGTGTCCGGGATGAAGGCGTGGAAGACCCCGATGGCGTTGGAGCCGCCGCCGACGCAGGCGATCACCGCGTCCGGCAGCCGGCCGGTGGCCTCGAGCACCTGCTCCCGGGCCTCCAGCCCGATCACCCGCTGGAAATCCCTGACCATCATCGGGAACGGGTGCGGGCCGCCGACCGAGCCGATGCAGTAGTGCGTGTGCCCGACGGTGGTCACCCAGTCGCGGAAGGCCTCGTTCATGGCGTCCTTGAGCGTCCGGGTGCCGTTGGTCACCGGGATGACCTCGGCGCCGAGCATCCGCATCCGGGACACGTTCAGCGCCTGCCTGCGGGTGTCCTCCTCGCCCATGTAGACGGCGCAGTCCAGGCCGAGCAGCGCGCAGGCGGTCGCGGTGGCCACGCCGTGCTGGCCGGCCCCGGTTTCCGCGATCACCCGCGTCTTGCCCATCCGCCTGGCCAGCAGCACCTGGCCGAGCACGTTGTTGATCTTGTGCGACCCGGTGTGGGTGAGGTCCTCGCGCTTGAGCAGCACCGTGCAGCCGCCGGCCTGCTGGCCGAGCCTTTCCGCCCGGTACAGCAACGTGGGCCGGCCGGCGTAGCCGCGCAGCAGCCCGTCCAGCTCGGCCCGGAAGGCTGCGTCCCTGCGCGCCTGCTCGTAGGCGGCGGTCAGCTCGTCTAGCGCCGCCATCAGCGCCTCAGGCGCGAACCGGCCGCCGTAGGCGACGCCGGGAGCCTCGCCGGCCCCGCCCTCCTCGGCCACGCCGACCGCGCCCACCACGAAGTGCCCGTCTACGTCAGGAACGGGAGCGATGTCGGGCTCGGCAGGACGGGCGGGCTCCGTCGACCGGGCAAGGACGATGGCCGTGTCGTTCAACCGCGTTCTCCTCGCAGCGCGGGGTGCGACCCCGCGGTCACCAGGTCGGCGACGGCGCAGCGCGGGTCCTTCTCGGTGACCAGGCTCTCGCCGACCAGCACGGCGTCCGCGCCGGAAGCGGCGTAGCCGAGCAGGTCGCGCGGCCCGCGGACGCCGGACTCGGCGACCTTGACGATACCTTCCGGGATCCGCCCGGCCATCCGGCCGAAGATCCCGCGGTCCACCTTGAGCGTGGCCAGGTTGCGCGCGTTGACGCCGATGACGGTGGCGCCCGCGTCGAGCGCCCGGTCGAGTTCGGGCTCGGCGTGCACTTCCACCAGCGGCAGCAGGCCGATGGAGACGGCCCGCTCGACCAGCGAGACCAGCGCGCTCTGCTCGAGTGCGGCCACGATAAGCAGCACCACGTCCGCGCCGTGCGCGCGCGCCTCCCACAGCTGGTAGGAGCTGACCACGAAGTCCTTGCGAAGCAGCGGGACCTGCACGGCCCGGCGCACTGCGTCCAGGTCCTCCAGGCTGCCGCCGAAACGCCGCGGCTCGGTCAGCACGCTGATCACCTTGGCGCCGCCGGCCTCGTATTCAGCGGCCAGCGCGGCCGGGTCGGCGATGGCCGCCATCTTCCCCCGTGACGGGCTGGCCCGTTTGACCTCGGCGATGACGCTGACGCCTTCCGCCTTCAGCGCGGCCAGCGCGTCCCGCGGTGACGGCGCCTGCCGCGCCATCTCCTTCAGGTGGTCAAGAGAGACCTGCCGCTGCCGTTCGGCGAGATCGGCACGCACGCCGTCTAGGATCTCGTCGAGCACACTCACGCGGTTCGCTCGTCCCCTCGCATCGGAACTGTTGCGCCACTGATGGTAGCCCGGCCACCCACGAGCCCCCGTGACTGCCCCCCTGAAACCGCGCTCGTGTCCCCTTTGCCTCCCCTTTTTTCAGGGATCGATCGCGTACCCGGCGCCGCGGGCCGTCCTGATCACGCCGGCCGTCCCGATCTTGGCCCGGAGCTGGGCGATGTACACGTCCGCGGCCCGTTCCCCGGCCGCCGGGCGGCCCGCGGCGGCGAGCAGCTGGCGGCGGGACAGGACACGCCCCGGATGGCCGAGCAGGGCCGCCAGGACGGAGAACTCGGTCGCGGTCAGCTTCACCGGCTGGCCGTCCGCCACCACGCAGCGGCGCGGGCCGTCGAGCTTGAGCCCCCCGGCGGCCCGTTCGGCAGATCCGGCGTCCGCGGCCGGCCACGGCGCCGGCTCGGCCAGCACGTCGCGGACCATCGCGACCAGCTGCCGCGGGCCGAACGGCCGGGCCAGCCATCGCCGCGGGCCGGCGGGCCCGCCGCGGGCCAGGCCGCGCGGCCGGGGACCCTGCGGGCCGGCCATCAGGAAGATGACCGGGGTCCGCAGCGCGCGGCGGATGCGCCTCGGGTCCAGGCCGGGCATGGTCAGGTCGAGCACGGCCACGGCGCCCGGGCCGCCGGTCAGCTCGGCCAGCGCATGCTCGGGCGTGGTGACCAGCCGCACCCGCAGCCCGTCCCGGCGCAGGTAGCGAGCCGACATCTCGGCGACCTCGGGCTCGTGCTCGGCCAGCAGGACCGAGCGGGGCCCGGCCCTAAGTACGGGTGGCGTCATCGACCGTCGGGTCGACGTCGCGGCTCAGCGACTCCCACATGTTCGCGTGCCGGTCCGGGGGGGCGGCCCGCTCGAACCGCGCGGACATGACCGGCCAGCGCGGACCCCGCCAGGCGGTGGCCAGGCCCGCCAGCACGATCGCGGCCGCGCCGGCCAGCGCCGCCGCGCGCCAGGGCGCGCCGGCCAGGATGGCCCGGCCCGGCCCCGCGATGACGATCTCGTGCACCGCGCCGCCGGAGGACCCCCCGCTCGTCGTCGAGCCGCCCAGCGAGCCGCCCAGCGCCCCTGCCCCCTTCGCTACCGCCGCGGCGAGCACGGCCGAGGTCCGCAGGCCGGCCATGACGGCCGCCGCCGCGCCCGCGCCGAGCACGGCGAGCAGGACGCCCACGGCGCGCCTGATCACTGACCTGGTGGCGATCACCGCCGCCAGGCAGGCCAGCGCGGCCAGCGCCAGCGCGCTGGCCAGCGGGACGAGCTGCTGCCCGGTGACCGCGATGTCCTGCGCGGGCAGCGGCCGGGGCGGGGTGAAGACGGCGTGCGCCCAGGCCTGCCGGACAGCGAGCACCACCAGCCCGGCGCCCGCCGCGCCGGCCAGCAGCACCAGCGTGAATTCTCTACGCATCCTTGAGCAGCACGTCCGCGTCGAAGCAGGTCCGGTCGCCGGTGTGGCAGGCGGCGTCGACCTGGTCCACCCTGACCACCAGGGCGTCGCCGTCGCAGTCCAGGGCCACCGACTTCACCCACTGGTAGTGCCCGGAGGTGTCGCCCTTCACCCAGTACTCCTGGCGGCTGCGCGACCAGTAGGTGCACCGGCCCGTGGTGAGGGTGCGATGCAGCGCCTCGTCGTCCATCCAGCCGAGCATCAGCACCTCGCCGGTGTCGTACTGCTGGGCGATGGCCGCGACCAGGCCGGACGCATCCCGCTTCAGCCGGGCCGCGATGGCAGGATCAAGCATCGTTCCCTCTCCTCGGAGGTCCGGGGGCCGTCCCCCGGGCCAGCACTGCGCCGTCACTTCAGCCAGGGTAGCAATGACGCCTACCATCAGCAGGTGAGCTACTCCCGGGAAGAACGTCTCGCGCTGTGCGCGCTGCTCGACAAGGCCGGCCCGGACGCGCCGACGCTGTGCGCGGGCTGGACCACCGGCGACCTCGCCGCGCACCTGGTGCTGCGCGAGCACCGCCCGGACGCCGCGGCCGGCGTGGCCGGCGGCCCGCTGGCCGGGTACACGGCCCGCGTGCAGCAGCGGATCAGGGTGCGGACCCCGTTCCCCGACCTGGTGCGGACCATCAGGTCGGGCCCGCCCCGGCTGTCGGTGATGGCGCTCCCGGGCATGGACGAGCGCGCCAACGCGGTGGAGTTCTTCGTGCACCACGAGGACGTGCGCCGCGGCGCGCCCGGCTGGGAGCCGCGCGAGCTCGCCGGCGGCGAGTCGGACATGCTCTGGCGACGGCTGCGGCTGGCCCGGTTCCTGCTCCGCAAGGCGCCGGTCGGCGTCGAGCTGGCCAGGGACGACATCGATACGGAGGAGGCAGCCGCGGACGGCCCGGCCTACCGTATTACGGCGAAGAACGCGACCCCCGCGGTGACCGTCGTCGGCAGCCCGGCTGAGCTCACCATGTGGGTGATGGGCCGCACGGCCGCGGCGCGGGTGCGCATGGACGGGATCCAGCCCGCGGTGACCAAGCTCGCCGAGGCGAACTGGCGGTAACAGGGGCCTAGCTGCCCATCTCCCGCTTGAGCCGGGCCAGGTCGTCGTCCACGTCCTGGGCCGCCGGCCGGGACGGCGGCGGGTACGGAGTGGCGACGGGCTCGACGTCGGCCCGCGGCAGCGGCCTGCTGTGCTGCTGGTAGCCGGGTTCGCGAACCTCGCGCTCGGCCTTCTTGCCCGAGACCTGCCGCCGGGAGCTGGCCACCTTGATGGCGATGGCGATCCCGCCGACTACCAGCGCGGCGAGCACCAGGTAGGTCACGACATGCAGGATGAAGCCAACCACCGAGCCGACGACCAGGAACGCGATCAGTATGCCGACCGCGATGCCGGCGAGCTTGAACCAGCGCATCCGCCGCATCCTCTCTGGACAGGAATCTGTCCCCTCTCGCGATATTACCCGACTGCGGGCCGCGCAGAGCGCCAGGCGGGCGGTAATCGGGCAGTCCATTCACTACGCTAATGGCATGCAAGCACTCGGCATTGACATTGGCGGCAGCGGCATCAAGGCAGCACCCGTGGACGTGGCCACGGGAAAGCTGGTCGCCGAACGGCAGAAGATCTCCACCCCGCACCCGTCGCGGCCGGGCGCGGTGGCGGACGTGGTGAAACAGCTCACCACCTCCTTCAGCTGGTCAGGGCCGGTCGGCATCACCTTCCCCGGCGTGGTCACCGACGGCGTGACCAGGACCGCGGCCAACCTGGACCCGGCCTGGATCGGGCTGGACGCGGGAGCGCTGTTCGGCAAGGCCGCAGGCAACCCGGTCCGGGTGCTGAACGACGCCGACGCGGCCGGCGTGGCCGAGATGACGTTCGGCGCGGGGACGGGCCAGCAGGGGACCGTGCTGATGCTGACCTTCGGCACCGGGATCGGCAGCGCGCTGTTCACCCGCGGGGTGCTGGTGCCGAACACCGAGTTCGGGCACATCGAGATCCGCGGCCAGGACGCCGAGACGCGCGCGTCCGAGCGCGCCAAGGAACTGAAGGACCTGAGCTGGGGCAAGTGGGCCGGCCGGGTCGACGAGTACCTCCAGCACATCGAGGCGCTGCTCTCGCCGCACCTGATCATCGTCGGCGGCGGCGTCAGCAAGCAGTCGGAGAAGTGGGTGCCGCGGCTGACCGGGATCCGGGCCCGCATCGTGCCCGCGGCGCTGCTCAACGACGCCGGGATCGTCGGTGCCGCGATGGCCACATCGACCAGCGCCGCCCCCGACACCTCAGGCGCCACCGGAACCGTCGGTTAGCCCGGTACGTTCCATCATCGTGTCGAAGAGCAACCGGGAACGGCAACAGCGGGCGCGGGAGAAGATCGCGCGGATCCGGGCGGAGGAAGCCCGCCGCAAGCGGCGGCGGCTGTGGCTGGCCTGCGCGGGAGCGGCCGTCGTGGTCATCGGCGCGGTCATCGGCATCACGCTCGCCGTCAGCGGCGGCGGCGGCGCCAAGGCCACCAGCGCATCGTCTCCCCACCTGGCGTCGCTGAGCACGCTCGGCACCCTCCAGCCCGCGCCGGCCCCCGGGCCGTCCGGGCCGGAGCAGGTGCCGGTGCCGGCGGAGCCCGCGCTGGCGGGCACGGCCACCGCGGTCACCGGCCAGACCGTGGACGGGATCAGCTGCCAGGCCAGCGAGCAGACCATCTTCCACATCCACGCCCACCTGACCGTCTTCGTGAACGGCTCGGCCCGCCAGATCCCGGCCGCCATCGGCATCCCCGGGGCACAGGCCCAGAGCACCCAGGCGGGCCCGTTCATCGCCAGCGGGACCTGCTTCTACTGGCTGCACACGCACGCCGCCGACGGCATCATCCACATCGAGTCCCCGATCCACCGGACCTACACCCTGGGCAACTTCTTCGACGAGTGGGGCCAGCCGCTCAGCACCAGCCGGGTCGGCCCGGCCACCGGGCACGTGGTGGCGATCTACAACGGCCAGGTCTACCAGGGCAACCCGCGGGACATCCCGCTCAGCGCGCACGCCCAGATCCAGCTGGAGGTGGGCACCCCGCTGGTCGGCCCGGAGAAGATCACGTTCCCGAGCGGCCTGTAAGCGGACCGGGTGGCCGGCGCCGCGCAGGGCGGTCTTGACCTGCCCGATGCGCAGCGTGCCGAAGTGGAACACGCTGGCCGCCAGCACCGCGTCCGCGCCCGCGTCCACGGCCGGCGCGAAGTGGGCGAGCGTGCCCGCGCCGCCGCTGGCGATCACCGGGACGGTCACCACGGCGCGCACCGCCCGGATCAGCTCCAGGTCGAAGCCGGCCGTGGTGCCGTCCGCGTCCATCGAGTTCAGCAGGATCTCGCCCGCGCCTAGTTCGGTGGCCCGCCGGGCCCAGTCCACCGCGTCGATCCCGGTGCCGGTCCGGCCGCCGTGCGTGGTCACCTCGAAGCCGCTGGGCGGGCCGGGCGCCCGCCGGGCGTCCACGGACAGCACCATGCATTGCGAACCGAACCGCCCGGCCGTCTCGGCCAGCAGGTCCGGCCGGGCGATCGCGGCGGTGTTGAGCGAGACCTTGTCCGCCCCGGCCCGCAGCAGCCGGTCCACGTCGGCCACGCTGCGCACGCCGCCGCCCACGGTGAGCGGGATGAACACCTGCTCGGCGGTGCGCTGCACCACCTCGTACATGGTGTCCCGGCCGCCGCTGGACGCGGTGATGTCCAGGAAGGTGAGCTCGTCGGCTCCCTCGGCGTCGTAGCTGGCGGCCAGCTCGACCGGATCGCCGGCGTCGCGAAGCTCCCGGAAGTTGACCCCCTTGACCACCCGGCCGCCGTCCACGTCCAGGCAGGGGATGACCCTTACCGCTACCGTCACCGGGAGGCCACCTCGGCGAGAGCCTCTTCCAGGGTGAAGGCGCCCTCGTACAGGGCGGTGCCGACGATCGCGCCCTCCACGCCGAGCGGGACCAGCGACGCGATCGCGCGCAGGTCGGCCAGGCGGGACACTCCCCCGCTGGCCACCACCGGCGCGGACGTGCGCGCGCAGACGTCGCGGAGCAGGGCCAGGTTCGGGCCGCTCAGCATGCCGTCCTTGAGCACGTCGGTGACCACGTACCTGGCGCAGCCCTCGGCGTTCAGCCGGTCCAGCGTCTCGTGCAGCTCGCCGCCCTCGGCGGTCCAGCCGCGGGCGGCCAGCCGGGTACCCCGGACGTCGAGGCCGACCGCGACCCGCTCGCCGTGCCGGGCGATGACCGAACGCACCCAGTCGGGGTTCTCCAGCGCCGCGGTGCCGATGTTGACCCGGGCGCAGCCGGTGCCGAGCGCGCGGGCCAGCGTCTCGTCGTCCCGGATGCCGCCGGACATCTCCACCTGGACGTCGAGGGTGCGCACCACGCCGGCGAGCAGGTCCGCGTTCGACCCGCGGCCGAACGCCGCGTCCAGGTCCACCAGGTGGATCCACGACGCCCCGGCCCGCTGCCAGGCCAGCGCGGCCTCCATCGGGTCGCCGTACTGGCCGCCGCTGCCCGCCACGCCCTGGACGAGCTGGACCGCGTGCCCGTCGGTCACGTCGACGGCGGGCAGCAGCGTGAGCTGAGTCAAAGTGTCTCCAGCCAGTTGGACAGCAAGGCGGCGCCGGCATCGCCCGATTTCTCCGGGTGGAACTGGGTCGCGGCCAGCACCCCCTGCTCGGCCGCGGCGGCGAACGGCTCGCCGTGCTCGGCCCAGGAGATCAACGCGCCCGCCGCGGCCAGCTGCCCGGCGCCCGGCGCCCGCAGCGCGTAGGAGTGCACGAAGTAAAACCGCGTCCCCGGGGCGATCCCGGCGAACAGCGCCGAGCCCGGCGGCGGCGTCACCGTGTTCCAGCCCATGTGCGGCAGCACGCCCGCGTCGAGCCGTTCCACCGTGCCCGGCCAGGCCCCGCAGCCGTCGGACCGCACCCCGTGCTCCGCGCCCGCCGCGAACAGCACCTGCATGCCGACGCAGATGCCGAGCACCGGGCGGCCGAGCTCGAGCCGCCGGGCGATCAGCTTGTCGCCGCCGGCCGCGCGCAGCCCGGCCATGCAGGCCGCGAACGCGCCGACGCCGGGGACGGCGAGCCCGTCGCAGTCCAGCGCGGCGTCCGGGTCCGCGGTCACCTCGACCTGCGCGCCGACCCGCTCCAGCGCGCGCTGCGCCGAGCGCAGGTTCCCTGACCCGTAGTCGAGCACAGTTATTTTTGGCCCCGCCGTCATGCGAGGACTCCTTTTGTGCTGGGGATGCCGCCGGCCCGCGGGTCCGGCGCCGCGGCCGCGCGCAGCGCCCGGGCGACCGCCTTGAACTGGGCTTCCACGATGTGATGCGGGTTGCGGCCCTCGATCACCCGCACGTTCAGGCAGATCCCCGCGGCGAAGGCCAGCGACTCGAAGATGTGCCGGGTCAGCGTGGTGTCGTAGCTGCCGATCAGCGGGGCCATGCCGTCCGGCTCGTGATGCACCACGTAGGGCCGTCCGGACAGGTCCACGGCGGCCTGCACCAGCGTCTCGTCCAGCGGGACCAGCGCGTTGCCGAACCTGGCGATGCCGGACTTGTCCCCCAGCGCCTCGCGGAGCGCCTGGCCGAGGGTGATGGCGGTGTCCTCCACGGTGTGGTGCGCGTCGATATCGACGTCGCCCTTGGCCCGGACGGTCAGGTCGAGCGAGCCGTGCTTGCCCAGCTGGGCCAGCATGTGGTCGAAGAACGGCACGCCGGTGCCGACCTCGACCACCCCGATGCCGTCCAGGTCGAGTTCCACCATGATCTGCGTCTCGTGGGTGAGCCGCTCCACTCTCGCCACCCGGTTCATGTACTGAGCACCTCATCTAGGGCCGCACGGAACGCCGCCATCTCCGCGGGCGTCCCTACCGTGACCCGCAGCCAGCGCGGCGGGCCGACCTCGCGGACGAGCACGCCGCGGTCGAGCAGGCCCTGCCAGACCGCGCGCCGCGAGTCGAACTCGCCGAACAGCACGAAGTTCGCGTCGGAGTCCGCCACGGCGAGGCCCCGCTGCCTGAGCCAGGCGACGAGCCCGTCCCGTTCGGCCCGAAGTTTCGTGACGGTGGCCAGCGGCTCGGCGGCCAGCGCGAGCGCGGCCCGCGCCACCGCCTGGGTGACCGCGGACAGGTGGTAAGGGAGCCGCACGAGGAGCAGCTTCTCGACCACCTCGGGCGCCCCGGCCAGGTACCCGATCCTGGCGCCGGCCATGGCGAACGCCTTGGACATGGTGCGGGTTACCACCAGGCGAGGGCAGCGCGGCAGCAGCGTGAGCGCGCTCGGCGTGCCCTCGCGGGCGAACTCCGCGTACGCCTCGTCGATCACCACCAGGCCCGGTGCCGCGGCGCAGATCGCCTCGATCAGCTCCATCGGGGCGGCGGTACCGGTCGGGTTGTTCGGCGAGGTCAGGAAGACCAGGTCCGGCTGGTGCTCTTGGATAACGCGGGCAGCGCGCGGCGGGTCCAGGCTGAAGTCCTCGTCGCGTTCGGCGCTGACCCAGCCGGTGCAGGTCACCCGGGCGATCAGGGAGTGCATGGAGTAGCCGGGGTCGAAGCCGAGCGCCCGCCGGCCCGGCCCGCCGAACGCCTGCAGCAGCTGCTGGATGACCTCGTTGGACCCGTTCGCCGCCCACACCTGGCGGCCGGTCAGCCCGTGCCCGAGGTAGTCGGCCAGGTCCTTGCGCAGCTCGACCGCGTCCCGGTCCGGGTACCTGTTCAGGGTTCCCGCCGCCTCGGCCACCGCGTCCGCGACCGCCCGGACCAGGCGCGGGCTGGGCGGATACGGGTTCTCGTTGGTGTTCAGCCGGACCGGCACGTCGATCTGCGGGGCACCGTACGGGGTCAGGTCCTTCAGGTCGTCCCGAACGGCCGGGGTTCCTGCCCCGGTCACGGCTGGTTGCTTTCTTTGCTTTCTCGCGGGACCCGCACCCGGACGGCCTGGACGTGGGCGTCCAGGTCCTCGGCGCCGCCGAGCGCGTCGATCAGCGGCGCGGTGGCGGCCAGCGCCTCGCGGTCGCACTCCACCACGTTCACCAGCCGCACGAAGGGGAAAACGGAGAGCCCGCTGGTGTGCCGCGCGGTCCCGCCGGTCGGCAGCACGTGGTTCGAGCCGGCCAGGTAGTCCCCGAGCGAGACCGGCGAGTACGGACCGGCGAACACCGCGCCCGCGTTGGTGACCCGCGCCGCCAGCTTGGCCGCGTCCCTGGCCTGGATCTCCAGGTGCTCGGGCGCCCACGCGTCGCTCACCGCGAGCGCGGCGTCAACGTCGTCCACGATCACGCAGGCCGACTGGCCTTCGAGGGCCCTTCCTATCCGCTCGCGGTGCCTGGCCGCCGGGACCTGCCTGCTCAGCTCGGCCTCGACGTTTTCGGCGAGGGCGGCGTCGGTGGTGATGAGCAGGCAGGCGGCGAGCTCGTCGTGCTCGGCCTGCGCGACCAGGTCGGCGGCGACGTGGCGGGGATCCGCGGTGTCGTCGGCGATGATCGCCACCTCGGTGGGGCCGGCCTCGCCGTCGGTGCCCACCACCCCGCGCAGCACCCGCTTGGCCGCGGCCACGTAGACGTTGCCCGGCCCGGTGATCACGTCGGCCGGAGCGCAGTCCGCCGTGCCGTAGGCGAACATCGCCAGCGCCTGCGCCCCGCCGGCCGCGTGCACCTCGCGCACCCCGAGCAGCGCGCACGCGGCGAGCACGGACGGGTGCGGCAGGCCGCCGTGGCCGGCCTGCGGCGGCGATGCCACCGCGACCGCGCCGACGCCCGCGACCTGGGCCGGGACGATGTTCATCACCACCGAGGAGGGATAGGCCACCAGCCCGCCGGGGACGTACACCCCGGCCCGCCCGACCGGGACGAAGCGCCCGGTGACGGTGAGGCCCTCGGTCACCTGGGTGGGCCTCTCGGCCGGCAGCTGCGCCTGGTGCACTCGCCTGGTGCGCCTGACGGCCTCCTCGAGGGCGGCCCTGACCCCCGGGTCGAGCCCGGCGAGCGCCGCGTCCAGGGCCTGCTGCGGGACCACGGTGGTGGCCAAGTCGACGCCGTCGAACCGGGAGGTGTACTCGCGGACGGCTTCGGCGCCGCGGCGCCTCACGTCGTCGCATAGGGGCCGGATCTGCGCGACGGCCGCCTCGACGTCGGTGGCGGCGCGGGGCAGGACGCCGGCCAGGGCGGCCCGGCTGAGGCTGGCGGGGGCGCGCCCGCGCAGGTCGATGCGGCGCAGGCCGGTACGGCGCAGGCCGGTACGGGAAATCACTCGCCTAGTCTACGGAGAGTACGCCCCGCCCACCTCCACATCGGGTTCCGCGGGCCGGCGGCCGCCGTACTCGGCGAGCAGGATGACCACCGAGGTGAGCCCCGGCCAGAACGCCAGCGCGCTCTTGGCCCCCAGGGCCAGCGACGAGCGGAAGAGGGCGCCGTCCGGGCTGACGGCGAGCAGGTGGTCGTAGGTTCGGAGCCCGATGTTCTCGCCGGTCCAGAGCGCGAGCAGGGCGGCCGCCACGGCACCGAGGACGAGCCCGGCCGCCGCGGTCCAGCCCGTCCGGCGGACAAGCAGGCGGTAGCCGGCGATGCCGGTGATGACTCCGCCGAGCGCGACGATGAGGCAGAACCAGGCGTCGGCCAGGATGAACGCGCTGCTCTCCGCGTTGACCACCTGGGCCTCGCCGTGCCCGACCTCCTGCAGCAGCGCCCGCGGCGCCACGGCGGCCCAGATGAGCCCGGCCGCCACGCCGAGCACCGCGCTGCCCGCCAGGGCCGCTGCGAACGCGGCCAGTCGCCCCTTCGTCGGTACTCCCTCTGATCGCTCTCTGATCGCTCTCTGATCGCTTCGGCACGATCGTACCCGTCAGCCCCGCTCGGCTCGATCGCGTGTATGTCGGGCAGGATCGCGGCGAAGTCCCGGCCGGCCCGCGCGCAGTGCTGGCGGAGCACGTCCAGCTTGTGCTCGATGTTGTCGCGGAACTCCGTGCTGGTCCGGCTGCTGCTCACCGAGCGGGGGCGCTCGCTGGAGGGCGTGATCGCGGCCGAGACGGACAAGCTGACCGAGCGGGCGCTGGCCACGTTCGGGCCCGGCGAGCGCGAGACGGTGATCCGCGCGCTGGCCGCCATCCGGCACAACCTCACCGGGGCCTGAACAACCTCACTGCCTGTTTAGCCCCGTTTATCGAGGGGAGTCGGAGGGCGGTTCCGACACCTCACGGAGGTCAATATGTCGACCGGAGCAATAATAGGCATCGTTATCGTGGTCATCGTCGTGGTGGCGGCCGTAGTGGTGGCCTCGGCTGAGCTGCGGCGGGCGAGGCTGCGCCGCCAGTTCGGCCCGGAGTATGACCACCTGGCTAAGCAGCTGGGCAGCAGGAAGAAGGCCGACGCCGAGCTGGCCGACCGGCAGCGCCGCGTGGAGGCACTCGGAATTCACGAGCTTTCGCCCGAGCAGCAGGCCAGCTACAGCGGCGACTGGACCGCGGTCCAGGAGCGGTTCGTGGACACCCCGGCCCAGGCGGTAGCGGCCGCGGGCACCCTGATCTGGGATGTCATGCGGGACCGCGGCTACCCCGCCGACGACAGGAACGCCAGCATGGACGCCCTGTCCGTCTACCACGCCGGGCCACTCGAGGGCTACCGGCAGACGCTGAGCCTACGGACCGAATCGGCGACCACTGAGCAGCTCAGGGAAGCCATGATCCGCTACCGCGCGATGTTCGAAGACCTGACCGGCCTGCGGGATGGCCACGGCGAGCCCGAACGTGACCGCGTCGCGGAGATCCGCGACCGCACCGCTGTCGCCGGCAACGGCACGCCGCCCGCACAGAGCTCCGGGCCGTCCGCGGAGACCGCCGGGCCGCCCGCGGAGACCGCCACGCCGCCCGCGGAGACCGCCACGCCGCCCGCCGCGGACAGCGAGCTAGCGGCGGAAGAGAACACCAGCCGCACTGCGGACACGCCTCGATAGGCACACCTACCTCAATAGGCAAGCACGGGAGAGATGATTCCTATGACTCAGGATCAGTACGGCCAGGCGAGGGGACCCGGCTACGTCGTTCGCGGCGAGGCCGTCCCCGAGGACGAGACCGAGGAATACACCGAGCAATCCAAGCCGATGACGCGCTTCCAGAAGGTCGCCTCCGCTCTGCGCGGAGACCGGGTGGACGACGACGAGACGGACCCGGACGAGACGGGCGCAGGCTCGGACGCCGACGCCATGGCCGCGGACCCCGGAACGCCGGGCGACAGCCCGCCGTGGGTGACCGAGCGAGACGAGGCGGCCATGGCGAACACCCCCATCGCCCAGGAGAGTGCGGACACCGCAGGCACGACCGCGGCTCGCCCCGGCGGAACGGCCGCCGCGACTGGTGCCGGCACCGCGCAGAGCGACTACTGGGACGAGCCCGGGAGGACCGGGACCGGCCAGGATGAGGCCGTCGCGGTGACCGACCCGGACGTTCCGGTCACCGGCACCAGCACGGATCCGATGGCCAGCCGGGATGAGGCGGCCAGGCCGGCAGGCTCCGACCCCATGGACTCCGACGCCATGGACCACGCGGCGACCGAGCCGGACATGTTCGGCAGTGCCACGCGCGCGGGCAACGGGACCTCCGTAGCCCCGGAGGATCAGGCCGGCACCGCGACGATAGCGGACGTTCCGGCAGGCGGCGCCGCGGCCGGGGGCACCCCGGTCCCCGCCGCGGCTGCCGAGGCGACGGAGACCACTGGACGGCACGCCGCCGGCACCCCCGCGGCCGGCACTGCCGCCGCGGGCACTCCCGCGGCCGGTGAGATGCGGCCCGGCGAGATGCGGCCCGGCGAGGAGGCCGGGACGCTGGGCGACTTCAGCGATCTCACCTACGGGAACCTGATCCCGGACGCGGCGCACTACACCGAGCAGTGGCAGCAGATCCAGTTCAGGTTCGTGGACGACCCGCAGGCGTCGGTAACCGAGGCCGCCGATATCGTGGCCCAGGTCACCGCCAAGATGGAAGCGGCGATCCAGGAGCGGCAGCGGGCCATCGAGGAACGGCAGCGCGCCATTCAGGAGCAGCAGCAGTCGCTGCGCGGCCGGTGGGGCGAGGGCGCGAACGCCGACACCGAGGCGCTGCGCGCGACGCTTCGGATGTACAAGACCTTCCTCGACCAGCTCATCGGCCCCCAGGCCAGCTAACGCCAGGGCACCGGTCAAGTAATCACCCGCTCTGGCCGGGGACTCGTTTCGCCCGGGGGTGGCCCGCCGGCCACCCCCGGGCTCATGGGGCCCGTGATGCCAGGCGGACCGGACTTACCCTTGTTACTTGACAGCGCTCTAGCTGACGCAGGCCGGACCGAGGAGCTGCTTCAGGTCGCCGATCAGGGCGGGCGAGGTGGCTACTCGGAGCTTGTCGTCGAGCCGGACCACCGTGGTGCGCTCGTGGCCGCGCAGCTTGAGGTGCACCTCGGTCGGTCCGGGGTGGGTCACAAGCACCTCGCGGAGCCGCTCCACCACCGGCGGCACGCACCTGGCCACCGGCATCGACACCACGAAGGGGCCGGAGTCGTCCACGGACAGGTCCGGGATGGCGAGGTCCATGGCGATCAGCTTGGGCGCGTCGTCCCGGCGGTCCACCTTGCCCTTCACCACCACCACCGCGTCCTCGGCGATCGAGGTGGCGTACAGCTGGTAGGTCTGGGGGAAGAACAGCACCTCGATGGCCCCGGCCAGGTCTTCAAGCACCGCCGCGGCCCACTGGTTGCCCTGCTTGGTCACCTTGCGCTGCACCCCGGACAAGATGCCGCCGACCTTGACGATCTGCGCGTCTGACCGGTCGCCGCTACGTGGCCGGGGTTCGGCTTCGTCGGCCATCAGGTCGGCGAGCGAGCAGTCGCTCTCCCGGGCGATAATGTGCTCGACGCCGAAGAGCGGATGGTCGGAGACGTAGAGCCCGAGCATCTCACGCTCGAAGTTCAGCAGGGTGGACTTGTCCCACTCCCCGGCCGGAACAGGCACATCGAAGACCGCCTCCGCCTCGGCGTCGCCGCCGAACAGCGAGTCCTGCCCGATCGCCTCGTTCCGCTTGATGTCGATCACGGCGTCGACCGCCTGCTCGTGCACGAGCACCAGGCCCTTGCGCGGGTCCTGGAACGAGTCGAAGGCGCCGGCCTTGACCAGCGACTCGATCACCCGCTTGTTGCACACCACCAGGGGGACCTTGCGCAGGAAGTCGGTGAAGCCGGTGAACCCGCCCTTGGACTTGCGGGCGGCGATGATCGCCTCGACCACGTTGCCGCCCACGTTACGGATCGCCGCCAGGCCGAACCGGATGTCCTGCCCGACCGGCGCGAACGTCGCCACCGACTCGTTGACGTCGGGCGGCAGTACCTTGATGCCCATCCGCCGGCACTCGCTCAGGTAGAGCGCCGACTTGTCCTTATCGTCAGCGACGGAGGTGAGCAGAGCGGCCATGTACTCGGCGGGGTAGTTCGCCTTCAGGTAGGCGGTCCAGTACGACACCAGGCCGTACGCGGCGGAGTGCGCCTTGTTGAAGGCGTAGCCGGCAAACGGGACCAGGACATCCCAGACCGCCTGGATCGCCTTGTCCGAGTAGCCGCGCTCCCGGCAGCCCTGCCGGAACGGGACGAACTCCTTGTCCAGGATCTCTTTCTTCTTCTTGCCCATGGCGCGGCGGAGCAGGTCCGCCTGGCCGAGCGTGTAGCCGGCCAGGATCTGGGCCGCCTTCTGCACCTGCTCCTGGTAGACGATCAGGCCGTAGGTCGGCTCGAGCACCTCGCGCAGCGGTTCCTCGAGTTCGGGGTGAATGGGCGTGATCTCCTGCAGGCCGTTCTTGCGCAGCGCATAGTTCGTGTGCGAGTTCACGCCCATCGGGCCCGGCCGGTACAGGGCGCCGACGGCGGAGATGTCCTCGAAGTTGTCCGGCTTCATCGCCCGCAGCAGCGTACGCATCGGCCCGCCGTCGAACTGGAACACGCCGAGGGTATCGCCGCGGGACAGCAGGTCATAGGTCGGCTGGTCGTCCAGCGGCAGGCTCAGCAGGTCGATCGAGACGTCCCGGTTCTTCTCGATCACCCCGACCGCGTCGGCCATGATGGTGAGGTTACGCAGGCCGAGGAAGTCCATCTTCAGCAGCCCGAGGCCCTCGCAGGTCGGGTAGTCGAACTGCGTGATGACCGCGCCGTCGGAGTGCCTGGTCCAGACCGGGATGTGATCGGTCAGCGGCTCCGCCGACATGATCACCCCGGCCGCGTGCACGCCGGGCTGGCGGATCAGCCCCTCGATCCCCTTGGCGGTGTCGATGATCTGCTTGATCTCCGCTTCGGCCTCGTACAGCGAACGGAGCTCGCCGGCTTCCTTGTACCGGGGATGGGTCTCGTCGAAGATCCCGGAGAGCGGGATGTCCTTGCCCATCACGGCCGACGGGAACGCCTTGGTGATCCGGTCGCCGAGCGCGTAGGGGAAGCCGAGTACCCGGCAGGAATCCTTGATCGCGGCCTTGGCCTTGATGGTGCCGTAGGTGACGATCTGCGCGACCCGGTCCGAACCCCACTTCTGGGTCACGTACCTGATCACGTCGGCCCGGCCACGTTCGTCGAAGTCGATGTCGATGTCGGGCATGGACACGCGCTCGGGGTTGAGGAAGCGCTCGAAGATCAGGCCGTGGTGCAGCGGGTCCAGGTCGGTGATGCCCATCGCGTAGGCGACGATCGAGCCGGCCGCCGAGCCGCGACCGGGGCCCACCGCGACGCCGTTGTTCTTGGCCCACATGATGAAGTCCGCGACCACGAGGAAGTAGGCGGGGAACCCCATCTGGCAGATGATCTGGATCTCGTACTCGGCCTGCTTGCGCCGCTGCTCGTCGTACCCGCCCGGATAGCGCCGGTCCATGCCTTTCCACACCTCGGCGCGGAACAGCTCATCCTCGGACTCGAACCCCTCGGGGATGGGGAAGCGCGGCATCAGGTTGACGAAGTCGAACATGCCGCTGGCGTCGACCCGGTCGGCGATCAGCAGCTGGCTGTTGCGGCACCCCTCCTGCCAGTAGTCGCTGCCGTCAAGGCCGTACATCGCGGCCGCGGGCTTGATGAAGTAGCCGCCACCCTCGAGCCGGAACCTGTCGGCGTCGGCCAGGGTCTTGCCGGTCTGGATGCACAGCAGGGTGTCATGGCTGGTGGCGTCCTGCTCGCGGGTGTAATGCGAGTCGTTGGTCACAACCGGCGGGATGCCGAGCTTCCTGCCGATCTCGAGCAGGCCGTCGCGGACCCGGCGCTCGATGTCCAGGCCGTGCTCCATCAGCTCGAGGAAGTAATTCTCCTTGCCGAAGATGTCCTGCCACTCGGCAGCCCCCCTGAGCGCCTCGTCGAACTGGCCGAGCCGCAGCCTGGTCTGCAGCTCGCCCGACGGGCACCCGGTGGAAGCCATCAGCCCGGAGGCATGTGCCGCGATGATCTCCTTGTCCATCCGCGGCCACTTGACGAGCCAGCCTTCGGCGTACGAGCGGGAGGAGAGCTTGAACAGGTTATGCAGGCCCTGCTTGTCCCGGGCCCAGATGGTCTTGTGCAGGTAGGCCCCGGAGGCAGACACGTCGTCTTTCTTCTGGTGCGGCTGGCCCCACAAGACGCGGTTGGTGTTGCTCCTGGACTCGGGGGCAACGTAGGCCTCGATCCCGATCACCGGCGTGATGCCGGCCTCCGTTGCCTGCCGGTGGAACTCCGCGGCAGCGAACATGTTGCCGTGGTCGGTCATCGCCACGTGCGTCATGCCCTGGCTCTTGACCTCCGCGAACAGGTCCTTCAGCCGGGCGGCGCCGTCCAGCATGGAGTACTCGGTGTGCACGTGCAGGTGAGCGAACGGCGCACCGGACTCTGCCATGACGATCCGCCTCCTTAGTGCCTACCTGGTTCGGGCATGCCGCAGCTCGCACGCAGCCCTCGGAGGACTCAGGCGGGCGGCGCGCGTAGCCATTAACCGGTGCTCATCACTTTAGCGGAGCCGGGCCGGAGGTGCCGGTCTGGCGCGCCGGCTGGGGGTCATACGGCCGCGTGCTGCTGGAGGCACCGGATCCAGTCGGCGGGTTCGACCACCCATTTGCGGGGGCGGAAGGCCTCTAGGTCGGCGGCGGCCTGGTCTCGCTGCCGCTGTTTTTCCTCCGGGGTGCGAGCGTTGGCCAGGCAGATGTAGATGGCCTCGTCCAGGTTGAGCCGCTCGCCGTACCAGGGCGGGACGATCGTCTCCGGGGTGATGTCCGCGTCGTGGCGGTCGTCGATGGGGCCGTCGGGGGGCGGCAGGGCCGGGCTGGCCGGCAGGAGGGTGCCGTCCGGGCGGTAGAACGCGAACCCGCCGCCCGGCGGCGCGGCGATCAGGAACCCTCGCTCGTGGACCAGCATGTGGTGGTAGCGGCACAGGCTGACCAGGTTGTCCAGGCTGGTGCGGCCGCCGTGGCTCCAGTACCGGATGTGGTGCAGGTCGACGCGGCGGGACTCGCAGCCGGGGAACCGGCACCGGCACCTGTCCCGCTCGCGGGCCGCACGGCGCAGCGCGGCCGATGGGCGGCGCCGGCGACGGCCCAGGTCCAGGACGGCGCCGTCGCGGCCGTGCCGCATCCAGGACAGCGCCGCGGTGCAGCCGAGCATCTGCGCGGTGCTGACGCTGATCGCGGGTCCGTCTTCGACGTGGCAGCGGGCCGGGTTCGCAGGGTGACCCGGGGCCGGCGGCGTCTCCGCGGAAACGCCGGCTCCCTGCGCGGGCACGCCCGGATCGCCGGCGGTCGCGCCGGGGCCGACGGTGAGGGCGTCGGTGCCGACGTGGACGATGACCTGGTAGATCTCGGGGTCATCGGTGGCGGCCTTCCCGGCCAGGAACGCCTCGGAGATCGCCAGCAGCGCGTCGGCCAGGCTGGAGGATGTCATCAGGGCCGACGACTTGGCGCCGGCAGGCGTCTCCGCGGAGACGCCGGCGTCCTCATGCGGGTGCTCCAGGTCCCCGGCCGCCGCCCGCAGCGCCTTCAGCAGCACCGCGCCGGCCAGCGGCGGCAGCCGGAACGTGCCGGCCAGCGACCCGTCCTCCTCGAACCGCCACGCCAGCCGCCGCCGGACCCGAGCCGCGGCGTCATCGGCGGTGGTGGCCTTCCTGTGCGCCCTGGCGAACCGCTCCAGCTGGTTCCCCGTCATCGGCCCGGCGATCTCCGCCAGGCCTGCCTCGGTACCCGGGGTGGCGATCCGGGTCAGCGCCCGCACCTTCGCATACGACAGCCGCCCCGCCCCGAACCCACCGCGGATCACCGGCAGGTCCCTCAGCGCCCGCGCCACCCGGACGTGCTCCCGCGCGGCACCGGAACTCATCTGGCACTTCCATGACAGCCACTGCGCGCAGCTGCTCATCTCCCAGCTGGCCCAGCCGCGGCGGGCATCGAAGTCGGCCAGCAGGACCAGGAACCGGCACGTCGCCGCGGCCAGGTGCCCGGCCAGCTCGCAGATCTGCGCCTCCAGCCGCTCCAGCGGCACCGGTGGCGGAGCCGGGTCGCCGGGCACCGGGGCAGGAATGTCAGGGGCAGGAATGTCAGGGGCAGGGATGGTGACGGCGGGAGCAGAGCCAGGCCCACGTATATCGAACATGTATTTGACGTTATCAGGCGGGTCTGACAATCCCGGCGGGGCAGTCAGCCCCAGCGGACCCGGACGCCGGCCTGCCAGGAGGCCAGCAGCCCGGGTTCTCCGGTTACGGTGACGCCGGCCCGGGCGGCGCCGGCGCGGTTCCACAGGTACAGGTAGACGCCGGAGGCGGGGCCGCTCACCGCGCACCCGGCGTCCACCGTGTCATCAGCGCCTGAATCTTGGTGGTCCGTGCGTCGCGGCTGCAGGCGGCCCTCGCGCACCTCGATGGACCAGGCGTCGCCGGTGTCCGCGGCCAGCACGCGCAGCCGCGCGCCGTCGGCGGCCTTCGGGTCGGAGCCGGGCTGGTACTTACGCCGCCGCCCGAACCCCATGATCAGCTCATCGATGCCGTCGGCGGCGAATTCCGCCTGGTACTCGGGCGTCGCGCCGGCGGCGCTCTCCGCGTCGGCCCGGTGGATGGCGGTCTCGTGAGCCTGCCGGCGCGCCCAGAACGCCAGCGGAGACGGCGCGGCCATGAACGTGGCGCACACCAGGGCGGGATCGGCCGTGGCCAGGGTCTCGGCCAGCGCGGCGTGGCCGGCCCTGAACCACGCCAGCAACCCGGCGTCTTCGACGCCGCCGCGCAGGATCTCCGCCTCCGGCGGCCCGTCGAGGACCTGGTCCGGGCACTCGGTGACATGCCGGGCGGCCCAGCGGTGGATGTAGCCGGTGTGCCGCAGCAGGTCTTTGACCAGCCAGGGCGGGCAGGGCGGCACGGCGGCGTCGAGCCCGGCCCGTTCGGCTGCCTGGGCCAGCCCTTCACCCTCGCGGCGCAGCGCGTCGATGTGCTCGGCGATCTCCATCTGGGTCAGCTTTCGGCTCGCAGGATGTCCAGGGAGCGGGCCAGGTCCGGCGGGTAGTCGCTGGTGAACGTGACCTCCTGGCCGTCGGCGGGATGCGCGAACGTCAGGCTGACCGCGTGCAGCCACTGGCGGGTCAGGCCGAGCCGCGCGGCCAGCACCGGGTCGGCACCGTAGAGCAAGTCGCCCACGCACGGGTGCCTGATCGCGGTCATGTGCACCCGGATCTGGTGGGTCCGGCCGGTTTCCAGGTGCACGGAGACCAGGCTGGCGGCCCGGAACGCCTCCAGAGTGTCGTAGTGGGTCACGCTCGGGCGGCCGTCGCTGATCACGGCGAACCGGCCGTCGCCGGACGGATGCCTGCCGATCGGCGCGTCCACCGTGCCGCGCAGCGGATCGGGGTGCCCCTGCACGAGCGCGTGGTAGCGCTTGTCCACGGTGCGCTCGCGGAAGGCCCGCTTGAGCGCGCTGTAGGCCCGCTCGCTCTTGGCCACCACCATCACGCCGGTGGTGTTCGCGTCCAGCCGGTGCACGACGCCCTGGCGTTCGGCGGCACCGCTGGTCGCCACCGTGTGCCCGGCCGCGATCAGCCCGCCGGTGACGGTCGGCCCGGACCAGCCGGGCGTAGGGTGCGCGGCCACCCCGCGGGGCTTGTCCACCACCACGATGTCGTCGTCCTCGTAGACGATGACCAGGCCCTCGACCGAGCGCGGGGGTTCGGCCGGACGCGGCGGCGGGAGCGTGACCTGCAGCGGATCCCCAGCCAGCACGCGGTCCGACTTGGACGCGGTCCGGCCGCCGAGGAGCACCAGGCCGTCCCCGATCAGCTCCGCGGCCCGGGACCTGGACAGCCCGAACATCCGGGCCAGGGCGGCGTCGAGCCGTTCGCCGTCCAGGCCCTCGGGTACCTCGACCTGGCGTTCGCCGGGCGCCGTCGTCATGATCTGGTCCCGTCCAGCCGGATCCCGCGCAGCGCGAGCAGCACGACCAGCACGCCCGCGCAGACGATGGCGGAGTCGGCCAGGTTGAACACCGGCCAGTCCGGCAGCTGGATCCAGTCGACCACGTGCCCCTGGAACAGCCCGGGCGCACGGAGGATCCGGTCCAGCAGGTTACCGGTGGCCCCGCCGAGCAGCAGGCCGAGGGCGATGGCCCAGCCGATACTGCGCAGGTGCCTGGCGGCGCGCAGGATGTAGACGATCACGCCGAGGGCGATGGCGGTGAACACGATCGTCATCGACGTGCCGATGCTGAAGGCGGCCCCGCCGTTGCGGGTCAGCGTGATGGTCAGCGCCCCGCCGAGCAGCCGGATCGGCGCGTGGCCCGGCATCCGGGCGACCACGATGGCCTTGGAGATGACGTCGGCCGCGATGACGAAGAGGGCCACCGCGAGCAGCAGGGCGACGCGGCGCGGCCGCGCTGGCGCCCCCGCGTCTGTCATGGTGAGAAGCTTATCGGCGCTTTCCGCTACGCTAGGCCGGTGCAGGGATTCGAGCCGCTCCCCGCGCAGGTTGACCTGCCCGCGCTTGAGCAAGAGATACTCACCCGCTGGCAGGAGGCGGGGATCTTCGAGCGGTCGCTGAAGCAGACCGCGGCCGGGCCGAGCTGGATCTTCTACGAGGGCCCGCCGACCGCCAACGGGATGCCGGGCGCGCACCACGTGGAGGCGCGCACGTTCAAGGACCTGTTCCCCAGGTTCAAGACCATGCAGGGGTTCCACGTCCCGCGCAAGGCCGGCTGGGACTGCCACGGGCTGCCGGTCGAGGTCGCGGTGGAGAAGGAACTCGGCCTGACCGGCAAGCGGGACATCGAGGCGTACGGGGTCGCCGCGTTCAACGCGCGCTGCCGCGAGTCGGTGCTCAGGCACGTCGACGCGTGGCTGGAGATGTCCCGGCGGATGGGCTACTGGGCCGATACCGACCACGCTTACCGGACCATGGACCCCAGCTACGTCGAGTCGGTCTGGTGGTCGCTCAAGACCATTTACGAGCAGGGCCTGCTGGTCCGCGACCACCGGATCAGCCCGTACTGCCCGCGCTGCGGCACCCCGCTGTCCGACCACGAGATGGGCCAGCCGGACGTCTACCAGACGGTCTCAGATCCGGCCATCACGGTCAGGTTCCGGCTGCGTGCGCTGCCCGAGGGCGCGCCGCGCGAACTCGAGGGCGCCGACCTGCTCGTCTGGACGACCACGCCGTGGACGCTGGTCGCCAACACCGCGGTGGCGGTGCACCCGGCCGCCATCTACGTGGTGGCGCGCCGGTCCACGGACGGCGACCGGGTGGTGGTCGCGGACGACCTGTTCGCCCGGGTGCTCGGTGATGGCTGGCACGTCGCCGCCAGGTTCAGCGGGCAGGCCTTGGTCGGGGCGAGATACCAGGCCCCGTTCGGCCTGATCAAGATCCCTGACGCCCATGTGGTGGTTCCAGGGTCATTCGTGACCACGGAGGACGGCACCGGGCTGGTCCACCTGGCGCCGGCGTTCGGCGCCGACGACATGGAGGCGTCGCGCGCGTACGGCCTGCCCGTGGTCAACCCGATCCGGCCCGACGGGCACTTCGAGGACGACGTGCCGCTGGTCGGCGGGATGTTCTTCAAGGACGCCGACCAGCGGCTGATCGGGGACCTCGACGATCGCGGCCTGCTGTTCCGGTCCGAACGGCACCAGCACAGCTACCCGCACTGCTGGCGGTGCGGCACTCTGCTCCTCTATTACGCGGTGCCCTCGTGGTTCATCAGGACCACCGCGATCAAGGACAAGCTGCTGGCCGAGAACGAGCGGACGAACTGGTACCCGGCGACGGTCAAGCACGGCCGGTACGGCGAGTGGCTGCGGAACAACGTGGACTGGGCGCTGTCCCGGACCAGGTACTGGGGCACGCCGCTGCCGCTGTGGGTATGCCCGGAGTCCCACGTGACCTGCGCCGGCTCGCTGGCGGAACTATCCGAGCTGGCCGGGCGGGACTTGACCGGGCTCGACCCGCACCGCCCGTTCGTGGACGAGGTCACGTTCGCGTGCCCGTCCTGCGGGGAGCGCGCCCGGCGGGTACCCGAGGTGATCGACGTCTGGTACGACTCGGGCTCGATGCCGTTCGCCCAGTACGGCGCGCCGCTGCGCGGGGCGGACGAGTTCGCCGTCTCGTACCCGGCCCAGTTCATCTGCGAGGCGCTGGACCAGACCCGGGGCTGGTTCTACTCGCTGATGGCCGTGGGGACGATGGTGTTGGGGCGTTCGGCGTACGAGAACGTGGTGTGCGTGGGGCTGCTCGTCGACGAGACCGGCCGGAAGATGAGCAAGCACCTGGGCAACGTGCTCGAGCCGATCCCGCTGATGGACGCGCACGGCGCCGACGCACTGCGCTGGTTCTTCGCGGCCTCCGGCTCGCCGTGGGGCGCGCGGCGGGTGGGGCACGACGTGCTCAGCGAGATCGTCAGGAAGGTACTGCTCACCTACTGGAACACGGCATCGTTCCTGGTCCTGTACGCCAACGCGGGCGGCTGGACGCCGGCCGGGGATGCCGCGCCCGCGGTGGCGGACCGGCCGTTGCTCGACCGGTGGGTGCTGAGCGAGCTGCACACCGTGGTGCGGGACGTCACCTCGTCGCTGGAGTCCTTCGACACCGCGGCGGCCGGGCGGCGGCTCGCGACGTTCATCGACGACCTGTCCAACTGGTACGTGCGCCGGTCGCGGCGGCGGTTCTGGTACGGTCCTTCGCCGGCCGCGGGGGCTTCGGCGTTCGCGACGCTGTACGAGTGCGTGACCACGCTGACGCTGCTGATGGCGCCCTTCGTGCCGTTCGTGACGGACTACGCCTGGGGCGTGCTGCGGCGGTCCGGAGCGCCGGAGTCGGTGCACCTGGCGTCGTGGCCGGCCTTTGATCCCGCGCTGATCGATCCGGTGCTTTCCGCGCAGATGGGGCTGGCCCGGCGGCTGGTCGAGCTGGGGCGGTCGGCCCGTTCTGGAGCTTCGGTCCGCACCAGGCAGCCGCTGAGCCGGGCGCTGATCGGGGCGGCCGGCTTCGAGGCGCTGCCTGCCGAACTGCGATCTCTGATCGCGGCGGAGCTGAACGTGACGTCGCTCGGCCTTCTCGGCGCCGGGGCCGGGGAACTGGTCGACTACGCGGTCAAGCCGAACTTCCGCGCGCTGGGCCGCCGGTTCGGGGCGCGGACCCCGGCGGTGGCGGCCGCCATCGCCGCCGCGCCGGCCGCCGACATCGCCATCGCGGTCCTGGCCGGCGGCACGGTACCGGTGCCGGTGCCGGGCTCATCGGTCCTGGTCGGGGCGGAGGACGTGATCGTGACCCAGACGCCGCGAGCGGGCTGGGCCGTGGCCGCCGACGCGGGCGAGACCGTGGCCATCGACACCACCGTCACCCCCGAACTGCGGCGGGAAGGGCTCGCGCGCGAGGTCATCAGGCTCGTCCAGGAAGCTCGCAAGAACGATGGCCTGGATGTCACCGACCGGATCGTGCTGCGCTGGTCGGCGCGCGACCCGGAACTGGCCGCGGCGCTGGCCGAGCACGCCGCGCTGATCGCCGCTGAGGTGCTGGCGGTGGAGTTCGGGCCCGCCGAGGCTGAGCCGGCTGGCGGTGACGCGAAGGAGCACGCCGAGAGGGAGCTCGGCCTGCGGTTCTGGCTCAGGCGCGCCTGAGCCGCGGCCGCCGGTACCCGGTTTACTCGGTTTACTCGGGAGAGCCTTCGGGCTGGCCGGGGAGGCAGGCACGGCAGGGGGTGCAGCCGGCTTCCCTGGCGGCGGCGAGCGTCATCTTGTCCAGGTCGCTGTCGCCCATGAAGCGGATGAGGATGCAGTGGGCCTTGTGGTATCGGGGAACGCCGGGGACCACGGTTACGTCCAGATCGGAGTCGGGTTCGGCGGCGGCGGACTCCGTCTGCTGGGTGTCCTCGCCTTGCTCCGGTTCCTCGACCTGCTGCTGGCCTGCTAGGCTGCTCGGCCTGCTGAGGCTGCTCGGCCTGAGAGGTCGCGGGGGCGTCTGGGACGGCCGGGGCCGGCTCGGGCTCGCTCACGGGGGTGGCGGGCTTTTCGCCATCCTCGCGATCGGCAGGCGGCTGGTCCTGCGCGGATGCCTGGTCCTGGCCGGGCTGGCCCTTTTCCGACGGCTTGGGTTCGGCCGGGGGCCGGTCAGCCGGGGGCCGGTCAGCGGGCGAAGGCCGGTCAGCGGGCGGCGAGGGTGCCCGGGCGGGCTTCTGGGAGACGGGAGCTTCGGCGGCAGGGGCTGCGGAGGCGGGAGCAGCGGAGGCCGGGGCAGCGGAGGCGGGCTGCGCCGGGGGAGGCGGCGGGGGCGAATCATCGCGCCACTCCCAGACGCCTGGGGCCGAGGGCTTGGGACGCGGGGTGAACGCGGCCGGGGTCAGCGGCGTGCCGGCGGGCCAGCCCGACCCGGCGGGCGCTGCTCCGGCGTGCGCTGCTCCGGCGGGGGCCGGAGCGGGCGCGGACCGGGGATAGCGCTGGAGGCCCGGCTGGGCCGTCACGGCCGCCGTCGAAGCCGTCGCGGCTGCCGTCGGAGCCGTGGCCGCGACGGGAGCCGGAGCGGCCGGGACGGACGGCTGCGGGGCGGGGGTAGGGGCGGGCCCCTGCGCGCTGGCCTCAGCCGCAGCCGTCTTGGGCTTGCCGGTTAGCTCACCCCAGTTGACGGCCGCGCCTACGCCCAGCGCCAGCAGGGCCACGCCGCTCACGCCGATCGCGATGTAGACGAGCAGAAGCTTGCTCGTGACCACACCCGCGACCAGCAGTCCGACCGCGACGACAACGAGAAACGCACTGAAGCGAATCACATGCGTTCTCCCCGCAGTCCCCGCTCAGTTCCTCGTGCCTACCGGCGCTCGCGCGAGGGCGCTCCATCGCTCGTGCGGAAACCACTGGAATGCTGCACGACCTCGGGAACGCCGTACTGACCCGTGCCCTGACCGCCGCTACGCGCGCCGCTCGGCGCGAGCGCCGGCGGCATCGACGGCTGGGTACCCGAACCCATGGACGGGAAGGTCCCGCTGTCGGTGACGCCCGCTTCCAGGTCGCGGAGCTGGCCTTCCAGGTAAGCCTTCAGCCTGCTGCGGTACTCGCGCTCGAACGCCCGCAGGTCGTCGACCCGGCGCTCGAGTTCCTCGCGGGTCTGGACCAGCGAGCCCATGGCCTGACGGTGCCGCTCCTGCGCGTCGCGCTCCAGGCTCTCGGCCCGGGCGCGCGCGTCGCCGGTGATCTGCTCCGCTTGGCGCCGGGCCTTGGTCAGCACCTCGTCCGCCTCGCGGCGGGCGCGGCCGAGGGTCTCGTCCGCCTCCCGGCGGGCGTCGGCGATGGCCTGGTCGGCAGTCTGCTGCGCGAGCGAGAGCACGCGCGCGGCCGTGTCCATGTTGTCCTCGATGTGCGGCATCCCGCCCATCATGACCGGCTCAGGCTGCCTGCGCTCCGGCTCCATGCGCTCGGGCGCCATCATCTCTGGCTTGGGGTCGGATAGCGGAGAGCTCAACGCGGGTATCGCCGACTTACCACCGCGCAAGACTTCAGCCAGCTTGGCCCGGAGCTCTTCGTTCTCCTGGATCAGCCGGTCGAGCTCGGCCTCGACCTCGTCAAGGAAGGCGTCAACCTCTTCCTCGTCGTAGCCCGGCCTGAGCCTGGTCGTACTGAACTGCTTGTTCCGCACATCCGCGGGCGTCAGCGGCATCTCGTCTCCTCGGCGCACTTGGACCGTGTTCTTCACGACGGTACCCGAATCAAAGGTGCGGCACGACCACTTCAAGCAGGATCAGAATCACGATGAACAGAACCATGAAGCTGAGGTCCATGGCTACCATGCCGATCCGGAGGGTCGGGATGAAGCGGCGCAGGAGTTTCAGCGGTGGATCTGTAATCGTGAAGATACCCTCGGCGATCACCAGCAGTATGCCGGACGGATGCCAGTCGCGGGCGAAAACCTGTACCCAGCTGAAGATCATCCTGCCGATCAAGACCACAAGGTAGATCGTCAGCACATAAAAGAGGACTTCCCTCAGGTACTGCACAAATCCGCCCTGTCCCTGTCACGATCAGCGGAGTCACAATCAGCAGGGTCGCCGGCGCGGCCGGCCTGGTCACTGATCAGCCTCACGTCATCACTGCTTGCTGGCTAGCTCTGGTTGAAGAAGTCGCGCTCTGCGATGCGAGCCTTGTCCTCCGCGGTCACCTCGACGTTCGCAGGGGACAACAGGAAGACCTTGTTCGTCACACGCTCAATGCTCCCGCGGAGGCCGAAGATCAGGCCTGCCGCGAAGTCGACGAGACGTTTTGCGTCGCTGTCGACCATCTCGGTCAGGTTCATGATCACCGGAGTGCCTTCGCGGAAGTGTTCCCCAATAGTACGCGCTTCATTGTAAGTACGAGGATGCAGTGTCGTAATACGGGCGAGATCGGTCGTCTGGGACACGTGCTCGACCCTCCAGTCGGGGGCCTGGTAGCCGGCGTAGCCCCCACTCACCTCACCGTCCCGCCCTGCCCCGCGAACATCGGCCTCGTCGGCCTGCTCGGGCCGGTCCGCCTGGTCGTCGTAGTCATCGAACTCACCGTAAGCAGTGTCCTGGTAGCGGTGATCGTCCTCCACAAGGCCGAGGTAGACCGCCATCTTCCGCATGGCACTGGCCATCCTTCAGTCCTCCAGCCTGTACCCGTCTTTGCCAGCCGTTTCGGCCGCACGCGTGGGACATTACCCGACACCCGGCCCGCGATCGCCGAGCAACGCCGTACCGATTCGCAGGTGTGTCGCGCCGGCTTCGACGGCGGCCTCGAGATCACCGCTCATGCCCGCCGAGATCACCGTCGCGCCGGGCCGGACCGCGCGCACGGCGGCGGAGCTGACCAGCAGGCGCGTGAACGCGTCGGCGGGCGGCACGGACAGCGGGGCGATGGCCATCACCCCGCCGAGCACGAGCCCCTCCTCGGCCGCCAGCGCTTCGGCCAGGGCCGGTACATCGTCCGCCAGCGCCCCGCCGCGGGCCGGGTCGCCGTCCAGGCTCACCTCGACCAGGCACTCGATCACCCGGCCAGCCCCGCGCGCGGCCTTGCCCAGGGCGCGGATCAGCCGCAGCCGGTCCACCGAGTGCACGACGCTGGCGTAACGCACCACGCTGGCGCACTTGTTGGTCTGCAGCTGCCCGACGAAGTGCCAGGTGAGATCCAGGTCGGCGCACTGGGCGGCCTTCGGCGCCGCCTCGGCGTCACGATTCTCCCCCACGTCGGCCACGCCGAGCTCGCTGAGCAGCCGCACGTCGGACGCGGGCCTGGTCTTGGTCACCGCGATCAGCGTCAGCTCGCTGACGTCCCTCCCGGCCGCCTCGCACGCCTTGGCGATGCGGCGCCGGACTTCCGCCAGCCGCAGCGCGAGTTCCTCCCGCCGGCCAGAGTCGGTCACTTCAGGAAGTCAGGAACATCCAGGTCGTCGTCTTCCTCGAAGACGACGGGGCGGCGGCGCGTGGTGGCGACGTCGAAGGTCTTCGCCGGCCCTTCGGCGTGCGCCGGGCGGTAGGAAGAGGAGTCGGCGGCGTCCGAGGCCACGGCGACCCTCTCCGGCCTTTCCTGGCTCGTGAGGATGCTGGGACTGGCCGGTTCCGGCCTGGGCATCTCGTAAGACGCGGCGCTGCCCGCGCCCGGGCTGGCCTCGGCGGCCAGGTCGGGGGACGCCGCGCGCCCGTCGTCGGGTGCCGGCGCGCCGAGAACAGAGCCAGCGGCCGGCGCGAAGCTGGCGTCGGGCGCCGCGGCCGGTGATGCGAGGTAGCTTCCGTTGCTGCCATGGGCGGCCGCGGGCTGGCTCGCGCCGAACTGGTCCTGGCCGGCTTCGGCGGCGGCCGGGCCCGGTGCCGAGATCACGGTCCGGGGGCGGGCCGCCGGAGCCGGAGCGGGGTCGTTGCCGGTAAAAGAGTCGTTGCCGGTAAAAGAGGAGCCCCCGGACTCGGCGCCGCTGGAGCTGCTGCCCGTACCCCGGCCAGAGCTTTTCTCGTCCAGGCCGGCCGCGATGACCGTCACCCGCACCTCGTCGCCGAGGGCGTCGTCGATGACCGCGCCGAAGATGATGTTCGCGTCGACCGCGGCCGAATTGGAGACGAGCTGAGCGGCCTCGTTGATCTCGAACAGGCCGAGGTCAGAACCGCCCTGGATGGACAGGAGCACGCCGTGCGCGCCGTCGATGCTCGCCTCGAGCAGCGGGCTGGAGATCGCCATCTCGGCCGCCGCGACCGCGCGGTCGTCGCCGCGCGACGAGCCGGTGCCCATCAGCGCCGAACCCGCGCCGGACATGACCGACTTCACGTCGGCGAAGTCGAGGTTGATCAGCCCCGGCGTGGTGATCAGGTCGGTGATCCCCTGCACGCCGGAAAGCAGCACCTGATCGGCGGCCTTGAACGCGTCAAGGACGCTCACGTGCCGGTCGGAGATGGACAGCAGCCGGTCGTTCGGGATGACGATCAGCGTGTCGACCTCGCTGCGCAGCTTCTCGATGCCGAGCTCGGCCTGCACCACGCGGCGCTTGCCCTCGAAGCCGAACGGCCTGGTCACCACGCCGATGGTAAGCGCGCCGAGGGACCGGGCCACGTTCGCGACCACCGGTGCGCCGCCGGTGCCGGTGCCGCCGCCCTCGCCGGCCGTGACGAAGACCATGTCGGCGCCCTTGAGGACCTCCTCGATCTCCTCACGGTGATCTTCTGCCGCCTTGTTGCCGACATCGGGGTTGGCGCCGGCGCCCAGTCCCCTGGTGAGTTCCCGGCCGACATCGAGCTTGACGTCGGCGTCGCTCATGAGCAGCGCCTGCGCGTCAGTGTTGATCGCGATGAACTCGACGCCCTTGAGCCCCTCATCGATCATGCGATTGACGGCGTTGACGCCGCCACCGCCGATTCCGACGACCTTAATAACCGCCAGATAGTTCTGCGGTGATGCCACGAGGAGGGTACCTTTCCGCTCGTTTTAACTCTGCCATCCCGGCCCTGCTATCTAGCTGGCGGGCGACGTTTTTCGATACGTCTGAATTCACCGCCAGGGCCTGTTCGGTCACCATCAGGTTTCACCTTCAGGTTAAGATTTAGGGTTTTTGCCGTCTGCGTGATTGATACGGACAGTAGGGTCGGATGGCACCCGGGTCAACTAACCACGCGCGAACCGGTCAGCGTGTCGCGGATCGCCGGGTCCCGGGCATCGGACCGGTCACCGGGCCGTGACAGATCCCTGCCCGCTGACGTCGTAATAGTGCATGTGCGCGCGCATGAGAACGGTGAGTTCCTGCGCCTTGGCCCCGGCCCGGTCGGTGCCGCCCCAGATCACCGTGATCCCGCCGGCCAGCTGCAAGGTCACCTGATCCGGGTCCGGCGCGGTGACCGAAGCCACCGCATGCCGCACCGGGGCGGGCAGTTCGCCGAGGACGGCGGCGGCCGCGGCCAGGTCCGGATCGCCGCGCAGCGTGCCGATGGGAGCCGTGCCGGGATAGAGCGGCAGGTAAGCGGGACGGCCGGTGACCCATCGCACCACGACGCCGTCGGCGTCCACCAGGTCGTACCCCCCGCCCGGGGCCGCCAGGGCCAGCGCCGGAACCCGCTCCCGGACCACGATGACCACCCGGTTCGGCCAGGACCTGGTGACCCGCGCGCTGCCGATCTGCCCGATCGTGTCGATCCGCGCCGCGGCCCGGGCGGTGTTCACGCGGATCAGCGGCGTGCCCGGCTCGACGCCGGACACGGCGAGGACCTCGGATCGCGGCACCAGGCGCGTCCCGCTTACGGTCACCGACCGGACGACGAGGAACGGCGAGCGGAACAGCATCCAGGCCGCGATTCCGATCACCCCCGCCGCCACGAGGGTGAAGAACGCCGCGCGCCAGGCGCGGCGTCTTTTTACCGTCTTAACATCAGAAGTCGGGCTGTAACCAGCGGCTTCGTCACGGGAGGCCGGCGGGTCCGCGTCCTCCCTGATGATGCCGCTGGGGCCGGTCACTCCCCCGGCTCCCGGCGGGGCCCGGGGGGGTCGTCCCCCCCGGAGCCAGCAGAGCCCCGGAGGATCTCGACCAGCCGCGGCCCCAGCGCGGTGACATCCCCGGCTCCCATGGTCAGCACCAGGTCGCCTGGCTCGGCGATCGCGTCGACCAGCGCGGCGACGCGCGCCGGGTCGGGCAGGAACCTGGCGTGGCCGCCGGGGACGGCGTCCACGATGAGCTGTCCGCTGACGCCCGGTTCCGGGTCCTCCCTGGCGGCGTACACGTCGAGCACGATGGCCTCGTCGGCCAGCCCGAGCGCGGCGCCGAACTCGGCCGCGAAGATCCTCGTCCGGCTGAACAGGTGCGGCTGGAAGATCGCGATGACCCGGCCCTTGCCGGTGCTATCGGCGATGTCCCTGGCCGCGCGCAGGTCGGCGGCGAGTTCGGTGGGGTGGTGCGCGTAGCTGTCGAGCACCCGCACCCCGCGCGCCTCGCCCTTGAGCTCCATCCGGCGGCGCGCGCCGCGGTAGCCGGCGATGGCCGCGGCCACCCGGGGCGGGGCGAAGCCGAGCTCGACGGCGGCGGCGAAGGCGGCGGTAGCGTTCAGGGCGTTGTGGTGACCAGGCACGTCCACCGTCATCTGGGCAAGGATTTCACCGAACGGACCGCGGTCAGCCGTCACGGTGAAGCTGATCGCCATGCCCCGGGAGGCCAGGTCGACGAGCCGGTAGTCGGCGTCCGGGGATACTCCGTACCGGCGGACGCGCGCGGGATCCAGGCGCGCCGCGACGGCCTCCGCACCCGGGTCGTCCGCGCAGGTCAGCACCATGCCGGTGACCCGCCGGCCGAACGTGGTGAACGCCGCCTCGATGTCCGCCAGGCTCGCGTAGTTGTCCAGGTGGTCGGCCTCGACGTTGGTGATGACCGCGACGTCGGGCGCCAGCAGCAGGAACGACCCGTCGCTCTCGTCCGCCTCGGCGACGAAGTCCAGGCCGGCTCCGTCCTCCGCGCCGAGCCCGGTCTCGGTGAGGATCCCGCCGATCACGTAACCGGGATCGGCGCCGCACTCGCGGAGCACCGTGGTGAGCATGGAGGTGGTGGTGGTCTTGCCGTGCGTCCCGGCGATCGCGATCACCCGCCGGCCGGCCATGACCGAGGCCAGCGCGGCTGCCCGGTGCAGCACCCGCATCCCGCGCCGGGTCGCCTCGGTGAGCTCGGGGTTGTCCGCGCGGATGGCGCTGGACACCACCAGCGTGTCGCCGGGGCCGAGGCTGCCGAGGTGGCCGGCCGCGTGCCCGACGTGCACGCTGGCGCCGAGCGCCTGCAGCTCGTCGAGCAGCGCCGAGGGCCGGGCGTCGCTGCCGGAGACCGGGATGCCCCGGGCCAGCATGATGCGCGCGATGCCGGACATGCCCGCCCCGCCGATGCCGACGAAGTGCACCCGGCCGAGCCGGGCGGCTGGCACCGGCTCAGCTGCCAGCATCAGCTCACTGAGCAGCAGGCTCTTGGGCATCTGGACCGTCACCGGTGCCTTTCCCGTCCACGATCTGGATGACCGCCTCGGCCAGCCAGCGGTCCGCGTCGCCGCGGCCGAGCGAGGCGGCGGCCTCTGACATGTCCGCCACCTGGTCGATGTTGACCAGCACGGGCAGCAGCGTGTCGCGGATCCACCCGGGGGTCAGATCGGCGTCGGTCACCAGCATGCCACCGCCCCGCTGGACGATGGGCAGCGCGTTCAGCCGCTGCTCGCCGTTGCCGATGGGGAGCGGCACGTAAGCGGCGGGCAGTCCGACCGCGGTGAGCTCGGCGCAGGTCATCGCGCCCGCCCGGCACAGCGCGAAGTCCGCCGCCGCGTAGGCGAGATCCATCCGGTCGATGTAGGGCGTGGCCACGTACGGCACGCCAGCGGACGCGGGCGCGTCGTGGCCGTTGCGCGGGCCGATGATGTGCAGCACCTGGACGCCGGCGTCCCTGAGCCATTCGGCGGCCCCGAACACCGCGGCGTTCAGCGAGCGCGCCCCCTGTGAGCCGCCGGTCACCAGCAGCACGGGCAAGTCGGGCCGGAGGCCGAAGTGGGTGCGCGCCTTGTCGCCGAGGCCCAGCCGGTCGAGCTCGGCGATCTCGCGGCGGATCGGGATGCCGAGGTACTTGCCGTTCCTCAGCTGGGTGTCCGGGTGACCGGTGAAGACGTGGGTGGTGAACCGGGTGCCGAGCCGGTTGGCCAGCCCCGGCTTGGGGTTCGCCTCGTGCACGACGATCGGGATCCTGCGCCGCCGGGCCGCGAGGTAGGCCGGGGTGGCGACGTACCCGCCGAACCCGACGAGCACCTCGGCCCTGGTCCGGTCGATCGCGGCGGCGGCCGCGTTGATGGCGCCGGCCAGCCGGCCGGGCACCGTGAGCAGCTTGGGCGTCACGGACCTGGGCATCGGCACGGCCGGGATGAGCTCCAGCGGGTACCCGCGCAGCGGGATCAGCCGGGTCTCCAGGCCGCGTTCCGTGCCCAGGCACGTTACCTCGGCGCCGGGGTCGATCCGGCGCAAGGCGTCGGCCAGTGCCAGCGCAGGCTCGATATGGCCGGCGGACCCGCCGCCGGCAAGCAATACCCTCATGCCACGTCCGATTTACTCTGCCGTTTTTGCTCTGCCGTTTTTAATGGGCGGCGCTTGGATAGACCGAGCCAGCTTAGAACGCGCAGCGGCCATCCGGGGCCACGTGCGGCCAAAGCCTCACGAGCTCCGGGCTCCATCCGGGCGAACGACATCAGCATGCCCAGCCCGACCAGGGTCACCAGCAAGGATGAAAGCCCGGCTGAGACGAGCGGCAGCGGCACCCCGGTGATGGGCAGGACGCCGATCACCGCGCCGATGTTGATCGCGGCCTGGATCACGATCCACGCCGTGATCGCGGTGGCGCCCATGCGGCAGAACATGTCGGGCACGCGCCGGGCGATCCTGAGCCCGGCGAAGGCCAGCCCGCCGTACAGGACGGTCACGCACAGCGTGCCGATGAGCCCGAGTTCCTCGCCGATGATGGCGAAGATGAAGTCCGTGGTCGACTCCGGTACCCAGCCCCACTTCCCCCCGCTGGCGCCCAGGCCCACGCCGAACCAGCCGCCCGAGCCGACCGCGTACTTGCCCTGGATGCTCTGCATGTTGACGCCGGTGGCGCTGCCCTGTGCCTCCAGGTAGCCGACCAGGCGCTGGAAACGGTATTTCGCCGAGACGATCATCAGGAGCATGGCCAGGGTCATCAGGATCAGCACGCCGCTGAAGATCCGCCCGGGGGTGCCGATGACCCACAGCAGCGCGAGGAAGATGACCAGCAGGATGAACGTGGTGCCCAGGTCGTCACCGGACATCACGAGCAGGCAGAGCACGCCCGCGCCGGGCATGAGCGGCACGAGCATGTGCCGCCAGTCGGCCAGCTGGCCCAGCTTCTCCTTGCGGGCCAGCAGGTCGGCGCCCCACACTGCCAGGGCGAGCTTGGCGATCTCCGAGGGCTGGACCTGCTGCCCGCCGAGGTTGATCCACCGCGACGCGCCGTTCTGCGAGACGCCGACGCCGTGGATGAGCGTGAGGCAGAGCCCGACCACCGAGATCGCGAGCAGCGGGTAGGCGAAGGCCCGGAACAGCCGCGGCGACGAGCGCGCCGCCACCCACATCAGCGGCAGGCCGACGGCGGCGCCCAGGAGCTGCTTCTTGAAATCGGACCACGGCGAGAGCCCCGCGGTCAGGTCGGCCACCGACGCGGTGGACTGCACCATGACCAGGCCGAGCCCCAGCAGCAGCACGGTGATGCCCAGCACGAGGTGGTAGGACGTGAGCGGCCGGTCGAGCAGCGCGCGCCACATGCCGATCCGGTCCCGCACCCGGCCCAGGCCGGGCAGGCGCAGCGCCTCCTGCTCGGGCAGGTCAAGCTCCGCGAGATCGTCGATCATGGTGCAAGTCTGTTATCCGGCCCGCGGCAAGACCCGGACATCCGGCGCGTGTCGCCCAGATTTCGGCCGCTGGCCCGGCCCCGGACGGTGAACCTGCCCCGCGTATCTGGCATGATGTATACCAATGAGCAGGTCAGAATCTTCTCGTTTCCCGGTGACGGTTTCCCGGCTTCCCGTGACGCGCTGCGAGGTGTGCGGGCGCACCCTGGCCTACCGGCCGGGCCAGGCCAGCGCGGTGCTGACCCAGCACTACAGCCGGATGCATCCGGAAGCCCTCACCGGCACGCCGGACAACTCGCGCTAACGGGGCTATCGCCGCAGAAACCCGCCCGGGTACGCTGAGTGATGGCCATCGCGGCGGCAATCGCCTGGGTGCTCACCGCCAGTATCGGGGTTTACATGCTGCGCACCTGGGTGACGCGCGGCGGGCTGCGGCGGCAGCGTGCCACCGGGGTCGGCGTGCCGCCGGCGGTGGTGTTCGGGCACGCCAGCATCGCCCTCACCGGGCTGCTGATCTGGCTCGGGTTCATCAAGACGGGCTGGGGGCCGCTGGGCTGGCTCGGGGTCACGCTGATCACCGGTGCCATCGCCCTCGGCATCAGCACGGTCACCCTGTGGACCCCGTACCCCGTCGTCGTCCCCCCGGGAGGGTCCCCTGGCGGACCCCCAGGCGACCCTCCCGGCGGGTCTGGGGGGGTCGTCCCCCCGGCTGGCATCGTCACCGACGAGATGATCGCCGCGCTGCTGGCTGACCCGTTCCCGGCCGCGCGGCGGCCGCGGCCCAGGCTGGCCGGGCTCATCCCGGTGGCCCACGGCTTCGCCGCGCTGACCACGTTCATGCTCGCCGTGCTCGCCGCCATCAGCGCGCGATTAGGTAGTTTCCGGTCCCATTTCCTTCCCCGCCCACCCCGATTACGAGATCGGCGGGTTCGTCAGGCAGTCTGGAATCATGGCAGAAAAGCTGACAATGATGGCCGTACACGCGCACCCCGACGACGAAGCGTCGAGCACCGGCGGTGTGCTGGCGGCCTACTCCGCCCAGGGCATCCGGACCGTGGTCGTGACATGCACCAATGGAGAGTTCGGGGACGCGCCCGGCGGGGCCAAGCCCGGGCAGAACGGGCACGACGAAAAGGCGGTGGCCCGGCAGCGACTGGCTGAGCTGCGCGAATCTTGCACGATCCTGGGCGTGACCGACCTGGAACTACTCGGCTATCACGATTCCGGCATGCCGGAATGGGACTATAAGGGCCGGCCGGACGCGTTCTGCAACGTGCCCGAGGCGGACGTGGCGGCGCGGATCTCCGGCCTGATCGACCAGTACCGGCCGCAGGTGCTGATCACCTATGACGATCAGGGGCCGTACCAGCATCCCGACCACGTGCACGCGAGCCGCTCGGCCCAGGCAGCATTCGCGGCCAGCGGCAGCGTAGCCAAGCTCTACCTCAGCGCGATGCGCGGCAGCGACTGGCGGAAGATCTGGGAGGCGCTGCGCGAACTGGGTGCCGAGGTGCCCGACTTCGAGGACATGGACCCGGAACGACAGCGACGGGGGCTCGCGTCCGAGGAGCGCATCACCACCACCGTCGACATCCGGGCGGTGCTCCCCCGCAAGCGCGAGGCCCTGTTCGCGCACGGCAGCCAGATCGGCGGTGAGTCGTGGTTCAGCAAGATCCCGCAGGACATCGCCGAAGCCACCTTCGGGCGCGAGAGCTTCATCCGGGCCAGCGACAGCACCGGCGCCACGGTGCCCGAGGATGACCTGTTCGCCGGGCTGCGGTCATGACCGCCGAGTCTTACGCCGCCGCGGCCGGGCTGGTCGAGCGGTCCGCCGCGGCATACGCGGCCGCCGTCCCCGTCGCACCGCAGGACGACGGGTTCTTCGGCCCCGCCAGCGTGACCTGGCGGGTCAGCGCCGACCTGTCCGCGCCGGTCGCGGGGCTGCGCTCGCTGCTGATGCAGGCGCTGCACCCGCTGGCGATGGCCGGGGTCGACCAGCACAGCGACTGGCGCACCGATCCGGTCGGCAGGCTGGCGGCGACCTCCGCCTACGAGGTCACGGTCACGTTCGGGGACCGGGCCAGCGCCCGGCGGGTCGCGCAGCGGGTCCGGGCCATCCACGAGCATGTGCGCGGCGTGGACGCGGTGACCGGCCTGCCGTACGCGGCGGGCGACCCCGCGCTGCTGCTGTGGGTGCACGCCGCCCTGGTGGATTCCGGGCTGGCCGCCGGCGCCCTGTTCGGCACGCGGCTGACGGACGCGGACGCCGACGCCTACGTGGCCGAGATGACCGTCGCGGCGGAGCTGCTCGGGGTGCCGCACGAGATGATCCCGGACAGCGTGGCCGCCCTCGAGCGGTACCTCGCCGGAGTCCGGCCGGAGCTGCGCCTGACGCCCGCGGCCGCGGAGTCGATGGGCTACCTGCTCGACCCGCCCGGGCTGGACGAGGACATCGCCGAGCTGTGGCAGGACATCAGGGACGCCGCGGTGACGGCGCTGCCCGGCTGGGCCGTCCGGATGTACGGCTACCAGGAGCCGCCGCCGCTGACGCAGGAGCGGCGGACCGGGATCCGCCAGGCCCTCGGCGTGCTCGACGCGGTGTTCCTTGGCGAGCCCGGCGTACTCGAGGCCCGGCAGCGGATCGCCGTGCGGATGCGCTCGGCCGGCGGGACGGGACGGAAGTGAAACTGAGGCGCCTGATGGTCGCGGCGGGGATCGGCGGCGTGTCGGCCGCCGCGCTGACCCTGCTGCGCGTCCGGGTGCGGGGCGTCCGGGTGCGGGGCGTCCGGGTGCGGGGGCCGCGGACCGGGCGGCTGCGGCTCGAGCGGGGGATGGCGGCGGTGCGGCTGGCGGCGCGCGGGGGCGCGCGGTACGCGACCAGCGCCCCGAGGCTGTTCGCCAGCGCAGGCGAGCACCGGGAGGCGCTGCGGAACGACCTGGCGCTGCAGACCGCCGAGGACGTCGCGGCCACCCTGGGGACGATGAAGGGCGTCCTGATGAAGCTGGGCCAGATGGCCAGCTACGTCGACGACGGCCTGACCCCCGCCGCCCGGCGGACGCTGAGCCGGCTGCAGGACAGCGTGCCGCCGATGAGCCCGGAGCTGGCCGCGCAGGTCGTCGCGGAAGAGCTGGGCCAGCCGCCGGAGCGGGCCTTCGCCACCTGGGACCCGGAACCCATCGCGGCCGCCTCGATCGGCCAGGTGCACCGCGCGATCACCCATGACGGCCGCCCCGTCGCGGTGAAGGTCCAGTACCCGGGCATCGCCGAGACCATCGAGGCCGACCTGGGCAACGTCGCGCTGCTGCGCCGGATGCTCAAGATCACCGCGCCGAGCCAGGACGTCGACGCGCTGCTGGCCGAGCTGCGGGAACGCATCACCGAGGAGCTGGACTACCGGGCCGAGGCCCGCAACCAGCAGCTGTTCGCCGACTACTACCGGGGTCACCCGACGATTCACGTCCCGGAGATCGTCGAGGAGCTTTCCACCCGGCGCCTGGTGACCAGCGACCTCGAGGACGGCGCGCGGTTCGCGGAGCTGGCCGGCTGGTCCCAGGCCGAGCGCGACCTGGCCGGGGAGACGATCTACCGGTTCGTGTTCCGGAGCCTGTACGAGATGCACGCCTTCAACGGCGACCCGCACCCGGGCAACTACCTATTCCACGGCGGCGGCCGGGTCACCTTCCTGGATTTCGGGCTGGTCAAGCACTTCACCGCCGAGGAACTGCGGCCGCTGGTGGAGATGGTCAAGCACCTGTGCGTGGAGAACGACCCCGAAGCCTTCCGCCACGCCATGGTTGACGCCGGCTTCCTGATGCCGGATACGCCCATGCCCACGGACATGATCGTCGAGCACATGGCCTTGTTTTACGACACGGTGCGCGAGCGCGGACCGCGCACCATGACCGGCGAGTACGCCTCGGCAGTGACCAGGCGCTTCTTCGACTTCCGCAGCCCGCTCGCGGCCTACGCGGCGATACCCAGGTCTTACGTGATCCTGCAGCGGATCAACCTGGGCCTGTTCGCGCTCCTCGGCGAGCTGTCCGCGACCGCGGACTGGCGCGGCATCGCCGAGGAGATCTGGCCGTTCGTCCAGGGCCCGCCGTGCACCCCCATGGGGGCGGCCGAAGCCAGGTGGCGCGCGGCCAGGACCGGGGCGGGCCACCCGGACCGTTCGGTCAGGTTATCTTCTGACCTTTCCGGCTACTGCTGCCGCGCCCACGGCAGCGGCGGCTGGCTGAACCGCGGGAACAGGTTGAAGGGGCGCAGGTACCTGGCCGGGCTGTAGCTGATGAAGGCCGGGCCGGTGGGGATGATCTTGCCGTTCACGGAGAAGATGTTGAGCTGGGGGCCGAGCGCCGCCGCCTGGGCGTTCATCGCGGCCGGGCTCGGCACGTCCCAGTGACCGGTGGACAGGCGGTTCTCCAGCGTCTGGACGGCGGTGACGGTCTCGGCCGGGGTGAAGGCGCAGTGCCCGGCGCGGTTCACGAAGACCTGGCGGAGCAGGTTGCCGTGGCCGGCCCGGTCGACGATGCTGCGGTACGCCTGCTCGTTCTCCGGCACGACCAGCCCGTCTCCGGTGGTGTGCATGGTGAGCACCGGGACCGAGATGCCGCCGTTGAAGGAAATGTTCTTGATCAGGTAGAGCTCGGCGTTCGGGTCGGCCTTGATCCGCGGGGAGCCGTTCAGCGCCTGCACATCCTGGCCCAGGCTGAGCCCGGCGGCCTGGTACAGCGCCTTGACCTCCTTGAGGTCGGCGGACTTGGCCAGGTCGGCGAAGTAGTTCACGCCGGTGTTCCAGGACGGGTTGCCGCCGGCCCTGGCCTCGAGTTCGGCGCGGAAGGCGAAGATGAACGGGAAGGTGACGTTGGTGTCCCAGAGGAACTGGTTGGCTTCCTGGGCGGCGTAGTCGGTGGCCGCGGGTTCGGGCGACAGCGGCGTGAACCAGCCGGGGGTGTCGGCCAGCGCCGCGGTCAGGGCGAGGCGGGCCCGGCCCTGCGGCGTCTTCTGCGCCTGGGCCACCGCGGCCTCGGCGGCCTGCAGGTTAGCCGTGGGGTTGGTGATGTTGACGACCTGGATCGAGGGGTCGATCAGCTGCTGGAACGCGAAGGCCCCGTCGAGCGCGGTGTTCCAGGTGGCCACGCCGCCGGCCAGCACGCCGCACATGGGCAGGGCGGCGTCGAACCGGTTGGGGTAGTCCTGCAGCAGGCCGGCGGTGATGATGCCGCCCAGCGAGTGCCCCCAGGCGACCGTCGTCTTGGGCTGGCCGTACAGGCTGCCGAAGGCGTTCAGCGTGTTGATCTGGTCGGGCAGCGCCTGCGCGATGGCCCAGCCGGTGCTGGCGTAGGACGAGCCCGCCAGCGCGTAGCCGTGCGAGAGCATCCAGAGGGCAGTGACCGGGTTGCCGACGTCCTGGGCCGGGTTGCTGCTCCCGGGCGTCACGTACCCGTGGCTGTACAGGTACAGCGTCCCGTTCCAGGCGCCGGGCGGGCACTGGAGCAGGTACGATGCGCCGTCGGACAGCTTCCCGTTGACCGTGGTCACCGAGCCGGATCCGCCGCAGCCAGGCGAGGCGGACGCGGTGCTTGCCGTGCTTGCGGTAAGCCCGCCGATGGCCAGGCCCGCGGCAAGCGCCAGCCCGGCTATTTTCCTCGACCGCACCATCAACCCCACGCTCCCGGCGCCAGCTGACCCATCTGGACGCAAAGTAACTTACCGGCAGGTAGGGCTTACCGGGAGATCACCCCTCAAATTGGCTGAAATTAGACGGAAACTACGCTGAATCGCGTCCTTAGCATCGCACTGCCAGGTGCCGGATTAGCTGGGAGTATCCGGCCCCCGGGGAGGATTTGGTACCGCAGGGGGGCCCGGATCCTCCCGATAAGCCCGATCCTCCCCGTTAAATGCGGCGCCGGGCAGGTCCCGGGCACTGGCGGACGGCCGGGCGCCGCTCGCTCCCGGGCTCACGGGGCCCGTGATGCCAGGCGGACTGGACTTACCCCAGTTACCCGACCTGACAAAGTACTACTAGGCACCGAACCAGCCCGGGACGTCGAGCCGGAACGTCTCGCCCGGCACCATGGCCTGCAGCCCGGCTTCCAGGTCGGACAGGCGAGCGGCACCCAGCGCGTCCGACCACCGGGACCGGATGTCGCTGAAGATCATCGCGGACAGGGTCAGCACCTCGATGCCGCGCGGGGTGAGCCGGGCCAGCTTGCGCCGCCGGTCGGTGTCGTCGCCGGACCGGTGCACGTAGCCGAGCTCCTCGAGCCGGTCGATCGTCTTGCCCGCCGCCTGCTTGGAGATGCCGAGCCGGCGGCCCGTCTCGGTGGCCGTGGCCCCGCCGAAGCCGATCGCCTGCAACGCGAAGCCGTGCGCCGGGCGCACGTCGGGGTGACCGCGCCGGGCCAGCTCGGCGTGCAGCTCGTCGATGATCGACCGGAACCCGCCGAACAGCAGCAGCGGCAGCTCGAAGCCGTAGGTCCGCGTCTCGTCGTTTGACATATATGGACAACCTTGTTTACTGTTTAGACAACCTAGTTGTCTATCTTATCCGAGGATAGGGTCATCATGTCTGCTGACGTAATGTCTGGCTCCCCGTTCACCGAGCACACCGTCGAGTCGGCGCCCCCGGCCGCCCGCAGATTCATGACCGCGACCCGGGATCACCTCGGCTACCTCCCGGCCGGGATGGCCCGGATGGCGGCGTCGCCGCAGCTGCTCGACGGTTTCCTGAAGCTCACCGCGATCTTCGAGAAGTCCGAGCTCGACCCGGTGGCCCGCGAGGTGCTGGTCATGACGATCGCCACGAGGAACGGCTGCCACATCTGCGTGGCCATGCACACGGCCCGGCTGACCGCCCTCGGCGCCAGCCCGGGCCTCATCGCGGCGCTGCGCGACGGCCCGCTCGAGCCGCTGGCCGATGCGCGCCTGGACGCGATCCGGGTGTTCACCCTGGCGGTCCTCGACACCGCGGGCGAGGTGGGAGACCAGGCGCTGCGGGACTTCCTGGCCCGCGGCTACACCCCCCAGAACGCCCTCGAGGTCGTGCTCGGGATCGGCACCTACACGATGTCGACCCTGGCCAACCGGCTCACCGGCGCGCCCGTCGACGACCAGCTGGCCGCTTACGCCTGAAGCCTGCTGAGGCGTTCGGGCCGGCGCGAGCGCGCGGGACGGCGCTATCGTTCAGCATGGCGCGAAACGAGGGGGCTGGGGGCGGCGAGCAGGCGCAGGGCGCCGGGCGGGTGAGCCTGCGGCCGCTGGCCGCCGGTGACCAGGACGAGTTCGTGGCGCTGGCGCGGGCCAGCGCCGGGCTGCACCACCCGTGGTACTCCATGCCCGCCACGCGGAGGATTTCCAGGCGTACCTCGCCCGGCTCAGCCAGCCGGGCATCGAAGGGTTCCTGGTCTGCCTGAATGACGGCGGCGCGATCGCCGGCGTCGTCACCATCGACTCGATCATCCGGGGCCGCTACCAGTCGGCCAGCCTGAGCTACGCGGCGTTCGTACCCGCGGCCGGGCAGGGCTACATGTCCGAGGGGCTGACCCTGGTGCTGCGGTACGCGTTCGGCGAACTGCGGCTGCACCGGCTCGAGGCCAGCATCCAGCCGGCCAACCACGCGTCGCTGCGGCTGGTCAGGCGGCAGGGGTTCCGCAAGGAGGGCTACTCACCCGACATGCTGTTCATCGACGGCGCCTGGCGGGACCACGAGCGGTGGGCGATCACCCGTGAGATGACCGGCTTCCCTCCGGTCGACCCGCACCCCACCCAGCCCGTCCGCTGAGCGCCGGAACGCGGTCAGCCGACGTAGAACAGGCCAAGGCCCAGGGCCACGCAGATGCCCGCGATGATCCAGAAGCGCACCACGATCGTGGTTTCCGCCCAGCCGGCCAGCTCGAAGTGATGCTGCAGCGGTGCCATCCGGAACACCCGCTTACC
>CAVRMX010000021.1:0-156458 GCA_963722275.1 uncultured Actinomycetes bacterium | reverse complement strand
ACGCGCTGACCTGGGCTTTCGAGCTGGTGCCTACGTTGAACCAGACCGGGGAGTTGAAGCTGAAGATCTGGTGGACCAGGGCGTACTTGAGTTCGTGACCGAAGATCTGGGCGTCCTCTTCTGTGGCGAAGTAGCCGTGCTCCTGACCCGCCTTCTGGTAGGTGTCAACGACCCGGTCGACGAGCTGCTTGAGGCTCCACTCGCGCTGCGGCGAGCCCACCGCGCCGCGGAAGTACTTGGTGGTCACGATGTTGGCGGCGTTCACCGACCAGAAGTCGGGGAACTCCACGCCGTGCTGCTCGAAGTTGACCGAACCGTCCCGCCAGTTCGTCATCACGACGTCCCGGTGTTCCCAGGTGACCTGGTCATAGGGGTGCACGCCCGCGGTGGTGTGGATGCGCTCCATCGACAGCCGGTTACGCCCCGCCTGGGCCGCCGCCGCCTTCCCCTTGCGGGTCGTCGTTCCGCTCACCGTCTCCGTCATTTTTGGTGTCCCCCTTCCGGGATCTGTTCGGATCCCTGCCAGGCCCTGCATGGCCAGTTGCAACAATGACTACTTCTGCGCTGCCCTTACGACGCCGGAACCGGACCCGCCGCCGCCTCGGTCGTCCCGTCGCGGTGGCCCTGGCGCAGGGCGGTGATCTCATCCTCGAAGTCGGCAAGCGACTCGAACCCTCGGTAGACCGAGGCGAACCTGAGGTAGGCCACCTCGTCCAGATCCCGCAGCGGGCCCAGGATGGCCAGGCCCACCTCGTGCGAGGGGACTTCGCCCAGCCCCCGCGCCCTGATCGTCTCCTCCACCTGCTGGGCCAGGATCGCCAGCTTGTCCTCGCTGACCGGCCGTCCCTGGCACGCGCGCTGCACGCCACGGATGATCTTGTCCCGGGTGAATGGCTCGGTGACACCGCTGCGCTTGGCCACCATCAAGATGACCGTCTCCTGGGTGGTGAACCGCCGTCCGCACTCGGGGCACGACCGGCGGCGGCGGATCGCGGTGCCGTCATCGGCCGTCCGGCTGTCGATGACCCTGCTGTCCGGGTGGCGACAGAACGGGCAGTACATGCGATCACCTCCCTGGCCGCCGTGCTTGTTCACCAACCAGTTTACCTGTGAACACAACTTGTGGAAAAAACACAACGGTGTAAGTACTAGATGTTGTGGTTACCGTAGACCACCGCGCGGCTGGAGGCAAGCCGGCGCGAGCGGCGGATCCGGGAATCCAGGCGGCTGTGCGGCTGCGGCCGGCGTTTACCGTGCCGGCCGGAACCTCAGCCGCGCGGGACCCAGAGTTGCTGGCCAGCGGCCACGGTGTCGCCGCTCAGCGAGTTGAGGTCGATGATCTGCTGGATGACGGCGCGGGTGTCCTGATCCGGATCTGCGCTCTCGGCCACTGACCACAGGCTCTGGCCCGGGCGGACGACCACATGAACGAGATCCTGCCGGGCCGCGCGCGGTGCCGGGCCATGGTTCGTCGCCTGCGCCGCGCCCGCCGCGAGCAGCGATATCACGGTCACCAGCAGCGCGGCCACGGCCGCGGCCACCACCCGGCCGCGCCTGGTCAGCCGCAGCGGGGCGCTGTGCGTGAGGGCCGGCGTGTCGCGTGGCGTGCTGCCTGGTGTGAGGGCCGGCGTGTCGCGTGGCGTGAGGGCCGGCGTGTCGCGTGGCGCGGGGCCTCGCGTGAGGGCCGGCGGGCCGGCCGGGCGATGGGCGCGGCGCGGCCCGGGGACGGGCCGCGGGCGGGCGCCGTGCTGCGGCGGCCGGATATCGGAACCGCAGGTCAGCGCCACCGCTGGCATCGCACTCATGGCGACCTCCATGATCAAACCTTCATTCGAGCCGTACCGTGTTCGATCGTACACCCATTCGATCGTATTACTGTTCGATCGAACGGGGTATGTAGCCGTTGTACTTCGCGGGTCCGACATTTCGGCGACACGTCGAACAGATGTTTGGGATCTCGGATAAGAACCGTTACTCTCTACTCAGCACGCAAGAACTCGGACACGGAAGGTCATCAGATGGAGGAAACCGCCATGGGAGGCGCCGCAGCCGGCGTATCCGGCACTGATCAAGCGGGGGCACCCAGACCTAAGGGGCGGCCAGGACGTAAGCCTAAGGGCAGCGTGCCGGTCGTCATCCCGGAAACCCCGGACAAGCCGGATCCCAATCACGTCCTGACCTGGCGGCAGCGCAAGGTGCTCCAGGTCATCCGGGAGTCGGTGCAGCAGCGCGGCTACCCGCCGTCGATGCGCGAGATCGGCGAGGCTGTCGGCCTGACCAGCACTTCAAGCGTCTCGTACCAGCTCAGCACGCTGCAGAAGAAGGGCTACCTGCACCGGGACGTGGGCCGGCCGCGGACGGTTGAGGTACGGCTGCCCGGGCACCCGGCGGTGCGGCCGGAACCGAGCCGGGAATCCAGCCGGGACGAGGAGGAAGCCGGCGAGATCGCGGGCATCGACATCCCGTCGCAGGAGGCCGCCTACGTGCCGCTGGTCGGGCGGATCGCCGCGGGCGGGCCGATCCTGGCCGAGCAGGCGATCGAGGACGTGTTCCCGCTGCCCAGGCAGCTGGTCGGCGAGGGCACGCTGTTCCTGCTCAAGGTGGCCGGCGATTCGATGATGAACGCCGCCATCACCGACGGCGACTGGGTCGTGGTCCGGCAGCAGGAGGACGCGGAGAACGGCGAGATCGTGGCGGCGATGCTGGACGGCGAGGCCACGGTGAAGACCTTCAAGCGGGGCGACGGGCACGTCTGGCTGATTCCGCACAACCCGGCCTACACGCCGATCCTCGGTGACGAGGCCACCATCCTCGGCCGCGTCGTGGCCGTGCTCCGCCGCGTCTGAGCGGCGCTGCCGGATTGGGGCTACCGGAAGAATGTGATTGTCCGAGCGGGTGCCTGCGGCGGGCCGCGTCCGAGGACGCGGCCCCCGGCGTAACCCAGGCGGCGCCGCTCACCCCTAAGGGGAGCGCTAGGCCGCGACGATGCTGACCAGCTTCGGCGCCCGCACGATGACCCGGCTTACCTGCTGGTCACCCAGGGTGCGGACGACGCCGGGCGCGACCAGCGCGAGCTCGCGGAGCTCATCCTCCCCGATCTGCGGCGAGACCTCGAGCTTGTCGCGGACCTTGCCGTTGACCTGCACCACGCAGGTCACCTTCTCCTGGGTCAGCAGGTCCTGGTCGACGACCGGCCACGCGGTGCGCGCCACCGAAGGTTTGTGCCCGAGCAGCTGCCAGGCCTCCTCGGCGCTATACGGCGCGAACAGCGACAGCATCACGGCCAGCGCCTCCGCCGCCTCGCGGACGGCCGGGTCAGCCGCCCCCGGCCCGGAGTCGATGGCCTTCCGGGTGGCGCTGACCAGCTCCATCAGCCGGGCCACGGCCACGTTCAGGTGGTACGCCTCCACCTGGCGGGTGGCCTCGTCGATGGTGCGGTGGGTGATCTTGCGCAGTTCGGTATCGCCCGCGGCAGGCGGCTGATCCCTGGTGCCCTGGTCCGCGTCGGCCACGTCGGCGGCGATCCGCCAGACCCGGCCGAGGAACTTGACCATGGCCTCCGGGTGCATGTCCGCCCAGTCGATGTCGTCCTCGGGCGGGCTGGCGAAGATCATGGTCAGCCTGATCGCGTCCACGCCGAACCGCTCGATCTGCTCGCCGAGGTCGACGCCGTTGCCGAGCGACTTGGACATCGCCTTGCCGTGGTTGATCACCTGGCCCTGGTTGATCAGCCGGGTGAACGGCTCGGTGAAGTCGACCAGGCCCATGTCGTAGAGGATCTTCGTGAAGAACCTGCTGTACAGCAGGTGCAAGATGGCGTGCTCGACGCCGCCCACGTACATGTCCACCGGCGCCCAGCGGCGCGTCTCGGCCGGGTCGAACGGCCCGTCGTTGTACTCGGGCGAGCAGTAACGGAACATATACCAGGAGGAGTCCACGAACGTGTCCATCGTGTCGGTGTCGCGCCTGGCCGCGCCGCTGCACGCCGGGCAGGACACGTTCACCCAGTCCTCGGCCGCGGCCAGCGGGGACACGCCCCTGGGCACCAGGTCCTGACCGCGCAGGTCGGGCAGCACCACCGGCAGCTGGTCGTCAGGCACCGGCACCTCGCCGCAGGCCGGGCAGTGCACGATCGGGATCGGGGTGCCCCAGAAACGCTGCCTGGACACCAGCCAGTCCCGCAGGCGGTAGTTGACCGCCGCCTGGCCCTGGCCCTTCTCCGCCAGGATGGCGGTGATCGCGGCGATCGCCTCCGCCTTGCCCAGCCCGTTGATCGGGCCGGAGTTCACCAGCGTGCCGTCACCGGCGGTCGCGACCCAGGTCTGCGCGGGGTCCGGCTGCCCGGTGTCCACCACGACCCGGACGTTGAGCCCGTAGGCGCGGGCGAAGTCCAGGTCCCGCTGGTCGTGCGCGGGCACCGCCATGATCGCCCCGGTACCGTAGTCGGGCAGCACGTAGTCGGCGGCCCACAGCGGGATCCGCTCGCCGTTCACCGGGTTGATCGCGTGCCGGCCCAGGAAGACCCCGGTCTTCTCGCGTTCGGTGGACTGACGCTCGATGTCGGTCAGCTTCCTGACCTGCTCCAGGTAGGCGCGCAGCTCGGGCAGGCGGTCAGGGGCGCAGACCTGCTCGGCCAGCGGCGAGTCCGCCGCCACCACGAAGAACGTGGCCCCGTACAGGGTGTCGGGCCTGGTCGTGAACACGGTAACCGGCTCGTCGCGGCCCTCCACGGCGAAGTGGACTTCGGCGCCCTCGGAGCGGCCGATCCAGTTGCGCTGCATCAGCAGGACGCGGTCCGGCCACTGGCCCTCCAGCTGCTGCGCGTCCGCGAGCAGCCTGTCCGCATATTCGGTGATCTTGAAGTACCACTGGTTCAGCATCCGGCGGACGACCTCGGCGCCGCAGCGCTCGCACTTCCCGGCGATGACCTGCTCATTGGCCAGAACGGTCTGGTCCACCGGGCACCAGTTGACGTACCCGTCCCGGCGGTACGCCAGCCCTCGCTCGTAGAAGCGCAGGAACAGCCACTGATTCCAGCGGTAGTACGTGGGATCGCAGGTCGCCAGCCGCCGGCTCCAGTCGAACGAGGTCGCGTACCGCCGGAAGGAGGTCGCCTGGGTCTCGATGTTGGCGTAGGTCCAGTCGGCCGGGTGCGAGTTGTTCCTGATGGCGGCGTTCTCCGCGGGCAGGCCGAAGGCATCCCAGCCGATCGGGTGCAGCACGTTGCGGCCCTGCAGGAACCAGTAGCGGGCGAGGGCGTCCCCGATGGCGTACGCCTCGGCGTGGCCCATGTGCAGGTCACCCGACGGATAGGGGAACATGTCCACCAGGTAGAAATGCTCCCGGTGATCGGCGGGATCCTCGCTGGCGCGGAACGGGTCTAGCTCCGCCCAGCGCGCCTGCCACTTCTCCTGGACGTCACGGGGGTCATAGCGCTGCGCCAGGTCGGCGCTCTCGGCCGCTGTCATCGTTTCCTCACCATTGATTCGGTCCGGACCATTCACCCCTGCGAGTGATGATCACCCGCAATGAAAACGCCCCTCGAGACGAGGGGCAGCCGCGCCAACGACGGTAGGTCGGCGCGGCTAGGCAAGAAGCAGCCGGACGGCACGCATGGGCAAAGGATAGCGCACGTGCCGCAGGCATGCCCCCGGGTGTCCGCACGTGCGCGGCTGCGTGCTGCTACCGGGGGCGCCCGCCATCGAGGCTGGTAGCGGCGGGGAGGGAAGAACCAAGGTCCGTTCGGTAAATTAACCGGCTAGCACCCGGGGCTGCTCCCAGTCGGGCCGCAGCGGCATGCCGGACCTCCCGTCGGCGGCCAGCCGCACCCCCAGCACCTGGTGCAGTTCGATGTGGTTGCGGTCGAACCCGAGCCGCGAGCCGGCCATGTACAGCCGCCACACCCGGGCGGTGCCCTGGCCGACCTCCCTGACCGCCTCGGGCCAGTGCGCGTCGAGGTTGGCGGACCAGGCGGCCAGGGTCTTGGCGTAGTGCTCGCGCAGGTTCTCCTCGTGCCGCACCTCGAAGCCGGCGTCGTGCATGTGCGAGATCAGGTAGCCGGGTCCTTCGAGCTCGCCGTCGGGGAACACGTACCGGTTGATGAACCCGCGCTTGCGGATGGCGGGCTCGATGTTGTCCGGCCGGGTGATGCAGTGGTTCAGCAGCCGTCCGCCGACCTTCAGCTTCCCGAACAAGAACGAGAAGTAGGCGGGCAGGTTCTGCTTGCCGATGTGCTCGGTCAGGCCGATCGAGCTGACCGCGTTGAAGCCGGTCTCCGGCACGTCGCGGTAGTCCAGGTGCCGCACCTCGGCGAGCCCGGACAGCCCCTCCCGCTCGATCGCCGCCTGAGCCCAGGCGGCCTGCTGCGCGGACAGCGTCACGCCGAGCGCCTTGACGCCGTACTCCCGCGCCGCGTGCATCACCATGCCGCCCCAGCCGCAGCCGACGTCGAGCAGCCGCATGCCCTCGCGCAGCCCCAGCTTGCGCGCGACCAGGTTGAACTTGTTCTCCTGCGCCTCTTCCAGGGTCGCGTCCGCACTGGGATAACAGGCGCAGGTGTACGCCATCGACGGCCCGAGCACCCACTCGTAGAACTGGTTGGACACGTCGTAGTGATGGGAGATGGCCTTGGCGTCGCGGGTCTTGGAGTGCAGCCGGCCGGTCAGCCAGCGGCGGCCCTGCGAGACTTCCTGCGGCGGCGGCGGCATCCGGTGCACCAGCAGCTTCGGACCGCCGAGAGCCTGCAGCAGCCGCAGCTTCTCCGCCATGGTCATGCCGGCGGACTGGGCCATGGTCATCCTGGCCAGGGCCTCGTACATGTCCCCTTCGACGTCCAGCTGCCCGGCCACGTAGGCCCGGGCCAGCCCGAGCTCGCCCGGCGCCTGGGCCAGGTAGGCCACGGCCGCCGGCGAACGGACTGTGATCTTCACCGCAGATCCGGCCGCGCCGGCATGGCTGCCGTCATAGGCCGTGAACTCCACCGCGGCATCGGGCCCTACCAATGACTCGAAGACCTCAGCCAGTGCCATCCTTCGCGATCCTTCCCGTGGTCCGATACTTCAGCGTCCGGTGACGCACTTCTCATACAGGCCGAGCAGCCGGCCCTCGCCGTCATAGGCGCGCTTGAGCGCGCGGTACGCCTCGCCGTTGTAAAGCCGGTAGAACTCGTCCTCGGCGTAGAACGACGTGGAATACAGCGATTTGTGACCGTCCAGCCTGGCCACCTCGTCCTCGACGAGGCGGTTGTAGTAGCCGTCAGCCCGGCCTGCGGGCAGCGGCACGGTCCCCCAGAACCCGAAGTTCACGTACACCTCGCCGGGCCGTAGGGGGTAAAGAGGCCAGACCCGCTCGCCGCGCAATCGCAGCGGGCACATCCATACCGGACTCATTCCCACCTTTTGCTGGAAAAATCGCAGGAACTCGGCACCACGTTCGACCGGGATCTCCACGTCCTGGATGACCGCCTCCCTGGGCGGGAGGTGCCGCTTCTTGTCCAGGAGGCCGCTGAGGCCGTGGCGCCGGTCGAAGGCGACCAGCTTGCGGTACACGTCGGAGCGCCGGTAACGGCGCGGCCACAGCCTCCTGACCATGGGCTTCTGCACGCCGAAGGGCCGCGAGCACCAGAACCAGTCGGTGTCCCACCGCCACAGGTAGTCGCGGATGGTGAGGAAATCCTCCTTGTCCCGCCTGATCGACTCGTAGTAGATCTGCTGGCCGGTGAAATCGCTGCGCCACGGCGCGACGTCGCTGAACGCGCCGACGGTGAGGTAGAACTCGTCAGGCCCGAACGCGGTCCCGTCGACGAAATCCGCCCGGTGGCCGCGGAAGCTGCCCTCCGCGGCGATCTGGCTGACCGCCTCCATGCAGTCTTCGGCGGTGCCGAACGGGAAGTGGCGGATGTGCACGTAGGGCCGGACCGGCTCGAGCTCGATGGTGAGCGACAGTGAGTAGCCCAGCGTCCCGTAGGAGTTCGGGAAGCCGCGGAACAGGTCGGCGTGCTCGTTTTCGTCGGTGGCACGGACGACCCGGCCGTCGCCGGTCAGGATCTCCATCTCGGTGACGGACTCGTGCGGCATGCCGCTGCGCAGCGAGGTGGACTCGATGCCGAGCCCGGTGACCGCGCCGCCGAGGGTTATCGTCTTGAGCTGGGGCACTACCAGCGGCATCAGCTGGTGCGGGAGCGTCGCGTCGCAGAGGTCCTCGTAGGTGGTCATGCCCCCGACGCGGGCCGTCCTGGTGACGGGATCGACGCACAGCACGTGGCCGAACGCGGAGACGTCCAGGCCCCGGGCGGCCTGCGCGGCTTTCCCCGCGGGACTTTTCGGGGCCTTCGGGGCGTCCGGGTTCGGGTTCTTCGGGTTCTTCGGGTTCTTCGGGTTCTTCGGGTTCTTCGGGTCGGAGTCGCGGAACCTGAACAGGTTGGAGGTGCGCTTGGCCAGCCTCACCGGCGCGCCCGGCGGCAGGGCCGCGTAGGCCTCACGCAGTCTGGCGACGTCGGCCTCATGCGCGCCGGCGGTCGTGCGGGCATCCAACACGGACTTCCTTCCGGTTAAGGGCTGTCACCCATTATGGAAACGGCCGTGGACGGACAAACGGGCGAGATCCGTACTGAGCCGGACGAACATCTCGGGCAGTGTATCTCGGAAACACAGGTCTCCCCTTTCGTCATCGCTCTGACCTCATTGTTCGTCATCCAGGTCCGGGTCGTGGACGTCAGGGTCCGGTTCGTGGTCATAGGTCCCGCCCAGGTCGTCGTTCCCGCCCAGGTCGTCGTTCCTGCCCAGGTCGTCGTTCCCGCCCGGGTCGTCGTTCCCGCCCAGGTCGGCCTCGGCGTCGTCGTAGCTGGCGGCCACCTCCTCCGGGGTCATGGGCAGCCGGGCCAGCGACGGCGGCGCGCCGGCGGTGATCACCTGCCGGAGCAGCAGCGCCATCGAGTACCGCGGCTCGTCGGCGAGCGCCCGGTCGAGCGCCACGTTCGCCAGCGCTCCGTCGCCGGACTGCCAGGCCACGAAGGCGAGCAGGGCGGCGGGGGCGGCCACGTACCCGGGCTGCGCCCGCCGGGTGATGTCGATCCACATCCGCCGGTGCGCGTCCAGGTGCTCCGGGTCCATCCGGGCCCAGGCGTCGTCCCTGACCCGCAGGTCGCGCAGCGCCACCGTGATCCACGCGATCTGGTAGTCGGTGGCGTACCTGCCGCCGCCGCGGTAGGTGGCGATCATGGCGCCCACCGCGTTCAGCCCTTCGGCGGCGATCATCTGCCGGGCGGCGCCGAGGCGGCCGGACTTGCGGACCTTGGCGAGCATCCGGCTGGCATGCTGTTCGGCCCGGCGGGTGGCGCGGCGCATTGATACCGCGGCGAGGCCGCCGAGCGGCGCGACCCGGGCCGCCAGCGCGGCCCGGTCGGCCAGCACCGGCGGCTGCGCCAGGGCCAGGGCGGCGTCGCTGTCTCCGCCGAAGGCGACGCCAGCGCCTGGGCAGCATGCCTCGTCGCCGCAGCGGTAGGACCAGTAGCGTCCGTTCTCGACCCGGAGGAAGTCCTGCAAGTCGATCCCGGCCTGCCGGGCCGCGTACCGCAACGCGCCTGCCACCGGGTCGACCTGCGCCTCGGCACCGTATCCGACCGCCACCATCGCGGTCAGCTGCTGCGAGCCGACGACGCCGACCGCATGGTCGGCGATTTCGGTGGCCAGGTCCTCGTCCGCCGGGGCGGGCAGGTCGTACCTGAGCGTGACCCTGACCCGGTCACGAGGCGGCGCGCACCCGAGGATCACCACGCTGGCCTGGGGCTGGAAGCCAAGCAGATGGGGTATGACCGTGAGCAGCGTAGCGGGCGAGTTGACCCGGACGACGAGGTCGGCGTGCGGGGTCTGCGGGGTATCGTCACCCGCGGTGAGCGTTTGTGTCATCCCGCCAGTTTTGGCGCTCGAGTATCGCCGGGACGGCCAATCCGGAGCCTGTGGATAACTATGGATAACCTGGCGTGTTATCCACAGGCCGGCTTGTGGCGTTTGACAATCGAGGCCGGCTGATGCTCGGTCAGCCGGCTTCCTCCAGCCATGAACGCAGCAAGTACCTGTCGATGGAGTCCACGCGCCCGAGACGCCCGCGCGCAGCGGCGTGCTCGGCAAGCTCGGCGCGGGTAAACCAGCGGGCCTCGAGCACTTCCTCGCCGTCGACGCGTACCGCCTCGGACACCGCGGCGGCCCGGAAGCCAATCATCAGCCCGGACGGGAAAGGCCAGCCCTGGGAGGCCATGTACCGCACCGTCCCGACGAGCACGCCGGTCTCCTCCGCGACTTCACGCCGCACCGCGTCCTCAAGGCTCTCGCTGACGTCGACGAAGCCCGCGAGGGTCGAGTACGACCCGGCGGCCGAACCCTTGTGCCGGGCTAGCAGGCACCTGCCCTGGCTCTCCACGAGCATGATCACCGCGGGTTCGACCCGCGGGAAATGCGGGCGCGCGCACGCGGCGTTCTGGCATTCCCGCAGGTGCCCGGCGTGACCGCTGCGGGTCGGGGACCCGCAAAGACCGCAGTAGCGCTGGTGGCGATTCCAGTGCAGGATTCCCCGTGCGTAGCCAAGCAGCGCGGCCTCCGGCGGCGGAAGCGCGCCCACCAGGCTCCGCACGTCCAGGACCCGCTCCCCGCCGGCCGCTTCGGCCGCCTGGGACTCCCCTGCTGGCGACAAATCGGCCGCGAAGATTCCCCCGTCGTCGTCGAGGCCGAGGAACACCGTTTCGGCCGCGGCAGTCAGTACCGCCGCTGCCTTGGCGAGCGGCAGGATGACCGGGACCGGCGGCTCACCCGACACGATGCACTGATCGCGCCACATCGGGATCAGCCGCGCGCCGTCCGCCGCCATGGTCGCGTCGACCCAGCCAGGATCACTCCGCTGATTGGCCGCCCGGTCGATGACGCTACCCGAGTAGGCCAGAACGGTTTCGCGCCCGTGCGTGTTCGAGGAGGTCATATCGGCACCCTAGGCGTCACAGGCTGATGCCGAGTTACAGGCTGATGCCGAGGAGGGCGTCGACGGTGGCCCGGACGAGGCGGGCGCCGGCCAGCTCGCCGGGGGTGATGCGGGTCGGAGGTTCGGCGAGCAGGGCATCGGCCCAGCGGTCGACGACGGCGAGCGCGCCGGGGGCGTCCAGGTCGTCGCGCATCCGCGCGCGCACGCCGGCCAGCACCGTTCCGGCCGCGCTGGCCGTTCCGGCCGCGCTGGCCGGCAGCCCGGCTCCGGCAACGGCAGCTCCGGCAACGGCAGCTCCGGGAACGGCAGCCTGGGGAACGGCAGCCTGGGGAACGGCGGCTTCGGCACGGGCCAGGGCGGCGCGCCAGCGGGCCAGCCGGGCCTGGGCGTCACCAAGGACGGCATCGGTCCACTCCCAGTCGGAGCGGTAGTGGTGCGCGAGCAGGGCCATCCGGATGGCCATCGGGTCCACCCCGCCGGCCAGCAGCCTGCTCACGAAGACCAGGTTCCCCAGCGACTTGGACATCTTCTCGCCGTGGTAGCTGACCATCCCGGCGTGCACGTACACCCGGGCGAACACGCCCTCGACCGGGGCCAGCGCCACCCGGGTGTGCGACGCGCTCATCTCGTGGTGCGGGAACACCAGGTCAGAACCGCCGGCCTGGACGTCGAAGGAGTTGCCCAGGTACTCGGTGGCGATCGCCGCGCACTCGACGTGCCAGCCTGGCCGGCCGAGCCCGAACCGGGAGTCCCAGGCGGGCTCGCCGGGCCGTTGGGCTCGCCAGACCAGGACGTCGAGCGGATCCTTCTTGCCGGGGCGATCCGGGTCGCCGCCGCGCTTGGCAGCAAGCTCGGCCATCTCGCCCGGGTCGTATCCGCAGGCCGTGCCGGGCCCGGACAGCGAGCCGAACCCATGGTCCGCTGCCTTGGCGAAGTAGACATCCTCGTCCACGTTGTACAGGGCGCCCCGGTCGGCCATCCGGGCGCTGAACCGCTCGATGATGGGCAGCGCCTCGACCGCGCCGATCAGGTGGGTCGGCGGCAGGACGCGCAGCGCCTCCATGTCCTCGCGGTACCGCTGCGTCTCGCGGCGGGCCAGCTCGCGCCAGTCCTCGCCGTCTCGTTCGGCCCGCTCCAGCAGCGGGTCATCGACGTCGGTCACGTTCTGCACGTAGATGACGGTGTAGCGCGGCGCGGGCGTTTCCGTGGTCTCTGGCGTTTCCGTGGTCTCTGGCGTTTCCGCGGTCTCTGGCGTCCTCTCGGCGTTTTCCTGATCTCCGGGGCCGCGTCCAGCCAGGCCCGGACCAGCAGGTCCCAGGCAGTGTAGGTGGCGGCATGGCCGATGTGGGTCGCGTCGTACGGGGTGATGCCGCAGGCGTACAGCGTGGCCACCGGGCCGGGCGCAGCCAGGACCAGCTCACCGGTGGCCGTGTCGTGCAGCCGCGGCGCCGGACCGCTCCCCGGTAGCACGGGGATGTCCGCTCGGCGCCAAGACTCCATGCTCGTCAGGTTATCGTGCGGTCCCGGCCAGGCCATCCGCGCCTCCGCACCAGCTCACGGTGCGCAGGAGCGGCCAGTGTGACACGGGTGGAGATTGAGGCGACCGGAGCCGGCCCGAGGAAGGATCGCGGGGCATCCGTAACGACAACGATGCTCCATCGTTGCCGTTGCAGCGACATCGATGTTCCATCGTTGTCGTCGCGCTGTGGGAAGAGCGCGCTGGGGCGGGGCTCGAGGGGCCAGCGGGAGGGCAGGGCCGGGCTAGCGGAGGGGCCGGGCTAGCGGGAGGGCGGGCTAGCGGGGGGGCTGGGTGACGCTGGCGGGGAGGGTGGGGGGCTGGCGGTTCTGGGTGGCCTGCTCGAAGGCGTAGGCCAGGGCGATCAGGCGCGGCTCGGTCCAGCGCGGGCCGAAGAAGGACACGCCCACCGGCAGCCCCGACACCGAGCCGGACGGGACCGTGATCGACGGGCAGCCGGCCACCGCGGCCGGGCCCGAGGTGTGGAACACGTCGTGGTCGCCGAGCACGTAATCGGTCAGGCCGGCCGGGTTGGCGGTCAGCGCCACGATGGCCTCGATCCCGTGGTCGGCCAGCGGCGCGGAGATGGCGGTGCGGGCCAGCCGGGTGGCGTCCCGCCGCACGGCCAGGTAACCGGGGTCGGCCAGGTCCCCGCTCGTCGCTTCGGCCTGCTCGAAAATCTCCTGTCCGAACCGGGAGAGCACCAGGTCCGCGTTCCGCTTGTTGAAGTCGATCAGCTCGGCCAGCGTGCCGGGCAGCGCCCCGGCCGCGCTGAACTCCGCGACGTAGGCCAGGTACGCGTTGATCCCGTACTTGAACTCGTAGCGCAGCGCGGCGAACTCCGGCTCGGCGATCTTCTCCGCGCCGGGCAGCGACACGGCGTCGGTCACCACGGCGCCGAGCGAGCGCAGCCGGGCCACTACCTCATCGAGCACGGCGGCGGTGGCGGGCCCCGCCGCGGCCGAACCCTCCCGCCAGATGCCAAGGCGGGCCCCCTCCAGGGCGCCGGCGTCCAGGGCGTGCAGGTAAGAGGCGGCCGAGGAGTCCACCCCGGCCCGTTCGGCCAGCTCGTTCTCCGCCGCTGAGACGGGGTCCTCGGGGTCGGCGGCGGCCAGCACGGCGAGCAGGGCCGCCGCGTCGGCGACCGAGGCTGCCATCGGTCCCGCGGTGTCCTGTACCGGCGAGATCGGCACGATGCCGCGGCGGCTGACCAGCCCGTTGGTGGGTTTGATGCCGACCACTCCGCAGGCGCTGGCCGGGCAGACGATCGAGCCGTCGGTCTCGGTGCCGACGGCGAGCGGCGCCAGCCCGGCGGCCACCCCGGCCGCCGATCCCGAACTCGACCCGGACGGGTTGCGGTCCAGCGCGTACGGGTTCGCGGTCTGGCCGCCCAGCGTGGACCAGCCGCTGGTCGGATGGGTGGACCGGAAGTTGGCCCACTCGGACAGGTTGGCCTTGCCGATGATCACCGCGCCGGCCGCGCGCAGCCGCGATACCAGGAAGGCATCGCCTGGTTCGGCGCTGAGCAGGGCGGGCGAGCCCGCCGTGGTCGGCATCCCTGCGACCTGGATGTTGTCCTTGACCAGCACGGGAATGCCCTCGAGCGGCCCTCGCGAGCGGCCGGCCGCGCGCGCCGCGTCGCTGGCCGCCGCCTCGGCCGGGGCGTCCGGGTTCACCGTGATGACCGCGTGCAGCGCCGGGTTCAGCCGGTCGATGCGCTGCAGGTAGAAGCCGGCCAGCGCGGCGGAGCTCAGGGTGCCCGCGGCCAGCTCGGCCTGCAGGCCGGCCACCGAGGGCTGGCCGACGCTGACCTGGGTGCCCGGGATCATGTCGCGGAATTCCGGCATGCGGGAAGAATAACGGTGAAACCGGCTACTGCTGCACCGGGGCCACACGAGTCTTAATCAGGTTTTAATGATCGCCCGCGCGGGCGAGAAGGGTCAGCGCCGGACGGTGCGCAGGCCGTCCTCGATGGCGCGGGCCGAGGTCCGGACGTGGTTCAGCAGCTGCGTCCGCTGCTCGGTCGGCGCCCGGACGAGCGGGGACGGCACGGTGAGCACGGCCACCATGCGCTTGCCCTGGATTACCTGGGCCGCGGCGGCCCAGACGCCCTTGTGGATCTCCTCCTCGCTGATCGCGTAGCCCTGCTGGCCGGCCAGCAGGATCTTCTTGTCGAGCAGGGCGGCGGCTTCCCGGTCCCGTTCGGCCAGCGGGGCCAGGATTTCCCTGCGGATGTTCGGTGCCAGGCTGGCCAGCAGCAGCCGGGCGCTGGCGCCGCGGTCGAGCGGGAGCGACTGGCCCGCCTCGAACGAGATGCGCAGCTGCTGCTCGGACTGCACCCGGTGCACGCACACCGCGGACCGGCCGATCATCCGGACTAGGATGACGGTCTCCCCGGTCCGTCCGGCCAGGTCGCGCATGACGGGGTTGGCGATCTCGATGATGCTCTCGGCGGCCTCCGCCGCCCGGGCCAGGCCGATGAGCCGGGCGGAGAGCCGGTAGCTGCCGCGTTCGTCGCCGGCCAGCAGGCCGGTCTCACGCAGCAGCGTGAGGTAGCGGTAGACGCTGGGCAGCGCGATGCCGGTGCGTTCGGCAAGCTGACGGGCAGTGAGAGTGTTCTCGTCGGCGGAGAACGTGAGCATCAGGGCGAGGACGCGGCGAGCACCCTCACACCCGTGCGCGGCGTTCGCCTCGGGAGGCATTTTTACCGCGGAAGCCCTGGCCATTGACCCTTCTCGGGTAGTCAGAACATTACTATCGGCTGATGATAACGGTGTCGGTGTATACCGTCAACGAAATCACGAATTCTGCGAAATACTAGCGAACTAAGCGCCCGGTTAGGAACGGGCGGCGGGGTTCCGGGCTGGCGGGCGTCAGGGATGGGCGGCGGGCGTCAGGGATGGGCGGCGGGCGTCAGGGATGGGCGGCGGGCCAGCCGAGATGCCAGCCCGGCGGCACGAGCAGGAGGGCGCCGACGACCAGGGCGCCCAGCGCGACCAGCATGAACAGCGTGACCCACAGGCCCGCCGGGGCGCCGGTCAGCCGGGCCAGCTGATCGGCGTCGGAACCCCGCGCCCACCGCCGGCTCCGCCCTCGGGCCAGCTCGAGCACCGGGCGCAGCCCGCCGAACAGCAGGAACCACACGGCCAGGTAGGCGAACCAGGCCTGCACGGCCGCGGTGGCATAGTAGCTCACCGCGAACACGCTCCCCGCGGTGACCAGCACCGCCAGCGCGCCGAACAGGTTGCGGATGGCCAGGAACGTCGCCGCCAGCAGCACCAGGGCGAGCCAGAGCATCGCGGTCAGGTGCCGCTCCGCCAGCAGCCACGCGGCGCCCGCGCCGAGCAGCGACGGCATCACGTAGCCGGCCGCCGCGGTGAGCACCAGGCCGGGGCCGGCCGGCCTGCCGCGCGAGTAGGTGACGCCGGAGCTGTCCGAATGCAGCCGGATGCCGTCGAGCCGCCGCCCGGACAGCACCGATACCAGCGCGTGCCCGCTCTCGTGCGCGATCGTGATGACCTTCCCGGCCAGCCGCCATGATCGCGTATCCAGCACCACCAAAATGGCCAGCAGCCCGGTCAGGCCGATGACCCAGGCGGGCGGCAGCGGCTGGCTGCCGGACACCCGGTCCCAGAGCCGCGCGAGCACGCTCACGGGTGGGGCAGCCAGGAGACGTGGCCGGCCAGCAGCGCGTAGCCGACGAAGGTCACCGCGTCGATCAGGAAGTGCGCGATGATCAGCGGCATGACCCGGCCCCAGCGGCGGTAGAGGAAGCCGAAGATCAGGCCCATGACGGCGTTGCCGAGGAACGCGCCCGCGCCCTGGTACAGGTGGTAGGAGCCGCGGATCACCGCGCTGAGCACGATCGCCCGGCCGGGCCGGACGCCGAGCCGGTCCAGCCTGCTCAGCAGGTAGCCGATCATGATGACTTCTTCGGAGATGGCGTTCTTTGCCGCGGACAGCAGCAGCACCGGGATCCGCCACCAGATGGCCGGCAGGCTCTCCGCCACCACGTTCAGCTCGACGCCGGCGTGGAACGCGATCAGGTACAGGCCAAGCCCGCTGCCGCCGATGAGGGCGGCGAGCGCCGCGCCCCGGGCCAGGTCGCGGCCCGGCTCGCGGGCGTCCACGCCGATCGAGGACGGCCGCTCCCCCGCCCGGGCCAGCAGGTAGAAGACCAGGAAGACCGGCGCCAGCGACAGGGTGATGTTGAGCAGCTGCGAGAACAGGTCGAGCAGCGGGCGGCCGGGGGCCAGCGAGCCGTTGAGGATGGCGGTCTGATGGCTGAGCGACTGCTTGGCGGTCAGCGAGCCGATGAACGAGAGCAGCGCGTACAGGGCGCTGGCGCCGAGCGAGACGGCCAGGACGGCGGCGATCTCCCAGCGCTGCAGCCAGGCGGGCGGGGGAGAAAGGGCCGTGGCGGGCGCGGGAGAGGGAGCCGCGGCGGCCGGGGAAGTAGGAGCCGTGGCGGCCGGGGAAGTAGGAGCCGTGGCGGGCGCGGGAGCCGTGGCGGGCGCGGGAGGCGCCGGGTCACCCGGAGATGGCGGGGGCGGCGCGGGGGCGGCGGGCGGCTCCGGGGCCGCCGACACCGCGGAGCTCGCCGAGGTCTCGTCCGTCACGTCATTCAGTATCACCGAACCCGAGGAGCCGAATAGCCCGCTATCGGGCGAGCCACTAAGCTCGGTAGATCAGCCCGGGACCGCAGTCCGCCCGGCATTTTCACCCAGCAGAGGTCTCCATGTACCAGCCCTATCCGTCGACCGACAAGCCCGTCGAGCCGGAGCGGCCTGCTGCCCCGCCGGCGGTGCTGAACGCGGTCAAGCTCATGTACGCGGGGGCCGCCGTCAGCACGGTCAGCCTGGTCATCTCCCTGACCAGCATCAGCGGCACCAAGGCGGCGATCAGGAAGGCCAAGCCGAGCCTCACCGTCGCCCAGGTCAACCAGCTGAACACGTTCATCATCGCGCTGGCCGTGGTGTCCGGCGTGGTCGGCGTCGCGCTGTGGCTGTGGATGGCGCGGGCCAACGGCCAGGGGCGGAACTGGGCGCGGATCATGTCCACCGTGCTGTTCGGGCTGGCCACCCTGGACATGTTCGGCGTGCTCAGCCAGCCGAAAACGCTGCTCGGCCTGGTCTTCCCCGTGCTGACCTGGCTGATCGGGCTGGGCGCGGTCGTCTTGCTGTGGCGGCGGGAATCGGGCGAGTTCTTCAAGCCGCGGCGCTTCGTGTGAGCTCGGCTCCGGTCGTCCTGTCCGCCGTCCCGACGCTGTTCTCACCCGGAGGCGAGCTGGACCCGGACGCCAACCGCGCGCTGTACAAGCTCGTCGCCGGGCTGGTGGACGGCCTGTTCGTGGCCGGGACCACCGGCGAGTTCCCCGCCCTGGAGGACGCCGAACGGCTCTCGCTGTTCGAGCTGGCGCTGGCCGAGGCGGGGCCGGACCGGGTGATCGCGCACATCGGCGCGCCAGACGCCCGGCACGCCGCCCGGCTGGCCCGGGCCGCGGTCGCGCTCGGCGCGACCCGCATCGCCGCGATCACGCCCTACTACCTGCCGGCCCGCCCCGACGAGCTGGCCGCGCACTACCGGCAGATCCGCGACGCCGCGCCGGGCCCCGAGATCTACGCGTACATTTTTCCCGAACGGACCGGGCTGCGCGTCCCCCCGCCGCTGCTCGCCGAGGTGGCGGAGGCGGCGGGCCTGGCCGGCGCGAAGATCAGCGGGTCGGCCTCGGCCGACCTCGCCGGTTACGTCGCGGCCGCGCCTGGCCTGCGGATCTTCTCCGGCAACGACGCCAGCCCGTGGGCCACGATGCGGGCCGGCGGCGCGGGCGTGATCTCCGGGCGCAGTTCCGCCTATCCCGAGGTCTACGCGGCCCTGCGGAGCGATCCGGCCGCGCAGGAGCGGCTTGACCGGATCGTCGCGCTGGGCGCGAGCATCGGCCGGCTCAAGCACGCGCTGCGGGTACGCGGCCTGATCACCAGTCCGGCCGCCCGGATGACCGTCGACCCCCCCGACCCGGAGGTGGCCGCCGCGATCGAGGCCGAAGTCGCCACGTTGACCGGTTCGTTACCGTGCGGGGCGTCAACCTAAGGCCGCACTAGCGCGTCGTCTTGTATAGAGGCCCGGCGTAAGCGGGGCGCCGGGCCTCAAAAGCTCGGCAGGCGGAAGCCGAGCGGCAGGCCCGGCGAGAGCGGGGCGCCGGGCTCCGGCCCGGCGTGAGCGGGGCGCCGGGTCCCGTCGATTTCCGTCTCTCGTGCGGTGGTTTCAGTCGTCCGCGTGGTTTTCAGTCGTCCGCGTCGAGTACCTGGTGCGCGCGGGCGACTAGCGCCGGGACCGCCTCGCCCTCGCGCTCGAACCCCTCCCCCACCGTCTGGTGCTGCAGGTAGCGCGCGTAGATGCCCTCCAGCACGACGGCGAGCTTGAAGTAGCCGAACGCCACGTAGTAGCCGATCCGGGAGATGTCCCGCCCGGTCCGCCGGGCGTACCCGGCGGCGAATTCGGCCCGGGTCAGGAAGCCCGGGCTGGTGGTGGCGTCGGTCCGCAGGCCGGGGCTCTGCTGACCGGGGGACGACCCCCCATACCCCCCGATCACGGGGGGCTCCCCGCCCCCCGTACCCCCCGGCGGGTCGAGCCAGCCCTCCTCGCCAGGATCGGTCCAGTAGACCAGGGTCAGCCCCAGGTCCGCGAGGGGGTCGCCCAGGGTGGCCATCTCCCAGTCCACCACGGCCATGATCCGCGGCTGCGGCGACACCGTCACCAGCACGTTGTCCAGCCGGAAGTCCCCGTGCACCAGGGTGGTCTCGCCCTCGGGCGGCAGCGTGGCCGTCAGCCGGGCCACCAGCTCGTCGTAGCCGGGCACCTCCCGGCTCCTGGACAGCTCCCACTGCCGCTGCCAGCGGGCCAGCTGGCGGCTGAGGTACCCGGCGCCGCGGCCCAGCCCGGCCAGGCCGGCGGCCTCGACGTCGACGCCGTGGATGGCGGCGAGCATGTCGGCCAGCCGTTCGGACAGGCCGGCGTTCTGCGCCGCGGACAGCGCGGCCGTGTCCTGCCGCGACCTGAGCACCGTCCCGGGCACGTACTCCATCAGGTAGAAGGGCGCGCCGACGACCCCGGCGTCGTCACAGAACGCTACCGGCCGGGCCACCGGCACCTCGGTGCCGGCCAGCCCGGACAGGACCCGGAACTCCCGCGACATGTCATGCGCGGTGGGCAGCACGTGGCCGAGCGGCGGGCGGCGGAGCACGAGCAGCCGGTCCCCGCCGGGGCCGGCCACGGCCAGGCGGTAGGTCAGGTTCGAGCGGCCGCCGGCGATGAGCCGGATATCCGTCAGCTCGGCGGGCCCGCCGCCGAGGCTTTCGCCGATCCATTCTGCCAGTCGCGGCGCGCTGGGAATTCCCGGAGGAGTGCTGGTCACGGTCATGATCCGCCGAATCGTAGAACGGATGGAACGGAAAATCTTAACGCCCCACCTCTGGACTATTCATGAATGCTGACGTAAGCAGGTGAAAGGGAGCTAGAAGGTCTAGACCGATTCATAGTGGGAGGGAACCCTGTGGCTGACGCGTGGATGCCGGGCATCAGATGCATCCGAGCCCAGACCGACGGGGGACAACTCGGGGGCGGAGCACCGCGTGTGGTCTGGCTGACGCTAGGCGCCGACCCGCGCGTGGTATCCGTATGGTCGGCCGCGCAGCGGCTCAACCAGGAGAACCGGCCGTGCCACTTGGTGTGGGACCCGCTGACCGGTGACATAGCGCAACTGCTGCCGATCGTCCGGGCCGGCTGCGCGCTTGGCATGCCCGAGTACCTGGACTACGAACCGGACCGGCTGCCTCCCTGCCCCGCGGGCGTGAACCGGGAGGGCCGCCTGTGCGTGCAGATCGGGGTGCTCGGCTCGCCCCGCGAGCCGTTCACCAGCTTCCAGATGATCGGGCTGGCCGCCATCCTCGGCTGGCTTGACTCGTGGCAGATCCCGCGCCGCTGGCCGGCCGGGCCGCCGGCCCCGTTCCGGCAGCTGACCAGGCCCCGCAGCCGGGCGCTGTGGGCACACGGCGGTCATTTCGGCGCCTCCCAGGTCCCCGGGTGCGACAACCTCGGTCCCGGCGGCATCGACATCGACCACCTCACCCGGCTGGACGCCGACATCGCCCGCGAACTGCCGGAGCCGGCGCACGCCAACGGGACCGCGATCCGGCTCGCCCCCCGCGCCACCCACCAGCTACGGGCCGCAGTAGTCTGATCCCCGGCGTGACGGGCGTACCGTAAATATCGTGAGCCTGTCTAATCTCTCCGGCACGCCGCGTACCGCGCTGCGCCGGCACCGTGAGCGCGGCCAGACCGAGCGCGACGACCTGTACGCGGTGCTCGACGCCGGGCTGATCTGCCACCTCGGGGTCATCGCCGACGGCGCGCCGCGCGTGCTCCCGACCGGGTACGGCCGGGTCGGCGACACCCTGTACCTGCACGGGTCGTCGGCGAACACGACCTTCATGGCGGGCGCCGGCCAGCAGGTCTGCGTGACCGTCACGCACCTGGACGGGATGGTCTGCGCCCGTTCGGTGTTCAATCACTCGATGAACTACCGCAGCGCGATGATCTACGGCGTGGCCCGGCTGCTCACCGACCCGGACGAGCAGATGGAGGCGCTCCGGGTCATCACCGAGCACCTGGCGCCCGGGCAGTGGTCCTACGCCCGCCAGCCGACCAGGAAGGAGCTGGCCGCCACCTCGGCCCTGGCGCTGCCGCTGGCCGAGGCCTCGGTCAAGATCCGGGCCGGCGGGCCGTCCGACGAGCCGGAAGACCTCGCGGCCGACGTGTGGGCGGGCGTGGTGCCGGTGACCATGAGCTTCGGCGAGCCGGAGCCCGACGCCACGCTGCGCCCGGGCATCGACGCACCCGAGCACATCCGGCGGCGCCCGGACTGAGCCCGCCCGACCCGGCCGGGCGGGTGGCCGGCGGCGGGGCGTGGCGCCCGGTTCGTTCGGCTAAAAAGGTTCTTTGCTGGCCAGGCACGGCAGCAGAGGCCATACTCTGTTTCAATGAACGACCGGCTCGTGTGGATCGACTGCGAGATGACGGGGCTCGACATCGAGCGGGACGCCCTCGTGGAGATCGCGTGCCTGGTCACCGACGGCGAGCTCAACCTGCTCGACGAGGGTATCGACCTGATCATCAAGCCGCCGGCCGAGGCCCTGGAGACGATGCCGGACGTGGTCCGCGAGATGCACACCAGCTCCGGGCTGCTCGCCGAGCTGCCCGGCGGGATCGCCGTGACCGAGGCCGCCGAGCTCGTGCTCGATTACGTGCGCCGGCACGTCACCGAGGCCGGGAAGGTGCCGCTGTGCGGCAACTCCATCGCCACCGACCGCTGGTTCATCGCCCGTGACATGCCCGAACTCGACACCTACCTGCACTACCGGATGGTCGACGTCTCCAGCATCAAGGAGCTGGCGCGGCGCTGGTACCCGCGGGCCTACTTCGCCTCCCCGGACAAGCAAGGCGGCCACCGGGCGCTGGCCGACATCAGGGAGAGCGTGCTGGAGCTCCGGTACTACCGGGAGGCGGTGTTCGTACCGCAGCCGGGACCGGATTCCGCCACCGCCCGGGCGATCGCGGCGCGATACGCCGCCCCCGGCCCTGGTTCGGCTGGTCCTGCGGGCACGTGACGCGCGGAGGCGCGCGGGCCGCTATACTTTTGTCAGCCGCGCGATGTCCTTCGGGGCAGCGCGCGTTCTGCTGTGGTCCGGCGGTACTGCCGTTTGGCGGTACGGTGTTGGCTGTACTGTGTTGGCTGTACTGTCGGGCGACGATGGTGGGCGTAGCTCAGCTGGTAGAGCGCCAGGTTGTGGTCCTGGATGCCGCGGGTTCAAGTCCCGTCGCTCACCCCAAGAAGGTGCACGTCAGGGTCACGCCTGCGCCACGACGGCGGGCGGGGACGACGGGTGGTTCCGGTACCGGAGCCGGAACAGGCCGTAGGCGACCGGCCCGGCGAGGAGCGGCACCCAGTAGGAGGCGAGCCGGTAGGTGAGCGTGGCCAGTACGGCCTGACTGGAGTTCACTTCGGCCAGGACCAGCAGCCCGGTCAGGCTTGCTTCCACGATCCCGAGTCCGCCGGGGGTGATGGGGATCAGCCCGATGATGCCGGCCACCGCGTAGGCCACCAGGATCAGCGAGGGGCGCGGACGGGCACCCGTGGCCCGCAGCGCCGCCAGCAGGCAGAGGTAGTCGAACGCCAGGCGGCCCGCCGACAGCAGCAGCGCCTGCCACCACTGCCTGCCCAGCACCGTCCGTATCTCGTTGCGCTGCACGAGCAGGGTGGTGTCTAGTCCCTCCAGCGGAGGCCGTTTCCGCAAGATCCAGTTCCTGCACCGCTGCACCGTCCGGCCAGTCCAGCGCAGCGGTGCGTCGTAGGCCAGCAGGACCGCCCCGAACGCGGCGAACGCCACGAACGCCACCGCCCCCAGGACCGCGGCATTCACCAGCCCCCGGTTGGCGGGCGCACCCACCAGGATGACAGGAAGCGCGAAGGCAGGCAGGGCCAGCAGGCCGCCCACGCCGAGGAGGGAGAACGCCGCCAGCCCGCCCACGGTCGAGCTCGTGTCCCGCCCGCTGGCCGCCAGCATCCGGAACTGGACCGCGGCACCTACCGCCGCACCTCCCGGCACGATGAGGGTAATCGCGTTGCCGGCCAGCTGGGACGTGATGACCGGGAACCATCCCTTGGTCCGCAACGCCAGGCGCTGCAGGGCGAACGTGCAGACGAAGTGGCAGATCTCGGCCCCGACCGCCACGGCGAACCACCATGGGTTCAGGGTCGACAGCCGTGGCCAGGAGGCGAGCACTTCGGTGATGGCCGGGAACACGAGGTAGATGGCGACACCGGTGACGGCCACCACCGCGGCGCGCGTGGCCACCGTCTTCCACGCCAGCGGCTGCGCCTTCTGCTCATCGATCCTGGCTGCTATGGAGGGCTTGCTGGTGGCTGCGGGCTGATCACTCCGGCCGGCGGCGCTCACAGATAATCCCTCTTCCGCATCCAGACGAGAGTGGCCCAGCCCCAGATGGGCGGCAGGTACGAACTGAACAGGCGCTGGATGAACACCGCGGCGGTGGCATCGGCCTCGGAGACTCCGGCCGCGGTGAGGCCGAGGATCATGCCCGCCTCCACCACGCCCATGCCGCCGGGCGACGGTGCGATGCCGCCGATCATCGCGGCCAGCGTGATGATCACGATGAGGGTGGGCAGCCGGAGATGGTCGCCGAAGGCCCGCAGCGAAACGGACAGGGCCATGGCCACGAACAGCTCCTGGGCAAACGAGCCGCCCACCAGCAGCACGAGCTTGCGCGGGGAACTGGCTATCCCCTTGAGGTTGCCCCAGACATCACGCGCCTTCGGGCGCAGTTTGCCGGCGGCCAGCCTGCGGAGCCGGGGCACGGCCAGGGCCAGGCCGGCCACCAGGGCGACCAGCACCACCACGGCCAGGATGATCCACACCAGTTTCGAATTGCCGCCCGACTCGGGGGTGGCCTCGAGATCGATGGATCCCCAGGCGAACGGCAGCGAGACCACGACCAGCACTATGGTCGCGATCCAGCTGGAGGTGGTCATGATGGCGCCCGAGCTCAGCGCCACCGTGGCGTCGTAGCCCTGCTTCTGGAAGAAGCGCACCCGGGTGGCGAAGACCGCCGCGGTCCCGCCTGCCAGCGCGCTGAAGGCCTTAGCGACCTCCACCGCCACGGTTCGCCCGAACGGAAGCGGCCCGGACACGCTGCCGATGCCTTCGACGGCCGACGCCACGTAGGCCAGCTGGGCCAGGACGAACGCCATGATGACCCAGAGCCATTCGGCCCCGATGACGGTGTCGAAGGACTTGGACACGTCGATGAGTACCCCGATGAGGGCCCAGCCGCCGATGAGCGTGCCGACTATCATGATCAGCGTCGGCCAGCTCACCCGGCGCGGCTCGACCAGCTTCGGCACCTCGATCGACTTGGCCTCGGCGGCCCGCTGACGGACATCCGCCAAGATCTCGCGCTTGCCTCGCAGGCTCCGGCCCAGCGCGGGGTCCAGCGCTGGCTTGTGCAGGTGACGGAGGGCGCCTTCGAGCATCTCCGGCGTCAGGTTCCTGGCCGCGGCCGCGGCGGCTCGTTCGGCGCCGACTGCCACGGCCATTGCCGCTACGGCGCCTGCCATGTCGCGATCGAGCTGATCCGGGGAGGCGTTCCCGGTGGCGTTGCGGAAGTCCGTCAGGACGGCGTTCTCCGCGGCCGGGTCGACCAGCAGCGCGTCCCCGCTGATGGCGCCGTGAGCGATGCGCGCCCTGCGCAGGGTCAGCAACTGGCGGAAGATCTCGTCAAGCGTGGCGTCATCGATGTCGGCGGCAGCCGTCTCGGCCAGCGCGGTCCCGGCCGGCAAGCGGTAGATCAGCAGCGCGTCCCCGGACGGTCCAGCCGCTCCCGCCCCGGCGAGCTCCGGCACGGCGACGCCCAGCTGGCCGGCCCGCAACGTGAGGTAAGCCTCGCGCTCGACCTGCTGAAGCCGGGTCAGGATAAGGCTAGGGCCGGAGTCCCGGTACAGCAGGAACCGGCCCGCCTTGGTGAGCAGCCTGGCATCGGCCGCATCGCGGCCGTAGACGGCTATGCCGAGGCGACGGGACGAATCCGCCTCGCCTATCTCCGTTGCCGCGAACTTCGCCACCCCCCAGACCTGCCGTTCCACCGTGTGCACATGGCTCGAGCGGATGCCGAGTTCCGCCACCAGCAGCCGCACGTCATCGGTCGAAGGCAGCCCGAGCGGCGAGCCGAAGATGAGCCGGACCGCCGCGGTCACCCCCCAGCCGATGGCCAGGCTGCCCAGGACATTGAGCGGCAGCCCGTGACCCCCGACCGCTGAGGCCAGGGCCACCAGGGCGATGAAGATCTCGGTCAGACGCTGCAGGCCTCGCGCCAGGTAGGGCAGCGCAGCCGTGGCGACCGCCGCGAACAGGGCAATCTGGAGGACAGGGAAAGTCAGGTAATAACCGTGGATCACGATTCCGCTCGGTCTTCCGCCGTGGCTTCCGAGCAAGACGATGAGGATCCCGCTTACCGCCGCGGCACCGGCGGCACTCAGCGCGATGTCGCGCACGATATCCCAGCGGCGCGCGATCAGGGCCAGTGCCACCAGGACGATCACGACGCCGAACGAGCCGGCCTGGTACACCACCGTCACCAGCCAGGTGATGCTCCGCGGCGGCGGATTGAGGACTGCGATGATGGCCTGGTCGATACGGGAGTTGTAGCGGATGATGAGTACGCAGCACCCCAGGGCCAGGACCGCCAGGGCCAGGCGCATGCCGTCGCTGCCGCGTCGGCGTCGCTGGCCGTCGCCGACCGGGGCAAGCACGACCGAGCGCCAGTCACGCAGGAGATGCTGTCCGGGGCCGGGAACGGCGAGGTCTTGCTGCGGGCGCAGGCCTGGCCCGCGACGAGAGCGCACGTCAGTTCTATGGCTGCCGGGCTCGGGCGGCCGTGCGCTCGGGCGTCCAGCCGGGTGGCGGGATGACGATTGCGAGGAAAGCGGCGACGGCTGCCCATGCGAAGGGGCTCCGCAGGCCGCCAGGGCCTCCCGCCATGCGCGCCCCCTTCCTGGGCCGCGAAGGCGCGGCTCATACTGGCGACCAGGCTAATCCGCCCGGCGCCGGCCGGGTTCATCCTCTCCGGGTGATCCGGCGCCGGCCTTTCGCGTCCAGGATATTCCGAGTGCGATTCCCGGTTCATGCTGGGTGCGCTGACCGCTGGTATTGGCGGATCGGAATGCAGGCGGGGCTTTCGTGCTTCCGCGGCGGCCATCGCCCGGCCGCCGGATCACCCGGCAGGCATGACCAGCACGCCGCCGCTTCGGCTTAGTGTGAGCCCTCAGGACGCCCCGCATACGCACGGAAGCGGCTCATTATGCAGATCCGCGCACTCTCCGGCCCCGCGCGTTTCCCGGCCTGGCGGAGCGCGGTCGCGTGGCCGCGCGCGGTGGCCCGGAGCCGTCCCGGGGCCGGACCGGCCGGGCAGATCGTGTGCCTGCGGCTCACCGGCCAGCTGCGCGCCGACACCGCGGAGGCTCTCCTCGACGCGGTGAGCGCTCGCGTGCGGGCGGCCATGCCTGCCGCCTACGAGGTGGTGCTCGACCTTACTGACATCCCCGCCGTCGACGACGGCGTCCGAGCGGCCCTCCTGTCGCTGGGCGACCTGCTGGTTGAGAGCCACACGCGCCTGCGGCTCGTGCTGCCGGAAGCGGAAGCCCGCGCCGCGCTGCGCGACGGCGGCACCGCCGACGCCATCGGGGCGAATGTCCTGCACACGAGCGTCCGCGCGGCGGTGCTTGCCGCGCATGCCGCGCTTCCCGGGCCGGCCCTCGTCACGCCCGCCCTGCGCGCGCTGCTCGGGAATCCGCCTGAGCAGCTGCTCCTGCCATACTTAGGTCACCATCTTCGGGTGATGAAATCGACCGCACCGTACGGAAATATTGATCTCGGCGGCCTGCGGGCACTGCCATCGGCAGCCCGCGGGCACTGCCATGAGTCACGCGCGGGCGTGAGGAAGGTGCGGTCGATGCAGCCGGAAGACGATGACACACAGCAGCTGGTCATGGCGGCGAGCGGCGCGTGGCAGACGGCGCTCTTCCTCGGCGTGGTGACCCTGATACTCGGGCTGATCGTGAGCTTTCACCCGACTACCTCGCTTAACGTGATCGCCGTGCTGCTCGGCGTCCTGATGATCATCTCGGGCCTGTTTCACCTGACCCGGGTGCTTGACACAACCGAGCGGCATCGCGTCTGGCTGGGTATCGCCGGCCTGCTGTTCATCACGCTCGGCGTGGTGCTGATCCGCCATCTGGACCTCACCCTGGCCATCATCGGCCTGGTCATCGGCCTGAGCTGGATCTGTCAAGGTGTCGCCGCGCTCATCGCCAGCCTTTCCGGCGGCCTGCGGGAGGGACGCGGCTGGTGGATCTTCTTCGGCATAGTCAGCCTGATCGCCGGGATCGTGGTCATATCATCGCCGGCCACGTCCCTGACCGTGCTCGCGGTGCTGGCCGGAACATGGTTCGTCGTGATGGGCCTGTTCGAGATCGGCGGTGCCTTCATCCTCCGGCACGCGGTCAGGAGCACGAGGACCAGCGCGATCAACGCAACAGGCGGCAGTCAGGCCGGCGGGAGCACCGAGCGGCTCGCCGGTGGCGAGATGAGGCTCCCGTGAACGCGTCCCTGCTGGCGGTCCTCAACGACGCTGAGCGGTTGCTGGTGGCCCAGACCGAGCGGGCTGAACTCGCCAAGCTCGACGAGGACGCGGCCATCGAGCTCGAAGCCCGGATCAGGCGCGCCAGGAACAAGTACGTCGGCCAGTACCGCAGGGGCGCCAGCGCTCGTGTGGCGGAAGAGGGCGGGCGCGGCAAGGCGCGGCCGGAGAACACGCAGGCCGCGATGAAGGCCGAGGCGTTCGAAGAGGCCCTCGCCCGGGTAAGCCGGCGAGTCGCGGTTCTGGCCAGGCAGGCCGCGGCAGAACTGCGCGCGGAACGGCTTGAGGCGGCCAGAGCTGCGAAGCAGGGTCAACGGCCCGGCGCACGAAGAGCGGCTGCCGGGGCGATCCGGAAGGGCCCGGGCGTTACTCCGGAGCCAACCGGTGACCGTGCCCTGCGCTCGCCTGCCACCGAGAAGCGCCGGGCTGGCACGCGCGCCATGGGTGCCCGCAGGCAGGCCAAACGAGACAGCCGATGAGCTGGCGGGTGCCGGTCAGTCCCAGCGGCGGAAGCCGCCTTCGGTGTTGATGACCTGACCGGTGATCCAGGCGGCTTCGTCGGTGACCAGCCAGGCGACCAGGCGGGCGGGATCGTCGGGGGTGCCCCAGCGTCCCGAAGGGAAGTGGCGGCGGACCATCTCGCGGGCTTCGGGCGGGGCGTAGCCGGTGTCGACCGGGCCGGGATTGACCGTGTTCAGCGTGATCGCCTGGCCGGCGAGGTGGTCGGCCAGGGTGCGGGTGATCGAGGCGAGCGCGCCCTTGCTCGCGGCGTAGGCGACCTCGGGGGTCATCGGGCCGAGGTCCTGCCCTGAGGTCATGAAGACGACCCGGCCGCCGGGGCGGCCGTCGTGCCGGGCGGCGAAGGCCTGGGCCAGCAGGATGGACGAGCGGGTGTTGGCGGCCCAGTGCGCGTCGAGCATGGCGGCGGTCAGCGTGCCGAGGGGACCGTCGCCGCCGCTGCGGGCATGATTGCAGACCAGGATGTCCAGGAATCTGGAAGTTGCGGCGGCCGACTCGATGAGCCGGGCCGGCGCATCGGGGTCGGATAGGTCCGCCTCCTGGTGCCGGACGGTCGCCTCCGGGTCGGCCAGGGCGGCGGTCACGCCGGCGACCACCGCCTCGGGCCCGCCGGGATCGGCGCCCCAGGGCTGGTCGCGGTCGTGCGGGGCGTAATGGTGAAGGACCAGGCTGGCGCCCTGCGCGGCCAGCCTGCGGGCGATGGCGTACCCGATGCCCGCGCGCCGGCTGACGCCGGTGACTACCGCGACCCGGCCGCGCAGCGGCAGCGGGTTTCGGCGGAGCTGGTCGAGAGTGGGTTCGGCGGGAGTCATGACCGTAAGTCTCGGCCCGCGCGGCGGTTCATGTCAGGGGTTGATTAGGCAGCACCATCTTGCTATTAGCATCGACTCCGTGCCTACGGAGGAATGTTCCGTCTCAGCCGATCTGGCCGAGGATGCTGCCGCACGGTCTGGGGGTCATGATGAGTAATGACTGGCCACGCGGATGGTACAGCGACGAGCCGGACAAGCCCGGCGCGGCTGGCCAGCGGCAGCAGCCGAGCTTCACGCCCCGCTCCCAGGGGCAGGGCTCTCAGCGGCAGGGCGTGGGCCAGGAGAGCCGGGCCGCGTGGCCCTCTCAGCCGCCGCCGCGGTCCTGGACAGGCGGCGCGGGCGGCGCGGGCGGCGCGGGCGGCGGGGGCGGCTACGGACGGCGCGGCGGGCGGCGGTGGCTGCGGCCCCGGCGCATCATGGCCATCCTGGCCAGCCTGGTGGTGCTGATCGTGCTGGCCGGCGTGGCCGTCTACTTCAGCGTGAACTCCAAGCTGACCAAGATCGACGCGCTGGTGCCGACGACGCTCACCTCGGCCGGGACGAACTGGCTGATCACAGGGTCCGACAGCCGCGCCGGGCTGACCAAGGCGGAGGAAAACCAGCTGGCTCTCGGGCACGACATCAGCGGCAGCCGTTCTGACACGATCATGCTCCTGCACGTGCCGGCCAACGGGACCCGTCCGACGCTGGTCAGCATGCCGAGAGACTCCTACGTGCCGATCCCGGGGCACGGCTACAACAAGCTCAACGCCGCCTTCGATTTCGGCGGCCCGAAGCTGCTCGTGCAGACCGTGCAGAACGTCACCGGCCTGCCCATCAGCCACTACATGGGCATCGGCTTCGGCGGCCTGGTCACCGTGGTCGACGACGTTGGCGGCGTGCGCATGTGCCTGAAGGCGCCGATGAAGGACCCCAAGGCAGGCCTGAACCTCAAGGCGGGCTGCCAGACGCTCAACGGCGACCAGGCCCTCGGCTTCGTGCGGACCCGCGCCTTCGCCGAGGGCGACCTGCAGCGCGAGCAGGACCAGCGGGTGCTGCTCAAGGGCATCCTGTCCAAGATGACGTCGGCCGGCACGCTGGCCAACCCGTTCGCCATCGTCCCCGCGGCCAACGGCGCGGCGTCCGCGATCTCGATCGACCAGGGAACGGGCCTGACGCAGCTGATCTCCGTCGCGTTCGCGCTGCGGGACCCGGTGACCACCACCGTGCCGTTCGGCCAGTTCGCGAGCACGGCCGTCGGGTCGGTCGTCGAGTGGAACACCACGGCGGCCAGGCAGTTCTTCAGCGACCTCGGCCACGACCAGGCGCTGCCGAAGAACCTCATCACGGGTTCATCGGTCCAGGGCACCTCCTAGTAGTGCTTTGTTAGGTAACTGGGGTAAGTCCGGTCCGCCTGGCATCACGGGCCTCGTGAGCCCGGGGGCGAGCGGCGGCCCGGCCGTCCGCCAGCGCCCGGGACCTGCCCGGCGCCGCATTTAACGGGGAGGATCGGGCTTACCGGGAGGATCCGGGCTCCCCTGGGGTACCTTTTCCTCCCCGCAGGCCGGATCCTCCCCGTTATCCGGGACCGGGACGCCGGGCCGGCAGCCCAGGAGCCCGCCCGGCCTCACCGGCCCCGCCCGCCATCAGCCCCCGCACCGGCAACTCCCCGGCGGCCCGCCGATCCTCCTGCGGCAGCCCACCAGAATCCTCGCGGCAAAACCCGGCAACCGGGGCCAGAGCCCCGCGATCCCCGGAGGGTCATACCGGACATCACCACACAAACCCGGCAGCCGCCTAAACTTAACAAAGTACTACTAGCCGCCTGGACTCTCCCCCGCGAGCCAAAGGGCCGCGGCGCTGCCTGCCGCCGCCTGGACTCCCCCGCGAGCCAAAGGGCCGCGGCGCTGCCTGGCCAGCACCAGCAAGCACTGAGGAGCGAGGAACGAGCGACGAGGGAAGGCGGCGCTAGCGGCCCGGAGGCGAGCGGGACGACAGAGCCCGGAGGCGAGCGGGACGACGGAGCGTGTATGCAGGTCGGGATGCTGGGTAGACGGAGCGTGTATGCAGGTCGGGATGCTGGGTAGTAGTACTGACTAAGTCGGTTCATGTCTTTCATTTACATGAACCTTCATGGATTGACGCAGTACCTACTGGGTTTGGTACGTTCGCTGCGGTACGGGTCCGCCGTCCGCAGCCGGAGGTCAGATGGATGATCGCAAGGTCCCTCGGCCAGACGGAGGTGAGGGATCCGCTCTCAGCTCCGCTCTCAACGGGGCCGGGGAGCCGCACGCGCTGTCCGCGCGCGAGGCGGAGGTCATGTCGCTCATCGCGGACGGGCAGACCAACGGGCAGATCGCCGCTCGCCTGTTCCTGGCGGAGAAGACCGTGAAGAACCACGTCCGGCGGATCTACTCCAAGCTCGGCGTCGGCTCGCGGCCCGCCGCCATCGCCTACTGGCGCCAGGCCTGCGGGCCCGCCCACCGGTAATCTCGCCCCGGCCGCGGAACGGAGATCATATCCAGCGGGCATTCAGGTTATCCTCAGCGTTGCGGGCGACAATACAGAACATGGACACGCTGACCGATGCGCGGCAGCGACCGGATGCCCGGCTGCTCGTCGTCGAAGACGAGCCGAACATCCTTGAGTTGCTGTCCGCGAGCCTGCGCTACGCGGGTTTCGACGTCGTCACGGCGGCAGCCGGAACCGAGGCGGTACAGGCCGCTCAGCGTCACCGGCCCGACCTGATCGTGCTCGACGTAATGCTCCCCGACATGGACGGATTCGACGTCATCAGGCGGCTGCGCGGCGGCGGCGCCCGCATCCCGGTCGTCTTCCTGACCGCCAGGGACGCCACCGAGGACAAGATCCGCGGCCTCACCCTGGGCGGCGACGACTACGTCACCAAGCCGTTCAGCCTGGAGGAAGTGATCGCCCGGATCCGCGCCGTGCTCCGCCGGACCAGGGGCGACGGGGTTGAGCCGACGCCCCGGCTCACCTTCGCCGATCTCGAACTCGACGAGGAAAGCCACGAGGTGTGGCGGTCCGGCGAGCAGATCCAGCTCTCCCCCACCGAGTTCAAGCTGCTCAGGTACTTCATGAGCAACTCGAACCGGGTGCTGTCCAAGATGCAGATCCTCGACCATGTTCTGGGACTACGACTTCCGCGGCGACACCGGCATCGTCGAGTCTTACGTGTCCGTGCTGCGGCGCAAGGTGGACACCAAGCAGCCACGGCTGATCCACACCCTGCGCGGTGTGGGGTACGTCCTGCGGTTGCCTTCGTCTTAATGGGTGTTCGGCCATGACAGCAGAGGGAGCAGGCAGCAACGGCGGCCGCTGGGCAGCATGGCCATGGCGAGCCGCCCGCGGGCTGTCCAGCCGTACCTCCCTGCGGACCAAGCTGGTCGCAGCGCTCGTCGCCTTGGTGGTGTTCGCCCTGGCCGCCCTGGGCATGGCCGGCATCTCGATCTTGCGCAGCTACCTGCTCCGGCCCTACGACAGCGCGCTGCAAACCGTGGGCAGCAACCAGCAGGTCGTGTCGTGCGTCGAGAGCTATCTTTCCGGTGTCACGAATTGCCGGACTGACCTCGACATCTACTGGCTTACCTCCGGCGGTCAGCTGCAGGCGGTCTGGACACCGCAGCCCAACACTTCCTTCGGTTATCAGCCGGCGCAGAGTCCCGCATGGGTCCCCGGCGTTTCCGGCGCCACCGCATGGCTCAAGGCCAACCCGCAGCAGGCGACTACGGTGATGGCGCAGGCTGGCGATGAGCGGTGGCGGGCGATGGGATTCCCGGCCAATGTCACCAACCTCCAGACCGGCACGCAGTCCACCGGCACCATCATCGTGGCCACGGACGTGACAAACGTCTACGACACCATTCAGAAGCTGATCTGGATGGACGTAGTCGTGAGCGCCGCGATCGTCTGCGTGCTGGCGGGAGTGGGATACGCGGTGGTGCAGGCGAACCTGCGGCCGCTGGTCGAGATCGAGGAGACCGCCGGGGAGATCGCCGACGGCCACCTGAACCGGCGGGTGCCCGAGCGGGATCCGCGCACCGAGATCGGCAGCCTGGGCCGGTCGCTGAACATCATGCTGAGCCAGATCGAGACCGCCTTCCATGAGCGCGAGCAATCCGAGGCGGCGGCGCACCAGTCCGAGGAACGGATGCGGCGGTTCATCGGGGACGCCAGCCACGAGCTGCGCACGCCGCTGACCGCGATCCGCGGCTTCGCCGAGTACTACCGTCAGCGCGGCGGCCTCGTCGCGCACTGGGACAGGGAGGAAGCGGCCTCGGCCTCGGCGGGCGAGGCGGGCGCGGGCACCCTGGCCCCGGGAGGCGGCCTCACGCCCGACGACCTGGACCGGATCATGCAGCGGGTGGAGAAGGAAGCCGCCCGGATGGGCCTGCTCGTCGAGGACCTGCTGCTGCTGGCCCGGCTCGACCAGCAGCGGCCGCTGGCCAGGCAGCCGATCGACCTGCTCTCGCTGGCGGCCGACGCGGTGCACGACGCCCGGCTGCTCGCCCCGGCCAGAACCATCGACCTGTCGGTCCAGCCCGGCGCCGCGTTCCTGGTCACCGGCGACGAACCGCGGCTGCGGCAGGTCATCGGGAACCTGATGAGCAACGCGCTCACCCACACCCCGGACGGGTCTCCGATCGAGGTGTCGATCGGGTCAGGGACGCTAGACCCCCGGCTGCCTGATTCGGGCCCGGCCGTGACGCTCGACGTGACCGACCACGGACCCGGCATGGCCCCGGAACAGGCTCATCGCGTGTTCGAGCGGTTCTACCGCGCGGATCAGGCCAGGACGCGCACCACCGGTGGCAGCGGGCTCGGCCTGGCGATCGTGCGAGGGCTCGTCGCCGCCCACGGCGGCATCGCCTCGGTGCGGACCGCGCCCGGCCAGGGCGCGACGTTCCGGATCGCCCTGCCGCTCGCCCCCGAGGCCCAGGGCGGCATGGCCGCGGACGACGATCTCGACCTTGACGAATCCGGCGAGGCGCCTGGCGAGACCGGTGAGCCGGGCACCCCGCCGGGCGGCTGATGCTGTCACGAGAACGGGAAAGCCCGGACCGTTCGGCCCTGAATTGGTTTTGATGGTGATGCGGTGACCAGCGGGGCTGCTGCGAGACCTGCGCCGCTCGCCCGGCCAGAATAACGGGGAGGAAATGGCCTGCCGGGAGGATCCGGTACCCCCTGGGGGCCCCAAATCCTCCCGGTAAGCCCGATCCTCCCGGTTAATCGCACACGTATGCGAATTAACGTGCGGGTGAGGTGGACGGGGTCAGTGGGGCGCGGGGCCAGGAGGGCTGGGGTCAGTGGGGCGCGGGGGCGGGAGGGCTGGGGCGCCGGGGCGGGAGGGCTGGGGTCAGTTCCAGCATTGCCAAGAGTATGGGTCGGCGAAGACCGCGAAGCGGGATACCGCGTCGTTGACGTGATAGAGGGTGTCACACGCGGCGGTCGTGTCGACCGGGGCCGATGGCGACGTGCAGTACCAGCCGTACGCGTTGTCCGCGACCAGCTTGCTGGTGCCGTGGCCGGCGGCGGTGCAGTAGCTGGCGAAGTTGAGCACGCCCAGGTCCCGGTTGATGCGCCAGCACTGCCAGGCATTGGGGTCGTTGTAGTTCGTGCTCACGTCGACCACCTGACCCGTGCTCAGGTGATACGTCCAGGCGCAGACGCTGACGACCTTGACCACCTGGCTGGGGAACAGCGTGCAGCGCCAGCCGTAGGCGTCGGCGGCGATCACCTCGGCGCTGCGGTGGCCGATGTGCTGGCAGTAGCCGGCGAAGTTGGGCAGGCCGAGATCGTGCGGCGTGACCCCGCCGGATTTGCGCGCGGGCTTGGGCGTGGCCTTGGCCTTGGCGCTCGGCTTGGCCCGGGGCCCCGCCTTGGCCGGGAGCGAGGCGGTGCTGGCCGCGTGCGGGTGCTTCTTGTGCGCTGACGGCGAGGGAGACGGCGACGGGCTAGCCGCGGCACTGGCCGTGAACTGCTGCGTGCTGGGCGCAGGGCCAGCGGTGAATCCGAGGCTGGAGGCCGCCCCCTTACCCGGGGCCACGAGCACGAACGCGGCCACGATGATGCCCGCCAGGGCCAGCGGGCCGGCCCCGAACACCAGGACGTTCATCAGCGTGCCCCGGCCGCCGGATCCGGCTCGCTTCGCGAACAGGGACAGGCCGAGGCCGGGAACCAGGCGCCGGGCCGGGGTGGACGGATTCGCGAAGGGGCCCGCCGTGGGCTGGCCGGGCGCCCCGCCCGGGTACCAGCCCACCGTCGAGCCGTCATCGGGTGGGGGCGCGGGATCGGGCGGCGGCGCAGGCGCGGCCGGGGGCGAGAGTGGCGGCGCGGATGCGGGTGGCGGCGCGGGTGCGGGTGGCGGCGCGGATGGGGGTGGCGGCGTGGATGGGGGTGGCGGCGTGGATGGGGGTGGGGGGACGCGGGCGAGGACGCGCCGAAGCTCGGCGGAATCCCGCCGGGGCTGGCCTGGTCCCCGTAGTCTCCGGCCGAACGGCCGTCACTTCCGCTCACTGTGGCGCCATCTTCCCCAGGTGTCCCCTACTGCATTTCCTGACCTGCCGCCTCATTGCGGACCAATTGTAGGGGTTTGAATCAGCCGCGCACCGGAACTCTAGGCAGACAGGGCCGAACGAGCCGCGGCCCGCACACCTTCGGCGTAGGACGCGCCGAACAGGCACGCGTGCACCAGCAGCGGATGCAGCTGGTGCAGCGGGATCCTGGACCGCCAGCCCGCCGCCAGCGGCGCCGTGTCGTTGTAGCCGGCCAGGATGCGGTCCAGGTCGGGCGCGCCGAACAGGGCCAGCATGGCCAGGTCGGTCTCGCGGTGGCCGCCGTGGGCGGCCGGGTCGATGAGCCAGCCCCGGTCGCCGGACCACAGCACGTTCCCGGCCCAGAGGTCGCCGTGAATGCGGCTCGGCGGCTCGGCCGGTCCCGCCAGCGAGTCGATCCGGTCGATCACCGCCTCCACCAGCCGCCCGTCTTCCTGCCGCAGCGCGCCGGAGTCCACCGCCATCCGGAGGTAGGGCAGCAGCCTGCGGCGGGCGTACCACTGCGGCCACGCGGGCGCGGCCCCGGCTGGCTGTTCCGGCGGCAGGGGCGTGTTATCCAGCGGCAGGCTGGCGATGAACCCCCGCCACGGAGCGCCGAAATCCGCGGCGCCTGCCGCGTGCAGCCGGGCGAGTTCGGTGCCGAACCGGAACGCGGCCGACGGAGTTGCGTGCCCCGGCGGGATCATCGCGATGACCAGCGCGGCCCCGGTGACGGCCAGCACCTCGGGCACCGGGACGGCGTCCGCCTCGGCCAGCCAGCGCAGTCCGCTCGCCTCGGCCGCGAACGAGGCGGCCAGCTCGGCCGGGGCCGTCTCCTCCGCCTCGGCCACCTTGGCGAACGCGCGCTGGCCGCCGGCCAGCGTGATCATCAGGTGCTGGTAGCCGTGCTGGAGCCGGCCGCCCGCGCCTCGCGGACGGCCAGGCCGGTCTGCCGCGCGACCCGGCGTGCGGCGGAGGTGAAAGAGGTCACCGGACGGCGCGGGCCAGCCGGGCGGCGATGACCGGCGCGGCCGCGCCGAGCAGGTCGAGCACGTGGCCGAACTCCTCCGGGCCGCCGCCCCAGGGATCGGGGATGTCGCCGCCGTCGGCCTCGGCCAGCCCGCCCGCCTCGCTGAACAGCCGGATCCGGTCCGTGTCCTGGCCCCGGGCCATCCGCCGCAGGTCCGCGAGGTTGCGGGCGTCCATGGCCAGGATCAGGTCACGCCGGGCCAGCCAGGACGGCTGGAACTGCCGGGCCCGGTGGGCCGAGCCGTCGTGGCCGCGGCCGCCCAGCGCGGCCCGGGCGCCCGGATCCATCGCGCCGCCGACGTGCCAGTCCCCGGTGCCCGCGCTGTCCACCACGACGGCGCCGTCCAGGCCGGCCGCCTCCAGCTCGGCGCGCAGCACGGCTTCCGCCATCGGTGACCGGCAGATGTTGCCCAGGCAGACCAGGCAGACCCGGTACGGCGTGCCGGGTTCACGCGGGGACGGCAGCTCGGCCGCCGGTACTAGAGCCATAAGACCAGCATGCCGCATCAGGGCGGGAGTGGTGACAGGCTACCGGGGGTGGTGACAAGGCTACCGGGGTGGTGACGCTACCGCGGGTGGTGACAGGCAACTTGGTGACCGGAGGATGCGGACGGGCTTACTCGGTGGCCGGGTGCCCCTGGCCGGCCATGACCGGGTGCACGAGTCCCTGCACCGTGTCCGGCACCCGGTCCGGGCCGAACTGGCGATCCAGCCAGCGCCCCACCCGGCGGCCGACGTTCTGCATCGGCCGTTCGACGAACAGGTACGTGACCGAGCTGAGCGCGATCACGATGGCCAGGATCCCCGCGGCCAGCAGCACCTGCTCCCAGAAGGGATGGTGCTGCCGCGTCCAGGTGAAGTGGTGATAGACCTCGATGACCAGCGGGTGCAGCAGGTAAACGGAGTAGCTGATCAGGCCCAGCCAGGTCAGCACCCGCGGCCACCGGACGTGCCGGAACGCCAGCCCGGCCCCGAACGTCAGGCCGGCCAGCAGCAGCGCGGAGAACCAGCGGCGCGACCAGAGCAGCTCGGCGTGCGCGGACATGCCCCACGCCCGGCTGTGCCACAGCCCGGCGGCGATGGCGAGCCCCAGCACGGCCACCCCGGCCACGATGGCCTTGCGCCATGAGTACTGGCCCTGTTCGGCCCGGTAGAACATCGTCCCGGTGAACATCAGGGCCAGGATCGACAGCGTTTCCCACGGCCAGAGCCAGCTGCCGTTGAAGGCCAGCAGGGCCACCGCCACCACCGCGGCGATAGCCGCGCCGAGCAGGCGCGACATCCCGCGCAGGACGACCGCGAGGGCCAGCCCGGCGAGCACGGCCAGGTCCGCCACGAGCGCGATCAGGCGCGGGGTGGCCACGTTGTGCGTGAAGAAGGCCTGTGGCAGCAGGCCGCCGATGGCGACCGCGGCGACCGCGAAGGCCAGCGCGTACCAGCTGCTGCGCTTGTGCACCCGGGCGATGAACAAGGCGGTGAGCAGCAGGTAGAAGACCATCTCGTAGGACAGCGACCAGACCACGTTGGGCAGGTTGTTGCCGCCAAGCACGTTCGACATCATCAGCAGCTGGGAGAAGACCGAGGCCTCCGGGTCCGCGCCCTCGCCGCGCAGCGACCCGAAGTGCATCATGTACAGCGCCACCGCGATGCCCACGGCCAGCAGGTACAGCGGGTACAGGCGGAACAGGCGGCTCACCCAGAACGTTCGGACGCTGCCCTTGCGCTCCAGCGACGCCGGCACGATGTACCCGCTGATGATGAAGAAGACGAAGACGCCGTAGTTGCCCGGGTCGAACCACTGGTAGATGATCCCCCGCACGTGCTGGAGCACGTAGTAGCTGGCGTGGTCGAAGACCACCGCGAGGGCGGCCAGGCCGCGCAGCACGTCGAGCCAGGCCAGCCGGGTCCCCGCCCCGGCCGCGTCCTTCTGGGGGAGCTGCGACGGTTCAGGCATGGACGCCGACTCTACAACGTCACGGTTGGTCATGCTTGCGTCACCCGGATATACCCCACTCCGCCTGCGTCTCTCCACGCCTGTCTTACGTCCACGTTCCGCATCCGGTTCATCGCACATCGTAGTGGCGATACCACGTCGGGCGCGGGGCATCCCATTGACAGCTACCACAGGCCGTTCGGAATATTAGCCTGTTCGCTCTTTTCTTCCGAACGTCCTAGGTCCTTCCTTACTTCCCGGACCGGGGTCCGGGCGGGGCGGGCGCCGCGATTGGCAATGCGCCGCCGGTTGCTGCTACGATCACAGCGGTTCACGCGCCGCTAGCTCAACTGGCAGAGCAGCAGACTCTTAATCTGCGGGTTCGGGGTTCGAGTCCCTGGCGGCGCACCCGTGATGGCCTGGGGTTTTACCCCAGGTCTTTCTGTTGGGCGGAGGCTGGCCGTGGTACGGCCAGCAAGACCCGCGTCAGTCCAGCGGCTGTCTCGCGATGGCCTCCGGCTCGCGGCCGGCCAGCAGCCAGCCGCTGACCGCGGCGGCCAGCGGCAGCCCGACCAGCAGGATCAGCAGCGCGCACGAGTTCACGGACCGATACAGCAGCGCGGGCACGCCCGCGGACATGCTGACCGACGCAGTTGAGCCAGGGCGAGGTGCCCACCCCGTTCGGCCCGGCAATTACGGACCCAGCCGGACGCCGTGAGGCGCGGCTCCCGGGCGGTCCCGCAGATTCTCGCACCGGGATGTATGGTCCGGCTGGCTAAGGGTAATTGCGGCAGATGCTGCTTGGAGTCTTGGATATCGGCTCAAACTCGGCCCAGTTGCAGGTCTTCGAGGTGCGCCCTGGCGCGCCGCCCCTACCGACGCATGCGGTGAAAGAGCCGACCTTGCTCGGCGAGGCATTCGGTCCTGACGGCGCTATCGACCCGACCGGGGTCGACCGGGTTGTCCAGGCGGTCAATCACGCCATGGGCGCGGCCAGGCGGCTGGGCGTCCAGCAGCTCTATGTGTTCACCACGTCGGCCGTGCGCGATGCCACGAACCGGGATGAGATCCTGGACCGCGTTGAGGCAGAATCCGGGGTCAGGCCGCAGTTCCTGACCGGTGTGGACGAGGGCCGGCTGACCTACCTCGCCGTGCATCAGTGGTACGGATGGTCGGCGGGCAGGCAGCTGATCCTCGACATCGGCGGCGGCTCCATGGAGATCGTGTTCGGCCGAGACGCCGAACCCGAGCTCTCGATATCGCTCCCGCTCGGCGCGGGACGACTGACCCGGGCCTTCCTGCCGGACGACCCGCCCGCCTGCGAGCAGCTCGCGGCACTGCGCGGGCACGTAAGGACGACCCTGCGCGAAGTGGCCGACCGGCTGCTCTGGGAGGGCGTGCCCGACCGGGTGGTCGGCACCTCCAAGACCTTCAAGCAACTCGCCCGCCTTTCCGGCGCGCCTGCCCAGCGGAAGGGGCCATTCGTCCGCCGTTCCGTGACGGCCACGGATCTCGAGGCGTGCATTCCGCAGCTGGCCGGGCTCGGCGCCCGGCAGCGGGCGAAGCTGCGCGGGGTGTCGCGGTCGCGCAGTCGGCAGATCCTCGCCGGAGCGGTGGTCGCGAAGGCCGCGATGAAGGCCCTGAACGTCGATTCCGTCGACATATGCCCATGGGCCCTGCGGGAGGGAATCATCCTGCACTACCTGCAGACCACGCACAACGAGTCGTTCGATCTTCCGCTGCGTCCGCTCACCGACACCGCATACCGGAAAGATAAGCCAGGCGCGCGGAGCGACAGTCATGTCGCCCTCGTCGCCGTGCCCGCTCATGCACGATGATGACCATGGTGCTCGGAGATTTCCGCCCTGGGGCAGACCCCTGGCGATATGATAAGCAGGATGAATGACTGAGCTCATCCCGCGCGAGGTTCTGTTCGGCAATCCGGAACGTGTCAGCCCCCGCATTTCCCCCGTGGGCAGCCGGCTCGCCTGGATCGCGCCGAAGGACGGGGTGCTGAACGTCTGGGTGGCGCCGGCCGGCGAGGGCGGAGTGTCCTGGGACGACGCGGTGGCCGTCACCGACGACACCGACCGGGGCATCCGGGTGTTCACCTGGGCGCGGGACGGGCGGCACCTGCTGTACCTGCAGGACACCGGCGGCGACGAGAACTGGCGCCTGCACGACGTGGACCTGGTGACGATGGCGCGGCGCGACCTCACGCCGTTCGACAAGATCCAGGCACGGATCGTCGCGGCCAAGGAGAGTCATCCGGGTGAGCTGCTGGTGGGGCTGAACCGGGACAATCCGGCGTTGCACGATGTCTACCGGCTGACGCTGGCCACCGGTGAGCTGGTCAAGGAGATCGACAACCCGGGTTTCGCCGGCTGGCTGGCCGACGAGGACATGAGGGTCAGGGCCGCGCTGGCGCCGCTGCCTGACGGCGGGTTCGACCTGCTGGTCAAGGACACCCCGGACGCGGACTGGCGGCCGCTGCTCACGGTCGGCGCCGATGACGTGCCGTCCTTCGACGCGCTGTCGTTCAGCCAGGACGGGCGGTCGCTGCTGCTGACCAGCGCGGCAGGCTCGGACACCGGGCGGCTGGTGCGGATCGACATCGAGACCGGTGCCATGGTGGAGCTCCTGGGGGACCCGGACACCGACGTGGTGGGCGTGCTGGTACACCCCGATACGCGTGAGCCGCAGGTCGTGTCGCTGGTCAAGGCGCGGGCCGAGTTCCATGTGCTCGACCCGTCGGTCGAGGCCGACTTCGAGGCGGTCCGGAAGCTGGACGCGGGCGACCCGCAGTTCGTGGGGCGGGACGACGCCGACCGGACCTGGCTGGTGTCGTTCAACAACGACGACGAGCCGGCCAAGTACTACTGGTACGACCGGGCGTCGCGGACCGGCAGCTTCCTGTTCACCAGCCGCCCCGAGCTCGACCGGTACACGCTGGCCAAGACCGAGCCGTTCTCGTTCACCACCAGGGACGGGCTGACCGTGCACGGGTACGCCACGTTCCCGGTCGGCGCGCCGCGGCAGAACCTGCCCACGGTGCTGAATGTGCACGGTGGCCCGCAAACCCGGGACGGATGGGGCTACCAGCCCGAGCTGCAGTGGATGGCCAACCGCGGGTACCTGTGTGTTCAGGTGAACTACCGCGGCTCCACCGGGTACGGCAAGGCGTTCGTCGCCGCCGGCGACCGGGAGTGGGGCGCGAAGATGCACGACGACCTGCTCGACGCGGTGGCGTACGTCATCGCGCAGGGCTGGGCGGACCAGGACCGGATCGCGGTCTATGGCGCCTCCTACGGCGGCTACGCGGCGCTGGTAGGGGCCGCGTTCACCCCTGACGTGTTCGCCTGCGCGGTGGACATCGTCGGCCCGTCAAACCTCAAGACGCTGCTGGAAAGCATCCCGCCGTACTGGGGGCCGATGAAGGCGCAGCTCTACAAGCGGGTCGGGAACCCGGAGACTGACCAGGAGTTCCTCTGGTCGCGGTCGCCGCTGTCCCGCGCCAGTGATATCCGCATCCCGCTGCTGATCGCGCAGGGCGCGAACGACCCGCGGGTCAAGCAGGCCGAGTCCGAGCAGATCGTCGCCGCGCTCGAGAAGGCCGGCATCGACCACGAGTACATGCTGTTCCCCGACGAGGGCCACGGCTTCGCAAAGCCGCAGAACCGGCTCAAGTTCTACGCCGCCGCGGAGAAGTTCCTCGCCAAGCACCTAGGCGGCCGCGCCGAGGACTAGCCGTGGCCGCGCCGAGGACTAAGCCCGGCACTGTCTTGGCCGAAGCATTCATGTCATTCGTCACGTCACACATGTCATCCGTCATGTCATGGCTGCCGACATCATCCAGGCGGGTCGAGGTTGCAGTAGAGATGGAAGCATGACTGAGCTCATCCCGCGAGAGATCCTGTTCGGGGACCAGGAGCGCGCCAGGCCCAGCTTGTCCCCCGATGGCAGTCGGCTCGGCTGGATCGCCCCGAAGGACGGAGTGCTGAACGTCTGGGTGGCGCCGATCAGTTCGGAGGGGGTGTCGTGGGACCACGCGGTCGCTGTGACCGACGACACGGACCAGGGCATCCGCAGGTTCGGGTGGGCCAGGGACGGTCGGCACCTGCTGTACCTGCAGGACAGCGGCGGCGACGAGAACTGGCGCATGTATGACGTGGACCTGGAGACGATGGCGCGGCGGGACCACACACCGTTTCCCAAGATCCAGGCGCAGCTCATCGCCAGCAGGAAGAGCCGCCCCGACGAGCTCCTGGTCGGGATGAATCTGGACAACCCAGAGCTGCATGACGTCTACCGGCTGACCCTGTCCACTGGTGAGCTGGTCAAGGAGATCGAAAACCCCGGTTTCGCCGCCTGGCTGGCGGACGAGGACATGAGGGTCAGGGCCGCGCTGGCGCCGCAGCCCGACGGCGGGTTCAACCTCCTGGTCAAGGACAAGGACAGGGACGCGGACTGGCGGGTCCTGCTCACGATCGAGGCCGATGACGTGCCGTCCTTCGACGCGCTGTCGTTCAGCCAGGACGGGCGGTCGCTGCTGCTGAGAAGCGCGGCAGGCTCGGACACCGGGCGGCTGGTGCGGGTCGACATCGCCACCGGCGCCAGCACCGTACTGCTCGCTGACCCGGAGGCCGACGTGGCCGACGCGATGCTCCACCCGGACACGCGCGAGCCGCAGATCGTGGAACTGGTCAAGGCCCGGGTCGAGTTCCACGTGCTCGACCCCTCAGTCCAGGCCGACTTCGACGAGGTCAGGAAGCTGGACGCGGGCGACCCGCAGTTCATCGGCCGCGACGATGCGGATCAGACCTGGCTGATCTCGTTCAACAACGATGACCAGCCGGCCAAGTACTACCGGTACGACCGCGGCACGCGGACCGGCCGGTTCCTGTTCACCACCCGGCCCGAGCTCGAGCGGTACACACTGGCGAAAGCCGAGCCGTTCTCGTTCACGACCAGGGACGGGCTGACCGTGTACGGGTACGCGACGTTCCCGCCCGGCGAGCCGAGGGAGAACCTGCCCGCCGTGATTAACGTGCATGGCGGCCCGCAGGAAAGGGACGTGTGGGAGTGGTACCCCGGGGCGCAATGGCTGGCCAACCGCGGGTACCTGTGCGTCCAGGTGAACTACCGCGGCTCCACCGGGTACGGCAAGGCGTTCGTCGCCGCCGGCGACCGTGAGTGGGGCGCCAAGATGCACGACGACCTGCTCGATGCGGTCGGCTACATTACCGCGCAGGGCTGGGCGGACAAGAACCGGATCGGGATCTACGGTGCCTCATACGGCGGCTACGCAGCGCTGGTCGGGGCCGCATTCACCCCGGACATGTTCGCCTGCGCGGTGGACATCTCGGGGCCGTCAAACCTCAAGACGCTGCTGGACAGCATTCCGGCCTACTGGGGGCCGGCGAAGGCGCAACTCTTCAGGCGGATCGGGAACCCGGAGACCGAGGAGGAGTTCCTGTGGTCGCGGTCGCCGCTGTCCCGGGTAGGCGATATCCGCATCCCGGTGCTGATCGCGCAGGGAACCAACGACCCCAGGGTCAAGCCGGCCGAGTCCGAGCAGATCGTGGCCGCACTGAAGGCGGCCGGGATCGACCACGAGTACTTGCTGTTCCCCGACGAGGGGCACGGCTTTTACATGCCGGAGAACCGGCTCAGGTTCTTCGGTACCGCGGAGAAGTTCCTCGCCAGGCACCTGGGCGGCCGAGCAGAGGGCTAGCCGCGGCTTGCGAGCCCGAGTGACCTGAGTTGTCGCCGCTGACCGGAACCGCGGTCGCGAGCAGCCACACGAACTGGCCCGGCACACTCGCTGAACTGCGCGGGCAAGGCGCATTGTTGCCCCTGAGCGCGTCCCCGGTAACTGCGATTTGCCCATCCACGCGACAGCGGGTTCACGATCAGGTTGCGGGCGGCCGGAAGCTTTTCTCGCCAGCAGCACGGCGCTCTTAGAGATCGCTATCTGCTGCAGGACGGCCGCTGCCACGGTCACCAAGCCGAGAACGACCCACCCCGTCGCACCGTACGTCAGTACCAGCCAGCCAATGAATCCAGGCCCCACGACAGCCACCGCGGCCTGGCTCATACCGAATACGCCCGCGTAATCGGCGATCGCGGCAGGAGGTACCAGGGCGTACAGGATGCCGGTCGACCCCGCGGTCTGGAACAGCTCTGCGCCGGTGAACGAGACACATGCGACAGCCAGTAGCAGGATGACCAGCCAAGTTGAGGCCCGGCCGGACAACGCGACCGCCACGCAGCCGGGCAGCAGCAACACCGCCGCGAGCTGCACCTTCCGCACGCTGGTACGGAGCGATTCCGTTCCTCTGGCCGCCCGGACCTGGAATAGTGCGCAGATGACGGTATTGCCCGCGATGAGAATGCAGATCAGCACCTTGGGCGCCGACGTGCGGACTATGAGCCACAACGGCACGAGGACCAGAGTCAGCACCTCGTGCAACGAAAGTATGGTGTTAAGCGCCGTTGCCGCCAGGAATGGCAGGTTACGCCTAGCGGGCAGCGGGAGGGCGGGGTCCTGCTCATCATCGCCGTCTTGGCCGAGCCGACCGGTCGCCCGCAGCGGCATCGTTAGCACGACGAGGACGAAGAAAGATACCGCGTTACCTATCGGGAGCAGGTAGTAGGCCGAGGTCGTGCCGATGGCTAGTACCGCCGCCGCCAGGCCCGCTCCGGTACCGAACCCCACATTCAGCAGCGAACGTGCCTGGGCACGCAGCCTGACCCTTTCCTCCCCATCCGCGACGGCGCCAACATATGCTGTGATAGCGACGATGGTGATCATGCCGAATGCTGTATCGACGCTGGTCAGCAGCAGGAAGAGGGCGAAAGAATGGATGAAACAGTAAGCTAGGCCCGCCAGGCCGCTCATCGCGTTAGTGATGAGCATTGTATGTTTCGGGGTCAGATGGTCTACCAGCTTCCCGGCGGTCCCCGATGCCAGGATGCCAACCAGGCCGGCGATCGAGAACCCGAGAGTGATCTGCTGCGGGTCCAGCCGGATTATTCTGAGGGCAAAGACCATGATGCCGCTTACGAATAGGCCGTTGCCGATGGCATCTATCATCGTGATGGTGACAAACAGGCGCCCATTCCGTTCGGCTGGTATCAGCGTACGCAGAATCCGGGTCAGGCTGGCTATGTTCATGCTAGGAATTCATCGCCTTCCTGAAGTACCGGCCTGAAGTACTGGCAGAGAGGGCGGGTAGTGCCGGAGAAGGTCAGGTTCTCCGGCACAACCACGCGACAGTAATGCGATTAAAGGTCCTTGCCGTTGACCTTGGTGAAGGCACGGGCGATCGAGTCGGGGAAGCTCTGCTCCATCGAACCGGAAGCCGCCAGAACCTCTTCGGTGGTGCTGGTCAGAAGGGCCTGAATGTCCTGCATGGGACTTTCCTCCATCCATTCTCAGACCTGGAATCTCCAGATCTCTTGTATTTACCATTTTATCATTTATCTGGTCTTTATACCAGACTTTCACGGGGGATTATCATGATCCATTCACGCGGCGCTAGCGGATATTTCCGCTAGCTCATTGATCTCGGTGCGGGCGGCTTCCAGCGCGTCTAGGCGCTTGCGATCCCACAAATAGATGCACTCCGGCCGGAGCATGTCTATGAGGGCGTCAGCAGCTGCCGCGTCTTGTGTTCGCCTGACCGCCTTGGCGAGCGCACCCGGCGTGCGCGTGCGGTAATGCAGGGCAGCGGCGGTGGCGAAGATGACTTCGGCGCTCGCAGGGTCGAGTGCAGCATTGGCGGCGAGCTGTCCGACTAGCCACCTGATATTGACCAGCGGAATTGTTACGGGCGCCAGTGTCTCCGGATCGAAGAGAAGCGCGACCTCATCGTCAGCGTCTATGGTGCCGTCGGCGTAACGGGCAGCGATCCACCCGTGAGCGCGCATTCCGAGCGTGCGGCATTCGACCGCACGCAGCGCACCCATCGAGGAGGCCCCTGAGACGTATTGCCCGGCTCGCAGGTAAGTCCGGATCTCGGTGACCGATACGGCGAGATTCTGCCCGAATTCCCCGTCTATGATCAGCACCCTGGTGCCTGGCGCCTTGTCATCGAGCAGTTCGAGCAGGTCGTGCCGTGCGACTGGCGGATGAACGACGAGGCTTACCGAACGGCTCACGGCGTACTCGCGGAGGTCATCAAGATCGGCCGGCCGCAGTGAGGGTCCGCTGAACATCACGAGCCTCATGACTGGTCTCCTGTGCGCTTGTCCTGGTTCGCTCGCTGCGCTCTGAGCAGCCTGGGTCCCGCCCGGAGGGTGTCGATATTGGCTATCTCCGTGCCGGGGACGACGACCTGCACCACCGAGAAGGGCAGGTTCGGGGGTGCGAGTTCGGCGTCGAGGACCAGGTCAAGGCCGTCGGCACTGAGCGCGTCCAGCACCCGGCTGAGGTCGCCCTCGAGGGTTCCGGTCGTCCGGTCCTCGAAGTCGCCGAACGAGCGCCATGGCCTGCCGTCGCTCCAGCGGTGCAGCTTGTCCCTCAGGTCTCCGTACGACGAGGCCCGGCGATGCTCTTGACGGTCCATGTCCTCGCGGGCGCCAGCGATCACGCCGAGCCTAGACTGAGCGGCCTCGGTAAGCGCCCTGAGCACGGCGATATCCGGGTCCAGGTGACATCCGCATCCGCCGTTGAACAGCATGGCATCGCTAGCGTGCCTGTCCTCGGTCGCGGCGAAGAACGACGGGATGCCGATTCCGTTGATGCAGGCGTGCACGGTCACGTCAATGGAGGCCCGTTCGTACCGCTCCATGAGCTCTTGCGCCGCATCGGGCAACGTCTCCGGCCGGATGCGGTACCCAGTGTTAAGCACCTCCGCGAACGCCTGGCAGTCGTACTCGATGACCTCGTAGAGACCGTGCAGCAGGGCCTCGTCCCGGGTGTTACCGCTGGCCAGGCCGGCTGTATTGGAACCCATCAGGTTGCATTCGGCCGGGAAGGGCGTGAAGACCGTGACCGCGGGAACCCATACCTCGACGTCGTGGCGCACAGCCCGGGTCGGCCACCAGGTCATCATCGACGAGGGGGTCCACGCGTGGTTCTGCCGGGGGACCAGCCGCAACGGGTCAAGCGTCGGACGCTCGAGCCGCAGCTCCGCGTATGAGTTGATCACGGTGGGACGCCCGGCCGGCTCGCCGCAGTAACGCTCAATGGCCTCCATCATCGCCGAGACCCGGCACGCCTCGATGGTCTGGCCCTTTCCGCTGGTCACCGTGTTCAACCCGGGCGCCGCTCCGGGACGAATCGAGTGCCACACCGGAATTCCGACCACGTCCAGACCGGTGACATCGGCGAGTCGCGTGATACCGAACCGCTCAAGCTGCGCCTCGGCCAGCGCCGCTACCTCGCTCAGTTCCCGCGCTCGCGTGGACAGCACCCGGTCGGTGCCCTGTCCAGCAGCGCTCTGCAGGCTAATAGTCATTTATGCACCTTCTGTCATGCTCTTCGTTGGTTGCCTCATCGCGACGGCCGCGCTGGCCGCCACGTAGAAGGGCCGGGCCCAGGCGAGGAAATCTTCGATGTCACGGAACCCCCGGTCGAGCAATGCGGTCTCCAGGCTCGTGGTGCGCCACAGCCTGGCGAAGACCGGCTTGATCATCTGGGCTGGCACGTCCGCTGGATGAAACTGCGGGTTGGCGCTCATGGCCTGCCTGGTGAACGCGAGCATGCGGGAGCATTGCGCGGAGAGGTCGGACAGGTCGCCGGCCAGGTCGGCCGGGAGGTCGTGGTATACCAGCCTGCCGGACGTGAGCCGGAAGGACCTGACGAGTACCCGCAGCTTCCTTTCTGCTGGTGACAGGACCCCGATCTCGCCGGAGCTCAGCAGGCCGCGGCGCACCAGTTCCGCTGATGACAGCCCGGTGAGCCAGCGCTGGAAATGCCGGTCCTCGGTCAGGGACGGATACTCGGGAGCAAGGTGCGCGAGGACGTAGCGCGTGTGCCGCTCCGGAAAGTCCGGTAGGAAGAACTGCGCGTAGGCCAGCACTTCTCGCATCGTCGGCGCGTCGGCCACGTCGGTCGCCGGCGAATGCCGGAGCTTCCATTCGCGCCGCAGGGAAGAGTCGGGGACCTCGGCGATCTCCTGGTCCCTCAGCGGCACTGGCCCGGCCTCGACGAGGGCGCGGATAGCGGTCGCGGCGTCGCGGCGCTTGATGTCGCTGTCCGCATCAGCTAGCGCCGTCACCACCGTGCGCATGGCGCTCTCCTGCCCGTGCTTCCTCGCGGCGACCAGCAGCGCAGTTGACGACCGTTCGGTAAAGTGAACCGACCTCGCGATATGCGTCACCGCCGCGGCGGCTTGCGCATCCAACTGACGCGAGCGCTGCAATTCCTCGCAGCGATCGAGGATGCTGACCATTGCATGGGTGAATGCGCGGAAACCGATGTCCGCGTCGCCATGCACAACCGCCACGTCGGCGTCGGAGTTTAGCCGTCCGTCCCGGTACCAGCCGAATACCGTGCCCAGTCCCGGCATGCCGAGGCTGTGCAGTTCACTCGCGCGCAGCGCGCCGATGCTCGCCGCCCCGTAGACCCGCACGCCACTGGCACACAGCGACAGTATTTCCTTGTGCCGGACCGGCGGCTCATGCTGGTAGAGACCATCGATAATGAGAACGCTGTCACCCGGCTTCAGCCGGAGCCGGTAGAGATCACCGTGCATTACCGGCGGATGCGGACATACTTCTGGCCTTTCCAGCACTGCCGAGCCGGCGGTGGACGGGCCGCTGAATACGTGCACTGTCATGCTGGCGCCCCATCGGGTTCGCGGTTTAGCTCGGTGTATGCGTCGAATTCAAGGCGCGGGGCGATCACCCGGCATACCGAGAACGGCTCGCCGGGAGGGGTCAGGTCGACCCGCAGCACCGGGCGGCCGGAGATCGCGGACACCTTGGCCGTGAGCCATGCGACCAGGCTCTCGACCGAAATGTCCGGTGTGACCGCGGGCGGCGGCAAGTCCTGCCAGCCGCGGCTCGGAGTGACTGGCTGCGGGCGGGCGGGGCGGCGCACACCGCTGTAGGCGTAGTCCTCCAGGTCGTCGCGAATGCCGCTGATCGCTGTCATCCGGCTCTGCACGGCCTCGGTCAGCGCACGGTACAACGCCATCTCAGGCAGGATGTGACTGCCAGCCCCCCCGTACAGGCTGGGCATGTCCTGACGCCAGATGTACATGGCGAACGTGAAAACGCCAGCCACGACAGAGCAGTCAACGAGCTCTATCCAGAATCCCTTTGCCTGCATGTCCTCGATGGCGCTGCGACACCAGCCATCTGGCAGGGTGCTCGGGTCCATTACCTTTCGCTTGCTGATGGGAATGCCGTCCATGATTGCCGTGGAGTGCCTTTCGAGGACCTCGAGTAGGGCCTGCACGGTAGCCTCGGCCAAGGAATTGCCAGCGGCGAGACCGTTGGTTGAACGAAGAATCCCGCGTGGCCGCCAGCTCCCATCGGCAACACCGTCAAACTGCGCCGAGTGCAGCGGGACGAGAGTCTCAGTCCCGTCGGCCAGCGATTCCGCCGGCACCCACGGGAGAGGCAGGAAGTCCGACAGCACCGACCGCTCCGTGGAACTGAGCTCTTCGACGTGATAGGGGAGGCACAGTTCTGCGGCTGGCGCGTACAGCGGTGCGGGCGGGCAGAACCGTTCGGCCGCCCACCACTCGATTGCTTCCATCGCCGCGCCCACCCGGGCGCTTAGATGCGTCATTCCCTTTCCCTGGCTTACCGAGAGCGTAGTGCCGAGCGGGCGTACGCCCATGTAGACCGGGACTCCGATGACGTCAAGGTCGGTCACGTCGGCAATCCGGGTGATGCCGTAACGCGCCAGCCTAGGCTGGATCACCGACCATGTCTCGTCAAGAGTGCGGATACGCCAGGTCGAGTCAGGAGCCCGTACGGAGCTTGTCGTCACGACTCAGCCGCCTGTCTCTCGATTCGCCGTCTGCTACCGATCATGCGCGGACTAAACGGCCCGCCACAACAAGCGGGATTGATTGTCTGACATGCGTAACCCCGGAAATGACGGATGTTATCTTGGCATGACATATTGCACCCTAATTACCATTACTGTTCGAGGCAGAACTCGTTGATGGGGTAGCCGACGTGGCGATCCGCGGTAGGCAGGTAGCCGAGCACGCGGTCGCCAGGGCGCAGTTCGGTGCTGTTCAGCACGGTCCCGTCCGGCCCGAGCACCCGGACGTGCCAGTCGTCCTGGAGGATGAGGTTCACCGTCTGGCCGCCCGGCGCCACCGCGTCGACCGAGATCAGCGGACGGGTCTCGATCTTCACCCGGCCGACGCTGACCATCCGGGTGCGGCCCTTGATGTCCACCGCGAGCACCTTGCCGCCCGACCGCAGCTCGCTGAGGTACCGGGTCCTGCCCTCTCCGGCCAGGGTGTAGGAGTGGATCGCCCCGGCGTTCACCCGGAACGGCCGGGTCGGCATGTACGGCAGCGGGTGGGTCTCGCTGACGCACAGCATCATGCCCTTGGAGTGCGAGCCGACCAGGATGCCCTCGTCCTGCCGGAGGTACGTGCACGTGTCGACGCAGGCGCGCTCGCCCATGCCGATGTGCGCGGTGCCGGTGACTTCCAGTTCGGTCAGGGTCAGCTCGCCGCCGGGCGCCAGCGCCGCCTGGCGCAGCGCGCTCGCGTCGCCGACCGCGCGCGCCGGCATCAGCACGCCGTCGGAGCCGAGCTCGAGCACGCCGAAGATGATCTCGGCCTCCTCGACGCTGGCGGCGATCGTCATGATGGTGCCGTTCGCGCCGGCCGCGGCCGCGAGTACGATCTCCAGCGGGATCTTGGTCGGATCGCGGAACTCAAGGACGCACCAGGTTTCCGTCCGGGCGGCCAGGCACGCCTCGGCCAGGCTGTCTGCGTCCGCCACCTCGACGAACCGGCCGAACACGACGTCGGGATGCGCCCGCGCCAGCTCAGTCCGGTGCGCGGTCGGGCCGGGCAGGATCACCACGTCGGCCGCGCCGAAGTCGGCGCTGGCCGGCTCGGCGCGGTACAGCAGGATCCTGCTCACCGTCGGAGGCAGGTCCGCCAAGGCCGACGGGTCGTCGCCGACGATGCCGTTGACGCGCTGATGCACCGCCTCCTCGATGATCGCGCCGGCTGCCGGGCCGGCCGTCCTGATGTCAAGCCAGCACAGCTTGTCGCCGGTCATCTTGCTGTCCTCCGATCAGGTCGCCGAGGTGGTCGCCGGGGAACTCGTGCACCAGCCGGGCGACCTTCCCGGCGAGGCTTTCCGGGTCGGCTGATGCGAAGATGTTGCGGCCCATCGCGACGCCGGCGGCGCCGCCGGCCAGCGCGTCCCTGACGAAGCCGAGCACGCCGGCCTCGCTGCCACGCGGCGGGCCGCCCGCGACAAGGACGGGGACCGGGCTGGCCGCCGTGATGTCGAGCATGTCCGCCGCCGAGCCGGGGAACACGGTCTTGACCAGGTCAGCGCCGAGGTCGGCCGCGATCGTCACCGCGTGCGCGACGAGGGCCGGGTCACGCGGATCGGCGATCCTGGGTCCGCGCGGATACATCATCGCCATCAGCGGCAGGTTCCACCGGTCGCAGTCGTCGGCGATCCGGCCAAGGTCGGCGACCTGCCGGCGCTCGTCCGCCGAGCCGAGGTTGACGTGCACGCTGACCGCGTCCGCGCCGAGCCTGACCGCGTCCTCGACGCCGGTCACCAGGTACTTCGCGTCCGGGTCTGGTGCCTGCGCCGTGCTGGCGCTGAGGTGCACGATCAGCGACATCGCGGCGAACCGCTCGACGTCGATGTGCCGCACGCTGCCCTTGTGCACGACGACCGCGTCGACGCCGGCGACCGCCAGCTGACCGGCCAGCTGGTCGATCGAGCTTCCCTTCGGCACGATCGGCCCGTCGCTGATGGAGTGGTCAAGCGGCGTCACCATCAGGCCCGCCGCGCTGTGATGATAGAGGCGGCGCAGGCGCAGCGAACGGGCGAAGTGGCTGTTTTTGCTCATGGCGAGCCCTCTCTGGATCGGATCGCAGTGTGATCCGGTTTGCCTGAGCCGAGGAGGGGGAGCTGATCCCACACCGTGATCCGCGAGGGGACGTGGATCTGCGACAGCGTCGCGGCGACGTGGGAGGCGAGCGCGCTGGTGTCGCAGCGCGCGCCGGACCGCGGCTCCACCGCGGCGTGCACGTGCTCGACATAGTCGTGGTCGCGGACGCCGTAGACCACCGCGTTGTGCACCGCGGGGTGGGCGAGCAGGACCCGCTCGATCGCGGCGGGGTAGAGCTTCAGGCCGCCGCTCTTGATGACATTGCCGACCCGGCCGACCAGCCGCAGGTAGCCGTACCTGTCCCAGCGGGCGAGGTCGCCGGTGCGCAGCCAGCCGTCCCGCAGCACCTCGATGCCACCGCGGTCCGCGCCTAGGTACGCCGGCCATCACGGTCGGCGACCGCACCCACACCTCACCGGTCTCGCCGCGCGGGACCTCGGCGCCGGAGTCAGGGTCGCGGAGGGCGATCCGCACCCATGGGAACGGCCGCCCGACCGAGCCGAGCAGCTCCGGTTCCCGGTGGTCGAGGGGGGTCAGGCTGGTGATCAGGCCCGCCTCCGTGGTCCCGTACACCTGGACCAGCCGGTCACCGAAGATCTCGACGGCCGCGGCGATCCGGTCCGGCGCCGCCGGGGTGGCGCTGTAGGTCAGCTGGCGCAACGACGACAGGTCCGCCGCGGCGGCGCCCGGGTGGCCAAGCAACCGGTACAGGTGCGGCACGCCCATGTAGACGTGGGTGACACGAAGCTCAGCCACGGCTCGCAGCACGCGGCCGGGGTCGAAGTCCTCGTGCAGCACGACCGTGCCGCCTTCCGCCAAGGCCGCGTCCACCAGCGGGGCGCCGGCGTGGCTGAGCGGTGTCACGGACAGTAGCGTGAGCGGCCGTTCCTCGCGGATGCTCGGCGCGAGCAGGCCGATGAGCCTGTCCCGGGTGCCGAACAGCTGGCGCACCATCTTCGGCCGGCCCGTGCTGCCGCTGGTGAAGTCGATGAGCGCGAGATCGTCAGGGCGGCAGGGAGAGAACGCCGGGACGGGGCCGCCGCGCGGGCGCAGATCGGCCTGGCCCTCGAGGACCGTCACCCCGGGCACCGCGCTGGCCAGTAGCCGTCCCCGCTCGGCATTGTCCGCGTCCGTGACGAGCACTCCGGCGTTCGTCGCGCGCAGCACCTCCGCCTGCAGGTCAGCCGGCAGGGACTCCGCCTCCGACCTCGGGTTCATCGAACGGACGTGCACGACGGCGGCGCCGAGCAGGTGCGCCGCGTACCGCGTGGTCAGCATCATCGGATGGTTCGGCTCGGTCAAGATGGCCACCATGTCACCGGCCGCGACGCAGGCCCGGCGCAGCGCCGCCGCGGCGTCCGCGACGGAACCGGCGAACTCGGCAGCGGTAATGGCCCTGTCCCGCCAGCGCAGCACCACCCGGTCGGTCTGGTCCGTCATCGCGCGCAGGATCCCGTGCGCATAACTGTCACGCCGCACCGTCCCCGGGCGCTCCGCGCCAGAAGGCTCAGTGGTCATGGTCACCCCATCCCGCTCGTGCGACAGCAACAACTCTGTGGCACGGGATTTGCCCAGGCCAAGAGTGTTCCGCTGCGGACTGACAATCATCACGAGATGGAACACAAAGGTCATCACCGCGCGGGCGCGATCTGGCGTGGCCGCGCGGACAGGCGAAGAGTGGTGCGATGCAGACGCAATCGCGCCAGGAGGCCTGCGTCGCCTTCCGCGAGGGCGTCCGGGTGGAGTTCGACGGCGACCTGGCCAGCGTGACCGGTCAGACCGGCTCGATCCGCCTCCGGCCGGTGCGGGACGGCCTGCGCGACATGCTGACTCGGCTGGCCGACGGTCCCGTGCCGCTCGCCGGCCTGCTCGGCCCGCTTCCGCCTGCGGTACGGGCCCAGGTGGCCTCGCTGCTGCGCCAGGCCGGGCACCTGCTGGCCTGGATCCTTACCGCGGGCGACCTGGAGCTCGCGCGCATCGAGCCGACCGCGCGCGGTGCGGGCCACGAGGCCGCCGACGTGCCCGACGACGTCCCGGTCAGGCTGTCCCGCTTCGCGTTCTGCCGCTCACGCGAGAACGTGCTGGTGCTCGAGTCACCGCTGGCCGGGTGCCGTGCCGTGCTCTCGCACCGGATCGCACGCGAGGTGGTCGCCGAGCTGGGCGCCGCCACCACCGCCAGGAATCTGGCCGAGGACGGGCACCCGCTCGCCGAGGTCACCGAGCTCCTCGGCCACCTCGTCGGCGCGGGCCTGGTCGAAGTGGGCACGCCGGACGGCCGGTTCGGCTCCGACGAGGACCCTGCGCTGCGCCAGTGGGACTTTCACGACCTGCTGTTCCACTCCCGTAGCCGGCCGGGCCGCTACGACGACCCATTCGGCGCCGCCTATCCGTACACCGGGCAGATCGAGCCGCAGCCGGCGGTGAAGCCCCCGCCGGGCGGCCCGGCGGTGCCGCTGCGCCGGCCGTCGATGGACGAGCTGCTGGCCCGTGACCCGGCGCTCACGGTCGCCATCGAGGGCCGCCGGTCGGTCCGCGACTACGGCGAGCAGCCGATGACCGCCGAGCAGCTCGGCGAGTTCTTGTACCGGGTGGCGCGGGTGCGCGCGCACTACGTCCCGGGCGCGGACGGCGGGGACGAGGTCACGGCACGGCCGTATCCCAGCGGTGGCGCGGCTTACGACCTGGAGCTGTACCTGTCGGTCCGCCGATGCGCCGGCCTGGCCGCGGGCATCTATTACTACGACCCGGTCGCGCACCGGCTGGTGCTTGTCAACGAGGACCCGGCCGGCCGGGAAGCTATGCTCGCGGTCGCCTCGACGGCGACCGGCCTGCCGGCCCGGCCGGACGTGCTGATCACCATCACCTCACGGTTCGAGCGGCTGTCCTGGAAGTACCGGTCGATCGCGTACGCGCTCACGCTGCTGCACACCGGGGTGCTGTACCAGACGATGTACCTGGTCGCCACCGCGATGGGGCTGGCGCCGTGCGGACTCGGCTACGGCGACGCCGACCTGGCCGCCCGCGTGCTCAAGCTGGACTATCTCCGCGAGACGTCGGTCGGCGACTTCATGCTCGGCAGCCTGCCCGCCGCCGACGACGGCATCGAGCCGCCAGGCGCGCAGTGGCGGATGGTCAACAACCCGGAATGGAGGCGGCGGGCCGGCCTGCTGCTTGCCGTGACCACTTAACCGGGAGCCGTCACCACCCCGGCGCGGTAGCCGTACAGCCAGGCCCGGTCGCCGAGGCCGGACGCCGAGCGCAGTGCGCGGTCGCGGTCCCGCTGCTCGGCACCGTCCGCCAGGTGCGACGCGGCAGCGCGTGCCTGCCGCTGAATCGCCGCGGTGCGCGGGGCGCGCACCGCGGCGTACCTGGCCAGCGCGGCCGGTACGTCACCGTCGCACATGACCAGGCAGGCGGCCAGGTCCATGGCGTCCTCGACCGCCTGGTTCGCGCCCTGCGCGAGGAACGGCAGCATCGGGTGAGCGGCATCGCCGAGCACGGTGATCCGGTCGGTGGCCCATCTCGGCAGTGGCTCCCGGTCGTACAGCGGCCAGATCCGGACCTGGTCGGCCGCGTCGATGAGGCGGGGCACCAGGCCGCCCCAGCCCTCGAACGCCGCCCGCAGCCCGGCCGGGTCGGCGGCGGAACCGGCGGGCGGGGTGGCGAGCGGGACGGTCGCGGCGAAGCTGACCAGCTCACCGCCGGCCACCGGGTAGCACACCAGGTGCTTGCCAGGCCCCAGCCACACGCGGACGACCCGCTCCCTGGCGGCGGCCGGCAGCCGGGCCGCCTGCACCAGCCCGCGGAACGCGGCGAGCCCGGAGTACACCAGCGTGTCGCTGGCCAGCACGGCCCTGGCCACCGAGCGGATCCCGTCCGCCCCCACCACGAGGTCGGCGTCCTGGGTCAGGCCATCCGCGAACACCACCCGTGCCCCGGCGCCCCGCTCCTCGACGCCGGTCACCTGGTGCCCGAGCCGTAGCGGGGCCTGGCCGGCCGCCAGACACAGCGCCTCGTGCAGGTGAGCCCGGTGCACCGCGTAGTACGGCGCGGCGAACCTGCGCTCGCAGTCGTCGCCGAGCGTGGTGCGGCTGATCGGAAAGTCCCGCCAGCTCCGCACCTCCATCGCCGAGATCCGGACGGCGTGGCGGCGCAGCGCCGGCCCGATGCCGAGCCGGACCAGGGGGCGGATCGCGTTGGGGGAGAGCTGCACGCCCGTCCCGGCCTCGGTGAGCGCCGTGGCCCGCTCGAAAACCAGGGACGGCACGCCGATCCTGGTCAGCACCGCCGCCAGCGTCACGCCGCCGACGCCCGCGCCGACCACCACGACCCGTGGCCGTGACTTCACGGCCGGCCCGCCCCGTCTAGCCAGGCGTAGGTACGCAGCTCCTCCAGCAGGCCGAGGCCGAGCCGGTTGTGGAACATGTGCACGTGGGAGGACACGATCCGCCCGGGGTGGTCACGACCGTCCCGCCGTAGCTCCCTGGCGAGGCTCATGATCGCCAGATGCCATGGACCGAACGGCCCGTGGTTGCCCGGATCCACATCCGAGCCTGCGCCCGCCGCGCCGGCCTGGCCGCACAGCAGCTCGATCCGCTCGTCCGGCAGGCCGTAGCCGGCCGCCATGCCGCGCCACATGGCCAGGCCGCGCGCGTAGAAGGCGGCCTGCTCGGTAGCATCGCCCAGCGCGGCGGCGGCGGACAGCGTGGCGCGCAGTGCCGCCGCCGCGCGTGTGCCCGCGCCGGACAGCTGCGGCAGCAGGGCTATCACGAGCTCGCTGGACAGCTGGAACAGCCGCTCGGCCCGCGCCATGAGGCGGGGCCCGCCGTACCGGTCGTACTCGGGTTCGTAGCGTGCGCGGTGCACACCCGGCGGGAGCAGGTCCTTGACCACCCGGTCCGTTCCGCGCTCACCGGCCGCGAACCGCTCGGCGCCGGCCCTGTACCCGGCCTGGGTGACCGGCTCCTCGTCCGCGGCGAGCCGGCCGGCTACCGCGAGGTGTTCCCGCAGCGACTGTTCCGCGGACGCGGACGACTGCTCGTCCAGGTCGCCGATCCGCAGCCGCAGGTGCGGTCCCGCCTGCCAGTACCTGATGAAGAACCACGGCCGGCCGCCGAGGTCACCGACCACCGGCGCGATCACGTCGGTTACCACGCGATCCTGCAGCGACCTCGCGTCGGACGCCAGGTGCAGGTGCCACGGATGCCACACGGTGCGCTCCTGTCTCATGACGGTACTCACAGCCGGAGGTCGAGCAGGGCGCCGCCGGAGGGCCGCGGCGTTCCGGCCATCACCGCGAGGACGATCATGTCGTCCGGCGCCAGGCCGAGGATGCGCTGCGTGCCGATCTCATTGAACGCGCGGACCGGGCGGGCGAACAGGCCGGCGGCCGCCGCGGCCAGGCACAGCCCGTGGGTGGCCCAGCCGCATACGTACTGAGCGGCGGTCCAGCCGCCGTCGCCGAAGCGGGCGGCCAGTTCCCGCGGCCGGACCGACAGGAACCAGATCATCGACGCGTGGCGGACGGCGCAGCCGACCTCGGGCGACAGCGGGTACCCGTACTCGAACTCGAACCGCGCCGCGGCCGTGGCGTCATCGGCCGCCAGGACCGCGGCGCCGTCCCTGACCCGGTAAACGCCGTCGGCGTACCCGGCTACGTCCTGGAGCAGCACGGTCGCCGTGACGGCCGAGGACACCGCGGCGAGCGCGCCGGGCGGCGGGACGGCCAGCCAGCACAGCGCGTCGGTCAGCGCGGCGGCAGGGACCTGCCGGCGGCGGCCGGCCATGCCGTGCAGGCCGCGGGGCATCCGCCCCGAGTTCCGCCGCCACAGCAGCTCGGCCCAGGACGGCGCGCCGGGCGGGCAGGCGGCCAGTTCCGGTAGGCCAGGTCCCAGTGCCGCGGCCGGCCCGGCGAACTCCTGGGCGCGGTTGACCCGCACCAGGTCAGCGAGCACGGCATCGGCCACGTTCCCGGGGCCGGGCGTCATCCTCCGGTCGGCGGCAACGCCGGCGCTGTCGCCGGGCCCGCCGTCCGGTCCGATGCTGACCGTCAGGGGGAGCGACCACTCCCCGGCCGGCCGCAGGCCAAGTTCTTCCAGCAGGCCGGCGGAGCGGCCGTCCGGCAGCCGCAGCCACCCGGGCAGGCCGAACAGGCCGAGTCCGACGGCCAGCGCGCGCAGCATGATGCCGAGTTCGAGGTTGACCAGCGACCCGCGGAGCCACTTGTAGCTAGGGGGGATGGCGGTGTACCGCCCGGCCAGCACGATGCCGGCAGGCCCGGCAGGCGGCCGGGCGCCGGCGAGCGTGACCCTCGCGTGCCGCTCGACGTCGAGCATCTGCCAGCGGCCGCGGTCGCCGGCGAATACCGTCACCGGGAACAGGCAGCGCGGCGAGGCGTAGCCGCGATGGTCGTTGTACGGGTTGTCAGGCTCACGCCGCTGCAATCCGAACGAGGCGACGAGCGCGTACCAGAGCCGATCTTCCTCGGCGGGCACGCTTACGATCCGGCCGTTCGGATAATTGATGTGAGTCAGCAGGTCCACCGTGCCGAGCGGGAGCGCCGCCCGCGCCCCGCCGCGGACTGGCGCGGGGAGCGGCGGCGGGACATGCGCCTGCGGCGGCGGTTCCTCGGTCCAGGTCCAGGGCGGCGGTTCCGGGGCGTCGTCCCCGGCGCCGAACGCGTGCCACAGCGGCTCCCGCGCGACGGCGCTGTCGCCTTCTGGCCCCGGCATGTCGACCGGGGCGCGGCGCTGGAATGTCGTCATAGCCCCCTCACGGGAATGGGTGCGGGTCGTAGGGGATATCCCGGTCGGCCTGGGGCGTGCCGGCCAGCGCGGCGGCGAGCCTCGGCAGGCCGGCTAGCCGCTGCTGCGCCTGGCCGAAGCACATCGGCGCGATGCCAGGCACTACCGCCTTCACCACGGCGATGCCGTTGTCGGTGTGTTCCCTGCTAGCCTGGTTGACCAGGACGATCCTGGTCAGCCCGGCGTCGGAGAACAGGCCGGCCACGTACTCGAGCGCGGCGCGCACGTCGCCGGCGGCGGCCTCGCTCAGCCTCCCGGGCCAGCCGGGGAACGCGTCCTCGATCCTCATCAGCGGACCGCCGAGCGCGGCGGTCGCTCTCGGCAGGGCCTCCGGCAGCGAGTACAGGTGGACGTGGTCGTCGAGCTCCTCCACCCGCCACGGGTCGGCGAGCAAAGGCTCGATGTCCGAGCGTTCCCAGTCGACCGGGTTGCTGACCAGATGGGCCACCTCCTGGAGGCCGCTCCTGATCGCGGCGTCCGGTTCCGCGCCGGATCCGGCGGCGCAGAACGAGGCCGGGAAGCCGCTGGCCCGGTTGACGGCGAGCACCCACACCACCGGCAGCGGGATGTCCTGGGTCGCAATCAGCAGGTGAACGTCGTACCCGCGCGCCTCGATGAAGTCGATCATGGCGCGGTTGGCCGGGTCGGTGACGGACGCGGTGGTGATCGCGGGCAGCGGTGACGCGCGATGCCAGGCGATGAGGAACGCGTCCCGCTCGGCCAGTTCGAACAGCGCGTGCAGCGCCGCCTCCTCGAAGCTGGATCCCACCGCGCAACCGCTCGATGACTCGTGGAAGTAGTGCTTGTGGTTGCGATCGCCCGCGGCTCGCGCCGCGCGGCGCGCCATCCTGTAGCGGTATTCGTACTGGTAGAAGCCGATATCGGCGGGCACGAGCACCGGTTCGCTGGTGGCCAGTTCGTGCCCCCACACCCAGTCCATCGGGGTGGTCTCGGTGAACGGCATGACGCGGCAGGTCGGATGAGCGAGCTGCTCGGGCGTGTACCGGCCGAGCGTGACCGGGTCGACTGCATGGTCAGCGATCTCGGCGAACCTGAGGTCGCTGAGCACCGGGGTGTCGAAGGGAAAGCCGCCGAGCCGCTCGTATGCCTCCAGGATCGCCACCGGCTGGGTCTCGGCGAACGTGAGCGCCCGGCCGTGGCCTATCGCCGAGGAGCCGGGCACGACCGCCATGCTGTTCGCGAACGGGGTGTGCGATCCCCGCATGATCCCCCGCACCGGACCGTACCTGGGGTCAACGAGGCGGTCCCGCAGCCAGTCCCGCGCGACCAGGCGCACGCCGTCCGCGCCCCGGGTCGGATTGCCCGGTGCGGTGGGGTGGTGGCGCAGTACCAGGGGCGCCGGCGGTGCCGGGTCCTGGCCGACTGCCCTCCTGCCGCACAGGGGGCAGTGGACGCTGCGGGGCACCCGGTGCCGGCGGGTGGCACGCCCGCCGGCCGCGTACAGCTCGGCGGGCCGCAGCGGGTGGTCCGCCAGATGCGTGACGGCGGCGGCGAACAGTTCCATCAGCAGCGGCTGGTGCGTGCGCGGCACCGTGCACGGCTGGCCGAGGTCGTCCGCCAGCGGGTGGTCAAGGATGACCCGGCCGCGCACCTCGGCGCAGCCCGCGCAGCCGGCGTCGCTCCCGGGTACCCAGCGCGGCCCGATGACCACCTCGTCGTGCTGGAGCCTGATCGACAGGTGCTCGCGGCCCTCGGCCGTGCTGCGGTCCCACGCCGCGCGTTCCCACGCCAGGTCCCAGCCGCGGTTCAGCGTCACCACGGCGCCTGGCGGCACCCGGATCTGCGACAGTGCCCGTGTCCAATCCGCGCCGTCGGCGGCGATCGCCGGGCCGATCAGCGGCAATGCCAGCTCAGTGCGCATCGGCCGGTTCCTGTTCCACCGGGCCGAACCAGAGCGGGACATCACCGAGGACCGGGTTGGCCCCGGCCCGGAAGCCGCGGTACCGGGCCGGCCCGACGGCCCGCAGCGCGCGGGCCTGCGTGCGCAGCGCGATGATCTCCCCGTCGCCGGCGAGGCAGAGGGCGTCGGTGTTCAGCAGCGGGACACCTTCCCCGGCACCGGTCACCGCCCGCACCTGGGCTCTGGCCAGCGCGGTGCCGAGCGAGCGCTGGACCGCGGTGTCCTCATCCGGGCCCCAGGCCAGGCCGAGCGTCTCCCCGGTGCGCGCGGACCCGACCCGGCCGAGCAGCCAGCCGAGGCCCGGCACGTGCCGCACCTCGATGGCGTACTGTCCGGGCTCGGCCCGCTGGATCTCCCGCCAGAACCGCATCGCCTCCGGGTCAAGGCCGTCCACTGGCACCTCGTGCAGCAGCAGCGTGCGGCCGGCGAGAAGCCGGAGCGCACCGTCGAGCAGCCAGGCGTCCTCGGTGAGCCCGGCGGCGCCGGTAACGTCCCGGTCCGGGCTGTCGCGGTCCGGGGGGGCGCCGGCGGACTGGCGCAGCGCCGCAAGGGTGACGGCGACGGTGGCGGACTCCTGGTCCGCGCCCCACGCCACCACCGAACCGGGCCGCGCGCCCCCGTACCGGGCCGCGCGCAGGGCCAGCGGCATCTGCGGCAGCGAGTCGCCTAGCGCCAGCGCCGCGAGCCCGGTCCACTGCGCGGTAACGGTGCCCGCGAGGTCGACCGCCTCCTCAACGCCGGGCACCGGTGCGGGTTCGCTGTCGCCAAGCCGCCGCCAGACCTGCAGTTGCGCGTCGGCTCGGCGCACAGTGACCCGCTCGGCGGCCAGGTCGGCGCCGTGCACGACATGGGCGTCAACTCCGCCCGCGACGCCGGTCAGCGTCTCGAACAGCAGCTGCGCGGCGAGCGCGCCGGCCAGCGCGTCCGCTACCGGGCGGGACGGAGCGACGGCCGGGTCCGCCCAGGCCAGCGCCCGCGCCCGGAACGCGGACCAGGTCCGGAGGCTGGAGCCGTCACGGATGACAGGTCCGGCGAGCAGCAGCCGGTCGTCGAGCACGACGGGCACGATCATGACCGGCCGCCCGTACAGTTCCGGCGGCGCGGGTTCGTCGCCGGCGCCGACGCACACCAGCATCGCGTCGGCGCCCTCCGGAATGTCCTCGCCGGCTGTGCCCGTCACGACGACCCGGCCGGCCCCGGCCCGGATCAGGCCCCTGGCCGCCGGACCGGTCGTCTCTGGCGGTCCGGCCAGCGCCACGGTGGCCGCCCGCAGCGCGGCGAAGGCGGCATACGGGTCCGCGCAGACAGATTCGAGCATGGCGAGCGACTCCGCGTGCTGTTCCCGCACGGTGGCCGGCGGCTCGGGCACGGTCAGCCGGCCGGGTTCCAGCAGCAGGCCGTGGGTGCGAAGGCCCTCGGTGAGGTGACGCACCGCGGGGCGGGCGTGTTCGGACCCCAGCGCGGCCACGAGGTCGTCCTCAGTGGCACCGTCCTCCAGCAGCGGCACGCACACGTCTGCCACCTTGAACAGCAGGTCCCAGCCCCGCATCATGAACTGCGTGCTGGCGCCGGCGAAATAGACACCGCCAGGCACCGGTACGTAGTGCAGCCCGGGCCGTGCCTTCATCCTCATGCGAGCTCGCCTCCGTAGGTGAACAGGCCGCCGGGACGCCGGCCGATCTCGACTACCCACTCGGTCGCGTGCGTGCCGTCGGCCACCGGCGGCATCGCTTCCTCCAGGTACTGGGAGCCGCCATCCTCGGTGCGGCGCTCGAGCATCCTGGGCAGCACGCGGACGCTGAGCGCGCTGGCCAGGTCGGCGTACTGCGGCTTGTGCCGCAGCCGGTTTGCCCTGACCTCGGGCGCGCCGGCCGGCTGCGGCCCCTCGTACGCGGGCGTGGTCTTGATGACAATCTCTTCCGGCACGTCGTGCCGGTGCCGCCAGGCGGTCACCGCGAGCAGCCGGTCGTGCTCGGCCGGGCCGGCCGCGACGGCCGCGGCGAACTCGGCGCCGCCGTACCAACGGCGTCGCGCGATCACCGCGTCGCCGACCGACATCCGGGGGGACATCCGGGTGGACCGCCCGTCCCACGGTACGGACTCGTGCCACAGCCTCGGCAGCGCGTTGTGTAGCCGTCCGCTGGTCACCAGCCTGGACGCGACGGACAGCGGCGGCGGGAGCAGGAGCGGGTGGCCGGTGCCGAGCGGCAGCACCCGGAGGCGGTCGCCGTCGGCGTCCTCGACGTGGAGCGTGTCGGTGCTTGTGTCGTGCGCGAGGCGAAGAGAGAACCAGTCGTCAGGCCGCAGCCCGTCCGGCAGGATCGGCGGATGGGCGTTGAGGTTGAGCCGGTGCAGCCCGAGGTCCTCGACGACCCGGCTGCCGTCCCGGCCGTAGCACGCGGCCAGCCTGCTGGCCAGGTACGGCAGGGCCGAGCCGCCAAGACGCCGGTCCGCGTCGAGGAACCGCGTGTAGAGCATGCCGTGGCCGGGCAGGCCGTCGTTGAAGACCAGGCGGCCGCCCGCGTGCTGGACGAGCACGCCATAGCTGAGCGTGTCGCGCCGGAAGCGCTCGGGCAGCCCCGCGGTGAGTTCCATCGCGTCCGCCGCGGACAGCGCCCACTCCGGCTGGCCGGCCGCGGCCGCCTCGGTTAGGCCGACGTCGGCCGTCTTGATCGCGGCCCAGCGCAGCTCGTACAGCCGTTCCAGGCAGCCATCGTCGGGGCCGATGCCTGCCAGCGCACCGGGCTCCGCACCGGAGCGGTACACCCGGTCCATGACGGCCATCCGCCGCCCCACCTCGCCGGTGAAATACTCGGCGTGCTCGACGAGCGGCACGTTGGCGCCCGGCCCGAACCGGCTCACGAACACGGCGGGCAGCATCGCCCGCACGTCATGCTGCCAGTCGAAAAGCGACAGCAGCTCCACGCCTGCCGCCAGGTCGTTCAGCTGCCGGCGCCAGGGCCAGGTGGCGACCCGCGTCGGCGCGACGACGTAATCTTCCTCCACCATGACCCGGGCGGGCCGCTCGGCCAGGTGACTGGCGGCGGACAGGGCGCCGTTGATCGCGGTCAGCTCGTGGCCGCGCTCGGCGGCCGGCGCGGTCGCGAGCCGCGGCAGCCGTGCCCGCACGTCCGCGAGCAGCCCGGCGGCACGGGTACCCGGCTGGTCGAGCATGTCCTCAAGGTCGGCGGCGCCGTCCTCAGGCTCATGGAATGCGCACAGCAGGCCCTGGTGCACCGCGGCCAGCACCACCTTGGTCGCGTCCTCTAGCGGACAGCCCAGCTCGCGGGCGATCTGCGGCGCCACGGATCGGACGTGCCTGGGCCCCATGACGACCGCGTCCACCAGCAGTCGCACCGCTCCGGTGACCGGTGCGGCGAGCCGCTTGAATCCGGACTCGGTCCTGCGCAGGAAGATCAGCTTGCCGTCGTCCACCAGCGAGGTGGGCGGCAGGCCGACCCACACGTCGTCCGGCACGTCGCCGTCGGGTACGTCGCCGTGGAGGCCGCCGATCACATAGGCGAGCATGGCGCGGTCGAGGCCCGGGAACGCGACTGCGCCGGAGAACGAGACGCGATCCGGGGGGACGCCTTCCGGGTCCGGCACGGCGATGCCGACCGCGGTGAACCGGGACAGCGGGCTGGTCCGCACCAGCGCCCTGGTCACGTACTGCAGCAGGCCGCGTTCTGATTTCCGGGCGTCGGCGGGCACCGGCTGGCCGCCCTCGGCCAGCGCGCGGTAGCGCTCAGACTCGGCAAGGACCTCAGGGGCGGCCAGTGCCAGCGCGCAGCGCAGGTTCTCGTCGCCGAGCATGGTCGCCAGCGTGGCCCGCTCCCGCTCGGCCGCGTCCGGATAGCTGCGCGCGGTCTCGTCACGGCAGCGCTGCCGCTGATCCCGCGCGGCCAGCCACCGGGCGACCGACGGGACGGGCACGTCCTGCGTCTTCTGTGACCGGTCGTTGTGGATTGTCCGGCGCAGCGCCACCAGTCGCCGGCGGGCGTCCGGGTCGGTGGTGGCGCCGATCAGCTCGTAGAGCTCGTCGGAGCAGCGGCTCGCCGACGAGCGCACGGCCCGCTCGGCGTCGGCCAGGCTGGCCAGAAGCGCGCGCAGCGCGGGGTCGCTCAGCCTGGACCGGCGCAGGGTGTTCACGCGCAGGTACCACAGTGGTTCCGAGACGGCGGCGACGTCCGTGCGCGCCGCCGCCCCGGTGCTCTCGTCCAGGGCCGTCATCAGGCTGCTCCGGCGGTTTCCCGCATCCGCGCCAGCCGGTCCTGCCACGATTCGCCGAGCACGTCGTCGACCAGCTCGGCGATCGCGTAACACATGTAGTAGCGCTGCAGCGGCGACACGGCGAGCAGCGTGAGCTGTTGGTAGAACAGGTTGACCAGCAGTCGGTAGGAGGCGAACCACTGCGTCAGGCCGGTGGTGGTCACGCCGGACTCGTCAACCGCCCGGTGAAAGGCGGTGCGCGGGATGTCGCTGGCGGGGACGGTGTCGGGAGCGCCGGGCGGTCCCATCGTGGAACGGTCCGCCTGCGCGGTTATCGATTCCAGCAACTCCAGGGTGAGCGTCCCGTTCGCCACCGCGTTGTCCAGTGCGCCGGCGCAGTAAGCGAACGCGGTCCGCCACGCAGCCGCGGCCGGGCTCGGCTGGTCGGCGAGCCGCTGCTCCACCACCGGTCGCAGCCGGGCTTCCTCGGCGGCCAGGCGCCTCGCGAAGGCCGGCCGCGCGTCAGCGGTCGGCGCCGTCCAGGCCAGGAACCCCTCGGCGTGCGAGCGCAGCGAGAAGACGCCGTGTGCCGGGCCGAGGGGGTGGGCGTCGGTCAGCGCGGTGAACGCCTCGGCAAGCCGGACCGCCGCGTCCGCCCGGCCGTCGGCCAGCTCGCTGATCGTGCTCATCAGGGGCCTGGCCATGACGTTGAAGGAGATCTCGCGGAGCTCGTCAAGGCGCGGCTCGGTCGACACCAGGTCGTCCGGACCGAGGAACTCCACTGTGCCGTGCTCCCGCAGTGGCAGGTAAGGCGGCGGCACCGCCTCCATCCGGCCGAACTCGCGGGCCTGCGCGAGGTACGCCTCGTCGGTGAGCGCGGTAGCGGGGTCCAGCTCGCCTGCGTCCAGCGACTGCGCGATCCGCGGCCACGCGGCGGCGCTATGGCGGGCACCGCGCGCGACGATGTCGACGTGCGGGCCGTGCAGCCAGCCCCGGCGCAGGTACACGATCGCGAACCCCTCGTCCCGCAGCCTGCTGGCCGGCGGCACCACGGCCCTGGCGAGCCAGGGCACGGTGATCGGCGCCCTGGTGTGCAGCCGGACGCCCGCCACGTGGGCGAGCTCACCTACCGCCATGTCAGCACCACCTTTCCGGAAGAGTCGATTTATCGTGCACTGGAATCCTGCCTCGCAGAACCGGCGGATCCGTGGCCGCTGACAATTGTCACGACAATCGTGACAAGCCGGATGCGATCTCGATTACGCAGGTCATTGTTGACACATATCATGATCTCGATTACGCGGGTCATTGCGCGGCGGAATAACGGCAACCGGCGCGACACGCGAAGGCAGAATAAACACGACAGCTAGATAATGGCCCCGGCTATTGCCTGCCGAAAACGAACTGGTTACCGGGAGCGAGACATGACCGCGCACCGGATTGTGGTCCGACGTTATGAGCCGGCGGCATTGCACACCGTGCCGCTGATCCGGCGCGCGGCGCTTGACGCTACCCGTGACGTGGTGGGCGGCGACAAGATCCTCATGCTCTCGGTCGGCGCGAGATCCCTTGTCGCCGAGCCGTTGCGGCTGGCCACGGAGTTGGCCACTCGGCCCGCCGCGCGGCAACGGGCACACATCCTGGGCGCCGCGGACCAGATCACCGCGGCCCTGCTGGCCATGGCCCTGCACGAACTCGGGGTGCCCGCGGTCAGCCTCACCTGGGAGCAGACGGGGCTGACCCCGCGGTCCGTGACCGAGGGGGCCCGATCCGGTCAGCTGAACTGCGATCGTGTCCGGGCAGCCATCGAGCAGCATTTCGCCGTCGTGCTCGCCAGTGCCTGCTTCACCACCGGTGACGGAGACAGCTGCGCGCTTGACGACGAGGTCGTCGGGCTGGCCGCGATCGCGCTAGGCAGGGCGCTGGACGCCCGCTACCCCGTCACCGATACCCGCACCTACATCCCCAACCCGGACCGGCTCGAAAGGACGCTCCCATGAGCACAGCCACAGCTCCTCCCACACACACGTCGGTAGCCGTGATCGGCGGCGGCCCGGCAGGCTCGACCGCCGCCGCGCTCCTGGCCCGCGCCGGGATCGATGTCGTGCTGCTGGAGCGCGAGAAGTTCCCCCGCTACCACATCGGCGAATCACTGCTGGCCTCCTGCCCGCTCGTGCTGGAGCTGAGCGGGGCCAAGCCGAAGGTCGACGCGGCAGGCTTTATCGACAAGCGCGGCGGCCTGTTCCGCTGGGGGTCGGAAGAAGACTGGGTGGTCAACTGGCTTGAGGTCTACGGCGAGGAGCGGCGCTCCTGGCTAGTCGACAGGGCCACGTTCGACAAGATCCTGCTTGACAACGCACGTGAGCAGGGCGCGGTGGTGATCGAGCAGGCCGCCGTCACCGATGTCGAGTTCGACGGCGAGCGGCCCGTCGCGGTGCTGTGGAAGGGCCAGGACGGCGTGCAGCGGCGGCTGGCCTACGACTGGGTGATCGACGCCTCCGGCCGGGCCGGTGTCCTGGCGGTGCAGAAGCTCCGCGACCGCGAACACCACAAGGTCTTCCAGAACGTCGCGGCCTGGGGATACTGGAAGGGCGGAAAGACCTTGCCTGGCACGCCCCCTGGCGGCCTCAACTCCATCTCCTCAGACGAGGGCTGGTACTGGCTTATCCCACGCGGTGACGGCCTGCTGAGCTGCGGCTACGTCACCCACCGCGATGTGTTCAGGCGCCGCCGCGCCGAGTTCTCCTCGCTCGAGGAGATGGTCAAGACCCTCGTGACCGAATCCGAGCACGTAGGGCCGCTGGTGGAGGGCTGCGAGTTCGTGGGCCCCGCTCGTGCCGAGCAGGACTTCTCCTACGCCGCCTCGAAGTTCTGCGGACCCGGGTACATGCTGTCCGGTGACGCCGCATGCTTCCTTGACCCGCTGCTGTCCACCGGGGTCCACCTTGCGCTGTACAGCGCGACGGTGGCAGCGGCGGGCATCTTGGCGGTGCGCGACGGCACCGCTACCGAGGCGGAGGCGCTCGCCTTCTACGAGTACTGCTACCGACGCTCTTATGCCCGGCTGCTCACCCTGGTAGGCGGGATGTACGAGCAGTATCGCGGCAAGCAGACGTACTTCTGGTCCGCGCACCAGCTCAGCCACCAGGTCTCGGAGCTGGACGGCTCGGAGCTGGACAAGAACAAGGTCACCGATCGCGACTTCGTCGACCTCAGCGCCGGGATCAGCGACTTCATCGAGGCCCAGAGGCCAGACGGGGACGGCTACCGACAGGTACTGACCGACCAGCTCGTCCGCCGCTCCTACCAGGCACAGTACGAAGCCGTCGCCCTGGGCACGGTCCCCGCGGAGCGGGGCCCCTTCGACTTCAGCTACCTGGACGAAAACGACCACTACCGGCCCGGCCTTGACGACGAAGCGGCCGGGTTCACGCTCGTGACCCAGCCCCGCCTCGGCCTGGCCAGGATCAGTCAGCAGGCCGGCCACCCTGCGCAGGACGGTCCGCTGAGCGACGACGTTGGCCCCGGCAGCACGGCACTGCTCAGCTACTGGCGGATGGCGGAAGCAACCAAGAGCTAACGGGTCTTCGCCCCAGCCCGGTCCACGCCGCGGACATCAGGCACCTGATGTCCGCGGCGTGGACCTAGTGCGGTTCGCCCGGGGCCAGCGCAAGGACGAGGTCACCCAGCGATACCCCTGCACCAGGCCGCGGCCGATGACCGTGGCCTGGTCCCGGCGCAGGAATCCGGTTTACCCTTGCGAACACCAAATGCCTGAGTTCAGAGAACACACCGGAGCTGGAGCTGTGCGTTCTCCCGCAGAAGCGCGAGCTCCGCTCGCTCGTCCGCCTCCAGCGAGCCGCCAGCGCCGCCCTCGCGGCGCTGGCGGTCCTGACTCACCCAGTTGCCATGCGTGGGCTAGGTCACACGGCCGCGGGGACGGCACCCGATCGGTCGTCGTGCGCGGTCGGATGATCGGTCGTCGTGCGCGGCCGGATGAGATGCAGCACCGGTGCGGTCATCACCGTGCTGAGCACCGCCATCAGCACGAGGATGCTGAACAGCTGCTGGCCGATCAGGTGGGTGCTGAACCCGACGTTCAGCGCGATGAGCTCTGTGAGCCCTCTGGTATTCACGAGCACCGCCACGGTGGCGGAGTCCCTGCGGTCAAGGCCGCCAAGGCGGGACGCGGCATAGCCAGGCCCGGCCTTGCCGATCGTCGCGACCGCGACGAACACTGCGAGCATGACGAACGCATTGCCGCGAAGCGCGCTGACGTCCACCGACAGGCCGGTGACGACGAAAAACAGAGGAAGGAAAACCCCGCTGACGTCCTCCATCGAGCGCACGACATCCGGATCGGGTGTCTTGTCCCTACCCGGCATGGCGAGGCCCGCCAGCAGCCCGCCGAAGACCGGATGCAGGCCCAGTGACGCGGTGATCCAGGCACTGCCGAGCGTGAGTGCCAGCGCTATCGGCAGCTGGTTCGCGAACACCCCTCGCGGACGGCGGATCCACCAGCCAAGCGCCGGACGCACCACCAGCAGCATGAACAACGCGAAGCCGCTGACCAGCGCGAGGGTCAACGGCCATGGCCGGCCCGATCCGCTGCTAGTACCGATGAGCGCGGCGGCCAGGACGATCCAGGCTGCCACGTCCATGATGCCGGCAGCGGTGGTCGAGATGACGCCCGCGGCGGTCCCGGCGATACCGCGTTCGCGCACGATCGACGCTAGGACCGGAAGCGCGGTGATGCCAGTAGCGACCCCCATGAACAGAACGAAGGAGCGCCCGAAATGGACCTGGCCAAGCCCGGCCAGGTCCGCCCTGAACAGCAGGGCTGATCCCGACCCCAGGGCGAGCGGAATGATCAGTGCCCCGGCCGCCACCAGCACCGCCGGGCGGCAGTTCTTGCGGGAGAACTGCGGGCCAAGTTCGTATCCGACCACGAACATGAAGATCGCGACGGCTATCTGAGAAATGACCGTCAGGAACGGCAGCACCTGGTGCGGGAACAGCCGGCCAGTGAGATGACCAGGCAGCCGACCCAGGCAGCTAGGGCCCAGCAAGATGCCGACCAGAATCTGGCCGATGACCCCGGGCTGTCCGCATCTGCGCGCAACCACGGCGAATAGCGACGAGACAAAGAGGACCAGCGCGGCAGCGCCGATAACCTCGGCAATAATCGTGTCCATGGACGCCCCATCTCCGGCGTGTTGAAGGCTGCCGTGGAAGCAACGAGGCCTGCCGGGTCAGCAGCAGCTCGAGGCGGAGGACGAAGAGCAGCCGACATACTTGACGTTCGAGGCGCCCATTTCCGGCAGCGCGGTGCCCGCCGAAACCTCAAGCACTTCCAGCTCCGCGATGTCGAACGACGCGAACGTCGCCGCGAAATCCTTCGTGTTAATGCTCATTGTGAATCCTTCCGAAGTGATGACACAGCTGGTTGCTGCGAGATGATTCTGTGCAGCTCGCCGCCCGCGCCGCCAGTTCTCGCGGCCACCGCTTGACACAGCTCACTATCTTGATTACGTCGGTCATCGCGCCGTAATGCTGTTCGTGTTGAAGGCTGCCCGTGAAAGCAACGAGGGGTTGCCGCCCGGGACGGCAACCCCTCCGCATAGGGTCGTCAAGCCTGCCGGGTCAGCAGCAGCTCGAGCTGGAGGACGAGGAGCAGCCGACATAGGTGGCGTGCGAGGCGCCCATTTCCGGCAGCGCGGTGCCCGCCGAAACCTCAAGCACTTCCAGCTCCGCGATGTCGAACGACGCGAACGTCGCCGCGAAATCCTTCGTGTTAATGCTCATTGTGAATCCTTCCGAAGTGATGACACAGCTGGTTGCTGCGAGATGATTCTGTGCAGCTCGCCGCCCGCGCCGCCAGTTCTCGCGGCCACCGCTTGACACAGCTCACTATCTTGATTACGTCGGTCATCGCGCCGTAATGCTGTTCACGGCAATGAGGGGTTGCCGCCCGGGACGGCAACCCCTCCGCATAGGGTCGTCAAGCCTGCCCGGTCAGCAGCAGCTGCTCGAGCTGGAGGACGAGGAGCAGCCGATAAAGGTGTTGTTCGAGGCGCCCATTTCCGGCAGCGCGGTGCCCGCCGAAACCTCAAGCACTTCCAGCTCCGCGATGTCGAACGACGCGAACGTCGCCGCGAAATCCTTCGTGTTAATGCTCATTGTGAATCCTTCCGAAGTGATGACACAGCTGGTTGCTGCGAGATGATTCTGTGCATCTCGCCGCCCGCGCCGCCAGTTCTCGCGGCCACCGCTTGACACAGCTCACTATCTTGATTACGTCGGTCATCGCGCCGTAATGCTGTTCGCAAAGCAATGAGGGGTTGCCGCCCGGGACGGCAACCCTCCGCATAGGGTCAGCCTGCCCGGTCAGCAGCAGCTCGAGCTGGAGGACGAGGAGCAGGCGACATATTTGGCGTTCGAGGCGCCCATTTCCGGCAGCGCGGTGCCCGCCGAAACCTCAAGCACTTCCAGCTCCGCGATGTCGAACGACGCGAACGTCACCGCGAAATCCTTCGTGTTAATGCTCATTGTGAATCCTTCCGAAGTGATGACACAGCTGGTTGCTGCGAGATGATTCTGTGCATCTCGCCGCCCGCGCCGCCAGTTCTCGCGGCCACCGCTTGACACAGCTCACTATCTTGATTACGTCGGTCATCGCGCCGTAATGCTGTTCGTGTTGAAGGCTGCCCGTGAAAGCAACGAGGGGTTGCCGCCCGCGGGACGGCAACCCCTCCGCATAAGGTGAGCCTGCCCGGTCAGCAGCAGCTCGAGCTGGAGGACGAGGAGCAGCCGACATAGGTGGCGTTCGAGGCGCCCATTTCCGGCAGCGCGGTGCCCGCCGAAACCTCAAGCACTTCCAGCTCCGCGATGTCGAACGACGCGAACGTCGCCGCGAAATCCTTCGTGTTAATGCTCATTGTGAATCCTTCCGAAGTGATGACACAGCTGGTTTGCTGCGAGATGATTCTGTGCAGGTCGCCGCCCGCGCCGCCAGTTCTCGCGGCCACCGCTTGACACAGCTCACTATCTTGATTACGTCGGTAACGTTCATATCCAACCGCGTTCGGTCGCGATCCGCGCGGTATCGAAACGGTTGCGGCCACCCAGCCTCCTGATCAAGCTGGAGGTCAGGTTGCGCACGGTGCCAGGGGCGAGGAACATGCTGCTGGCGATGTCCTTGACCGGCATGCCCATCGCGGTCAGCCGCAAAATCTCCCGCTCCCGGTCGGTCAGCAATGGGTTCGCTGTGCCGCCCTGGGCAACCAGGGCGGGGTCGAGGACCAGGCACCCGGTCGACACCCCGCGGATCACGTTAACGAGGTGCGGCAGCCTGGCGTGCGCCGGGACGACGCTGAGCACGCCGCCGGTCACGGCACGGTCAACCAGGGCTCGTGTTGGCTGATTGGCGATCAGCACGATCCGACACGATGGCACGGACTCGGTCAGCCTGCTCACCAGGTCGAGCCCATCGTTACCCGCTATCGGGGTGCCGACCACCGTGACGACCGGTCGCGACCAGTGGAGGTTCCGTGCGGCATCTGCGACGTCGCAGGACATGCCTACAACATCGAAGTCGCGCACCGTGCCCAGCGCCCTCGCTACGACGTCGATGAAAAGCCAGTTGGCCTCGTTGGTCACAATCTGCACGCGAATCAGGTTGGTAACCCGGTACTCGGCTCCACTCACCCCTTGGTCTGCGCCGGGCGTGACGCCGGCAGCGCTATCCGGCACCCCGGCTGGCGGGGCGCTACCCGGTCTGGGGTCAGTGTCAGGCATGCGTGCCCGCGTTTGCGGCGGGTCCTGGCACGGGACAGGCATCCACCATTGACGGAACCCTCGCTCTTACAGCCATCCACGCTCGCGCGCAATCCGGACCGCGTCGAACCGGTTGCGGGCACCCAGCCTCTTGATCAAGCTGGAGGTCAGGTTGCGCACGGTGCCGGGGGCGAGGAAGAGTTTGCTGGCGATGTCCTTGATCGGCATGCCCAGTGCGGTCAGCCACAGTATCTCCCGCTCCCGCTCGCCTAGGACCCGGCCGGCCGGATCGGCAGCATCGAAGAGGCTGGCATCCAAGGTCAGCAAGCCGTCGGCGACGCCCCTGATGGCGTCAACGAGATGCCTCAGCGGGGCGTGCGTCGGTACCACGCTGAGCACGCCGGCGGCGACCGCGCGGTCGACCAGCGCCTGGGTCGGCCGCACCGCGACCAGCACTACGCGAGACAGCGGCGACACCTCGATCACCTTGCGGGCCAGATCAAGCCGATGATGACCGGTCCTGCCGATTCCGAGCACGACGACGACCGGCCGGGTGCGCCGCACCTCGTCCACCACGGCCTCCGGGGCGAGCACCGCGCGCACCACCTCGAAGTCACGGATCATGCCGAACATGTGAACGGTGGCATCAAGGAACAGCTGGTTCTCCTCCGCAACGAGAATGCGGATGCCAGGTGCCGCGGTCCGGGTCGTGCGCTCCGGGCTTCTCCTCGGCTGGATTATCGTTTCGGTTGCGGTGGTCACCGGCACTCGCTTCCCCGCGCCATCATGGAATCACTGGTCATGATCAGCTCCTCGCTCGCTAAGTAGATGCTGGCCGGATACAGCGGAACTCATGGCGACCAGCCCGCCTCGGTAATCCCGAGGTACGTGGAGTGCGAATACGCAGCCAGCACGACCTGCACCTGGCAGGAATCCAGCTCGACTGGCATCCGGAAGATAACCACGATCTCCGGATAAGCGGTCATCCCGCCAAGACCCGCGAAATAGCTGTCGCAATCGAACACGAGGCGATACAGCCCGTGCTCCAGATCCTCATGCCCCCAGCTCTCAATAGTGCCCTCGGCATCCGTCTCTGCCTCGGCAACTAGGTGCCAGCCATCGATGCCGAAGTGCTCCAGACGGACCCGAGCGCCAGCGGCCGGCTGTCCGAATGTGCTGTCCAGCACCTGTGCGGAGATGTTCATGGTAGGCGCCAACTTGCCTCGTCCCTGCTACAACGGCTGCCTGCGACGCTTGCCTGCGACGGCGCGCCGCTGCCATCCACCATGCGGGTTGCCGCTATCCGCCCGCCTTCGCCGTTCGATAGGGGTCGATGGCCTGGCCTGGCAGGGTTAGCGGCAAGCTCGCAGCACAACGAGGGGAAGTGCGTGAGGGTCAGGGAGATGAGCACTCGCTCCAGTGCGACTGCCGCTGGACAGCCGGGGCTGCTTGGGCAGCCAGTTCCGCACCCGGGATGCCGAGGATGGCCCCCGCCACGGGGAGCATCACCGAGCACCCCGCGCACCACCACTACCCTGGCGCGGATCGCCGCGCCAGAGCGGCCCGCCCGCACCCCTACCGCGGGTCACACCCTCGGTAATTGCCTGCCTACCGGATGTCTATGGTGCCGAAATAGGCGGAGTATGAATAAGGGGAGATCGTGACCTGAACCCGGAAGCATTCCCCGCCCCCCTCCATGCGGAAGATGACGCCCACCTCTGAGTAGGCCGCGGCCACGCCCTGGCTGGCAAAATAGCCGTCACTATCGAAGACGATTCGGTAGAGGCCGCGCTCAAGATACCAGCCAGCCCACTCTTCGATGCGCCCGTTATGGTCCGTTTCTTCATCTGCGACTGCTGTCCAGCCATTTTCACCGGCACGCGCCAGGAGGGCGTGCATGCCGACGGCGGATTTCCCGTGCGTGCCATCCAGCACTTGCGTGAATATTCTCATGCCAGGAATACCTGCCTGTCGCGGTTGCCCTGTTGCAGCCGCCGCTACTGCGGGAGCGGTGCGCTTATGACCTAGGGGAACGTGCACGTCAGCCGTGAGGTTAGCCGGGCACGATGCGGCTGACTTACAGCTTCCCCCGGTGCGCTATCAAAGCGCTTTCCGCCGCCGATACCTTACCGAAGGCGGTCGGCAATACATTGACGGAAATTAACCGGAACTTCGCGCATAGGAACGTAACGTGAGCCACAAGCATACCACCGTACGTATAGTCCTCGCCGCCGTCGCCATCTGCTTTACCACTGCCGGAGCCACCGCCACCGTCGCGGCTGCCGCTCCCGTCGGGCACGCCGTCGTCGCTTCGGGTACCTACAACCCGAACGGCCAGCCAGATCCCAACGGCTAAAACCGGCTAAGGCGTGGCGTCATCATGTACGAAGCTGACCAGCGGGTGCTCTCCGACGGGCCGCGAGGATCGTCGGCGAAACTGGCTGAGCGCACGCTACCGTCCGCCACTTCCGCACCGCGTGCGGAAGTGGCGGTCCTGGGCAGGCAAGTAGGCGCGGCGGAGACCTCGCCAGAAGATCTGCTGGACCTCTACCGGGCGCTGGCCGACGCCGACGACCTGAACGACACCGTGGCGCTGGCCTGCATCGGCTGGCACTTCTACTCGATGGCCTGCACGGCTCACCAGGCCCGCAGCGAGGTGGCGGGCCTCCTGGACGAACTGTGCGCCGCGGCGCGCGCCGCTGTGGCCGGGCACGGCAGCCCGGCGTCGCTGGCGCTGCTGCGCGAGGTGCTCGCCAGGCACGGATGGTTGCCTCCGCCTGGCGCGACTCCGCTGCAGATGATCGCCGCGCCGCGACCGGGGTTGCGCTGCTAGTCGGATTGACCGAGCGCTTTCGCCTGCACCACGGCCGCAGCCGCCCCGGCGGCATGAGCGGCACCGGCATCACCTAGAGCCGCATAAGCCTCACTGAGCAACGTCAGCGCGCGCGCCTCGTCCAGCGGCATCCGCATTTCACGGAAAGCGTCGGCCGCCCGCTGCCCGAACTTGATCGCCTCGCCAGGATCGTCGCTGGCCAGGGCAACCTTGCTCAGCCCGAACAGCGCACGGGTCCAGGCCATGCGCTGGCCGCTGCTGTCGGCCAGCTCCAGCGCGCGCTGCAACGCCTCGCGCGCCTGCCTGATCTCCCCTTGGTGCGCCCGCGCCGCGCCGATGCCGCGCAGGGCGTGCGCCTCATCAGGGGCGTCGCCGATCCGGTCGGCTATCGAAATCGCCTCCCCGAACACGCTGAGGGCGCGCGCCGGATCGCCGGCCTGCAGCCAGGCATCACCGAGCCGGTTTAGCACCTGCGCCTCCGTATTCGCGATTCCCGCCGTCTGGCACAGCTGCAGCGCCTCGGACAGCAGCTCGATCGCGTCGCCTGGGCGCTCGAACTCCAGCCGGATCTGGCCCAGGTCACGCAGCACGCACGCCATGTCATAGTTGCTGCCACTCTCGCGGAACACGGCCAGTGCCTGCTCATAGCCCCTGGCGGCATCCATGAGCCGTCCGCTCACCCGGTCCACGGCCGCCATGGACCGGGTGACCTGAGCGACGCCACGGTTGTCCCCGGCATCCCGGAACAACCGCTCCGCCGCGGTTAGCTCCGTGTGAGCTAGGTCGAGTCGCCCCTGCTGGAAATGCATCACGCCGATGCACAGGAGCATCGTCGCCTGACCGCGGATATCACCCGCCCTCCTGGCGGCGTCAAGGGCAATCTCGTGCGTTTCCTGCCAGTCGTCCAGGTAGCTGCGGATCTGGAACAACGTCACCGCGTCGTAGGCCAGACTCCAGCACAGCTCGGTGAAACCTGCCTGGGCAGCCTGTCTGATCCCCCAGACCAGGGTGGCGCGCTCCCGCTCGAACCACGCAAGGGGATCTTCCACAAGCTGCTGTACCAGCCGGTCCGGTACCGGGCAGCGCGGCGCGCGGCCCGGTATCCACAGGGAGTCCCCGCCGACGTATTCGCGATCGGCCGCGTCGGAGACGTACAGCAAGGCGCTGAGCACCCGCTCAAGTAGCGCCATGCGCTCGGCCGTCGGCTCCTCCTCGGCCAGCCGCTCCCTGGCGAAGACCCGGACCAGGTCGTGAAAACGGTACTGGCTGTGGGCGCCCGAGCCGCTTCCGTCGAGCTCGACGAGGTGGGCACTGACCAGGTCATCGAGCAGGTCCTCGGCGAGCGGCTCGTCGATGAGCACTGAGCTCATCCAGCCGGAGAAGACCTCCAGGTCGAGCAGGGCGAGTCGGCGGAACAGCTGCCGCGCCTGCTTGCTGGTGTGCTCGTAGCTGAGCGAGATGCTCGGCCGGATGCCCATGTCGCCATGTTTTAGCTCGTCCAGACGGCGGGTCTCGTCGGCGAGGCGGTAGGCGAGCTGCCGGATCCGCCAATGCGGGCGCGCGGCGAGCCGCGCGCCGGCGATGCGCAGGGCCAGCGGCAGATATTCGCAGTGCGCGGCGACCTCTGCAGCCGCGTCGAGCTCGTCCTTGACCCGGTCCGCGCCGATGATGCTCGCAAGCAGATCCAGCGACTTATCGGCGTCCAAGGCATCCACGCCTATATGGGTGGCCCCGGGAAGGCCGGGGAGCCTGTTTCGGCTGCTGATCATAACCGCGGCGTCCGGGGTGCCGGGAAGGAGCGGCGATACCTGCCTCTCGCTCGCCGCGTCATCGAGTACCACCAGGACCTTCCGGCCGGCGAGCAGGTTCCGGTAGACCTCCGCCCGTTCGTCGATGCCTTCTGGTATCTCGGTGCCCGGCACGCCGAATGCCCGCAGGAAACGCTCAAGCACCTGCATCGGACCGACCGGGCGCGACGCCCCGCCGTGCAGGTCGGCGAAGAGCTGACCGTCGGGGAAGTAACCGGCGACGTCATGCGATATGTGGACGGCGAGGCTGGTCTTGCCTATCCCGCCCTTGCCGGTGATCACCACGACCGGGACCGCGCCGCGAGCCCTGTCGGCCGTGACCAGGTGCTGGTGGATCTTGTCGATCTGCTCCAGTCGGCCGGTGAAGTCCGCGATGTCAGTGGGCAGCAGGTTCGGTGCCGGGCGGCTGGCGGACACGACCTCGGCAGGCTGAGCGGGCAGCTGCAGCGCGGGGTCGCCGTTGAGGATGGCGTGCTCAAGCTGCTGCAGGCGTTCCCCCGGCTCGATTCCCAGCTCCTCAATCATGGTGCGCCGGGCCTGCCCGTATACCCCCAGCGCCTCGGCGGCACGGTCACAGCGGTACAAGGCGAGCATGAGCAGGCCGCGCAGCCGTTCGCGCAGCGGGTACTCCCTGACGAGTTCCCTGATCTCGCCGACGAGTTCGTGATGCCTGCCGAGCTGGAGCTCGAGCGTGAGGCGCTCCACGTTGACGGCGATACGCTGCTCGTCCAAGCGGTGGGCCGTCGCACGCAGCAGCGTGCTGTCGATGCCTTCGAGTGCGGGACCCCGCCACAGCCGCAGGGCGTCGCGGTACCTCGCCACCGCGAGGTCGATGTCACCAGCCTCGCGGGCGGCACGGGCCGCGGCTACTAGCACCTCGAACCGCTCGCTGTCCAGCCGTCCGCTCTCGACCTTGATCACATAGCCGTGCGCGTGCGTGGCGATGACCGGGTCGCTGCGGTAGGCCGCGAATGTCCGCCGCAGCGCGGAGATGCTGATCTGGACCTGAGCGCGAGCGGTCGATGGCAGATCCTCGCCGTACATTGCCTCAAGCAACCGGTCGACCGTGACGACATTGTTCGGGCTGAGCAAGAGGGTCGCGACAACGACCTGCTGTCTGATGCCCCCGAGCTCAACCCGTTCGGTCCCTATCGCGATCTCAACGGGACCGAGGATCCTATAGTCCACTCCAAGCTCCGGACGAAACTAGGAGACGACACTACGGTACCAACCGGCAAATATTACCATGCTGCCATTATCCTGCCAGGTAGGTGCACTAAAGTTGCTAGAGTGTCCGGCTTGGCGAAGCCATGGCCCTCGTCCGGGAACAGCATGTACTCGTGGTCAATGCCGGCCGCTTCCAGCGCTGCCACGATCTGCTCGGACTCAGCCTGCTTCACTCGCGGGTCGTTCGCTCCCTGCGCGATGAGCAGCGGGATCGTGATGTCCGAGGCACGCGATAGCGGCGACCGCGACCAGAGGAAGTCCGCTTCCGTCTCCGGGTTGCCGACCCGCTTACAGCTGCGCGCGCACCGGCGCCCAGTACGGTGGAATGGACTCCAGCAGCGTCTTCAGGTTCGACGGCCCGACGATGTCCACCGCGCAGCGGAACACGTCGGGGGTGAATGCCGCGGCCACCAGTGCCGCGTACCCGCCGTACGAGCCGGGTTACGTTGGCTGGCAACGACGGAGGGACGGGAGCGCGGCAGACATGGCGCCTTTGGGCCAGGTCCCGGGAACCGGCGCGGCGATCGGCTCGCTGATCGGCACCGGATTCGGCCTGGTGTTCATCGAGGTGAACGCTGCTTACCTGCCCGGCCCCGCCGTAGGGGTCACGCGGATCGCCGGGGCAGTGATCGCTGTCGTGCTTATCGCGCTGATCGCGGCAGCCAGCAGAAGATCCCGTGCCGAGTCACCGTCAGGTGAGCGAGCTAGCCTCGTCGGCCGCGGTTACTGGATCACTGTCATGCTGGAGGCCGCTGCGCTGCTGGCGGGCCTGACCGTCATCAATACGGTGCTGCACCACAGCCAGGTCGCGGTGGCGTGGGTGGCGCTGGTCGTGGGCATCCATTTCTTCGGGCTGGCCCGCGCCTGGCGGCTGCCCCGTTTCACGGTCCTAGGCGCAGCCATGACACTACTGGGTATAGCCGGGTTCGTGCTGAACGCTTCCGGCGGCACGGCAGCGCTGATCGCGCTGGTATCGGGTATCGGTTCCGGCCTGGCGCTGTTCATCACGGTCGCAGCAGCGCTGTGGGCCGACACGCGAAAGGTAAAGGAACCAGACCGCGATCGTTGGCAGCCAGCACGATAAACGTGCAGGCCACCTCGCCGGCCGGCTTGCAGGCGAAGCACGATGCCTTCGAGGAGCAACGCTGCGTCGGACTTCTTTTCCTCTTCCATCACCGCGCCCCACTTCTCGCAGGCGGCGCAGCAGGTCGCGATGTTGCGCGTCGATGAGGCTGATCGGGTCGGCGAGCGCGCCCTGCGCGGCGGCGATGAGCTTCATGTGGAACTCGGCGAGGTCGGGCCGCGGCCGCCCGGTGACGGAGATTTCCGCGGCCCGCGGGGTTTCCCGCGACCCGGTGGGTACCCGGACGCCCATGTCCGCAGTCACTGAATTCAAGTCCCGGGTCACCGGCCTGGCGCGATCCGAGAAGGCTCGCTATTCGGCGGGCGAGGAACGCCCGTTCTGCATCGATATGTGGGTCGCGACGGGCCTGGTGGCAGGTTTCATCTACCTCCCGCGGACGACGCGGCTCGCGGTCGACACCCTGGCGGTGCTGGCCGGTGCGGATTTCCTCCAGTTCGGTTACTCCCGGCTGCAGGAGCGAGAACAGTCCTAGAGGAGGCTGCGGATGTTGGTGAGAAGGCAGCTACGGCGCTGAGGAGACCGTCAGCTTGCCCTGCGGGAGCGGGTCGATGGCGAGGTCCGGTGGAGGTCCTGACCCACGACGGGGAACGTTTCTGGGCAGGGGGAAGGCGCCGGGTCACAGTATGCGCGGGGCGATGGGCGCAACGGTGACGTCACTGGCCGTTCGGTGCCGCGAGTATCCCCTCGGTCACCAGCGAAGACGTGCATATTTAGGCCGATCTGACGCGCCGCGGTCTCCGGCCGGTGATTGAGCACATCGACGTGCCCGCCAGCACAGCGTGATTCGCATGGCCACACGGTCGCGTTCGGGACCGTCTGGCTATGCCCTCGGCCTTGCCTGTTCCCGCCTGAACCTCGCGGCCCCGCTGGTGACGATCGCGGTTGACGGCGGCCCGGATACTCGGTACATTACTCAAGTAATGAACCACAGAACTACGGAAGGTACCGGGTGGTTGCGGGAGATGACCAGCCTTGATGAGGGGACTCCCCTGTTCGTGCAGATCGCCGAGCGGCTCGCTGACGAGATCGCGGACGGGACCTTGGCCGAGGGCGAGCAGGTGCCCTCGACCAATGAGCTGGCTGCCTTCTACCGGATCAACCCGGCCACCGCGGCGAAAGGGATCAGCATGCTGACCGACGAGGGGCTGGTGGAGAAGCGGCGCGGCATCGGGATGTTCGTCGCGGCCGGTGCCCGCGTGCGGCTGCTTGCCGAGCGCCGCAAGCGGTTCGCGGAGCACTATGTGGAGCCGCTGGTCGCCGAGGCCAGCCGGCTCGGGATTGACGCCGATGAGCTGGTCGCGCTGATCCGCGAGTCCAGCTACGCGCAGAGAGGTATCAGGTTATGACGCCAGCGATCTCGGTGGCCGGGCTGTCCCGCCGCTACCGCGACACCGTCGCCCTCGACAACGTCAGCTTCAACATCGAGCCCGGGTCGATCACCGGGCTGCTCGGCCGCAACGGCGCGGGCAAGACCACCCTCATGCGCATCCTGGCCGGGCAGGAGTTTCCTTCAGCGGGCAGCGTCACCGTGCTCGGCGCCAGCCCGGTCAAGGACGACGCGCTGCTGCACCGGATGGTGTTCGTCCGGGAGGACCAGGGCTACCCAGACCCCGGAGGCCGGCCTTTCCAGGTCCGGCATGCGCTGCGGGCTGCCTCCTGGTTCTACCCGGACTGGGACGCCAGCCTGGCCGAGGCACTGCTCGCCGAGTTCAGCCTGCCGCCCGGCCGGACGGTCAGGCGCCTGTCCCGCGGGATGCGCTCCGCCCTGGGAATCATCATCGGCCTGGCCTCCCGGGCCGAGGTGACCCTGTTCGACGAGCCGTATGCCGGCCTGGACCCGGTGGCCCGCCAGCTGTTCTACGACCGGCTGCTCGCCGACTATGCCGCCCATCCCCGGACTGTGGTGCTGTCCACCCACATGATCGATGAGGCCGCCGGGCTGCTGGAACGGGTGGTGGTGATGGACCGGGGCCGGGTCACGCTCGACGCCGCCGCCGACGAGGTGCGCGGCAGCGCGGCCAGCGTCAGCGGTCCCGCCATCGCGATGGCGGAGTTCACCGCCGGGCGGACGGTCTGGAACCGTCACCGGATCGCCGGGCAGGAGTCGGCGGTGGTGGCCGGCCCGCTGGACGACACCGACCTCGCCCGGGCCCGGGTGCTGCGCCTGCGCCTGGAACCCCTGACATTGCAGCAGGCAGTCGTCCACGCTGTCGGCCAGCCAGAAACATACGCGCGGGAAAGGACGAGCGCATGAACTACAGCACAGTGGTCAAAGTGGCCCGCCTCCACCTGGTCGACCGGTTCAGCTACACGGCACTGCCCTGGGCCGTCCTGGCCTTCGCCTTCACGGTGGCGCTGGCCCTCGCCGCCAGCGCAGGAGGCGGCCACAACACGCAGTTCCCGACCGGCGCGCTGGCCGCGATCTACGTGTTCTTCCTTATCGTGGGCGCGCTGAGCATCCGTTCGGTACCGTTCGCGTTCGCCCTGGGCGTGAGCCGGCGCCCTTACTACGCCGGGACCGCGCTGCTGGCGGTCAGCCTCGCCGCAGTCGACGGGCTGGCGCTGGCCGTGCTGCAGGTCATCGAGCAGGCCACCGGCGGCTGGTGGGTGGGCCTGCACTTCTTCCGGGTGGCCTACATCCTGCCCGGGCCGTGGTACCTCACCTGGCTGACCTCGTTCGTCGGGCTGACCCTGGTGTTCGTCTACGGCATGTGGTCCGGGCTGGTCTACCGGCGCTGGAACCTGCTCGGCCTGCTCGCCTTCATCGCCGTCCCGGTCATCGCGGCGCTCGTCCTGGTGATCATCAGCACCCACGCCCACGCCTGGACGGCCATCGGCCGCTTCTTCACCACCCTCGGCGCGGCCGGGCTGACCGGCCTGCTCGCCGCGCTCACGGTGGCGCTGCTGGCCGGCGGGTACACCACCATGCGCCGCGTCACCGTCTGAGCGGCCGGCGCGCGGCAACGCAGGAGATGAGCTGCATGAGTTACCGTGCTAACCGGCCCGCAGTTGCCAGCGTGATCCTGGCGGTCGCCGCCGGCCTGGCTGTCGGAGGCTGCGCGGGCGATGGCAGCACCACGGCTGCGCTGGTCTGCCCTCCCAGCGCCCCGGCTGCGGGCGCGGCGGGCGCGGGGGGCGCGGCGGGCGCGGCGGGCGGGCCGGCCGCTTCGGGAGCCGCGAGCACTGCCGGCAAGGCAGGCGGCTCCGCCAATCCGGCGGTCGCGGCGGGCTGGGCGCTGCCGGGCGGCAACCTGGCCAGCACCCGGGATGTCGCCAGCGCGATCGACAGCTCGAACGTCTCCAAGCTGGGCGTGGCATGGACCGTGCCGCTCCGGATACCGATCACGCATACCGACGGCGCCTACGCGACAACCCCGGTGGTGGTGAACGGCGTGGTGTATGTCCAGGACCTGGAGTCGAACGTGATGGCGATCAGCCTCGGCACCGGCAAGGTCCTGTGGCGGCACGCCTACAACTCGCCCAACGGTGGCCCGGACGGGGTCAACGTGGCTGACCGAGTTGTGTACGGGGCGACGAATCACGCCGCGTTCGCCCTGTCGGCGGCCACCGGCGCGCAGTTGTGGAGCCGGACGCTGACCGGCAACGACCACGAGGGCATCGCCATGGCCCCCGGGTACGACCACGGCACCGTGTACGTGTCCACCGTGCCGGCCAACGTGACGGGTCAGTACCTGCCCGGCGGCGAGGGGATCTTGTGGGCGCTGAACGCCCGTAGCGGCGCGCCGGAGTGGTCCTGGAACCAGGTGCAGGACCTGTGGGGCAACCCGGGCGTCAACTCCGGCGGCGGGCTGTGGTATACGCCGTCGTTCGACGCCCAGGGCAACATCTACATGGGCATCGCCAACCCCGGCCCGCTGTTCGGCACCGAGGCCTACCCGTGGGGGAGCAGCCGGCCCGGCCCGGACCTGTACACCGACTCGGTGGTGAAGCTGAGCCCGGCAGGGAAGCTGCTGTGGTATTACCAGCTCACCCCGCACGACCTGTACGACTGGGACATGCAGAACTCGCCGGTGCTCAGCACCGTCCACGGGCAGCCGGTGGTGATCGACGGCGGCAAGGCGGGCATCTTGATCGAGCTCAGCGGGCAGACCGGCAAGCTGCTCTGGAAGCTCCCGGTCGGCCTGCACAACGGCCACGACCACGACGGCCTGCTCACCGAAAACGCCAAGCCCGCCTCGCACGTCAGCCTGCCCAGGCAGTTCTGCCTCGAACCAGGCGTCGACGGCGGCATCGAGACCCAGCTGGCCTCCAACGGCTCGACCACCTTCGCCGCCGTCAACGACCTCCCGGCGCCGGTCTGCGGGACCGGGACCGGCTGCTCGATATCGGAGTCCGCCGCCATCGAGGCGGTGTTCAAGGCCACCGGCGAGATGGTCGCGGTCAACCAGGACACCGGGCAGATCGAATGGGACACCAAGCTCCCGTCATCGCCCTACGGCGCCGCCGCCGTGACCAACGACGTCGTGTTCACCACCACCTTCCACGGCGACCTGTACGCGCTGAACGCGGCCACCGGCGCGATCCTGCTGAAAACGCCGCTGTCCGCCGGGACGAACGCTCCGGTCACCGTCGACGGCGACTACGTCATCGCCGGAGCAGGCGTCCCGCTCTCCAAGGCCCAGCAGCCACAGATCATCGCTTACAAGCTCGGGGGGACGGGCAAGCTACCTGACACCGTGGGCTGATCCGGGAACCCGGCCGCCGCCGCGCCCAGCCAGGGGACGCACCACGGGCGCAGCCAGCCAGGACCAGGCCCTCATCTCGAGACCGCGAAGAAGGCCAGGGGCAGCGCGACGATCAGCGCGCAGATGCCGAAGTTGACCACCTTGTAGCTGAGGAACACGGCGGCGAACTCCCTGAGGATCGCGTTGGGCCAGTAGTATCCCGCGGTCCGCGCTCCCGTGACCTGGCCGTTGACGCCGAGGCGGCGTGCGAGCATGGCGGCACGGAACACATGGTAGTTACTGGTCACGACGATGCACCGGTAGCGCGGCTGGGACCGCTCCATGATCGCCTTGGTGAACGTCAGGTTCTCCTCGGTGGTGCGGGACTGGTCCTCTCGTACCACCTGGTCCTCGGGGACCCCGCGCCCGATCAGGTAGCGCGCCATCGCCTCCGCCTCGGAGATCCGCTCGTCACTGCCCTTGCCACCCGAGACGATCAGCACGGGGCTGGTCTTGCGGCGCCCGGCCAGCGCCTGGTACACCTGCCGGCCCCGCTCCAGCCTGCTCGCCAGCAGCGGCGGGACCCGGTCGCCGGCGGTCAGGCCGGAGCCGAGCACCACGACGAAGTCGGCGCGCCGCAGCCCCGTAATCCGGCCGTAGACGAAGGCGTAGATGACGTACGACGCGAGCACGAACGTGATGTAGCCGGACAGCAAGGCGGCAATCGTGGCGAACACCGTCAGGTCAGGGGACTGAGCCAGGAGCGTCGCGATCATCAGTCCGAGCAGCCCGAAGATGCCGATACCGGCCAGCAGGGACAGCAGGTTGGCGGGACGGATGCCTTCCCGCCGCACCATCGTGATGCCGTTCAGCACCAGGTAGCTCGCCACCAGGACCGGCCCGAACGCCACCAGCAGGCCCAGGGCCAGCGCCACGAGCCGGGCCGCGGTCCCGGAGGTATCCACCAGCCGGTGAGCCGCGCCCAGCGCGCCCAGCGCGAGGCCCAGGCCAAGGAAGACCGCGTTGCTGAAACTGCGAGGGTCGCGGAGCACGCCCGCCACGAAGAGAAGCAGCGCCAGCACGGCGAGATAGGCGGGGAGCATGCCCATGAGGATATGAAGCAGCACGGTCCCCCGGAGCCAGGCGGTTGGCTGCCCGCCGGGTGATCATCGCGGCGCGGGCCGGACCGTGCCTGGCTCCCGCACCGTCAGGAAAAACATACTGGCGGGTATACCGCGATGCGGCCGCGATGCGTCATGATCCAAGCCAGGGGGCGCCGGGACCGCCGCGGAGCCCGTGGCAGCGGAGGTGTCATGAGGGATCAGGCGATCGGCCAGCCGGACCTGGCGTCGCTCGCGCTGGCCGAACCGACCCGGTACGTCCGGCGTCACTGGATCACCGGCCTCACCCTGGCCAGCCTGGGCATGTGGATGGCAACCCAGACGCCGCTGCAGGTCATGCTGGCGCTCCAGCTGCAGGACATCACGCCCCGGCACAAGATCGTCGCGCTCGGGGTGGTGACCGGGGTCGGGGCCATCTCCTCCGCCCTGGCCACCCCGATCGTCGGCGCGCTTTCCGACCGGACCGCGGGTGGCGGGCGGCTGGGCCGGTTCAGCGGCCGCCGGCACCGCTGGACGCTCGTGATGGCCGTGCTCGCCGCGGTCTGCATGGTGCTGCTGGCCAAGCAGGCCACGGTGCTCGGCGTGGCCTTGCTGTGGTTCCTGTTCAGCGCCTTCCAGAACGGCGAGTACGCCACCCTGAGCGCGGCGATCCCCGACCACGTGCCGGTACGGCAGCGGGCCACGGTGGCCGGCTGGGTGGGCATGCCGATCGCGCTCGGCCTGGTCGTGGGCACCATCCTGGTCGTGGACGTCCTCGACCAGGACCTGGTCAGCGGCTACATCACGCTCGCGGTGCTGATGGTCGTGCTGGCGCTGCCGTTCGTGCTGTTCACCCCCGACTACCCGCTCGCGCCGCAGGACCGGAAAGCGTTCTCCTGGCGCCGGGTGGCCTCCTCGTACTGGCTCAGCCCGCGAAAGTACCCCGATTTCGGCTGGGCCTGGCTGACCCGCTTCCTGGCCAGCCTGTCCATCGCCATGGGCACGCTGTACCTGCTCTATTTCCTGCGTGACGCGGTGCACTACGCGCGGCTGTTCCCCGGCCAGACCGCCGCGGACGGCCTGCTCATCCTGATCCTGATCTACACCGGCTGCGTGGTGCTCACCTCGATCATCGGCGGGATCATCTCCGACCGCAGCGGCCGCCGCAAGATGCTGGTCACCGTGTCTGGCCTGCTGATGGCGGCGGCCGCGCTGCTACTGGCGTTCTGGGAAACCTGGCCGGCGGCGCTCGGCGCGGCGGTGCTCTACGGCATGGGCTACGGCGCCTACATCGCGGTCGACCAGGCGCTGATCACCCAGGTGCTGCCGAACGCCCGCGACCGGGCCAAGGACCTCGGCATCATCAACATCGCCATCGTCTGCCCGGGCGCCATCGGCGCCGCCATCGCGGCCCCCCTCGTCTCGCTGGCCGGCTACACGGCCCTGTTCGGCGCGACCGCGGTGGTGGCCATCGCGGCCTCGCTCGGGGTCTGGCGGATCAAGAGCGTCCGCTGAGCGACCGTGTTCCACCCGGCGGAACACCAGCCACAGGCCGGACAGGACAGCCGCGAAGATGGGCAGCCAGGCCAGCCGTTCGGCCACCCAGCCGGCACCGACCGGCGCGGTGAGCAGGCCGGGCACCCGGCCGAGCAGCAGGCCCGCCGAGCTGACCGTGACGAACGCGGTCTGGTGCCACAGGAACAGCGTCATCGCCGACAGGTTGACCATGGCCACGCCGGCCCACGCCAGCGGTCGGCGCATCCACCGCGCCAGCCGGTCGCGCAGCAGCAGCGCCAGCCCGCGCTGGGCGATCCCGAAGGTCACGGCGGCCATCGTGGGCGGGTTCAGGTTCGAGATGGCGGCTCCGTTCACGCCGACCATGCTGGCCGGGTATCCGGCCCAGGTGATGAGCGCGGCGGTCGCGGCGGCGCCGCCGCCAGCATCAGGGCCGGTCCCCGACGGCCGCGCAGCGCCCCGGACACCGCCGTCGTGGCGGGCACCGCGGTGGCCGACGCACTGCTTTCCTGCCTGCGGGAACGCTCAGGCAGCCTGGCCGCGCCTGTCCTGCTGCACCTGGCCGTCAACTGCGCGGGACCTCTGGCCAGCGCCGTGAGCTCGCGGCTGGACGCGGCGGGCCAGCCGTCCGCGAGGCCCTGCACCGCATTTAACGGGGAGGATATGGCTTACCGGGAGGATCTGGGCAGCCCTGGGGTACCGGATCCTCCCCGCAGGCCGGATCCTCCCAGTTAATCCGGGAGGCGGAATCCGGGCGGGTAGCGCGGGGCACGCCTGGTCCCCCTGGCCTCACAGGCCCCATGAGCCCGGGAGTGGCCGGCGGGTCAAACCCCGGGAGGCGGCCGGCGGGCCAGCCGGGCGAAACGGGTCTCCGGCCAGGGCAGGTGGCCACTGGGCCGGTGCTTTAGACCGCGCCCAGGCCGAGAAGCAGGCCGTCCGGGGCGACGGCCGGGGAACTGGTGATGAACAGCGGGACGCCGGCGGCCGGCGCGGTGATCGTCTGCTGGACCCGCCCGCCATCGAGGCTGCTGACCGTCCCGAGAAGCTGCCCCTCGGTCACCGCTTCGCCAGGCCCGACGGCCGGCTCCCACCAGCCCTCGTCCTCGCAGCGGAGCCACAGGAAGCGGCGGAGGTGCGCCGGCGGCCGGGCCGGGCCCGCGGCCGGCTGGCCGGCCATGCCGAGCGCCGCCAGGACCCGGTCGAGCCCGCGGACGTGCGCGTCGACCGATGCCCGTTCGACGAGGCCGCACCCGCCCGCCTCGGCGATGATCGCGGGAATGCCGGCCGCGGCGGCCGCCGCGCTGGTGGTGCCGCCGACCGCCCGGTCGGGACCCGGTTCCTGGCGGATGACGTAGCCGAGCCCGTACGCCGCGGCGAGCTCGCGGGCCCTGGCCTCGGCGGGGCCCGCGTCGTAGAGCGCGAACGGCTCCAGCGCCTCGACCATGTCGCCGGCGTGCACGTCGATCAGGGCGTCGGAGCCCGTGATGAGCTGCGTGAACGTCGCGTACGCGAGCCGGTCGGCCAGGGTCCCCGCCGGGTCGCCAGGGAAGCACCGGTTGAGGTTCTTGCCGTCGTCGGGAAGCACGAACGGGCTGCGGGCGCGGAACGCCGGCAGGTTCAGCACCGGCACCGCGACGACGCGGCCGCGCAGTTCCCGTTCCTCCAGGCCGCGGGTCCACTGGCGGACAGCCGCCATCGGCGCGTACTCGCAGCCATGCACTCCGGCCAGGACGGTGAGCCGCGGGCCGTCGCCGGCGCCGGTCAGCTCGACGACGGGTACCTCAAGGCCGGCCAGCGTGAGCGTGCGGCGGAGCGTGGTGGTGGGCATGCGTCGGTCCTCCTTCGCTAGGGCTGCATACCCCGCGGGTACGGCGGTACGCGCGATCACGAGCTGATCGCCCGCATCGAGCGGAAGCCAGCCGCGGTCCGGTCGCTGGTGAGTGAAGCCGTCCATCAGCGGCAGGCCGACATCGAGCACCAGCAGGTCGTGGCGGCCGGACACCGCGTGATCGTAGGCGGACGAGCCGTCCGCCACGACCGTCACGGCGTACCCGGCGGCACGCAGGCCCTTGTCGATGAACGAGGCGATCCGGCTCACGGCGCCGGCTTTCCGGCCACGTCATCCAGATGCCAGGACACCGGAGCCGAACGGACCGGGGTATCCGCCCCGCCCGCCCGGCCGGCGCCGCCGGGATGCCCAGGTGGCCGCGAGACGGGCAGGACGAGGGTGAAGGTGGCGGCGGGCCCGGGCGGGGCTCAGGTCGGTGTGCGAGATGCGCTCGGCCGTGGACGCGGCCATCAGGACACCGCCGGCCACCAGGAGCACGCCGGCCGTGGCCAGGATTACCTGCGCATGGATCATCTTTCGGCGAGCAAGCGCCGGCCCAGATGAGTCTCAGATGAGAAATCTCTCACCTGAGACTGCCGGGGCTGGCCACGCCTCCGGAGACAGGCTCGCCGGGCCACAGAAATGGAGCTTTCGGCAGATTCAGCCAGCAGGGCGAGGTTTCGACCGGTATAACCAGCGGATGAGGATGCGGATGTGTCCGGGGGGAGAACCCGACAAATCCTGGCCGAGGAGGAAGGAGGAACTGGGCGTGAGACCTGTCCTCCCCTGGTTCTCAAGAAAGGCGTTCACCCTGAGCGCCGTCGCGGCGCTCAGCGCGAGCGTGCTGGCCGCCTGCACCAATTCGAGCGGCTCAGGCAGCAACCCCGCCGCGGGCAGTTCCACGGACCCGATCACCATCGGCGCGTCGCTGTCCCTGACCGGGGACTTCTCGGCTGATGGCGAGGCGTTCGAGAAGGGCTACCAGCTGTGGGCCCAGGACGTGAACGCCCACGGCGGCATCCTCGGCCGGCCGGTCAAGCTCAAGATCGTCAACGACACGAGCTCGCCGAACCAGGTGGTGACCAACTACCAGACGCTGTTCGGCCAGGACCACGTGGACCTGGCCTTCGGGCCGTTCTCCTCGCTGCTGACCAGCCCGGCCTCGTCGGTGGCGGCGCGCTACGGCATGGCGCTCGTGGAAGGGGCGGGCGGCGCGCCGTCGGTCTTCGACACCCCGTCCAACCAGGCTGACCACAACGTATTCGACGTGAGCCTGCCGATCGCGGACGAGATGATCCCGTTCGTGAACTGGATCGCCTCACTGCCGGCCAACGAGCGGCCCAAGACCGCGGCCTACCCGATGGCTCAGGACCCGTTCGCCGACCCGCCGGTCCAGCTCGCCCAGACACTGCTGGGCAACCTCGGCGTCAGAACGGTGTATACCCAGATCTTCGGCGAGGAGGTCGCGGACTACAAGGCGCCGGCCGACCAGGTGGCGGCGAGCGGCGCCCAGCTCGTCGTGCTCGGATCCACCGACGTGCCGACCGTCCAATCCTTCATGCAGGCGTTCGAGCAGCAGCACTACACGCCCAAGATGTTCATCGCGGCGGCCGGGCCGGACCAGGGCAGCGCGTTCACCAGCGCGGTGGGCGGCCCCAACGCCAACGGGATGATGGTGCCCGACGGCTGGTACCCCGGGTACGTCAACCCGTCGAGCAAGCAGATGGTCAGGGAGTACGTGGCCAAGTACGGCGGTACCGCCTCCAGCGTCAATGCCGACGTGGCCGAGGCCTACTCGGTCGGCCAGATAATGGCCCAGGCGGTCGCCGCGACCCACGGCACCGACAATTCCAAGATCATCAATTACCTGCACAGCGGCGTCTCGCTGACCAGCGTGCAAGGTCCGGTGAGGTTCGACGCGCTGGGGGAGAACGGGGCCGCGGCGTCCTTCATCTTCCAGTGGCAGAAGGGCTCGTTCAACCAGGTCCTGCCGGCCAGGACCTCCGGCTCCGTGCCGATTCTCGCTACCAAGCCAGCCTGGGCTGGCTTGAGCGGCTAACCGGGTGCCCGGCCGGCCCGGGCGGGGAGCGCTTCCGGCGCTCCCCGGTAAGAAAGGCAGGTCGCGTCGGCAGTGTGCCGCCGGGTCCATCCGGGCCCCGGCACACTCCGGCCGCGTCGCCCGGCCCAAGCTTGCTGTCGTCTGTCCAGCTCAGGCTTAATTTCCCGGCCGGCGTACTAGATCATTTGGCGGACTTTTTATCCACCACCGCATTAAAGTGGCGGAGCCCGATTGTGCAGCCGGAGGCCGTTGGTCCTGGTGATCAGTCTGAGTCGGCAGTACAGCGTTAAGAAACAGCGCGTAACCAGCGAGGACATCAATCAATGGGAAACCACGGGCTTGCGAGCGCAAGATCGCGCGCCGGTAAGAGCAGCCAGGACGCCAGCGAGCCGACCGGTCTCTCTGTTCGGAGTCAGCGGGCATGGACCTTGCGGGACTGGCCGGTCTCATGGCGGCTGATCGCGGTCATCGTGCTGGCGCTCGTCATGGGCCTGGTCTTCGGCGGCCTGAGAGTAGCGTCGGCGGCGGACAGCGCGGCCCAGTTCGGCCGGGTGTCGCAGCTCGCCAGCCTCGGACAGCAGGTCACCGGGCTGGTGCAGGCCATGGAGGACGAACGCGACCAGACGACCGGGTTCATCCCGGCCGCCACTTCCCAGCGATCCGGCACGACCCTCCAGCGCGCATACCGGGCGACGGACGCGTCAGCCGCCAAGGTCAAGGTGCTGGCCGCCGGCATCGGCGGCTCCTTCCCGGCGAACATCCAGTCCCGGGTGGCCACCGTGGTCTCCGTGATCGACAACCTGACGGCGCTGCGCAACGCGGCCCTGGCCAGCCAGACCGCGCTGGCGGTGATCGCCGACTACTCAGCCCCCATCAACGACATGATCTCCCTGAACAACCAGATGGCGGAGGGCACCTCCGACTCCGGTCTGACCAGCAGCGTCCAGGCGCTCAACTCCCTGGCCCTGGCGAAAGACGAGGTCGCCCAGCAGCGCGGGATCCTGTTCAACGCGCTCACGCAGCAGCTTTTCGCCGATGACGAGCTGCAGGCGCTGACCACCTCGCAGTCCAAGCAGGGCACCGACCTGACCGCGTTCGCCGCCACCGTCACGCCCAGCGAAGATGCCTCGTTCCGCAACGCTGTGACCGGCACGCAGGTGAACGAGGCCGAGCTGATCGAGCAGTACGTCACGAGCGTCAACAGCCTGGATATCGGCGCCCTGCACATCAGCAAGACCGCGGCGCCCGGGCAGTGGTACGCCGCGATGTCCGGAACCGTCGACAAGATGCAGGTGTTCGAGCAGAGGCTGGCCCGCTCCATCGTCCAGCGCAGCCAGTCGCTGCAGCGGAGCGCGGAACAGACGGCGCTGTTCAACGCCATCCTGACGGTGGTCATCCTGCTCCTGGTGCTGATCGCGACGCTCGCCGTCGCCAGGTCCCTGGTCCGGCCGCTGCGCAGGCTGCGGGAAGGCGCGCTCGATATCGCTACGGTGCAGCTCCCGGAGCGCGTACGGCTGCTGGGCGAGGCGGTGGATCCGGCCACCAGCCTGGAGGTGGCGCCGATCGACGTGCTGTCCGCCGACGAGATCGGCCAGGTCGCCCGCGCGTTCGACCAGGTGCACGCGGAGGCGGTGCGGCTGGCCGGCAACGAGGCGATGCTGCGCAACAGCTTCAACGCGATGTTCGTCAACCTGTCCCGGCGCAGCCAGTCGCTGATCGAGCGGCTGGCGCGCATGATCGACTCCCTGGAGCAGAACGAGGCCGATCCTGAGCGGCTGTCCAACCTGTTCTCGATGGACCACCTGGTCACCCGAATGCGCCGGAACTCGGAGAACCTCCTGCTGCTGGCCGGGCACGAGACCGCGCGTAAGTGGAGCGAAGCCGTGCCGCTCGCGGACGTGGCCCGGGCCGCGACCTCGGAAATCGAGCAGTACAGCCGGGTGACGCTGAAGATTCAGCCCGGGATGGCGGTCACCGGGCAGGCGGTATCCGACGTGGTGCACCTGCTGGCCGAGATCGTCGAGAACGCCACGATATTTTCCCCCAAGGACACCCCGGTGCACGTGGCGGCCCAGGAGCTGACCAGCGGGGGCGTGCTGATCGAGGTCACCGACAGCGGGGTGGGCATACCCGATGCCCGGCTGACGGAGATGAACTGGCGGCTGGACAATCCGCCCGTCATCGACGTATCGGTATCCCGGCACATGGGGCTGTTCGCGGTGGCGCGACTGGCCGAACGGCATGGGGTGCGAGTCCGGCTGCGGGCCAGGTCCCCGCGCGGGCTGATCGCCCTGGTATGGCTGCCGGACAGCATCATCGAGCGGGGAGCCGCGCCGTCCCCCTGGCTCGGAGGCCGGCTTGGGCGGCAAGCGGCCGTGACCGCCCGCCGTACGCCGGGCACGCAGGGCACCGCCATCCACGCTGTTCCGGAATTCCAGCCCGCGAACGACCGGCTGGCCGCTGTCATGCCCGCGCAAACAGCCGTCGGCCCGCGCGAGCCGGCCCAGGCCGCCAACTCGGCGGTGTCCGACTGGTTCCGCAGCCCCCGGGCGAGCACCACAGGCGCCGCGAGCACCGCGGGCACGTCGGGTAACGGCGGCAGGCCACCGGGGGCGACCCTCCCGGCGGCGGGCGGCAGGCTAGGCAGCCCGGAGCCGTCGAGCACGGGGCTATCAAGCACGGGGCTATCAAGCACGGGGCCGTCCGGTACTGGACCATCTAGCACTGGACTATCCGACACTGGACTATCCGGCGCGGAGTCATCCGGGACCGGGCTATCCGGGAACAGCGGCTGGGCTCAGGGCAGGCACGCCGCCCAGATCATCGCCGATCCGGTCCGCGGCGACCAGACAGCCGCTGGGCTGCCCGTGCGCGTACCGCGGGCGAACCTCCTGCCCGGGTCCGCGGGCGGCGGACACCGGGCGGGCAGCGGCCCCGCCAGCCGCCAGGCAGGCAATCACGACGGGCAGACGCCCGCAACTCCCCGGCCGCCGCGGTCACCTGATATGGCGCGCAGCCGCCTGAGCGGGTTCCAGCGCGGAGTTCGCCGCGCGAAGGACCAGACACCCAGTGCCGGAGAGGGAGCCGATCGTTGAGCTACGCATACCGCCAGGACCTGAACTGGCTCGTCACCGACTTCACCATGCGGGTCGCGGACGTCGCCCACGCGGTCGTGGTGTCCGCGGACGGTGTACCGCTAGCGCTGTCGGAACATATCCCCGCCATGTTCGCCGAGCAGCTCGCGGCCATCACGTCCGGGCTGACCAGCCTGATGCTGGGCGCGGCGCGGATCTTCGAGGCAGGCCAGCCCACTCAGGCCCTGGTGGAGATGGAGGGCGGCCTGATGTTCGTCATGGCGATCAGCGACGGGTCAAGCCTGGCCGTCCTCGCCTCCCCGGAGTGCGACACGGATCTGGTTTCCTACGAGATGTCGCTGCTGGTCGAGGCGGTCGGCGACGTGCTGACGCCGGCGGCCAGGGCCCAGCCGGGATTCTGATCAGTACGGCGGCGGGAAATTGAAGTAGTGCAGGCTGACGAAGGGCGGATTACCGCTCGCGCCGGACACGAACTTCAGGTAGACATCGTGGGTGCCGGTGACGGCCGAGATGTTGGCCGGGATGGTCGGCCTGCCGCTCCCGGGCGTCCGGCGCGTCCTGCGGTCCGGTGACGAAGCACAGCCGCGTGGATTCCTTACGGCCGTTCGGCATCGGTGACGGCACGGACCACGCGCGCGTGCTCCCGCATGGTCTCGGTGCCGTCGGCACCGGGCTGGCGGCCGAAGCCGCAGTACATCGCCACGCCGAAGCCGGCCAGGTACCGCGACGCCGTGGCCTGCCTGCGCCGCAGCCCCGCCACCCCGTCGACCGGCAGCACGATGCCGAGGAACACCCGGGCGTCGCCGGGCTCCAGGTCAGCCAGCGGGCGGAAGAAGGCGCGGTCCTCGCTGCGCAGGTACCGCGGGCCGGCCAGGTGCAGCCAGTCCACCGTGCGCCCGGAGTTCGCGACCGCGAAGTTCGCCATCCGCACCAGCAGCCCCATGTCGCGCGCCTCGTACATCGGCCATTCCGGGAACGTCCCGTAGCACAGGTGGTAGCCGACCAGGACCTCCTCCGGGATCAGCCGGGTCAGCCGGGTGACCGGCCCGGCGAACCGCTCCCACCCGCCTTCGCCCGTCCACGCGAGCACGCCCTCCAGGTCCTGCGTCTCGTACGCCAGGTCCCACTGGATGGCCAGGTCCGCGGGCGGGATGGCCGCGGTCAGCCGGGTCAGCTCACGGGCCGCCAGATCCTCGAACGCCCGCTCTGCGACCGGGTAGTCGGCGGCGAAGTCGGCCTTGAACCCGTTCAGCGCGCTGGACGGGAACGGCAGGCCGACCTGGAACCGGAGCCGGGCGGGGATCACCCCCTCCGCGCGCAGCGCGCTGAACACCCGGTAGCCCGCGATCGCGTCGTCGATGCGCGGCCAGGCATCCCAGCGCAGTTCGGTGACGCCGGGCCGGATGCCGAACACCGGGGTTTCGTACGCGTGCCGCGGGATCCCGGTCGGCGACTCCGTCTCCTGCACGACGACGACGCCCGGGTTCGGCCGGACGAGCCGCTCCCGCTCGTAGCCGACCCACGCCGACCTGGGACCGGTCTCGCCGTCCGGCAGCGCGAACACCAGGTCACCGAAGAACCCGGCCGCGGAGCGCAGCGCCGACTCGGCCGAAGCAGCCGGCAGGCTCCCCACCAGCAGCAGCTCACTGTTCACCCGCGGCGCCATCGCCGCCTCCTTTCCCGCGCGACCCGCGGCCCTCAGACCCAGCCCTTGCCGATCCGGTACCAGATATGGCTCCACCAGTCCTGGTAGGTGATGATCTTCGCAGCCAGAATCGGATAGAAGTACCAGAACATCAGCAGCACGCACAGCACGTACGCGCCGACCAGGCCCGCGCCGGCCGAGCGGCGCAGCACCCCCGCCGAGGCCGGCCCGAGGATCAGCCCGAGGCACAGCACGATGGACAAGATCAGGAACGGCTCGAACTCCAGCGCGTAGTAGTAGAACTTGGTCCGGGACACCAGCGGGAACCAGGGCCCCCAGCCGGCCAGGACGCCGAGCAGCACCGCGCCGGCCGCCAGTCCCGGTGCAGCAGCCACCAGCCCAGGCAGAACAGCAGCGCCGCCATCGAACCCCACCAGATCGCCGGGGTGCCGATCGCCAGCACCTCCTGCTCCCAGGCCACCTGGCCCTTCGGGCAGGCCTGGTAGTTGGCCGGGCCGGTGTAGCACTGCGCGTAGAAGGCGACCGGCCGGGTGACCAGCAGCCAGTCCCACGGCTGCGACTGGTACGCGTGCCGCGCCGTCAGGCCGAGACCGAAGCCCACCGCTTGCAGGTGGTACTCGTACAGCGAGTACAGCGCCGAGATGACCGGGGTGTGCACGCCGTGGGTCGCGGCGTAGTCCCGGTAGTAGCCGGTGCTCGTCGCGAACCAGCCGCTCCAGCTGGCGATGTAGACGGCCAGCGGTATGAGCACGAACGTCACCGGCAGCCAGACGGTCTCGCGCAGCGCGCCGCGGACGAACGACGTCAGGCCCGCCGTCCGGCGGGCGCCGATCTCCCAGGCCAGGAAGAGGCCCGCGAACCCGACGATGTACCAGGCCGCGATCCACTTCGTGCCGACGGCCAGGCCGAGGAACACCCCGGCGGCCAGCTGCCATTTGCGCAGGCCGAGACGGGGGCCGCCGCCGGGAGCCGGGCCGCCTTCCCGGCGCGCGACCCCCTCGGCCAGGCGGGCGCGGGAGACGTCCCGGTCGACCAGGACGCAGCCGAACGCGGCCAGCACGAAGAACATCAAGAAGATGTCCAGGATCCCGGCCCGGGACAGCACGAACTCCAGCCCGTCCAGCGACATCAGCAGCCCGGCGATGCAGCCAAGCAGCGTGGACCGGGTCATCCGCCGGGCGATCCGGCACATCAGCAAGATCGCCAGCGACCCGAACACCGCGCTGGCGAACCGCCAGCCGAGCGAGTTCAGCCCGAACATCCACTCGCCCGCCGCGATCAGCAGCTTGCCCACCTCGGGCTGGACCACGTACTCCCCGCACGCCGCCGTCCCGCCGCACGGCGCGAAGATGTTCGCGTGCCCGGCCTGGATGATGCTGTTGGCGTTGCCGGCCAGGTTCAGCTCCACGCCGTGGTTCAGGATGCTCCAGGCGTCCTTGGCGTAATAGGTCTCGTCGAAGATCAGCGCCCGCGGCACCCGCAGCCGGTCAAACCGCAAGAACGCCCCGAACGCCGTGACCAGCAGCGGGCCCAGCCACCCCCACGGCTTGTCATCGGGCATCGGCGAGACCAGCCGGGCCCGCAGAACCTCGACCCGGCTGGCATTGCCGATGGCCGGGTCAGTAGCCGCCGTCACCAGCGATACGTTACGCGGCGGGCGGCGCCGGCGGAACATCGGCGATCACCTCCCGGCGGCTGTGCGGGGCGCGGTGTACGCCGTCCCCGCACAGCCAGCCGGACTCACTCAGCCATCACCCGAAGGCGGTGACGGTCGATCCGGTCGGCACGACGAGGATGTTGTTGCCGACGCCGATGTCCGAAGGGTCACCGGAGTACTCTCCGCCGCCGCCCGGGAGCCCGGGCAGCGTGATGGTGGACAGCACCGCGCCGGTGGCCGGGCTGAGTGCCACCAGCGTGGACGCGCTGGTGCCCACCCACACCGCGGACGAGGTCACGACCGGCCCGGCCGCCACCGCCGCGGGCAGGTTCGCGGTCCACACCGCCGCGTTGCCCTTCGTGACGTTGAGGGCCGACACCGCGTCACCGCTGGCGAAGAACCCGGTGGTCCCGCTGAAGGCCGGGACGCCGGTGAACGAGCCCTCGTTGGCGCCGGTCGACTGGGCCAGGATCTCGTGACCCTCGCTGCCGTACATGCGGCCGCGCCACAGCGCGGTCGACGCGCCGCCGCCACCCGAACAGCCCGAATTGTCATCCCAGGCGACCTGCGCCGAGAGGGACAGCTTGAACTGCGAGCAGCCCGCGGAGAGGTAAAGGCCGGAGCCATTGACGGCGGGGTCGGCGCCGTCGCCGTCGAGGTAACCGGACTGGGCGGTGATAGCCCCCGTCGTCTCCGAAAGCCCGTACACGCCCGCGCCGCTGTCAACCCACACGGTGCCCTTGGCCGCCACCGGCTCGCCGCTGAAGTTGCTGGTAGGCGTCGACCACTCCTTCGCGCCGGTAGCGGCCTTGAATGCCGTCACCGTGCCATCGAAGTTGTTGACGAAGACCCGGCCCTGGTCGAAAGCGAGCGGGAAATAGAAGTAAGTCCCCGTGAGGGCAATCGGCCCCCATTCAATCGCGCCGGTCTGGGCGTTCAGTGCGTAGAGATCACCCCCGTACCCGCCTCCCGGCGACGACGTGGTGACGAACACGCGCCCGCCGGCGATCACCGGATACGACGCTGGTGCGTTCAGCGTGGTCGACCACAGCTGCGCGGCGCTGGACGGCACCGCCGAGCAGTTATAGCCGGTGTGCGCGGCGTTCTCGTTGTGGGCGACGTCCGGACACGCCGTGGATGCCGACGCTGCCGCGGGCGCGCGCACCGCCGCCGAGGCCGCCGCCGGAATAGCCAGTGCTCCCAGTGCTGCGGCCATGGTGATAGTCATGATCATTCTGCGCATGTGCTGGTTCCCCTGCTTCCCCTGTTTCCCCGGAACATAACGAATTGAACCCGTGCCTATGGGGTTGGAATGCCCCATAGCTATGACAATGCGGGCAGAAGCTATCAGATAACCGCGAGCCTGCGCAGCGGAATCCGGCCGCGCGTGGGCAAGTCACGCTCAGCAGATGGCCTGCGGAATTCTCACTAAGAAATAACCGCCGGGCGTCCGATGCGAGGCGGAATGCAACGTGCCGGATTTGACCTGGGATAACACTTTCGGCTCGGCTCAGGCTTGATCATTCTTAAGTGACCTTGTTGCGCGGAGAAGACGCGGAATTCCTGTTTAGGTGATCATCCGCCTAGAGGACGGCCACCAGCACGACGAGGATCACCACGATGATGGCGACCGCTGCGACCGCCTGTCCGCGGAACGGGCCGACCATGCGGGTCCTGTACGGCTCGGGGTACGACTGCGAATTGTCTTGCTGCTGATGAGCGCCGTGGTGCTGAGCCCCCTGGTGGTGGGCGCCCTGGTGATGAACCGGCTGCTGATGCCCGGGCGACGGCACATGGCCCCCTACTCCGCCATGATGCATTGCGTTCCCCCTGTTAGCGAACACTGTGCTCGCGAGTACGGCAAGTGTCACATCTCGGGCGAGGAGCGTCAACGCACCCGGCGCACGGCAAGGTCGGGCGCCCGGTCGATCGCGGCCGGCCGTCCCGGCCCGTCCGGGTCCGGCACGAGCAGGCACGGGTCGGGGCGCGTCCCGTCGGCGAGCACGCCGGGCGGCAGGACGAGCGCGTCCTGCGGCCGCCACTCGCCCAGGGCGGCCATCGCGATCTGGGCCGGCAGCACCCAGCCGGCCGCGCGGGCCAGCCCGGCCAGGTGTTCGGCCCCGGGCGGAGGCTCGGACAGGATCGCGCCGAGCAGCCGCCGCGACCGGCGCTGCCGCGCCTCCTCCGTCTGCGCCTCCTCCGTCTGCGCCCGCGCCTCGGCGTAGCCCTGCGCGCACGCGGCGGCCAGCTCATCCAGGTACGCGAAGATGGCCTCGCCGACCTGGCTCAGCTCCCGCCGGTCGAGCCCGGCGCCGTCCTCGCACAGCCAGCGCCAGGCGACCCGCGCCCCGAGGCGCAGCGCGTTCTGCGGCGCGTCCAGGGTGCCGCCTGCGCGGGCCGCCGCGGATCCGATGGCGCGGAACTCCGCCGTGATGGCCTGCGCGGGCCGGCCCGGTGGCGTGATGCGCGCGATGACCTCGATCATCTCCGGGACGGCGCCCCTGAGCCTGGCCCGGACCACGGCCGCGGCCTGGCCCGACAGAGCCGGCCTGGTCTCCGTACGGGAGGCCTGGGGGCGGGATGGGCTTACCGGGCCGGGGCGGCTCGGGGCTTACCGGGCGGGGCTTACCGGGGCGGGGGCGGGGCGTCTACGAAGTCCTCCACGGGCTTTACGCCCGCCGTGCCCTTCTTGAGCCGCCACAGCAGGCCGCCGAAGTACCACAGCGCGGCCAGCACGAGGCCGTAGCCCAGCACCTTGTCGGCGCCGTGGAACGGGGCGGGGAGTGACAGCACCAGCATGATCAGCACGGTGTAGGCGAGCACGAAGCCGATGACCGGCCAGGCCCACCGGCCGAGGTTGAACGCGCCGGGGATGCTGTCCGTGGTGCGTCGCTTGATCGCGTAGGCCAGGGTGATCAGGAAATAGATGATGTACGGGATGATCGCGGTCGCGCCCACCAGCGTGCCGAACGCGCTGGACTGGAAGTACCCGTAGATCATCACGCCCACGTCGATCACCGCCAGCACCAGCAGCGCGATGATCGGGGTCTGGGTGCGCGGGTTGATCTTCCGCAGGGCACCGGAGAACGGCAGCATGTTGTCCCGCGACAGCGAGTAGGCCAGCCGGGCCTGGGCGCCTGAGCCGACGACCAGGATCGCGAACATCGAGAAGACCACGAAGGCCACGAACACCTTCACCAGCCAGGACGGCAGCCAGTAGCCGGCGATGGCGAGCAGCGGCAGCGGGGCCGACTCGACCGTCTTGAGGTCGGGGATGGCGATGGTGAAACCGATCAGCGCGATCATGCCCAGGACAGCCGAGGCACCCACCGCCCACAGCACGCCGCGCGGCACGCTGAACCGGGGGTTCACCGCGTCCTCGGACATGTCAGCGGCGAGCTCGAACCCGACGAGGGTGAAGGCGCCGAGCAGCCCGGCCAGCGCGAACGCGTACCACGTCGGGTTGTGGAAGACGGACGTGGTGTTGGTGAGGATGCCGGCGCCATACTTGGTGGGCTTGGCGTGCACGCCCCACAGGACGAAGAGCAGCACGCCGAACACCACGGTCCCGATGATCTCGGTGAACACCGCGACGTTGTTGACCCGCGCCACCACCTGGATGCTGATGATGTTGATGACGACGGGCAGCAGCATCAAGATGATCGCCACCGAGAGCACCAAGTGCGGGCTCGGCGCGTTGACGTTGAACTCGCTGAGCAGCAGCGGGGCCGCGACCCCGAGCATGATCGCGCCGCCGCCGACGGCCATGTACAGCAGCCCGGCGAAGCCGACGAACCAGCCGTAGGTGGGGTTCACCAGCCGGGCGCTCCACTGGTAGGCGTAGCCGGCCAGCGGGATGCGGGTGCCCAGTTCGGCCACGACCAGGGCGATCATCATGTTGCCGACCCCGACGATCGGCCAGGTCCAGATCGAGGCCGGCCCCCAGTAGGCCAGGCCGAACCCGTAGTTCAGGAAGATGCCGGTGGTGATGGAGATGATCGAGAACGCGATCGCGAACATGGAGAAGAACCGAAGCGACCGCCTGAGCTCCGGCTTGTCGCCGGCCCGCTCGAGGACCGCCTCCGGGGAGTCCGCCGCCAGGCCCGCCGGGGCGGCGGCGGGTGCGGGCCGGTTGGGTTCGGCTGCTGTACTGGACATGCTGGTCCTCCTGCTAAAGATAATGCGGCGGGCATCACTGGCCCAGGTGCTTGCGGACGGCGGCGAACGCCTGGTCGGTCGCCTCGAGCACCAGGGCGACGTCATCGCCGGTCATGGCGGCGGACACGAACCAGTTGTGCCGGGGATGCAGGTAGGCGCCGCCGCGCAGGGCCTGCGCGGCGAACACGCCGGCCAGCTCGTGGTCCTGGTCCCCGGCGAAGGTGAGGTAGGGCATCACCGGCGGGCCGGTGTAGCGCACGGGCAGGTCCCACGACTGCGCCTGGGCCAGGATCCCGTCGCGCAGCGCGGAGCCCGTCCGGTGCATCGCCTCGACCGCGCCTTCCTCCCGCAGCGCGCCGATGGTGGCGACGGCGGCCGCCATGGGCACGGCGGAGAACCAGAAAGAGCCGGTGACGAAGATCTGCTGCGCCCCGCCACGGAACGCGTCGTTGCCCAGCACCGCGGCGAGCGCCCGCCCGTTCGCGATCGCCTTGCTCCAGGCCGACAGGTCCGGGTCCACGCCGACCGGCTCCCAGCTGGACCCCAGGTGCAGCCGGAACCCGCAGCGCACGTCGTCCAGGATCAGCGCGGCCCCGGTGGCGTCGCACAGCGCGCGCAGGCCGCGGGCGAACGCGGGGTCGACCAGCTCCTGGTCGTACCCGGCGTCGTGCTTGAACGGGCTGACCACGATGCCGGCCAGGTCGTCGCCGGCGTCGGCGGCGGCCTGGCGCACGCTGGCCAGGTCGTTGAAGGTGTAGTAGCCGAGGTTGGCCCGGTCCTCCGGCGTCGTGCCGGCCGGCCGCGGCGTGCACCACGGCGCGGCGCCGTGGTAGGCGCCGGCCGCGGCCAGGATCCGCCGCCGCCCGGTCTGCGCGCGGGCGATTGTGCAGCACATGGTGGTGGCGTCGGTGCCGTTCTTGGCGAACATGGCCCAGTCCGCGTGCCGCACCGTCTGGACCAGGAGCTCGGCGAGGTCCACCATGACCGGGGCGGGCCCGTTCTGGCAGTCGCCGAGCGCGGCCTGGGCCGCCGCGGCGGCCTCCACGGCCGGATGCTGGTGGCCGAGCACGACCGGGCCGTAGCTGCACATCAGGTCGACGTACTCGTTCCCGTCCACGTCCCAGATCCGCGCCCCGCGGCCGCCGCGCATGAACTGCGGGTAGGCGCCAGGCAGGGGCGCGGCCGACTGGTGCCCGTACATGCCGCCAGGGATCACGGCCCGCGCGCGCTCGCGCAGATCCCGGTCAGTGTTTCCCGTGTTCATGTCATGCGCTCCTTAATCCGGCCGGCCACGGCCGGCTGGGCGCGGGCCAGGAAGTCCAGCACCTGGCCGAAGTCTTCGATCCCCGCGTCCGAGCCCAGGCCGGTGGCGACCAGGGAGCCGCAGGCGATGCCGAGCCACGCCGCGTCGGCGGGTGCCGCGCCGAGCAGGAGCCCGGCGAGCAGGCCGGCCGTGAAGCCGTCACCGCAGCCGGTGGTGTCCACCACCTCGACCTCGAGGGCGGGCAGGGCCACCGGCGCGCCGCCGCCCCGCCAGCCGATCACGCAGCCGCCCGCGCCTAGCGTCACGGCCACGCCGGCGGTGCCCAGCGCCAGGACGTCTTTGATGGCCGGGCCGAGGTCATGGCGCCCGGTGAGGGCGAGCAGCTGGTCACCGTTCGGCACGAACCAGTCCGCCGCCGCCAGCAGCCCGGCGAGCCGCTCCAGGTCCCGCGGCCGGCCGGGGTGCAGCACGTCGACGGCGACGAGCGCCCCGCCGGCCCGGGCCGCCGCGATCACCTGCGCCAGCCCGTCTTCGACGATCGGGCCGAGCGCGTCCGGCGCGCCGATGAGCAGGGCCCGGCTCTGCCGTACCCGGTCCAGGTCCACGTCGGCCAGCTCGAGGAGCGGCGTCGCGCCCGGCACGTGCAGCGCGGGACGCTCCCCGTTTCCCCGGATCGGCAGGATCGTGGCCGACGTCTGGACCCCGCTCTTGCGGCTCAGCCCGCTGGTGTCGACGCCGTGCCTGGCCATCGCGGCGACGACGATGTCGCCGAGCAGGTCGTCGCCGAGCGCGCCGACGGCCAGCACCCTGGCGCCCAGCTTGGCCAGGTCGACGCCGGTCCCGGCGGCGGTGCCCGCGGCGGTGGCCCGGATCTCCCGCAGCCGGACGCTGCCCTGGCCGGGCGGGATCTCCTCGACCGGCCGGCCGAGCACGTCCAGGATGTGCGCGCCGAGCACCGTCACCGCGCCCAGCGGCCAGGCTCTGTCGTCCGCGTTCATGAGGGGCTGCCGCGCCGCTCGCCGTAGCGGCGGCGCCGGCTCTCCGCGGTGACCTCGGCGAGTTCGGCGGCCGACAGGATCGCGGGTTCCCCGTAGCACAGCGCCAGCCGGTACGTGCGGGCCAGCCACTCGAGCAGCAGCGCCCGGTCGTAGGCCTGCGCGAGGTCGCGGCCGTAGCTGACCGCCCCGTGGTTGCGCAGGATGACGGCGCTGCGGCCGTCCAGCGCCTCGACGGCCGCCGCGGCCAGGCCCGCCGACCCGAAGCGCACGTAGGGCGCGACGCGAACCGGCCCGCCCAGCCCGGTGATGGCGTAGTGGATGGCCGGCAGCTCCGGGCGCGACGCGGACAGCGCGATGACCTCAGGCGAGTGCGTGTGCACGACGGCCGCCGCGCTGGTCGCCGCGTAGATCGCCAGGTGCATCGGGGTCTCGGAGGACGGCGTCTCCGGGCCGCCGGCGCCGTCCGGCAGCTGGCTGCCGTCCATGCTGACGAGGCAGACGTCGTCCGGCCGCATCTCGGCGTAGCTGATCCCGGACGGGGTGATCGCCATGAGATCCCCGGCGCGGACGCTCATATTGCCCGCGCTGCCGACGGCCAGCCCGTCGTCAAGCAGGCGTGCGCTGTAGCTGACGAGCTGCGCGCGAGCCGCCTGAAGCTCGTCGGAGTCGCTGCGATACACTAACTCCGGATATTAGACGGACGTCCGACAAAAAACCAGCCTGGTGGTGCCGGAGCCTGCGGCGGGTGCCGGAGCCTGCGGCGGTGCCGAGGTCTGCGGCGGATGCCGGAACTGGGCGGGCGGGTGCACCGGATGTCGGCGGCGAGCACGGGGAGCGCGGAAGGCCCATGCCGAAGATCGTCGACTGGGACGCCCGGCGGGATGAGATCCTGTCGGCCACCTGGCGGGTGATCGCGCGTGACGGCATCGCCCGGGCCACCATCAGGGCCATCGCCCGCGAGGCCGACTGCTCCCGCGGCATCCTGGCGCACTACTTCGACGACAAGGCCGACATTCTCGGCTCGGCGCTGGTGATGTCCCACCGCCGGGTGGTGGCCCGGATGGAGGCGCGGGCGGCCGGGCTGGCCGGGCTGGCCGCGCTCCGCGTGGTCATGCTCGAGGCGCTGCCGCTGGATGACCAGCGTGATCTCGAGGCCCAGATCGAGATCAGCTTCTGGGGCCGGGCGCTGGGCAACCCGGCGCTGCGCGAGCTGCAGCACGCGGAGTTCGACCGCTTCGCGGAGCGGCTGCGTACCTATCTCGCCGAGGCGGACAAGCTCGGCGAGCTCTGCGACGGCGTGGACATCGCGCTGGCCGCCCACCAGCTGCTCGTCCTGATCGACGGGCTCAGCGCCGAGCGGGTGCTCTACCCCGACCGGGTCACCCCGGCCCGCCAGCAGCAGATGCTCGACGAGCTGCTCGACCGGCTACGTGCCTGATCCGGTGGCCATCCCGGCGGCATGAGCGCCCGGCAGCCGAAGAGGCGACGCCTGCTTACCTTCGGGTAGACCCGGACGCTCGGTTGTGCCGTTTCAAGAGCAGGCCCGTGGTGGTACTGTGAGATAGTAGGAAAATCCGAACTGACGGGGAGAGATTCCATGGCTATGCCCGCCGCCAAGGCCGAGCCGGAACCCCGCACGACGGCTCGAGCCAAGCTCCGCCCGAAGGCGCAGCTCACCTTGCCCGACGAGATCCGCCGCGCGCTGCATATCGGCGAGGGCGATGAGGTGGAGTTCGCCGTCCACGACGACGGGACCGTCACCATCAGGGGCTATGTATCCATCCCGACCGACCAGGCATGGTACTTCACCCCGCAGTGGCTGGCCGGGGAACATGAAGCCGATGAGGACATCGCAGCACGACGCGGAGCAGTGCACGAGTCGGCCGAGGACATGTTCGTTCATCTTGACACGCTCGGGTCAGCAGACGGCTGATGCCGACATTCGAGACGCTGCCCCGCCTCGAGCGGGACTGGAAGAACCTCACGCGGCAGCAGCAAGCCGCCTTCCGCAAGGTCATCACCGAGTACTTCGTGCCGGACCTGGCTGCCCAGGACCGGCCGTTTCGTCCCGGGCTGCGTGTCAAGGGCGTGACCGCCCACCCGGGCGTGTTCGAGATGACCTGGGATAACGACGGACGGGCGACCTTCAGTTATGGCGAGGAACGAATCGCCGGGCAGGCCCACGTCATCTGGCGGCGGATCGGAACCCACGCGATCTTCACCCCGCCACCCGGACCTTAGCGGCGTACCAGCGATCGGCCGGCACCACCGCAAGCTGGAAGCGTCGCGGGGGCGGTCAGCCACCCGGGCTCGCGGGGCCTTGCGGCTGCACGAAGTCCCGGCTGCGGATGGCGGCCAGGGACACCACGCCGGACACCAGCGCGATGATCGCCGCGACCAGGAGGATGAGGTTCAGGCCCGTGGTGAAGGCGGTGCGGGTGATCACGCCCACGGACTGCCTGGCCGGCGGCGGCAGCCTGGTGATCACCTGCCCGATCTGGCCGGACTGCACGGCCGCGGCGATCTGCGGGCCCTTGCCTGACAGCCCGGGCGCCGCGGACGTCAGGGACAGCACCTCGTCCTTCACCTTGTTGGAGAACAGCGACCCGAGCAGGGCGATGCCGGTGGCGATCCCGACCTGGCGGAAGGTGGAGTTGATGCCCGAGGCCATGCCAGCCCGCTGCGGTGCCACCACGCCGACCGCCGTGGACGCCAACGGCGGGTTTACCATGCCGATCCCGATGCCACCCACGATCATGCCCGGGATCAGATGGGTCCAGGACGAGCCTGCGTTGAGCCCGCGCATCAGCAGCAGGCCCACGCCGACGATGATCAGGCCGGGTCCGATCAGCAGCCGGACCGGCACCCACGAGGAAAGCCTCCCAGACACCATGCCGACCACCAGGACGGCGCCGGAGATCACCATCAGCCGCACCCCTGTGCCCAGCGGCGAATAGCCCAGGATGTCCTGCAGGTACAGCACGAGGTAGAGCAGCATCGCGAAGATCGAGGCGCTGAGCCCGAACGCCGCGGCGAGGCCGCCGCTGAAGGTCGGCAGCCGGAACAAGGTTAGGTCGAACATCGGGTGCGCGCTGCGTCGCTCCACGACGACGAAGACGATGAGCAGCGCGCCCGAGGCGGCGAGGCAGCCGAGCACCAGGCCGTTGGTGAAGGACCGCTGGTTCGACTCGATCAGCCCGTAGACCAGGCTCGCCAGCGCCACCGTGAAGATCAGGAAGCCCAGCCAGTCGGGGCGGCTGGCCTGCGGCGCGCGCGATTCGGCTACCTTCATCACGGTGATGACGACGGCGGCGATGCCGATCGGCACGTTCACGAAGAAGATGTACCGCCAGGACAGGCCGCTGGTCAGGATGCCGCCGAGCAGCGGGCCGATGGCCACTGCCAGGCCGGTCACCGTCCCCCAGACCCCGAACGCTATGCCGCGGTCCCGGCCGCGGAACGCGTCCGCCAGCAGCGCCAGGGACACCGCGAACATGATCGCCCCGCCGACGCCCTGCAGGCCGCGGGACAGCTGCAGCATCAACGTGGTGACGGCGAACCCGCACAGCACTGACGCGCCAGTGAACAAGGCCAGGCCGATCAGGTACAGCAGCCGGCGGCCGTACATGTCCGCCAGGCTGCCCGCGGTCAGCAGGAACGCGGCCAGGGTCAGCGCGTAGGCGTCGACCACCCACTGCAGGTCCGAGAAACTCGAGTGCAGCGCCTGCTGCATATCCGGCAGGGCCACGTTCACGATCGTGATGTCCAGCAGCAGCATGAACGTGCCCAGGCACACCGCGACCAGCGTCCACCACTTGTTTCCGCGCTGGCCGGGAGCCTCGCCGTTTCCGGCCTGCTGTTCGGGGCGGCGCTGACGCCCGGACAGGTCTGCTCGGGGCTCGGTCACGAGGGGCTCCTGATGGCTCGGCTGCTGCCTTGTGTCTATCAGGCGGGGCGGGCGCGGGCTACGGCAGGTCGGCTAGGGGCGAGCGGTCTTGTCCCCGGCGGTGACCGCGCCGCTGAGCTGAGCGGTGAGGGCGGGCCAGACCACCGGGTCGTGACCGGGGACGAGCTGGTAGCCGCGGTCCGCGGCGATCTGCTTGAGCTTGCGGATCTGCGCCACGCTCACCTCGGGGCCGGCCGCGATCCGGCTGCCGGCCGCCACCTCGCGCTCGATGTTCTCGGTCAGGTCGGCCGCGTCGAAGGCGAAGACGAACCCGCCCCCGCCCACGGACTCGTCCAGGCTGACCACGAAGCTCTGATGCCCGGGGGTATGGCCGGCGGTCAGCACCGCGGTCACCCCCGGCGCGATCTCCGCGTCGCCTAGGGCGGGAAACCGGGTCCGTTCGGGATAAAAGGCCTGGTACCCGCCCGGCGCGAGGCCTCACGGCAGAGTCCATTTCTGGTTGGCGCCGCCGTTGCAGGTCCACCACTCGATCAGGGTGCCGTTGGAGTAGTTGGCTCCGGTGATGTCCATGCAGCCGCGACCGGGCGTACCGCCGGCGGCTGGTCGTTGCGCTGACGGCCGGCGGCCGGGACCTGCTCGACCGCTGCCGGGACCAGGTGGGCGCGCTGGAGGCTCAGATGCTGGCCGGCCTGAGCAAGGCGGAGATCGCCGCCCTGCGCCCCAGCCTGCACGCCTGTCACGCCAACCTGGCCGGGCACCAGCCCAGTTAACCGGCGTCTCGCTCACGTGGCGGCGCGGGTTTCATCGAGCCCTCTGGCATGGTCATGCGTGAGACGGCGGCCGCACGGCTGCTAGCCCTGAATTTGCGGTAGATATGCTCGAGGTGCTTCGCTACGGTCCGCGGGCTTACCTCCAGCGCGTGGGCGATGGAGAGGTTGGTGCGGCCGTCAGCGACTTGCCGCAGGATCTGGACCTCGCGTTCGGTGAGGCCGGCCAGCTCGCTGCGGGCCATGGCGTCGTGCACCTGCCCGGCCAGGTGGCGTCCGCGCGCGCGGAGCAGGGCGGCCATCAGCGGGGCCCTGAGCACGCTGAGCAGCGCGCGATCCTCGTCGCAGAAGTAGTGGCGGGCCCGGCTCATGGCCACGCCGATGACTTCCTGACCGGGGGCCGGCAGGCTGATGGCCACCTGGTGTTCGACGGGGATGCCGCGGAAGAACTCGGCGTACAGGCCGAGGCGGTGAAATCGCTGCCGGGTGAGAAAGTCGCTGATCATCACCGGCTCTCCGCTGCCGGTGGCACGGTAGTGGTTGACCAGCGGGTGCTCGTGCACATGCGCCGCGAACGCTGGCTGGGTCGTGGGGTCGCGAGCACCGGCCGGGTAGTCCGCGTAGCGCGTCTGGCCGAGGGCCGGCCCGATCTCGTTGTAGGTGATGACGTCGCAACCCACCAGGGCAGCCAGGCCGGGGAGCACGATCACGGAGAAGTCAGCCGGGTCTTCGAGTTCGGCGAGACTGTCCGCAAGCCCGACTGCCCGCCGCAAGGTTTCCAGCGAGATGTACATGTCCGCACCCCCGGCTACGCGCCCAGTGCGCAATGTGCGTATAGACGCTGCCCTGATCAGCCAGTTTAGTCAAGCATAAACGTACGGTGACGACAGAGCCCACCGCGTTGCCCGCGGTTGGCGTACGCCTTGACGGACGGTGCGTGTTGACCCGGGGAGCAAGACCGCGCATGCCGGTGCCGGAGCCACGTGGGGCGATTTCAACCACGCGACGCATGCCTTCGGCCTGGCGACGACGGGCGGCATCATCTCCACCACGGGCATCACGGGCCTGACCTGGGTGGTGGCATCGGTTACCTCACACGTGCCTACGGGCTGTCGATCGACAATCTGGTCTCAGCAGACGTGGTCACGGCGGATGGGAAGTTCGTCACCGCCAGCGAGCACCAGAACGAGGACCTCTTCTGGGGGCTTCGCGGCGGGGGCGGCAACTTCGGCGTCGTGACCTCGCTCGAATATCGCCTGCACGAGGTCGACCAGGTGTTCGCCGGACCGATCTTCTACAACCTCGAGGACGCCGAGTCGCTGTTCCGCATGTTCGACGAATTCATCCGGGATGCACCCGAGCAGTTCGGCGGCTTCCCGGCGTTTCAGATCGCCCCGCCGCTGCCATTCATCCCTGAGAACCGGCACGGGGACACCCTCGCGCTCGCTGTGGTGCACTGGGCCGGCCCGCTCGATCAGGCGGAGAAGGTCCTCAAGCCGTTCATGGAGGTCGCGCCGATCGTGGCCAACGGGACGGGTCCGCTCCCGTATCCCGCGCTGAACGGCGCGTTCGACGGACTTTACCCCAAGGGAATCCGTGCCTACTGGAAGGGAGAGCGGATCCAATGGGTGCGCGACTATTACGAGGCGATGGCTCCGTATTCGGAGCCGGGCGGATACATCAACTTCATGCAGGACGACGACTACGGCAAGATCCAGGTCAACTACCGTCAGAACTATGACCAGCTGGTTCAAGTCAAGCGGAAGTACGATCCCGGTAACCTCTTCCACATCAACCAGAACATAACGCCATAAGGAGTCTCCGCCAGCGCGACGAACCCAGCGCGCAGAAGTACGTCGGCCAGGGCGTGACTGCGGCGGCCGCCCGCTACCCGTCCAGGACGACCACCTGGTCGGCCTGGCGGATCACCGCGGGGTCGTGCGTGGCGCAGATCACCGTCTGGCCCTCTTCGTGAGCGGCGGCGGCCAGCAGGGCCGCGACGGCTCGGGCGTTGTTCTCGTCCTGCCGGGAGGTCGGCTCGTCGACGATGAGCAGCCCCCGCGCACTCGCGAGCGCCCGGGCCAGGGCCAGGCGCTGGGCTTCCCCGGCCGAGAGCCGGTGGACGCGCTGGCGGGCGCGGCCGGCGAGCCCGGCCCGGGTCAGGGCCCTGGCGGCGCGCTCGGCGGCGGCGTCCGCGTCCCAGCCGCGAATTCGCAGTACCAGCACGGCGTTCTCCTGGGCGCTCAGGAACCCGATCGGCGCGGGCTCCTGCGGGAGGTACCCGATCCGTTCCCTGCGCAGGCTCGCGAGCTGCTCGCCATTACGCTCACCGAGCGGGCAGCCGTCGAGAATGACCTGGCCAGAACTTGGGCGGTCGAGCCCGGCCATCAGCTTCAGCAGCGTCGTCTTCCCCGCTCCCGAACGACCCGTGATGGCGGTCATCCCGCCGGGCGCGAAGTCGTGCGTGAGTCCGCCGAGCACATCACGCCTGGTCAGACCGTGCCCGTAGGTGCGCGCCACGGAGCGAAGCCCGACCTGGACGGGGACCCACGGGACGGGCGGCTGCGGCCGGGCGCTGGCCGCGGCGGGCCCGGCCGGCCCGGCGGGGCTATTGGGGGCGGAGTCGCTGTCCGCCCGCGTCACCATCACCCCCTCCGGGGTTGACCGCACGCGGGCGCGGCGCCCTATCCCGGCCTGCGTGAGCAGATCGGAGGGAAGCCGCAGCCAGCCGTCGCTGATCAGGAGCGCGTCCTGTCCGCCGCGCCGGTCACCGACGATCCGCCCGTCCCGGATCGCCAGGGTGCGGTCGGCGATCTCGGCGGTCGCCGGATCGTGGGTCACCAGGATGACGCTCGTGCCGCTGGTGCGGGCCAGCTCGACGATCAGCGCGCGGGTGGCGTCGGCGCTGGCGTCGTCGAGCTCGCCGGTCGGCTCGTCGGCGAGCAGCAGCGCCGGACGGTGGGCGAGGGCAGCGCACAGCGCGAACCGCTGGCGCTCGCCGCCCGACAGCTCCCCGGGCAGCGCTTCGGCCCGGCCGGCCAGCGCCGTGGCCTCGAGCAGCTCACCGACCCTGATGCGACGCTCCCGCCTCGGCACTCCCCGCAGCGCGAGGGGCAGCGCGACGGCGTCACGCATACGAAGATCGGGACTCAGCGCCGTCTCGGTGTGCTGCCCGAGGAACCCCATCAGCTCGTGACGGAGCCGCGACCGGGAGGCCGCCGACATCCGGCTGATGTCGCGGCCGAGCACCCGGACGACCCCGGCTGACGGCGGCTGGATCCCGGCGACCACGCGCAGCAGCGTGCTCTTCCCGGCCCCGCTCGGGCCGAGCACGCCCAGCACCTCGCCCCGGGCCAGCTCGAGGTTCGTCCCCGCCAGGGCCGCCGCGTCCCCCTCATTCGTGCGGTGCACGCAGAACACATCGCGCAGCTCGACGGCCGCCTCGCTCAACGGACGCCCCTCCCCCTGGGCACCAGCCATCCCGCCAGCGCGAGGACCGCGAACGTGCCGACGCTCCAGGCTGCGAGCGCCGCCCACGGAACCACCGTCACCACCGGCGGGCTGGGATCGGCGACGGCGCCCGCGCCGCGAACGCTCGCGACAGCCAGCCGGGTCAGCAGCACCGCGACCCCGAGGCCGGTGATCACACCCAGCAGGCTCGCGAGCGCGAGCCGGACGCGCAGTTCGGCCCGGAGCCCGCGCGGACCGACGCCTTGCTCCTGCAGGTCTGACTCGACTCGCTCGTCGCGGGCTCCGCCGAGCAGCGCCGCGAGCAACCCGACGACGGCCAGCAGCAGGGACAGCGCCGTCGCCGCGATCAGCGTCCCGAGCACCCCGCGGGCGACCGGCGCCTCCCGCAGCTGATGATCGATGTCGGCGCGGAACGAGGAGTCAAGCTGGGCGAGCGCCCCGCTCCCCAGCGCGGCGCGCAGCCCCGCGGGGTGCCCGGTTCCTATCCACAGCTCGTCCGCCCGGCCTTGACCGGGGAGTTGCGCATCCAGGGCCGCCGCCAGCGTCGCCTCGTCGGCGACGACGAAGCCAGCCGGGTCGGAGGGAAGCGTCGGGAAGCGGCTGAGGACCCCGGCCACCCGCGCGATCACCGGGAGGCCGTCGACCGTCAGGGCGATGCGCCCGCCAGGCCCGGCGGAGGCGGCAGTCTGCGGATCGGCGAGCACCGGGACCGGGTGCGTGTCGGATGGCTGGGCCGGCCGGAGCACGCCGGGTGCCCCGCTCGCGGCGAAGCCGACCATCGCGACGGCGCCGTTCCGAACGGGCGCAGTCGTAGCCGCCGCGCCGACCCCGCGCCAGGCGCCGAGCGGCACGCGCAGCAGCGATCCCCCGCGGGCGGGCAGCGCGAGCAGCGGCCCGAGCGCGACGCGCGTCTGAGACTGAGTTGCGGCGGCCGGGTTCTCGCCGTTCTGATGACCGTTCGTGATGGCGACACCGGTGGGTTCGTCGAGCTCCAGAGCCGCCAGCTCCCACCGCCCGCGCGGCACGGCGGCGCGCAGGAACCCGACGCCGGCGCCGGCTGTCCCGAACGCCGCCTGCCGGATCATTCCCTGGGGATCGCGCAGGTCGGCGAGCACGCTGACCGCGAAGCCCGGCGGGGAAGCGCGCAGCGACAGCCAGCGCGCGGCGGCCGGAAGCACCGGCCCAGGCACCCGGACCTGGCCGGCCGGCTCGATGCGCCGGGCGAGCACGGCCAGCGGCGCCGAGCCGTCGCTCGCCCGCCAGCCGTGGATCTGGGTCAGCTCGTCGGCGGGAACGCCGAGCGCGGGAACCGTCACGGTCCCCCCGCCGCTCGCATAGTTCGCCTCGGTCCGGCGGACGGGCAGCACGGGGCCGGCCGCGAGCGCTTGCCAGCGCTGAAGCGGAGCCAGCTCGAGCGGGGTGCTGAAATCCGGCCCTGGCGAGACAAGAGCGTCGAGGGGGACGCGGTCCGCCGCCTGATCTGCCGCGCTGCGGATCAGCGTGGACCGGTAGGCGAGGGCGAAGCCGCCGAGGCCGACGGCGACGGCCAGGAACGCGATGGCCAGCGCCGGCAGCGCGGGAGAGCGGGCGAGGTTGACGAGCGCGAGGCGGGCGAGCACCGGGCCGCCCCGCGCCACGCGCTCCGCTCCCCTCAGCACGAGCCCCGCCGCGCGAAACGTCAGCACCCCGACGGCCACACAGCAAAGCGGCGCGAGCAGCAGCGCCAGCGCGTGATCGCTGCCCGCGCCCCCGGCCAGCGCCGCCGCCAGGGCCGCCGCCGCCGCGACCGCCAGCAGGTCGACCAGCCTCGCGCTCCGCGCCAGGACCAGCGCGGTGAGCAGCACGGTCCCCGCGAGCCAGCCGGTCCCCAGCGCGACCGCCCCCGCGGGGGTGATCAGGCTGTGCGTCAGGATCGCGCCAGCTGGTTCCCGTTCGGCCCTCGCGAGCAGCGCCGCGGCCCCGGTCCCCCCGGCCGTGCCGACGATCAGCGCCGCCGCGCACAGCCATCCGGATTCCGCCGTGACGAACAGGACGCAGTGATGCGTGCGAGCGCCCGCGTTGCGGAGCCGGACAAGCTCGGCCCGCTGATCGCGGCGAAGACCGCCGCCGGCCAGGACGATGAACAGCGCCAGCGCCGCGATCGCGCCTCCGCCCGCGAGCAGCAGCCGCTGCGGCGCCGCACTCGCCTCGGCCCGCGCTTCGTCCAGTGCGGTGAACGGCGCGCTCAGGCTGAACTGGCTCCCGGCCAGCAGCAGGCGGGCCTGCGAGCGAGCCAGCCGGTCCTCGACGCCGGCCAGCTGCCATCCGTGCAGCCTCGAGATGGGGAGCGGTGCCAGCCAGCTGTAGGTCCGGTACAGGCCGCTCAGTCCCGGCAGCGATTCCAGCCCGGCGACATCGGTGGTCACGAGCACCGGCGCGGCACCCGCGTCGGACGGCACGAACCCGAGGGGGACCGCCGAGCGCAGCGGCGCGGAGCCGGCCACCTGGATACGGACGCCGATCGCGGCCAGGGCCGAAGGGACCGGGCCGCCCCCGGCCAGCAGCATCGGGCAGCGCTCCGGGCGGCAGGGCCCCAGCCGGCCCGGCGCCGGGCCGGCCAGTGCTGGGCTGGGGAGCCACCGGCCGAGCGGGGCGATCGCGGCGGGACGCACGACCACTCCGTCGAGCCGGACCGGGTTCATCAGCACCACCTCGGTCGGCGACCCCAGGCCGAGCCCGCGGAGCAGAGCCTGTGCCTGGTCCGCCACGCCGGGGCTGACTGCTCCCTCCCACGTGACGCGGACCTCGGTATCCAGCGGTGATGTCCGGTCGAGCACCGATCGGGCGCTCTCGTCGCCCGCCACTTGCGACTCTGCCGCCACGCCGACGGCGAACGCCGCCGCGAGCGCGATCCCCAGCGCGGGCAGCAGCCACCGGGCCGGGCGCCGCCGGCCGCGCGCCGCGGCCAGCATCAGCGGCGCACACCAGCCCCGCAAGCTACGCAGAGGGCGCCGATTGCGCTGGGGTTTGCGCTGGGCAGAGCGCTGGAGTTTGCGCTGGACGGGGAGCGGCATGGCTCGCGGGTCGGGTCAAGTGGCGGCGCGGCCGGCAACGGCGGGACATCGCACCACCTCATTGTCGCACGCACGCGGCCCAGGGCGACCAGGGCGGCTCCCGGGCGTCAGGCCGTGACCGTTTCGTGACCCTGTGGCTAATCTCCGCGATACAGGAATCTGGCAGGCTCGTCCCGTGCCAGGACGGCCAGATCCGAACGAGCCCCACTGCGGCGGGACCGAAGGAGTGGCGGGGAACGGCTTATCCGGTGCCCCGGTGGGTGTACGTGGTTGAGTCGGCCGCTGCTGTGACAGGCGGCCGGAATGGCACCCGCTGCGGGCCGGCCTGGACGAGACCGGCAGCTGCAGCCGACGCAAAGGACGTGGTCAGACTGTTTTCATTACCCGGCTGTCGCATTGTTACGCAGCCCAGACCGGTCGGTCAGTGTGCTCCGTGGCAGCCGGGCAGTTCAGGTCAACGAGAGGAAGATAATGAGACGAACTCCTGCGATCGCCGCCTTGGCCGCGGTCGCCCTCGCGGTTGTCGGCTGTAGCAGTAGCAGCAGCAGCGCCGGCGGCGGTTCATCAAGCAGCGCGTCCGGCGGCACGGTCGACATCTACTCGAGCCTCCCGCTGCAGGGAGCCTCGACCGCGCAGACCGATCCGATGGTCAACGGAATGAAGCTCGCGCTATCTCAGGCGGGCGGCAAGGCCGGGCAGTGGACGGTGAACTACCAGTCGCTCGACGACTCGACCGCCGCGGCCGGCAAGTGGGACCCCGGCCAGACGGCCGCCAACGCGCGCAAGGTGGCTACCGACCCGAAGGCCGTCTACTACATGGGCGAGTTCAACTCGGGCGCCAGCGAGGTGTCGATCCCGATCCTCAACCAGGGGGGAATCCCCCAGGTAAGCCCGGCGAACACGTACGTCGGCCTGACCACCAGCCTGCCTGGCAGTGCCCCCGGCGAGCCGCAGAAGTACTACCCGAGCGGGACCCGCACCTACCTGCGGATCGTGCCGATCGACTCGATCCAGGCCGCCTCCGACCTGATCGCGATGAAGCAGGCCGGCTGCACGAAGGTCGCCGTGGCCAACGACAAGGAGGCGTACGGTGCCGGCCTGGCGACGCTGCTCGGGCTGGAGAAGGGCTTCTACGGGGTCAACATCGTGAGCGACACCGGGATCGACCCGACCGCGCCCAACTTCCGCTCCTACGCGTCGACGGTCCAGGGTGAGGGAGCCGACTGCTTCTTCTTCGCCGGCATCGTCTCCAACGGCGCCGTCCAAATCACCAAGGACGTCAACTCGGCGCTGCCCAAGGCCAAGATCTTCGGCGGTGACGGGGTCTGCACAGACGCTTACACCAGCGCGACGAAGGGCGGCGTCCCAGCCGCGCTTTACCCGCTGATCGAGTGCACGGTCGCGACCCAGGACCTGGCGGCGTACCCGGGCGGCAAGGACTTCCTCACCGCCTACAAGGCCAAGTACGGCACGGCGAATCCCGACCCGTACGCGATCTACGGCTACGAGGCGATGAAGCTCGGGCTTGACACGATCGCGAAGCTCGGCGCGCAGGGCAACAGCAAGTCGGCCGTGCTCAAGGCGCTGTTCGCGACCACCGCGCGTAACTCGGTGCTCGGCACCTACGGGTTCGACAAGAACGGCGACACGACCCTGAAGGCCTACGGCCTGTACAAGGTCGGGTCCGACGGCGAGCCGGTCTTCGTCAAGACGATCACGCCGACCAAGACCGTCCAAGGTTGAGGAATCGCGGAGGGGGCGCGCAGCGCCCCCTCCGCGACCGCTAGGCTGCATCGATACTCTGCCCGTACTGCACAGGGACCCGTGGAAACCACAACGATTTCACCCACGCCCGGCCCGCCCGCGCTGGCGGCACGCCCGTTCGCGGCGGTTCGCCGTTATGCCGGCCGCTGGGGCCTGATCGCGGCGCTCGCGGCGCTGCCGATCTACTACGGCATCAGCGATCTGACGAACGGCTACCAGGCCGGCTTCGTGGCGGGTCACGCGGTGATCCATCACGATCTGTCCAAGCTGGGCTTCAACTTCGCCGAGGGCTTGTCCAACGGCGCGATCTGGGCCCTGATCGCGATCGGCTACACCCTCGTCTACGGCATCATCGAGCTGATCAACTTCGCCCACGGCGACGTGTTCATGATCGGCTCCTTCACCGCCGTCGGCCTGTGGGCGACGCTCGGGCTCGGGCTCACCACTAGTGCCCTGGGACTGGTCGGCGGCCTGCTCGTGACCCTGATCATCGCGATGCTCGTGACGGGGTCACTGAACGTCCTGATCGAGCGGGTCGCCTACCGGCCGCTGCGGAGCGCGCCCAAGCTCGCGTCGCTGATCACCGCGGTCGGCTTCTCGTTCATCCTGCAGAACGTCGGCCTGCTCTGGCGCGGGGGCTCACCGCAGAGCGTGCCCGACCTGATCCACTCGCAGCAAACGGTGTTCACCATCGGCGGGGTACCCATCCTGCGCGGATACATCCTCGCGTTCGCCGTGATGATCCCGCTAGTGTTCGCGCTGACCTGGTTCATCAACCGGACTCGGGCAGGCCGGGCGATGCGCGCCACCGCCCAGGACCCCGAGGCCGCCCGCCTGATGGGCATCAACGTCAACTCCACGATCTCGCTCACCTTCCTGCTCGGCGGCATGCTGGCCGGCGCCGCGGGGCTCGTGTACGCGCTCTACGAGACGAACATCTGGTACTTCCAGGGCTTCAAGGCCGGACTGATCGCGTTCACGGCGGCGGTCATGGGCGGCATCGGCAACGTCCGCGGTGCCGTGCTCGGCGGACTGATCATCGGCGTCATCCAGTCGCTGTCCGATTCGCGGCTAGGCCCGCAGTGGACCGAGGCGGTCGTGTTCGGCTACCTGATCGCCATCATGGTCCTGCGCCCGCGCGGTCTGCTCGGTGAGGAGACGAGGGAGGCGGGATGAGCGAGTTGCGCGCGCAGCTGCGGGAGTGGCGCGAGGCGGTGGACAAGCGGCTCCCGCCGTGGCGGAGCCGGGCGCTGGCGGGATTGCTCATCGTGATCGGGATCGTCCTGCCGTTCCTGTTCTCGCCGTCCAGCGCGTTCATGAACGCGACGATCATCGCGGTGGCCTACGCGGTGATGTCGCTGGGCCTGAATATCGTCGTGGGGTTCGCCGGGCTGCTCGACCTCGGCTACGTCGCCTTCTACGCGCTCGGCGCGTACTCGCTCGGGTGGCTCGGCTCGGGGTTCTTCTTCAAGGCTCAGGTCCACGTGCTCGTCTCGCCGGTCGCGCGCACGCTGCCAGGCGTCCACCTCAACATCATCCTGATCCTGATCGCCGCCGCGCTCATCTGCGCCGCGGCCGGAGCGGTGATCGGCCTGCCCACGCTGCGGCTGCGCGGCGACTACATCGCGATCGTCACGCTCGCGTTCGGCGAGATCGTCGCCACGCTGGCGGTCAACGGGCAGAGCATCCACGTCGGCGGCGGCATGACGCTGACCGCAGGCAACCTCGGCATCAGCGCGGTCGACTCGCCGTACTTCCCCGGGATCGGGTCGTTCAACTTGCTGAACCTGAGACCGTGGTACTGGCTGATCTTCGCCATCCTGCTCTTCGTCCTGTTCGTCAACCTGCGGCTGCGCGACTCCCGGCTGGGCCGGGCCTGGGTCGCGCTGCGCGAGGACGAGGTTGCGGCGGTGTCGATGGGCATTCCGCTGGTGAAGACGAAGCTGCTCGCGTATTCGATCGGCGCCGCGTTCGGCGGCATGTCGGGCGCGTTCTTCGGCACCTACTACACCACCGTCAACGCCGGGCAGTTCGCGTTCGGGTTCTCGATCTTCATCCTCGCCATGGTGATCATCGGCGGGCTAGGGTCGATCTGGGGCGCGGTCGTGGGAGGCCTGGCGCTTGGCTATATCAACAACTACCTGATTCCCGACGTCCTGAACACCATCCCTTCCAAGCTGGGATTCAACTTCCAGCTGACCCAGGTGGAGTTCGGCATCTTCGGGTTCCTGCTGGTGATCATGATGTTGCTCCGGCCGCAGGGCCTGATCCCTGAGCGGCGACGACGGCTCGAGCTCACGGCCGGGATCGCCGCGGAGGACGCCCAGCTCGTGGAAACCCAGGGCCCCGCTGGGGGTCCGACGTGAGCCCGGTCGAGACGCCCCCGCCTGCGCCGCCCGCCGTCGCCCTCAGCGTCCTGCGCGCGGAGCACGTCACGAAGACGTTCGGCGGCCTGGTCGCCGTCAATGACGTCTCGTTCGACGTTCCTGAGCACTCGATCGTGTCGCTGATCGGGCCGAACGGCGCCGGGAAGACCACCCTGTTTAACATGCTGACCGGGCTGTACCGGCCGACCGAGGGACGGATCCTGCTCGGCGAGCGAGACATCACGCGGGCGCGTCCTGACGTGATCACCAAGCACGGTGTCGCGCGGACCTTTCAGAACATCCGCCTGTTCGGTGCGATGACCGCCGTGGAGAACGTGATGGTCGGGCACCATGCGCGGATGCGGGCCGGGCTCTTCGGGTCGATCTTCCGGTCACCCGGGGTTCGCCGCGAGGAGCGGGACACGCGCGAGCACTCCCGCGAACTGCTGGCCTACGTCGGCCTGCGCGAGCCCGTCTTCGACCGGCTCGCCTCGCACCTGCCGTACGGTGACCAGCGGCGGGTGGAGATCGCCCGGGCGCTGGCGTCCCAGCCGAAGCTGCTGCTGCTCGATGAGCCGACCGCGGGCATGAACCCGAACGAATCCCAGGCGCTGACGGAGTTCATGCGGAGGATGCGGGACGACCTGAAGCTGACGATCCTGCTGATCGAACACGACATGAAGGTGGTGATGGGCGTCTCCGAGCGCGTCACGGTGCTCGACTACGGCAAGAAGATCGCCGAAGGCGAGCCGGCCGTGGTCCGCGCGGACCCCGGGGTGATCGAGGCGTATCTCGGAAAGCAGGCGTGATGACCCTGCTCAAGGTCTCGGACATCCATACCCACTACGGCGCGATCGAGGCGCTGAAGGGCATCTCGCTGACCGTCGACGCGGGCGAGGTGGTCACGATGATCGGCTCGAACGGGGCCGGCAAGTCCACCACCCTGCGTTCCATCTCGGGGCTAACCCCGGCCAGCTCCGGGACGATCACCTTCGCCGGGGAGGACATCACACGCGTGCCGGCGCACGAGATACCCATCCGCGGGATCGCGCTCGCCCCCGAGGGCCGCCACTGCTTCCCGCGGATGACCGTGCGCGAGAACCTGGACCTGGGCGCTCACCGGCGGCGCGGCCCCGAGATTGCCGAAGACCTCGATCGCGTCTACGACCTTTTCCCCCGGCTCAAGGAGCGCGAGGGCCAGAAGGCCGGCACGATGTCCGGCGGCGAGCAGCAGATGCTCGCGATCGGGCGCGCGCTGATGGCCCGGCCGAAGCTGCTGCTGCTCGACGAGCCGTCGCTCGGGATCGGCCCGATCCTAGTGCAGCGGATCTACGAGACCATCGGCGAGATCAACCGCTCCGGGGTCGCGATCCTCTTGGTCGAGCAGAACGCCAACCGGGCGCTCGAGGCCGCCAGCCGCGGCTACGTGCTGGAGACGGGGCGGGTGGCCTTGGCCAACGATTCGGCGAGCCTGCAGAACGACCCCGAGGTCCAGAAGGCGTACCTGGGGACATGACGGGATACGGAGTCACCAGATGATTGGCGTCAATGCGCTGTACTTCCTGTTCGCCTGGCTGATCTCGGCGGCGGCCGCGTCGTGGATGTCGGAGCGCAAGGGCTACGGCGAGCGGGTCGGATTGACGTTCGGTCTTTTCCTTTCGGTCCTGGGGCTACTGATCGTCCTGCTGCTGCCCGGGCGCCCCAACTCGAAATGGCGGGTCGACGGCTGGCGGCCGCGGCGGCGGCGCACGCTGTAAGGCGCTCCCTTAAAGCGCTGCGGGCGGCCGCCCGGCTACCATAAGTAGAACAGGTTTCAGTTCGCGTCAGTTCAGGGGTCCCATGAGCACGGTCGCACCCCCGACGGTTACCGGGCTGCTGCTGGCCCAGGCCGGCAGCTCGCGGCCGGGGCTGCTCTTCGAGGACAGGCAGTGGAGCTGGCAGGAGCACATCGGCGAGTGCGCGCGCTATGCGGCGGCGCTACGCGCACGGCGCCGCCCGGGGCTGCCGTTCCACGTCGGCGTGCTGGCCGGCAACGTGCCCGAGTTCTCCTTCCTGCTCGGCGGGTGCGCCTTCGCGGGCGCGGTACTCGTCGCGCTCAACCCGGTGCGCCGTGGTGCGGCGCTGGCCAGGGACGTGGCCCGCACTGACTGCCAGTACGTGCTGGCCGAACCGCAGTACGCGGCGCTGCTGCCCGCGATGGATGTCCCGGTGCTGCCCCTGGACGGGCTGGAGCAGGCGCCGCTGGATGCCCTGCCGCCGACGGCTGCGCCGGTGAAGGCTGGGCCGGACGACCTGCTCATGCTGATCTTCACGTCCGGGACGAGCGGCGAGCCGAAAGCGGTCAGGTGCACCCACTCCAAGATCGCCGTTCCCGGGCAGATGCTGGCCGGCCGGTTCGGGCTCACCGCCGCGGACACGGTGTACGTGTCCATGCCGATGTTCCACTCCAACGCCATCATGGCGGGCTGGGCGGTGGGCCTGGCCGCGGGTGCGGCGATCGCGCTGCGCCGCTCGTTCTCCGCCTCCGGGTTCCTCCCCGACGTGCGGGCCTTCGGCGCGACCTACGCCAACTACGTGGGCAAGCCGCTCAGTTATGTGCTGGCCACGCCGGCCCGCGCCGACGACGCCGACAACCCGCTGCGCATTGCCTACGGCAACGAGGGCGCGCCCGGTGATCTGGCCAGGTTCGCCGGGCGTTTCGGGTGCCAGGTGATCGACGGGTTCGGCTCGACCGAGGGCGGCGTGGCGGTCAGCCGCTCCCCCGGCACCCCGGCGGGCGCGCTCGGCAAGCTGGCCGACGGGGTGGCCGTGCTGGATCAGGAAACCGGGCGCCCGTGCCCGCCCGCCCGCTTCGGTCCCGGCGGTGAGCTGCTCAACCCCGCCGAAGCCGTCGGCGAGTTCGTGAACACGCTGGGCGCCGGCCTGTTCGCCGGGTACTACCACGACGCCGAGGCGGACGCGAGCAGGATGCGCGACGGCATGTACTGGAGCGGCGACCTGGGATATGCGGACTCCCGCGGGTTCTGCTGGTTCGCCGGACGTTCGGGTGAGTGGATGCGGGTGGACGGAGAGAACCTCGGCACCGCTCCGGTGGAGCGGGCCCTGCGGCGCCACCCCGCCATCTCCGAGGCGGCCGTGTACGGGGTGCCGGACCCGGTGGCCGGCGACCAGATCATGGCCTGCATCGTGCTGCGCAGCGGGGCGTCGCTGACACCCGCCGAGCTTGGCGCCTTCCTCACCGGACAGGGCGACCTCGGGCCCAGGCAGCATCCGCGCTTCGTCAGGGTCGCGAGCCAGATACCGCGGACCGCCACGTTCAAGACGCTCACCCGCGTGCTGGCCGCCGACCGGTGGAACACGAGCGACCCGGTGTGGTGGCGCCCGGACCGGCGCGGGCGCCCCCCCGCGTACGTCCTGCTCGACGCCCAGCACGCGGCCGCACTTGACGCCGAGATCACCGCGGGCCCGGTCACCAGTATCCTGACCGCCGAGGCGCGCGAGCTGATCGACGGCCAGTACGCCGACCGCCCGCACCTGCGGCCGGTCCTGGACGCCGTGCTGGCGGCGCTGCCCGGGCTCGGCCCGGTGACGGTGCAGGCCCGCACGACCCTCGTCAGCCTGGTCACCCCCCGCCGCACCTTCGCCGTGGTGCAGGCGACGACCAAGAACCGGGTGGACCTCGGCCTGCGGCTGGACACCGTGCGGCCCGGCGGCCGCCTGCTGGCCGCCAGGGACGTCGGCGCGGCCACCGTGCGGATTGGCTTGTCCGCGCCCGGGGACCTCGACGAGGAGGCCCTCATGTGGCTGCGGCGCGCCTACGCCGAGAACACGGCGCCGGCACCGCCGCGGCGGCCCGCACGGCGCCAGGCACCGAAAGTGGGACAGGTCACCGTCGTGATCGAGGGCTTCGACCTGCCCGGCCTGACCTGCGGGCCGGTACCCGGCGGTCCGGCTCAGCACAACGTCCACGTCGCCCTGCCCGGTCCTGGCAAGGAAAGGCACGGCCCGGCGGGGACCGGCGAGGACAGGCCGGCGCTCGTCTTGCCGGGCAGCCCGCTGCTGGCGTTCGAGCCAGTGCCTGGCGACGCCTCGTCGGCCCGCTGGGAGGTCAGCGTCACCGTGCGCCGTGACCAGGACGGCTTCGACTTCAGCGGGCCGTTCGTCCGCGGCGACCGCAGCGACCGCCACCTGGGGCTGGCCTGGGGAGACGTCCCCGGCGACGGAACGCTGCGGGTGTTCCGCGGCGCCAAGCTCCGGCTCGCCGATGTCGAGCCCCAGCTCATCGAGGAGGCCATGCGCCCCGGTCACCGGCTCCTCGCCCGGGTCCGGCTGACCGATGCCCGGGGCAACCCGGTCTGTGCCCGGCTGCGCCCGCCCGCCATCAGCTGGTCGGCGGGGCCGGGCTGAAGGTCTGGAGGCGGGCTATGGAGGTACGGCATATGTGACAATTCGGCGTATGTGATTGCCCGGTCGGGAAGGAGCCCTCCATGTCCCAGACCCTGCCACCGCCGCTGTTCAACCCGTTCGCGCCCGGCTTCACCGACGACCCCTACCCGCAGTACGCGGCGGTACGGGCCGAGGCGCCCATCCACCGGCACCAGCTGGGGTTCTGGCTGCTCACCCGCTACGAGGACGTGTCCTGGCTGCTCCGTGCGGGCCTGTCGGTCGAGGACCGCAACATCCTCGACCAGCAGCTGCTCGACCTGCGCAAGCAGATGACCGGCGACGAGGTCGCCCGCTCCGGCGGCCTGTCCATGCTCGACCGCGACCCGCCGGACCACACCCGGCTGCGCCGGCTGGTGACGAAGGCGTTCACGCCGCGAGCCGTCCAGGCGCTGCAGCCGCGCATCGCCGGGCTGGTAGACGACATGCTCGACGCGGCCGAACGCCAGGGCCGGGTCGACCTGGTCGACGCGCTGGCCTTCCCGCTGCCCTTCGCCGTGATCGCCGAGATGCTCGGCACGCCGCCGGGCGACCACGAGCGCATCAGGCAGCTGAGCGGCACGGTGGTCCGCTCGCTGGAGCCAGTGGCCGACCCGGCCATGGTGGCGGCCATCGCGGACGCCGACGCCGAGCTGACCCAGATCGCCGCCGGGATGATCGCGTGGAAGCGCGCCCACCCGGCCGATGACCTGCTCACCGCGCTCATCAACGCCGAGGACGACGGCGACGTGCTCGGCGACGACGAGCTGATCGCGCAGACCCTGCTGCTGTACATCGCCGGTCACGAGACGACGGTTAACCTCATCGCGGGCGGAACCCTCGCGCTGCTGCGCCACCCGGCCCAGCTCGCGCTGCTGCGCGAGGATCCCGCGCTGACCGGCAATGCCGTGGAGGAGCTGCTCCGCTACGACAGCCCGGTCCAGGCGAGCAGGCGGATCACCCTGGAACAGGTCAGCATCTCCGGCGTCACCATCCCCGCGGGGGCCTTCGTCATGGCCAGCCTGGGTTCGGCCAACCGGGACGAGAGCTTCTGGGGGCCGGACGCCGCCGAGCTCAGGCTCGGCCGGGAGAACGCACGCCAGCACGTCTCGTTCGGCGCCGGGCCGCATCACTGCCTGGGCGCGTCGCTGGCCCGGCTGGAGGCCTCCGTCGCGATCGCCCGGCTGACCGCCCGCTTCCCCGGCCTGGCCCTCGATGGCGACGTCACCTGGAACGGCCGGATCAACCTGCGCGGACCCGCCCGCCTGCCGGTGTCGCTGCGCTGAACCAGCAAGATCACGCTCTACGGCTGGACTTCTAGGTCACGCTGATACCAGGTGCCAGGCTTACCACCGATGTCGGCCGGGTCAGCCGGGCCAACCGGGACGAACCCGGCCTTGGCCAGCACCCTCTGGGACGCCGCATTGTCGCGGGAGGTGGCCGCCCGCAGTATGCGCAGCCCGTGCCGCGCCGCCGCCAGCTGGCACAGCTCCCGGACAGCCGCGGTCGCCACACCGCGGCCGGCGACCTGCTGCGCAACCCGGTAGCCCAGCCTGGCAGCACCGTCCTCGAAGTCGTAAAGGTTGAACCGGCCCAGAACCGAGCCATCCTCAGCGACGAGCACGTAGAAGGCGCCGATGCCGGCCTCTTGCTCAGCCAGCAAGGCGCCATACCGGTCGGCGAACTGGTCGAAGAACTCATCACCGCGGTCGGAGACCGAGGCAGCGAAGTAGGCGCGGTTCACCAGCTCGAAGGCCAAGACCGCCGGGGCATCGCCAGCATGCAGACGCTTCAGCTCGGGCACCGCCCGACTCTACCCAGATAGTGCGCTGAGGCCAGCTGAGCTTCCGCCAGCGGCAGGCCGCCGACAGTCCGGCCGAGACGAGCGAGACCAGCGCGGCCTGCGACAATCCGGAAGCGCCGATCTCCAGGTCCCGGCCCGGCGCCGCGCCCCCCTCGATGAGGAGGAGGGCGGGCTTGTCACCGCGTGGCGCGAGCCAGGCTTGGTAGCGGCCGACGGTGACCTCGTGCGCGCCGCGCGGAACGTTCGGGTCGGCTTCTCCCGGACTGGACGGCGGCGTGAGGACCATCAGGACGCAGACGCAGACGCCGGCCCCGGCCGCCGCGGCCAGCTGCCCTGGGCCCTAGCCGAGCTGGATGGAGCGCCGGGCCATGCCGAGCCAGAACCCGTCGATGACGGTGCGCTGGGTGGCCAGCTCGTCCGCCGCCGCGCCGAGGGTGACGAACAGCGGGGCGAAGTGTTCGGTCCGCGGGTGGGCGAGACGGCTGGCCGGGGCCTTGTGCTCGAAGTCGAGCAGCCCGTCGAGGTCGCCCGCCGCCAGCGTCTCGCGGCCCCAGTCGTCGAACTCCGCCATGACCGCGGGCACCAGGCGGTCGTCGCCGGTGAGCGCGCGCAGGTTGTGGGTGAAGAAGCCGCTGCCGACGATGAGCACGCCCTCGTCCCGCAGCGGGGCCAGCCTGCGGCCGATCTCCAGGAGCTGGCGCGGGTCCAGGCTCGGCATCGAGATCTGCAGCACCGGCACGTCCGCGGCCGGGTACATCTCCACCAGCGGCACGTACGCGCCGTGGTCCAGGCCCCGGTCCGGGATGTCCAGCACCGGGGTGCCCGCGGCACGCAGCAGCGTGCGGACCTTCCCGGCCAGTTCCGGCGCGCCGGGTGCGGCGTAGGTGACCTGGTAGTAGCGCTCCGGGAAGCCCCACGGTCTCCAGGTAGTTCAAATTTGAATCACTATCCGCCACGCTAGCATGATGATTCAAATTTGTACAACTGGCCGTAGGATGCAGTCATGAGCGCGGTGAAATGGCTGGACGAGGCCGAGATGCGGGCCTGGCAGAGCTTCCTGGCCGCCGGGGCGCTGATCGACCGGCGGGTCGACCAGCAGCTCAAGGAGACCGCCGGCCTGTCCCACCCGCAGTACGAGATCCTGGTCCGGCTGGCCGCCGCCCCGGACGGCGAACTGCGCATGACCGAGCTCGCCGGCGCCCTGCTCTCCTCCAAGAGCGGGCTGACCTACCAGGTCACGCAGCTGGAGAAGGCGGGACTGGTCGCCCGCAGGTCCTGCCCGTCCGACGTGCGCGGCGTCCTGGCCGTCCTCACCGGGGCCGGCCGGCGGCGGCTCGAGCAGGCCGCCGCCGGCCACGTCACCCTGGTCCGCGAGCTGCTCATCGACGTGCTCACCCCGGAGCAGCTGGCCGTGATCGCCGACGGGCTCGGGGAGGTCAGCAGGCGGGCCGCCCGGTCCGATTAATTAGATCCGAACGGTCCGGGTGCATGCCGGTGCACGCGCCGGGCTCGTTCGGTCCATGGGTTGTCCAAGACCCTGGGCACCATCGTCAGCTGCCCCCGGCACCCGGCTGGTGCCTCGCCGGCGGCGCCTCCTAGGCCTCGGCGCGGAGCAGGTTCAGCTTCTCGAGCACCGGGGCGTCGGAGAAGGGCAACAGGTCCAGCTGGCTGGCGGCCGTGACGGAAAACTCGGTCCAGGCCGGGACCGTCGAAGACCTGCCAGACGGAGGACGCGGAGGTGCGCGACGGGCGGGTGGCGGCGCCTGGGCGCAGCCGGTGGAATTCCGTCCGCATGGTGGTCAGCGCGTCACCGCCGCTGGTCGGGTTGGTGCACCGCACGGCGCGGGCGGCCCGGTCAGCAGCGGCAGCGGGCCGGAGGCCAGCTTGGCCGCGCCGTCCGCGAGCGGCACGATCGCCGCCCAGGATGGCGATCCGCACGTGTTTCGATCTATTGACGAACGGTTGGATTATGAAACACAATAGCGCCCATGCTCGTGAGCGCAACCCTCCCGGTGAAGCCGCGGGCCATTCTGTGGGACCTGTTCGGCGACCATCTGCGTTATGTGGGAGACGGCCAGGTGCCGATGCGGGCGCTGACCCAGCTGCTCGACGTGTTCGGGGTCGGGGAGAGCACGAGCCGGGTGGTGCTCTCCCGGATGCGCCGGGAGGGCTGGTTCACCACCGACCGCGACGGGCGGCAGACCAGCTACGCGCTCACCGCCCGCAGCCTCAGGCTGCTCGACGAGGGCCGGGCGCGCATCTTCGACCGCGGCCGTGACGACTGGGACGGCACCTGGCGGATGGTCATCTACGCGGTGCCCGAGGAGAGCCGAGGGGAGCGCGACCGGGTCCGCCGGACGCTGGCCTGGCACGGGTTCGGGCCGCTGGCCGCGGCCACCTGGATCTCACCGCACCCCCGGCTCGAGGTGGTGCGCGAGGCGCTCGCCGACCTGTCCGCCACCCGGATCGACCTGCTGGAAAGCCGGGCGCTGAGCCGCGCCGCGGACCGCGAGATGGCGTTCCGCTGCTGGGACCTGGACGGCCTCGGCCGGGACTACGTCGAGCTGATCAGCGGCTACCAGCAGCTGCCCGTCGCGGCCGAACTGGCCGCGCGGCCCGGCGCGGAGGCGCTGCGGCGGCAGGTGGAGCTGGTGGCCTCGTACCGGGCGCTGCCGTTCCGCGATCCCGACCTGCCGGCCGCGCTGCTGCCCGAGGGGTGGCCGGGCCGCCGCGCCCACGCGCTTTTCACCGCCGCGCACGACGCGCTGCACGGTCCGGCCGACGCCTTCGTCCGGGATATCGTCCTTGAGACTCACCGTTGACGAGGAGGTCACCATGACAGAGAACTTCGTGCTGGTGCACGGCGCGTGGCACGGCGGATGGGCCTGGCAGCCCGTGGCGAGCCGGCTGCGCGCCGCCGGGCACCGGGTGTGGGCGCCGACCTGCCCCGGGCTCGGGATCGACGACGACCCGCGCGGCGTGACGCTGGCCGGCTGCATTGACAGCGTGGTCAGCCAGGTGGAGGCCTCCTTCGCCGTCGACGTGACCCTGGTCGGGCACAGCTGGGGCGGCTACGTCATCGCCGGCGCGGCGCCGCGGCTGGCGTCCCGGCTGAAGTCGCTGGTGTTCTGGAGCGCCTTCGTGCCCGAGTCCGGCCGCCCGCTGTACGACGAGGTCCCGCCGCACTACCAGGAGCTATTCGGCCAGCTGGCCGGGGCGTCCGAGGACAACACCGTCGCGCTGCCGCTCGAGGTGTTCCAGGGCGCGTTCATGGGCGACGCCGACCCCGCCGCGGCCGCCGCGGTGCACTCGGTGCTGCGCCCGCAGCCCTACCGGACGTTCACCGACCCGCCCGCCGACGAGGCCTACCGCGGCCTGGACCTCCCCATGCACTACGTGCTGTCCGACGGCGACGTGGCGCTGCCGCCGGGTGAGTACGGCTGGGACCGGTTCGCCGAGCGGCTCAAGGTCACCCCGGTGACCGTGCCCGGCAGCCATGAGTCCATGTTCACCCGCCCGGCCGAGCTGGCGGACGCCCTCCAGGCCCTCTAGCTTCCGGGCGCTGCCGCCGTCACGCGCTTCCGGCGACCCATGGATGTGGTGTCCGGTGATCTCCCAGCGGGAGGCCGGCTTCGCTGCGCCACAGCACGTCGCCGAGGGCATGGCGCAGATGCCAGGCCATCACCCGTGCGGCGACAGCTGGGATGGTAACGCCGGGTGGCGCCGGATTGGACGGCGTCGTGCCGGATATGGCTGATTTGCGTAGTAATGAGTGTTTCTGCCGGTGCGGCGCGGTCAGCGGACTGGGGTGTGTGCGCCCCCAGCCCCAATAGGCGGGGTCATGGGCCCCCGCACCCCGGTCCAGGTCCCTGGTGGCCGGCGATGCGCGGCCGGGCTCACCGACCCGGGCCGGGCAGCAGGTCTCCCGAGCCGCGCACTGAACTCGCCGCATAGCTACGGGATTTATCAAAGATGCCTTACCGGTGTGTATGTGCCGCGCGCCGCGGATCGCCCGCCGTGCTCGCAAGCGGCGCCGGGCCGTAACGGTCTCGTATCGCGGGCGTTCTAGGCTGGCCTAGCGTGTCAGATGGATCGCCGACCTGGAGGGCGCTATGGCAGTGGATGTCACGGTAAGCGCCGATACGGGGAGCGCCACCCCGGCGGAACCGGCGCGGCGTGCCCCTCTGCGGATCATCGCCCGTCGTGCCTGGCCGGTGCTGACCGTCCTGGCCATCATGGCCAACCTGCTGGTACTGCCCGAGTACACCCGCTCGCTCCTGACCCGCACGGTCAGGGCCGAGCTGCCCGCCGCGCACCTGACCGCGGCCGAGTACGTGGCCATACAGATCTGCTACGTGGTCGCCTTCATGCTGGTCTGCCTGGCCGTCGCGACCGTGATCTATGTCCGCGCCGCACGCGAACCTGTCGCGCTGTACTGCGCGTACACCCTGACGGCGCTCGGCTGTGGCTTTGGCTTCCTAGCCGGGCTGATCATTACCAATCCCATCCTCAATGCCCTGTCGCTCATCTTTACCGGCGTCGCCCAGGTGATGGGCGGGTGGCTCTTCCTGATCTTCCCCTCGGGGAGTTTCGTGCCCCGCTGGAGCCGGTGGTGCGCGCGCGCCGCCGCAGTCGGCGTGGCGGCCGTGACGGTCCCCGCCATCGCCAGGGTCCAGCCGGCCCCGGCCGCCGCCCAGCCGATCAGTCTCGGGCTGCTCCTGCTCGGCGCGGGCGCCCAGGTCTACCGGTACCGCCGGGCCTCGAGCCTCACCGAGCGGCAGCAGACGAAGTGGGTGGTATTCGGCCTGGCCGCCAGCATGGCGTGCATCATCGTCTTTCAGCTTGTCGGCCTGCTGGTGCAAGAGGTGGCCCCGTCGACCGTGAAATCGCAGGTGGACGCCAACCTTGTCGGCGGCGTTTTCATCCTGATGCTGGCCATCATCCCGGTCTGCATCGGCATCGCCGTGCTGCGCACCCGCCTCTGGGACATCGGCCTGGTCATTTCGCGGACCCTGACCTATGCCGTGGTGACCGCGCTACTGGTGGGCGTGTACACCGGGCTAGTGCTGCTGGCCACCCGTGTGCTCCCGTTCCGCACCGCCGTCGGGGTCGCCGTGTCCACCCTCGCCGCGGCCGCGGCCTTCCACCCGCTGCGCCAGCGGGTCCAGCGCACCGTGGACCGGAGGTTCAACCGGGCTCGCTACGACGCCGACCAGGCCATCACCGCCTTCGCCGCCCGGCTGCAGGACGCAGCCGACCCCGATGCCGTCCACGCCCACCTGCTCGGCGCCGTGCACCAGGCTCTCGAACCCGCCCACGCCTCAATCTGGGTCGGCCAGCGTAACCGACCACCAAATCACTACGCCGGATAGCTAGCGGGATCGCGGCGCGCGCCGCGACGGGGACCGGGATGTCCGCGTGGCTCACCCGCGACCCCTTCACCCTTGGCTGACCCCATAGACTGGCCCGGTCAGATGATGCCCTGACGTGGAGGTTGTGCCTCCCGGACCGCCGCACCGCGGCTGATGGCTTCTGCCGCAGACCTGAAGCGAAAGGAGTCACTGGCGTGCAGGAGCCGCTAGCCCGGCGCGTGCTGCCCCGGGTCGACCGGCGGGAAATCGCCGCGATCTTCGCGGGCGGCGCGCTCGGCACGCTGGCGCGCGCCGCGCTGGCCGAGGCGTTCCCGCACCAGGCCACGACGTGGCCGTGGCCCACGTTCGGCGTCAACATCACCGCCGCCTTCCTGCTCGGCTACTTCGTCACCCGGCTGACCGAACGCCTGCCGCTGTCCAGCTACCGTCGGCCGCTGCTCGGCACCGGCCTGTGCGGGGGTCTTTCCACGTTCTCCACCATGCAGGTGGAGATCCTCAAGATGCTGGACGCCCGGGCCTTCGGCCTGGCCGCCGGGTACGCGGCGGCCAGCGTCGTGGCCGGCTACGCGGCGATCCACTTGGCCACCGCGATGGTCCGGCGGGTGCGGGTGCGCTGGTGAGCGTGCTGATCTGGGCGGGGGTGGTGCTGATCGGCGGCGCGGGCTCGGTGATCCGCTTCCTGGCCGACGGCATGGTGGCCTCGGCGGCCGGCCGTGACTTCCCCCTCGGCACGCTGGCCGTCAACCTCTCCGGCTCGGTGATCCTCGGCCTGATCACCGGGCTGGCCCTCGGCCACGACGAGGCGCTGCTGGCCGGCACCGCCGCGATCGGCTCCTACACGACGTTCTCGACGTGGATGCTGGAAACCCAGCGGCTGACCGAGGAACGCCAGCACCGCAAGGCCGTCGTCAACGTGATCGCCAGCCTCGCGGCCGGCCTCGCCGCCGCCGCGCTCGGCCGCCTGATCGGGATGCAGCTATGACCGGCGCCATAAACGGCGACAGCCTGAAGCTGACCAGCTACTTCGGCGAACGCCACCGCACCGGGGGCGCGTTCGTCGCGGACGCCCTGCTCGAGCTGTACGGGCGGCACGAGATCGCCGCCAGCATCCTGCTGCGCGGCACCGAGGGGTTCGGCCTCAAGCACCACCTGCGCACCGACCGTTCCCTGACGCTGTCCGAGGACCTGCCGCTGATCACGGTCGCGGTCGACACCCGCCCCCGCATCGAGGCGGTGCTCGCCCCGACTATCCAGCTCAACCGCACCGGGCTGGTCACGCTGGAGCGAGCCCGGCTGCTGACCGGCACCACCGCCCCTGCCCCCTTGGCCGACACAGTCAAGCTGACCATCTACCTGGGCCGCCAGGAGCGGGCCTACCGCATGCCCGCCTTCGTCGCGGTCTGCGACCTGCTGTACCGCCGCGGCGTCGACGGTGCCACCGCTCTGCTCGGCGTCGACGGCACCGCGCGCGGCCGCCGCGAGCGGGCCGCCTTCTTCAGCCGGAACGCCGAGGTCCCGATGATGATCATCGCCGTCGGCCCGGGCGAGCAGATCAGCCGGGTCCTGCCCGAACTGGGCGCGCTGCTGGAGCGCCCGCTGCTCACCCTCGAGCGCGTCCGCATCTGCAAGCGCGACGGGCAGCACCTCGCCGCCCCCGAGACGCTGCCCGGCACCGGCGAGCACGGCATGCCCCTGTGGCAGAAGCTCATGATCTACACCTCCGAGGTCGTCCAGCACCACGGCCAGCCGGTCCACCGCGCCATCATCAGGCGGCTCCGCTCCGCCGGGATCGGCGGCGCCACCACCCAGCGCGGCATCTGGGGCTTCCACGGCGACCACGCCCCGCACGGCGACCGCCTCCTGCAGCTGGGCCGCCACGTGCCCGCCGTCACCATCGTCATCGACACCCCGGACCGCATCGCCGCGGCGTACTCCGTCATCGACGAGCTCACCAGCGAACGCGGGCTCGTCACCAGCGAGACCATCCCGGCCATGCGGCAGCAGACGGGCAGGTGAGCCGCCCAGGGCGCTATGGCTGCTGGCCGGCCTTCGCGGTGAAGGCCCGCTGGAGGATGGCGCTCTCGCCGGTCAGCGCGCCGGTCTTCGTGTCGTAATCCATTTCGCCGATGTACTGCAGTCGCCTTCCGGCCTCACCGTGCCGCGCAGCCGCCAGGCCTCGAGGAACGTGAGCGAGACCACCTCTTCCGCGGTCGACCAGTTACCCGTCAGCCGGAACGCGTGGTTGTAGACCGCCCGGGCGTGCTGCTTGAAGAGCACGCCGAACTCGTCATGGTCTCCGGCGCGCACGCGGGCGCGCTGACTCAGCTCCACGCCTTGCTCTGTCCGGCTCTCGTCCGGAGTTCCCATCGCCCTTCCCTGGATAGCATGGCGCAGGGGGGGCAAGTCGCTGAGTGAGGAGCCCGATGCGATGGCCGGCGTACTTCCCGACCTGATCCGCGCGACCGCGGCGACCGAAGGCGACCGGACCGCGCTGGTGGTCGACGGAGCCGGCCGCCTCAGCTACCGTGAGCTGGCCGGGCGGGCGGCCGCCGTGGCGGGCGGGCTGCGGGCCCGCGGGGTGCGGCGCGGCGACCTGGTCGCGCTGCTGTTCCCCAACGCGGGCTGGCTGGATTACGGCTGCGCGCTGCTCGGCGTGCTCAGCGCGGGCGCCGCCGCGGTGGTGGTGTCCGACGGCGCCACCGACGACGAGCTGCGGCACATCGCCCGGAGCTGCGAGCTGCGCGCCGTGCTCACCGGCCGGCCGAGGGAGCTGCCGGGCATCGCGGGCTGGCAGGCCGGACTGGCGGAGATCTCGGCGGATGCCTCGCCGGCCGCCTCGGCGGGTTCCTGGCCCGGCCCCGCGCCTGACGACCTGGCCATGGTGCTGTTCACCTCAGGCACGACCGGGCGGCCCAAGGGCGTGCCGCTTAGCCACGCGCACCTGGCCGCGCCCGCGGTGGAGGGGCCGCCGAAGGCCGATCCCGCCGTGGCCGAGCGGGTGATCGCGCCGTTCCCGATCGCCGCCGCGGCGGCCCAGATGTACTTCTCCAAGGAGCTGGGCTGCGCTAACACGCTGTACCTGATGCCCGAGTTCGAGGCCGGCCGGTTCTGCGCGATCGTCGGGCGGGAGCGGATCGACCGGGTCGCCCTGGTGCCGGCCATGGCGCGCTGGCTCGCCAGGTCCGGCCCGGCCGCGACGCTGACCACGCCGTGGGCGGTGACGTTCAGCAGCGCGCCGCTGCCCGTCGACGCGCTCGGCGAGATGCGGGCGCTGTTCCCGAACGCGCGGCTGGAGAACCTGTACAGCTCGACCGAGGTGATCCCGGCCGTGGTGACGACGGTGGTCGACCCGGCCCGGCCGAGCGCGGCCGGCAAGCCGGCCGGCCCCTTCGAGCTGCGGATCACCGGCGACGCCGGCGCCGTGCTGCCCGCGGGCCAGCAGGGCGAGGTGCGGATCCGGGTGCCGGGCATCGCCGGGCGGCGCTACCTGGGCGACGACGCGGCCAGCGCGCGCACCTTCGACGGCGACTGGGTGCGCACCGGCGACATCGGCTACCTGGACGAGGACGGCTACCTGTACCTGGTGGACCGCGAGGCCGACGTGCTCAACCCGGGCGGGCGCAAGGTGGCGCCGTCGGAGGTGGAGGCGGTGCTGACCGCCCATCCGGCGGTGGTCGAGTGCGCGGTGTTCGGCCTGCGGCATCCGGTGCTCGACCAGCTGGTCGCCGCCGCCGTGGTGACCGGGGCGCCGGTGACCGCGGCCGAGCTCAAGCGGTTCGCCCGCGAGCGGCTCAGCGACTACAAGGTGCCGGCCGCGGTCGGCTTCGTGGCGGCGCTGCCGCGCAACGAGATCGGCAAGGTGCGGCGGTCGCAGCTCGAGGACCTGCTGCGGGAACCGGGGGCGGCGAGCCTGCGCCCTGGCGGTACCGAGCGGCGCCTGGCCGGGATCTGGCGGTCCCTGCTCGGCCTCGACGAGGAGCCGGACGGGCCGAGCAATTTCTTCGCCGCCGGCGGGCACTCCCTGGTCGTCACCGAGCTGGCCCGCGAGATCGAGGAGGTCTTCGGGGTCACGCCGACGATGACGGGGCTGTTCGACCACTCGACGCTGGCCGAGCAGGCCGCTTACCTGGACGCGCTGGCCGCCGGCCAGGGGCATGGCGATCCCGGGCCGGCGGGCCCCGGCTCGAGCGGCTGGCCAACGACGTCACCGCGCCCTTGTCCTATCTGCAGGAGTACATGTGGGCGGCCAAGGAACGCTGCCCCAACCCCGGCTGGAATGTCCTGCTCAGCATCCGGCTGCGGGGGCCGCTTGACGTGCCCGCCGTGCGGGACGCGCTCACGTTCCTGATCGGCAGGCACGAGGTCCTGCGCACCCGCCTGGACCGAGGTCAGCGGGTGGATCCCGGTGCCGCGGCCGAGCTGCCCCTGACCGAGCCTGGCGGGGCCGGCCTGGCCGGGATCTGCCAGGCCCAGCACCGGATCTGCGTGGACCTGCAACATGGTCCCGCGGTGCTGCCGCGGCTGGTGCGCGTGGCCGCCGACGATCACGTGCTGCTGCTGACCATGGACCATGCGAGCTGCGACGGCTGGTCGGCCGGCATCCTGCTGCGCGAGTTCGCCGCCGTCTACGACGCGCTGGCGGACGGCGGCGAGCCCAGCCTGCCGCCGGTACCGGTGCGCTACCGCGACTTCGCGGCGTACCAGCGCCGGCTGGTCGCGGCCGGGGCGTTCGACGCGGACCTCGGGTACTGGCAGCGCCAGCTGGCCGGCCTGCCCGGCGGGCCGCTGCTGCCGCGCCGGCCGGGTGCCCCGGCGTCACCCGGCTACCGCAGCGGCCTGCACGCGCTGGACATCGAACCTGACCTGGCCGAAGCCGTGCGGGACCTGGCCAGGTCGGCCGACGGCACCGTGTTCGTGGTCCTGCTCGGCGCGCTGATGGCGGCGATCGCGGCGGTGTCCGGCCAGCCGGACGTGGTGGTCGCCACGCTGTCGGCCGCGCGCCCCCCGGGGACCGAGGGCGTGGTCGGGATGTTCGCCAACCCGCTGCTGCTGCGGGCGGACGTGGGGGCCGCGGCGACGTACCTGGAGCTGTTCGGCAGGGTGCGGGCGGTGACCGCGGCGGCGCACGACCACGGGGCCGTGCCGTTCCCGGTGGTGGCCGAGCGGATCGGCCCGGGCCGGCCGGAGGCGTGGTTCAACATGGCCCCGCCGATGGCGTTCCCCCGCGCCAGGAACGTGCGGATGGAACCGTCGGGGATACCGCGCAACTACGTCATCGAGGTGCCTGCGGCCGGCTGGCGCGGGGAGAACCTGCTGGTCAACGGGATCGACACCGGCACGTCGATGAACCTGGAGTTCGACTACAACACCGAGGTGGTGGACGCGGCGACGATCGAGCGGCTGTGCGCCGCCTACCTGGACATGCTGCGCGCCGCGGTCACCTGACGGGTAAGCCAGCCGGCCGGGTCGCCCGCCGCGGCGACGGCGCGCAGGGCGGCGGCCCGGCGAGCACGTTCGGCCCGGGGCATGGCGAGGGCGGCGTGCAGAGCGTCGGCGTGGCGGCCCGGATCGCCAGGCGGGACCCCGATCGCGTGCGGGCGCAGGAGCTCGTGCGCGCCCGCCCTGGTAGACAGCACGAGCGCGCCGTCGCGGGCGTTGACCAGCGGCCCCTCCAGGGCGGTCAGGTTCATGCCGTCGGCCCACGGCACGACGTCGAGCACGTCGTACTCCAGGTAGCCGGCCACGGCGCGGGGGAAGTCGCGCGCGAACACCAGCTCCACCGGCTGCCAGCCGGGCGTGCCGTGACGCTCGTTGAGCTCGCGGGCGATCCGCTCGTCACGCTCCCGCTCGGCGGCGAACCGCGCGATGCCCTGCCGCGCGGGCACCAGCTGCGCCGCGTACACCACGGTGCCTTTGACGCCCGGGCGGCACAGCAGCATCTCGTAGGCACGCATGGCCGCCGGGAACGCCTTCACCGGGTCGACCCGCTCGGTGCGGTAGATCAGCGCGCGGTCCCCGGCCCGGCGGCGCAGCGCCGCGGCCAGCTCGCGGGTCCCGGCCCGCCGCGCGGTGGCGGCGAGATGAGCCGGAGCCGCCGGGATCGGATGACTCACCACCCGGACCACGCGGCCGTCCGGCAGGCGGACGACACCGCCCTCCTGGCTCACGGGCAGGCCGAGGAACCGCTGGCAGCACCGGAGGAAGTTCTGCCCGTAGGCCGGCAGCTGGAAGCCGATCACGTCGTTGCCGAGCAGCCCGCGCAGGAGCTCGGCGCCGATCCCGGCGGGCAGCCGCGCCCAGTGCTCCGGCCCGGGAAACGGGACGTGCAGGAAGTGCTGGAAGACGACGTTCGCCATGACGGCGGGCGGCAGCGCCCGCCGGGCCAGGGCGGGCGCGAGGTAGAACTGATAGTCCTGCCACAGCACGTGCACCTGGCCGGGGGCGGCTTCGGCCTCCTCGGCCAGCGCCCGCGCCATCGTCTGGTTAACCACCCGGTACCCGCGCCGGTACGCATCGACCTCAGCCGGGCCGGCCTCGCGGTCCCAGCGGCCGTGGTGCAGCAGCCACAGCAGGTCGTTGGCCGCCACGTCGTAGAACACGCGGTACGCCGCCTCGGGCGAGGCCACCAGCCGCACCCGGAACCGCCGGTCCCCGGCGTCGAAGTCCACCGTTCCGCGCGCCGCCAGGGCCCGCTGCTCCGGCCCGCGCGCGGAACTCAGGAACAGCTTGTCCGGGAAGTCGTCGCCGGTCAGCGCGGTGGCTAGGCCGCCGGGATCGACCGCGCCGCGGACCGGCCCGCCCTGCCCGCTGCTCCCCGGCTCGAAGAAGCTGCGGTCGTTGACGATGATCAGCCGCATGGCCCTCGGCCGACCAGCGCGGAGTAGTCCGAGTCGGCCAGCCCGGCCGCCACGGCGTCCTCGGCCAGCCCGAGCGCGGCCGCGACCATGGTCATCGGCGTCCCGGTGTCGTCCCCGGCCTGCCGCACCAGCCGCATGTCCTTGGCGAACAGGCCGAGCCGGGAATCCGGGGGGTAGCGCCCGGTTTCGACCATCGTCCGCTTGCGCCGGACCAGCGCCCCGATCCGGGACCGCTCCAGCTCGTCCAGCAGCATCCCCCGGTCCAGGCCCAGCCGGTCGCCCAGCGCGATCGCCTCGGCCAGCAACGCCACCATCGGCGCGTTGGCCGCGTTGAGGACGTGCTTTACCGCCGATCCGTTCGGTATAGGGCCGACGTGGACCGGTTCGCCGAGCACGGCCAGCACCGGTGACCACCGTGCGAACGCGGCGTCGTCCGCGCCGACCAGCAGCCGCAGGCTGCCGTCGGCGGCCTGCGGCACGCTGCCCAGGACGGGCGCGTCGAGCAGGTCGGTGCGGCCCGGCAGCCGGCTGGCCAGCCCGGTCATGTGCCCGCAGCCGACCGTCCCGGCCTGCGCGAGCGCCTTCGGCGCCGCGGCCGCGACCCCGTCCGGGCCGAACACCACCTCGGACAGCGCCTCGGGCGAGGCGAGCATGGTGAGGACGAGGTCGGCGCGCGCCGCCGCCTCGGCGGGCGTGCCGGCTATCTCGGCGCCCCGGCTGGCGGCTGATCCCGTGCGGCCGGGGCTGCGGTTCCACACGATCGTGCGGATGCCGGCGGCCAGCAGGCGATGCGCCATCGGCAGGCCCATCAGGCCCAGCCCGCACACGGCCACCGAGACCTCGGGCGTCCTGGAGCCGTCAGGCGTGCCGGGCACAGTGCTCCTCGAACCGGGCGATGGCGGCCGCGTCGCGGCGGCCGCCGAAGAACTCGGCCAGCGGCGGCAGTCCCGGCAGCACGACCGGTCTCGGCGGCGCGGTGCGATGGACGACCGGGTTGGTGCCGGGCTGGTAGACGGCGACCCGGTCGCCGTCGCGGTACAGGCCGCAGCGGATGGTGGAGCGGCGGCGGAAGTACTTGCCGTCGTGCTGGCCCTCCGGGCCGGATGTGTACGCGTTGCTGACCGACGCGGGCCCGGCCGGGGCGTAGGTCAGGTGCCAGGCACCGGGCCGGAGGATGACGACGGACCCGGCGGCGCAATGCACCAGCTCGACCGGCTGACCGGGACCGGGCATCCGGATCAGCAGCACGATCTCGCCGCGCTCGACCTCGAACACCTCCCACTGGCCGGCCGGGTTCCAGTGGCCGGTGGACCGGTCGGGCTCGCCGGACGGCAGGTCGACGCCGGGGTAGTGCACGCGGTCCACCCGCCAGCTCCCGCCGAAGCCCGCGGTGCCGACCGGTTCGACGATGTCCCGGTGCGCCTCGTACAGCAGCAGATCCCGGTCGGCCAGGTGCTCCCGGAGCACCTGCTCGCGGTAGAAGCAGGCCCGGAACTCCGCCGCGGCCTGGTCGCTTCCGGCCAGCACGCGGTGCAGCGTCTGCCGGACGGTGTCCTCGACACCGGTCTGCATGGTTTCTCCCATCGTGTCATCGATTCGTGTCATCGATTGCCGTCGAGTCCTTCGCCGAGGGCTTCGTCGAGGGCTTCGTCGAGGTGGCGGATGCCGAGGAGCAGCAGGCCGGTGGCCAGCAGCAGGCACGCGTCCCAGCCGCGCACCCCGCCGAACACCCGGGGCTTGCGGTCGGACAGGCGGCATGCGGACTCAGCCAGGCAGTGGCAGGCGTGGGCGAACCGCAGCCGGATCCGCCAGTTCGGGTCCACCTGGTCCAGGTGCCGGAAGTAGGGCAGCTCCTCCAGGGCCGGCACGAACCGGGCGGCCGCGGCGAGATAGCCGTCCCTGTCGTCCCTGAAGCCCACCGTGTAGTGGCCAGACCGGGGCGAGCGGTCGACGCGGAGGCCGCCGGTGACGGCCCGCTCGAAGACGGTCAGGCTGAACAGCGACTTGGCGAAGTCGTACACCGGGTCCCATGGGGCGAGCACGCCGCGCGGATCGAGCACGGTGAAGTCCGGGTCGGGGAAACCGCGTCTTACCAGCAGGTTTCCCAGGTTGAGGTCGCCGTGCACCGGGAACCCGAGCCGCGCAGGCCGGAGGATGGCGAGCAGGGCGTCGTCGCCGCCCGCCTCAGCCAGCAGCCGGGGCAGCGGGCGGCAGCGCCGCCCGTTCACCACGATCGGCAGGCCGGTGAGGAGCTCGGCCGGGAGGTGGCGGCGCAGCATCGGCAGCCTGCGCCGCACCCGGTCCAGATGGGTCGTCACGAAGTGGTCGGGCGCCGCGGGCCATGACCGCCGCCCGTAGCCGGCTTCGGTGAGCACCCGCAGCACCGCGCCGACGTCGCGGAGGAAGCCGTCCACATCGGGCTGCTGCCCGTCCAGCGGACGGGTAACCGCCCGCCCGTCGTGCTGTGGCATCGCGTACGCGGCCCAGCCCGGCTCCCGCCAGCTGCCGACCACGGTGGTGTAATACGGCGACAATCCCGGCAGCTCCCGGTGCACGGCGGCGATCTGGCGCGGCTTGCGCACGAAGGTGCCGAGATCGTGCCCGTCCACCAGGTCCTCGCGCTCGGCGAGCGTCTTGACGACCAGACGGGCGCCCAGTTCCGTGCGAACCCGCCAGACGGCGGCGGAACTGCCGCCGTTCGGGTCCGGGATGGCAGCCACGATGCCAAGTTGCTCGATTACCGGCACCGGGATGTCCGCGACCGGCAGCGTCATGTCCGGCGCTGACGCAGATCTCACCTCGTCGGGCCGCACCCCTTACACGCTACCCCGGCTTACGGGACCCCGGCCGGAGCCGGCCGCTGGCGAGACTCCGTCAGGAGGCCGCGATAGAACTGATGGCCTAATTTAGCGTGTTTTCCTGGAGAATGTCGTAGCTGCGGGGTATTATCGAACTGGAAACCTAGAGATATGCCCGGCTCGACCGGGACGAAGGAGAACCCTAGCGACAGCAGTCGGCCCGTGAACGTCCCCAGAAGGGAGGTGACCCCCAGGTGGGTACCGCCCCTGCCTCCGCGAGTGAGGCGATGGACATGGTGCACGCCGGGCTGGGCTGGCTGGCCGCCGCGGACGCTACCGCCCTGGGGGATGACGAGCAGGCGCGGTGCCTGCGGAGGCTGGAGCAGGCCACGTCGATGGTCACCGCGGCGCGCGCCTGGATCCTGGCGGCGTTCACCTCCGGTAAGGGGTACAGCGCGGACGCGGATTACAGCCCCCGCGCGTGGCTGATCCACAAGACCGGGGTCACCAGGGGCGCCGCCGCCGGGCACACCGCGTGGGCGCAGCGGGCCGCTACGCATCCGCAGGTGGTGCAGGCGCTGGCTGAAGGGGAAGTGTCGGAGTCGTACGCGCGGACGATCTGCCAGTGGACCGACCGGCTGCCCGAAGACTGCCGGGCGGCGGCGGACGAGATCCTCATGACGGCGGCGCGGGCGGGGATGAACCTGCCGGACCTGTCCGCGCTGTTCGCCCAGATCTACGAGCGGTCCCGGCCCGACCTGCCCGATGAGGACCCGGACCGGCCGCTGGAAGACCGCGCGGTCCGGCTGGAGACCACGTTCGCCGGCGCCGGGGTGCTGTCCGGGGACCTGACCCCGGAGTGCGCGACGGTCGTGACCGCGGTGCTGGACGCGCTGTCCGCCCCGGCCGGCGCGCAGGACACCCGCACGCATGAGCAGCGGTACCACGACGGGCTGCAGGAGGCGATGCGGCGGCTGATCGCGGCGGATCTGCTCCCCCAGCGGGCCGGGCAGCCCGTCAAGGCCCTGGTGCACGTCTCCCTGGCCGACCTGATGCTGCTCGAGGGCAGCTCCGCGCTGATGCAGGAGTGGACCGCGGGAGTGCGGGCGCAGTGGGCGGCGCACCGGGCCGCCGCGTCGACGGGCGGCAGTGACGGCGGCGCGTGGCTGGACGGCGACGCGGCCCGCCGGTTCACCTGCGACGCGTCCGTTACCCCGGTCGTCACCGGCGAGGTGAACCCGGCTGCCCTGGACGCCCTAGTCCGGCTGTGCGTCCAGCTGGACAAGCTCGGCCACGACGACGCCGACGGGCCGACTGCGGCCGGCGCGGACGACACCCGGGCGCGGGAAGCCCTCGAGCAGGCCATCATCGGCAAGACCGTGGACCTGCTGTCCGGGCCGGGCGGCCTGGCCGGGTTCCTGCGCCGCCGGCAGCTCGGCGCCCGCCTCGCCGGCCCCAGCCTCCCGCTGGACGTCGGGGTGTCCTCCGACATCCCGGCCGCGATCCGCCGGGCGGTGATCCTGCGGGACCAGCACTGCCGGTTCCCCGGCGGCTGCGACCAGCCCGCCGCGGCCTGTGAAGTGCACCACCTGACCCACAAGGCCAACGGCGGCAAGACCAGCGTGACGGATTGTGCCCTGTTCTGCACGTTCCATCACCAGGTGGTCATTCACCTGCAGGGCTGGACCGTCGTGCTCAACCCCGACGGGACGACTACGGCGTGGAACAAGGACAAAACGAAGGTCCTGCATAGCCACGGGCCCCCGGTCCGGCCGGGGTAGCATCCCCGTTGGCGGGTAACCGGCCGGCCAGGTGATTGCCCAGGGTGGGACCGGCGTCCCGCCAGAGGAAATAGGCGAGCCCGGCGAGCAGCAGCGGGGAGACGATCCAGTGCTCCGCGAGCTTGTTGGTGGTGATCCGGACCGGTTCGGGCAGCAGGCCGAACTCGTGACGGCTGAGCGGATACAGCAGCGGGCAGCCGTCGTGGGTGCACATGTCGCCGGCCACATGGGCGAGCATCCCGAGGGCGACGCACACGGCCAGCACCGGCACGTTCCACGGCGTGACCGGGGCCCAGCCCTTCCAGATCACCACGGCGGCCAGCACGATCCCGGCCGCGTCGCCGTGGTGGCCGCCGATGTGCAGGGCGCGGAAGCCCGCCGAGAACAGCAGGGCCAGGATGAGCCCGGCCGGGACGAGATGCCACCACAGTTCCGGGTGCCGGCTGGTGGCCGCGGCGCCCGCCTGCCAGGCTGCGGCCCCCAGCGCGGCGACGGTCATGATCGCGATGCCGAGCAGGCTGTGCGTGCCCTTCCGGTGACCGCCGCTGATCCGGTGCACGAGCCACGCGAAGCTCCCGGTCAGGAAGCCGAAGGTGCGGGCGATGGTGGACCCGGGCTCGTCGAGATCAGGAAGCACGCCCGCGCCCGCGGTCAGGGCGATCGCCGCCGCCAGGTGCACGCCGGTGACGTGCAGCAGCGGCGCGGCGGCGGTGAAGGCCAAGGCGCCGGACAGCGCGTGGTCGCGGCCGAGCATGACGGGCTCCCTAGGCTGACCGGGTCTTCGGCTTCTTGACCTTGGGCGGCAGCGAGCTGACGTGGGCCCGGGCCTTCTCCACCCACAGGGCGGCCCGGTCCTCGTCATCCCGCCAGCCCGGCGGCAGGCTGAGGTAACCGCCCATCGGGCGCTCGGCGGGACCGAACGGCCCGGTCCCGTCGATAGCGGCCAGCTCCGCGGCGTCCGGCTCGGCGAGCCGGACGCCCACGGCGGACCCGAACAGCCCAGCGAACATGTTGCCGTGCACGAAGGCGCCCAGGTTGCCGAACATCGGCTTGACCTCGGCCTCCGGCGGCAGCAGCGACCGGAAGAACTGCTTGTCGTCCTCGCTGGGCTTGGGGATCTCCATCGGGCTAGGCAGGCTGGGGCGCGGCCTTGAGGATGCTGAACACCGCCCCCTGCGGGTCGCCGATCACCGCGATGCGCCCGACCGGGGTGTCGAACGGCGGCACCATGACCGTCCCGCCGAGGGCGGCGGCCGTCGCCGCGGCGGCGTCCGCGTCGGAGACGGCGAAGTACACGTGCCAGTGGTTGGGCACGCCGGGCATCTGCGGCGCGACCGTGCCGCCCACCATCTGCCCGCCGACCTCGAACAGCGTGTACGGGCCGTCACCCATGTCCATCACGGAGGTGGTCAGGCCGAACACGTCGGCGTAGAACGAGACCACGCCCGGGTCGGTGGTGATGAGCTCGTTCCAGGTGACTGTGCCTGGCTCGTTCACCAGCGTGGCGCCGATGTGCTGATTGGCCTGCCACAGCGCCACGGCCGCGCCGGACGGGTCGAGGACGAAGGCCATCCGGCCGGCGTCCATGATGTCGAACGGGGCCATCCCGACCTTGCCGCCGGCCGCCTCGACCTTGGCGGCCGCCTCGTCGGCCGAGTCCACCGCGAGATAAGTGTTCCACATCGGCGGCGCGCCGGCCGCGGCCAGTTCGGGTGACTGCGCGGCGATGGCGGCGACCTGCTGGCCGCCGAGCATGGCCATCGAGTACACGGGCCCCTCGGGCATGGGCTGGTCGTCGTAGGTCCAGCCGAACACGCCGGCGTAGAACGCCTTGGCGGCGTCCTGGTCGCTGGTCTGGAGATCCACCCAGTTGGGCGTGCCCTGGGCGTATGAGGTACGGATAGGCATTTCTGCTCCCTTATGAGAGATGTGAGCGGCCGGTGAACGCGATGAGCCGGTCGAGCAGGCCGGCATCCGGGTCTGGGGCCGGGTCGGCGAAGCTTCCGCCGGCCCGGACCTCGGGACTGATGATCTGGCGGGCCACGCTCAGGACATGCTGGGCGACCTCATCGGAGACGGCGACCTGCTGCCCGCTGGCCTGGGCGAAGTCCCACGCGTGGACCAGGAACTCTATCGACAGGATACCCAGGGCGGCACCGGCCGGCATCTCGTGCGGGCCGACCTTGACCTCGCCGTCCAGCCCGCGGGCGTCCCAGGCCTCGAGCGCGGCCTGGGCCACCGCGGCGACCCGGGCCTCCAGGGGGCCGTCCGGGAGGGAAGCGGGCGCGGCACCCGCCCCAGTACCGGCTACCGCGCCGAGGAAGGTGACCGATCCGATCAGGTGATCGGCCAGCTGGGTCACGTCGAACTCGGAGCACACGGTGGCGTGATGGTAGTCGGCTTCGGCGACACCCCGCAGGACGAGCTGGCAGGTGGCCAGCGTGGCCTCGGCGGCGCTGACCGGATTCAGGTCCGGCGGGGCCGCCGCCCACTCGTCGGCTCCGGCGTCCCCGGCGGCGGCCGCCGTGACGAGCCGGCCGAGGTAGTGGTTCCAGCCCGCCGCGTGGCTGGCCTCCTGCTCGCTGGTCAGCCCCTCGTGCACCAGGCGGACCATGGTGCCGCCGGCGGCAGGCTCCAGGGTGATGATCACGGTCGAGGCGCCGGGCGGCACGTCCGCCGACCCCTCCCAGCCCCAGGTGAAGACGACGCGCCGGCCCGGGTCCACCTCGGTGAAGGTGCCGGCCGCCGAGTTCCCTGGAATGACGGTCCACCGGTAGTCCCCGCCGGCCCGCAGGTCCACCCGCGCGGTGATGACCTGCCAGCGGCGCAGCCGGTCCGGCTGGGTGATCAGGGCGAAGGTGTCGTCCGCGTTCAGCGGCACGAGCACTGATTTCTCGAAGGGCATTCAGGCCTCCTAAGGTGACGGCCCGCGCGTCGCGGACGAGCTGGTCGAGTTCACGGGTCCAGAACGAGTCGAGTTCGGCGCGGAGCGCGGCCATCCCCCCGGCGTTCAGGCGGTAGTACTGGAATTTTCCGGCTCGCCGGCTGGTGACGAGCCCGCTGTCGGCGAGCACGCCCAGGTGCTGCGAGATCGCCGACCTGCTTACGGTGAAATGGCTGGCCAGCTGGGTCACCGTCTGTTCACCGGGCCCTAGCAACTGCAGCAGGCGACGCCGGTTGGGCTCCGCGACCGCAGCCACCAAGTCAATCACCTCAACACGTTAGCTGTCACTAACGCGTAAGGCAAGAGCTGGGCGGGAGGGCACGCGCCCGGTCCGTTCGGTGCCCTGGAAAGGCTGTGCCTGCCGCGGACCCGCAGCGGCGTTGACGACGGTCACCGGGGCCCGCTAGGCTCACCAAGCAAGCGCTTGGTCCTAGGCGGGAGAGATGAGCAGCGATGCCGGTCAAGTACCTGTCCCAGGAGTGGATCGACGCCTACAACGCCGCCCTGGCCGGGGACGCGGTGCGCGGCGCGCTCAAGGGCAAGAACGCCGCTATCCAGATGGTGATCTCGGATTCCCCACAGGGCGAGATACACTACTGGCTACGGATCGCCGACGGCGGAGCGGCGGCGGGCCTAGGCGACCTGGACGGTCCAGACGTCACCATCCGGCAATCCTATGAGACTTCGGCCCAGGTCAACAAGGGTGAACTAGACGGGCAAAAGGCGTTCACCCAGGGTAAGGTCAAGATCGGCGGGAAGATGCTAAAAATGATGCAGCTGCGCGGCCCGCTGGCCCAGGTGCAGACTGCGCTCGCCGCGATCGAGACCGAATACTAAGCTCCGGGCGCGCCCCCTCCCCCCCGGGGCGCGCCCGGCTTCACATCCAGTCGGCATGCCGCGGCCAGGCGAGCAGCGTGTCGACGACCTCGGTAGGGCCGCTCCCCGGGTCGGTGGCCGCGTACCGGCCGCGGTAGAACAGCAGCGGCCGGCCCGCGCGGCAGGCGCCGAGGCCGGTGACGCGGCCCACGACCAGGTAGTGGTCGCCGGCCTCGTGGACCGCCTCGACCGCGCACTCGACCCAGGTCAGCGCGCCGTCCAGGATGGGTCCGGACGGCGACGGGGACCAGGGCACCCCGGCGAACTTATCCGCGCCGCTGGTGCCGAACCTGGAGGCCAGTTCCTGCTGCCCGTCCGCGAGCACGTTGGCGCAGAAGTGCCCGGCCCGCTCGATCACCGGCCAGGTGGCCGAGGCGCGGCTGGGGCAGAACAGCACCAGCGGGGGCGTCAGCGACAGCGCGGCGAAGGCCTGGCAGGCGAACCCGGCGGGGCCGGCTGTGGTGATGACGGTCACCCCGGTGCAGAAGTGGCCGAGGACCTGCCGGAACCCAGGGGCCGGCAGCGCGTCAGGGGAGGGCGGGGCCGGCAAAGCTATGTCCCCAGAGGCTGACCGCGGTGGTCTCCCGGCTGATCCAGGTGGCGTCGTCGACCAGCAGGCCGTCGGTGCCGTACTCGATGTCGAACCCCCCGGGGGTGCGCACGTAGAACGAGACCATCAGGTCGTTGGCGTGCCGCCCCAGCGTCCCGGAGACCGGTGCGCCGCGCCGGGCGCACCGGTCCAGCGCCTGGCCCACGTCGTCCAGCGACGCGGTCTCGATCATCAGGTGCACGATGCCGGCCTCCGCGGGCAGCGGCGCCAGGGCCAGCGAGTGGTGCCGCGCGTTGCAGCCCAGGAACCGGAACCACACCGGCGGGTCCCCGGCGGCCCCGCCGAAGAACTCGGCCGGCATCCGCATCGAGTCGCGCAGCCGGAAGCCGAGCACCTCGGTGTAGAAGTCGAGCGCCGCCGAGGATCCGGGCGGGACCGGCAGCACCACGTGCCCCATGCCCATCGCGCCGGTGACGAACCGGTTCCCGTACGGGCTGACCGACGGCCGGTGCTCGAGCGCGGCGCCGCAGAAGACCTCCAGGACGTGGCCTGCCGGGTCCTCGGCGCGCAGCATCGCCCCGACCCGGCGCGCGGCCAGTTCGGCGTCGGTGGCCGCCTTGTAGGGCACGCCCGCGTCGGCCAGCGCGCGGCCGACCGCGGCCAGGGCGCGGGCGTCGGCGACCTCCCAGCCGGAGGCGAGCAGCCGTTCGGATGAGCCGGGAATTATCACCAGACGAGCGGGGAAATCATCCATCCGCAGGTAGACAGCGCCCTTTTCCGGGCCGCGGCCCTCGGTCATCCCGAGCACCTTGACGCCGAACTCGCGCCATTTGCCGACGTCCGCGGACTCGATGCGCAGATAGCCGAGCGAGGAGATCATGTTGCCTCCAGAAACTCCAGGGCCAGCCGGTTGAACTCGTCGAACTTCTCCAGCTGCACCCAGTGACCGCAGCCGCCGAACACGTGCAGCTGGGCGCGCCGGATCAGCTTCATGGCCACCAGCGCGCCGTCGACCGGGTTCACCCGGTCCTCGCGGCCCCAGATCAGCAGGACCCGGTTCCGCAGCCGGTGCGCCTCCCGCCACAGCAGCCCCTCCTCGTAACTGGCCGGGTCGAAGAACGACGCGCCCATCGAGGCCATGGCCCTGAGCGACTCGGGGTCGCTGGCCGCGGCGAACCGCTCGTCGATCAGCTCGTCGGTGACCAGGCGCTGGTCGAACACCAGCGTGCGCAGGAACGCGGCCATCTTCTCCCGGCTCGGGCCGGGCGGCGCGCCGAACTCGGCCAGCCGCTTGACGCCCTCGGTCGGGTCCGGCGCGAACACGTTCAGGGACAGCCCGCCTGGGCCCATGAGGACGAGGTGCCCGGCGCGTTCGGGGTAGTTGAGCGCGAAGCGGACGGCGGTGCCGCCGCCGAGGGAGTTGCCTACCAGGTGTGTTTTCTGGATCCCCAGTTCGTCCAGCAGGCCTTTCAGGGCCTCGGCGGAGAAGGTGAAGTAGTTCCCCTGCACTTGTGGTTTATCCGACTTGCCGTAGCCCGGCTGGTCCACGACGAAGGTGCGGAAGTGCTCCGCGAACACCGGCAGGTTCTTGCCGAAGTTGGACGCGCCGGAAGCGCCGGGGCCGCCGCCGTGCAGCAGGACCAGCGGCGTGCCCCGGCCCGCTTCCTCGTAGTGCAGGTGCATGCGCGGTCTCCTTTTCAGAACATGGCGTCCGGGGGCACGTCGTGGCCGAACTCGCCGCGGCCGAACATGGACAGCGCCCGTTCCGGGTCGTTGATCGCGTGCACCCGGCCGGCGTGCGCGTCCCGCCAGAACCGCTGGATCGGCGTGCCCAGCTTCAGCGCGCGCCCGCCGGAGTTCTCGAACAGCAGGTCCACCGCGCGGATCGCCTGGCCGGTGCCGGTCACCTGGTCACGCCGGATGCGCAGCCGCAGCGGCAGCGGGATCTTCTCTTCTGCTCGCGCGTGCCCCATGAGCTCGGTCATGTCCCGCTCCAGGGCCAGCCACGCCGCGTCGATCAGCGCCGCGGCCTCCGCGATCCTGACCTGCGCGAACGGGTCCTCCGCGGACTTCTGGCCGACATAGGAGGCACGGACCCGGCCGCGCTGGTAGTCGACGTGGGCCGCGTACGCACCCGTCGCCATGCCGATGACCGGCGTGGTGATGGCATAGGAAAATATGGAGCCGAACGGGATGCGGTACAACGCCCCCGCGTTCGCTTCCTGCCCCGGGCAGGCGCAGCGCGTGACGTCGGTGAAGCTGAGGCTCCGGTGTTCGGGGACGAAGGCGTTGTCCACGACGATGTCGTTGCTGCCGGTGCCGCGCAGCCCGACCGTGTCCCACACGTCGTCGATGACGTAGTCGCTGGCCGGCAGCAGGAACGTGCGGAAGTCGACGGGCTTCTGCTCGTCGTCCAGGACGATGCCGCCGAGCAGCACCCAGCTGGCGTGGTCGCAGCCGGAGGAGAAGCTCCACCGCCCGTCCAGCCGGTACCCCCCGTCCGTTTTACGGGCTTTGCCCGTGGGCGCGTACGAGGAGGACATCCGGGTGGCCGGGTCGGCGGCCCAGACGTCCTGCTGGGCCTGCGGCGGGAACAGGGCGAGCTGCCAGGGATGCACGCCGATCACCGAGGCGACCCAGCCGGTCGACCCGCACGCGCTGGCGATCAGCCGGACCGCGGTGAAGAACGTGACCGGGTCCGCCTCGAGCCCGCCCGCGGTCTTCGGCTGGAGCAGCCGGAAGAAGCCCGTCTCTTCCAGGGCCTTGACCGACTCGGCCGGGACGACGCGGCCGTCCTCGGCTTCCTGGGCGCGCTGCCGGAATACCGGGAGCAGTTCGGTGATCCCGGCGATGACCGCGTCGTCGTTGTTTCCGTTCACCGGACGTCCTCCCTGGCTGTCCCCATAGCGGGCCCATGGCGGGCCCTGGGGCGGGCATGGCCACAAGACTAGAACATGTTCTAGTCTAGGGGTATGGAGCAGGTTCGGACCATCGAGGCGGGAACGCCGCCGGCCAGGTTCGCGCGCGGCTGGCACTGCCTGGGACTCGCGGCCGGGTTCCGGGAGGGCGGCCCGCACGCGGTCGCGGCGTTCGGCACCAAGCTGGTGGTGTTCGCCGATTCTTCTGGCGCATTGCACGTGCTCGACGCGTACTGCCGGCACATGGGCGGTGACCTGAGCCAGGGCACGGTCAAGGGCGACGCCGTCGCCTGCCCGTTCCACGACTGGCGCTGGGGCGGGGACGGCCGGTGCGCGTCGGTCCCTTACGCCCGGCGGGTCCCGGTGGCGGCCAGGACGCGGGCCTGGCGCACCCTGGAGCGGAACGGCCAGCTGTTCGTGTGGAACGACCCGGAGGGTCACGCGCCTGCGGACGACGTGACGATTCCCTTGATCGAGGGTGCTTCCTCGGACGAGTGGACGTCGTGGACCTGGGACTCGATCCTGGTCGAGGGCGCGAACTGCCGCGAGGTGATCGACAACGTGGTGGACATGGCGCACTTCTTCTACATCCACTTCGCGTTCCCGACGTTCTTCAAGAACGTCTTCGAGGGCCACATCGCGTCGCAGTACCTGCGGAACGCGGTCCCGGCCCGACGTGGGCGGGGCGTCGAACTACGCCTCCGGTTCCGACGGAGAAACGACGCTGCGGTCGGAGGCGTCGTACTTCGGCCCGTCGTACATGATCGACAACCTGTGGCACGACTACCACGGCATGACCATCGAGAGCGTCCTGATCAACTGCCACTACCCGGTCACGCCGACCTCGTTCATGCTGCAGTGGGGCGCGATCGTGCGGCGGCCGCCTGGCCTGTCCGACGGCCAGGCGTCCCGGGTGGCGGCCAAGTTCGCCGACTTCGTCGGGCTGGGCTTCCAGCAGGACGTGGAGATCTGGCTGCACAAGAGCCGGATCGACAACCCGCTGCTCTGCGCCGAGGACGGCCCGGTCTACCAGGTGCGCCGCTGGTACGAGCAGTTCTACCGGGACGTGGCCGACATCGAGCCGGACATGGTGGCGCGGTTCGAGTTCGAGATCGACACCACCCGCCCGGTGGCCGGCTGGGAGGCGGAGGTCGCGGCGAACCTGGCCCGGCAGGGTAATGCTCAGGCAGGATGAGCGCCACGCGGCGCTGAGGCCGGTGGAGTGCGCGCGCTGCGGCGCGGCCGTGCTGGCCGCGAAGTTCAGCCCGCAGCACACCTCGGTGCAGTGGAGCGCGGCGGCGGTGCGGGCCTGCGCGGAGTTCGGCTCGGGGGACAGGCCGAGCGCGCTGGTGGAGGGGTGCGGCAGCCTGCGGGACAGCATCGACGCGGCGGTGACGGCCGGGCGGCTCGAGGTGTCGGCGCCCTGATGCGCGAGTTTTACCAGGTGCCGGTGGCCGAGGTGATCCAGGAGACCGAGGACGCGTGCTCGCTGGTGCTGGACGTGCCGCCGCCGCTTTGCGCGCTGTTCAGCTACCAGCCGGGGCAGTTCGTGACGGTGCGGGTGCCGTCGGACCGGACCGGTTCGGTGGCCCGGTGCTACTCGCTGTCGAGTTCGCCCGCCGCGGGTGAACGGCCCGCCATCACCGTCAAGCGGACGGCCGGCGGGTACGCGTCGAACTGGATCTGCGACCGGGTCGCGGCCGGGAGCGTGCTTGACCTGCTGCCGCCGGCCGGGACGTTCAGCCCGCGCTCGCTGGACGGCGACTTCCTGCTGTTCGCGGCGGGCAGCGGGATCACCCCGGTGATGTCCATCCTGAAGTCGGCGCTGGCCGCGGGGCGCGGCCGGGTGGTGCTGGTGTACGCGAACCGGGACGAGCGCTCGGTGATCTTCGGCCCGTCGCTGGGCCGGCTCGCTGGTTCGTCGGCTGGACGGCTGGTCGTGGTGCACTGGCTCGACTCGCTGCTCGGCGTGCCGTCCGCCGCGGCGCTCGCGGCCCTGGCCCGGCCGTACGCGTCGTGGGACGCGTACGTCTGCGGGCCCGACCCCTACCTGACCCTGGTGCGGGAGGCGCTCGGCCAGCTCGGCGTGCCCGGCCCGCGGGTGCACGCGGAGCGGTTCCTGTCCCTGGCGGAGAACCCGTTCGAGGAGACCGCGGATCCTGCTGGCCTGGCCGCGACCCTGTCGGTGACGCTGGACGGGGCGACCACGCTGCTGCCGTGGCCGGCCGGCACCCGGATGCTGGACGTGCTCATCGACGCCGGGCTGGACGCGCCGTACTCCTGCCGCGAGGGCATCTGCGGCGCCTGCGCCTGCCAGCTCACCGGCGGCGAGGTGGAGATGGCCCACAACCAGGTGCTCGAGGCGGCCGACGTCGCCGACGGCTACATCCTCGCCTGCCAGGCCGTGCCGCTCACCCCCGAAGTCGGCATTACCTACTGATCACATCGTAAATTGCGCCGGAGGGGCGTTCCGTGCTAAGCACGGATGCTGCGGTGGGCGTCCGCGGCCACACTCAGGCGAGCGGTCATGACCAAGGAGGAAGACCATGCCACTGACCATCGGCGACACGGCGCCGGACTTCGAGGCGCAGACGAGCGAAGGGCCGATCCACTTCTACGACTGGCTCGGGGATGCCTGGGGCGTGCTGTTCTCGCACCCCAAGGACTTCACCCCGATCTGCACCACCGAGCTCGGCTACATGGCCAAGATCAAGCCGGAGTTCGACCTGCGCGGCGTGAAGATCATCGGCCTGTCGGTCGACTCGACCGGCGACCACGAGCGGTGGGCCGCCGACATCGAGGAGACCCAGGGCACGGCGCCGAACTACCCGCTGATCGCGGACAGCGACTTCAAGGTGGCCAAGCTGTACGGGATGCTGCCTGCCGACGTCTCGGGCGACGCGAAGGCGCGCACGCCGGCCGACAACCAGACCGTGCGGAACGTGTTCGTGATCGGCCCGGACAAGAAGATCAAGCTGGTGCTGGTCTACCCGATGACGACCGGGCGCAACTTCGACGAGGTGCTGCGGGTGGTCGACTCGCTGCAGCTGACCGCCAAGCACAAGGTGGCCACGCCGGTGAACTGGAAGCAGGGCGAAGACGTCGTCATCGCAGGCTCGGTGTCCAACGACCAGGCCAAGGAGATCTTCGGGAGCTGGGAAGAGCCGAAGCCGTACATCCGGATCGTGCCCCAGCCCAGCTAAGGACCGGGGCCGGTCTGCCGTGGCCGGGTCGCCTCTGCCGCCCTCGCGGCGTGGCGGCCGGCCCGGCGGCCTGGCCATCTGCGCGCAGGCCGAGGGGAAGACCGCTGACGTAGGACCGAGCACGGTTGGCCGCGCTGCGTACAATGCCCTTGATCGACCTGGGACTCCTTCCGGCGCCGACGGCAAAACTGTAACGTGTTCTAGTATGGAACCGGAGCAGGCAGAGGTCGACGTCGTGGTGGCGGGCAGCGGCGCGGCGGGGATGACGGCCGCGCTGACCGCGGCGCACCTCGGCCTGAGCGTCCTGGTCATCGAGAAGACTCAGTACTTCGGCGGGTCGACCGCCCGCTCGGGCGGCGGCATCTGGGCGCCCGGTAACACGGTCCTGCGCGACGCCGGGGTCGCCGACACGCCCGGGCAGGCCCGCGCCTACCTGGCGCACGTGGCTCCCGACGTCCCGGCCGGGCTGCGGGAAGCGCTGCTCGAGCACGGCCCGGACATGCTCAGCCTGGTCCTGGCGATGACGCCGCTGCGCTTCGCGTGGGTGCCCGGCTACGCGGACTACTATCCCGAGGCGCCCGGCGGGCTCGCCGCCGGGCGCAGCATCGAGCCGGTGCCGTTCGACGGGCGGGTGCTCGGCGCCGAGCTGGCTCACCTCGGCCGGCCCTACCTGCCGTCGCCGGTGGCCATCACCCAGGCCGAGTACCGCTGGCTGAGCCTGGGACGCCATCCGCGCGCCGTCCGCGCGGGCCTGCGGGTCGCGGGCCGGGCCGCGCGGACCCGGCTGCTCGGGCACCGGATGCTCAGCATGGGGCAGGCGCTGGCCGCGGGCCTGCGGGCCGGGCTGATCGCCAGCGGCGTGCCGGTCTGGCTGGACACCCCGCTGACCGGCCTGGAAACGCAAGACGGCCGGGTGACCGGGGTCCGCGCGACCCGCGGCGGCGAACCGGTGCTGATCCGGGCACGGCGCGGGGTGCTGGTCGCCAGCGGCGGCTTCGAGCGCAACGAGGAGATGCGCCGCCAGTACCAGCGTCCGCCCATCGGCACCGAGTGGACCACCGGCGCGGCCGGCAACACCGGCGACGGGATCCGCGCGGGCCAGGATCTCGGCGCGGCCACCGGGCTGATGGATGACGCCTGGTGGGGGCCGTCCATCCCGCTGCGCGGCGGCCCGTACTTCTGCCTGGCCGAGCGCAGCCTGCCCGGCTGCGTCCTGGTCAACGGCGCGGGCCAGCGGTTCGTCAACGAGTCGGCGCCGTACGTCGACGCCGTGCACGCCATGTACGACGCGAACACGCCGGAGAACCCGCACATCCCGGCCTGGCTGATCTTCGACCAGCGCTACCGCGACCGGTACGTGTTCGCCGGGCTGCCGCCGCACCGGCCGCTCCCCCGCCGCTGGTACGCCGCCGGCGCGGTGGTCCGCGCGGACGACCTGGCCGGGCTCGCCCGCGCGGCCGGCGTCGACGCCGAGGGCCTGGTCAAGACCGTGACCAGGTTCAACGAGTTCGCCACGGCGGGCCGGGACGAGGACTTCGGCCGCGGCGACTCGGCGTACGACCGCTACTACGGCGACCCGCGCCGCCGGCCCAATCCCAACCTGGCCCCGCTGGCCCGGGCGCCGTTCTACGCGGTCAAGATCGTCCCCGGTGACCTGGGCACCAAGGGCGGCCTGCGCACCGACGAGCGCGCCCGGGTGCTGCGCGAGGACGGCACCACGGTCGAGGGCCTGTTCGCCGCGGGGAACGCGAGCGCGTCGGTGATGGGGCACAGCTACGCGGGGGCCGGCGCGACCATCGGCCCGGCCATGACGTTCGGCTACATCGCCGCCCGCACCATGGCGTCCGGGTGAACCGGATGCGGGCGCGGCCCGGCGTTCAGTCCTCTCCGGAGCGCCCCCGGCGGGCGCAGGTCAGATCCTGCCCGCCGACCCGGCGGAGGATCTTGGGCGTGAGGCTAGCGGGTGGCCTCGGTCCAGGGGCGGGCCCGGAAGGCGGCCACGTCGACTAGCTTCTCCAGCCGCGGCAGCGCTACCGAGGTGAGGAACTCCTCGCGGTTCCGGCCCGTGAGGCCCACCACTTCGCGCCATACCGAGCGGCCGGCGATGAAGCCCGAGGCTCCCCCCTCGTCGGCCGCGATCCTGATGATGTCGGTGAACTGGTCGAAGGGCACGCCCGCGGACAGGACGGCCCACGGCCTGCTGAGGATGGAAGCCAGCCGCCGGCAGCCCTCCGGCGAACCGGGATATTCGAGCTTGAGCAGGTCGATGTCCAGGTCGTTGAGGGCCCGGGCCGACTCGATGATGGCGTCTTCGCGGGCCTGGCCGCTAAGGTCTTCACCCGGTCGCGCGTACACGAGGTTCTCGATGACCACGGGCACGTCCGTGGCGCGGCAGTCGCGGATGATCTCGGCGCATACGGCCAGTCCCTCGGCGACCAGGTCCGGCTCACCCGGGCCAGGGGCGGGGCGGTCGCCGCGCAGCTGGACGAAGAACTTCAGGGCATCGCCGCCCTGGTCAAGGACCCACTGAGCGTCCAGGGCCGGGTCCCGGTGGGTGCGCGGCTCGCCCTGGTAGCTGCGCCGCTCGGACGGTTCGGCGGCGACGAGCAGGCCGCAGTCCGGGGCGAGCGCGTTCGCGTCGGTGATGGCCGGGACCCCGTAGGTCGGATCGGACAGCAGGCCGCTGGCGGCGGGCGTCAGGACGCGGGCGACGTCGGCCTTCGCGATGCGCAGGTCGTCGTCGCTCGCGTCGATGCCGACGGCCGTGAACATGCGGCGCAGCGTGTTGCGCTGGTCCATGGCGATGATGGAGAACACGTGGCTGTCATTCGCGATGTCGTCCAGCGTTCCCGTTCGGGCTTCGGTGGCGTGTGTCATTTCGTTCCTTGGTTGAGGATGAAGTCGGCGAGGTCCCCGCCGTCCAGGGCGAACGCGGCCAGCAGGGCAGCCCCGGTGACGCCCGGCTGCACGACTGGCGAGAAGCTCATCGCGCCGATGACGGCGGCCTTGGCGGCGCGGACGCTGGCCATCTGCGTCCAGCCCCCGGCGGCCACGGCCCGCCGGTGCGGGCCGACGATCTTCTCCATGTCATCAAGCAGGATCCCGGTCTGGGCCGCCGTGTAGCGCACGGCGGCCGTCCAGATCGAGGCGGGCGAGGCGCCATCGGCGATGCGCAGGACGATATCGTCCTGGGTCCGGCCGTCACCGCTGA
>CAVRMX010000020.1:0-45821 GCA_963722275.1 uncultured Actinomycetes bacterium | reverse complement strand
GAACGGGGCGCATGCGTCTGAGATACGTGAAAGCTGACGCTACGGATCTGCCTCCCCCGGCCCGGGCCCTGATCGCCCCGGAGCCTGCCGAAGCCGTGACCGCGCTGTATCAGGCGCACGCCCTCGGGCTGATCCGGCTGGCCGTCGTCATGCTCGGCGACCGGGGCGCCGCGGAGGACGCGGTGCAGGAGGCGTTCTGCGGGCTCTACCGACGATGGCATGGCCTGTCAGACCCCGGCAAGGCGCTGAGCTACCTGCGGTCAAGTGTCATCAACGGCTGCCGGTCGGCGCTGCGCCGCCGACGGCGGCAGGCCGGCCTGGATCGTTCGACCGGGGATGCGCCGGGTGAGTCGGCCGAGGCCACGGCGCTGATCGGCGAGGAGCACCGGCAGGTGCTGACCGCGATCCGGAGCCTGCCCGCCCGGCAGCGGGAGGCGCTCGTGCTCCGTTTCTACCTCGACCTGGACGAGGGAGAGATCGCCGCCTCGATGCGGATCAGCCGGGGCACCGTCAAGTCCACCACCTCGCGGGCGCTAGCCGCGCTCGGGCGGATTCTCGGAGAGCAGTCATGAACGTCATCGAAGAGCGGATCCGGGCGGCGACCCGGGCGGCCGGGAACACGGTGTCACCGGACAGCGTGCCGCCGCTGGAGCTGCCCGCGGAACACCCGCGGGCGGACGGCTGGCGGCGGCGCTGGCTGGTGCCCGCGGCCGCGGCGGCGGCCGTCGTCATCGTGATCGCGGTCACGGCGGTGACCGTCGGCCCGGCCACGCGCACGCGGGCGCCCTCCATCGCGCCCGCCGCCACGGCGCCGGGCCCGATGCTCCCTGGCCCCTCGCTGGCCTCCTATGTTTCGGCCGGCGTTATCCCGCCGTACTTCGTCTCGGTGGCCTTCACCAGGACAGCGGCCCGGAGCCCGGCGGTCGCCGTCGTGCACGACACGGTCAGCGGCCACGCCCTGGCGACGATCAGGCCGTCGATCCGCGGCGGCACCATCATGGGGGTGTCGGCCGCGGGCGATGACCGGACCTTCGTCCTGGACGAGCAGACCTGGGTGAAGTACCCCTATCCCGTTGTCGCCGCCGGGTACCCCGGGTCGCACTCGTTCTACCTGCTGCGGCTGAGCTCCGCCGGGCGGGTCAGCTCGCTCAGCCGGCTGCGGGTCACGGTGCCGGCCACGCAGGGACTCGGTGCGTTCGCGCTCTCGCCGGACGGCCAGCGGCTCGCGCTCGCCGTCGCGTCCAAGAAGGGCCCGGCGCGGACCGATCTCGAGGTGGTCACGCTGAGCACCGGGTCGACGCGGGTGTGGGCGGCAGCTTCCGGCTTCTTCAGGTCGGGAGCCGGTGATTCGCGGGGCCTGTCCTGGACGGCGGACGGGCGGGAGCTGGCGTTCGAGTGGCAACCGAACAACGTGGGTCAGTGGCCAGGCGTGGAGGCACGGCTGCTCAACCTGACGTCGGCCGACGGCGACCTGATGGCCGCCAGCCGCCGGATCATCGCCACGACCCGCCAGTTCACGCCGTCCGGGAGCACTTTCCAGGTAGCCGACGCGGAAAACGAGCCTGTCGTCACGCCGGACGGGTCGGCGATCGTGACCAACACGGTGTACTTCCAGGTCAAGACCAAAGAGTCGGGCCAGGCCACGAACGGCCGGTACGGCTTCGCCGAGTACTCCACCAGGACCGGGAAGCTCGTCCGGATCCTCGGGTACTGGAAGATCAAGCCGGCCGGGTCTTTTTCACGCAGGTGCTGTGGTCCAGCCCGTCGGGGCGGGTGCTCATCGGGGTCATTCCCGACGGCCGGATCGGGGTCATCAACGGAAACGAGTTCACCCCGCTGAACATGCCGCCGATGCCAAGCGTCGTCATGGACATCGGCCTCGGCGCCGGGGCCGGCGCCTGGTGAGAATAGAGGCATGACCGAGACGACGATTGGGCTGCTGCACCCGGGCGAGATGGGGGCGGCGGTGGGCAAGTGCCTGGCAGGCGCCGGGCACCGGGTGCTGTGGGCTGCCGGAGGGCCGCGGCGCGGCGACTAGGGAGCGCGCCGAGGCCGCCGGGCTGACCGGGGTAGCGCTAGCGGAGATCATCGCCCGTTCGGATGCCATCATTTCGGTCTGCCCGCCGCATGCGGCGCTGGACGTGGCCCGGCTGGTGACCGGCTTCCGGGGCCTCTACCTGGACGCTAACGCGGTCTCGCCGGGGACGGCGCGGCAGGTGGCGGCGATCGCCGAGGCGGGCGGGGCCAGCTACGTGGACGGCGGGATCGTCGGGCCTCCCCCGGCTGGCACCGGGGCACACCCGGCTGTACCTGTCAGGCCCGCGCGCCGCCGAGGTCCAGGCGCTGTTCGGCGGGACCGACGTGGACGCGCGGATGGTGCCGCCGCCGGGTACGGCGTCGGCGGTGAAGATGGCGTACGCATCCTGGACCAAGGGGTCGGCCGCCCTGCTGCTGGCGGCGCGGGCGCTGGCCCGGGCCGAGGGCGTGGAGTCCGTCCTGCTCGAGGAGTGGGGCATCTCCCAGCCGGGCCTGGAGAAGCGCTGGGACGGCGCGGACGGGGCAGCGTCAGCCAAGGGCTGGCGCTGGGTGGGCGAGATGGAGGAGATCGCCGCGGCCATGGCCGCGGCCGGGCTGCCCGAGGGATTCCACCAGGCCGCGGCCGAGATCTACCGCCGGTATCTAGCAGGGGCCGAGGCGCTCGCTCAGGTAGCCCTCCAGGGCGTCGACGCCGACCCGCTCCTGCTGCATGGTGTCGCGGTCCCTGACCGTGACGGCCTGGTCTTCCAGGGTGTCGAAGTCGACGGTGACGCAGTACGGGGTGCCGATCTCGTCCTGCCGCCGGTACCGGCGGCCGATCGCGCTGGCGTCGTCGAATTCGGTGTTCCAGCGCTTGCGCAGCGCCGCCGCCACGTCGCGGGCCTTCGGCGACAGGTCGGCGTTGCGGGACAGCGGGAGCACCGCCACCTTCACCGGCGCCAGCCTGCGGTCCAGCCGCAGCACCGTCCGCTTCTCCAGCTTGCCCTTGGCGTCCGGCGCCTCGTCCTCGGCGTAGGCGTCGAGCAGGAAGGTCAGCGCGCCGCGGTCGACGCCGGCGGCCGGCTCGATCACGAACGGGATGAACCGCTCCCCCGACTCCTGGTCCAGGTAGGACATGTCCTGCCCGGACGCCTGCTGGTGGGTCCTCAGGTCGTAGTCGGTGCGGTTGGCGATGCCTTCCAGCTCACCCCACTCACTGCCGGTGAAGTCGAACCGGTACTCGATGTCCACGGTGCGCTTGGAGTAGTGCGACAGCTTCTCCCTGGGGTGCTCGTAGAGCCGCAGGTTCTCCTTGCGGATGCCGAGGTCCGCGTACCAGGCGAAGCGCTCGTCGATCCAGCGCTGGTGCCATTCCTCGTCGGTGCCTGGCTTGACGAAGAACTCCATCTCCATCTGCTCGAACTCCCTGGTCCGGAAGATGAAGTTACCCGGGGTGATCTCGTTGCGGAACGACTTTCCGATCTGGCCGATGCCGAACGGGAGCTTCTTCCGCGACGTCTGCAGCACGTTGCGGAAGTTGATGAAGATGCCCTGGGCGGTCTCCGGTCGCAGGTACGCCAGCCCGGACTCGTCCTCGACCGGGCCCAGGTGGGTGCGGAGCAGGCCGTTGAACATGCGCGGCTCGGTGAAGGCGCCCCGGGTGCCGCAGTTCGGGCAGGCGATCTCCTTCAGGCCCTCGGCCGGGGCGTGCCCGTGCTTCTCCTCGTAGGCCTCGGTCAGGTGATCGGCGCGGTACCGCTTGTGGCAGGACATGCACTCGGTGAGCGGGTCGACGAACTCGGTGACGTGGCCGCTGGCCTCCCACACCTCGCGGGCCAGGATCACCGAGGAGTCAAGGCCCACGATGTCATCGCGTTCGGTGACCATCGCGCGCCACCACTGGCGCTTGATGTTGTTCTTCAGCTCGACGCCGAGCGGGCCGTAGTCCCAGGAAGCCCGCAGGCCCCCGTAGATCTCGCTGGACGGGTAGACGAACCCCCGTCGCTTGCTCAGGCTGACGATGGCGTCGAGGCGGTCGCTGCGCAATGCCATGGTGCAGGTCTCCATCCGGCTGGCGGTCGGCGGGCGCGAATCCCGTGGTGATTCCGGCGCGGCGCGGGCGGCCCGCGACTTCCGTGACCGGAAGTCCTTAGCTTAGGAGCACGGGCCGGTGATCGCGAACTGAATTCACCCGGTGCGGATGGGTGACCTGCCGGTCACCCTCGCGTGGGGTGACCGTCAGGAGGCCGGTTCCGCCGGCTCTCCGGGAGCCGGAACGGGGTTCGGCTGGGCGCCGCCGTACCTGCGGTCCCGGCTGGCGTAGATCTCGCAGGCGTGCCACAAGTGCCGCCGGTCGAAATCCGGCCAGAGCGTGTCGAGAAAAACCAGCTCGGCGTAGGCGGACTGCCAGAGCAGGAAGTTCGAAAGGCGCTGCTCGCCGGACGACCTGACGAAAAGGTCGACATCAGGAATCCCCGGCTCGTCCAGATAGCGCGCGAACACCTTCTCGTCGACCTTCTCCGCCCGGAGCTTTCCCGCGGCGACATCCGCGGCGATGGCGGCGGCCGCGTCGGCGATCTCGGCGCGCCCGCCGTAGTTCACGCAGAATTGCAGGGTCAGTACCGAATTCCCGGCCGACATCTGCTCGGCGTGTTCGAGTTCGCTGATCACGCTGCGCCATAGCCGAGGCCGCCGGCCGGCCCAGCGGATGCGGACGCCCATCTCGTTCAGCAGGTCACGGCGCCGGTGGATGACGTCGCGGTTGAATCCCATCAGGAAGCGGACCTCGTCCGGCGAGCGCCGCCAGTTCTCGGTCGAGAAAGCATAGGCGGACAGGTACGGAATGCCGAGCTCGATCGCGCCCATGATGACGTCGAGCAGCGAGGACTCGCCTTCCTTGTGGCCCTCGGTCCTGGGCAGCCCGCGTTTTTTCGCCCAGCGCCCGTCGCCGTCCATCACCAGGGCGACATGCCTGGGGACGAACTCAGGCGGTATGCCCGGCGGCTTCACGCCGCTCGGATGCGGATCGGGCGGACGTACGGGGCGCCCCATCAAACTCGCTCCACAAGACGTAGCGAACGGATCGAATGCTCAAGGTGCCACTGGAGGTACGCGGCCACAAGTCCGCTGCACTCTACTCTGTGCCTGCGCTCGCTGTGATCGGCGCTGTCCCAGTCGCCGCGGAGCAGGGCGAGCATCAGCGCCACCGTCGGCGCCGCGGGCGAGGCCGCGCCGGGCGGGCGGCACGAGGCGCACACCATGCCCCCGGCGGCCACGGCGAAGGCCGGCAGCCGCCGGGTGCTGCCCGGCGCGCCGCAGCGGGCGCACTCCTGCAGGGCGGGGGCGTACCCGGCCACCGCGAGCGAGCGCAGCAGGAAGGCGTCGAGCACCAGCCGGGGATCGTGCTCTGCGCCGCCCAGGGCGCGCAGCGCGCCGATGAGGAGCAGCAGCTGGCGCAGCGCCGGCTCCTTCTCCACCGGGGTGAACCGTTCGGCCGTCTCCAGCATCGCCACGCCCGCGGTGTAGCGGGGGTAGTCCGCAGCCAGCGGCTCGCCATAGGGCCGGATCACCTCCGCCTGCGTGATGATGTCCAGCGAACGGCCCGTGTGCAGCAGCAGGTCGACGTGCGTGAACGGCTCCAGCCGGGCGCCGAACCTGGACTTGGTCCGGCGGACGCCCTTGGCCACGGCGCGGATCCGCCCGCTGCTGCGGCCGAGGACGGTAATGATCCGGTCCGCTTCGCCCAGCTTCTGCGTCCGCAGCACGATCCCGTCATCCCGGTAGAGCTGCACTTACCCATTCTCGCCTATGCCAATGACACTCGCTGGGACGCGAGACGGCGAGGCCACCTCGTTCGGTACAAATGTGACCTCGCCGCCTCACCACCCCTCAGCCGCGACGGGAGCGGTTCACCGCGGACAGGACCGCGCGCATCGAGGCCGTGACGGTGTTCGTGTCGATGCCGACGCCCCAGAAGACGGCGCCGCTGATCTCGCACTCCACGTACGCCGCGGCCTGGGCGTCGGTGCCCTCGGTCAGCGCGTGCTCGGTGTAGTCGAGCACCCGCGCGGTCACGCCGACGGACGACAGCGCGTCGCAGAACGCCGAGATGGGGCCGTTACCCTCCCCCTCGACCTGCTGCGCGCGCCCGTCCACGGAGATCTCCGCGGCGAGGGCGTGCTTGGCCTCGATCACCGAGGACGTCTGGTGGTCAAGCAGCGCGACCGGGCCCGCGGCGAGGTACTCGCCGGAGAAGATCTCCCACATCCGCGCGGGCGACACTTCCCCGCCCTCGGCGTCGGTGTGGCCCTGGATCACCCGGGAGAACTCGATCTGCAGGCGGCGGGGCAGGTCCAGCTGGTGTTCGGCCTTCATGACGTACGCCACGCCGCCCTTGCCGGACTGCGAGTTGACCCGGATGACCGCCTCGTAGGTGCGGCCCACGTCGTGCGGGTCGATCGCCAGGTACGGCACGGCCCACGGGTACTCGGCGAACGGGACGCCTGCGCTGGCCGCTTCGGCCTCCAGCGCCTCGAAGCCCTTCTTGATGGCGTCCTGGTGGGAGCCCGAGAAGGCGGTGTAGACCAGGTCGCCCGCGTAGGGGTGGCGCGGGTGAACCGGGATCTGGTTGCAGTACTCGACGGTGCGACGGATCTCGTCGATGTCGCCGAAATCGATCATCGGGTCGATGCCCTGGCTGAACAGGTTCAGGCCCAGGGTGACCAGGCATACGTTGCCGGTGCGCTCGCCGTTGCCGAACAGGCATCCCTCGATCCGGTCGGCGCCGGCCAGCACGGCCAGCTCGGCGTCCGCGACCGCGGTGCCCCGGTCGTTGTGGGTATGGACGGACAGGCAGACGTAGTCCCGGTTGGGCAGGTTCCGGCTCATCCACTCGATCTGGTCGGCGTAGACGTTCGGGGTGGACCGCTCGACCGTGCACGGCAGGTTGAGGATGATCTCACGGCCCGGGCCTGGCTGCCAGACGTCCATGACGCCCGCGCAGACGTCGAGGGCGAAGTCGAGCTCGGTGTCCATGAAGATCTCCGGCGAGTACTCATAGCCGAAGTCGGTGCCGTCCAGGAGTTCCTCGGCGTACTTCATGACGTGGCGGGTGCCCTCGACGGCGAGCGCCTTGCACTCCTCCCGGTCGATGCGGAACACCACCCGGCGGAAGATCGGCGCCGTCGCGTTGTACATGTGCACGGTGGCCAGGCGCGCGCCGACCAGCGACTGGACCGACCGCTCGATCAGGTCCTCGCGGGCCTGGGTGAGCACCGAGATCCGGACATCGTCCGGGACATGGCCGCCCTCGATCAGCTCGCGCACGAAGTCGAAGTCGGTCTGGCTCGCGGACGGGAACCCGACCTCGATCTCCTTGTAGCCCATCCGGATCAGCAGGTCGAACATCTTGTGCTTGCGGGCCGGGCTCATCGGGTCGATCAGCGCCTGGTTACCGTCCCGGAGATCGGTGGACAGCCAGCGCGGGGCCCTGGTGATGGACTTGGCGGGCCAGGTGCGGTCGGGCAGCTCGACCGGCGTGAACGGCGTGTAGCGATGACAGGGCATGCCACTAGGCTGCTGATGGACGGGCGAAACGCGTTTGAACGCGGGATCCTGCTGCATTTATCTGCTACTTCCTCATAGCTGATGGCGGCTTTGCCTGATTGATGGCCAGCAGACACGCCAACGCCCCGCGACGAGGGAGCCGGCCTATCGGCCCCCGCCGCGGCCGCTAAGGAGGAGCAGCTCGGGCAACATTGCCAATCACCATACCAGCCGAACACGCTCGCGGTGCCGCCCGGCGCCCTCCCGGCGCCCTCCCGCGGGCGCCGGCGGCGGGATATTCAGTGGCGTGGCCGCCGCTGGCGGAGTTGGCTATGAGGATGCGCATCGAGCGAGTCGACCTGGCCGACACCGGGGGCGTACGCGCCTGCTACGAGGCCTACCTGGCCGCCCAGCGCGTGGACGAACCCGAGGGCCCGCGGTTCACGGACCGGCCGTTCGGCGGCTGGCTGGCCGTCGGCTGGGACGGCAACCCGAGAGAAGTATGGCTGGCCACCGACGAGGGCGCGGCCGCGGGCTGGTACCGGCTCGAGCTGCCGGCCAGGGAGAACCAGGACCAGGCAGGCCTGGACCTCGTGGTGCACCCGGCGGAACGGCGGCGCGGCGTGGGCCTCGCCCTGCTGCGCCACGCGGCGTCCCGCGCGGCGGCGCACGGGCGCACGGTGCTCAACGGCGGCGCGCGCGACGGCTCCCCCGGCGAGGCGTTCGCCCGCTCGCTCGGGGCGAAGCCCGGCCTGGTGGAGATCGAGCGCGTGCTCCAGATCGGCACGCTGGAGCGGGGGAAGCTGGCCCGGCTGCGCGGGCCGGCCGAGCGGGCGGCGGCCGGCTACTCGCTGGTGTCCTGGGCCGGCCTGGTGCCAGAGGAGTTCATCGAGCGGGCGGCGGCGGTCTACGACGCGATGAGCGACGCCCCCCGCGACCCGGCGATCGCCCCCGCGCAATGGGACGCCCAGCGGGTACGCGAGCGGATCAACGGCCTGCGCCCGCACTTCGGACTGCACGACTACACGGTGGCGGCGCGGCATGACGACACTGGCGAGCTGGCGGCGCTGACCGAGATGGCGGTGGACCCGGCCGCCCCGGGCTGGGGTCACCAGGTGTTCACGGTGGTGACGCGGAAGCACCGCGGGCACCGGCTCGGCCTGCTGCTTAAGATCGCGATGATGGAGCTGCTCGCGACCACGGAGCCGCAGCTGGAGCGGATCGTCACCTGGAACGCCCAGAGCAACGAGCACATGATCGCGGTCAACGACACGCTGGGCTACACCGTCTCCGGCCAGCCGACCACCTGGTTCCGCCTCGATACGGCGGCCGTGACCGGCTCGGCCGGCGAGGACCCCGCAGGTTAGTCGCGGCCGGCCGACTGCTCGGTCATCGCGACCACGCCGACGACCTGGGCCTGGGTCATGCCCAGGTCGGCGCCGATGGCCATCGCGGCCTGCCGCTCGGTGTCCGTCAGCGGGCCGTCCGCCATGGCGATGCGGATCACCTCGGTCAGGTACCACTCCCTGGCCTGGACGGTGAGCTGCGCCCCGACCTGGTTCAGGGCCGGACGGATGACCTCGAACGACTGCATCAGATCGGCGTTGAGCATGGCCTCGTCGTAGTTCGGCACACCGGAGGCGACGACCGCCTCGACCGCCCGCTGCCGCGATACCGGGCTGGACGGGTCGCCGGACCGCAGCATGGCCGAGACGGCGGCGCGCATGCCGGCCGGCAGCGCCGCCTGCATCTGCGCCGTCGTCGGCTGGCTGAGCACGTCGGTCACGTAACGGGTCCGGCAAGTAGTGCACTGAACGTGGTCGCCGACTGAGTTCAGCGGAATGACCGGGAGGAAGAACAGCGTGAACCACCGGCGCCCCGCCCGGTGCCGGTACTGGCGGTCCCCGCCGCAGCGGCGGCAATGGAAGGTGCCCTGCGCGATCGTCCGGTAGAACACGCGCAAGCCAAAGATGATCAGCAACGTGGATCCCCTTCTGCCTACCGGCCGGCACGCTCCCCGCGAACGCCCCGCCGCAGGCGCGTACCCTCGCCTTGTCGGTACCGGTGAATCCATCATGTCGCCGTCGGCCCTCGTGATGCCGCTGCCGATGCCGATCCGATACCTCATTTTTCGGCTGAGCCGACATGACCACCGGCCGATCCCGCAGCTCCAGGGGCTGCTGAGGTTCACGGGTCTCGGGCGTACCAGGGAGACAGCGTGCGGCCGCTCAGCTCGAGGCCTGCCCCAAAATAGCGGGCGGGTCAGTCGTAGAAGCCGAGGCGGCGGAGCTGTTTGGGGTTGCGCTGCCAGTCCTTCGCGATCTTAACGCGCAGGTCGAGGTAGACCCTGGTGCCGAGGAGAGCCTCGATCTGCAGGCGGGCCCGGCTGCCCACCTCCTTGAGCCGCGCTCCCCCGGTGCCGATGACGATGGCCTTCTGGCTCGGCCGCTCCACGAAGAGCTCGGCGTGCACGTCGGTGAGGTCGTCGCGGCCCGGCCGCGGCCCCATCTCCTCGACCACCACCGCGATCGAGTGCGGCAACTCGTCCCGCACCCCGTCCAGCGCCGCCTCCCTGATCAGCTCGGCCACCATGATCTGCTCGGGCTCGTCGGTCAGCTCGCCGTCCGGGTACAGGGGCATGCCCTCGGGCAGGTGCGAGACCAGCACGTCGGCGAGCACGTCGAGCTGGAACCCGGTCACCGCGGATACCGGCACCACGTCGGCCCAGTCGCCCAGGGCGCTCACCGCCACCAGCTGCTCGGCGACCCGCTCGGGCGGCGCCCCGTCGCACTTGGTCACGATCGCCACGACCGGGGTCTTCTTCACGTGCTCAAGCTCACGGGCGAAGAACCGGTCACCGGGCCCGACCGGATCGGTGGCCGGGATGCAGAACCCGATCACGTCGACTTCGGCCAGCGTGGACCTGACCAGGCTGTCCAGGTGCTCGCCGAGCAGCGTCCGCGGCTTGTGCAGGCCGGGCGTGTCCACCAGGATCAACTGGGCGTCCGGCCGGTGCACGATGCCGCGGATCACCCGCCGGGTGGTCTGCGGCCGGTCGCTGGTGATCGCGACCTTGGCGCCGACCAGTGCGTTCGTCAGCGTCGACTTGCCCACGTTCGGGCGGCCAGCGAGGCAGGCGAACCCGGAGCGGAAAGCGGAGCCTGACGGAGGATGGTTCACCCGTCAATTCTCGCGCATGTCGGGAGGGCGGGAACCACGGCCCGTTCGGGTCAGGCCTAGGGAACCAGGGTGTCGCGGACGGTGCCGTCGGGGGCGGCGTGGAACACGATCGCGTCCGGGCCGAGGTCGCGGACCACCGCCAGGTCACCGGGGTCCAAGTCGGCGTCGCTGACCAGGGCGGCCGCCTCGAGCTTCTGCGCGCCGCTGGACACAGCCATGGCCACCGCCAGGCGCAGCGCGGACAGCCGCAGCGACGGCAGCGCCACCGCGGCGGCGGTGTAGGTCCGGCCGGTCTCGTCACGGACCGCTGCGCCCTCGGACGCCGCTACCCGGGCCCGTGACGACCGGGCCAGGGTGATGATCTTGAGGTCTTCCGCGCCGGGAGTTACGTCGCTCACGCTGACGAGTTTACGGGCAGGCGTCGCTCTCGCGTTCCACCAGTACCTTGACGATCTTGTTGCGCAGGCCGGCCAGGTTCTCCGCGGTGAGCCGCAGGCCGCGGACGGTCGCGGTCGAGCCCGCGATCGGGACCCGGCCGAGGGCGTGGGCGAGCAGCCCGGCCACCGTCTCCACGTCCAGGTCGTCGAGGTTGACGCCGAACAGCTCGCCGAGCTCGGTCACCGACAGCCGGGCGGTGACCCGGGCGGAGTGGTCGGAGAGCCACTCGACCGGCGGCTCCTCGTTGTCGTACTCGTCGGTGATCTCGCCGACGATCTCCTCCAGGATGTCCTCGATGGTGACCAGCCCGGCGGTCCCGCCATACTCGTCGATCACGATGGCCACGTGGTTGCGCTGGGCCTGCATCTGGCGGAGCAGTTCGTCCACCGGCTTGCTGTCGGGCACGTAGCTGGCCTGACGCATCACCGTGGCGGCCTTCTCGGTGGCGTCGGCGCCCGGGTGGTCATGGCTCCAGGCCACGATGTCCTTCAGGTAGGCGATGCCCACCACGTCGTCCTCGTTCTCGCCGACCACGGGAATCCGGGAGAAGCCACTGCGCAGCGCCAGCGAGAGGGCCTGCTCGACGGTCTTGTCGGCCTCGACGAACACCATGTCGGTACGCGGCACCATGACTTCCCTGACGATGGTGTCGCCGAGCTCGAAGACCGAACGGACCATGTCCCGCTCGCCCGGCTCGATGCCGTTCCTGCGCTCCAGGTAGTCGACCAGGCCGCGCAGCTCGGCCCGGTCGACCGGGCCTTCTTGATCCACCAGCGGCCGGGTCCGGCGGGTCGGCGGCATGGCGTTGCCGCACGCGACGAGCAGCCGGGGCAGCGGGCCGAACGCCCGGGTCAGCGGGAACAGGACCGCGGCTGCGCGATGGGCGGTGCGTTCGGTCCGCGGACCGACGCGCCCGGTCTGCGGGCGCACGCCGGTCAGCAGGTAGCGCATCCCGATCACCACGGCGAGCGCGGACAGGACGGCCCGCCAGTCATCGCCCAGCCAGCGGACGAAGGCCGCCGTGACCAGCACCGCGGCGAAGATCTCGCAGACGGCCCTGAGCAGCAGCAGCACGCTCATGTAGCGGGGCAGGTCGGCGGCCACGGTCGCGAGCCGGCTATCAGCCCGTTCGGCCGCGCCGGTGGCGGAAACGAGCGCCAGCGCAGCCTCCGCGTTCGCGCACCAGCCGGCCACGAGGGCGAGCACGGCCGCGGCGACCAGCAGCCACGCTGGAGGGGTCATAATCCGGGCTGCCCCTTCGCATCTCGCCACAGCTTCAGCAGCTGATCCTGCGCGCCGAACATGGCGGCGTGCTCCTCGGGCTCGGCGTGGTCGTAGCCGAGCAGGTGCAAGATGCCATGTACGCACAGCAGCTCGAGCTCGTCCTGGGTGGAGTGGCCGGCCTTCTCCGCCTGTTCGGCCGCGACCTGCGGGCACAGCACCACGTCGCCGAGCAGCCCGGGCTCCGGGCCCTGGTCGTCGCGGTTGCCGCCGAGGTGCGGCGGGCGCAGCTCGTCCATGGGGAAGGCGAGCACGTCCGTGGGTCCCGGTTCGCCCATCCACCGTTCGTGCAGCTCGGTCATCGTCCGCTCGTCGACGAGCAGCACCGAGAGCTCGGCCAGCGGGTGGATCCGCATCTGGTCCAGCGTGAACCTGGCTACCGCGGCCAGCCCCACCTCGTCGACGTCGATGCCCGCCTCATTGGCGATATCGATGCTCATCGGAGTCCTAACTGCCCTTCCGCCTGCGGGGCGCGGCCGGGCTGAGCTGCCGCTCGTGGGCGTCGTAGCGCTCGTAGGCGTCGACGATCTTGCCTACCAGGCGGTGCCGGACCACGTCGTGGCTGGTCAGCCTGGCGAAGTGGATGTCCTCGATGCCGTCGAGGATGTCCTGCACCACGCGCAGCCCGCTGACCTGGCCGGACGGCAGGTCGACCTGGGTCACGTCGCCGGTCACCACCACCTGCGAGCCGAAGCCCAGCCGGGTGAGGAACATCTTCATCTGCTCGGCCGTGGTGTTCTGCGCCTCGTCCAGGATGATGAACGAGTCATTCAAAGTTCTTCCGCGCATGTACGCCAGCGGGGCGATCTCGATGGTGCCTGCGGCCATCAGGCGCGGGATCGAGTCCGGGTCGAGCATGTCGTGCAGCGCGTCGTAGAGCGGGCGCAGGTACGGGTCGATCTTCTCGTACAGGGTGCCTGGCAGGAACCCGAGCCGCTCCCCCGCCTCCACGGCCGGCCGGGTCAAGATGATCCGGTTGACCTCCTTGGCCTGCAGCGCCTTGACCGCCTTGGCCATGGCCAGGTAGGTCTTGCCGGTGCCCGCCGGGCCGATGGAGAACACGATGGTGTGCTGGTCGATGGCGTCCGCGTACCGCTTCTGGTTCAGCGTCTTGGGCCGGATGGTCCGGCCGCGGGCGGACAGGATGCCGACAGTGAGCACGTCCGCCGGGCGGACGCCGCGCTCGGCGCGGAGCATGGCCGCGGTCCGCTCCACCGCGTCCGAGGTCAGGTCCGTGCCCTTGCGCAGGAGCTCGACGAGCTCGTCGAAGAGCGCGGTGACCAGGGCGGTCTCCGCCGGGGTGCCGGTCGCGGTGATCTCGTTGCCGCGGACGTGGATGTCCGCGTCGAACTCCCGCTCGATCACATGCAGCAGTCCGTCCCCCGAACCAAGCAGGCTGACCATCGAATGATCAGCGGGTATCACGATCTTCACCTGAGATCGTGGCTCGCCCTTGGGTTCGGGTTGCCCGTCGCCGTTGGAGGTGCTCCCGGCGCTCACGTCATCGTTTCTGGTATCTGTCAATTCGATGCTCTCGAAGACCCGGAGGACCGCCCCCCGAGCGTATTGAGCACCATGTTATCCGGGATGGAGCCGTCCAGGGCTGGGTGCCGCCCATCCGGTGCCATCATCCGGGCGGCCAGCTGAGGGACCGGCCGCCGAGAAGGTGGCCGTGGACGTGCGGGACGGTCTGGCCCGCCTGGACGCCGGTGTTGAAGACGACGCGGTAACCGGTCTCGCTGACGCCTTCGGCCGCCGCGGCGCGGTGCGCCCAGGTGATCACGTCGCCGAGCAGCCCGGCGTCCGCGGCGGCGAGCGCCGCCACGTCGGGATAGTGCGCCTTCGGGATGACGAGGACGTGCGTCGGGGCCTGCGGGTTGATATCGCGGAAGGCCAGGATCCGGTCCGTTTCCAGCACCGCGGTCGCGGGGATTTCCCCGGCCACGATGGCGCAGAACAAGCATTCAGCCACAGGAAGATACTAGGGCTTCCCCGGCGCGCTTACAGATCATCCTTCTCCCCTGGCCGGAGCGCGCCGCAGTGGTACCGGCAATACCTGCAAAGACGCATAATTCCGGCTATATCAGGGGTGCTCCTGAGTAAGCGTGTTGCGATCCGTTGTTATCGTGCTGATCCTTGCAAGTGCTGTCGTATCCTCGCGGTCAATGGATATCCTTATTTTCGGCAATCCCCCGGCCTCCTCTGGCGGCATGTCCGAAAGTCGCCGTCAGATGCGGCCTGGTACCCCCGCCCGGGTGTCCGGCTAGCCGTTTATCCAAGCAGCTGGCCAGGCGGTTTGCCAATAATGGCCAGGCGACGGACGGTCAGATGGGTGGGCGAGCTGGGGATGAAGGACCGGGGACCGTGGTCCGGCACGAAATCTGGCGTGGCACGGAAGCGGCCAGATGGGGAGTGAACCTGAAGAGGGGCCACCGCGTCCAACCAATGTGACCGAAACCCTGCTGGCCAATGGCGGCATCGTGTCTGATGCCTTCACGGCCTCCCCAGCGGCGCGCGCGGGGTGGAGCGCGGACCGTGCGGTCACCGAGCTTTATTCGCTGCACTACCGGGCCCTGGTCCGCCTCGCGGCCCTGCTGGTGCGGGACACGCCCACCGCCGAGGAAGTCGTGCAGGACTCGTTCGTGGCGATGCACGGCGGCTGGCAGCGGCTCAGAGACGCCGAGAAGGCGCTGGCGTACCTGCGGCAGGCAGTGGTGAACCGGTCGCGTTCGGTTCTTCGGCACCGCACCGTGGTCGACAAGAACCTGCAGAAGGCCCCGCCTGACATGCCCAGCGCCGAGCATGGCGCGATGGTGCTGCTTGAGCGGCACGCCGTGGTGGTCGCGCTGCGCCATCTGCCGGACCGGCAGCGCGAGGCGATCGTGCTGCGGTACTACGCCGACCTGTCCGAGGCGGAGATCGCGACCGCGATGGGGATCAGCCGCGGCGCGGTGAAAAGTCACACGGCCCGCGGCATGTCCGCCCTGCGCGCGGCCCTGGAGCAGGAGTAATGAGCAGACCCGGCCACGACGGCATGCCGCCGCAAGAACACGACTTCGGGGAGTTCTTGCGGCGTGCGCTGCACGCTGCCGCCAACCAGGTCGAGCCGCGGCCGGACGGGCTGGAGCGGATCCGCGCGCGGGTCAGGTCCCGGTCGGCCCACGCCAGCAGGCACGCGGGGGCTTACGGGGCGCTGGGAGGTTTTCTGGCCGTCCTGAACCGCCGCTGGAACATCATGCGCGGCGGCCAGGAAACGGCCCGCGGCGGTACGGACAGCGGCGGTACGGACAGCGGCGGTGCGCGGCGGCAGCCGCGGGACTGGCGGGACGGGCTGCTCCGCCCGGCCCTGGCGGCCGCCTGCGCCGTGTTCGCCCTCGGCGTCGCCCTGGCGTTCCCGCCGCTGCGGGCAGCCGTCGTCCAGATCGGCACGGACGTCGGGTTTACCTCCCCCAGCTCCAGCGGAGCGCCCAGCGTGGCCGGATCGGGCAGCCAGGCGGGCTCACCGGGCGGCGGGGCCAGCCAGGCCGTTTCCTCGGCCGGCCAGCGCAGCGGCCAGGCGACGGCGTGCCCGCCGAGTTCCTCCTCGTCCGCCGCGGCCAGGCCGGCCAGGTCGGTGACCCCGAGCGTGACCCCGGTGAGTTCGGCCGCCAGCCCGCCCAGCGGCAGCGCCAGCAGCGGTCCGGCCAGCAGCGGCGCCGGTCCGAGCGACAGCACGACGGCGACCTCCTCGGCGACGTCGACCCCCACCGAGAGCACCGCCGCCACGACCACCGCGACGGCGACAGCTTCGGCGAAGGCCAACACCAGCGCGACCGGCAGCAAGAAGGCTAAGCCGGCCGGAACTCCCTCCTGCCCCCCGACCGCGGCGCCGTCCAAGACGGCTGAGCCCAAGTCGTCCGTCTCCGCGCCGGCCAGCGTCAGTTCGTCGGCAACGGTCTCGCCGCCGCCCAGTACGCCGGCTTCGGGCGGCGGCACCGGCGCCAGCCCGACCGACAGCACCCCGCCGACCGACAGCACCCCGCCCGGCGACAGCACCGGATCGACCAGCACCGGTCACCAGCACCGGTCGACCAGCACCGGGTCCGCCAGCACCGGGTCCGCCAGCACCGGGTCCGCCAGCACCGGATCTACCGGCACCGGGTCCACCACCGCGCCTTAGGACCAGCGGCCGGACCGGGTGAGCAAGATGGCGGCGGCCACGGTCCCGGCGGTGGAGGTCCGCAGCACGGTGGGCCCGAGGCGGCAGGCGGTCGCCCCGGCCGTGCGGAAGGCCGCGCTCTCCTGGTCGGTAATCCCGCCCTCGGGTCCCACCACGACCAGCAGGTCGCCCGACTCCGGCAGGCTGAGGCGGCCGAGGCTGGCCGCGGCGCCCGGCTCCAGGACGATCGCGCACGCCGCCTTCTCGACCAGCTGAGCCACCTGGCTGGCCGAAGCGGCGTCGGTGACCTCGGGTATCCAGGCGCGGCGGGACTGCTTGGCGGCCTCGCGCGCGGTCAGCCGCCACTTGGCTAGCGAGCGCTCCCCGCGCGCGCCCTGCCACACCGGGACGCAGCGGGCCGCGGCCCACGGCACGATACGGTCGACGCCGACCTCGGTCATCTCCTCGACCGCCAGCTCGCCCCGGTCACCCTTGGGGATGGCCTGGACGACGGTGATCGCGGGATCCGGGCGGGGCACCTCGCGCCGGGCCCGGACGATGAGCTCCAGCCCGCCGGCACCGGGCGGCCCGGCACCGTGCTGGCCGACACTGGGCCCGGCGACCACGCACTCGGCCACCAGGCCGGCGCCGTCGGTCACGTCGGCGCGCTCACCCGGGCGCAGCCTGCGCACGGTGGCCGCGTGCCGGCCCTCGGCACCGGACAGGACGACGACGTCGGATTCCAGCGCCGCGCGATCGGCCAGGAAGACGGGCGGCTGCACTGGGTTAAGCGCGCCCGTTGAACGCGTCGCGCAGCCTCGAGAAGAACCCTTGCTGGCCCGGGGCGAACCGGCCGGGCGGCGCTTCCTCGCCGCGCAGCTTGGCCAGGTCGCGCAGCAGCTTCTCCTGCTCGGCATCCAGCTTGGACGGCACCTCGACGGTCACGTGGATGACCAGGTCGCCACGCCCATTGCCGTTCAGGTGCTTGACGCCCTGGCCGTACAGCGGGATGACCTGGCCGGACTGGGTGCCGGGCCGGATGTCGATATCGGCGGGACCATCCAGGCTCTCCACCGACAGCGTGGCCCCCAGCGCCGCGGCGACCATCGGGATCGTCACCGTGCAGTGCAGGTCGTCGCCCTGCCGCTCGAAGATGGCGTGCGGACGCTGGACGATCTCCAGGAACAGGTCACCGGGCGGGCCGCCGCCGGGGCCGACCTCGCCCTCGCCGGCCAGCTGGATGTGCGTGCCGTCCTCGACGCCCGCCGGGATCCGGACCTTGATCGTCCGCCTGGTCCGCACCCGGCCGTCGCCGTCGCACTCCGGGCAGGGGCGGACCAGCACGGTGCCGTACCCGCCGCAGCCGGGGCAGACCCGGGCCATCATCACCTGGCCGATGAACGAGCGAGTCACCTGGCTCACCTCGCCGCGCCCGCCGCAGATGTCACAGGTTTGCGGGTGGGTGCCCGGCGCCGTGCCCTCACCGGAGCAGGTGGGGCAGACCACGGCCGTGTCCACCGTGAGTTCCCTGGTGGCGCCGAACGAGCACTCGGAGAGGTCCAGCTCGATCCTGATGGTCGCGTTGCGGCCGCGCTGTGCGCGGCTGCGCGGCCCGCGGGCGGCGGCGCCGCCGCCCGCAGCGCCGAAGAACTGGTCGAGGAGATCGTTCAGCGGGTTGAACCCCGCGCCGAACGGGCCGGCCCCGGCGCCCGCCGTGCTCGCGGCGAACGGGTCCACGCCCATGTCGTACATCCGGCGCTTGTCGGTGTCCGACAGCACCTCATACGCCTGGGTGATCTCCTTGAACCGCTCCTGGGTCTCCGGATCGGGGTTCACGTCCGGGTGCAGTTCCCGGGCCAGCCGCCGGTAAGCCCGCTTGACCTCGTCTTGCGTCGCGTCGCGGCGGATCTTGAGCAGCGCGTAGTAGTCGGTCGCCACTAGGACTCCGCCAGGATCTGGCCGACGTAGCGGGCCACCGCGCGCACCGCGCCCATCGTGCCCGGGTAGTCCATCCGGGTCGGTCCGAGCACGCCGAGCTTGGCCAGCGGCTGGTCGGTGTTCCCGTACCACGTGGACACCACGGACGTGGTCTGCAGGCCCGCGACCTGGTTCTCCGCACCGATCCTGACGGTCAGGATGGCAGGTTCGGTCGCCTCCCCGAGGAGCCGCATCAACACCACCTGTTCTTCCAGGGCCTCGAGCACTTCCCGCAGCCCCTTGCTGAAGTCGTGCGCGGCCAGGTTCGCGGCTCCGCCGAAGACGATCTTCTCCTCGTTCCGCTCGACCAGGCTGGCCAGCAGCACCGCCAGCACGGCGTTGGCGTTCGCCCGCTCCTCGGCGGGGATCCGCTCGGCCAGGTCGCCGACCATCGCGGCGGCGTCAGACAGCCTATGCCCGCCCAGGCAGGCGTTCAGTACCGCTCGGACGTGAGACACCGAGGCGTCGTCCCAGGGGTCGGGCAGGTCGACGGCGCACTGCTCCACCCGGCCGGTATCGGTGATGAGCACCAGCAGCAGCCGCTGCGGAGCGAGCGGCACCAGCTCGATGTGCCGGATCGCGGACCTGGTGAGCGACGGGTACTGCACGACGGCGACCTGGCGGGTCAGCTGGACGAGCAGCCGTACCGTACGCATCACCACGTCGTCGAGGCTGTACGCGCCGGCCAGGAACGTCTCGATGGCGCGCCGCTCGGCCGCCGACAGCGGCTTGATGCTGGACAGCCGGTCGACGAAGAGCCGGTAGCCCTTGTCCGTCGGTACCCGGCCGGCGCTGGTGTGCGGCTGCGCGATGAAGCCCTGCTCCTCGAGCACGGCCATGTCGTTCCTGATGGTGGCGGGCGACACGTCGAAGTGATGCCGGTCGACGAGCGACTTGGATCCCACCGGTTCAGTGGTGGACACGTAATCTTCGACGATCGCGCGGAGCACCGTCAGCTTCCGGTCGTCGAGCACGCGTTCACCTCCTTGGCACTCAAACGTCTCGAGTGCTAAGTCTATTGCGTCTATCAAGTTCCCGGCGCGTGACAGCGAGGCGAACGGCGGCCCGATCGCACCGCGGCGTGACTCTCGGTGATGCCGTTCTGGGCAGAACCCACAGCAGGATGGTAACCCGGTTGGCACAGCCCGCGATAGCGGCGTGTCGGCAGCGTCCCGGCCGGCGTTGCCTCGGCTACGCTTGCGCGCAGGTACGGCTACGCCCGCGGCCCGGCGAGGGATACGAGCGGAGGAGATACCGGTGCAGAGCAGGCAATACGGCGCTGACGTGCTCGCTGGCGGCAGATCGGGGAACCTGGCACGACGGCGGCCCGGTCAGCGCGAGGTGCCGAAGGTCGAGGCGGAGCGCGGCCTGGTGGTCGAGGACTCCGAGGGCCGGTTCTGCGGCGCGGTGGTCGGCTACGAGAAGGGCGCCGTGACGCTGGAGGACCGGCACGGCAAGCGGCGGGTCTTCCCGCTGACTCCGGCCGCGTTCCTGCTCGAGGGCCAGCCGGTCACGCTCATCCCGCCCGCCTCAGCCGCCCCGGCGGGGATCCAGGGGCCGGCCCGGACCGCCTCCGGGTCAGTGGCCGCGCCCCGGGCCGAAAGGATCCAGGCCAAGGTGGCCCGCGCCAGCCGGATCTACGTCGAGGGCAAGCACGACGCCGAGCTGGTGGAGAAGATATGGGGCGACGACCTGCGCGACGTCGGTGTCGTGGTGGAGTACCTGGAGGGCATCGACGACCTCCCGGCCATCGTCAGGAGCTTCTCCCCCGCGCCCGGCCGCCGCCTGGGCGTGCTGGTGGACCATCTGGTGGCGGGCTCCAAGGAAACCCGGATCGCGGCCAGCGTGCGCTCACCCGACGTGCTGATCGTGGGGCATCCGTTCATCGACGTCTGGGCCGCCGTGCGGCCGTCCGCGGTCGGCATCGCGGCCTGGCCGGACGTCCCGCGCGGGCAGCCGTGGAAGGAAGGCGTGCTGCGCGCCATCGGATGGCCGCCGGAGGTGCCCGCGGCCTGGCAGCGCATCCTGCGCTCGGTGCGGACCTACGCCGACCTCGAGCCGGAGCTCCTCGGCCGGGTCGAGGAGCTGATCGATTTCGTCACCACGCCCGGTAGCGAATAGCGTGACGACAGCACCGGACGATACGCGAGGACCGATGGCGAGCAAGACCGTGTTCTGAGGAGGATCTCGCACGGGTCCGGGACGGCGACATGACGTCGGCGACGTTCGGGTACCTGGGAGCGATCTTCCTCGGCCCGGTCATTCCGCTGGCCGTCTACGCCCTCCGGGCGCGGCGGTCGCCGTTCATGCGGTACCACGCGGCCACCGCGGTGAACCTGTCGCTGACCGCCACCCTGTACGCGCTGTGCTGCGTGATCCTCGGCGGCCTGCTCCTGCTGGATAGCGTCACCGTCGCCCTCATCGTCGCGCTCACGGTCGGCTTCGTGCTCTGGGTCACGATGCTGGGGTACCTCATCCGCGGTGTCATCGCGGTGAACCGCGGCGAGAAGCACGAAGTGCCCGACTGGATCTGCGCGCACATCGTGAGCTGAGGGCCTCAGGGTTCTGTCAGCTTCTGCGTCACGGCGTCGGCGAGCAGGCGGCCGCGCCGGGTGAGCACGACCCGGCCGCCGGCCAGCGCGCCGGCGTCGGCCAGCCCGTCGGCGACCATCGGCTCCGCGTTCGCCCGGCCGGCCGGGCCGAGTACCCCGACCGGGCAGCCCTCGGCGAGGCGGAGGAGCAGCATGACGCGCTCAAATTGCCGCTCGGACTCGGACAAGACCTCCCTGGCCTGGCCGGGGCTGTTACCGGCCGCGATCCTGGCGCCGTAGGCGGCCGGGTGCCGCACGTTCCACCACCGGGTCCCGCCGACGTGGCTGTGCGCTCCCGGCCCGATGCCCCACCAGTCGCCGTCCGTCCAGTACAGCATGTTGTGCGCGCACCTGGCCGTCGCGGAGGCCGCCCAGTTGGAGATCTCGTACCAGCCGTAGCCGGCCGCGCTGAGGACCTGGTCCGCGGCCAGGTACCGATCGGCGAGCACGTCGTCGTCCGGGGCGGCCAGCTCGCCGCGCCGGACGCGCGCCGCGAGCCGGGTGCCCGTCTCCACGGTGAGCGCGTACGCGGACACGTGGTCGGGGCCGGCGGCCACGGCCGCGTCCAGCGAACGCCGCCAGTCCGCGTCCGACTCCCCCGGCGTCCCGTAGATGAGGTCCAGGCTGACGTGCTCGAAACCGGCTGCGCGGGCCCAGGCGGCGCACTGCGCCGGGCGGCCGGGCCGGTGCACCCGGTCCAGTACCGCGAGCACTCCGGGCACCGCGCTCTGCATCCCGAACGAAACCCGGGTCAGCCCCTGCGCCCGCAGCTCGCTCAGGCTGGCTTCGTCGACGCTCTCCGGGTTCGCCTCGGTGGTCACCTCGGCCCCAGGAGCCAGGCCGAACTCTCCGTCGATGGCCCGCAGGATGGCGCCGAGCGCGGGCGGCGGCAGCAGCGTGGGCGTCCCGCCGCCGAAGAACACCGTGCTGACCGGGACGTCCGCGCCTGCCAGCACCCGGCGGGCGAACCTGATCTCGGCGATGGCCAGGTCCGGATAGCTGACGGCTGATACCGCGGCGGACCCGGCACCGAGTTCGGCGGCGGTGTAGGTGTTGAAGTCGCAGTAGCCGCAGCGGGTGGTGCAGAACGGCACGTGGACGTAGAGGCCGAACGGCCGCCCGCCCAGTCCGGCCCGCGCGCTATCCGGCAGCGTCCCCGCGACGGGGACCGGCTCGCCGTCGGGCAGGACGCCTGGCATGCCAGCCACGCTACCCGGTAAGAGATGCAGGTCCCGCAGGTCCGCTTTACCAAACAGTCACCTAGACTGAAAGCGTCGCGTTTTCGGGAGGCACCAGGCACCAGGGTCGCGTCTACGGGAGGCAACCGTTGGCAGGTAACGAGTCACAATGGCCGGCCCAGTACCCGAGGGACAACTGGCAGGCCGACCCGGAGGGGTCGGCTACTGCCGACGACGGCCAGCCGGCCGCCGCCCAGGTGCCGCCGGAAACCCCGTACGTCCCGCCCGCTAGGCCGTATGTTCCGCCCGCTACGCCGTATGCTCCACCAGCTACGCCGTATGTCCCGGCGGCCAACCCATATGCTCCGCCCGGCTCTGCGTATATTCCGCCGGCCGGGTACCAGGTGCCACCGCCGGGCTACCCCATTCCCCCAGCCGGGTACCAGATGCCGCCGGGTGGCTACCAAGTCCCGCCCGGCTATCCGATCGCCGCGGCGGGATACCAGGTCCAGGCCCGGATGAACTCGACCATGCGCGCGGCCGCGGCGGACAGGGAACGCGCGGTCGACGTGCTGAAGGCCGGCTTCACCGAGGGCCGTCTCACCCAGGACGAGTACAACGAGCGGATGGGCCGGGCCTACGCTGCCCGGACCTACGGAGAGCTGACGGCGCTCACCGCCGACCTGCCCGCGGGGGCCATGCCCGCGGTCTGGCCGGTGCAGATGTACCAGCCGCCCGTCACCACCAACTCGCTGGCCAGGGCATCGCTGGTGCTCGGCGTGGCCGAGTTCTTCACCATGGGCCTGACCGCTATCCCGGCGATCATCTGCGGGCACATGGCCAAGCGGGAGATGCGGCAGACCGGGCAACGCGGTGACGGGCTGGCGACCAGCGGCCTGGTGCTCGGTTACATGGCGGTTATCTTCTGGGGCATCCTCATCGCCCTGTCTATCGTGGGCGCCGTGATCTCGGCGTCGGGCGGCGGCTACGGCGGCTAGATCACCTGGAATACCCTGCTGACCTGCGGACATAACCGGCCAGGCCAGCTTCGCGCGGCTTCGGTAACGTCTCTGTATACACGCGACCGCGCACCTCGTTTACCCCAGGCGGCGGCTATCGGGCCGATATGATCGGTCGCGCCTACCAGGGGGACAGTGAGGAGCAGGGGACATGTCCGCGTACTACGCCACCAGCGGCCCGGCGACGGCCACCGAGCAGTCGACGCCCGCACCGGTACTCGCCGCGTTCGCGGGGCCGGCCCCGCAATCCCGGCTGACCGTCCTGTTCCGCATCATCATGGCCATCCCGCAGCTCGTCGTGCTGTGGCTGCTCGGGATCGCGGCCATAGTGGTCGCGATCATCGGCTGGTTCGGTGCCTTGTTCACCGGGCGGCTGCCCGTCTTCGCGGCCGACTTCCTCACCGGTTACCTGCGCTGGCTCAGCCGGGTGTACGCCTACATCTACCTGCTCACCGACGTGTACCCGCCGTTCTCGCTTGACGACGCGGACTATCCGGTCCGGGTGGCGGTGATGCCCGGCGAGCTGAACCGGCTGGCTGTCTTGTTCCGGTTCTTCCTGCTGATCCCATGCTGGATCGTCCAGGCGATCGTCACGTACGGCGCGCTCACCATCTTCATCTTCGTGACCTGGCTGATCGTGCTGATTTCGGGTCAGATGCCGGACGCGATCTACCAGGCCCTGGCGGCCGTGATGCGGTACCAGCTCAGGACGCTCGGCTTCGGCCTGATGCTGACCAGCGCGTATCCCGCGGGACTGTTCGGCGACGCGGAGGCGGCCGGGCCGGGATTCGCGGCGCAGCCGGGATTCGCGGCGCAGCCGGGATTCGCGGCGCAGCCGGCCGACGCGGCTGACCCGGGGTACGGGGCTGCGCAGGGGTACGGCGACCCGGCGGCACCCGTTGCGTGGCAGGGGCCCGCGGCGCCGCAGGGCCGCGGCGCCGCAGGACGGGCTGCCGTGGCGGCTCGCCCTGTCCGCGACGGCGCGGAAGCTCGTGGTGGGGTTCATCGTGCTCGGGGTCCTGTTCGCGGCGGTCAACGGCACGGTCGAAGGAGTGGCCTTCAGCCACGGCGCCAGCGCCGTGACCGCGGCGGAGGACGTGTCAGCGGACGTCACCCCGGTGCGCGCCGCGATCGGCAACTTCCCGGCCAACGTGCAGGCGTGCCAGGGCAAGCTGGATTGCGTCACCGCCCTGGACCGCAAGGTGGCCGCCACGCTCAGCACGTTCGCCGGCCAGCTCCGGACCATCCCGATGCCGTCGCAGGCGACTGCGGCCAACGCCAGGCTGGCCACGGCGGTGTCCAACACGGCGAGCATTTTCGCCCGGCTTGGCGCGGCCACCTCGGCTAACCAGTACATCAGCGAGGCCAAGTCGTCCGGCGTCCAGCAGTCGGTCGACCAGATCAACCAGGCCTACGACAACCTCGGCACCGCGCTCAGTTCATAGCCGCACGGGACGCCGAACGAGTCATTGGCACTCCTGGCGACCCTCACACGTCTACACTCTTAAGAGGCGTCCGCGGGAGGCTACAGGTGGCATACAGTCCAGGTCAGGCATATCCGCCTTTCCCCGCCGTGCCTGCGGGCACCGGGGTCAGCCCGGGCTGGCTGGCGGGCAACGCGGATCGAGAGCGGGCAGTGGGGGTCCTCCGGGCGGCTTTCACCGAGGGACGGCTGACCCAGGACGAACTCAACGACCGGGTTGCGCAGGCCTACGCGGCCCGCACCTACGGCGACCTCTGGGCGCTGACCGCCGACCTGCCGACCGGACCGCTCCCCTACCCGGACGCCCCTTACTCGAGTGCAGCGTCTTACTCGAGTGCAGCGTCTTACTCGAGTGCGGTGCCCGGCCTGCCCTTCCCGCAGGCCAGTCCGGCCGTGCCGCCCGGCGCCGAGCCCGCCACCAACTGGCATTCCGCCGCGGCGCTTGTCATCACCGCGCTGGTGATCTTCACGCTGGCCGCGCTGGTCACCGCCATCGCCACGGCGCACGCCCAGCCCTTTCCGTTCCAGCAGATTCAGCAGGGTCAGCCGTTCCAGCAAGTTCAGCCGCCGCAGCAGATTCAGCCGTTCCAGCAGGCGCAGCTGGCCCCGTTTATCACGAGCTCGGGACGGACGTAGCGGCACGCGCCAGGGCCGTTCGGCTCTAATGATCTTTTAGCGGGTTTTCTTGTCGCCCGGCTGGGTGGACAGGGCCGCGACGAACGCCTCCTGCGGGACGTCGACCCGGCCGATGGTCTTCATCCGCTTCTTGCCTTCCTTCTGCCTCTCCAGCAGCTTGCGCTTGCGCGTGATGTCGCCGCCGTAGCACTTGGCCAGGACGTCCTTGCGCAGCGCGCGGACGTTCTCGCGGGCGATGATGCGCGCGCCGACGGCTGCCTGGATGGGCACCTCGAACTGCTGGCGCGGGATCAGCTCCTTCAGCTTCGCCGTCATGGCCAGGCCGTATTCGCGGGCCTCGTCGGCGTGCACGATCTGGCTGAATGCGTCCACCGGCTGGCCCTGCAGCAGGATGTCGACCTTGACCAGGTTGGCCTGCTGCTCGCCGTCGGGCTCGTAGTCCAGCGACGCGTAACCGCGGGTCCGGGACTTGAGGTTGTCGAAGAAGTCGAAGATGATCTCGGCCAGCGGCAGCGTGTAGCGGATCTCCACCCGGTCCGCGGACAGGTAGTCCATGCCGAGCAGGGCACCGCGCCGGCTCTGGCACAGCTCCATGATCGTGCCGATGTACTCGGCCGGGGAGATCACCGTCGCGCGCACCACCGGCTCGTACACCCGGTCCACCTTGCCGACTTGCGGCTCTGACAGGCCGCCAGGGAAGTCGCTCGGGTTCGTCACCCGGATCTCCTGGCCGCTGTCCATGACCACGCGGTAGACGGCGTTCGGCGCGGTGGAGATCAGGGACAGGTCGAACTCGCGCTCCAGGCGCTCGCGGACGATCTCCATGTGCAGCAGGCCGAGGAAGCCGCAGCGGAAGCCGAACCCGAGCGCGTCGCTCGTCTCCGGCTCGTACAGCAGCGCGGCGTCGTTCAGCCGCAGCTTGTCCAGCGCGTCGCGCAGGTCGGGGTAGTCGTCGCCGTCCACCGGGTACAGGCCGGAGAAGACCATCGGCTTAGGGGTGGAGTAGCCCGCCAGCGCCTCCTTGGCCGGGCGGGCGGAGCTGGTCACGGTGTCGCCGACCCGGGCCTGCCGGACGTCCTTGACCCCGGTGATCAGGTAGCCGACCTCCCCCGCGGCCAGGCCCTCGCTCGGCGTGGGCTCCGGCGAGATCACTCCCACCTCGAGCGTCTCGTGCGCCGTGGCGGTGGACATCATCAGGCTGCGCTCGCGCCGGGAGAGCCGGCCGTCGACCACCCGGACGTAGGTGACGACGCCGCGGTAGGTGTCGTAGATCGAGTCGAAGATCAGGGCCCTGGCGGGCGCGTGGGGATCCCCCTGGGGGCCCGGAACGAGCCGGACGATCTCGTGCAGCAGGTCCTCGACGCCCTCGCCGGTCTTGGCGCTCACCCGGAGCACCTCGCCGGGGTCGCAGCCGATGATGCCGGCGAGTTCGGCGGCGTAGCGGTCGGGCTGGGCGGCCGGCAGGTCGATCTTGTTCAGCACCGGGATGATCTTGAGGTCGGCGTCCAGCGCCAGGTACAGGTTGGCCAGCGTCTGCGCCTCGATGCCCTGGGCGGCGTCGACGAGCAGCACCGCGCCCTCGCAGGCGGCCAGGCTGCGGGAGACCTCGTAGCTGAAGTCGACGTGGCCGGGGGTGTCGATGAGGTTGAGCACGTACTCGGTGCCGCCGCTGGCCCACGGGAGCCTTACCGCCTGGCTCTTGATGGTGATGCCGCGCTCGCGCTCGATATCCATCCGGTCCAGGTACTGGGCCCGCATCTGGCGGCCTTCCACCACGCCGGTGTACTGCAGCATCCGGTCCGCCAGCGTCGACTTGCCGTGATCGATGTGGGCGATGATGCAGAAGTTCCTGATCACGGCCTGATCGGTATGGGCAGGCGCCGGGCGGGCGTCCTGGCTCGGCCGGTTCTTGGCGGCCGGCTGGCTGGCTGGGCTAGGTGGTGACACGCGTATCCGTTCGGGTGACTCGCCGGCGAGCGGCCTGGGTGTTCCATGATCCCATGTCCGGCCCAGTGCCCTTGCCGGTCTCTTGGTTCGAGCGCTCTTGGTTCGAGCGCTCTTGGTTCGAGCGCTGTTGGTTTGAGTAGGGGGGTCCGGAGCGGATAAGCTTCTACGTCGCGGCACCCACAGACAACCCTGAAGGACTCCCACGCGTGGCCAACATAAAGTCTCAGATAAAGCGCAATAAGCAAAACGAAAAGGCGCACCAGCGGAACAAAGCCGCGAAGTCGTCGCTGCGCACCTCCGTGCGCAAGTTCCGCGAGGCCGCGGACGGGGGGAACCTCGACGAGGCGGGCACCGCGCTGCGCGCCGCCTGCCGGCAGCTGGACAAGGCGGCCAGCAATGGCGTGATCCACAAGAACCAGGCCGCGAACCGCAAGTCCGCGATCGCCAAGCGCTACGCCGAACTGGCGGCCAGCTAGGTTCTCGCCGGGCCCGGTCCAGGTCGTCACCGCCCTGGGCCGGGCTTCAGCCTGGGTTGTCACCGGCCCGGCTGGCGACGATCCGGCGCACCGCCCGCTCCAGCGCGTAGGCCGCGCTGGCCGCCTCGCCTTTGACCTGCGCGTCCGCTTCGGCGACCGCGTGCAGCGCGCGGGCGATGCCGTTCGGGTGCCAGCCGCGCAGCTGCTGCCGGACCCGGTCGATCTTCCACGGCGGGGCGCCGACCTCGGCCGCGAGCGCGGCGCTGCTGGATCCGCGCGGCGCCGATCCGACCCGGCCGAGCAGCCGCACCCCCTGCGCGAGCGCGCTGCAGATCAGCACGGGTGACACGCCCGTGGCCAGCGCCCAGCGCAGCTGCTCGAGCGCCTGGGCGAGGTGGCCCTCGACCGCACGGTCGGCGACCGTGAACCCGGTCGCCTCGGCCCGGCCCCGGTAGTACCTGGCCACGACCGCCTCGTCGATGCCGCCGTCGGTGTCGGCGGCGAGCTGGTCACACGCGGCCGCGAGCTCCCGCAGGTCCGAACCCACCGCGTCAAGCAGCGCGCGGGCGGCACCGTCGTCGGCGCGCCGGCCCGCCCGGCGGAACTCCGCCCGGATGAAGTCAAGCCGCTCGGCGAACCTGGTGAGCTTCGGGCACTCGATCAGCCGGGCGCCGGCGGCCCTGGCCGCCGCCAGCAGCTCCTTGCCCTTGGCCCCGCCCGCGTGGGTCAGCACCAGGACCACGTTGGGCGCCGGGTTCTTCGCGTACCTGGCCAGCTCGGCGGCCGCGTCCTTGCCCGCGTTCTGGGCGGACCGGACCACCAGCACGCAGCCGCCGCCGAACAGCGAGGGCGAGGTGAGCGACTCCAGGTCCCCCGGGCCGAACTCGGCCCCCTCGAGGTCGTGGACATCGCCGCCGAGCCCGGCCGCACGGGCGGCGGCGATCAGGTCACGGACCGAGCGATCGACCAGGAATTCCTCCTCGCCGACGATGAGCGTGACGGGAACGACCTCAGTGGCGGGCGGTTGTACCGCGGTGCGCGCAGCCATGACCGCAGCATGCCATGCCGGCGGCGCGCATGCCGAACCGACACGTCAGCCGGGCGGACCGGTCAGCTGGCCGCGATCGGCTCGCCGCCGAGCCAGACCCGGCTGGGGGCCAGGCCGTAGGACCAGACGAACGCGCCCTCGTGGTCGGCGTCCCACAGCACCATGTCGGCCAGCCTGCCGCGGACCATCGCGCCGCGGTCGGGGGCGCGCAGCGCGTGGGCGCCGCCGATCGTGGCGGCCCGCAGGGCCTCCTCGACGCTCATCCCGAGGTAGGACACGGCCAGCGAGATGACCAGCGCCATCGAGGTGATGCCAGTGACGCCCGGGGCGTGGTCGGAGCCGAGCGCCACCGCGACGCCCTTGTCCATCAGGGCGCGGACCGGGGGCCGGGCGCCGGTCTGGAGGGCCGGGCCGGGGCAGACCACCGCGGCCACGCCGGCCTGGGCCAGCGCGGCCACATCCTCCTCGGTGGCCTCGTGCAGCATGTCGGCGGACGCGCAGCCCATCTCGGCGGCCAGACGGGCCGCGCCGGTGCGGGAGTCGCCGCAGGCGTGCAGCCGCGGCAGCAGGCCCGAGCGGCGGCCGGCATTCAGGATCCAGCGCGCCTCGTCCTCGGAGAACCGGCCTTCCTCGCAGTAGACGTCCACGCTGTCCGCGCCGACGGCGGCGGCGTCCGCGCACCAGGAGCTGACCGCGTCGATGTAGTCGTGGCGGCGGCCGAAGAACTCCGGCGGCACCGCGTGCGCGGCCATGAACGTGACGTGCACCCGCGGCATGCCCTTCTCGCCCTCGAGCCCGCGCAGCATCCGGACGTCGGCCAGCTCGCCGTCCCTGGTCAGGTGGTAGCCGGTCTTGGCCTCGAGGGTGGTCGTCCCGGACCGCAGCCAGCGGCCCAGCCGGGCGCGCACCCCGTTGCACAACGTCCAGGGGTCGGTGCCCCGGGTCACGGTGACGGTGGACGAGACGCCGCCGCCCGCGGCGGCGATCTCGGCCTGCGAGGAGCCGTTGGACCGCATGGCGAGCTCGGCCCAGCGGTTGCCCGCATACACCGGATGAGTATGGGCGTCGATCAGCCCGGGCGTGACCAGGCCGCCGCCCAGGTTCTCCACCTGGTCCACGTCGACGATGTTGTCGACCACTCCGGGGATGCGCTGGGGCAACTCGGCCGCGGGCCCGACCCAGGCGATCCGGTCGTCGCCGGTCACGATGGCGGCGTTGCTCAGGATCTCCGAGCCAGTCCACAAGCGACCGATGTTGGTCAGCAGCCGAACAGTCACCTGCTGTCCCCCCCAGGACGGGTGATCCCATGCGCCATGAGCGTTCACCTGCCATGACATGTGCACGCCGGAAGGCCCGGCGGGCACTAGACGAGCTTCACTGCGCACCACGCGATGGCGCCGGTGCCGATCGGTACGGGACTCCGGGACCGAGCGGGCGCGGCAGCCAACATATCGATCAAGACACGCTATTGCACTGCTACCACCGCAGACAAGCCCTTCGGCGAAATGCCGAAGCTTATCGGCTGGTCACGCTAAACCGCCCTTAGGCAACGAGAAAATACCCGCCAAACGTGACCACTATCACGCTTGGATGTAGACACAATCGTCCAGTACCGCCTCGAGTTGCGCGGCCAGCGCGGGCGGGACCCGCGCCTCGAGCAGCGTGCCGTCCTCGACGTGTTCGGCCGCGAGCACCTCGCCCTCGGCGTGCGCCCGCGCGACCAGGTCGCCGCGGCTGTACGGCACGGTGACCTTGACCTGAACGTCGAACCGGGGCAGCGCGGCCTCGATGGCGTCGCGCAGGGCGGCCAGGCCGGCCCCGGTCTTGGCGGAGACGCTGAGGCTGCCCGGCTCCCGCGCGCGCAGGCCCTGCAGCACCACCGGGTCGGCCGCGTCGATCTTGTTGACCACCACGAGCTCGGGCACCTGCCCCGCGCCGATCTCGGTCAGCACGCCGCGGACCGCGGCGACCTGCGCCTCGGGCTCGGCGTCGGACCCGTCCACGACGTGCACGATGAGGTCCGCCTCGGCGGATTCCTCCAGCGTGGACCGGAACGCCTCGACCAGCTGGTGCGGCAGGTGCCGGACGAACCCGACGGTGTCGGTCAGCGTGTAGCCGCGCCCGGACGGCGTCAGGGCGCGCCTGACGGCCGGGTCCAGGGTGGCGAACAGCGCGTCCTCGACCAGGACCCCGGCCCCGGTGAGCGCGTTGAGCAGGCTCGACTTACCCGCGTTGGTGTACCCGGCGATCACCACCGACGGCACCTCGCGGCGCTGCCGCTGCCCGCGCTGGACCTTCCGGCCCGTCGACATGTTCCTGATGTCCTTCTGCAGGCGGGAGATGCGCGCCCGCAGCCGCCGCCGGTCGGTCTCGAGCTTGGTCTCGCCCGGGCCGCGGGTGCCGATGCCGCCGCCGCCGGCCACCCGGCCGCCTGCCTGCCGGGACAGCGACTCGCCCCAGCCGCGGAGCCTGGGCAGCATGTACTGCAGCTGGGCCAGCTCGACCTGGGACTTGCCCTCGCGGCTGCGCGCGTGCTGGGCGAAGATGTCCAGGATCAGCGCGGTCCGGTCGATGACCTTGACCTGCACCACGCTTTCCAGCCGGCGCAGCTGGCTCGGGCTGAGCTCGCCGTCGCAGATCACCGTGTCGGCACCGGCCGCCGCGACGACATCCGCCAGCTCGCGCGCCTTGCCGGAGCCCACGTAGGTGGCCGCGTCGACCCGGCTGCGCCGCTGGATCAGGCCGTCGAGCACCTCGGAGCCCGCCGTTTCCGCCAGCCGGCTCAGCTCGCGCAGCGAATTCTCCGCGCTGGCCAGGCTGCCCTCGGCCCACACCCCGATCAGCACGACCCGCTCGAGCCGGAGCGCCCGGTACTCGACCTCGCTGATGTCCTGCAGTTCGGTGGAGAGCCCCGCCACCCGCCGCAGCGCGTGCCGCTCCTCCAGGTCAAGGTCTGGCTGCTCGTCAAAGACCGTGCTCATTGTCCTCCGACATTCGTATTGCTCGTCCCCCGATGGTGCCACGCTGCGCGCGGCACCGCACTTTAATAACATCCCGGCCGCTCCATATGTGCCCGCCGCTCCGGTTCCGCGGTCACAGATATCCCGAACGGCCGGGTATCTCGCCTCGGTCAGCCTTTCCCGGGTACCGGGTTCTGCCGGCAGCGGAGCGCGGGCGGCCAGGTCCGCGAAGGCGGCCTCGGTGGAGTACGGCCACCTGGACATCCTGGTCAACAACGCGGCAATTGCCCGCGGCGGTCCGCCCAGCCAGACGGACCTCGACGCGATGCGCGAGGTCTACGAGACCAACGTGTTCGGCGTGATCATCGTGACCAACGCGATGCTGCCGCTGCTGCGCCGGGCGCCCGCCGCGCGGATCGTCAACGTGTCCAGCGAGGTCGGCTCGATCACCTCGCAGACCGATCCGGCCAGCCCGCTGGCGCAGATGCCCGCCGGGATCGCCTACCCGTCGTCCAAGGCCGCGCTCAACATGGTCACCGTGATGTACGCGAAGGAGTTGCGGGACACCCCCATCAAGGTCAACGCGGCCAACCCCGGGTACACCGCCACGGATCTCAACCGTCACAGCGGGTTCCGTTCGGTCGCCGAGGGGGCCGAAGCCAGCGTGCACCTGGCCACTCTGGACGCTGACGGCCCCAGCGGCATCCTCTGGGGCCACCTGTGGACCGTAAGCGGCTCCGCCAGTGACTACGGCACCCTCCCCTGGTGAGGCGCTTTCCGTCATCGGATGGTCCCGGCGATGAGAGGCGGGAGGGGCTGGAGGGGCGGATGGGGCGGATGGGAGCGAGGCCAGGCGGGCGTCGCGGGACAAGAACACCGCGCGCAGGGCCGGGCTCTCGCGGCGCATGGTGGTGCGAGCGATCAGGCGGGCCGAACGCGCCGGGCCCCGGCCGTCCGGCATGGTCAGCGGGTCGCGGCGGGAGCGCAGCACCAGCACGTGCGTGGCGCCCTGGGCCAGCGCGGTGCGGTACGGGACGGACTCGGACAGGCCGGCGTCGTAGAAGCGGCGGCCGTCGAGTTCCACCGGCGGGCCCGCCAGCAGCGGCAGGGCGGCGCTGGCCCGCAGGGCCAGGCGCAGTTCGGCGGGGGTGCCGACGAGCGGGCGCAGGTCGGTGGACTGGCCGGTGGCCGCGTCGGTGGCCAAGGGATGGAACTCGACGGGGCTGGCCAGCACCGCGGCGAAATCCATCGGGAACGTGGTCTGGTACAGCTCCTCGATCAGCGCCCGGACGTCGGCCACCGGGCGGCCGCGCAGCAGGCCGGAGCGGCGGATGAAGGCGCGGGCATAGGCGGGCTCGGTCCAGCCGCGCAGGCCCTGCGGCCGGCTGAGCAGCCAGGCGCCGGTGATGGCCCCGGCCGAGGCGCCGTAGACCGCGTCGAAGGCGGAGACCAGGCCGAGCTCGTCCAGCGCGAGAGCCATGCCGGCCGAGATCGTGCCGCGCATGCCGCCGCCCTCGACGGCCAGCGCGACCCGGAACCCGTCATGCCGTTCCCCTGGCAGGCTCCCTGCCCGGGCCCGCTCCCCCAGCACCCGCAGCACCTCATGCACAGGGCCCTCAGGTTTCATGATCGTGGCCAGAAAGCGGTGCTATTTGCCCCGAACTGGCCATGATCATGGTCGCGATGGGCGGGGGCGGGCGTATGAGATGGGCGGGGCATAAGACGGGCGTGTCATGCGGTGGGCGTCTCGGCGAGGCGGTGCAGCGATTCGGGCAGGTCACCGTCGTGCACCACGGTGAGCCGGTGCGTGGCGCGGGTGATCGCGACGTACAGGTCGTGGCCCCCGGCCGGCGACTGGGCCAGGATCCCGGCCGGGTCGACCAGCACCACGCGGTCGAACTCCAGCCCCTTGGACTGGCCCACGGTCAGCAGCGCGACCGGCGAGTCGAGCACCTCGGTCCGGTCGCCGGGCACCGCCGCCGGGATCGCCCGCGCCAGCTCCGCGACCAGCGGCCCGGGCGCGATCACCGCCAGCTTGCCGTCGTCCGCCATCTCGGCGAGTTCTTCCTCGACCACGGCGGCGGCGCCAGTGGCGAGAGGGGAGGACGAATCTCGCGGGGAAGATGAGGCGGCAACGGCCACCGCGCGGGGGGAGGCGCCTTCCTCGCGGACCGACTCGGGCGGGCGCTCGCCGGGAGCGACGGCGGCCAGCACGTCGGCGGCCACCGCCATGATCTCGGCGGGGGTGCGGTAGTTGACCGTGAGCAGCTCCTCGCGCCAGCGCCCCTTCACGTAGGGGTCGAGCATCTGCGCCCAGGAGCGGGCGCCGGCCGCGCTCCCCCGCTGCGCCACGTCGCCGACCACGGTGAGGGACCGGGTCGGGATCCGGCGCATCACCATCCGCCAGGCCATCGCGGACAGCTCCTGCGCCTCGTCCACGATCACGTGCCCGTAGGCCCAGGAGGGGTCGGCCCAGGCCCGTTCGGCCGTGGTGAGCTGCTGGCCGGTGTCGCGGTTCCAGTCGGCCAGCGTGGCGGCGTCCACGAAGCCCTGCCCGGCCAGGCCGGTGATCTCGAGCACCTCCCTGGCGTATCTCTCCTCGGCCCGGCGCTCCCGCTCGGCGGCCCGGCGCCGGGTCTTCTCCGCGGTGTCGTCGGTGCCGAGCAGCTGGGCGGCCTCGTCGAGCAGCGGCACGTCCGCCACCGTCCACGCATCGGGGGCGCCGGGGCGCAGCAGCCCGGCTCGTTCGGCCGCGGTAAAACCGGGAGCGGCCTGGCGGAGGGCACCTTCCTCGGCCAGCAGCCCGGCGACCAGCCGCTGCGCGGTGAGCAACGGCCACAGCCCGTCGAGCGCGGCCCGGACCGGCGCCTCGTCCCAGAGCCTGGCCCGGGTGTACGGGACGTCGTCGGGGTCCAGCTGGCGGCCGAGTGCCCGCGCCTCGGCCTGCGCGAGCGCGCCGAGCAGGTCGGTGACGAACAGCTTGCGGGCCACGTTGTGCGGCTTGCGCAGCCCGCGGGCCCGGTCGCGGGCGCGCAGGACGACCTCCTTCGGCACCGTCATCGTCACGCCGTCCGCGGTGACCTCCAGGTCGCCCGGCGGCACCTGCTGCAGGTTGCGCACCGCGCGGCGGAGCACGGCGACCATCTTCTGGTCGCCCTTGACCACGGCGGCCTCCGGGTTGTCGTCGGGCGCCGCCTTGACCCCGGGGAACAGCTCGGCGATCGAGCTGAGCACCACGTCGGTCTCGCCCAGCGACGGCAGGACCTGGCTGATGTAGCGGAGGAAGGTGGCGTTCGGGCCGATGACGAGCACGCCGCGGCGCTCGAGCGTGCGGCGGTGAGTGTAGAGCAGGTAGGCGGCGCGGTGCAGGGCCGCGACCGTCTTGCCGGTGCCCGGGCCGCCCTGCACGACCAGCACGCCCTGCAAGGTGGCGCGGATGACCCGGTCCTGTTCGGCCTGGATGGTGGCCACCACGTCGCTCATCCGGCCGGTGCGGCTGCTGGTGATGCTGGCGATCAGCATGGCCTCGCCGGACAGGCTCCGGCGGTCCGGCTCGGACAGCCGGTCCAGGTCGAAGACGTCGTCATCGACCCCGGTGACGGTGCGGTTCCTGGTGTAGATGTGGCGGCGGCGGATGAGGCCGTTCGGGTCCTTGGGGGTGGCGGCGTAGAAGGGGTGAGCGGCGGGCGCGCGCCAGTCGATGAGCCGCGGCTCGTGCTCGTCGTCCCGCAGGCCGATCCGGCCGATGTACAGGGTGCCCGCGCGCTCGGCGGTGGGCTCGGCGTCGGTCCGGCCGAAGCACAGGCCGTGCTCCACCGCGTTCAGCTGGGCCAGCCGCCGCGCCTGCTCGGCCGCCATGATGTCGCGCTCGACCCGGGCCTGGAAGGTGCCCCCGGCCCCGCCGGTGCCGTGCGTCTGGGCGAGGGCGCGCCCGGTCCGGGCCCGCGCCTCGTCGAGCAGCCGGTAAAGCATGTCGAGATAGGCCTGTTCCTGCCCCATGGCCGAGGTCCCGGCTGAATTGGTTTGACTGAGCGTCATATTTATTGGTATACTTTCCTAAGTATCTATCTGGCGCGTAAGCAGCATTAAGCGGGATATAGAATCCTATCATCCCGGCCGGGCCCTCGGTAGCGCCGGTCCCAGTCAGCCAGCAAGTCTCCGCGCCCGCTCCCCGGTAAGAAGCACCCAGGAATGGCCGTGGCGTGCCCTCGAATTACCCGTACGACTTACCCGCGCGACCGAAAAGCAATCGCTATTATCGCGGTCCGGCCGGGAAGATTCCGGCGGGCGATACGCGATCCCGTCCCGATCACTCCCGGGCACCCCTGCGCCGAGCCTGACGGCCCGCCTAGGATGTAGGGCAGACTTGAGGAGGAATTTAGACATGCCGGGAACCGAACGCGTGGAAATCACCGGTCCGTACGGTGATCGCTACGACGAGATCCTTACGCCGCAGGCCATCGACCTCATCGCCGCCCTCCACGCCGAACTCGGCCCGCGCCGGTCGGAGCTGCTTGCCTTGCGCAGGCGCCGCCAGGCCGAGCTCTCAGGCGGCGCGATGCTCGACTTCCTGCCCGAGACGGCCGAAGTCCGCGAGGACGCGGGCTGGCGGGTCGCGCCGCCCGCACCCGGGCTGGTCGACCGCCGGGTGGAGATCACCGGCCCGACCGACAAGAAAATGACGGTCAATGCCCTTAATTCAGGCGCGAATGTCTGGCTGGCCGATTTCGAGGACGCTAATACCCCGCTCTGGGACAATATGATTACCGGCCAGCTCAACCTCAAAGACGCACTGGACCGGGCGATCGATTTCACCAGCGCCGAGGGAAAAGAATACGCGCTGCGGCCCGATGGCGAGCTGGCCACTATCGTGGTCCGCCCGCGCGGCTGGCACCTGGACGAAAAGCACATCCTCATCGACGGCGTGCGGGCCTCGGGCGCCCTGGTGGACTTCGGCCTGTACATGGCGGCGTGCGCGCAGCGGCAGATCGGCAAGGGCAAGGGGCCGTACTTCTACCTGGCCAAGAACGAGAGCCACCTCGAGGCGCGGCTGTGGAACGACGCGTTCAACCTGGCTCAGGACGCCCTCGGCATCCCGCGCGGCACGATCCGGGCCACCGTGCTGATCGAGACGATCCCGGCGGCGTTCGAGATGGAGGAGATCCTCTACGAGCTAAGGGAGCATTCGGCCGGGCTGAACGCGGGCCGCTGGGACTACCTGTTCAGCGTGATCAAGAAGTTCCGCACCCGGGGACGCGAGTTCGTGCTGCCCGAGCGGAACTCGGTCACGATGACCGCCCCGTTCATGCGCTCTTACACCGAACTGCTGGTCAAGACCTGCCACCGGCGCGGGGCGCACGCGATGGGCGGCATGGCCGCGTTCATCCCGAGCAGGCGCGACGCCGAGGTCAACGCCAAGGCCATGGCCAAGGTCAGGGAGGACAAGACCCGCGAGTCGCAGGACGGCTTCGACGGCTCCTGGGTGGCCCATCCCGACCTGGTGCCGCTCTGCAAGGAGGTCTTCGACGGCGTCCTCGGCTCGAACCCGAACCAGCTCGCCAAGCTCCGCGAGGAGGTCAGCGTCACCGCCCAGGACCTGCTCGCGGTGGCCAAGACGCCCGGGGTGATCACCGACGCCGGGCTGCGCAACGACATCAGCGTCGCGCTGCAGTACCTGGCCAACTGGCTGGGCGGTAACGGCGCGGTGGGCATCTTCAACCTGATGGAGGACGCGGCCACCGCGGAGATCTCCCGCTCCCAGGTCTGGCAGTGGATCCACAACGACGTCACCCTGGACGACGGCACCCTGGTGACCAGGGACCTGGTCGAGCGCCTCATCGACGAGGAGCTGACCAAGATCCGCGCGATGACCGGGGAGAGCTTCGACGCCGAGCGGTACGGCCAGGCGACCGCGCTGTTCACCGAGGTCGCGCTGGCCGACAGCTTCGTGGACTTCCTCACCATCCCGGCGTACGAGCGGATGCCGTAGCTGGTTTCTGTTCACCGGGGCGGGAAAAGGGGAGAATCACCACAGGCCGGGACGGCAGCGAGGCGGGTGCGGGTATGACAGCGATCATCGATGCGCTGGTGCCGGGGATGCGGGACATCTGCGGCGCGGGCAATGTCATCACCGATCCGCTCGAGCTGCGCACCTACGAGTGCGACGGGCTCACCGCGCACCGCTGCGTGCCCGCCCTGGTGGTGCTGCCAGGCACGGCGTCCGAGGTGGCCGCGGTCGTGGCGCTCTGCGCGCGGGCCGGGGTACCCTTCGTCGCCCGCGGCAGCGGCACCGGGCTGTCCGGCGGCGCGCTGCCGCATCAGGACGGCGTGCTGATCGTGATGACCCGGATGCGGAAGGTCCTGGAGATCGACCCGGTGAGCAGGCGGGCCGTGGTCGAGCCGGGCGTGACCAACCTGTCGGTGAGCAAGGCCGTCGCGCCGTTCGGGCTGTTCTACGCGCCGGACCCGTCGAGCCAGGTGGTCTGTTCGGTCGGCGGGAACGTCGCGGAGAACTCCGGCGGGGCGCACTGCCTCAAGCACGGGTTCACCGTGCACCACGTGATGGGCCTGGAGATCGTCACCCCGTCCGGCGAGCTGACCTGGCTCGGCGACGGCACCGGCGTGACCACGGGCTACGACCTGCTCGGCGCGTTCACCGGGTCGGAGGGCACGCTCGGCATCGTGACCAAGATCGTGGTCAAGCTGATGCCGCTGCCGGAGGTGGTGCACCTGCTGCTGGTCGCCTACGACACCACCAGCCAGGGCGGCCAGGCGGTGTCCGACATCATCGGGGCCGGCATCCTGCCCGCCGCGATCGAGATGATGGACGCGCTGTCCATCGAGGCCGCCGAGGAGGCCGTGCACTGCAATTACCCGGCCGGGGCGGGCGCGGTGCTGCTGGTGGAGCTGGACGGCCCGGCCGCGGAGGTCGAGTCGGAGCTTTCCATCGTGCGTTCTTTGTGCGAGGCGGCTGGCGCGACGGAAATCAGGGCAGCCGACGACCCGGCCGAGCGGGCGGGCATCTGGGCCGGACGCAAGTCGGCCTTCGCCGCGGTGGGCCGGATCAGCCCGGCGTACATCGTGCAGGACGGCGTGGTGCCGCGGACATCGCTGGGGGCGGTGCTGGCCCGGATCGCCTCGCTGTCCGCTGACGCGGGCATCCGGGTGGCCAACGTGTTCCACGCCGGCGACGGGAACCTGCACCCGCTGGTGCTCTACGACGACGCGGTGCCAGGCGAGGCGGAGGCGGCCGAGAAGGTCTCCGGCGCGATCCTGGACGCCTGCCTGGAGCACGGCGGCTCGATCACCGGCGAGCACGGCGTCGGCGTCGACAAGTCCCGGTACATGCCGAAGATGTTCAACGCCGACGACCTGGACACCATGCAGCTGGTCCGGTGCGCGTTCGACCCGGCCAGCCTGTGCAACCCGGGCAAGATCTTCCCCACCCCCCGGCTGTGCGGTGAGGTTCCGGGCCACCGGCGGGCGCCGCATCCCGCCGTAGCGGCAGGCCAGGCGGAGATTTTCTGATATGGACACCGAACGAACCGTGGTTCCCGCCCTCCGCTCGGCGCTTGCCGCCGCCTGCCCGTCGCTAGCGGAAGGTACTGCTTCCGACGCCGCCGGACTCGGCGGGCTGGTGCCATCCTTTGTCGCGTCGCCCGCGAGCACGGCCGAGGCATCGGCGCTGCTGCGCGCCGCCGCGGCCGCCGGGCTCGCGGTGGTGCCGCGCGGCGCCGGGACCGGGCTCTCCTGGGGTTCTCCGCCCTCCGGGTGCGATCTGGTGGTCGACCTGCGCTCGATGGACCAGGTCATCGAGCACGCGGCCGGCGACCTGGTGGCACGGGTGCAGGCCGGCACGACGATCGGGCAGCTGGCCGTGGCGCTCGCGTCGGCAGGCCAGCAGCTGGCGCTCGACGCACCCGAAGACGCGACCGTGGGCGGGGTGGTCGCCACCGGCACGGCCGGGCCGCGGCGGTTCCGCTACGGCACCCCGCGCGACCTGCTGATCGGCCTGACCATGGTGCGCGCCGACGGGGTGATCGCGCACTCCGGCGGCAAGGTAGTCAAGAACGTGGCCGGATACGACATCGGCAAGCTCTTCTCCGGCTCGCAGGGCACGCTGGGCCTGATCACCGAGGCCACCTTCCGGCTGCATCCGCTGCCGGCCGCGGTGGCGTGGGTGACGGCGGAGTTCGGGCCTGCCGAGCGCGCCGAGGCGGTCGCCGCGGTGGCGGCGGCGGCGGGCTCGGCCCTGGTGCCTTCGGCGGTGGAGCTCGACTGGCCGGCCGGATCGTCGCGGTCCCCGCGCCCGCTGCGGGTCGGCGTGCTGCTCGAGGGCACATCCCCGGGCGTGGCCGAACGGGCCAAGCAGATGTCCGAGCTGCTGGAGGCGGCCGGCGGATCGCCCGCGGTGGCCGTGTCCGAGGCGGCGCCGGCCCGATGGGGCCAGCTGCCTGCGGACCGCGCGAGCACCGTGGTGCGGGTCTCGTTCTGGGTCAGCGCGCTGGGTTCCGTGCTCGAGGCGATCACGTCGGCGGGCGCGAGCGCGGGAGTCCGGCCCGCGGTGACCGGCGCGGCCGGCGCGGGCGCGGTGTACGCCTGCCTGGACCCGGCGGCCGGGGACCAGGCCGCCGCCCGGTTCGTCACCGCGCTGCGGGAGCGGCTTTACGGCGCCGCGAGCTCGGCCGCCCCCCGGGGCAGCGTCGAGGTGCTGGCCGCGGCGCCGCCGGTGCTCACGGCCGCCGCGGCGCAGCGGACCCTGCCGGGAGCCGCGCTGATGCGCGCGGTCAAGGACCAGTTCGATCCCGGCCACCGGATGTTCCCCGGCCGCTTGGCGGTGCTGGCCCGGGGGGACGACCCCCCCAAACCCCCCCGGGAGGGCGACTGATGCAGGACGAGGACGCGCTGCGCAAGGTGGCGAAGGACTGCGTGCACTGCGGGTTCTGCCTGCCGGCCTGCCCGACCTACCAGCTGTGGGCCGAGGAGATGGATTCACCGCGGGGCCGCATCTACCTGGTGAACCAGATCCTGGACGGGGCTCCGCTGACGGACGCTGCCGCCGAGCACTTCGACCGCTGCCTGGGCTGCATGGCCTGCATGACCGCGTGCCCCTCCGGCGTGCAGTACGACCAGCTCATCGAGGCGGCCCGGGTGTGGACCGAGGAGGCGCGATCCGCGCCGGCCGCTGCTCCGCCTGCCGCTCCGTCCGCCGCTGGGGCCGCGCCGCGGACGATGCGGGACCGGGCCGCGCGGGCGGCCATATTCTCGCTGTTCCCTTACCCCGGGCGGCTCCGGGCGCTGACCGCGCCGCTGCGGGCCGCGCAGCGGGCCGGGCTCGACCGCAGGCTGGCCCGGTCCAGCCTGCCGGGACGGGTCTCCCCCGTGCTCGGCGCGGCGATGCGGCTGGCACCCCCGAGCGTTTCCGCCGCCTCGGCACGGCCACTGCCCGGGCGCGTGCCCGCGCTCGGCACCCGGCGGGCGGTGGTCGGCATGCTCACCGGATGCGTGCAGTCGGTATTCTTCCCGCAGGTCAACGCCGCGACCGCCCGGGTGCTCGCGGCCGAGGGCTGCGACGTGATCATCCCGCGCGGGCAGGGCTGCTGCGGCGCGCTGTCGCTGCACTCCGGCCGGGAGGCGGAGGCGGCGGCGTTCGCCCGGCGCACGATCGCCACGTTCGAGCAGGCAGGCGTGGACGCGGTGGTGGTCAACTCGGCCGGCTGCGGCTCGGCCATGAAGGAGTACGAGCGGCTGCTGGGCGGGGAAGACGGCGGCTGGGCCGAGCGCGCGGCCGAGATGAGCGGCAAGGTCCAGGACCTCGCCGAGTTCCTGGCCGAGATCGGTCCGGTGGCACCACGGCACCCGCTGCCGGTCACCGCCGCCTACCACGACGCCTGCCACCTGGCGCACGCGCAGCAGATCACCAGGCAGCCACGGGAGCTGCTGCGCGCGATTCCCGAACTGAACCTGGTCGAGGTGTCCGACGCGGGCACCTGCTGCGGTTCGGCGGGCGTGTACAACCTGCTGCAGCCCGCGGCGGCCAGCGAACTTGGCGCCCGCAAGGCCGAATCGGTGCTGGCCACCGGCGCGCCGCTGCTCATCTCGGCCAATCCCGGCTGCTCCCTGCAGATCGCGTCCGCGCTGGCAGAACGCGGCCAGGACATCGCGGTCGCGCACACCGCCGAGGTCCTGGACGCCTCGATCCGCGGCCGCCCGCTCTAGGGACGGCACCGCCGGTAGGCCGCGACGGTGGCGGCCCTTCCCTTGACGCGCAGGGCGGGCAGCAGCACATAATCCTCAGCCGCCGTGGTTCCGCCGACGGTGGCCGCGCTGGCGACGGTGTTCCCGGCGGGGCGGGCCGCGTCACACAGGCGGGAGGCGAGGTTGACCGTGTCTCCCACGACGGTGTACTCGACCCGGTCCCGGCTCCCGAGCAGCGCCGCGGCCACCTGGCCGGTGCTCAGGCCGATGCCGAGCCCGAACGGCAGCATTCCCCGGTCGGCCCAGGCGGCGTTCAGCACTTCCTGGCCCGCGTGCATCTGGGCCGCGGCGGCTAGGGCCCGCGCCTGGTGCCCGTCGAGCGGTTCGGGGGCGCCGAAGACGGCCATCACGGCATCGCCGACATACTGCATCACGGTGCCGCCGTGCGCCAGCACGGCCTCGTTCATCGCCTCGCGGTGCTCGTTGAGCTGCGCCGCCAGCCGCGCGGGCGGCGTGGTCTCCGCGAGCGCGGTGTAGCCGCGGATGTCGGACATCAAGACGGTCACGGTGAGCAGCTCGGTTGTGGTGAAAGCCTCGGGATCACGGCTGATCCGCTCGGCGAGGCCCCCGGGCAGCAGCCGGGTCATCCGGCGGTGCGTCGCTTCGGCGCGATCGAGCTCCTCCGAGGACCGTTCGGCCTGACGCTGGCCGGCCCGCAGCTCGGCCTGGAGCCGTGCGTTGTCCAGCGCGGTCCCGGCCGCCCGCAGCACCGCCTCGACGAAGTCGGTCTGCCCGGCCAGCCTCGGATTGACCCCGATCCTGGCCAGCGGAGACCCGTCCACCGGGCTGGCGACGTACACGACGTGCGCGCCGCCGGGGTCATCCGGGGCCGCCGTGCCGTCGCCCAGCAGGTAACGGTCCTGCTGCGGCGACCACGTGGCCAGCGCCAGGTGCCGGTCGCCCAGCGCCCGGCTCAGCGCGCGGCCGACCGCATCGGCCGAGTCAAGCCGGCCCGGATCAAGCAGGGCCTCGACGGCGAGCGCCCGCTGTACGCGGCGGACCGCCACCGCTATCAGGAACGAGACCGGGACCGCCGCAACGGAGAGGTTGGACAGCCAGCCCGTCAGGTCGGAGACGTTAGTGTCGGTCAGAAGCTGGATGGCCTCCACCGCGGCCAGCCCGGCGAACGCCGTGGCCGCGACCGCGACCGGCACAAGTTCCCGGCGCTCGGGGCGGGTGGCGTGGATGATCCGGGCCGCCATCAGGGTCACGAACAGGATCAGCAGGACCGCCTCCGCGCCCTGGGTGACGTCGTCGTAGAGCCAGGTTCCGAGCGCTTTGACGTGCACGAGAGTGGGCCACCAGACCGAGCCCGTGAACCCGTTCCAGCGCGGATCCCAGGTGATGATCGAGGCGGCGGTGAGCAGCAGGACGAGGACAAAGGCGGCCCGGATCAGCCGGCGCTGAGCCCGGCCCTGCAGCCGGCCGCGCGGCCAGCGCAGCAGCAGCAAGCCCAGCAGGACCCCGGACAGCGGATACAGCATCGTGCCGATGACGGCCCATGGTCCCCAGTCGACGGATTGCAGCGACGTCGCCGACACCATCACCGCCAGGATCAGCATCAAGATCCCGTTGCCGCGCTGCGACGGGCGTCCCAGCGAAACCCAGCCCGCCACGACCAGGGAGATGATGGCCAGCTGCCACGTCGCCGCCGTGATATCCGTAACGGGATTGACCCAGGACGGGACCCACAGCAACGCGATCGCGGCGGCGCCGCACAGCGCGGCCCACCACGGACGCCCGCCCATGAGCCAACGCAACGCCGACCTGGCGTGCGGATATACGGCTCGCCTCGGGTCTGCGATTTCCCCCACCCATTCCGGTCTATACCCGTACATAGACGTTCGGATCCCGGCCAGGCCCCGGTGCGGGTAATTCTGCCTAATCAGCCCGGAGCTGCCAAGAGGGGCAATCCGGCCCCTGACGGGCGCGACCCGGCCCGGGCAACCTGGTGCTTGGCGGCAGGAACGCCTCCCGCCCGAACCAAGCAAACAGGAGAACATCATGCCTACCAGCCCGCGCGACTCGCACACGCCGAAGGCCATCATCCCGGTCCGCCCCGTCGCGGACCCGGGGCGGGCCCCCGAGACCCCCGTTCGCGGCCTGCTGCGCCGCACCCTCGGCAAGAGCAACTACTCGCGCCGCACCCTGGGCCGGGGCAACTACTCGCGCCGCACCCTCGGCAAGAACAACTACTAGCGCGACGAGGCGGGACCGGCCGGAGGGGACCGGTCCCGCCGCCATTCCGAATGGAGGGTGACAATGACCGGGCTGGGATCCTGGGTGGAGGCCCACACTGAGGCCTGCCGCGGCGGCCGCGCCTACCGGGTGCTGGTCAACCACCGCACCGGGCAGGCGATCGAGCTCTCGGACGCCGAAGCGGAAATCTGTGACCAGCTGGGCACGCGCCCGGTCACCGGGGCCTTCGCGGCCGGACTGCGCGAGCAGGGGTTCCTGGCCGGCGGGCCGCCCCCGCCGCCGCGGCGCGCGGTGGAATTCAGCGGCGCGCGGCTCGAGGTGCGGTGGGCAGGCGCCGGCCGGCTGGTGGCCGCCGCGTACTCCCGCGGCGCCCGGCTCCTGTTCCGCCCGGCGGCCGTGGCCATGCAGATCCTGCTGGCCCTGGCCGGCCTGGCCGCCGTCGTCGCCGGCCTCACCTCGGGCCGGCCCTTCGTCCTGCGAGTCCATCCGGCGCAGATCCCCGTCGTGATCGCCCTGAGCCTGGCTGCGGTCGGCGTGCACGAGTTCGCCCACGCCCTGGTCGTCGTCCGGCATCGGCGCGTCGTCGACGCCGCCGGGATCCGGCTGCACCTGGGCACCCCGGCCTTCTACGTCGAGTCGGCCGGCGCGCTACTGCTGACGCGCCGCCAGCGGCTCGTCCAGGCCGCCGCCGGGGTATGGGCCGAGTGGCAGTTCACCTCGCTGGTCGCGATCTGGCTGTGGCTGGCGCCGCTGCCTTCTGCGCTGCCGCTGCTGCACAGGTTCGTGATCCTCAACGCGGCCACCATCGCCACCAACCTGCTCCCGTTCACCGGCCTGGACGGGTCGTGGCTGCTCGCCGACGCCCTGGGCATCCCCGACCTGAGCCGCCGCGCCCGCGGCGCCGTCACCCGGCTGATCACCGCCGTCGCCGCCGGGCAGCCCCGCACGACCGCGGACCGGGCCCTGGCCGCCTACGCCGCCGTCAACGGCCTGGCCGCCGCCGTCTTCCTGCTCACCGCCGGGTTCTTCTGGTACCAGTTGTTCGGCGGCCTGGCCGGCGTCCTCGCCCGCCAGGGTCCGGCCGGCTGGGCCGCGCTCGCCGCCGCCGCCGTCGTCCTGGGCCGGCCGGCCGCCACCGCGACCGCCGTGCGGCTGCCCGCCGCCGTCCGGGGCCTGCGTGACCTGCACGGCGCGATCGTCTTCCGCTGGCAATGGCGCTGGCGCATCCCCGCCACCGCCCGGCTCGCCGCCGCCTACCCCGAACTCGGCCGCCTCACCGCCGCCCAGCTCGGCATCCTCGCCGGGCACCTGCAGCGCACCCGCTGCCGCGGGCCGCTGCCCGCCGAGCTGGCCGGCAGCTACAGAATCGTCCGCCGGACCACCTTCTTCCACGTCCGCGCGGCGGCCCTGCGTCAGCTCCTGGACGCCGGCTAGGTCTCCCGCTCCGGGTGAC